>NZ_JAMKMS010000049.1 GCF_023634655.1 Vibrio methylphosphonaticus | reverse complement strand
ACCTTTTGGGGTTGTATGGTTAAGTGACTAAGCGTACACGGTGGATGCCTTGGCAGTCAGAGGCGATGAAGGACGTAATAACTTGCGATAAGCCCAGATTAGGTAGTAATAACCTGTGAGTCTGGGATTTCCGAATGGGGAAACCCACGTGCATAAGCACGTATCATTAACTGAATACATAGGTTAATGAGGCAAACCGGGGGAACTGAAACATCTAAGTACCCCGAGGAAGAGAAATCAACCGAGATTCCGAAAGTAGCGGCGAGCGAAATTGGACTAGCCCTTAAGCTTTTAATGATGCAGGTGAAGAGTCTGGAAAGTCTCGCAGTAAAGGGTGATAGCCCCGTAACCGACACATCATAATCAGTGAAAACGAGTAAGGCGGGACACGTGATATCCTGTTTGAATATGGGGGGACCATCCTCCAAGGCTAAATACTACTGACTGACCGATAGTGAACCAGTACCGTGAGGGAAAGGCGAAAAGAACCCCTGTGAGGGGAGTGAAATAGAACCTGAAACCGTGTACGTACAAGCAGTAGGAGCCCACTTTGTTGGGTGACTGCGTACCTTTTGTATAATGGGTCAGCGACTTATATTCAGTGGCAAGGTTAACCGTTTAGGGGAGCCGTAGGGAAACCGAGTCTTAACTGGGCGTTCAGTCTCTGGATATAGACCCGAAACCAGGTGATCTAGCCATGGGCAGGTTGAAGGTTGAGTAACATCAACTGGAGGACCGAACCGACTAATGTTGAAAAATTAGCGGATGACTTGTGGCTAGGGGTGAAAGGCCAATCAAACCTGGAGATAGCTGGTTCTCCCCGAAAGCTATTTAGGTAGCGCCTCGGACGAATACTACTGGGGGTAGAGCACTGTTAAGGCTAGGGGGTCATCCCGACTTACCAACCCTTTGCAAACTCCGAATACCAGTAAGTAATATCCGGGAGACACACGGCGGGTGCTAACGTCCGTCGTGGAGAGGGAAACAACCCAGACCGCCAGCTAAGGTCCCAAAGTATAGCTAAGTGGGAAACGATGTGGGAAGGCTTAGACAGCTAGGATGTTGGCTTAGAAGCAGCCATCATTTAAAGAAAGCGTAATAGCTCACTAGTCGAGTCGGCCTGCGCGGAAGATGTAACGGGGCTAAGCTATACACCGAAGCTGCGGCTGCATAATTTATTATGTGGGGTAGGGGAGCGTTCTGTAAGCGGTTGAAGGTGGTCTGTAAGGGCTGCTGGACGTATCAGAAGTGCGAATGCTGACATGAGTAACGATAAAGGGGGTGAAAAACCTCCTCGCCGGAAGACCAAGGGTTCCTGTCCAACGTTAATCGGGGCAGGGTAAGTCGACCCCTAAGGCGAGGCCGAAAGGCGTAGTCGATGGGAAACGGGTTAATATTCCCGTACTTCTTATAATTGCGATGGGGGGACGGAGAAGGCTAGGTGGGCCTGGCGATGGTTGTCCAGGTTCAAGTACGTAGGCGGGTGGTTTAGGTAAATCCGGACCGCTATTAACGCTGAGATACGATGTCGAGCTACTACGGTAGTGAAGTCATTGATGCCATGCTTCCAGGAAAAGCCTCTAAGCTTCAGATTATAAGAAATCGTACCCCAAACCGACACAGGTGGTCGGGTAGAGAATACCAAGGCGCTTGAGAGAACTCGGGTGAAGGAACTAGGCAAAATGGTACCGTAACTTCGGGAGAAGGTACGCTCTTGGCGGTGAAGTCCCTTGCGGATGGAGCTACTAGGAGTCGCAGATACCAGGTGGCTGCAACTGTTTATTAAAAACACAGCACTGTGCAAAATCGTAAGATGACGTATACGGTGTGACGCCTGCCCGGTGCCGGAAGGTTAATTGATGGGGTTAGACTTAGGTCGAAGCTCTTGATCGAAGCCCCGGTAAACGGCGGCCGTAACTATAACGGTCCTAAGGTAGCGAAATTCCTTGTCGGGTAAGTTCCGACCTGCACGAATGGCGTAATGATGGCCACGCTGTCTCCACCCGAGACTCAGTGAAATTGAAATCGCTGTGAAGATGCAGTGTACCCGCGGCTAGACGGAAAGACCCCGTGAACCTTTACTACAGCTTGGCACTGAACATTGACCCTACATGTGTAGGATAGGTGGGAGCCTTTGAAGCATGCACGCTAGTGTGTGTGGAGGCAATCTTGAAATACCACCCTTGTATGCTTGATGTTCTAACGTTGGTCCCTAATCGGGATTGCGGACAGTGCCTGGTGGGTAGTTTGACTGGGGCGGTCTCCTCCCAAAGAGTAACGGAGGAGCACGAAGGTGGGCTAAACACGGTTGGACATCGTGTGGTTAGTGCAATGGCATAAGCCCGCTTGACTGCGAGAATGACAATTCGAGCAGGTACGAAAGTAGGTCATAGTGATCCGGTGGTTCTGAATGGAAGGGCCATCGCTCAACGGATAAAAGGTACTCCGGGGATAACAGGCTGATACCGCCCAAGAGTTCATATCGACGGCGGTGTTTGGCACCTCGATGTCGGCTCATCACATCCTGGGGCTGAAGTCGGTCCCAAGGGTATGGCTGTTCGCCATTTAAAGTGGTACGCGAGCTGGGTTTAGAACGTCGTGAGACAGTTCGGTCCCTATCTGCCGTGGGCGTTGGAAGATTGAAGGGGGCTGCTCCTAGTACGAGAGGACCGGAGTGGACGAACCTCTGGTGTTCGGGTTGTCATGCCAATGGCATTGCCCGGTAGCTAAGTTCGGAATCGATAACCGCTGAAAGCATCTAAGCGGGAAGCGAGCCCTGAGATGAGTCTTCCCTGGCACTTTAAGTGTCCTAAAGGGTTGTTCAAGACTAGAACGTTGATAGGCAGGGTGTGTAAGTGCTGCGAGGCATTGAGCTAACCTGTACTAATTGCCCGTGAGGCTTAACCATACAACACCCAAAGGGTTTTGAT
>NZ_JAMKMS010000048.1 GCF_023634655.1 Vibrio methylphosphonaticus | reverse complement strand
TCTGTCCAATTGTGAGTTACGATACCAACGCGTCAATTGTGTTCACCAAGCGATTCTGTCGTATCTTAATTACCAAGCTCCAGTTCAAGTTATTATTCCTAATACCTGCAATGTGTTTAAGGAAGTGTAATCACACGAGGGTAAGTTCACAGCAAAGCTTGTTTGATTTAGTTAATCGAATTGTAAAACTGTCAAATTATCCTACTCTATCATTTGTATGGATGGCACTGAAATCTAGTAGTGAGGTGTAGGATTGCCAATATTTGCATTTACAATTGGTTAACCGTGCCCGATTTTGAACTTAAAATGACAAGGCGAGGTAAATATGTATAAAGTTGCTTTTGCTTCTTGCTGTCGTTTCGAAGCTTTTCCAGATATACCACTAACTGAGAAACAGCCTGAGTGGAAAGAAATCCAAAATCAAGAGCCTGACTACCTATTTTTGTTAGGTGACAATATATATATGGATTACGGTATTATTGGTAATGAACCGGTAGGATCACCTAAAAAGTTATCTTGTCACGCTTTTGAAAATAGAATGGAAGCCAAATACTCTGCTCAATTTTCAGTTCCCCATTTTAAAAATTTGACTGATGAAATGAGAGCGAAAGGTGGATTTTTTGCAACTTGGGATGACCACGATTTTGCTTGGAACGACGCCAAAGGAAATGACGTTCCTCAAGATAAGAAAAGTGCTTCGATGAAGCTTTTCAAAAAATGGATGTTACATGAGCCTGATGATGGCGCACCAATTTACAGATATATAGATTTACCGAATGGTAACCCAGTTGCACGATTTATCATCCTCGATGTACGCAGTTATTCAGACAAAATCTCGCCTCAATACCGTGGACCAAATACCCTCGAAAGCCCTTCATACGGAAAATCTATGCTAGGTGAAGAGCAAAAACAGTTTTTGTTTGATGCACTCGAACATGATCTCTCTCATACATTTATCTGCTCAGGTCTAACCATGACGGCTGGCTCTGAACATTTTTCGGAATACGAAGAAGAGTTCGAAGAGTTCTGTGAAGCTGTAGAGGCTTGTAGCAGCAATGTTTTCTGGGTTGCTGGAGACATACATAAAAATCGCTATTATCCTCCTAAAAAAAGAAAACGGCCTTGCCATGAACTAGTATCATCTGGAATTTCAATTAATAAACTTGGGCTACCGTGGGCAATAGATGATGTCCACAACTGGGGGTTTATTGAATTTGAAGCAAATAATGTAGAGCTAATTCTCTGTAAAGCAAACTACAAAAACGGAGAAATTATTGGGACTAAAACGGAGCGTTTCAAATTACTCTAGACCGTCGGTCTGGCACCAATGAAATATAGGGACTTAAACCATGGAGCATTTTACAGATTTTGAAGGTGTTTTTGCCAAAACTGAGTATGATGAAAGGACTTCTCTTTCTTTAGCTATAGCTTGCAGTTTAGCGTATGAAAGCGAGCAAAGAGTCCCTGTAGTGGTAGCCGGCTGGAATTATAATTTTGATGGATTTATTAACGTCATAAAACAGCCCGATATAGATACTCAATGTTTTGTAATGTCAAATGACGACAACATAATTGTGGTTTTTCGAGGTAGTGAATCACTAAAAGATTGGTTTGCTAATTTTCAAGCAGTTTATGACCCAGGACCAATGAAAGGCACGAAAGTTCACGAAGGCTTTCAAGACGCTTTGTTTCCAACGGTTATTGGATTAACCAAGATCATAGAACGTACTGACCTATTAAGAAAAAAAATTTGGGTGACAGGGCACAGCTTAGGCGGTGCGCTCTGCTCGATATTTGCAGGTATGTTAATTGAAAATAGCTATACAGTGTATGGTATATACACTTTTGCAAGTCCTAGACCTGGCAATGGGATTTTTGAAGAAAAGTTAAATGCAAGAGTTACCGGACCACACTTTAGAGTTGTGAATTTTGGTGATGTCGTACCACATGTTCCCCCCGAACCTTTCTACAGCCATCCTGGAAACAGAGTTATCTTATCTGAAGAGAAGACAGATACCTCATCCCAATCATGGTTTGACCAACGTGTAGCGGCTTTGAAGGTATTCATCTCTAACACATCCAACATACTTGACGTTGCGGACAATCATCGACTTGACGCTGACGGAGAAAGTTATATACCGCGCCTGATAAAAGATTTAGCAAGCACAAAGGTTCGTACATAATGGACAATCTTTCAAATATCATCTCAAAGATTCTTACCCCAATAGTTACGCTGGTAACTGCGTGCATGGCAGCTTACCTTAGCTTCTGGGTAGAACCGGAACAGAGAGAGCAAAGTCAAACTCTAAACGAAAGAATCGCAGAAGTTGATAACGCAGTTAAACAGAGCGAACAAGCACTTAAAGAGCTCAAACAACGAAGAGAAATTGAGTGGAAAGTGTACGAAGAGGTTCTTGATTCACTCAGTGAATCAAAAAAACACCAAGAGGCTGCAAAGTCGTTAGTCGTTGTGATGGTCGAGGATGATGAACTCCGAGGCCCATTGTTAGCGTTGTTTGAGCAATCCAATATTAAAGATGTTGCCGATGACGCTCGAGCTATAAGGGTGTCTGAGAATAAATTCCAAAAAGAGGATGAGGCAATCGCATCAAGAGATTTATCAAGTCGAAATAAAATCGCCTCTGACCACGAATGGGGGGAATGGGACTTTGATGTTTTGTGGTGTGAGTCCTCGTTTAGGAACAACAAAGCAGAAGCAAACTTGATCGCTGAGGAGATAAAAAACAGCACGAATACAACTGGCTTTGTGAGGGTTCGAAAAATCCCCGCCACCAAACTTTCCACTTCTTCATTTTCTCACTTTGGCTATAAAATATACTGGGATATAGAGGAAAAGAGAGAAAAAGATCTGTTAGTTGAAATTGTAAGTAGGGTTTTGGGCTCAGAAAAGTCAAATCATTTGGAAGTGGAACCAAATATGGATGCTGCTTCACCATGGTATTTGAGTGTTTTTGTGTGTCCCGTAGGTGGAAATTTATAACTTAGAGAATGACTAGAAGTTTTGACACAGCGAAGAA
>NZ_JAMKMS010000047.1 GCF_023634655.1 Vibrio methylphosphonaticus | reverse complement strand
TGACCCACAATACTCAACTAGTGGCACAATTAAAGGATAATTATTATCCAATAATGAGCTCAGCCACACTCAACACGGTTATTTTAGACCAAATTGCCGAGCGATTTAACCTTGCTGTGACGCTAGGTGATGAAGAGTTACTTGAACAAAATAAATTAACATTTGATAGCTTACTATCTAATTTTAAACAACAAAAACTCTTACAACCTTCACTATCTTTATCAGTAGAACGCTTAGAGAAAACTGCCAGCAAATATTATAATGGCACGTATGATGTTGCATTTAAAATGATACAAGGAACATTAGATTTATCTCGCGCAGCATCACTGGCGGCTGAAAATCATAAGATACTAGACACTTTATCTAATGATATGGTCGATTTTAGAGAGCAGCGTTCTGATGAATTTGATTTTATTGTCCAGACCTTAGAAAACGAAAACGCTCAATCTCAACGTTATATGTTAATAATTGGCGGCATTGCCTTAACGTTACTCAGCATATTTGGTTTCTTTGTTGTGCAAGGTATTCGCAATGATCTCAAAAATATTAGTGATAAAATGCGTGATATTGCTGAAGGTGACGGTGATTTAACCGTCCGTCTTGTTCATGACAAACGTGATGAGCTCGCGCAGCTTGCCCATTCGTTTAATGCTTTTGTCGAGCAGCTGCAACAAAACGTAACGGCAACAATAGAGAATGTCCAAGGGCTAAACACCATTGCCAATACATTAGTACAATCTTGCCAAGACTCTAATCAACTAACCACAAAGCAACACCTTGCTGTCGATGAAGCGACCGAGTCACTTAACCAAATGTTTGAGGGTGTCAGACACATCGCCATGAATGCGAATGATACTGTCGCATCAGCGCAAAGCGCCAACATTCAGGCACAGCGCGGTGAAGAGCAAGTCAATCAGACGATCAAATCGGTTCAAAACCTAACAATAGATGTTCGCTCAGCCTCAGACGTTGTACGTCAACTCGACACTAATGCACAAAGCGCTGGCTCGATCCTAGATTCCATCAGTTCGATTGCAGAACAAACCAATCTGCTTGCATTAAATGCAGCGATAGAAGCCGCTCGTGCCGGTGAGCAAGGCCGAGGATTCGCAGTTGTAGCTGATGAAGTAAGAACGCTGGCATCCAGAACACAAACCTCAACGCAAGAGATTCAGCAAGTCTTGGTACAGCTTCAAGATCAAACCCGCACGGCTGCAACCATTATCGCAGAGAGTGCTGAAAAAGCAGAAGCCTGCGTTGAGCAATCCCTTGTCGCAGAGCAATCTCTGCGACAAATCACGACGGACATGGTCGAGATTAACGAACGAAATGAAAATATTGCAAGCGCTACCGAACAGCAAGAAAACTCATCTTCCCGCATACAAGAAGTGATTGGTGACATTTCTCAAATGGCGAGATCGACCTCTGAGGCGGTCGAGCATGTCAATCAAGTTGCTCTGGAAATGAATACGATCACAAGCAATTTAAATCAGCTGACTGCTCGCTTTGCCTAAATATAAAAAATAGTACGTTACTTATGGAGTTTGTAATGAAAAAACAGTGGTTGCTTCTTTAATCGCGCTATCCTTTGGCGCTAGCGCTGCTAGCTTGGATGATATAAAAATTAGTGGTTTTGGTTCTGTTGGTATTGGTAAATCTAACAATGATGCAGGATATGCTGGTTACACCAGCGAACGAGCTGATACTAAGCAAGATACCATTGGTGGTATTCAATTTGACTTTGATATCAATGACAAAGCCAAGTTCACTACACAGCTTGTCGCCAATGGTCGTTATGACTTCGAGCCAACCATCGAAGTGGCATACCTATCGTATAAATTCGATGGCTTTACGGCTCGTGCGGGCAAAATGCGCACCCCGCTTTTCATGTACTCAGACTACCTAGATGTCGGTTATGCCTACCCGATGATTCGTCCTTCTCAAGAGGTTTACGAGCACATTATCATCAACAGTTACACTGGTGCAGATCTTTTAATTCCTTTTTCTATTGGCGAAACAACGCTGCAAATTCAACCCTTTGCAGGCGTTTCTCAGGTAGAAGAGCGTGATTCTACTTGGGGTGAAGTTGATCTTAACCAGACCGTTGGTTTAACTGCCCTTTGGTATGTTGATGACTTTACGTTCCGAGGCTCTTATGTGTCGGCAAAAACAAGCTACTCAGCACCTAGTAACTTAACGGTTCCAGGCGACTATGCCGAACATATCTTAGATGATAAAAATGCATCATTTATCTCTTTAGGTGCTCAGTATGATAACGGAGATTTCCTTGCGGTTATCGAAGGTATGGACATGCAACTTGAAGGTCGTTATTCAGACGTCCGCGCTGTGTCTGGTTTAGTCGGCTATCGCATTGATAGCGTAATGCCATACTTTTCAATGGGCTGGAATAAAACAACTGACAACGATGAACGTGACTCGGCTGTACCTGGTACCCCACCAGAATTACATTTCGCAGAACAAACTCTAAATAACTTTGAGCGTTTATCCTATTCAGCCGGCACTCGTTGGGATTTTGCGCAAAATATGGCGCTTAAACTTGATGTCACTTATGTTGATTACCGCGACACCTCTGGCGGCTTGGTAGGCAATATTAATACCACTGATGGTTCAATCAATGAAAAGAACTCATTGGTTTATTCCGCCACTGTAGACTTTGTATTCTAAGGAGAAATTTATGAAAAAAAGACAGCCTTAGTGCTTACAGGCCTCTTGTCTTTTAACGCTCACGCGGGCTTTGTCGTCATTGGCAACCCCGCTGGTGTAGATGCTTTAACAAGCGGCGAAATCAAGCAACTCTTTTTAGGCAAAAAAACTCAACTTAATAATGGTCAAACGGCCAACTTAGTTGAGCTAAAAGATGGTGATGCACAACGTATCGCCTTTCATGATGCCGCAACTGGGCGCTCTGAATCGCAACTTCAATCGGCATGGTCTCGCCTTGTCTTTACCGGTAAAGCCGAAGCGCCAGTGCAGGTTGCTGACTTCGGAGCGGTAGTCAGCACCGTCGCGGCGGATGCTAACGCTATCGGCTACATTGATGAGTCCGCGCTTACCGACAACGTTAAAGTATTGTTTAAGT
>NZ_JAMKMS010000046.1 GCF_023634655.1 Vibrio methylphosphonaticus | reverse complement strand
GATTATGATAGACCCTATAGCTGTTGGCGCAGTTGTAGGGTCAACCTATTATTTGTTAGTAATTGGCTCGATAATCATTCCAAAGCGTTTTAATTCCAAATTGCCGTACTGATTAATAGCAAAGCTAGAGGGATGTAAGGTGTAAAGTCCTGCAACATATGCTACTTGCCCTTTTTCTAAACCAATTTTCATTTCAACTGGGAACTTACCGCCTAAATGAGCGTAAGCGACTTGCTCATAAATTTCGCGAGGTGGTTTACTATCTTTCGAGGGTATCGAGCGAGTTTCAATATTTTGGTTTTCCGGAAAGATCTCAATTTTCAACATGCTATTCTCCTATGCGACTAAGCTAATTACGCTATCTTCTAGACCGTAAAGTTTGGTGATATCCCCCGCTTTAGGTTCAACCCAGTCAGACGGTCGTTGCTGACTAAAATCAATTGCGATTACTTGAAGAAGCGGAACAACGTTATCTTTACCGTTACCCTGCAAGTTCTGGAGTTGAGCTTTGGCAAATCCTGCTTCAAGTAGTAGATTCAAATTGTTGTAGAAAGTGGCTCTGGTAGAGTAAGAAGATTTAACCGCTTCGTAGCCATCAGATACGAGTGAACGATACAGGCGGAAAACACGGTCTGCTTTTGCGTATGATCTATTGCCTTTTGGTGTGGTTTTACCGTATTTCATTTTTAGTCGGTTATGTACTTGTTCATCATTAAATACATTCATTTTTTGACCCTTTAGTGACTCCATCAGCGGAGAAAATGCTCTACTCCAAATATCAGCGATTAAACATCGTCCATCTTTCTCGTATTCAATTTGATATCTACATGCTTCAAATAAATTTTTCGGTACGTCAAATTCGTCTAAGTATCTACGTTTGGCACTCGCCTCGAAACGGATGAGGTGTCGAGCGAAGTTGATTAATTTTGGGTCGGACATTACATCAATAACCCTATCATTCGAATGATCGCCTTTTTCGTTTAGCGTTCGGAGTTTGTTGAGTTGGCGATTGAACTCACAACCTTTTAAATAAACTTTACGGTCAACATGCCGAGAGCCTCGGCTAAAATAACAAGTCGTTTCATGTTCATTTCGAACACTCGCGCGCATCTGTTTGTTAGATATCGATTTAAGTTGATTGATAACCTGTTTTGCTTGAAGTTCAGTTTTAGCCTTAGCTGAGAATGTGCAGTCAATTAGATCCAAAAGAGATCCTTTAACATCAAGCATTTCATAAAAACTTGGGTAGGAATTAAAAAGTGCCATCAGCATTTCAAAAGCACCAACAGCAATCTGTGTAGTGCCGTAAACATTATGCCCTTGAAGAATCTTTGCGGGAGATGCTTTCAACTCGACACAAGCATCCCGAAGTTTTGTTCCTTGAAAAATCTTGAAAGCCATTCCAGTAAATGAGGTTGGAAGAGACTGATATGGATGACGTAAGTCGGCTACCTCAAGCTCATCCAACGCACTGTCACCAGTAAAATGAACAACCTTGGCTTCCAGACCAATTCCCCTTCTTGAACACTCCTTTATATCAACATATGAGACAAACTCACCTGCCGAATTTTGCTGCGTATTAAGCAAAAAATCGGTCTTAAAAGGCACTGATATTTTGAGCATATCTATCATAGGTAACATTGTCACATGTGATTTGGGTGATTTAGTTATACATCGTCACATGTGACAAAGCAATAAATGATGCATTTTGATTTGTGACTTAGTTACAATGATGCAATGTGACTCGCACGTAAAATACGGACTATTAATAATGCCAACATTAAGACTCGATGATCCACGCTGGAGAGAGCTAGAGAAAAAGGCTGTTGAGATAACCATCAAAAAAACGAAGCCGGTAACCGTACCTGAAATTTTGAGGGCTTTAATTGATAAAAGTCTCAAGGACTTGAAGGAAGAAGACGTTAAGTAGAGTGTCTAATATTTAGACAAGAGTACACTATTAAAGATAGTGTACCCTGCGTTGCTACGCAGCCTTTGGCAAACAGCTTAGCTCAGCTTTTTTGCCCAAGGCCTGCTGCGTCAAACATAATAACGAGGAATTACAATTCGCCATCGTCTGCATCACTATCACCAAGCAGTCTTTTTCTTGCGCAAAACAGATCGCTCGTCGGATAAGTCAATTTTATTCTCGAACGCAAAATATTGTTCTTGTCGTTGATGCGAGGGAAAGGTTCATGAAAAACTGGTGAGTAACCGAGTAAAATCAGATCTTCCGAACCTTGTAGGGAGTAATGAATCACTGGTCCTGACGTGGCACCTTTGTGATTTTCAAAAGCTTCAGATAATCGTTTAGAATTGTAGAAAGTACTTTGAGAGTAAGGTCCAACGTGATAATGATAAACCTCTTTTGGAGGATAACTTTTTTTATTTCTTCCTGGTAACTTTTCATCCTTCAATACCTTATCAACAAAATCAACAATTACATCTAAATGTTTGAAGTCATCTGAAGTAGGATCCGAAAGGTCAAAGCTACCTAAGTCTTTGAATAAATCACTATTTTTTGAGCCATTTAAGAAGCTGCTATGCAAGTACACATTTTTTATAGGCACAAAAAAACCCTTCTTATCAAGTTGAAGGGTTCATTTTAACATCTTATGCAACAATATGTCACATTACCAAACGGTGAGCGTTGCTGTCACGCTCAACGTTAACACGAATTTCATCAACAGCAGATGCTTGAGCTTCTGAAATGGCTGCAACTAAAGCCGCTCGAATAGATGCTTTGGTTTGCTTGCCAGAGACAAGTAACTGTTTGTTTTTGTTCGCATTATCAGAGCGATGCTCGAGCTCTTGGTTAACTTCCATATTGCGATTGCGCTGATTTCTTTTCATAACGCCTCACTCTTTTATTCAGACTAACTGAACAAAAATAATCCATTTATACAATTACTATAAACGGAAAAACGAAAAAGTGGTAGGAGACTAATCACTAATCTAAGACAAGTCAACAAAATAGGTTAAAAAAACAGCTTCATCATAAACGTATTTTTAATACGCATTGTCAGAATTATGTTACGGGCTAAATTTGTAAAGCGATTCTCTTTCCTAGCATGTACGGCTATACAGCCGACAATGAGCAATTCTCTCGCCCACCCTTTACAGCATGCCGGCCAAGGCAAACCACTCAACATAATTCGTACTACATAAT
>NZ_JAMKMS010000045.1 GCF_023634655.1 Vibrio methylphosphonaticus | reverse complement strand
GAGTGTTAGTGATGTGTCTTACTCCGGCACAGACGGTATCTTCACGGATAATGGCGACGGTACGTACAGCTTTGCACCAAACGAAAACTTCAACGGCGATGTATCTCTAGACGTTATCGTTGTAGATGAAGATGGTGCGACGGCAGATACTACCGCTGGCATCGAAGTGATTGCCGTGAACGATGCGCCAGTCTCTGGCGACCTGGCTTACAGCGTTGACGAAGATGGTTCAATTACTCTGACACAAGAGCAATTGCTAGCTCAAGCATCAGATGTTGACGGTGACAACCTCATGGCGGCTAACCTAAGCGCCGGAGACAATGCGACCGTCACGACAAACGAAGATGGTAGCGTTACCATCACACCTGATGCCAATTTCAATGGAGACATTGACCTAAACTTCGATATTTCTGATGGCACTGAAACCATTGTCGCAAACGCGGATCTCACGGTTAATCCAATCAATGACCCAGCAACGTCCGATCCTGTGAATCTACAGGGTACGGAAGATAACGCTATCATCATTTCTCAAGAAGATTTGTTGAAACACGCACAGGATATTGACGGGGACAGCCTAATAGCAACAGACCTATCGATTGATGAATCATTCGGTTCGTTGGTTGACAATAGCGATGGTACTTGGACGTTCACCCCGACAGATAACTTTAATGGTGATGTTCCATTTAGCTTCAATGTAGATGATGGAACAGATCTAACGCCAGTTGAGGGCAACATTGACATTGCGGCTGTCAATGACATACCGCAAGCGCCAGCAATTGAAATGCTAGGTGAAGAAGACCAAGTCATGGTCATTGACCCAGAATACATTTTGGCGCAAGCAAGTGACTTAGATGGTGACGACCTCACGCTAGACAGTATCAGCGTTAAATCACCACAAAATGCTCAACTGCAACAACAGCCCGATGGTATGTATCACTTAGTAACCTCACAAGATTTCAATGGCCTAGTAGAGCTTGCTTATGAAATCAGCGATGGGGAAAGCACCGCGGAAGGCTCACTAAATGTCGATGTTATTCCAGTCAATGATGCACCATTTAACGATGGTAATGCCGTCTTAACCACAAATGAGGATGGGGCATTTACCTTCGATTCATCGGATATGCTTGACCTCTTTGGTGATGTGGATACCGATAACCTCGTTATTTCACGCATCATTATGCCAGATGGTGAAGACGCCGGTGATTTGAATGACAATGGTGATGGCACATGGACATTCACACCAACTGGTGACTTTGCTGGTACCTCAGGCTTGCAGGTCATCGCATCCGATGGTGAGTTTGAAACAGCACTAGATGTACCGGTATTCGTTCGTCCAGTTGCAGACGGAGCAGTAATCACCACAGAACATGATGGTCCACTAGTATTCTCGGAAGACTCTACAGGGCACCTAGGACTAAACGTCGACCTAATTGACGATTCTGAAATGCTAAGCAATCTTGTCATGACTGGTTTCCCTGTAGGGTTCGAAGTGAGTGACGGAGAAAATACGGTCATCATCTCTGAGCCAGGACAAATGATCAGCATTACCAATTGGAATATCGATGATCTTCAATTAACACCACCTGAAGACTTTTCAGGTAATTTCTTTGTCACCGTTAGCGCAACTACCGTTGATTATGGTGATGAACCGTTACCGGAACCAGAAGGCAGTGAAATTGCAGGGGATTTCGATACCGTTCTTGGTGAACCGATTGTTATATCAGAAGCGGATCTAATCGCTATGGCACAAAACATTGATGCGAACGACGAGGATGCAATCCAAATGGTTCATTTGGTTGATCCGAACCAAGGCACGATGATGGATAATGGCGATGGCACCTGGACATTCAACCCGGCAGAAGGATTTACCGGAGAAGTCGACTTTGCGTATGTCGTAGAACGTGACGGAATACTTCATGATGAACAGAGCACCATTGGTGTTCATGAAAATGAAGGGCAAATCACCGATGGACCACAGATTGATGCTATCGCCTCAGCGAATGTAACTGAAAGTGAGCCATTAAACTTTTCAGACGCTGATATGTTAAGCACCTTGAGCACAGACAATAGTGAAGAGATGACGATTGAGTCAGTCACATTGCTTGAAGGAGAGGGCTTGCTTGAGTCTGACGGGCAGGGTGGCTATCAGTTCACGCCAGCGGAAGGTTATACTGGCAGCGCTCAAGTTGGCTTCGTTGCTAGCGATGGTGAAAACAGTGTTGAAAGTCACTTTAACATTAACGTTGATGAGCAAGATACTTCTACAGTAGAACCGCTAGCTCAAGCTGATGACGGCTCTATTAGTATTAATGGAGACCAAGTACTTTCAAGCCTTGATGTTGCCGATGATGCTAGCTTATCTGAGCTCAGTTATTCTGGAGACGAAGGTGCGCTGGTTCCAGCAGGAGATGATCAATGGACATTCTGGCCAGATTCTGAATTTAGCGGCGACATACCTCTGGAGGCAACCGTTCAAAGTGGTGGAGAAGAACAAACACTCGCCACTACAATGAATGTTGAAACCGCTCCAGACGCAGTCACTACACAGGAGTCGGCATCAGAACAAACAACCGCTGAGACGCAAACTTCGCAAGAAACCGTCGAAGCAACCGCTAACGATGAAGCAACCCAAGATGACGAAGCTGCCGATGTTACAGCAGCGCCAGGCACTGATGTCAACTTGTCGATTCCTGACGAAGTTGCATCCGCTGAAGGTGTAGAACAAGTTGAACTGTCTGGCATTCCAGATGGAGCATCGGTAAGTGGTGCATTAGACAACGGAGATGGTACGTACACAGTATCCGGTGATTTATCGCAGCCAGTAAGCATGTCACTAGGAGATTCATTCCAAGGTGAAGCGTCAATCTCGTTCCAAGGTGTAGATGAACTCGATACACCAATAGAAGGAGCATCAGCAACAACGACTATTGAAGTTGATGAACAACACGCTATGCAGGCTAGCAGCCAAGCACCTACAGACACATCGGGTCTGCAAGATGCAGGAGGCAGCGGTGATTGGACATCCGGTGACAACACGGATACTGGAATCGACTTCACTGATGATTCAGGAAGCTTCGGCCATGACGACCAATCTTCAGGAGGCAGTCAGCACGACTTTGATGACAACAACTTCTAGGTGGTAAAAACAACTAGAGCGGTTAAAGCCCATGTGAGTATGTAAACGAGCATGGGCTTTTTCTAATAATCACATTACTAATCTCTGATTAAGTAATGTGATTATTAG
>NZ_JAMKMS010000044.1 GCF_023634655.1 Vibrio methylphosphonaticus | reverse complement strand
AGCCATTAAGTAAAGACTGTTTTCTTTGCGAGTGAACTGACTGAACGGCTAACTAGTATTCGTTAACCTGTGATTTGCTGATATTGAACTAAGTGACTTATGTCAAATTAGAAGAGAATCCAGATTCCTAGTAGAGTGCATTAAGATACCCTAGACTCTAGAGCTACATCTTGTAGGGCTTAGAGGCAACCACGCGTGGAGTTAGAAACTCACCTATAGCACACCATTGCTTATATAAGGACTGACATCCAGGCTCAATATCGACCTCTTTGTTAAAAGCTTTGATAGAGTGATGAACTAGGCTCGATAATTTACAAACAATTTTATGGTTCACTTCTATTTTTTCTAAGGAGCCTTCATATATGCTCCCCTCAATAATATCTTTCCAATACTTACCACATTTAGATTCTGAGATAATTAGCTCTTTCTTGATACTGTCTTTAAAATCATAATATAAGTAGGATTCACTACATTTAGACCTAGAGTACTTTATAAAATCAATCGCTGGCATTTGTGTTTTAATAGCTGTTTTCTCGTGCATAGCAAACGGTACTAAGTTTTCCACTTCATGCGCCTCTATACACAAAAAACTAGAGGGTAACCCATTATCATCAAACACCTTTTTTGTTTTTCTCGCAGTGCCGCCAACCATATCATGAGGAGAAACTTTATCGCTATCACATATACCATATACCCCAACCCTAGTGTTGATACACTTCTCTGAAACAGTTGAAGTCGTATCACCTCCGCCGTGAATAGCTTCATAAGAGACTTGTAAATCAGTGGAAATATTTTTTTCACAAAAGTACCAATCAATTATCTTCCTATATACAAGATCATCATCTTTATTCTCAAATACAACCGAGGCTTTTGTAATAGGTAGGTAATCATTATCTTGGACCTTGTTTTGATAATCGAAAATATCATAATCTCCAGATCCAGTATATCTTGAATCATAACACTTGATAGTATTACCAAAACTCTTAAGCTTAGGGTTAATAAAAGTTGAATTCTCCTTATCAAAATTCAATATCGAACGTTGTCTTCCATTCAAGTCTAACGTTCCAATTAATTTAAGTATATCCTTCTTACTTAATAATAAAGATATAAATCCATTTCTTCTTGCCAATAGCAAATCATCTAAAAATGTGGTTGCATCACTGCTACCATCTTCAATCGATCTGTATACTGACTCACAAAGTTCAACAATCATTCTTAGTACGTAAAAAATCCATCAGGCCAATTTTCGAGTTCTCCACTCTCATTGAAATGCGAGTAGGAAATATCGGTCTTTCGTTGTTTTCTGTCTTGTTCAAACATGATTATGTTTATATCTTCAGCATCAGTCTCACCTAATGCGACTGAATCACCAAACTTTGAAATCATCGATGAACTGTGCGTTTCAATTATCAGTCTTACATCTATCGAATTTTCACTAGCCAGTTTTATCACACTAGAAAATACTTCAGCTAAATTAGCTTGCATCTTTGGATGTAAATGTAATTCTGGCTGCTCAATCGCAAATATATATTGCTTCCCCCCTCTACCTTTTAAGCTTTTTTCATAGCCAGAAGACACAGACCAAAGCTGCACTATAATAGGTAGTATCTGAGAAAATCCGAAGCCCATATCTGTAATGTTCGTTGAGTAGTCATCATACCTAAGGTTTATAGCAATGTGACTAGATGATGTGTTTTCATCAATTACAAAGTTAAAGTGTTCCCTTGTCCAATCATCTAATTTCTCTCGCCATTTCTTAGGTATATTAGTGAGAAACATACCTATATTTTCGCCTCGATGATCAATCTCATCAATACTAAGGTCTTGATACCTATAATATCTCTCTGTAGAAGCTCGAAGAGGCGCTATATACCTTACATTTCTAAATGTTTCTGAAATATGAGAGTTTATATCCATACTATTATTAGTAACAGTATACAAATCGGCCAATGCAGCTAAAAAAACAAACTCTGTCGTATCAATATTCCAGCTTTCAACAAGAGATTTCCATTTATTTGTCGAACGAATAGACTTGAGTATTTTAAGTTTATCTTCATCAGACATAATAAACCTAACCAAGCTAGATGTAATTTCATATACCCGATTCTTACTTTGGCTACCGGTGTGTTTTCTTATAAGATCACTTATCTGATTGAAAACATTACCCATAATGGTCTTTCTATCTTTACTTATATCTCTACTATAATATGAGTAATGGAATTCAGGACTACCTAATATAGGGATTATTGTATTCGTATTACTAAGCTGATATTTAATTTTATTTTTTTCTAGTTGCCAAGTAATTCTATTGGAATAAATACTTTTAATTATTCCATTGGATTCAAACTCAAAATTTATCTCGTGACCATAAATATCAATTGAAAGTTTATTTGTATAGCACGAATCTCCCACTCCTTCTAAACAGATGGTAGTTTTCAAATCAATGATTGGGGTATTCCTATATAACGAGGCACGCTCTTGGTCATATCTAAAGTCAAATGAGAAACTAATTATATCTAAGCAATGTTCTTCTTTACTACCTTGATACTTAGATGTTTTAAATGATTCGAAGTCTGTATACTCACCATTCCAGAGAATTGGCCCACGAGTCTTCCTCTCCGCACTTTGGCGCAGTAGAGGAAAGACCCTCAAAAATGTACTTTTCCCTGAACTATTTGTACCTAATAATACGTTAATGGGCTTAATATCAACATAGCCTGTATCAACTAGTGATCTTAATCCACGCACTTTTATAGAATCCACAATAAAAAATCTATCTTTTAATAAGTTAACTCATCATAGAATATACCCCCTTAAGAATCAACTAGTTGAATATGTTGTTCATCACATATAACTTGCTAGCAACTTCAGGAGTACGTCAACGAGCTCAAAGACAAAAAAAACTGTTAGTTTTGATCACTATTGCCCCAAATAAATAGCAGTAACTCTTCCCTCCCATGCCCTAGTTCTTCAGTAATGACCATTCTTGCCTCAAATTCACGCTTTTTGTCCGCTACTCTTAATCTTTTGGTTGATGGCCCACCCGCAGCAAGAGCATTAGAGCCCGTCAATTCAAAATATCGTAAATGCACATACGCATACCGCAAGCCATATGCTTTGTATATGCTCATTTAGATACAAGCTCTTTCGTGTTTTTTCATCTAAGAGGCATATTTAGTGCCACTACAATTATCAATACCTCAACCATTCCAAGTACTTATAACCTGTGATTTAATGCACTTAAAGGCTTATAAGGTGAGTTTGAATGGCACGAAAGAACGACGGAATCATATGGCACTTAATAG
>NZ_JAMKMS010000043.1 GCF_023634655.1 Vibrio methylphosphonaticus | reverse complement strand
ATCAAGGTTTATTTTCAGTATCGTCAACGATTGAAGATGAATCTGTTCTTGAAGAGATAAGATGTAAAGCCGGTAGAGACTATAAACTCAGTAGAGCAATTAACCTTCAAGAAGTAAGTGAACACCTAGAGTTTGATCAACAAGTTACATGGTCTAAAGCGTTAACGACAACTCAGAGAGCGGAGCGTTTATCAAAAGCCGAAACTTCACCAAAAACAAAAGAGGTTAAAACAACAGTCTATGTTCGAAATCCAGATGTCGTAGCTGAAGCTTTGGTTCGTGCAAACGGTACCTGTGAAAGCTGCTATAAACCCGCGCCATTCATTAGAAAAACAGATAACACGCCATATTTAGAGGTTCATCATACATTACCCTTGGCTCAAGGTGGACCTGACACTGTTGATAATGTTCTTGCTCTGTGCCCCAATTGCCACAGACAAGCTCATTTTGGCTGAAACAATACAAACGTTAGGATTTAAAAATACTGTCTCCAGTTCGACACTAGGTGTTTAGACCCATATAAGTAGGCCATTTTCGTCCAGAAGCTTCACTGGCTGAATTCTTACCCGTGGTACCTTTGCCCCATTGCAAACCAGTGATGTTCAACATCACTAATCTCAGTGAAGCGTTTTGACCTACTTTTCCTTATCTGTGTAGTGTCTAGCAAGTCGAGGTATTACCACCTTATGCTTTTATTTTTTGAACGCTTTATGGTTTAAACGCCGTTAACTTTCATATGCATCAAGCGCTTGTATCAGCAAAGGTTTGACCACGGGGTATATTTTATTTAAACGCAACTGGTAGAAATCAAACGCTTCTTTCCAAGACTCTTCGTTCTGCCAGTCAAGAGTGATTGCGGGTAGCGAAATTTTTAGCTTATCGAGCACAAATTCAGCGCCGTCCGGCAAGAGTGGCATCAATGATTCTCGCCTATCAGACAGGTACTCAAACAAGTATTGCCCGAGTACGTCATCTCTGAATTTCACAAAGACGCCCACCTCATTGGGTTTTGAGCGGTAAGTTGTTATCCAACTATTATGCGCCCTTGGTGGTAACTCGAACCATAAGTGTCCCTGAGTCGAAGGGGTTGGCAACCTAACACTCGTGTCTTCAAGTTCAAGGTAATCAAGCAATGCACTCCAATACTCATAGGTTTGGCCAGAACCTTTATTTGTGGCTGAATCATTTTGCTTGCTGTTGGATTCCAATTTCTCAGTAACTTCACGACTTTCCTGATTAATCGAAATCACTCGGCGCTCAGTAATTTCAGTTTTGTGTATCACTTGAGGGTTCACGAGCAATTGTTCGTCTGGCATGTGGAAGATCTGCATCTCAACCATAGCAAAGGAAAACTCCATTGATGCATTGGAATTAAGGAAGTCCTTTATCTCAAAAGCCCCCTCTCGAATACCATCTCCCACTACCAATAATAAGAAACGGCCTTTCGAGAGGTTTCGCTGAACCGTATCAATGAATGCGGCTTCTAAGACTTCATGACCACCCGCCCTAATAATATCAAAAAGTGACAAACCACCATTAACGGCACAAGCCTTAGTCTCAAGATCTTCATAGCTCAAATTCATCAAATCTTTAGCGTAATCGAGTATCTGACCAATCACTTCTCTACGAGATTGGGGATTTCGATAGAGTTTAGTTTCAGCGATAACCAATCGGCCCGATGGCGTCACATAGATGCAGTCTACTCGACCCGACTTAGTGGCAAGCTCCATACACACTGGCACTGCACCAGTATAGTCAGCATCAATTTCATAGAAGGGTAATAGGTCAGCGTTAGCAAAGATAAGTTGCTGTAACCACTTCTCATCGTAAATACCTATGGCCTGCAACTCGACTCGTTGAAGCCTCTGAACGCTGCTTTCTGGGGATACGATGATTGGAACATTGCTCATGAAAGAACTCCGTTGCTAACTAAAAACGCTGAGTACAACAAACCATAAGGTTAGCCCAACCCACTACTTTAGGACGTTTACGAAGTCTCATTTTCCTATTTTGATTCACTTACTTCATTAGGGCAAACCGTTGCACTGTCGTGATGCAGTCTGATGAAAGGCGGTTTACTAAATCATTTTTGTCCCGAAGTGTATAAAACCACTCTCACTAAGGCAGAAGTCGCCTTATTTTAAATAATCGCAACACAACTAAAAACTCGTCATTTGAGATATGCATCATGATGACAACACACTTCGTAAGCTAATATTTTATAGCGGAGTATATCTGCAGCTTTCATTCGTGGCTAAGGCGAGCCCTTTAGCTCAGTTAATTAAGTAGTAACAACTTATCTTAGAGCCAAGGGGAACGGGGGCACCAATGACTGACACACCAAAACACACGGTAACACCAAAAAATTTTGATAGCCCCGTGTTAGTAGTTGCAACCTGGGAAAAAGTCGCCGGGTATCTATTTGGGACAATATTTATCGCAACAATACTAACTTTAGCAGTCGTTATTGAGATACCGAACAGCTTTCAGTGGAGTGTCTTCAAGACAATACTAGCGCTAGCTGCAGCTGGCGTAGGCGGTGTGTTTACTGGTTTCCTCCAAGTCCAAGGGTCAATTCAGAAAGTGAAACTGCAGGCTGGCGGAGCACTAGCGCTGTTTGTAATAGTCTATTTCTTCAGCCCTGCAACTCCACCAGTCGACTATCTCCCTCAAAAGACCGAACAACAATATCAACAAGAATTGACTGAACGAAAGAAAAAAATAGAGGTTTTGTTGATCAAGTCTGAATTGAGCGAAAGAGATAAGTTAGACAGTGAGGCCGAGCTTAAAGCAATCCAAAGCGCAATAGCCGATGTAAATTTGAGCTATAGCGTTTATATCAAAGAGCTGACCGACCGTATAAGACGATTGGATAAGATTGCGAATCAGCTTCCAACGAGCCTACTAATAGATGCTAAAGCTGCATTAGCTAAGGGTGATAAATCACTTGCAGATAAGGTGTTTGCGCAAATTGAAGAACAATCTGAATCTCACATAAATGCTGCCGCTGAAGCTGCCTATCAACGAGGAAGCATAGCGAGTGCTAACATCGAACTTAGAAATGCTTTAAATCACTTCACGCGAGCTGTACAACTGTCACCAGATAACACTACCTATTTATATGCTCTCGCGGGAGCATATATGTCACTAGGTGAAACGGGAAAAGCGATTACCTACTACGAAATGATACTGAATAATAACCGAGATGATAACGATGGAAATCTTATAGATGTTGCTATCATACACAATAGTTTGGGCCTTGCCTGGTATAATAAGGGGGAATATGATGAGGCGATTAGACACTACGAACTAGCGCTGAATAGTAACCTAAATACATATGGAAAGATTCATCCGAGTGTGGCTCGGGATCTCAGTGGTTTGGGAAGTGTTTGGAGCTCTAAAGGCGAGGTCGACAAGGCTATTGGTTACTACGAACAGGCACTAACCATAAATTTAGAGAACTATGGAAAGGGTCACCCCGAGTTAGCAAGAAACTACAACGGCCTGGGCATTAATTGGAGCGCTAAAGGCCAGTATGACAAGGCAATTAAATATTACGAACAAGCACTGATTATTGACCGGTCAAATTTTGGCGATAATCACCCTAAAGTCATCACTCGTCGGCATAACATAGGTAGAGCCTGGTTTGACAAAGGTGAATACGATAAGGCTATTGATTACTACGAACAAGCCTTGTCGAGTAGCATACAGATCTATGGTGAGATCAACGCACACCCACACATAGCTAGTCTTTGGCAAAGCTTAGGGCTAGCCTGGCATGCTAAAGGCCAGCTTGACCACGCGCTTGATTATTACAAGCAAGCACTAGCGGGCGATCTAAAGATCTATGGTGACGCTCACCCCAGTGTGGCTACCACTCGCTTCTACATTGGAGCATTATTCGAATCGATAGGTGAAATCGACACGGCAATTAACTACTACGAGCAGGTATTAGAGAGTGACTTGAAAATCTTCGGCGAAGGGCACCCTAATGTGGCTAGTGATCGTTACAACTTGGGTAGAGCCTGGGAAATCAAAGGAGAATACAACAAGGCGATAGATTATTACGAATTGGTGTTAGCCAGTGACATAGATACCTATGGTGAAGGTGATCCTATCTTTGAGCAGGTTAGTGCTTCTCTCATTCGAGTACGCTCCAAAATAAAGGATACAAATGTGTTAGGTGATTAATACAGCTTAGCACTCTAAAAGCACTCGGGATATTTATTCTGGTATAAATAAAATCTTCATCAAAACGCAAAAAAGACAGGATTGGGTTTTCATTCCAGCACTACGATTTTTGACCAATCGCCATTTACGGAATCTAAAAGCTTCAGTAATGCCTTGCTTTTTTTTTGATATCCTTGAACATTTTCATCCCAACGTCGTTTAACTGAGATATGTAAAGGACCTGTGACTTCACGAGTAAATTCGCGACGAAGTTTGTAAAAACTTTTTCTTTCATTATGCTGCTTATCTGCATAGTTTGGATGAATTTTTTCGAGTAAATGATTTTCGAACTCAACGCCAAAGTGCTGAGATTGCTCAATCATCCATTGGCTTGCACATTGACTTAAGCCATCCTCCTTGTAGCCCCCACCTACGTCGGAATGTACACCTGCAAACCAGACTTGTTGTAAATCAATATCCTGCTTGTTCTCCCATAATGTAGCGGAAAAGTCCTCCCGATTCTCATCGATCGATACTGCATGGCGAGCATGCTGAATGATTTGGCTAGGCTCAAGATCGTGAAAAAGATACTTTTCTTTCCCTAGCCCTCCAAGAAATGGCATTGGTATCCCAAGAGCACCAACAGTATCCCAAGCCCCTACAAATTTAATATTTGTCTTATCGGAAACGGCAAATTGCTCTCTGAACTTAACAGATTTACTCTGATTGGGACTACTAGACTTAGATCGTTCACGGTAAAGCTTATATGCTTGAGGAATTTTGTCTGCGTGCTCACTGCGCAACAAGCCACTATTTCTGATAAGCCCACAAAGAGAGCGCACCGTGTAGGCTCCGCGGCTGAATCCAAAAAAGTAGAGTTGGTCATTTGGCTTGTAGTTGTGAACTAAAAAACGGTAACAATCCATAATATTTTTATCGATGCCCGAGCCTGTAATACCACCACTATACTTATCTTGCTCTGTCCCAACACCCCAGTCGTAAAAAACAACTTGCGGAACACCTTCAGTATCTACTGGGCTAATCGCACGTGCGATCTGTAAGACGTTGGTTGCAATACCTTGTTCAGGAGAGTTCCAAGTACCATCTGCGAAAATTGCGATTCGTTTCACCTTTCTCCCCTTATGAAGTAACAACACAATAGCTAATGATTTAGCCATAAACTTACTTTAGTTGTTGGAGGTTGATAGTGAAGCGTTGCATATCACAAAATGGTAATTCAAGTCGGTCAATCAAAGTTAGATGAACACTCTTACGATAGAGGATGTATCAAAGGTTTCATAACACACTTTTGCCCCGAAATGATATATGGAATCCACGTATTTACAAAGCGACGAACCATAAAAGTTAAGATGCGGTCGTATATTCGGTTTCTGTTGGGGGAGCTACCCCCTAACCTTTGATGTTTGCGCACCTACTGACCTATTCAGTTAGGCAGTTTTAGAAAACATTACACTTCGGTCAGGTTCTCAGTAGGTTGGTCTTACCTATTATGCATCATCATTTTGTAAAATTTGGTACTGCGTTAAACTTAAACTGTTGCTGGTATTGATTGATATTTTGTCTCATAGCGAAGCATTGCCCACGCGGTTCTAACCGTCTTATTTGCTAATGCAATACAGGCTCGTTTAAAGCCAATCCTCTTGACCAGTTCAATTAACCAAGCTTGTTTCTGGGTAGTAGGAATTTCAGGAAGTCTAGCAAGATAGGACATCGCACCTAAGTAGAGTAATGAGCGTAGATCTTTTACTCCACCAGTTTTGTTAATCCCAAGCATTATAGTTTTACCACCAGAGCTATGTTGTTTTGGAGTTAAGCCAACGAACGCTGAGGCTTGCCGACCATTTTTAAACTGATCGCCATTGCCTAATGTGACATACAGCATTGACGCTGTTGTTTCAGCTATCCCTTCTAACTCCATTAACCTACGACATGGTTCAATCTGTCGAGTAAGAGCGTTTTTGGTTTTTTCTAACTTCTTCAACTCTGATTTTAGATTGAGGTATTGTTGCCACATCATTGTAATCGTTGTAGCCAATGGTGCTGGCATTTCGGCCTGTCCATCAAGGACTGAGGTAACTGATTTTTTTAGACCGATTTCTCCTTTAGCATTAACAACACCATACTCAAGAATGACCGCACGAATATGCTGGCCTATGGAAACCATAGAACGAGTTAATAACTGACGACTTGTTTCAAGAGAATGAAGTCCTTGCTGGTCAATTGTTTTGGGCTTACTGTACTTAAGACCAATTTGTAGTGCGGCATTCGCTACAGCTAATGCATCATTCGCGTCAGTTTTATGACCTTCAAGATAGCCTTTGACTTTCTTTGGGTTAATGATTCGTACATCGTGACTAAACCGTTCAGCGAAACGTCCCCAATAATGGCAGCTAGCACATCCTTCAACAGCCACAATAGAAGGCTTAGCCGTTGCCAAAAATTCTTTTAGTTTTTGCCTGCTCATAGCTTTGTTACTCAGTAGTTCTCCATGGATACTGATATGACAAACTTGAAAGACATTTTTCGCTAGGTCTATACCGATCACGTTACTATTTAGCATGCTGGAAGCCTCATTATTAAACACCTTGGCTAAAGTGTAGTTAGCCGCGGAGAGAGTGGATTCCATACATCAGTTACGCCTCCAAGTCAAACAATGATGTTCAGCCAACTTTGATATACAAAAAGTAATGATAGATAAAGGCAAGACCGGACTCCGTTAGTTTAAAAGGTGGTGATACATTCACTCGTGAGATGCCTTGGATATGTAATTGGAGGCTTACAACGCGTCAGCTAATGATCGTGAGATGGTTGCCGCTACCGATAGGGCTGTTAAGTTGGTGGGATTATCGGCACCTGATAAGAAAAAACTTGTTATCACTGGCGAGTATCAAGTTCGCGTAGCAACAGAGGAGCAACTAATCGATCAGATTAGAACAATGGGTGGCCAAGAGATAACTCTAGACCTAGCGGACTATAAGAAAATTAGTTAGTTACGTGTTTGACTGCTCTTCGGTATAAGCATAGCCTGTTACGTATCATAATAACTGTAAGTGGTAACCCTGTGATTGTTGGACGTGATGAGTACGCATCGCTTTATAGAACCGCATGTAATATTTTTGAATCTAGTTTCAAGTACATCAACGAAACGGATGAAGATTATTACTTCATGAATGTCGCTGCGATTAAGTTTTTGAAGCACTTAAATACGACTGAAATGATGATGACTACTGAGTTGGATATCAATCATGTTGAAGGCGGGTTTACCTATTTTGATACATCGAGCGCGATAGTGTTGATGCGAACTTCATATGAAAACTTGGTGACAATGGCTTATCACTATTTCGATGGTGACTTAGATAGGGGTAGGCTTGATTGGTACATGTACCTTGGTTATAAAAATAGAGCAAAAAACAAAGTTAAACACCCAACTCCAGAGATTGCAGCGAAAATTCTAGGGGAACAAAAAACCATGGAAGAGCTATCTGCACGCTTGGATGATGTTGGCTTCAAACGCCCAAAGAAAAACGACTGGAAACCTAGTCCTTGGTTTAAGTTGGGGCAAGACTTAGGTATATCCTCCTTTGTTTGCAATATGTATTCGTTTTGGTC
>NZ_JAMKMS010000042.1 GCF_023634655.1 Vibrio methylphosphonaticus | reverse complement strand
GTATTTTATGCACCCTAGATGTCGTCTTTAGAAATCCGCTTTAGAAAACTGACGTAATTCTAAAGTGTACATAAAAGTTAGAAAAATAGTTAGGATAACCTCTCTAATATCTGTATGGTTATACAGTTACTTCAATGGAGAGAAAAATGCTAAGGCTAGTCAAAACCTCACCTACAATTCCGATCTATAAAGATACACAAGCAATCATTGACGAAAATGGTGAGGCTAAGGTATCCACTCATGGCACTCCAGTTAACTATCAAGGGTTGAAACTGTTATACGATGATAATGAGCCAATATTCATCGCTAACGCTTACCTCCTATACCTCAGAATTTCAGTTAATAGAAAAGACATATCTCCTACTGAGCGAGCACTCAAATCTTTCTTCCAAGTCATGCATGAAAATAACTTAAAGTGGGATGAACACTTGCATGTGGATGATGACAAAAACCCTATTTTCTCCTATCGAAATGTGTTGCAAGTAAATGTTGATAACGGGCATTACACTGATGAAACTGCTAGTAACTACTTAGGATGCATTCGCGGTTTTTATAAATTTCTCAAGAAGTTCTTTTACATCGATCAACTGCCCTTCACAATTACTGGAACCAATGCATACGGCAAAGATATTACTGATTGCACAATCAAGAAGCTAAGCAAAGAAACAAAGTTAAGACCTATTAGTGACAGGCATATTGAGTACATATTCGAACATTTATCACTGATCCCGCTCGAAGCTCGATTAGCGATGCTTCTCTCCCTTTTTAGTGGACTTAGGCGAACTGAATCAATCACTCTTAGAAAGCGCCACATAGTGATCCCTAGAAGTTTTGAAGGCGAAACTTTATCCGATATATCAATAGGTCCGAAAACTGGAGTTAAAACCAAAAACGGAAAAGAACGGAATATCTCTATTCCTTTTCGAATCGCTCAGCTTTTTAATCAATATCACAACAGCCTTCGCTACAAAGAAAGATTGAGTCTTTGGCTTGAATTAGAAGACGTTGAGAGTGAACGCGACCATCCCGCCCTGCTAAATCGAAAGGGTGAGATTTACAATCCCAATACAATCAACCGTTACTGGTCAATTATCGCAAATAAAATTATGGACGAAGATGACCCACGGTTTTATCACGTTTGGCATCACTTACGAGTGACATTTGGCTGTCGAAAAATGAGCACGTTACTAGATCATGGCTTTAGTTATAGCCAAGCCTTAGCGCTTTTGAAGGAAGATATGGGACACAGCAATATCTCAACAACACAGCTCTATCTAACTCACTGGTCGGGTAATCAGGCTAGCAGAGAGATGATTGATGTCATGGGGGATTTGGTTGAAAAAATCATGGACAACAATGAATTATGGATAGCATAAGTGGATAAAGTAATAGTAATTCAAGGGAACAAAACGGTTGATCTTAAGGTGGATTACAAAGGTGTCTTGCATGAGAGTGAGATCATCACATTGTATGAATCAATGAAAGAGTTTGAACCTAGACTAAACACTGGTCTAAGGCAGACCCTCAATCGATTGATTGCACACTCAGACGAACAAGCACCACCGCTAAGCTATGAGAATGTTAAGTCCTACCTATTAAGCATCAATGAGCAATTGGAAGCTGGCGACAGCGGAAAGCGAGTATATCGAACTAACCTAAAAAAGTTTTTCACTTCGATTAACTTTGGCGATGAGATTACTCACTTGGTATCTGAGCGGAAGGGGCGTAAGCGAAAATTTGAAGCAACACCATCGGAAAGAGTACCGTTGGGTAATACAGAGCGTCGAACTAGCTCGTACAAGGCAAAGCATAAATCCCGAGGGTTGAGCAGCGAGCAAGCCCAACTGCCATCGGAGAGTAACGTTTCAAAGCTTCACCCATTAATATTAAAGTTGAAAAACTCCAACAATAAGTTGGTAACTATCGACTTGCGAGAAGACTTTGATTCACCCTTTATCAGCGACTCTGAACTTCAAAAATACGCTAAACACATTCATGACAATTCTCTGAGGGACGCATCAAAGGTTACTTACCTTGGTGCTTTGAAGAAACTAATCCAATACAACAACGAGGTTACAAAGCGTCCTGAGTTTTACAATAAAGAGTCTTTTCAGTCTTTTATAGCGTCTTTATACGATGAGATGACAAAGGGGGCGAAGATAAAGCCAGAAAGTATTGAAAGAAAGCAAGCTTACTTAAGTGCTGGCTTCGAGCTAATTGGTCTACCTAAAATACTGAGAGCTGATAGGTTCAAGCTGAAAACAGGCGGAAACGATTTACAAACCGATAACTACGATGACACTTCTTGGATAGCGACTATTCGAGCTTTGATACCAGAGCATCAGCGTCTGTATAAACAAGTTTGCAATAACACCCTGTCTTATGAGAAGGATTTTAACGACTTCATTTCTTGTTCATGCTTATTGCTGACGGTCTATACAGCGATGACCTTTGCTGAACTCAATTCTTTGATTTATGAAGAATTCGACACTGAGTATTCAAAACTCGGCTCAAAAGATTTTGTTTTTAATGCTATTAAGTATCGCTCTAGTAAGTCAAATGACTACAACAGTTTTGTTGCGAGAAGAAGCTCAAAAACCCTTGTGGTGCGTTTGATGGAGGTTATTGAGCAAGCTAAGAAGAAATTTGGCATTCAGTCACAGCAAGTATTGCTTTACCTGCATGGC
The DNA here is from genome assembly GCF_023634655.1 of Vibrio methylphosphonaticus. GTDB lineage: Bacteria > Pseudomonadota > Gammaproteobacteria > Enterobacterales > Vibrionaceae > Vibrio > Vibrio methylphosphonaticus. The sequence continues at coordinate 6,496 of NZ_JAMKMS010000042.1, read as the reverse complement.
AGTGAAGCGACTGAAATCTCATCACATGATGTAGGTCTTTTTGCTACAAAACTAGTTAAACGAAATCGGATTCTACAGTGTCTACTTAAAAAGCGCTCTAAATACAAATTAAATCTGCAACGATTACGTTCATCAGTAATTCACAGGATTTCATCTCAGCGAGGTGAAGCTAGCGGAGTTATTGCAGGACGACATAGGTTATCAGTCCATCGTGGATACAACTACTCGAAGGTCAGTAACGAAACGGCACACAAGGAAATGACCCAGACAGCTCATGCGCTAGAAAAACACGCAAGAGGAATAAAGATTAGCATTGCTGTTGAAGAGGGAAAGAACCTCTATAACCCCAAGATTATTGACGAAAAAGAGAAACAAGAGTCTGGTGTGGCTGATCTAAAGAACGGTGGCACATGTAAAGGTTTAAAAACTGCTGAAAGCAAAGAGTTTCAAAAGAGCCTAGACAGGAACCCGCTGCTTTCTGATGAAGATAAGAAACTGATGGGGTGTGGGTTTATCATCAAGTGTTTTGGGTGCGCAAATTTTGCTGTTGTAGATGAAGTGAACGACATCTGGAAACTGCTTTCTTTCGAATCTATTTTAAACGACTCAATTAATTACCATGTTAGCTTCGCTCACTTTATCGAAAAGCAGGGTGAATTGAAGGCAAAGCTCCAAATTATCAAAGGCAAACTCACTCCAAAAAAATTAGCAACGGCAATTAAGAAGCTTGATAAACAAGGCTTGCACCCGCTTTGGGATGGGATGTATGCCGTATTAGATAAAATGGATATCTAAATGCTCGCCACCTAAACAAAACACATATTTCGTTAGACAAAGCTGTAGTTTTGCTTAACAAATTACAATACTGACAAAAGGAAAGTTGATGTCCTTACTTAATTACGAAGAACTGTACAGTGGTAAAGATTGCACCCTCCATGGCGGGGAATCGATTAATCAATTTAAAGCTAGAAAATGGTCATTTCAAGAATATAACTTAGATCATTCAGAAGCCTCTGTATATTATGTTTCTTGGAAACCTGAGTATGACGACATCCCAATTTATCGTGATTTAAAAGTTCGGTCAGCATTCGTGCTATATGGTTCGAATGACAAACTATTCACCTCGAAACTCAGAAAAAAGAACGTAACTATCAAGGTAATCAAGCGGTGCCAAATGCTTGTAAAGGATATCATTGAGAATTGGGAAGTGGTGCCTGATACTCTAGCAGCACTGGCTCACCCGATTTTCTTTGAGAAGGTTAAAGAGTACCTGAGATCAAGAAAATACTCTCAAACCTCATGTGAGGGACATCTAACAAGTTACACGACATTAAGTGATGCTAATGACTTCTTGCCACCGAACTTGCAACTAGTCTTTCCCATCCAGAGCCGTAACGCTTTGGCAAAAGAATTGGCAGTTGGAAGTAAAGGTAACCATCCCACCATTATTCCAGAGTTATATGGACAAACGCTCGGCAAATTAATTGAATTAGTCGAGTGGTATCACCTACAGCTCACTAGTAACGGCAAGCCTCAATTTGGAAAAATGGGTTCACCATTAGATCTTGTTGAATTTCGCAGGGTTTCCATTGGTTTAGGCTATACAACATGTATGGTGTTTAGTGGTGTTCGCTTGAGTGAAGCTGTGTTTTTACACAAGGAGTCTTACCAAACGGTCGATTTTGAAGGGGTTACAACATCACTTCTGAATTCATCCACGGTGAAATTGGAACAAGGAGCTGTTAGAGAAGATGTCTGGGTTTGTGCTGAAATTTGTGAAAAGGCAATCGAAGTCATTGAATTAGCGAATGGTGGTGACTGGGAACACTTGCCAACAAACGGGAAAAAAACGGGGATAATAAATCTCAATAAGTCCAACCTAAATAGCTGCCTTACTGAATTCAAAGCACGACACTTGCAGCCAGAATATAAGAGGGAATGGGACACCTCATATAACTTACTAAACAGTAACGTAAATGCTGATCCACGAAAGATGAGGGCTGATGGTACGTACTACTGGCATTTCATAAACCATACTTGGCGTAGAAGCTTTGCGCACTTTGCAGTGGGTAACGATCTATCTTGCTTGGGGGCATTAAAGCAACAATTGAAACATATCTTTATTGGCATGTCGATGATATACACATCGACCAGTGACGTACTTGCTTTAATGCAGGTGAAAACAGATCCGAAGCTGATAAAAGAATTGGATGCCAGTCATACAACATATAACGAAAAGTACCTGTCTAAAGTCGTTTCTGGAGCAACGTCAGGTGGATTTGCAGAAAATCTAATGGTTGGAGGGGAGCCAAGAGTTTTAACTGATAAGGAGTTTTCCTCTTTAGAAAAAAACAACCATACAGCGTCACGTTCTACAGGATTTGGTCGGTGCTTTGGTGAAGAGAAATGCTCGGTATCACATGTGTTTCAGCCTAGCTCTTGCATATCTAATGGTTGCGTAAACCTTAGTATTACGAAAGAAGAGGCTCAGCGTTGGAAGATATTACATGACGGTTGCGCGAAGCTCATCAGTAAAATGCTTGCAAATAGCACAATTAATAAGCACACATTAGGTCGTGAGCTTAGTGACTTACGAGCTGCGGAGCATGTAATGAGGAAGCACAGTATTGAGTTCACTGAGTTCGTAATTACGCCATCGTAAAAGAAACAAAATCAGCAATAGGGTTGGTGATATGACTAGAAATGAAAAAAAACTAAGAGCAGCACTGGAAGAGCTAAAACAAGGCGGCGCTAAAATCAATCCATCGGCTGTAGAGAAAAAGGCTGGCGTATCGAACGGTTCTTTAAGTTATTACACCGAACTATATCATGAGGTGCTTGAGCTTAAGGCTGGTAAGTCAGAAAAGAAGACAGCAAGAGAAATTAGAACTGAGACTTTGAAGAGCAGCAAGAACAAGGCATTGAAAGCCAAGCGTGAAGTGCTAACGGAGCTGTCAGAGTTGAAAAAACAAATTAAAGTGGAACGTATGGAGCATGCCGATGCGATCGCAAATCTCACTTGGGCACTGCATAAGGCACAGCACCAGAGAGTCATGGAGAACATAAATGCAGAAAATGGCGTCAAAAATTTAGGGAAAGAATAGATGGAAAGTTATGCATACGATTAAGACTTTTCTACGTTTTTTTCTAATAAAGGATATCAGAAGCGTTAGCATTCTTGGTCATCACAATAACTAATCCGACCGTTTGCAACACATCATCCCCTGAAATAGTATACCCCCCGTTAGTGGATCAAAATCGTTGATTTATTATTAATCAAAGAGTAATTTAAAGTAATTAAGGGAATCAAGCAGTTACTGTCAACCTAGCAAGAAACTCTCTTCGGTTGGCTCTAAAAAGTATGAATTTCCAAAGTTTAGATAGACATGACGCCCTCTATCCTGTGGTTAATTAAGATAGGAAAAGTGATGTATCCATCTATTCACCGTTATACGACAATGAGTACTTAAAATATAAAGGATTTCAGATGGCAAGGGTGGTTCCAGTACAACAGGATATATTGGTTATAGTCCCAGAGACCTATTCAAAAACACAAAAGGGAGCGTTTTTCGAAAAACTATGCGCCGATATATTAAGAAAGCAATCTTACCAAATTACGGGAATGGAAGTTCGCAAAACAGGGATGGAGATTGATATTACTGCTGAACATACTCCTTCTGGTAGTAGCGTATATGTTGAATGTAAATTCTACAACTCAAAAAATATCGACTCGACTATAGTAGACCTTTGTTATGCACAGTCGAGCCGCGCCAAAATTAATCGAATTGCACTTTTTTCAACAGCTAGGCTAGGTAAAGATGCTCAAGGAGCCTATGACGACTATCGTAGAATGGATGGTTGCGATTATTCTTTTTATGGTAAGCAAGAAATATTAGATGCATTAATTGCATCTGGGAAAGCCAAAATCTATGAAGAAAATGATCTCAGTCCCAATATTACACACGCTAGCCTCATTATCCACCCTGAGCTTGATTTTACTTGGGTTTTTCAAGAAATGGATAATGGCGTTGCAAGTCGTTTACTCGCATATAATGTAAATGGTGATGCTGATTGTAAGAAGATAAGAGCGATCCTTGATTCGCAAAATCTCTTTGAAAATATCTCACTAATTCCATTCAATAACGGCAATAACACACCTAGCCCAGTCAGTAAACTTTCGAAGGAAGTAGTTAGTAGTATATTGGTTGCTGACGACATTATGGATTATAAGCCATGTAAGCCCTCAGATTTTGTAGGTAGAGAAACAATACAAAAAGAAATATGGGATTACTTTGAGTCAGTTAGAACACACACAACAGATACTCGTATCATTTCTTTAGTTGGTTCTTCTGGTCATGGAAAATCCTCTTTAGTCGCTTTTTTATCTGAACGTTTTCGTAATATTAAATGGAAGAATAAGCTGTTTTTGTATCCAGTTGATGTTCGTTCAGCGCGAGGGGCAACCTTTGTAGCGGAAGCAATTGTGAAGGGCTTTAATAAAGCAATAGAAGATGGTTTTATTGATTTTAGTAGAAAATTTACAATTGAGAATATAGAAGATATAACCTCAGGCAGCAGTTTTCGAGATTGCTTGGGTTATTTGGAACAAAATAAGAAGGTAATTGTAATATTCTTTGATCAATTTGAAGAGGTCTTTATGAAAGAAGAACTTTTTGGGTTGTTCCGAGCATTTGAAAGATTTGCCAAAGATGTATCATCTGAAAAAATGAACTTAGTTGTGGGTTTTTCTTGGCGTAGCGGAATAACGCTAGGAGAGGAAAACCCTGCTTATTCTATGTGGTCAAAACTCAAAGACTTTAGAATAGACAAAAAACTTGATGATTTTGATGTTGGTGATTCATCAAAAATGATAGCGACATTCGAAAAAAATATTAGCATTAAATTGAATAAATCTCTAAGGGGGAGGTTGATTCAGCAATCCCAAGGATACCCATGGCTTCTAAAAAAGCTATGCATACACATATTTAAGAAAATAAAATCTGGAGTTTCACAAGAAGAACTGCTGCTTACACAATTTCAAATAAAATCACTGTTTCAAGAGGATCTTGAGCGACCTGACAAAGAAATAGCTTGTTTGAGGTATGTTGCTGGGCACTCGCCGATAGACCATTATCAAGTAACAAAAGAATTCGGACAACAAACAGTTTATAATCTCATTGCTGACAGGCTAATAATTAAAACAGGTGAGAAAGTTTCGGCGTATTGGGATGTGTTTCGAGATTATCTAAATACAGGTGACACACCAATCATCCCTTGGTCTTATATGCCAGCAGCAACAGTTACCATGGCGATAAACGTACTTGATAATATCAATAGAAATGAGGCATTATTATTTGAAGAGTTAATGAGTTTGTCAGGATTCAAAAAGGGAACTCTAACTAATGTAATAATGGATCTTCAATCCTTTTCGTTGATAGAAAAGAATAGTCAAGGCAAGTATAGAGCAAATCAAAGTAAAGCTAGCGCAGCAGAGGTTATTCGAGGACATCTAAAAGACCATTTGATTTACACAAGTATCTCAGAATCAAATACAGGTAGGGTTGACTTCTGCACGAATGAAAAATATGCAGGTATCATTAATGATGTGTATTCAAATAAAGGCGGAAATGCACCTAAAGGCTATGCTACAAAGATACTAAACTGGCTACAGTACGCAGGCTTAGTCTCTAATAGCGGAAGTAAAATATCTATATTTTCCTCTTCTGAATACTCTCCTGAGTATGGTGTATTGGGCGCAAAAGGGTATTTATTTCTTGCTGCCACCACTCCAAGTAACTCTTTAGAACTAATAAATATTCTAATTGATAAAGAAACTGTTTCACTAGAAGAGCAAGAATCGAAGAAGTTAAGGAATTCGGTTACTGATCTAGTTTCTTTAGGTGTTTGTAAGAGAAATGAAGATTCGAGCATTGAATTTTCAAAGGGTATTAATAACCTAGAATTTCCACAGCAAATTTTAGCTCAGGCTCTAATTAAATCCGAAACTATAATCTTGATAAATGAAATTATTGAAGCTGGAACATCGATGGATAACCGTGAAGAGCTTGCTATTAAATTCAAAGTTGAGTTGGGGAAAGCTTGGAAAGACAGTTCTAGCAAAAGGTATGTAAATGGTATGCTTAAGTATGTTGAATTCTTAGAATCGTATAACAAGGCATTGCAGCGAACAAGCCGCTGAATGATACGCTATGATTTTCACAAGGAAAGCTAAGCTTGAAATCATGGCATAGTGGCAAAAATTAGTAGTTATTAGAAAAATACAATAGCTCTAGTAAAATTCAACATAACTAATTGAAAATAATAGTAATCGTTAGCGGAGAACTATTTAACTTTAGTTAAATAGTTCTTCTGATAACGTAGTTTATGGTAAATAGATTATGGTTAAATTAGAAAAGCAGCTTTCAGGGCAGTTACTAAAAGGTTTTTCTAAGGATTTTTCTAACATCTAATATCAGGGGTGTTTATGGTAAATAGC
>NZ_JAMKMS010000041.1 GCF_023634655.1 Vibrio methylphosphonaticus | reverse complement strand
AACGACAACAGACGCTAACATTGACGTGACGGTTGACTCGGTTAATGACATTCCGGTCGCAGGTTCAACCACATATTCAGTGAATGAAGACGGCATCATCACTATCTCTGACGATCAACTGCTAGCGAACAGCTCAGACGTTGAAGGCGAGGTGAGTGTTAGTGATGTGTCTTACTCTGGCACAGACGGTATCTTCACCGATAACGGCGATGGTACGTACAGCTTTGCACCAAACGAAAACTTCAACGGCGATGTGTCTCTAGACGTCACTGTTGTAGATGAAGACGGTGCAACAGCGGACACCACGGCTGGTATTGACGTGATTGCGGTGAACGATGCGCCAGTTTCGGGAACTGTCGCATATTCAGTCGATGAAGATGGCGCTATCACTCTGAATCAAGAGCAATTGCTAGCTCAAGCATCAGATGTTGAAGGTGACGCATTAACAGCGTCTAACCTCAGTGTAGGAGGCGATGCGAACGTTGTAGACAATGGTGATGGTACATTTACTATCACCCCAGACGCTAATTTCAATGGCGAAATAGACCTTAACTTTGATATCAGCGATGGTACTGACACCATAGTCGCGACTGGCGGACTTACCGTTAATCCAGTTAATGATGCGCCCGAAGTTTCAGGTATCAGTGCGCAAGTCGATGAAGATAATAGTATTACCATCACTCAAGAACAGTTACTTGCCAATGCCACAGATGTTGATGGTGATGAACTAGTTGCGAGTAACCTCCAGCTGTTTGGTGTCGAGGCCGAGATCGTTCAAAACGAAGATGGCTCGTTTACCATCACACCAGAAGATAACTTCAATGGCGAACTAGACTTCACGTATACCGTGTCCGATGGGCAAGAAAATGTCATGACGACACTGGACCTAACAGTCAACCCGGTAAACGACGCACCTGATGCAGGTGATGATATTTACATACAAGCCGAGGAAGATCAGACCGTTGGCGTCAGTATGCGTGAAGAGCCCGCGATTCGACTCGACCAACAACCTGAATTTGGTACTGTTCAGGCGAATATTGAGGATGAATGGGTCACTCTAGAAGTCGGACAAGAGGTAGCGCCTGACACCGAGATCCGCTTTGTTCCTGATGAAACAGCGGTTGCAGATTCCACGTCGACCACGCAGCTAGGGACATTTGATGACAACGCTACGATAAGTGATTGGGGAGATGAGGTAGACTCCCATACTCGTCAGTTTAACGATGGTGATTTGACCGTTACAACACAAAGCACCGACGGACCGCTCGGTGCTTGGAACGGTAACACTCATATCGGTCATGGTATTGGTGATACCGACAGGCAGGGGCTGAGCGGTGACGAACAGCTAGTCGTGACGGTAGAAGGTCAGGATATCAACGAAATCAGCTTCAACCTAGATGGGTTAGGTGGCTGGTTTATGGAAGAATCCAGACACTTTACCGAGGTGGAAATCCGAGCATTCGATGCGGATGGTAACCTCATAGACTCAGAAACCTACCACAAAGATGATCGTAACAGCTACGAACATGAATACACTTTAACCACGGATGAACCAGTCGCTCGCTTCGAGCTTGGTACCGTCCAAGGTAATGGTACGTATGTCGTTCAAAACATGTCAGTGTCGCAAACTCTGCCAGATGATGTGGTCTTTACCTCTATTGGTATTGACGGTACCGAGGTCACAGAGACTATCAACCTAAATCTTCGCGAAGGAGATCAGGAGATCGATCTAAGCGCTGACTTACCTGCAGTTACAACGGCTGAGGAAGGAGCTGAGGGCTTCGCTTCCATCGTTATTACTGAAGAACAATTGTTAGCACAAGCAAGCGATATTGACGGTGATGAACTCGATATCATTAATCTTGAACTTGAAGATGAAAACGCGACCTTAACTGATAATGGCGATGGTACATGGACAGTGACACCAAACGAGAACTTCTCTGGTGATATTGATCTTACGTATCAAGTGACTGACGGCGAATTGGTTGACGACAACACCATTCATATCAATTTTGCCGAAGTCAATGATGCACCTGTAGTGTCCGGCCCTGTGATATTAAGCACTGAAGAAGACAATTCGATTACTTTCACTGACGAGGATCTTCTTGCTAATGCTTCTGATGTTGAAGGCGACGAGCTAAGTATTTACAACGTCAGTTATAACGGCGACAGCGGTGAGCTCACTGATAACGGTGACGGCACTTACACTTTTGTTCCCAATGAAAACTTCAATGGTGATGTTGACCTCAGCTTCGGCGTGAGTGACGGTGAAGACGTCACCATGAATAACATCGACTTGAACGTAATTCCGGTGAACGATGTCCCAGTTCCTGGTGCACCTTTGAACCTTGATATGCTAAATGACGGCACCATGACCATTAGCACGTCTAGCTTGCTCGCCGGCGCGACTGATGTCGATGGTGATATTTTACACGTTGAGAACCTTGTTCTGACCAACCAACTTGACGGTACTTTGGTTGACAACGGCGACAATACCTTTAGCTTTACGCCTGCAGAAGGCTTTACCGGTAATGTTTCACTCTCCTTTGATATCAGTGATGGGCAGGCATCAGCACCGAGTTCGTTGAACGTTGATGTTGTTGATTCAAACGTGGGGCCAGATGTAACCGGTCCGTTATCTGCGACAGTAGAAGAAGACGGTACGATTACCTTAACTCAAGAAGAGCTACTCGCTAACGCCAGTGATCTTGATGGTGATGACCTCACAGCCGTGAATCTTGGTACCAATGATGAAAACGCGACCATTGTTCAAAACGAAGATGGCAGCTTTACCATTACACCGAGTGAAGATTTCTACGGCGACATCGACTTTACGTATGACGTGACCGATGGCATCGCAACGGTTGGGACTGCGCTCGATCTTACGGTAACACCGGTTAACGACGCGCCAGACGTGCCTGATTTGTCATTCAATGTTTTAGAAGACGAATCTGTCACCATTACGACGGAAGAGTTGCTTGCACAAGCAACAGACGTAGAAGGTGATGACCTCAGTGTCGTTAATGTTAATTCTGACGATCCAAATGTCACAGTCACCGATAATGGCGACGGTACTTATACATTGACGCCAGCACCAGAGTACAGTGGCAGTGCTGGTCTAACGTTTGATGTCAGCGACGGCACTGACACCGTCACTGCTGACATTGCACTGAAAGTTCAATTCGTCAACGATGCGCCAGAAGCAGAACCTGTCGTCGCAGAAATGGACGAAGATGGTGTTATTTTGGTGACTCAAGAAATGCTGCTAGAAAATGCCATCGATAGAGATGGCGACTACTTGCTAGCGGAAAACTTAGAGACGAATGACTTGAATGCAACCATTGTCGATAATGGCGATGGCACGTTCAGCGTGACACCGTCACAAGACTTTAATGGAGATATTGCCTTCAGCTACAACGTCTCTGATGGTGAGCTTGACACAACAAGCGAACTTACGCTGACCGTTAACCCAGTCAACGATGCTCCGGATGTGACACCACTTAACGTCGAAATCCAAGAAGATAATACGCTCATATTTACGGAAGAACAGCTTCTTGCTCAAGCAACCGATGTTGAAGGCGATGAGCTTAGTATTACTGACGTGAGTTACACAGGCGATGAGGGTTCGCTGGTCGATAATGGCGATGGTACTTACACCTTTACGCCAGAAGAGCACTTTAGCGGTAATCTAGATATAGGCTTTACCGTATCTGATGGCGAAGCAGAAGTTGCCCAAACTATTGGCGTCAACGTAGAAGCTGTCGCCGATGCGCCTGATTTAGAAGTGACAACCGGAGATGGTAGCACAGTCACTGACGAACCAATCGTCGTCGAGCCTGGTAGCACCACTGAACTTAACATAGGCGCTGCTTTGGTTGACCAAGACTTGTCTGAAACATTAACTCTCGAGGTTGGAGGCTTACCAGAAGGCACTGTGATCCGCTACGACAACGAGGGCGTTCTTGACGACCAATCGAGTGGCATCACGAGTTACGAAACGACAGATGTTACGGTGACTTTCGAAGGCGAAGGTGCTGGGTTCCAGAACACAGCGGGTTACTACACCGTCGATGAAAGCGGCAATATTACTGACGTAAACATTGGCTTTGAGAACGCTTCACAGGTTGGTTCCGGTGGTGACCTTATCCCAGGTCAATCGTCGATTACCTTTGAAGTTGAAGAGGGTGAAAGCTTCAACCTCTTTGTTATTCCGAATGGCTTCAATCAAAATGATTTCGACTCGATGCAAGATGGAACGTTTATGTTCCGTGATGCCGATGGCAATCCGGCAACCGTAGACTCGGTTGACCCTCAATTAGTACATATTGATTCAGATGGAAACGAAACCGTTATTCAGAGCCAGTTTGGGGACTCAGTCTTCCATGGTGGTACAAACACTAATCTCAACCAAGATGGTATTGAGCATACTAGAACCACGCTGAATGAAGACGGTGACATTGTTTATGGTATCGAAGATATTTATGGAGGTGGAGATCGCGACTACGATGATTTCACCTTTACCGTTGACGTTGGTGAAACCAACAGTCAAATTCTTCAAGGCGAGATCGTCGTTGGCGAAGATGGCACTGCGGTTCTGCCAACGTTGGTCATCGATCAGAACATCGAAATCACCTTCCCAGAAGATTACACAGGCTCGACAGCGCTAGAAATTAAAGCGACAGCAACAGAGCTATCCAATGACGATGAATCAAGTACAATTCAGGTTGTTAACTTCGAAGTAGACCATGCGCCAGAGGCAGATTCAGTCACAGCACAGGTCGACGAAGACGGCTCCATTACCATTACTCAGGAACAGTTGTTAGCCAATGCGACCGATCTTGATGGCGATGCTCTCACAGCACTTAACCTAAGAACCGACGATGAGAATGTTTCGGTTGTCGATAACGGTGATGGTACCTTTACCATCACTCCAAACGATGACTTCAACGGTGATGTTGACCTCAACTTTGATGTTAGCGACGGTGACCAAGTTGTATCGACAAATCTCGATTTGACCGTTAATCCAGTGAACGACGCTGCTGTTGTGGAAGATGTCGGTTATAACATTCAAGAAGATGGTTCATTGACCTTTACTGATGAGCAGCTTCTCAGTGGCGCATCGGACATTGATGGCGATGAGCTTTCGGTTTCTGATGTGAGCTACTCGGGAACTGAAGGGGTATTTACCGAAAATGGTGACGGCACTTATACCTTCTCACCTAACGAAAACTTCAATGGTGACGTCGATTTAAGCTTCTCAGTCAGCGACGGTACGACGACCACAGACGCGAATATTGATGTGACTGTGGAGTCGGTTAACGATGTTCCAGTTGCCGGTTCAACCACATACTCAGTGAATGAAGATGGCATTATTACTATCTCTGATGACCAATTACTTGCTAACTCGAGCGATGTAGAAGGTGACGTTTCAGTCTCTGACGTCAGCTACTCAGGTACCGATGGTATCTTCACTGACAACGGCGATGGCACGTACAGTTTTGCACCGAATGAAAACTTTAATGGTGATGTATCTCTAAACGTGACCGTCATAGATGAAGATGGGGCGACGGCTGATACCACGGCTGGTATCGAAGTGATTGCTGTGAATGATGCGCCGGTCTCAGGTGACCTCGCTTACTCGGTCGATGAAGATGGCTCGATTATACTCACTCAAGATCAGCTATTGTCACAAGCCAGTGATGTTGAAGGCGATGCATTGACAGCACTTGATGTGACAGCCGCAAGCAATGCCACTGTAGTTGCCAATGAGGATGGTTCATTTACCATCACGCCAGACGCCGATTTCTACGGCGATATCGATCTTAATTTCTCGGTTAGTGATGGTACGGACACGACTGTAGCTAATATCGACTTGACCGTAAATCCGGTCAACGATGCCGCTGCGATTGTCGAAGACGTCGCTTACACTATCGAAGAAGATGGCTCATTGACGTTCACCGATGAGCAGCTACTTGCCAACGCGACCGATGTCGATGGCGATGCGCTAACCGTTGAGTCTGTCAACTACAACGGTACAGAAGGCGTCTTTACAGACAACGGCGATGGAACCTACACGTTCGCACCAAATGAAAACTTCTCCGGCGAGGTTGATTTACTGTTTGAAGTTTCCGATGGTACAGAGATCACGCCCGCCAATATTGACATCACTGTAACGGAGGTTAATGACCTACCAGTTGCTGGTTCAACAACTTACAGCGTGGATGAGGATAATATCCTTACCTTCACCAACGAGCAGTTACTCGCGAACAGCTCAGATGTTGAAGGAGATGTGGCCATATCCGATGTCGCTTACTCAGGTACCGACGGTATCTTTACCGATAATGGTGACGGCTCTTATAGCTTTGCACCAAATGAAAACTTCAACGGTGAAGTATCCATTGATGTGATTATCGTTGACGAGCAGGGAGCCACTGCAGAGACCACCGCTGGCGTGCAAGTTATCGCGGTTAATGATGCCCCCGTCTCTGGAGACCTGGCTTACTCCGTCGATGAAGATGGTTCAATTACTTTGACTCAAGAGCAATTGCTATCTCAAGCATCTGATGTTGATGGCGATGACCTCACAGCGGCCAACTTAAGCGCAGGGGATAACGCTACCGTTACGGCTAATGAAGATGGTTCATTCACCATCACGCCAGACGCAGACTTTAATGGTGATATCGACTTAAGCTTCGACATTTCAGATGGTACAGACACCATCGTGGCTAACGCTGACCTCACTGTGAATCCAGTGAATGACGCAGCGGTTGTTGAAGATGTGGGTTATACCATCCAAGAAGACGGTTCATTGACCTTTACCGATGAGCAGCTTCTAGCCGGTGCCTCTGACATTGATGGTGATGACCTATCCGTTGCCGACGTATCGTATACTGGCACTGATGGTGTGTTCACCGACAATGGTGATGGTACGTATACCTTCTCACCAAATGAAAACTTCAATGGTGAAGTCGACCTTAATTTCTCTGTCAGTGACGGTACAACGACCACAGAGGCGAATATCGATGTTACGGTCGAATCCGTCAACGATATTCCTGTCGCAGGTTCAACGACCTACTCGGTGGATGAAGATGGTATCATTACCATCTCCAATGAGCAGTTGCTTGCCAACTCAAGTGATATAGAGGGAGAGGTTGCTGTCGATGATGTGTCATACACAGGCACAGATGGCATCTTCACTGATAATGGTGACGGTACTTATAGCTTTGCACCAAATGAAAACTTCAACGGCGATGTATCTCTAGACGTCATTGTTGTAGATGAAGACGGCGCGACGGCGGAGACCACTGCTGGCATTGACGTGATTGCCGTAAACGATGCGCCAGTCTCTGGCGACCTGGCTTACTCAGTCGATGAAGATGGTTCAATTACGCTATCTCAAGAACAGTTATTGGCTCAAACGAGTGACGTAGAAGGTGACGACCTCACCGCAGCCAACCTAAGCGCAGGCGATAACGCAACTGTCACAGCCAACGAAGATGGGTCGTTTACCATCACACCTGATGCGGATTTCAATGGCGACATTGACTTAAGTTTCGACCTTTCTGATGGCACGGATACCATCGTTGCAAACGCTGATCTCACAGTAAATCCAGTGAATGACGCTGCGGTTGTGGAAGATGTGGGTTACACCATCCAGGAAGATGGGTCGTTGACGTTTACTGACGAACAGCTGCTTGCCGGTGCTTCTGATGTTGATGGCGATGATCTCTCTGTATCAGATGTTGCTTATACTGGTACAGACGGTGTATTCACTGATAATGGTGATGGTACTTACACCTTTGCACCTAACGAAAACTTCAATGGCGATGTTGACCTCAAGTTCTCCGTCAGCGACGGTACAACGACAACGGAAGCGAATATTGACGTAACAGTTGAATCTGTCAACGATATTCCGGTCGCAGGTTCAACGACATACTCAGTCAATGAAGATGGCATTATTACCATCTCAAATGACCAATTGCTCGCGAATAGTTCCGATGTTGAAGGTGATGTCAGCGTCAGTGATGTGTCTTACTCTGGTACAGACGGTATCTTTACTGATAATGGTGACGATACCTATAGTTTCGCACCAAACGAAAACTTCAATGGCAACGTATCACTTGATGTGACAGTTGTGGATGAAGACGGTGCGACAGCGGATACCAATGCAGGCATCGATGTCATTGCCGTAAACGATGCACCCGTTTCTGGTGACCTTGCTTACAACATCAATGAAGATGGTTCAATTACACTGACTCAAGAGCAGTTGTTGTCTCAAGCTTCCGATGTTGATGGCGATGACCTCACCGCTGACAATCTAAGCGCAGGGGATAATGCGACCGTTGTCGATAATGGTGACGGTACGTTTACGGTAACGCCGGACGCTAATTTCAACGGCAATATTGACTTAAGCTTTGATATTTCTGATGGTGCTGAAACTATCGTGGCGAACGCTGATTTATCCGTTAACCCGGTCAATGATTTACCAACCACTTCCGATGTTTACGCCAATGTTGACGAAGACAACACCATCACCATCACGCAAGAGCAGTTGCTTGCTAATGCTGCTGATATAGAAGGTGACGCTCTTACTGCTGACGATCTCGTGGCTGAAAATGCAACTATTGTCGACAATGGCGATGGAACATTCTCAATTACACCAGATGAAAATTTCAATGGTTACATCGATGTCGCATACAGTATCAGCGATGGTGACACACCAGTCGCCGCTAACCTTGGCTTAACAGTTGACCCCGTCAATGACGCTCCGATTGTATCCGCCGATGTCGCCATTACGATTGAGGAAGATGGGTCGTACACCATTACTCAAGAAGAACTGCTTCAGTTTGCCACAGACATCGAAAATGATGACATGACAGCAATCATTGGAGAGCAGGGCGACGATACTACCGTAACGGGTACAGTGCTTGATGCAGAAAGCAGTCGTCCGGTCTCTGGTGCAGAAGTTACACTCACCGATAGCGCGGGTAACAGTTATACAGCAGTGACAGACGACTCAGGTAACTATTCAGTCAGTGGCTCTATTGTCAATGAAGGAACAGTGACCATAGAACAAGAGGGGTCGATCACCACTAGCTTTATCGTACCTGCGGGTGAAGACACTAACGGAGGTGTAACGGCAATCTCTGAAGTTCTTGATGATGCGGACATGCGAGTTGTCGTGACGTGGGGCGATAGCCCTCGCGATCTCGATAATCACCTATGGTTGTTTGACCAAGACTCTGGACAAGAACTTGACCATATCTACTACCGAGATATGAGTTACACCCAAGAGTCGGGAGACCGAGTTGAGCAAGATGTCGACGATGTAAATGGTAATGGGCCAGAAACCATTACCATTCCTAACTACGAAGACATGAACATGCACTATTCTGTGCACAATTATAGTGGGCGTAGTTGGGATGTAGACGGGGTCGAAGATGTTCAAGTTCAAGTCTTTGTTGGTGATACCCTAGTTCAGTCCTTCTCGCCAGATCTCCCGGACAATCCAGAAGGTGATCATTGGCATGTATTCGATATCGTTGATGGTGTTATTGTACCGAGTCACGATGTGAGCACTGTCAGCAACTTCGACTTACCAACATCAGAAGAGATCGCAGCTTCAGATAATGTCATTGATATTTCTGAAGTCGTATTGGGTGAGCCTGATGAGACGGACGCTAACGAAGAAACTGAAGGCAATGAACTAAGCATTGGCGACATCGCTATTGAAAATGCGCTTATTACTGACAACGGTGATGGAACCTATACCATTACGCCAGAAGAGAACTTTAACGGTGAGTTCTCCATTAGCTATAACGTTGATGATGGAAATGGTGGTGTAACACCTACTGAGCTTGATGTCACAGTGACCGCTGTGAACGATCTTTCGGTCATTTATGACCATGACTACACCATCAATGAGGACGGTTCTTTAACCTTTACTGATGAACAGCTTCTCGCTGGTGCTACCGATATCGACGGTGATGACCTAACAGTAGAGTCTGTGAATTATGAGGGCACCGATGGCGTGTTTACCGACAACGGTGATGGCACTTATACTTTCGCGCCAAACGAGAACTTCAATGGCAATGTGGACCTTACTTACGATGTAAATGATGGCACGGATACCGTATCCGCCAACATTGATGTACAAGTTGTTCCAATTAATGATGTTCCAGTCGCGGGCTCA
>NZ_JAMKMS010000040.1 GCF_023634655.1 Vibrio methylphosphonaticus | reverse complement strand
GTGGGTCAAGGTTTTATTGCCAACGGCAAATATACTTGCAATACCGATTACCGCTAATACGCAGAGAAGCGTGATCTTGTTTTTAATAGACAGCATAGAGATAACATCCGACAGTATTAATTTTTATAATTCCTTTATCGGCAAATCTATCAGAAGTTTGAGAGTTTTAACTCTAAAATTTTACTTATTTTTGCATTGATTTTTAGCGCTACGTAAAAATGATATATTTGCATATTAAACAAGGGGTGATTTTATAAAATTACCGCCATGTGGGATTTGTGTTATAAATCGGGGTGGTAATATATATGGGGTCTTAGTAAATCCGCTAGTGTAAAAAAAGTATAAATACGGTTTTGGCAAGTATTAATGCCATCCATAGGAGGTAACCAATTGTCATTTACCGTGAAAGCCCCGATTCCAGATAATAAGTGGTTAATAATTTGAAGTCGTCGTTATAGCGATAGCTAATAACGGGTATATTTGGTCATTAGCTATTTGGAAACGCTATAATGCATTGATAAAATTATTAATAATGTTATCAGCCTATGACGATTTGTCCCAAAATATATCCGGCACAGCACGCTGAAATCACGCCGATGAGGCCAACACTCATGAACGAGTGGTTGAAATACCATTTACCTATTTTGGTGGTACCTGATGAATCAAAGTTCACTGTCGCAATGTCTGACGGGTAGTTTGGAATGAAGAAGTACCCATAAACGGCGGGCATGAGACCGATCAACAATGCAGGTTCTAATCCCAATGCTAGTCCGACAGGAAGCATCATTCTGGCCGTTGCGGCCTGTGAATTGACGACGACTGAGACAGTAAATAACGCTAATGCAAAGGTCCACGGGTAGTCGGTAACCATACCGACGATGCCAGATTTAAATTGTGGCATGGCATATTGGAAATACGTATCGGACATCCAAGCAATACCAAAAATGGCGATGGCGGCAACCATCCCTGATTTAAATACCACACCGTTAGGGACTAAACGTGGGTCGGTGTTGGTCGCTAGTAAGATTATCCCGCCAAAGCACAACATCATCATTTGAATAATGACCGACATGCTAATGGGTTTACCACTGTCGGTGAGTGTGCGTAATTCTGGCACCATCGCGATGATGACGATAACAACGATGGAAAAAAGAAAGATAAGTACAGAGTTACGGGCGGACTTAGGTAGCTCTTCATCTAATGACGTCGCGGTAGTATTCAAAATACGCTCGCGCCACTCAGGATCCTTCAATCGTGCTTGATACTCAGGGTCATCGTCTAATTCTTTGCCTCGTTTCATGCTATACAAAGACATAAGCAATGTACCAAACAAGGTGGCTGGCACCGTGACCATCAATATTGAAAGTAGAGTAATGTTGGTTTGGATCTCCGCAAGCTGGGCGAGATAGTACACTACGGCAGCGGAGATAGGCGACGCTGTGATCGCAATTTGCGAGGCCACGGAAGATGCCGCCATTGGGCGTTCTGGTCGTATACCGTTTTTTAGTGCGACATCACCTATGATTGGCATGATGGAGTACACTGCATGCCCGGTACCGAGTAAAAAGGTCATGCTATAGGTGACGAACGGGGCAATCAGCGTTACGCGCTTTGGATTCTTCCGAAGTAACCGCTCGGCAACTTGCAGCATGTATTTGAGGCCACCTGCAGCTTCCAGTATGGAGGCACATGTCACGACAGCCAAGATGATAAGCATGACTGTAACGGGGGGCGAGGTTGGAGGCATTTTGAAGATAAAGACTTCAATCGTTAGACCAATGCCTGATACCACTCCAAGACCAATACCACCCTTTCTTGAGCCTATATAGAGCATGGCAAGTAAGAATAGAAATTCTAGATACAACATCACTAATTCCTTATTTACATTTTGTAACAGTGGGGTAATTATCCTCTATTAAATTGTGGTTATTTGAACGAGTGATCACATAACTTATTGAATCAAAATTGGAAATTACGTTTTATATGTTGGATCACGGTATTGTCGTTAGTCGTGATTGAGGTGTGAGTTAGATGTAAAGAATTGGAGGGCGTTACGTTACATTAGTGATAGCTATCAGCAATGCAGGCATGAGCGTTATCGTGTTGCAGTGGATTGAGGGATGAGGTTAATGCGCGCTTGAGTCACAGTGGGGTACGGATTTCCCCCACCTTTCTATTGATGACATTAATGAGGCATTTCGTTTATTGAGCAGAAGGGGCTTGAGGCGTCAGCGCGGCCGACGTTATGAACTCACCAAAGGTTTCGCACCAGATTATGGCTGTATTGTATTTTTCTATATTTGTTCCACTGGGGAGGGGAAGAATAAAGCGGTCAAAGGTTTTGATGTCACCGATTTTTACCATGCGACTTTTATTGGCAGTAAACGCGTCTTCAGTTTCGATATAAGTAGCAGACAGGTAAAGTTTGTAATCGGGTCCCGGAGCAAGCTCACCAGTAAACATTACGCTTTCTTGGGTTAATGCTATTTTGCCTTCTCCCCAGTGGAGAAAGTCACTGTCTTGGCGATTTTTATCAAACTGACCGATCAGCGCTACCTGACTTGACTGGTAAATATTCTCATCAATTTCGGGCGATTCAGGTTGTATAAGGATAGGCAGTAGATAAATGCCTAGCATAAAGCCTGAAAACAACGCCGCCAAATGACTACACAGTAAAATGACTCGTTTCACCTTTCTACTCCATTGTTTTCTATGATGTTAAATTGCAATTTAGTTATTAGCTTCTCCATTAGAGCATAGTTCATGTCACAAAATATACGTCATGGATTTTATCAAGAAAGTACGTGAGGGCTAATTAATGGAAGTGATGCTTGTCGGTGAGGAAATGATGCGGCTGGCTAAGGCTTTTAGTATTGGTTAATGAAGGGGGGAGGTAAGTTAACGTGGCGGTTAATCAAACGTAATTATGTGTCCGTTCGGAAGTCATGATGCAAGTGGATATTCAATCCTTCGAATATCGTATTTAAATGTCGTTTACTCCGGAGCGATTACACCAAAGTGTCGAGAAATGAGAGCGTTTAAAATGGGAAAATAACGCCAACTTTACCGTAAGTATTACGAGTGCTAGTACCAAATTTTCCTTCGTTGCCAACTTCTACATACGGCACCATATTTTGGATGTCAGTGAAGGTTGCACGCAGTTCAACGTTGTAGATTGTGTCTTTGTTACGGTCATCAGTGATCGCGATGGTTTTATCGTTGTTTTCTTTCTGACCAACGACCTTTGCTCTGAAGTACATGCGATCAGTGACTTGTTTACCAGCGGCCAGATCAAAACGGTAAATATCGCTACGCTCGGTGCCGTTTCCTGAGTTTAGATCCGTATCTTTACGAAGACGTAGTGACGTATCAAATAGGTCTGCTACGTTACCACCCACAGTAACACCAAACTTATTTTGGTCATTGGAAGCTTGGCGACTTTTCTTGTCAACGAACTCGTATTCGCCTTTTAGCCAAAAGTTAGTGAAGTCATGCTTGTAGTTAAAGTTGTATTCATTTTCGAAATTCGCTTTACGCTTCGCAGATGCGCCAAACCCTTCGTAACCAACAAAGGCTTTTATGCCTGAACCGTTGCTTGTTGTGTATTCCGTCTGACCATTTACAAACTTAGCGTCTAACTCTACGCCACCTGATAGACCTTCAGCCATCACATTGGTAGCAAATACCGATGTCAATGCCAGAACGATTGCTGATTTTTTCATGTTCGTTACCTTTATTCTAATTAGTCCACTGATTTTGAACGCGGCTAAGGTAACGGAAATTCAGAATAGGTCTAAGTTGGCTTCTGGCTTATTTTCGAATAGGTGTGGCTTGACATTTTTCGGGTTGATTTGTTTTTGTCGTTTGAAGGCGGGGAGATGCTTAAAAAGTAATAGGCAAAAAAAACACCTCAAAAAGTGAGGTGTTTTGAGCCCAATGGCCTGTTCCAGAACTTTGCAGAGTTCAAGTTTTATAGAGCTCTAATCGGTCAAATTACTGTAAGTGATCTCTCATCGCTAAAAGGCGTTCAAGTAGGCTTTTAATGCCTTTAATCGGACGGTCGCCCCACCGATAATATCCATGAAACCAAGCTTAGAGGATGGTTTATCCGCTGATACCCATCCAGAACCTGTTGCACCAAGTGGTACGTTATAGCCTTCAGGCTCTTCAAACTCGATCACAATCGTACGACCATGTGAGCCCGCATTGTTGCCTACGTGTTGGCGAACTTGTTGACTTGACCCTATAGCTGAAACGGTCGCTTCACCGGTATTGCTGGTGATACTATGAACACGCCCTCTAAATATTTCGCCAGGATGAGAATTAATGAAAAACTCGGCGAATTGTCCTTCTTGGATATGACGGTATGTTTGGTCGCTAACACGCATTTCGACGAATTTTCTACCTGTGTCATATAAGAACAAGTTACCAGTACGAGATCCTTCAGCGATGTTAATTATGCCAACAATGCCATCAAAAGGGGCACGTACCTGATTTCGATCATTGAGCCACTCTGTTTGATTGATTTTAGCTTTAATACCGTCCGCGTCAGATCTCGCAGCCATTAAATCGGCATTTCCTTTCTGGATCTTAGTATGAAGCTCATCGCGATCTAGTTCTGAGCTGAACTCATCAAGCTTGACCAAACGTTGATAGTTCTTTTTATCGATTATGATTTGCTCTTCGATGCTAATCATACGGTGCTCACTGGCGATCAAACTTGAACGCAAGCTTTTAATCTCTTCATCCGCATCTTCAGACTCTAACGTGTAAAGCAACTCGCCTTTTTTAACATGTTGGTTATGCGTGACGTAAATGTCTTTCACCTGTTGACCAAACAGTGGGCTAAGCACAGCGTGGGGGGCTTTAACCGTAGTACTGTCAGTGAGGTCAGCAGGGGACCAGAATCGGTGCGCAGTAAATAGTGAAAATGCGATGAAAGCACCAAAACCTACACTTAATACTGCGTTTCTCAGTGTCCACTTAATGACACCGAGTTTAACCAGTAACCATATAATCAGGACGTAAGGGAGCATGATCTCTTTCATTTTGCTTCTTCCTTCTTGTTACCGTAGATACCACTATGGATTACACGGCTCACCGATTTACCCACAGCTTCCCAATTAGTAAATGCGATGACGACGGCAAGAACCCACCAAAGCTTATCAATGAACAATCCACATAGAGAAAGTGCAAACACTAAGTTAGCGTGGGCACTTTGCATATATTGGCTGCGGTGTACGGCGACTTCGTGGAGTTGCCAAAGTAAATACAGCACATAGACAACGATAGATAATGTAATGACAAAAATGATGCCCATGAACATTTCAGAGTTAAGGAGGCCAATGATCGTCGGTTGACCATTGGTGAAGTGATCGCTGGGCAGCGCTTTACCATGGACAGTAGACAGTAGTGAAAAGGCATAGCTTAAGGTTAAAAAGCTACCAATAATGAGTACCGCCTTAAGGCTGAACCTTAAGGACTTAATGATAAGTGGTTTCATACTAGATTATCCGAGTATCGGTAGGGCGCGAGAGTAAACGTGCAAGCGAGCGGCAGTGTTACCATAAATGGCCGCTTTCTCCGTTTCAGAAAGGCGATATTGGTTTAATAGTCTGAGCATAGTTTTTCCTATATCAGGCTATCCTTAGCGTTAGTGCGACTCGCTAACTACGTAAAGTGGGTAGTCAGCGGCTATAATCAATGGATAAATGTCATGGTAATCAACGGGTAGTAAGCATATCAATGACAGATCAACCATTCTTGGTATGAAAATATCGTATTAGATTTAATCGCTGAAATATATCTACTCCACTTAGGTTCTGGTATAAATTTCATTTATGTATTGCGTGGATAGTGGATAGTGGATAGTAGATAGTAGATAGCGGGTAGTGCGTAGTGTGTGTTGCTGTGTGCTATTGGGCTGGAGATGCTATAGCGAGGGAATAGGTTGATGATAAATCACCCATGCTGATTGTTTATTCACCAAACGAACCGGTTTCTATGCTTTTATCTAATGAAATGCTATACAAGTAAAATATCGTCAGTTAACATTCGTTTGTTCCAGAAAATTGGAACCAAAATGATAACAAACGTCAGTTTGTACTCATTGATGCCGAGATGGTGAAATTGGTAGACACGCTAGCATGAGGTGCTAGTGCCTATGGTGTGAGGGTTCGAGTCCCTCTCTCGGCACCATTTCTTCCCTCATAAATATACAGACTACAATGCAGAACAACGGAATAGGTTCAAAGCACATCAGTACGTCTAGCTCAGATTCAATTCAATTGTTGACTGAGGTGTCTCTGCACGCCCTGTTGCATCTAGAATTCAAAAAACTCGACTCAAAATCAGCACATCTTGACCGAGAAAAATGCAATGACCTACTGGTTCGTTGGTTAAAACCCAAACTCAAAAGTAACAAATACAAAGCCATTCGAAAGCAACTAAAGACGATGAGCTTGCAAGCTAAGAAATCCCAGGTTGATCTAGAAGATGTATTGCTTGTGGGTATTGAGGCAAAACCAGAAGCTGTGCAGCCTCATTTAGACAGTTATTTATTGCTTATTCGTGAAATCGAGAAGAAACTCGGTACTACGGCGCTGTTATCGAGTGCAAGACAAGTTGATCTTGACCATGATAAAGACGGTTGTTTGCTGTGTGTGTTGTCTGACGATCTTAATAGCCATTTTGGTACTAAAAATCAGCTGATTGATAGTATTTCTATTTTATTTCGTGGAACGGTTCGAGAAAAGCACCTGTTTCTTGGTGCTATATATGCGAATGACGTATTTGCTTATCAGCTGCAATATGAGGATGATGACTTTGTACGAATTGAGCTTGAACTAAATCATTAGTGAAAAAATGTCATCAATGAGTGACTGGCTTTGTTCTGGCGCACACTGACTAGCACGGACATAGCTTCGAATTCCCATGATCTGTATTTGAACGTATTGACCCAAACGCTGAGCGTTGAGAGATGGTTCAATTTCACCACAGGCTTGCGCTGCCCTTATCACGTTTTCAAACTCTTTCTCAATTTTACGTAGAGCGTGGCGTGCACAGTTCAGTAGTTCAGCGTTGTCTTCGGTCAATTCTGCGATAGTTTTTGTGAGCATGCATAAGTTACTGGGTGCAGGCTGTTCGCCGGGAATGACGCTTGCACGGACAAAATTCTTTAGCCCTTCTAAAGGAGAGGCAGCAGCGGAAGTAACGTTGTGAAGCCGTTTAACGCTTTGTTCTGCGTAATGCTCTAACGCAACTTTGAATAATCCTTCTTTGCTTCCAAACTCAGCGTAGATACTTCCTGGCCGCATGTCGACAGCCTCTTGTAAACTGCGCATTGACGTTGCGTGATAGCCCTTTTCCCAATACAAAAGCATGGCGTTATGAATGACTTCTTCACGTTGAAATTGAGCGGTTTTAGCCATGTTAATATCTCTGCATTGAACGAGTGTTCAATTTTAGCGCTAACCGATTCTGAAGTAAAGTGAGTACAGGCTTGCTCTTGTGTGGTAAGTCACGACGGAAGTTGACAGTGGTGTGCTTGGCTTTTGAGGGCAGATTGTTGTTGATGCTTCATTATGGACATTTTTTTCCATAATAAGTGGTGTTTGTCGCCCTTTTTCTTTTTCATTAGAGCCTTTATTCTACGCTCCTCAGCACAGTCAATGTGGTAGCCGAAGTAATATTAGTGAAGCAATATTAGTAATGGGTTCGGACTACTTTTAGTGTATTGATTGGTGTGATTACTTTCATTTTAGACCTTGGAGCGAGCCTGTGACTCATCAAATAATCAAAGATTTAACCAGTCGATACACTGCGAAAAAATACGATGCTACAAAACGTATTTCAGCAGAAGATATGGATGTGATTAAAGAAGCACTGCGCCTTTCTGCGTCTTCAATTAACTCTCAACCATGGAAGTTTATTGTGATTGAAAGTGACGCGGCAAAGCAACGTTTCCATGACTCCTTTGCGAATATGCATCAATTTAATCAACCCCATGCTAAAGAAGCGTCTCATACGATTTTATTTGCTCATAATCCAAACTATAGCAAAGATGATTATCGTCAAGTCGTTGATACGGAAGTCAGCTCTGGTCATTTGCCGGCTGAGATGTACGACACGATGCTAAACGGCGCATTTGGGTTTGTTGAGTTAAATACCGATGAAGCGGGTTATAACGGGCAGTGGACAAAAGCTCAAACCTACATCGCACTGGGGAATACGTTACACGTGCTAGCGCGTCTAGGTATCGCTTCAACACCGATGGAAGGTGTTGATCCTGAGCTCCTTGGAGAAATCTTCAAGGATCAGCTAGATGGCTATGTGTGTGATTTTGCATTGGCATTGGGATACCATAAAGAAGGTGAAGATTATAATTATGGTTTACCGAAATCGCGTTTAGCTCAAGAAGAAATCATCGAAGTATTGTAATTGCAGGCACTTAGCGTGGACTATAGCGCATAGCACACGGTCTCACCCTAAAATACATTGACGAAAAAGGAGCCTATTAGTAAGGCTCCTTTTTTGGTTTTCGATGGGTTAATGGTTACCCAGAACGCTCATCCACTGATATTTTTATGCTGTCGTTTTATTTTTTTCGACGCCAGGCACAACCACATCTTCAATGAGTCGATCTATCATTTCATTGGTGACAAGTACAATGCCGTTTTCTGAAACAGTAAAGCGAGCTTTGTCTTGTTCGGCATCAAACCCAATAATCATACCATCCGGAATCTGACAGCCTTCACCAACAATGACTTTTTGCAGCTTACAGTCCATCCCTACGGTTGCGCTAGGTAGAAGAATACAGTCGGTCACTTCTGCACGGTCTTCTACTCTGACGTCAGATGAAACAAGGCTATGTGTTATTTGCGCACCAGAAATGATTGCGCCAGCACAAAGCACTGAGTCCACGGCAAAGCCACGTCGCTCCGGTTCATTGAATAAGAACTTTACCCCTGGACGCTGTACTTGGCTGGTCATGATTGGCCAACTAGTATCGTACAAGTCAAGTTCTGGGGTTGGTGCGAGTAAATCCATTGTGGCAGCGTAATACTCTTCTACGTGACCCACATCGCGCCAATATCCGTTGGCACCAGGATGACCATTTTCAGTAAAGACGTAGCCTTTTAGCTTACTGCGACCGATAAGACTTGGAATGATGTTATGACCAAAGTCATGCTTGTAATTTGGATCGTTAAGCGCCTGCTTTAATTCATTATCCAGTACATCCAGATTGAAGATATAGATACCCATAGAAATCAGAGCTTTGTCTGGTTCATTTGGCATACAAGTAGGATTGGTCGGTTTTTCAACAAAGTTGATGATGTCGGCATCATCATTAAGACCCATCACTCCGAACTCGGAAGCTTCCTCAATTGGTTTTTGGATACACGCAACGGTCACGTCTGCGCCACTTTCTACATGGAAGTTGACCATGCGTGAGTAATCCATTTTGTAGATGTGATCGCCACCCAAAATCAGAATACGTTCTGTTTGGTCGTGTCGTTTCATCAGGTCTAAGTTTTGGTAAATAGCATCAGCGGTACCGCGGTACCAGTCTTCACCGACACGCTGCTGGGCAGGAATGATGTGCACGCCTTCATTAAGCGCAGAGTAAGTCGATTGCCAACCTGTCTGGATATGAGTGATGAGATCTTGCGCCATGTATTGCGTAAGTACACCTACTTTTCGGATGCCAGAGTTGATGCAATTAGATAGTGCAAAATCAATAATTTTGAACTTACCACCGAACGAAACAGCCGGTTTCGCAACGCTGGAAGTGAGTTCTTTAAGCCGAGTACCTTTTCCTCCTGCGAGGATCATAGCCGTTGTATTACGTAGTCGAGCATTACTCGAAATATGTGAATATTGGTTTTCCTTTGGCATTGTATTACTCCTTTTATTACAAGCGCAAAGACGTGTGGGGGAGTGTAAACATGCTTTCTTCTTGTGAGAAAGTTCGTGTTTATGTGGGTTCACCCAAAGACGTCAAATATATTACCTCTCTATAAGAACAGAGAAATGCTATGTGATCCATGTCATATTAAGCAAAGCGATTATCAAGCATTGGATCTTGGTTATAGATCACAGAAACCCGTATCGAGAGTGAAACAATTGTTGTCAGCTTGTTTCAAACGTAACGGCTTTGTCTTGCTTTACTTAGTCAAACTACTTGTATGCACCGTATAAGCATTTCGTTACGTATTGATGACACCCAATGGCTGGTGGGTGACTGGCTTAATTAATGGTTTCATTAAGTCGTTTGTTTTAAACGCTGGGTGATAGGTAAGATTAGAGGAAGCGGAGCAGAGAACACCTGTTGCATCAGCAATAAAGAGTTGAGTTATCCGTAATAATACATAAACTTGTCGGTATTCAGAGCGTGACTAATCGCGAGTGCGCTCTTTTTTGATTTAGATGATGAGTAATGAGGTTTTAGCATGTCTAAAAAAGATTATTACAGCGTGCTAGGGGTCTCGAAAGGTGCCTCCGAACAAGAAATAAAGAAAGCCTATAAACGGCTAGCAATGAAGTTTCATCCAGATAAGAATCCGGGTGATGCGGCGGCAGAAGCGAGCTTTAAAGAAGTTAAAGAAGCGTATGAAATTCTGACGGATAAAGACAAACGCCGTCAATATGATCAATTTGGACACGCTGCATTTGAAAACGGCGGGCAGGGTGGACGTGGTGGTCACCATGGTGGATTTGATGACATCTTCGGTGACGCATTCCGCCAGCGTGGACAGGGTTTTGGCGGCGGCTTTGGTGGCTTTGAAGACATGTTCTCTCAAGGAAGAGGGCGTCAGCCTCGCCCTCAGCGTGGACAAGACAGCGAGTTTACCCTAACGGTCGATTTTGTCGACGCGATTCAAGGTGCAGATAAGGTCGTTGAACTACCGATCAACGGTGAGCACAAAAAGATCAATGTTAAAATACCGGCTGGCATTAAAGACGGTGAAAAGATACGTTTTTCGGGTAAAGGTGGCGCGGGTTCTTACGGCGCACCTGCGGGTGATCTGTTATTGGTTATTGCCACTAGAGCACATGCATTTCTTGAACGAGATGAAAATGATCTCATCTGTAATACCCCTGTCGATATTATCACTGCGGCGTTGGGTGGTGAAATTGAAGTTAACGTGCTTGATAGCCGTTTTAAATTACGTATACCTGCAGGGACTCAGCATGGACGAAAATTTAAAATGACGGGTAAAGGGGTCACAAGCCGTAAAGGCGAAACGGGTGACTTGTTGGTGAGAATACAGCTCAAAGTGCCTACGGCGCTTAACGATCAACAACGTTCTTTGTTGGAGCAGTTTAAAGAAACGATGCAATAGCGTTGCAAATACAGCGTTAATCCGTTTTAGTTTAGCGTGTTATGTGTGATTTGATAAAGACAGCCTTCTTTCGATGGCTGTCTTTTTGTTTTCTATAACCTGCGTTATTAGCTGATAGGCACTATGCTTATAAATTACACTCAAATTTAAGTCTCTATCTCATCCATCATTTTTCCAAATAATGCAGATATCGACGTCCTCTTTAAACTCGCAGCTAGCCAAGGAGAGAGCAATGACGATGGTGTTCAAAGCCCTTATTTTGGGGTTGCTGTTTGGTTTTGTCACGAAGGAAGTTCTTGCCCAGACATCCATGTTTTTGGTGTGTTAGCCAGCGGCGGCTTTAATAGTAATGAAGAGCAGCAAAGCGATGAAGCATCAGCTTTACTGCTCTTCGCTGTTACGTAAATTGCTGTTACCAAATAGGTATTACGTAAATAGGCATTACGCGAGTTCAGGTTATTGAGCGGCATCAAAAGGGTAGCGATCTAACCCGTTACTTACTCCATCGTCATCACTGTCGTTATAAATACCATCGACGGGACTTTCTCCCCACGCTGTTAATGAACGATTAATGGCATTGGACACGGAAATGTTGTCAAAGTAGAGAGTCTTAGGACTACGAATTTCGGTGTACATACCAAATTTCATATAGCCATCATTACCAATTAACAAGGTTTTTCCTATCCGATCGAGTTTCAACTCTCCGTTAACCCACACTTTCACATGACCATCATCACCGAGAGATTTTTTGAAATAGACTCGAATATCTGTCCACGTATCTTGTGGCGCAGTGCCTAAGTCGACAACTGGGTGTCCACTCGAATGGTAAGTGAGTGCAAACTGACCGTCATTACTTAATCGGATCGCGGCGTGTGGTCCCGAACTGAATGATTTCCACTGGGTAATAATCACTGAATATTTAGTGATGGTTTGCCAGGATTCATCAGGACGAATACTCGCGCTGTAATAGGTCTCCTTACCGGGTGAGAATCGGTAAATACTGCTCATAAAGGCAGCTTCAGAGCGATAGGCTGGTGGCTCTCCAAACACTTTTAACACTCGATCGCCTGTTCTCGCCCATGGTACCGCTTCAGTTTGGTAGTAGTGATTGCTAGTGGGCTCTTTAGTCAGTGAGTTGAAGTCACTAGAAAAAGACGGCGTAAGCTCGCCAGGAAGTTCAGAGTGTAATGTACCATTTTCCCAACCTGCCGTGTAAATGGGGGCCGCGTTATCAATCGGTGTGGTGCGATTCACTTGGACATCAACCACTGCAGATTCAGAACGGTTAAACCCATCATCAACTGAGTAAGTAAAGTCATCCAGTCCAACAAAGCCTGCATTGGGTGTATACAGAATATGCTCGGCAGTGATGGTTAGTGTGCCGTAACGAGGGGCTTGGTCAATGAAAATCTGCAGTTCATCTTGCTCTGGATCGACGTCATTATTGAGCACACTACACAGCAGCTGTTTATCTTCTAATCCGTTACAAGAGTCAGGCACGACCATCGTGACTTGGTTTTGCCAACGACTTGCGTCAAGGGGATAATCATCCATGTCATCATCAACGCCATCGCCGTCATCATCAAGATCTTGATTATTGCCAATGCCATCTTGGTCGGTGTCTAGCCATTCATTAGGGTCATTAGGGAACGCATCTTCAGCATCGACGACATTATC
Organism: Vibrio methylphosphonaticus; assembly: GCF_023634655.1. Classification (GTDB taxonomy): domain Bacteria; phylum Pseudomonadota; class Gammaproteobacteria; order Enterobacterales; family Vibrionaceae; genus Vibrio; species Vibrio methylphosphonaticus. Next base: position 2,100 of record NZ_JAMKMS010000040.1, on the reverse strand, counting down.
GGCATCTGAGTCTTTAGATAAAGGAGAGAGATCAAATTGAAGTCTATCAACTCGTACAGCACCATCGATTGCCCGAAGAGTAAGCGTGTGTTTACCTTTAGTTAGGTAGAGCGTTTGTGGTGCAGTGGGTTCAAACTCACGAGCAACTTGGGTTGTCGATAAAAAAGGCAGGTGCGCGAGAACCGTATCATCTTCGGCGAGTTCTAGGTTTTTTGTTGTACTCGCAGTAGATCCAACCCATGCGGAGAATTCAAAATACGCATCATTTGGTACTTCGACGGTATAGTTCATCCATTCGCTGCGAGCAAACCAGCCAACATGAAAATAGCCAGAATGGGTTGAGATATCGATGGCGTCGTTGCGATAGTTTTTGCCTCCACGATTGGTGTCAGTGGTTTCAAAGTAGGCGACGCCTTGGCCGCCTAAATCATAATCCTCTGCTTCGATGATCGCGGGAAGCTGGTGAGTAGGTAAGGCATGTTTATTAGGGTCCCAAGGGTAAACATCATCACTGTCAATGATGCCGTCGCCATCCGTATCTACTTCATTAGCGTTCACCGCGAACGATGTCACTAAAGGGCTAAGCAGCATGGTGGTTCCAGCCGCAATATACAGTAGGGAAGCGAGCCTGTTTCTATCTATTAATTGATTCATGGCAGATCCTCGTTTAATTCTTGCCGCATGGACTCACACAAAGAGCGTCACGGTAGATCGTGGCAACGGTTCGTGTGGGTGTGCGGTGAAAGTGTGAATTAATTGAGTGCACTCCTGATCAAAGTAGTGAATTTAGAGTTAATATCAAACGGTAATCATATTGATGAGGTGAATGTGTTTTTGGTTGGAGAGTGGGTTCTATTGACGAACATAGCGATTGATGTTCAAGGCTGACTTAATTTAAGATTACTATCATTATGTAATTTCCTCAGCGAGTTATATGGTTGCGTTTGAAATTGAACAGGATGTTACTGATAGAAAACACACATTTTGCATTGTGTTTAGTTTCACAATTGAGGTAGCGGCAGGAAAAAAGTACCCAAAGCGCTGCTCTGATAGGTTGTAGGCATTAAGTGATTGAACTCTCAGTAATAACTTAGGTTAATATTGCGACACTCTAAATTTGACTTAATTATGATTAATTTGAATTAAGATCGCATCGTGTTGGTCTAGTCGTGGTTGTACCAGTTTGATATGCTGTGGTTAACGCGGAGGTACAGTATGAAGTGGAAAGTTGTTGCTGTGTTAGGCGCTGCATTAACCTTATTTGGGTGCAGTAAACCTGATGCCGAGCCGACCGAAAGTGAGTTGTCGAATCACCAAAGCCAGCAAGTTGTTATTGTTCATGGACTCGGTCGCAGTGCTTGGTCAATGCAAACCATGTCTGGTCTAATTTCAAAGCAAGGCTATCAAGTTTGTGTGGTTGATTATCCGACGCTTCGCCAATCCATTGACAATACGCTGGGCCAAAGCGCGAGTGCTATTTCAGACTGTATTACTCAGTTCGAAGAAGCGGACTTTGTTCATACCAACCTATCGAAGACACATTTTGTCGGACATTCACTCGGCGGTCTGGTGATCCGTTCGTATTTAGCTAATCACCCCGACTTTGTCTCCTCGAAGGAGATGGGAGAGGTGGTGTTTTTAGGTACGCCTAATCATGGAAGTGATGTTGCCGACTTTTTTGTGGATAATGGTTTGTTGTCATTATTAGGTGAAACGGCCACATCATTGACCACGGATCCAAACAGCTTTCCAAATAGCCTACCGCAACCAAATTACGAATTTGGTGTTATCGCTGGGACACAGAGCTATCCCGTTTTTAGCGGTATGTTTGATAATTCTAATGATGGGCTAGTGTCGGTAGAGTCGACGAAATTAGAAGGCATGAAAGATTTTGTTGAAGTGGATATTAAACATGACAAGCTAAGACGAGACCCCCATGTGACGCGCCTAATCTTAAGCTTTATCTCAACCGGAACGTTTGATGCTTCTTAAAGATCACAAGATTGCTCCGTTTAATCAGTAGATCATGAAGGGAGTTAAATTCCCCCTTGGCATTGATGAAGAAAATTCACTGTGATATCTGAATGAAATTGATATAAC
>NZ_JAMKMS010000004.1 GCF_023634655.1 Vibrio methylphosphonaticus | reverse complement strand
CGTTTGGAAAAAGACAATATTTGGACACTTGGCGTCGCTTACCAACTCTAATGTACGACGAGACGGTCTTAAATTCTGTGTCATTGCCTAAACTACGCCTTAAAGGCTAAGGATAGGCAACAACATGAACAAGAAAGAACTTGAAGCTTTCGCCAAGTAAGCAGCGAAAGGAATTATAACTCCTGAGGACTTAACTGAGTCTGTTACAGACTCGGCCCTTCTGAAAGTCCGACCATCACTGGTTTTTCTTAGTTTTAAATCTAATTTTTAGTTACCTGTCGGTTTTAACTCTCTCATTAGTTAACATTAAGCCACGGAGCGGACTAATTTTCTGTTCTAAATAATAGCACTTTCAAACTCGCATCAGGGTCGATATCCGCAAACTCTGGCGGATTGTCTAACCGCTCCACAAATTGCAACCCTGGCGCTTCTTCTTTCATACTATCAATCAGAAAATCTGGGGTCACGACGGGCGAATTAACACATGCAATCACTTCGCCACTTTCCGTCATTAACTCAGGTAAGCGACGTAGGATTTTTTTGTAGTCTTTGGTGAGTGCAAAACTGCCTTTTTGGAAAGACGGCGGATCAATAATCACTAACTCGTAGGGGCCACACTTCTTGATTTTTCCCCACGACTTAAAAATGTCGTAGCCTAAAAACGTCACATTTGAAAGGTCATGCCCATTGGCACGGTGGTTCTCACGTCCTTTATTGAGTGACGAGCGAGCCATATCAACATTCACGACTTGTGTCGCACCACCTTCTATTGCGGCAACCGAAAAGCCACAAGTATAGGCAAAGAGGTTCAGCACCCGCTTCCCTTCTGCGTTGGCTCTCACCCAATCCCGACCAAGGCGCATATCTAAGAACAAACCAAAATTTTGGTTACGCCCTATATCCAATTGGTACTTACAACCAGACTCCATCACCACCGGGCTCGTATCTAGCTCTCCCCAAACCACGGTCATAGGGGCACCATCTAGATAGCGATGCTGAATAGCAACACACTGTCCCGCTTTGGCTTGCCACAACTCGCTATTCACTATTTGGTTCAAACCATCCGTCAGTGCATTAATGAAGCTTTCATCCACTTCCTTAAAAACGTTCACTAAAAGCTGATGGTTTACCCAATCACAAGTAAGTTGCTCTAATCCAGGCCAACGCTTACCACGCCCATGGAAAAGCCGGCGAACTTCGTTCGGTGCTAGAGTCAGTTGTGATGTTACTTCTTCAAAAAACTCGAGCAAATTATCTTTATGCATCGTTATTCTCCACGAATCTTAGCCTCTCACTATTTTTTCGGCCACGTCAAATTCCAAGGTGTCGCCCAAGCGCAAATGGCATTGATCACCGCCTCTGAGTGCCATTTTTCACCAAAAATCGTATTGCTTCTTGGATCACACACAAACTCGTAGTCAACGCCTAGACAAGAAAAACGCAGGGCAAAGGCATGAAGGTAACCACGATCTGACTCTGAACTGGCGTTATATATAGGATCCCCAACAATCGCTGACCCTACCGATTTTAGTGCGACTCGAATCTGGTGGGTCTTACCTGTTAGAGGGCGGCACAGAAAGACACGCTCACCATTATCACCAGCCATAGAAAAGAACTGAGTCGTGGCGGGATTGGTTTTCGTCGTCATCAATTTCCACATTGAACGTCGTGAACGCTCCATATCACCAGAAATTAGCCCCTGCTTCTTTTTAGGTTTCTTCTCGCCAATCGCTAAATAGAACTTCTCGATCTCTTTATTGGCAAAAAGTTGTGATAATTCGGCAGCAATAGCAGCATTCTTGGCTAGCAACAAAATACCTGATGTCATCTTATCCAAACGATGTACAAGATACAGCTTGGCGCCGCCAGTCACTTTTGCGACCTCCTCCACCAGCATGGTATCACCATCGTCTTTATGTACGCTGACGCCGGGGTGTTTATTGATGACCACAAAATGGTCATTCTCAAATTGAATATCAAACATAGACACTACACAGGGCAAATTACTGGCGCCGATCATACACAAAACAAAGCAAATGGGCAGCGATAATAGCGCTAGTGTTATTTTCAGCGCGACCAATAACAAATGCCAATCGTACAAAGTCCGATTGGCATTAAATAATCAGTATTGAAGCGAACGCATGACAGAAGCTCAAGTTATCAGCATTGGGCTCGCGTTATTCATACTTAAAGAAACGGGTACGCAAATACCGTTAAGATAGCCACCGGACAAACAAATTTGACATACCATGGCCAGATCTTCCAAAACCACGTCGTCTCGATTTCTGGATGACCCTGCTTAATCTCTTGAAGAAGCGCATTCCTATGCCAGACCCATCCGATCACAACGGCCCATAGCACGCCCAGTAACGGCTGCATATACATGGTTGATGCGGTTGCCACCCAATCAAACAATAAACCAAAGTTTGCCGCAATAACGGTACTACAAAGTAAAATGCCTCCCCCTAGAATCATCGCGGCTTTATCTCGCTTAATATCCATCTCTTCATGTAAGCAAGCGACAGGGACTTCTAACATCGCAATCGAAGAAGTTAATGCGGCGATGACCATTAGGGCGAAGAATGCCACACTTAGAAACTCACCCACAAACCCCATGGTGTCAAACAAACTTGGTAGTACTACGAAAACCAGATTGCCAGAGCTAATCAGTTCGCCCACTTCATTAAAAATTTGTACCCCATTCGCTTTTGCAACGAACATCGCTGGCATAATTAAAAGCCCAGCTGAGAATGCCACGCCAGTATCAATGATCGCGACTTGCCCAGCGGTTTTAGGAATGTTGACGTCTTTTTTTAAATACGAACCATAGACCATCATCGCGCCCACACCTAAGGACAGCGAAAAGAAAGCCTGTCCCATCGCATTAACAACAAGTGATGCATCAACATGACTCCAATCTGGAATCAGGTACATTTTCAAACCTGTCATCGCGCCATCTTGGGTCAGGATATAGATAATCAGCAACAAAAACAGACCAAACAGCAAAGGCATTAAACGCGAAGACCACTTTTCAATCCCATCAGCGACACCACGTCGAACAACAAATACCGTCATAGACATAAACAGTACGGTCAAAAAGACATTTCGCCCGGTACTAAATGTCACCAACCAATCCGCAAGGGTATTGAGTCCAATCAACTGCAAAATAGGCTCTGCACCAAAACCAATCAACCAGCCTGCCAAAATGGCGTAAAAGCTTAAAATCATGGAGGCAGTGAGCATTGCGATGCTGCCAAATGCTACCGCTAGGAACTTATTTTTTGTCCATATTTTTCGTAATGAAGCAATAGGGTTAGACTGACCAAAGCGACCAATCGTTAGTTCTGCGACGAGCATTGGATAGGCTAACAGCGCCATCATTAACAGGTAAATTAAAAGGAAGGCGGCGCCACCATTACTTGCGGTTTGGGTTGGGAACCCCCAAACGTTACCTAGGCCTACAGCGGAGCCGGCTGCAGCCATAATAAAGCCGAAACGGGAAGTAAATTGTCCTCGGGTGGAACTTGTCATTATTGGTACCAATTTTCGTCATGATTTGACGAAGTAGCTGGTGACTATCCTGAAGTGAGTCACAACACGATGGCCTGCTTTCACTTGAAACAGACCTTTCCTTATGTTGCGGTGGGTATTGCCGGCAGGTGTAAACAAATAATTACAGTTAGAAAAGTTATTACCTCGCCAAAGCATCTAGCAATTAGAACACCTAAACAATATAATTGAAAGCCCCGACGTTATATTCACTGGATTATTTACCACTGTTAGCATCATTTGCTTACTTTTCAGCTTTCACCTAGCACATAATCGCAGCAACAACGAATTAAAGCAGTGTTATCATTACCACACTAAGCGACGTCTCTAATCGCGTATTTGCCAATCATTTCTGAAAAACCGTGATCAACTAGGCTGTGTAATCTCAGTAACTATTTGACAGCAACGCGACTATTCCAAATACTTGATTACACGATTATTCTCTAATTACCGTTCTTCTATCGAGGCGACATGGACAAGTTCTATCATTTTCTCACGCTTGCCAGCATTGGCCTTTACTGGGTACTGGTTGCCGGTGTCACATTGCGAGTCGTACTCAAACGTCGTGCTGTCAGTGTTTCATTGGCATGGTTGATGATTATCTACATCATTCCTGTCGTTGGTGTCCTTTGTTATTTTATGTTTGGAGAGCTAAATCTTGGTCGTAAAAGAGCCGAACGAGCTCGTGTCATGTTTCAACCATTTGGAGATTGGTTTCATCAATTAAATGACTGCAATGCCCACACGCAAGACGGACTTGGCACTCACATATCCAAGATTGACAACCTTTGTAACAATAGAATGGGCATCCCTGCTCTATGTGGCAACACGTTGCAATTGCACACAACACCCGACTCTAGTTTACGTTCCGTTATCAAAGACATTGAACAAGCAAGACACAGCATTCGTATGGTGTTTTATATTTGGCATCCGGGTGGATTAGCCGATTCTGTTGCCGCAGCGCTTATTCAAGCCGCAAAGCGTGGCGTTGGAGTAAAGGTATTATTAGATTCAGCGGGCAGCCCTGCATTTTTTCGTAGCCACTGGGCTAAGATGATGCGTGATGCTGGGATTGAACTAGTAGAAGGGCTCGAAGTTTCCCCATGGCGTATCTTTTTGAGACGTCTTGACTTAAGGCAGCATCGAAAAATTATCGCCATTGACGATGAAGTGGCTTATACCGGATCTATGAATATGGTTGATCCTGCTTTCTTCAAACAAAACTCCGGTGTGGGTCAGTGGATTGACATCATGGTTCGAATTGAAGGTCCAACCGTAAACGTGCTATCGGCCATTCACTGTTGGGACTGGGAGGTAGAAACAGGGGATCGAAGCCTTCCGGTGCATCCTGACTGCCAAACCGATATTCCTCAAGACTCGAAGCCAATCCAAGTCGTACCTTCAGGTCCAGGTATGCCTGACCAACTGATTGGACAGGTTTTAACGCTCGCCATGCATCAAGCAGAACGCTCTGTGACCATTACGACGCCCTATTTTGTTCCTAGTGCTGATTTGCTAGAAACATTAAAGACGACCGCGCAGCGCGGCGTCACCGTTGACCTAATTATTCCCAAGCACAATGACTCATTAATGGTGCAATGGGCATCGCGCGCTTTTTACTCTGAGTTACTCAACGCGGGCGTGAAGATTCATGAATTTGACGGTGGCCTTCTGCACACCAAATCGGTGGTTATTGATGAGTTATTTTGCTTAGTTGGCACCGTAAACATGGATATGCGCAGCTTATGGCTTAATTTTGAAGTGACACTGGCCGTTGAAGACCCTATTTTCACAAAGCAAATGAGTCAGTTGCAACACAGTTACATGTTGGACTCAGAAATCATCGACTCAACCCAATGGCAGCAACGAAGCTTGTACCATCGATTTTTCGAGCGCCTGTTCTACTTATTCAACCCCCTTCTATAACAACTCATTACCCCTGAACCCAATGCTCATGGGTTCACCCTGAAAGATTCAGAAAAACACAAGGCTAAAGACTTGAAACTCTTAAGCCTTCGTGTTTTATTGCTAGTTACACTTTTTTCGGTTCACATCGCTCATTACAACGCTGGAAATCCTTGATAACAAAGGTTTCGGTGAATTTAACATTAGCATCGTGACACACTAGCCAATCAAACAGGGATTCTTGATGTCAGAAAGTAAAACAACCAAATTTGTTACCGCCGGTCGCGATAAAAAATGGACAAACGGTGTGGTGAATCCTCCGGTACAAAGAGCCTCTACCGTCGTTTTTAATACGGTTGCAGAAAAAAACCACGCCACGATTAACCGAGCTAAGCAAACTCTGTTTTATGGTCGTCGTGGTACAAATACTCACTTCGCATTCCAAGATGCAATGACAGAAATAGAGGGCGGTGCAGGTTGTGCACTTTATCCATGTGGCACCGCTGCTATTTCAAATGCTATCCTTTCGTTTGTCGAAACTGGCGATCATATTCTAATGGTTGATACTTGCTATGAACCAACGCGTGATTTCTGTGACACCATAATGAAAAAAATGGGAATAGACACCACCTATTACGACCCAACGATTGGCGCTGGCATTCGAGAACTTATCCAACCAAATACCAAAATTTTATTTTTGGAATCGCCGGGCTCCGTCACCATGGAAGTTCAAGATGTTCCGACCATGGCTGCGATAGCTAAGGAACAAGATGTCATCGTCATGCTTGATAATACCTGGGGCGCTGGGGTGAACTTCTCACCATTCGATTTCGGTGTCGATATCTCAATTCAAGCGGCAACAAAATACATTGTTGGTCACTCTGACGTCATGCTCGGTACTGCTGTTGCTTCAGAGAAGTATTGGGATCAGTTGCGTGAACAGAGCTACCTAATGGGGCAATGTGTCTCGCCAGATGATGCTTATCTTGGTTTACGTGGTATACGCACACTCGATGTACGGCTGCGCCAACACGCCGACAACAGTTTGATCGTAGCAAAATGGCTTGCGGAACGCCCTGAAGTCGATCATGTTCGCCACCCTGCTTTAGAAACTTGTCCAGGTAGCGAGTTTTTTCATCGCGACTTTACTGGGGGGAATGGACTGTTCTCTTTCGTTCTAAAAACCGCTTATCCACGCGCAACTACGGCGTTCTTAGACGGTATGAGCCACTTTAGTATGGGGTATTCTTGGGGAGGGTTTGAAAGTTTAGTACTCGCTAACGAGCCTAAAAGCTTTAACTCTCTACGTACCGTCGCTCACCCCAACTTTACCGGCACGCTCATTCGACTTCATATTGGTTTAGAAGATGTGAATGACCTTTTAGTTGACCTCGATGCGGCATTTACACGCTATAACGAAACCATTAAAGACGCACCCACCAGCTAATCGGGTGTAGACGAGTTCAACGAGAGCGGCTTTGCAGCATGCATGATGTAGAGCGTTATTGAGTAATATCGCGTTACGGTTGGCATTGGCTTGCCGTATCGTTTTTTAATTGACTGCATAGGAATCACATCATGAGATTACGAGCCGATGTCGCCATTTTTGATATTATTGGTCACCTAGTACTATGGCTTATCCTTTCCATTGTGACGTTTGGTATCGCACTGTTTTTTTCCCCTACTCTTTTTCTAAATTCATTCTCAACCGTACTTATCTCGTTGACAGTAACGGCGTAGAAAGGAGAATGAAATGCGATATTGACTTGTTTAGTGACCTAGGCCACGTCCTACTGTGGTTTATAATTTCTATTCTAACCCTAGGTATTGGCTACATTTTTTACTTTTATCGCGTATGGAATTACGCCCTCAATAACACCCATATCGACTAACATTCGACTCATGAAGTGAAGGACTACTTTCTATGACCAAAGCGACACTCTATTACGTCTACGACCCAATGTGCTCTTGGTGCTGGGGATTCAAGTCAACTTGGGACACCATCCAGAGCACGCTCAAACAAGACGTGGCTATCCAGTATGTACTAGGTGGCCTAGCACCAGACACCGACATAGCAATGCCAGAGACGATGCAACGTCAAATCGCATCATATTGGCAACGGATTGAACAGGAACTGGGCGCTGTATTCAACTACGAGTTTTGGTCCAAAAACACCCCTCGCAGAGCCACGTACCCGGCATGTCGTGCTATCCTTGCCGCTAGAAAGCAGAATGCAGAACAAGCGATGAACCAAGCCATCCAGCAAGGTTACTACCTGCAGGCAAAGAATCCGAGTGACGATGATGTGCTTATCGCACTGGCGCAAGATATTGGCTTAGATGTTGTACAATTTGAAGCAGATTTTAAGGCACAATCCACGCAACAAACCTTACTGGAAGAAATTCAGTTTGCGCGTTCAATAGGTGGCAACAGTTTCCCATCGCTGTTTGTTTATCAAGATAGCAACGTGACAGAACTGCCTATCGATTACAAAAACCCATCCACCACCATCGACTTAGTGAGAAGTCTGATCACAACAACACCATAGCATTTACGCGCTGGCGAGTTTGAGGGCAATTGAAGTAAAGGGGCAGGCTTGTTTACATCGCCCACAGCCATCGCATGATGCTCCATCAACCACCGGTAGACCGTTAGCGCGTATTGAAATGGATTGTGATGGGCATTGCTCTGCGCACAACGAGCAATCACCAAATAGTGCATTCTGACACGCACTGGCAAATACTGGACGGATAAGCGTATCACGGTTAGGTCCGTGTAATGCCCCTGTAGGGCAGACTTGCTGGCACTCATTGCATTGCGCACAATAGCCGTAATCAAGGGTTAGCTCGGCTAATTGTTCATTGAGACTAATCACTTGTTCAGGACATGCTGACACACATTCTGCACAGCCACTGCATATCTGCTGAAACAAGAACTCATCCACAGCGCCCGGTGGTCTGGCTACGGTACGAGTAACATGCGGCGACGCTAACTCAAAATTTGTCGTTTCAGTGCTGTCCCCATGATTAGCGTTTAAACGCTGCACTCGCGCACCGCCAGACAAAGCACGAAACAACCCGCGACGGCTGATTGTTTTGTGCTCCATATACGCCTTGTAGTAGCGCTCGTCTTTATTTGGCATTAGCGATATAGCTTCTTAGCCAAAGGCTGAATATCAAGTAGCTCTTGAACGGCTAAACACCATTCGGTTGCCAATAACGCAAGTTGCTTGTAGCTATTTGTTTGAGCGTGCGTTTCTACGAGGTCAAGATAACGATAGCACCAAGTAAACAAATGTTCGGTAAGCAAACATTTAATGACCGAAAGCGGCTGCTTTTGTTCAATAAACTGGCTAACCGCAAATAACATCAAACCAAATTGGTCTTCTGGTTCACGCATTCCAGTATTGAGTTCTACGCCGTTTTGACGTAAAAACTGTCGATAAGCGACCGTGCTTTCGCCAAAGATCACTTCCTCTTTATCAAGGTAAACGGATCCCCAAGGCGGCGCATACATCGCTTCACCACCCTCAAACAATAGAAAGAAATCCTGATTAAGCACATCGCTGCTTTCTTCCGCCACCGCTTGTGCCCATTGAGCAAATGCAGAGTCATCGGTAGCGTCATCGCTTAGTTGAGTATCCTCAACCAAGGCCGTTAACAGCGCCTGATTGTTATTATCGGTGAGAGGGAAATAGAATAACGATCCTAAGACCTTAGCCATGGCATTCAGGTTGTCTAAATCTATAGCGTCATGTGGCTGCGTATCTTGCATGAAAAACTCTCTGTACTAATAACGAATATCGAATAAAAACAAAATGAAAACTAATGGGGTAAGTTGGCAACCTACCCCATTATACCGACCTAACTAGCCAAGCTAGCCGTTTTTAGGTCAGCGACGCTTCATATGATAAAGCTACGTATGATAAAACTACATGCCTGAGGTCATATGAAGACCAAAGAACACACTACGGCCAATCAGCTCAGCAATAACCACAAGAGCAAAACCAGACACGGCAAATGGCAGGGCATGATCTTGCTTGCGCAGTGACATCACCCATAACGCAACACCCACAAAAATCAGTGCGAAGCGTGTATTTTGAATCATCGCCATATTTGGCACTAAATCACTCGCCGCAACAATGGCCGATTCGATCCCACTAAGGGACGACACCATTGCCATCGTCACTAATACCGCAACCCCAGTAGTCACAACAACTAAAGTGCCCGCGGCTCGATTGTATCCCGCGCACTGAAAACCAGCGCCACGCATTAGTACATGTGACAGCATCACGCCACTCAGGATCGCCGTAATTGCAAACGAGTAAGTCGTAAATGGCGTATCCCATGTTGGGACCGTATTAATAAGATACACATTGGTCATGGCAACCATAAATACCACACCCATGAGCATGCCACCGACTAACAACCCCTTGCGAATGGCTATGCTGCCTTTCTTCAACACATCTAGTAACCAAAACAGGCCACCAAAAGCAAAGAATGCCGAACCAAATAGAATCTCACGTGATAGCCATGAGGTTCCGATTTGATTGAGCGCATTTATGGCGCGCATTGGGCTACCTAGGTGAGCCGTCGAAGCCATAAAACCAAGCCCCATGAACACCCAAATAAAAAACATATTGCGATTGATACGTGCTTTGACGTCATCACTTGCTTTGCCAAATAGATTAAGACAACCCAATACAATAAATGCACCAACTGCAGTTTGTGCAAATACAGTAAAGATAATCAGAGGCCATTCATGCCATCCCATATTAAACCTCCTTAGGGTTTGCTAGGTGACCAGTTGTGTCATTCGTTGGACGAGCATGACGGTTTGGTTTGATCACGATATTTGGTTTAGTCAATGATGACGATGGCAGTGGAGCGACATCCGCATTGGTACCATATTTTTCTCTAAGCTCTGCAATAGGACCAAATTCCAATGCGCGCAAAGGACAAGAACCGACACAAATGGGCTCAAAGCCTTCCGCTACACGCTCAAAGCAGCCATCACACTTCGTCATGTGACCTTTTTCCGCGCTGTATTGCGGTGCACCGTAAGGGCAAGCATTCGCGCAATGCTTACAACCGATACATACCTTTTCATCCACGACGACAAAGCCGTCTTCGCGCTTATGCATCGCACCTGAAGGACATACTTTTGCACAAGCAGGCTCATCACAATGGTTACATGCAATCGAGGTATAGTAAGCAAATACATCTTGGCGGTAGGTACCATTTTCTTCTACCCAATTACCACCAGCGTACTCGTAGACTCGGCGATAACTTCTATCAACGCCTAAATCTTTAAAATCTTTGCAAGAGAGCTGGCAAGTTTTACAGCCAGTACATTTGCTAGAGTCGATATAAAAACCGTATTGCTTCATGATTCAGTCCTTACGCCTTAGTCGCTAGTTGAACTTCAACTAGGTTGGTATGTTGAGGATTACCTTTTGCCAACGGGCTTGGGCGTTGAGAAGTCAGAACGTTAATCGAACCGTTATGGTCTACTTTATTACCATCCGGTGCGTACCATGCGCCCTCACCTAATGCGACAACACCAGGCATCATACGAGGTGTTACTTTGGCGTTAATACGAACCTCTCCACGATCATTGAAGATACGAATACGATCACCATTTTTGATACCACGACGCTCAGCATCAATCGGGTTAATCCACATCTCTTGCTGGGCAGCTTGCTTCAGTACGTCCACGTTGCCGTAGGTGGAGTGGCATCGTGCTTTATAATGAAAACCGGTAAGCTGAAGCGGAAATTTGTCACGCATTGGTGAATCCCAGCCTTCTGATGTACTGACATAGATAGGCAGTGGATGAATGACATCACCTTCAGGAAGTTCCCATTCAGCGGCGATTGTCGCCAGCGCTTCTGAGTAAATCTCGACTTTACCTGATGGCGTATTAAGCGGGTTATTGATTGGATCTTCACGGAAGGCTTGATAGGCCACATAGTGTCCGTTTGGATCACTGCGTTTCACTATGCCTTGCTTACGAACCGTTTCAAAATCTGGCAGGATCGGATCTAGTTTCAGTGTTTGTGCATAAAGGTGACGTAGCCAGCCCTCTTGATCTCTGCCTTCTGTAAACGCTTCTTTAATGCCTAATCGCCCTGCAAGATCACTACAGATCTGATAAATACTGCGCGCTTCAAATTGTGGTTCAATCGCTTTATCGGCAAAGATGAAATACGGCATATTCGCCGCTTTGCCATCCATACAAAAATCTGCCTGCTCTGACGTCGTCAGATCGGGCAAGATAATGTCGGCATATTTAGCAGAAGAGGTCATATGGTTATCAATCACGACAATCATTTCACATGCACTGTCATCTTGTAGGATGTCATGAGTGCGGTTGATATCAGAGTGTTGATTGATTAAACAGTTGCCCGCATAGTTCCAGATGAACTTAATTGGCACGTCTAGCTTATCTTTGCCACGAACGCCATCACGTGTCGCTGTCATTTCTGGGCCACGTACAATAGCATCCGTCCAAAGGAACATAGAAATGGATGTTTCTACTGGATTTTTCAGCGTAGGGAAACGAACGAAAGGAATATTATAATCCGATTCGCGAGCACCTGAACCACCACCATGAATGCCAAGGTTACCCGTTAGCAACGCAAGCATAGCAATAGCACGAGAGGCAATTTCACCATTTTGAGTACGCTGTAAGCCCCAACCTTGGTAGATCGCACAAGGCTTGGTTGACCCAATCTCACGAGCGGTTTTGATGATGATATCCGCTGGAATACCGGTAATTTGAGCAGCCCACTGTGGTGTTTTTTCTACGCCATCTTCACCCAAACCTAGAATATAAGATTTATAGTCGCTGTTAGCTGGAGCAGACGCCGGGAGTGTTTTTTCATCATAGCCGACGCAGTACTTATCAAGGAAAGGCTGATCCACCAAATCCTCTTTAATCATCACATGCGCCATTGCAGAGATAAACGCCGCATCCGTACCCGGTTTAATTGGGATCCACTGATCTTCACGTCCGGCAGCGGTATCGTTGTAACGCGGATCAATCATGATCATGCGTGCATTCGACTTGGCTTTACTCTCAATCAAATGGTGAATCAATCCACCACCTGACATGCGTGTTTCAGCTGGGTTATTACCAAACTGGACAATTAACTTACTGTTTTCAGTATCTGAGAATGAGTTACCGTTTGCCCAACCACCATAGGTATAGCTCAGACCTTTAGCGATTTGTGCGGTAGAATAATCCCCGTAATGATTTAAGTAACCACCCGTCAGATTCATTAGACGAGCAATTAATGTCGAACCTGGAGGCCACGATTTGGTTACAGTCCCACCCAGCGTGCCTGTCCCGTAGTTGAGATAAAACGCTTCGTTGCCGTACTCTTCTTTTATCGACGTAATGCTGTTCGCAATTTCGCTGTACGCTTCGTCCCAAGAAATACGTTTAAACTTGCCTTCACCACGCTTACCCACTCGCTTCATTGGATATTTCAAGCGGTCTGGATTATAAACACGACGGCGCATTGAGCGACCGCGTAAACATGCTCGCACTTGGACATCTTTGGCGGCGTAATCATCTGACCCCGTATTGTCAGCGTCTACCCATTTAATTTCGCCATCAGACACATGCATTCGTAATGGACAGCGGCTTCCACAGTTTACTGTGCACGCACTCCATACCACTTTTTCTTCACTTGGAATGACATCGTCTGCTTGTACTTTTGAGGACTTAAATGGCAGGGAAATAGCGCTGGTCGCAGCGGCAAGACCACCCATCACGGAAGAGGACTTGATAAACCCCCTTCGTGTGAGCGATGGCGTCAATAATTGCTTCAATTTATTCGTCATAGCGATTGCTCATTTATAGTTATGTATTTTCCGTGCTACATAATACAAACGAATAATTTGTTAGCTTTTGATACGAATCAAAGATACCACTTAAGGGTTAATGATTTTACACTACTCGGTCATTTAGTACTCTGGCGATATTTCATAAAGTCCAATATTAATAATTTTTATAATGGCCTAAAAATATCAACACACCAACATATCCCACTAGACGGTAATGATTAGTGTTTACCCTTCGTCATCCATTATATTTCGCAACAATTCCTGCTGTAGAATATCTGTATGGAGTAAAGGATGTGGAGCTACCCCAACGGATAGCACAATATCAACCGTGGGCAACGCAGGCATAGAGGGTAAAATCATCATGCCTTTCATCACACTCAGCTTACCCATCGCGCCAACAGCAAGTCCGGCGTTAACCAAGGCATTTTGCGCCGAAGCGGAATTACAACAAGCCAAAAGTTGAAACTCTCGTCCTTGTTTCGTTAAGCCATCAATCGCGGCTGCATGATATTTACAATCCGCTTGAAATAACACCAAAGGAAGCGGCTGATTGTTGTTTTCGACAAAAGATGGCGAGGCAATCCATACGCCCTGATCAGAGGTCAGCCAGTACCCTTCTTCACTATCAGGCGAGCGCGTGATAATGGCCGCATCAATTTTACCCTCGTCCAACCAACGTCGCAGTGTGATGCTTGGTTCATTAAAGATCTGAATCGAACACATCGGTGCTAAGCGTTGCAGCCGCTTGACCACCTTTGGTAATACTGAATGATTATAATCTTCAGGGCAGCCTAGCTTTAGAGAACGTTTATTTTGATAACCCTGCAGTTGACTCACCGCGCTATCATGCAGTGAGATTAATTGTGTTGCATGAACACTGAGCTGCAGACCCGCTTCACTTAAACTTAAATTCCGCCCCTCTTTTACAAACAGTGCAGACCCAAGTTCAACTTCCAACTTTTTCATCTGAGCACTGAATGCCGATTGAGTGCGATTAATTTGCCGCGCTGCGCGGGTAAAGCTTCCCGTTTCAACGTAGGCTAAAAAACTTCGCAGTGCCTCTATATCCATAACGCTTTTCTTCCTTGAACACTCATCATCGGTGTGCGATCTATTTATCAATACCTGTTTCGGTATTACCCATCGTTTTTATTGATGGCTAACATCAAAACTATCCGTTAGTTATACTAAAAACAATCCTTTAAGGTTAATGACAACCAAGAACAAGGAGGTGAACAATGCAGTTATATATCGGCAACCAAAACTACTCGAGCTGGTCTTTAAGAGCATGGCTTATTTTTGCTCAACATGACCTTAACCCAGATATTATCAAACTATCGCTATTTAGCGATTCGTTTTACCAAACTCTACAACCGGTGAGTCCAACGGCCAAAGTTCCCTTGCTTATCGATGGAGAGACGACGGTTTGGGATTCACTCGCTATCTTGGAATACATTAACGAGGCGTACTTAAATCATTTCTGCTGGCCCAAAGATCGCCAACAACGCGCAACCGCTAGAGCTATCGCCAATGAAATGCATTCAGGCTTTATGGCCATTCGCAACGAAATGCCAATGAACTGCCGCGCCTCTCGTAAAGTATCCCTGTCCGAAGAGGCTCGTAAAGACATCGCACGAATTGAACAAATTTGGGGTCAGCAAATGAGTCAATATCCTAATCAGTGGCTGTTTGGCGAATGGTCTATTGCCGACGCTATGTTTGCGCCCATTGCGCTCCGCTTTGCTACCTATCAAATTCCATTATCAAAGGCAGCAACGCAATATCAGAAAACCGTTCTAAACAGCCCAGCAATAAAACAGTGGCTAGCACAAGCGCTAGAAGAAACCGAAATAGTAGAAGAGGATGAAGCCGGAGAGCCTATCAACCAACCTTAAGGTTAAACTGCAATTACTGTCTCCCGTTTCACTGCGAATGAATGAACAAAACATGGCGGCGATACTTTCGCCGCGCCTGATGACAGGACAGATCGCGTTTCAATGTCTTCAACGTCGAACAAGCGTATTCCCCCTATTACCTTTATTACCTTTATTACCTTTATTACCTCTATTACCTCTATTACCTCTATTACCTAGGATAAAGTGAGACACACGCCATATATTTAAAATCTATCATTGCATCGAAGATAACAATCCCGCTTAAGTATCACCCACCTCACAGCATTACTTTGCAACATCGCATAACATAAATTTCATATTATTAACGACTTAGGGTGAATATATGAGGGTTGTTCCCGAGCTGTACTGCTTTGATATTCAGCGAAGCATCGACTTTTACGTAGATGTACTTGGTTTTCGTGTTAAATATCAACGCCCTAGTGAGGCATTTGTCTTCCTAACTCGTCACGGTGTCGACCTCATGTTAGAGGGACTGAATGGGGATGGACGACGCTGGATCACTGGTGCTCTTGAGTATCCACTGGGGCGTGGCGTTAACTTACAGTGGGACACTGACAACATTGATGCCTTCTACGCTCATATCAAACAACACGCGCCCACTAGTATTTACCTTCCTATCGAACGTGCCGGCTACCTTTGTGACACCGAAACCGTGACACAAAAACAATTTGTGGTACAAGATCCCAACGGCTATCTCATTCGATTTTGTGAAAGTAATACCCAGTTAGTTGCTGAAACCTAACTTTTCTAAGGCGTTGTTTTTTCGACAGTTCGCGCAATAGTAGTGAGTCACAGGTGCCCATTGAACGTTGTTAAAGCCACACCTCATCATGAGCAGTATCTCGCGCTTTTTTACCAATGGTTAAAAGAGGAGTGGCAAGATATTGAACCCCCATCTGCGAGCAAAGATGGCCTTATTATCCCGCCTCCCATTCTTGCGCTAGACCGCAGCACGCTGATGGGAGGACTGATATTTACACGCTTCTTATCACCAACCACTCACTCACAAGCAATTTGGATTAACGCGTTATTTGTTGCGCCGAATGCTCGTCACCAAGGAATCGCTAGCCAATTGATCCGTCATGCTGAGTCTTATGTCTATTCACTCAATGAAGCCGAGCTATTGGTTTATACCCACATTCCGAATCTATACGTTAAACAAAACTGGATAGAAGTGGAAAAAAACGGTGATCATGTTGTTTTACAAAGTACATTTCAGTCCAATTTATAACAAGGGATGGAATAGCATTGACACTTCTATTTATATACATATGGTTGCATTAAATAAACGAGCATGCTTCACAAGAATATAGTCGCTAGCCTATAGTGAATGACACTCTAATGCCCTAGCATAGAGCCAACAATAAACAACTACACTCATAATAAAGTTATGCGTATCCTCACAATTGAAACTATCGACATTACCCACACCAGCGCTCAAGAATCAATCCGTTTCCCACTTTGCATCGCCCATTCATTGGTATCGTTACTTCCATACGACTTCGTCATCCGTTTTGATAACAACACTCGCGAATTGGAATCAATGTTAACCACAGCATTAGACCCGGATTCAAGTGGCGTCATCATGGATATCATTGATAATGATGAACGTGTGGTTGTATCGGTCTCGAACTGATTCATCATCCGGCACACGTTCTAGCGCGCGACTTGATATTCTTATGGCGCTCTACGTCTGTTGATTGCTCAACTTGTATAACGCCCTTCTCGTTATACTGCTAACTCGACGAGGGGTGTTTTTGCCACTCGGCAAAATGTTCCAGCAAATAATCAATGGCGAGACGAGCACGCATTGGCAAAAAGCGTCGGTTCTGATACACAATCCAACTACTAAGGCCCTTACCCCAGTACGGCTGTAATATAGGAACGAGAAGATCTCGCGCAATCGAATGTTCAAAGGTACTCATTGGCATATAAGCAATGCCAAGACCTTGCTCACATGCCTTAACCACCGCTTCAGCATTATTACTTTTCCATCTTCCCTGTACCCGAATACGTTCGATGACTTCTTCTTGGTGATCAAATGCCCAATGGTCATTATTGGAAATAATACAGCTATGGTGTTTGAGTTGATTTGGGTGCAGTGGTGTCCCATATTTCGCTAGGTAACTTGGGCTCGCGACTGCTGCCATAGGACGGTCAATAAGCTTTCTCGCGACTAACCCAGAGTCAGATAACTTGCCGTATCGAATCGCAAAATCAATACCATCTTCAATGAAGTTAACCATTCGACTGTTAAAATCCATATCAATGGTTAGGTCTGGATACTGTTTCGCAAACTCCATCAATGCTGGTGCCACATACTGTTCGGCAAAACCACCAGCGGCACTCACGCGTAACGTACCGGTAAGTTGAATTTGTTGAGAGCTGATCTGTTCGTTTGCTTGCTGCAGCCCAACAACGAGATCCTTACAGTGCTGATAATACGCTTGACCAGCTTGCGTTAAGCTAACAAGCCGAGTAGAACGGGCAAATAAAGCCGTGCCTAAACGCCCCTCTAACCTTGAAATTTGTCGACTTACGTGGCTAGTACTACACCCTAACTGTTTTGCCGCAGCAGAAAAACCTTGGCTTTCAGCTACCGCAACAAACTCGTTAATCCCTTCAAAACTATCCACTTCGTTTTCTCCACGACCCAGTTCAATTGGCACTTTGTCTTTATTATTGCTATTTAGCAATAATATTTTGTCATTAATCGATATTATCTTCACCACGACTTACAACTACACTTCATACATCAGCAAAAGCACATAACAATATCAAAAGGGACAGAAAATGAAGAAAGTACTGATACCAGTCACTAACCACGCCACATTAGGTGAGACTCAAGATGCAAATGGCACATTTGCCCCAGAGTTGACGCATGCCCTACATGCCATGCTCGAAGCAGGATTTGAATACGATATTGCATCCATTCATGGTGGCAAAGCACCACTTTATGGAACTGAAATGGAGGGTGATGATGTGAACACGGCGTTGCTAAGCAGTGACGACCTTCAAAACCGTATTAATAACACCATACCTGTCAATCAAATCAATATCGCAGACTATGATGCGATTTTCTATCCCGGCGGATTTGGCTTGCTCTCTGATCTGGCTAGTAATGAAGACTTTGCTCGTTTGGCGGCAACACACTACGAAGATGGTGGGGTTATTGCCGCCGTCTGTCATGGTCCAGCAGCGTTGTTACCGATTACATTGAGCAATGGTGAGAAACTGCTCGCATCAAAATCTGTCACCGGCTTTACGCGTGAAGAAGAAGTGGATTTTGGTACTATCGATAGTATTCCATTTTTGCTTGAAGAAGCACTAGCGCGTAACGCAGCACGTTTCAATAAAGTGCAGCCCTGGCAAGAACTCGTGCTGACCGACGAGCGAGTGATTACTGGTCAAAACCCAACCAGCGCGCATGCGGTTGGCAAAGCCTTAGTGGCGGCACTCGCTAACTAGCATACTGGGCATGTCATTAATATTCATTCGCCTCTAGAATCCGCCCACGCATCGAAGCTGTCGATATTTTCAAGCACAGTTTCGATGCGTGGTGTTGGGTTGGTGGTCCTAGGTCCTAGGTCCTAGGTCCTAGGTGATAAAACATGCTCGAAAAGAATAGCTAAGAAAAGAATAACTAATATAGCGCTTCCATTTTTAAGCGCTTTAATACCCCTTACTCAATGCAATCACATTGCCGAATCCAACACTATGTCTCCGATTCTTGATCTATTTAGTCCGGCAATGGCAGCGCCCCTAACGTTTCGTCATAGTCTGTCATAAACCGAGTAAGGCTTTGTCAGTACACCTATTTATTCCTTCGTTCCTGCGGCATACTGACACTTTCGACGACGGACGATACCTATAGGAACGATATAATAATGCGATGGTTTTTCCTGACAATTTGCTTAATATTTCTTGCTGGTTGTGTCGCCTACCCGACCCAACGCGCCTACTTCAAACCGTTACCACAAGACGGTTATTACCTCGTGAAAAGCCGCAGTTGTGGGTATCATAAAACCGAATTTGATGGCTTAGCGACAGACCAAGCCTCATTCCATCTTGATGTATTTCCCAACGAGCCCGACGAACAACATCTCGTTGTCACTATTGTGCTAAAACCAGGAAATGAAGCGGCATCATCACTCACTGGATTACCAATATTGGGCCAAGTTCGGCTAGTGGCCGGAAATACTAAGCAGGAGTATTCAGCCAGCAGTACCGCCCTGATTCAGCAGTATCAACAAACCCAGTGGTACCGTGTTGAGTTTGAAGTGATGCCAACCACTCAGTTTTCCATTGAAATTGAAACCCAGTCTGCCGCGCCACTTCAATTTGATTTCCGCTACGCAAAGGAATCCGACTTTTACTACGCTTCAATAAATTGCTAATAAGAAACTAGCAAAATTTGAAATTAAGAGGTCATTGCTATGCTGTCTTGTTCTCATTACGACCAGTTAGAGTTGCTATGCCTCTATCGCTACCCTGCTCGCCTTTTGTGTAAACGCCAGCAGCAAAACAGTCACCACGCAAAAAAAAACATACACCGTAGAAGGCATTGCCGTGGATATACAAAGAAATGCTAATAAACAGGAGTGTTTAAAAATACGCAGTGGTGACCATGAAATGCTTATACCTCTTGCCCATATATGTCGTGTCGATGTACTTAACGACAACCCACACCTAACGTCTATCGTGATGGCATAACACCGTCTCGTTAAACCTAACAAGTAAACGACAGTACATTTCAACAAGGTCGGGGGAGAAAAACCAAAACGGCGTAGTGGCGTAATTCATTCTTTTAGGTTGCAGGCTTGTTGAACCGCCGCTTAGGTCATCTAACACAGAAACTATATAATTTAAGCAGCGATATGAGTGGCTAGTTGGCTTTTACTGAACCGTTACACGCTGAATGACAATCGCATCATTCGGCACATCATCATGGCCTAGCTTTGACGTGGTCGTGACTTTGCCGATGGCATTTACCACTTCCATACCAGCGGTAACTTTACCAAACACGGCGTACCCCCACCCATTATTCGTGGTCGCGGTATGATCTAGGAAATCATTGTCATCCAGGTTAATAAAAAACTGAGCCGTTGCTGAATGAGGCGCATCCGTTCTTGCCATTGCAATGGTACCGATAGTGTTTTTTAAACCACGATTCGCTTCATTGACGATAGGGGCACGAGTCGGCTTTTCTGTCATGTTCTCATCCAAACCTCCTCCTTGGATCATGAAACCATCGATGATGCGATGAAAAATCGTGCCTTCATAAAAACCTTCCTGACAATATTTAAGGAAGTTTTTCGCACTCACAGGTGCTTTTTCAAGGTTCACTTCAATTTCAATATCGCCGAAGTTGGTGGAAATAATTACCATAGTCATCACTTAATTTATGTTTGATACGCTCTGCTATTCTCATACATATAAAGCATGAGAATAGCGTTTACTTTTCATCTCGCAGTTTGCTAAGCCACCTTTCATTCGTCAAGGCAAGTTTTAGCTTTTCAACTACACCGTTATCCATCAAGGTAACGTTGTCCATCAAGGTAAATGGTTTAATTGCGCTGCACTCTACGACTCAATCGACCACTGAGACAGTGAGCGCTTAAAGTCGTCATAACCAAATTCATTTAGCTTTTGAATTCGCCCATCTGCTCGCTGACAAAATACGGCTGGCATTTTTAAGCCATTGAACCAGTTTAATTTCACCATGGTATAACCCGCGCTATCTTCAATATGCAATTGCTGACCAATCGCTAACGGCTTATCGAATTGCGTGACACAAAACTGGTCGCCAGCCAAACAAGAACATGAGCCGATAACATATTCATGTGAGCCGTTGTCGGTCGCTTCGCGAATTGAAGCGGGTTCATTATAGATCAAGGTATCAAGTCGATGCGCTTCTGTCGCAGAATTCACAATCGCCGTTTTCATACCGTTCTCAACAATATCGACCACTGTAACAACCAAATCTGTCGTCTTGGTAATGATCGCTTCGCCCGGCTCTAGATAAAGTTGAACCCCATGCTTTTCGGCAAAATATTTTAGCGCTTGTCCCAACTTCTCAATATCATAATCAGGCCAAGTGAAAAAGACGCCCCCGCCTAGACTCACCCAGTCTAGCTTATTTAATTGATCACCAAACTGCATTGAAATCGCATCTAACAGCGCCGTAAATGCATCCACATCTTTATTTTCACAATTCATGTGAAACATCACGCCATCAATCGAATCAAAAACGGTCGGGTCAAGATGATCCGCTTGTACACCTAAGCGAGAGAATTCCCTTGCTGGATTCGCTAAGTCTTGTCCGGCATAGCTCACACCTGGGTTTAGTCGCAAGCCAATGGAAGCTTTTCCTTCCACCAAATGACGATGCGCCGACAACTGAGACTGTGAGTTAAAAATCAGTTTGTCGCAAAGCCCCGCCACTTCTTTCACATCATCTTCGGTGTAGCCAACGCTGTAGGCATGCGTCTCCCCACCAAATGTTTCGTGACCAAGTCTAACCTCATATGGTCCACTGCTTGTTGTGCCGTCAAGATAAGGCTTGATGACATCAAAAACGCCCCAAGTAGAGAAACACTTTAGTGCCAGTACTAACTTGACTCCAGAGCACTCTTTAAGTTGTTTTGCCTTCTCTAAATTAGCGATCAATTTTTCTTCATTGATCATAAAATAAGGCGTTTTTAATTCGCTGTTTTGCATGATTTTATCACTCATAAAGATCCAACAAAGCCGATGTTCAATACATCGGCTTGGATTGATTTGCCTTGCTACTGTCTACTACTTCAAAATTTGAATATCAGGCTGACCCACTTCAAGTTCTTGAACATGCCAGTCTAAACCAATCTCTGGCATCGTCGCGAGGAATGGGTCAGGGTTCAGTTGTTCCATGTTGAATACGCCAGCTTCAGCCCACTCTCCTCGGAAATATTGAAGTGCAGCGGTGATAGCAGGAACGCCAGTCGTATAAGAAATAGCTTGATGTTCTACATCTTCATACGCCACTTCATGATCGGCATTGTTATAAATAAACACGCTACGAGGCTGACCATCTTTCGTGCCCTGAACCCAAGTACCAATACAGGTTTTTCCCGTATACCCAGGAGCAAGAGACGTAGGGTCAGGAAGCAGTGCTTTTAGAACATGCAACGGATGAACTTCCGTACCATCATGCAGCGTCACCGGATCAGGACTCAACAAACCGATATCACGCATGCAATTAAAGTAATTCAAGTAACTATCACCAAAGCCCATCCAAAATTCGATACGCTTCGCCGGGATAAACTCTTGCATAGAACGCACTTCATCGTGTGCCATTGAGTACACTTTATGCTTACCAACAAGCGGGAAATCAAACTCAAGCATGCGCGAGTGACAACCCACTTGTTTCCACTCACCATTCTCCCAATAGAAAGAGTCGCCTTGAATCTCTAACATATTGGTTTCTGGGTCAAAGTTAGTGGCAAATTTCTTGCCGTGATCACCAGCATTGACATCCATGACGTCAATCGTGTCGATCTCATCAAATAGATGTTTAACCGCGTACGCAGCAAACACACTGACCACGCCAGGATCGAACCCAGCTCCCAAGATACCGGTAATGCCCGCATCCTTAAATTTGTCACGAAAGCCCCATTGCCAGTCGTAGGCCTGTGGTACTTGCTGACCTTCAGAACAAAGGTCAACAGCAACAGACGTATCAAGATAAGACACTTTCGCTTGAAGACACGCTTCCATGATGGCGATATTCACCCACGGAGGACCGGCATTGATAACCAAATCAGGTTGCACCTCTTTGATAAGCTCGACTAACGCGTCAACATCATCCGCATTAACCGAACGTGCCTGCAGAGCCTTGGTCGGATCTTGAAGGTTATTTTTACCCTTGATGGATTCAATGATTTTCTCGCATTTCGCGATGGTACGTGATGCGATAGTGATATCACCCAACACTTGGTTATTCTGCGCCGCTTTATGTGCGATAACCCAACCAACGCCGCCAGCACCGATCTGTAAAATTGCCATTATTTATTTTCCTTTTCTACTAGCTCTAGCGCTAATTGATGAATGTTGTTGAGTAACGCTTCAAAATGAGAAAGCGTTAAACACGGATTAAGAATAGTGAACTTTAATGCTGATTGTCCTTTTACGACCGTTTCCCCTAAAATCGCGATCCCTTGTGTCAGCGCTTCTAGCCTAATGGTTTGATTTAATCGGTCTAAATCGTCGACGTTAAGGTGGTTTGCTCTAAATAGCACCGTTGAAAGTGAAGGCGTCGCTAACAGCTCAAAGTGAGCGTGCTGACGGACAAGTTCAGCGACTTGCTGAGTCTGGTCGATAAGGTGATCCACCATACTGCCTAACGAATCTGGCCCTACGCTTTGCATCGTCATAAAGACTTTTAACGCATCAAAACGTTTAGTGGTCGCAATAGACTTATCCACTAAGTTTGGTAGCGTATCGTGCTCTCGATTGAGGTAATCGGCGTGATGCAATAAATACGTAAAGTTGCTTTTGTCTTTGATTAACAATGAGCCACAACTGATTGTTTGATAAAACAACTTATGAAAATCGACACTCACGGAATCGGCTTTCTCTATTCCTTGCAACTTGCTTTTATGACGACCAAGAATCAGCGCTCCACCGTAAGCGCCGTCGACGTGAAACCACATATTATGGGCTGAAGCGACAGCGGCGAGCCCATTGAGATCATCAATCGCACCATGGTCGGTAGTACCGGCTGTGCCCACTAAAGCGAACGGTATTAGCCCTTGTTGCTGTAAAGACAAAATATCCGTCTGCAATGCATCAAGGCGAATCGTGCCGTCTTCGTGAGTGGCAACACAATGCACCGCTCTTTCACCGAGACCCAGCAATGACGCTGACTTTTGCACCGTAAAGTGTGATTTATCGGAGCAAACAATACGCAATTTATCAGCGTAACTTGGCATTCCTTGCTTTTGGATCGAGTGACCCGTGGTGATGTCAGCAAAGCGATCTCTTGCTAACAGCAAGCCCATTAAATTACTTTGGGTACCACCGCTTGTGAATACACCATCCGCCAGTTCCCCTAGCTCATAGCGTTCACATAGCCAATTCAGTACTTTTTGCTCAACATACGTCGCTGAGGACGCCTGGTCCCAAGAGTCCATTGATTGATTCAAAACAGCGATGATGGCTTCTGCTGCAATAGCTGGCATTAGCGGTGGCGTGTGAAGATGGGCGATGCAATTAGGGTGCTGGGTAAAAATGGCGTTTTTGGCAACAAGGTCAGCCGTATTGTCCACGACGTTCTGCAAACTGTGATGATTTCGGTCCAAATTTACAGCGTTAATTGCCGCTTCAAGTTGCTTTGGATCAAGCGCGGAATATGGCGCTTGAGTTTGTTCGAGCACTTCTTTCATTGCTTGGGTGGTATGGTTCATGACTTGTGAAAATTCATTGCTACCGTTTGCACCGGTATGAACAAAGTGTTTTTCCCACTCCAAACGTTTGGTATCTTGTGGCGTTTTTTCTCCGCCACCAGCCACAATGATCGCTTCTTCAAGCACACGTAAGGCAAAATCAATCTGCTCATAGGAAATAATCAGTGGTGGCAACAAACGAATGACTGAGCCATCACGACCACCTTTCTCCACCATTAATCCACGTTCCAACGCCGCTCGCTGAATGGCCAGCGTCAGCTCTCCATCAGCAAGAGGTTCACCAAACTTGTTTTTCTCTCCTGTAGGCTTCATCACTTCAAAACCAAGCATCAACCCCATACCACGCACTTGGGCAATACAATGAACACGACTCTGAATTCGCTCTAGCCCTAAACGTAAATAGGCGCCCGCCACGTTAGCATGCTCAACAAGGTTGTCTCGCTCGATAATTTCTAACGCTTTTGCGCCAGAAACCATGGCTAATTGGTTGCCACGAAACGTTCCGGTGTGCTCTCCTGCTTGCCAAGTATCAATGGTCTTGTCAAACACCAACAGTGACATTGGTAACCCACCACCTATTGCTTTAGATAAGCATAGAATATCGGGTGAAATGCCTGACTCTTCAAAGGCAAACCGGTAGCCTGACTTACCTACACCACATTGAATTTCATCTAAAATCAATAAGATACCATGCTCATCACAAAGGCGCCTTAGCTCTTTAAGCCAAAAAGCCGGAGCCGGAATAACCCCACCTTCACCTTGGACTGGCTCGACAATCATGGCCGCAGGTTTCATGATGCCTGCTTCATCATCATTTAGCAGGCGCTCAATATAACGAATGCTCTGTTTCGCACCCGCATCACCGCCAAGACCAAATGGGCACCTTAAATCATAGGGGAACGGCATGAAATGCACATCTGACATCAGCCCTGTACGACGAGCTTTCGTGCCTAAGTTACCCATCATTCCCATGGTGCCATTGGTCATGCCATGGTAAGCCCCTCTAAAGGCAAACATAGTATTTCGACCGGTAGTTTGCTTGGCCAGTTTGATCGCAGCTTCAACCGCGTCAGCCCCAGATGGGCCACAAAACTGAATCACTGAATTGTTGGAGAATTCACTTGGAAGAAAGGCTTTAACTCGTTGAATAAACGCCTCTTTCGCCGACGTTGTGATATCGAGTGTTTGATAAGGCAGACCTGAATCAAGTTGATCCTTTAATGCTTGATTGATTTCAGGGTGGTTATAACCCATCGCAAGAGTCCCTGCCCCTGCTAAACAATCAAGAAAAACTTGCCCTCGCGTATCTTCAACCAACGCGCCATAGGCGTGTTTAATCGCAATGGGAAGACGCCTTGGGTATGAACGGACGTTAGATTCATGCTCGGCTTGATCTAACAACAATTGATCCGGCGTAAGATCATAAATTCCGTTAACGTGCGGAATCGTCGCCGATATAGACGCGGCGAAGGGGGTAGATTCGATATCGAATGCTGTACTCATTTCTGTAACCTAGTGTTTATACAGGGCTCAGACCCTGCAAAATAAATAGCAAAATACGCCCCATCTGAAAATACAGATGTGACAGAGCGCTAAACGGAATAATCGGTTTAGACAGGATTTAGCTAATTAGGAATCAAGGCTCTGTAATATGGCTTTTAGCGCGCACAATACAGTTAGGAAATATACAGTTAGGAAATAGGCAGCGTAGAGATACGATGCTAGTAAGAACGTGTGAGTTAATAAGTTTCAATGTTGGGTTTCCTTAAACATGCCGCTTTGCGACAACAGTATCCCGTCTACTGATTATTCGATTAATCAGTACCTACCCTACGTTACATCGCTGTGTGAACGATGGTAACGCGTATCCCCCAGAATCACTCCGAGATTGCGCGGGAAAATAACATAAAACTTATTACCATCGCAATGTTTTTTACGTCGCTTACATTCAATAAAATGATGAAATGAAACCTGTAGAATAAACGCCGCAACCACGGTTCACGGCGCGATTATCTAACCACAACCCATCGATTACTTCTTATCAGAAAGATGGCGCGTTGTTTCCTGACCAATCACGTCAATATTCGCCCCCTGTTGCTCCAGAAACTTTTCAAACATCGGTAACAGAGGACCCAGTGTTTCTTTAATAGTGTCTCGCACGGTATCCACAACGACTTGCGTTCCACGTTCAATTTCGATATTGACGTAGTCATCGGCACCTTTGTGCCCAAACGTCGTCATGCGCAGTGTTTCTGGGATCAACCAAACATCGAACCAGCTTTGCTCTTTATCAACTTCAGATACGGTTAAGCTCGCTCCATTTATGGCGATGTATCCTTTCGGAAATACGTAAGGCTTCCACTCAGTAGGTAAAGAGAAACGAATTCGATAATTGCCTTCTTGCTGAAGGATATCGACCAATGTCGTTTTAAAGTCAACATGCCCAGACAATGGGTGCCCACCTATTTCTGCACCATCCTTAGCCGCTCGCTCCACGTTAATACGTTGGCCTTGCTTGAAATCACTTAGCGTAGTAATCAGTAAGCTTTGTAGCATGACATCAAACAAAGCACGATTGTCATCAATGAGTTCGGTCACCGTCAAGCAAACACCATCTACTGCGACACTTGCACCGATCTCCAAATCCACACAAAAACCGGGAGGGAAATTAATCTCGAACGTACGAATGCCATTTAAGTCCGTGATTTTGTCAATGGTGGCGACAGATTGGATAATTCCTGTAAACATGCTTACTCCAGAGTCGTTTATTTTTAGCAATGAGTCACACATCATGGCAAAAACGACCACTAAGATAAAGTCTGATTTGGCACGCTTAGGGCGGTAAGAAAGGGATAAAAATGAAAGCTTAAGGCAATGAAAGCTTAAGGGATGAAAGGTTATCGACGGTAAAAACCAAAAAGCCCTAGCATTTCTGCTAGGGCTTTGAATTGGAGCGATACATCGGGTTCGAACCGATGACCTCAACCTTGGCAAGGTTGCGCTCTACCAACTGAGCTAGTATCGCATTGCTATATAGTAATGATACTACATAGACTTTAATAGATGGTGCCCCGGGCCGGACTTGAACCGGCACAGCGCGAACGCCGAGGGATTTTAAATCCCTTGTGTCTACCAATTCCACCACCAGGGCACGCAATTCTTTATTGCGATGCCGATTACTGAAAAGTAAAACACCATCTTATGCATCGTTGTCACGGTGCATTCAAAATTTGGAGCGATACATCGGGTTCGAACCGATGACCTCAACCTTGGCAAGGTTGCGCTCTACCAACTGAGCTAGTATCGCAAATTTTCTCACATAACCATTTCTCGTTAAGAGAATGGAGGCGCCTCCCGGAGTCGAACCGAGGTCCACGGATTTGCAATCCGCTGCATAGCCACTCTGCCAAGGCGCCTTTTTATTGCTACTCTTGAAGTTGCTCTAGGCAGTTCCTCTTGAGTACGGGATGCATTTTACGTAATCGACCAAATGAGTCAATAGTATTTTTTTATATTTTGAATCGTTTGCCTAATAAACATTCAAAAACGGGCGATTTGCTCAATTTAGTAGCATAAACATGCCGATTATTTGCGATCTAACTGCTCATTTTCGCCAAGTTGAAGGTTGATTGGCTGTAGGCTGAGCCCAAATTTACGAATTTATCTTTGTACATCAGCTTTAACGACTTACAAGTATGAAAAAGGCGAGCTCATCGCTCGCCTTTTCTTGTTTAAATTCTAATCGTCTTCTGAATTCAGTAAGTCGTCTTTTGCTGCCGACAAATACTGCATCATTGACCAGTAAGTCAGTATCGTTGCGATATACAAAGCAGCATATCCTACCCAAATCATCCAATCATCATAACGCCAGACCAGTAGCCATAGCGCCAACATCTGTGTCACCGTCTTGACTTTACCAACCCAAGAAACGGCAACACTTGCACGTTTTCCTATCTCTGCCATCCACTCTCTCAAGGCTGAAATGATGATTTCGCGTCCTATCATGGTAACCGCAGGGATGGTGATCCAAATGCTATGATAATGGTCAGTGATCAGTATCAACGCCGTGGCAACCAGCACTTTGTCCGCAACAGGATCAATAAAGGCTCCGAAGCGCGAAGTTTGGTTTAGCTTTCTTGCTAGCATTCCATCCAGCCAGTCGGTGAAGCCTGCTACCCAAAAAATCGTTGCTGCGGCAAAAGGTGCCCAGCTATAGGGTAAATAAAATGCTACGACGAACACGGGGATGAGAAATAATCTCAGCAAAGACAAAATGTTAGGTATATTTAAACGCATATGATTATCAGCTCTATTTTACTGCGTCTTTATGGTGCGGGATTTTTACTAGTGTTTCAATGCTTGATAGATGTTTTCTGCCAAAGAAATACTAATTCCGGGCACTTTGGCGATTTCTTCAACAGTTGCACGCTTTAATTCTTGTAAGCCACCCATATACTTAAGTAAAGCTTGACGGCGTTTTGGCCCAACACCTTCAATTCCTTCAAGTGGACTGGTTCTTCTTGCTTTTGCGCGCTTAGCTCTGTGCCCAGCGATCGCATGGTTGTGACTTTCATCACGAATGTGCTGTATTAGATGCAGCGCTGGCGCATCACTTGGCAAATTAAACTCATCCCCCTGTGGCGTAATGAGTGTCTCTAAACCTGGCTTGCGAGTCACCCCTTTCGCGATACCAATCAACAGCGGTAATTTGGGCCACTCACCCCAGTACTTCGATACGATCTCGACAGCACGATTTAGCTGGCCTTTACCGCCATCGATAAAAATGATGTCTGGAATTTTATCAACATCTACTTTTGAATAACGACGTTCAAGTACCTGCCCCATCGCAGCATAATCGTCCCCCCCAGTAATACCAGTAATGTTGTAACGACGGTACTCTTGTTTTACGGGGCCTTCTTGATTAAACACGACACAAGATGCAATGGTGTTTTCACCCATGGTATGACTAATATCGAAACACTCCATGCGGGTAATACTGTCGAGTTTAAACACTTTTTGCAACGCTTTAAAACGTTGATTCACCGTCATTTTATGATTGATTTTGCTGGTAATAGCCGTCAATGCATTAGTATTAGAAAGCTTCAGGTATTGGCCACGAGAGCCTGATGGGTCGGTATTAAATGTCACTTTTCGACCCGCGATGTCTGACAATCCCGCCTGCAAATCGGCCACCTCGTCCATAAGACCACTATTAAGAATAATGCGGCTTGGGATCGTGCGTGACTCACTCTGATTTAAATAATACTGACTCAAGAAACTGTAAAATACTTCACGCTGTTCTGTATCGACCGGTATTTTGGGGAAATGGCTACGACTGCCGAGTATTTTCCCTTGGCGAATCATTAGGATATGAATACAAGCAACACCATTTTCTTGTGCATAGCCCAATACATCCATGTCATCATCGCTATCTTCCGACACAAACTGCTGCTCTTGAACACGACGAATAGCTTGGATTTGATCGCGAAACTTTGCCGCATCTTCAAACTTAAGCGTCCGACTGGCTTCATCCATTTTATCGACAAGAAGTTGTAACACATGCTTGTCTTTCCCTTGCAAGAACAAACGAACGTAACCAACCAGTTCCTGATAGTCTTCATCTGAAATAATGCTACTAACACAAGGTCCTGCACAGCGCCCAATTTGGTACATCAAACAAGGACGACTTCGGTTGCCATACACTGAATCTTCGCACTGACGAACGGGAAAGATTTTTTGGATAAGATGTAATGTTTGACGCACTGCCCCTGAATCAGGGTAAGGGCCGAAATATTCGCCTTTGCGTCGGCGAGCCCCTCTGTGCAACGACAATCTAGGGTGCTTGTGATTAGAAATAAAAATGTACGGATAAGACTTGTCGTCTCGTAATAGTACGTTGTATTTCGGTAGGTATTGCTTAATGTAATTATGTTCTAAGATCAGCGCTTCGGTTTCAGTGTGGGTCACTGTCACGTCAATTTTATCAATATGACTCACCAAAGCACGTGTCTTCTCACGGTCAACTTTCTTACGAAAGTAACTCGCTAACCGCTTTTTTAAATCTTTTGCTTTGCCAACGTATATCACCACCGACTCGGCGTCGTACATTCGATAGACGCCGGGTTGGTTGGTTACTGTTTTTAAGAAAGACGTTGAATCAAAAGTTTGGTCTGACACTACAATGTCTCAGTATCTAACATTCCGTGTCTAATCGCTAAGTGAGTCAGTTCAACATCTCCATTAATATCTAACTTGCTAAATAAGCGATATCGATAGCTGTTAACTGTCTTTGGGCTAAGACTAAGCTGTTCAGAAATATCCGTTACTTTTTGCCCTTTAGTGATCATCATCATGATCTGAAGCTCGCGCTCGGATAGATCTTTAAATGGGTTTTCTGAAGCCGAAGAAAATTGGCTCAAAGCCATTTGTTGGGCTATTTCAGGCGAAATGTATCGCTGTCCACTATGAACTAAGCGAATGGCGTTCACCATTTCATCAGGCGCTGCGCCTTTGGTTAAATAACCAGCCGCCCCTGCTTGCATCACTTTCGTTGGAAACGGATTTTCGGTATGTACAGTTAATACGATGATCTTAACGTCTGGATTATGGCGTAGAATTTTTTTTGTCGCTTCTAAACCACCAATTCCAGGCATATTCATGTCCATTAAAATAACGTCTACATGATTGTTACGACACCATTTTACAGACTCTTCACCACTGTCAGCTTCCCCTGCTACATTCATACCACGGACGTCTTCAATAATACGTCGGATCCCTGTGCGAACCAGTTCGTGATCATCTACAAGGAAAACATTAATCAAACTTGTATCTCCACACTTATTTATTGGCTCTGCGACCACTCAAGGTTAGTGGATAGCAGCTTGGCTGCGTATCATATCGCAAATTATACAAAAAAGCTGCCGCGCAAATCGTGCACGACTGCAAATTTTGATAAATACATTACGATGAAGTGGCGACACCGTCAATCATAAAAACTTAAAAATCATTAGGTTACAAAGTATACAACCCAGTGTAAGCCTCCGTTTTCTCACAATAATTTCACCTTTTTACATATGAAATCACCACCATATGATTATCTATTTAATCGTTAAAACACGATACAAGTCACTATTGTGGGCCGTATCGTTAACAAAGATAATGTAAGAATCGCCACCTAATCTTAGCTCATACCAGCAAATTGTCTCTCTTTGCAGAGCTCTGATACACTAAAACAAATTCGTTTTTATCAGCCACTGAGTATTGCGCAATTATTCATCTAAATCGTGGCTATTTAGGACCCCTATTGGATATAAATACTGGCTTTCTTCTCACGCGCCAAGCGCGGGATACTCCTACAGGACCGATCATTGAATTATGGCTAACGACAGGAGAAGGACCGACGCAGCTATTGGTTGATGATCAGCAACCCGTTTTTTTCGTTCCACTAACCAGTTTACGCTCCGTCACCGCGCAGGCAGAGTCATTAAATGTTGCGATCTTCCCTAAAGAAATCGCACTCAAAAGCTTTGCTGGTGAAGCGCTCAGTGCTATTTATTGCCGCACTATTGCCGATTCTCGTAAGCTGGCCGAAGCATTAAAGCACACCGATGTGCTAGTGCTCGAGAGTGATATTAAATTAGCCGATCGTTTTTTGATGGAACGTTTTATTCAAGGCAGCTTAACATTTACCGGACAACGACGAACCATCAACCCAGGTCAGTCCAATCAATTTATTCAAGTCACCAACGCCAAGTGTAAAGCGGGAAAACATCGTCCTAAACTTAATGTGTTGTCCATCGACATAGAATGCTCAGAAAAAGGTCAGCTTTATTCTATTGGTTTCGATGCCGATAATGACAGTCGGGTGATCATGGTCGGCCAACCTCAACCCGCCGACACGGCGATACAATGGGTTAATGACGAAAAGTCGCTACTGGTTGCTTTAAATCAGTGGTTTAAAAACTTCAACCCAGACGTCATCATTGGCTGGAGTGTCATCGATTTTGATTTCAAATTACTACAAAAACGAGCTGAATTTCATCGAGTAGCACTCACTCTTGGTCGCAATGAACAACGAGTGTATTTTCGCACGTTACCATCCAGCGGGCAGAGCTTCATTAACATACCGGGCCGAGTCGTGCTTGATGGAATAGATACGTTAAAAACCGCGACGTACCACTTTCGGTCCTGGTCTCTAGAGGCGGTCTCTCAAGAACTACTCGGTGAAGGCAAAGCGATACATAACGTCCATGATCGCATGGCAGAAATCAACACCATGTACCAAAAAGACAAACCTGCTCTAGCCAAATACAACCTGCAAGATTGTGTACTGGTCAACCGTATTTTT
Source organism: Vibrio methylphosphonaticus (assembly GCF_023634655.1). Taxonomy (GTDB): domain Bacteria; phylum Pseudomonadota; class Gammaproteobacteria; order Enterobacterales; family Vibrionaceae; genus Vibrio; species Vibrio methylphosphonaticus. The sequence continues at coordinate 292,716 of NZ_JAMKMS010000004.1, read as the reverse complement.
AACACCACGCATTTACTCGACTTCGCTATTGAACGCACCCGCCTGACTGGTGTAGAACTGGATCGTGTAGGCGGCTCTGTTGCTGCCTTCACCAACCTCTACCTCCCTCGCCTTCACCGCGCTCAATATGCCGCCCCAAACCTCCACCCTGAAAACTGGATAGCCAGCCCAGGTGGCTACGTGATGGACTCCATTCCTGGACTCTATGACTCGGTATTAGTATTGGACTTTAAAAGCCTTTACCCTTCGATTATTCGCTCATTTTTGATTGACCCGATGGGGCTTATTGAAGGTTTAAAACTCGAGATTGGTCGGCATAATTCACAAGCGGTGGCGGGCTTTCGCGGCGGTCAATTTCACAGAGCTCAGCATTTTCTTCCAAACTTAATTGAAGACCTTTGGAAGGCTCGTGACGTGGCAAAAGCCAATCAAGAAAAAGCCTTTTCTCAAGCCATAAAAATCATCATGAACTCATTTTATGGGGTACTGGGTTCGTCCGGTTGCCGCTTCTTCGATACTCGCCTAGCATCGTCCATCACGATGCGCGGCCACGAAATAATGAAAACAACAAAAGTCCTCATAGAACAGAAAGGCTATCAGGTAATTTATGGCGACACAGACTCGATATTTGTTTCACTCAACGGCAGTTACATCAATGACAAAGCGGATGATATTGGCAACAGTTTAGTGACGTATATTAATGAGTGGTGGACGCAGCACTTATTTGATGAGTATCAACTGACCTCGATTCTTGAGTTGGAGTATGAAACCCATTACGGCAAGTTTTTGATGCCAACGATACGAGGATCAGAAACCGGCTCCAAGAAGCGCTACGCCGGCCTTCAACGCACCCCTACAGGTGAAAAACTCATATTTAAAGGACTAGAAAGCGCTCGCACCGATTGGACACCTTTGGCGCAAGAATTTCAACAAACACTGTATCAAATGATCTTCACCGGGCAAGATCCAGACGACTATATCCGAGCGACTGTAGAGTCCACGGCAAATGGGGATAATGATTCTAAACTGATCTACCAAAAGCGCCTGCGAAGAAAGCTGCATGAATACGTAAAAAATATTCCACCGCAAGTTCGAGCCGCGCGAATGGCTGATCAAATAAACCAACGATTAGGTCGTCCACTGCAATATCAAAATAAAGGACGTATTGAATACATCATTACCGTCAATGGACCTGAGCCCAAGGACTATTGCTCTTCTGCCATTGATTACCAGCATTACATTGATAAACAGTTAAGACCTGTCGCTGAGGCTATTTTGCCTTTCATTGATAAGAACTTTGACGATCTTAGTGCGCCGCAAATGGGGTTATTTTAGCGCTTTCGAGGTTTCGAGGTTTCGAGGTTTCGAACTATAGCCACACTCACTGGTTAAGTAATGCAATCAAGAATGGGTAGGCTCTCGAAACGTTAACCGATTCTAAATTCGGTTTTTTTATACTCGCTGATTAGCCATTGCCCAAAGTCATCCAATAACGCAACGACCGAGCGCTTGGCGATGACTCTTGGGCCCAGCAGAATTTCAAGGCGCTCTATAATCACTCGCTTATCAGGATAAAAGAGAAGAAATTGTTGAGCACACTGGTGCGGCTCGTCACGCCATCGTTTTGTTTTTGGTATGATCAAACCATACGCCGCGCGAAGTAGTTTTTTCGCCATCTCTCGCTGCGCCTTTAGTAGTGCCTTATCGGTGTTTGCGACCGCTATATGGTGCCTAAGCATGGGTACGGCTTGCCCGATATCCATATTCCATTGTTTGGCAATTTCCCAACTTGCCACATAATCACCAAAGCATTCAGCAAGATCGTCACCATGCACACACACGCAACATTGCTTCAGCAAAAAGCCCCAAGTAAATAACGCCTCTAAAGAGACAACATCATTAAAGATGGTACTGCGAAGGGAAACGCCATCAACCATTGGGAAGTGCTTTTGAAAACGCCAATCAATGGTATTGAAGACCTTTTTTTGGTTCGCTGAAAGCGACGATTGCGTCACAACCACCACATTAAGATCTGACACACCAGCAATTGCTCTACCCTGAGCTACAGAACCATAAATATAAACACTATGAAGATTATCCCTGAGCGCGCTTTTTAAGCACATCAGTAAGTCCGCTATTGCGGCATGATAAGACACTTGTGGGATAGGTAAAGAGTTGGGGCTAATCGGCTGCACTGGCGCTATCAAATAAGAAGTAATGTAGCCCCATATTACTGACACCTCAGCCTAGATTCAATTCACTTAGCCCATACATAGGCTATCGTTTTGTTGACTCTACCTGACACAGGATAATTTCTTCGTAAAGTTACCGCTTGCTCGCAGTTGTTTCTTGAGCAAATCAACCATTCGGTCGTATAATTGACTGTCTAATTAAAACGAAGGAAAAATTTCATGCCAAAGGCAAGTGAGCTTAAAAAAGGTTTTGCGATTGAGTCAAATGGTAAGACGTTGCTAATCAAAGATATCGAGATTACCACTCCTGGTGGTCGTGGCGGAGCAAAGATCTACAAATTGCGCTGTACTGATCTAGCAACGGGCTCAAAAATCGAAGAACGATATAAGTCTGATGAACTTGTTGATACCGTTGAAATGAGCAAAAGAAACGTGACGTTTTCTTACGTAGATGGCGACGAGTACATCTTCATGGACAATGAAGACTATACTCAATTTACCTTCAAGCACAACGAGATCGAAGATGACCTGCTGCTCATCAATGAAGAGACTCAAGGTGTACAAGTTGTCTTGATTAACGGCAACGCTGCAGGCCTAGAGCTGCCATCATCAGTAGAGCTAGTCATTGAAGAAACAGACCCATCTATCAAAGGAGCATCGGCGTCTGCTCGCTCGAAACCAGCACGCTTTGCTACCGGTCTAACTATTCAAGTGCCAGAGTACATCGCAACCGGCGATCGCGTTGTGATCAATACTGCTGAACGCAAATACATGAACCGAGCTTAATATTATGTCTGAACTAATTTCATACGACGACGTTATCGATGCCGCTTACGACATTTTTCTAGAAATGGCGCCGGACAACCTTGAAGCTGCAGATGTCATACTATTTACGGCGCAATTTGAAGACCGTGGTGCTGCAGAGCTCGTTGAGACGGGCGAAGATTGGCCACAGCACGTTGGCTTCGAAGTCGATGAAAGCTTTGCCGAGGTGCGCATTGGGCTCGTAAACGAAGAAGATGACGTTCTGGATGATGTGTTTGCTCGCTTACTCGTTAGCCGTGACCCAGACAACAAGTTCTGCCATATCTTATGGAAGAGAGACTAATTTCTTTCAGTTCAATCTGACCGAAAAGAACATAATAAAAAGCTCAGCCAATGCTGAGCTTTTTCATGTCTGACTATCTGGTATTTTTCGACAGAGCATTGATTATCAGTATAGGTGACCTACCAAACATAGGTGACAGACACGCCTGAACTGTGAGGGGTTGCCCAGGGCAATAGCTGTACGCTTGGGTCCAACTTATCGGTAAAAAGCCATCCGGTGAAAACACCAATTGCGGCGCCAGCGGCTACATCTCGCCAATAGTGTTTATCTGCCTGTACTCGCCCAACGCCAACGAGCGTCGCAACACCATAAGCCGGTAATCCAACTTGCCAGCCGTGACGTATGTGTAACGTCGTCGCAGAAGCAAACGCATTGGCAGTATGATTAGAGGGAAAGCTTTTATTGTCACTGCCGTCTGGGCGCGGTGCATCAATAGTATGCTTACCAATTAAACCGATGGCTGACGCCGAACCAATACTTAGCCCCGCCTGCCAGACACCGTCCCAGTCTTGTTGATACGCAGGCAAACCAGCCGCGAGTCCAACTAAACCGTAAGCACCGATATCACTGAAGGTATCCCACCTTTGACCGTTAGAGGCGATCCCTAATGGACTTAAAACTAAACACGTACAAAACAGAAAAAATCTTGGCATTACAAACACTAACCCAGTCACGACGAGGCGGTAAGTCTACCTCAGGCAACCAAAGTTGCATACCAAGACAATCGCTTTATTGAGAGTGCTTTGACAGCACGCATGCTTATCGCGCTTTTGACGCCTGTTTTTTCAGTTCGAAATCAAACTCATCAGGGAAGAGAACTACCCCTTCTTCATTCTGATTTGGAAACACAACAACCGCTAGTTCATCATCTTCCAGACCCATCGTCCAGCGACTGTGCCATTTATTCAATGAAATAGATTCAGCTTTACACTCAGACCACTCACCCGTTGCCCACTGCAGTGCAAACTCTTCATTGGGCCAAACAGGAACACAATCTTCTTCTTCACTATTAAGCATCACACAGCCATGCTCGTCGGTAAGAATCCAGATCTGGCGCTCTTGCACCATTGTCTTAACGCTGTATTTTAGACGTTTTTCTTCGTCATAACGTGCGATTTCTTCGATTTGATTTTGCTCTAATGCCATGATGTCATGCCTTTTGTAGAGTGTGACTGTAGGTACAATTTTATACCTAATAAAAAACCCTAGCATCTATATTTGTTTAAAGGTCAATGACCATCTAACGCAAACAACACTAGGGCTTAGTTAATCGACATATTTGTCAGTGGAGGTGATGGTTAAACCAGTTCACCTTGAAGCCAAGGCCAACCTTGCTTCTTACGACTTAGCGTATTTTCCATCATCAACATGCCATCTTTCTCATGCTTCGCAAGCTTCGCTGCCCACTCACCTTTGTAAATCAAACGTGTTTGCGCCGTTGTGATGTCGGTTAACATCACAGCCGCGAATGCAAGCGCATCTTCTTCACAACGACGAGTCAGATCTTGCTCTAGCGCTTCGATCATGCCGTCTACTTGCTCTAGCGTTGCAAGCTCAACTTGGCCAACCACAACGTCGCGGCCATTAAATGGGTATGCTTTAAGATCTTTTTCAACGAGCTCTGCTGCTGAAAGACCTTCAATGTTAGTTTTTGCAATCAATAGATCTTTAATGAACAAGTCTAAGTCTGTGATACCTGCAATTTTTGCCAACTCTTCTACCGCATCTTTGTCTTTTGGCGTACATGTAGGAGAAGCAAAACCTACTGTATCTGACAAGATCGCTGACATCATAAGGACAGCAAGAGGACGCGTAATCTCAGCTTGCTCCATTTTGAATAGGTTGAACAAAATAGTACAAGTACAACCCACTGGCCAAATCCACGCTTCCAACGGGTTCACTGTCATCACGTCACCTAGACGGTGGTGATCAACAATGCCAAGAATCTCAGCTTCATTGATATCGTCTGGTGCTTGAGCCAAATCGGTATAGTCCACTAACCATACTTTTTCGCCCGCAACACTTGTGCGAAGTTCAGGTTGGTCGACACCCGCAGTTTCAAGAATGTGCTGAGTTTCACGATTAATTTCACCTTGGCGAACAGGTTTCGCTTCAAGGCCACGTGCTTTAAGTAGCTCTGTCGCTACTAACGCACCACAAATGCTATCACTATCCGGGTTTTTATGACCGACAACTAGAATCATTTTATTTCCTAACTATGTTTGATCTTGTGGGTGTACGCCCCACGACAACTGCTCATAAGGGCGATACTTTACCTGATTTTGTGAATTTGTCATCGCTTCTGAGCCGTTTTAATGAATTTCTTGAACGGCAAAACACCAAAATAACATTGATAATCATTATCATCACAATTATAATGAGAACGAATCTCATTTACATTGGTGCGCTATATGGAACAAACAAGAAGAATTCGTGGTTTATATGGGTTGTCGTTATCACAATTCAAACCTGCGTATAAACGTCTGTTGCTGCCCATTACCATGATTGCGCTACTGTTAAGTAAACCAACTAGCCTTATCGCCGTTAGTGCTCTCTCCGATGCCTACTGGGCTGTGTCGTGTTATGTCGTGTTTACACTCGCCGTTTATCACTATATCTCACGGTTACTCTCGCAAAAAAATGCACTTGTAGAGCTCTACCAACAGTCACCCAATCACCAAGTTGTCTTTTCTTCACTATTGGGGGCATTACCAGGCTGTGGAGGCGCTATCATTGTCACCACACAATTTGTCGCGGGTAAAGTCGGATTTGGCTCCGTGGTAGCGGTGTTGACCGCCACTATGGGAGACGCGGCTTTTTTGATTTTAGCCAGTAAGCCAAGCGTCGGTTTTGGGTTAATTGCTGTCGGTGTTGTGGTTGGGATGGTAACTGGGTTTATCGTTAACGCCATCCACAGACCTGACTTTCTTCGCCCTAAAATAACCGAATTTGTTCAAACGTTTACGTCTACTCCTGTTCAATCGCATGCCGGGAACGAAAAACTAACCCGTTCTTTTGAAGAACCATCAACCTTTGACAAGCAATGTCACTGTAGTAAACATGGTAACGCCCATCGTCAAGACGATCATCTTCACAGCAATCACCACCAAAATAATCCAGTGAATAATATGGCCATCAACCTTCAAGGGCTATTTTGGAAATGGCTGATGATTCCTTCGCTGCTCATCGCTTTCACGCTGTCTTTCCAAATTGATGTCAACGCCCTGCTTGGTTTAAGCCCACTGACTATTGAATGGACTGGTGCAATTCTCGCCGTCGTGACAATGTCACTTTGGGCATTTACCAAAGAAATCGTGGATTATGAAAGTACGGTGGGTGAGGACAAAAAGCTCGCCACTTCACACCCTATGCAAAAAGCAGCTCAAGATACTCACTTTGTTAGCGCTTGGGTCATAGTGGCTTTCTTAGCTTTTGAGATCACGCTTCACTTCTCACAGGTTGATCTTAGCCACTCGTTTAGCGGTTGGGGCATCTACATGCCTTTACTAGGAGTATTAGTTGGTTTACTTCCAGGTTGTGGTCCACAGATCCTGATTACAAGTCTATACCTCACAGGTGCAGTGCCCATGTCGACTCAGCTTTCGAACGCCATTTCCAATGATGGCGATGCATTATTCCCGGCTATCGCCATGGCACCGAAAGCGGCATTGGTTGCCACTTTCTATTCTGCATTGCCAGCGCTGATCACAGGCTATAGCTACTATTGGATATTTGAGATCTAGCGTTCACATGTTTAGTACGCCTCGCTGGAAAAAACCGCAACAATCGCTCGGCTTTCACGAGCTTGATTTAACGTGACTATGTGAATATGGCTGGGTTCTTGATTGAGCTTCTCTCTAGTCCAGAAATCAAACCAATCACAAGGATATTCAGATGCCAACGTGTAATCGGTTCCTTTCTCTGTATAGTGAAATAGACAATGTAAACGGCGCTGCTCCGTAAGCTTTAACACGGAATGATTTAGCATCAATGATTGAAACACCGACGTATTATTCGTTTGTTTTTGTCGACTCACTAGGCTTTCAAGCGTTTCTTTTGCAAAGGGGGTCAGTTCTGGCAAGGGGTCGCCAGATAACAACAAACCACCCGATGCCAACAGCACATTACGGTGGAACTCATAACTGGAACGGTCAGTACCTTGATTTGGCAACGACGTTAGAGTGGCGCAATCTGGGTCGATCAGCCATAAACGTTGATGTTGCCAACTACGCAAAAACGTTTCTTTTGCGATTTGCTCAAAACGGTGTGCATCACGCTCAACATCATCGGATACACGCATTGCATCGACTAAGCCCAATGAAGGCCACATTGGCGCATTACAGCCTAAGATTAGTGCCTCACCCGCACCTTTATTGATCGCTTGCATTCCCAATCGATACGCTTCGACACCGGTTACACCCGGACGGCAACGTTGGCCCTTTAATGTCCCCCAATAATTCGCATCAAGCTTAAACAGCTCAATCCCCCACTCTTCTCGCATCGTTTTAACCACTTGAGTGAGATGAGATAACACGTCTGGGTTTGAACAATCTAAAATATACCAAGGCGTACATCGCCAACCACCATACGTCACATCTTCTGCTTTCAATGCCGTATCATCAGTGTGTTTGAGAAACCAGTCTGGATGCTGTTGGAAAACCTCTGATTCCGCCTCTGCAATAAACGGAGCAATCCAAATGGCCGGCTTTTTGCCTTTTGAACGAATGTTCTCAATTAACGCTTTTACCCCCCCTGAAAACTTGTCCGATGGGCTAAGCCAATCCCCCATAAAAGCTTGATAGCCGTCATCGAGCAGTACCCACTCAAGCATCTCTTGTTCTTGTTCCATGACATGGACATTATCAAGTACATGTTGACGATCGACATTCTCATAATAGGCGTACCAAGAACACCAACCTATTGGGCTAGCTTGAGAGACACCCACTTTCGCTGGGTGGTGGTTGGATACCATTTTCGCAAACTGGCTGAACACCGAATCCATATCATCACCATGCAACACCACCAAGGATTCTAACTGGTTCGTTTGCCAATCTTGCGGCAAACTGTCTTCTCCGTCGATAAAGGCAATGACGTCGATCCCCTGAGAAGTGGTATGCAATTCGAAGAAGCCTGCAAATCGATGGCAAGACGTAAAGCCAAATAAAGTAAACCCTGATGATTGCTCAATAACCAAATAATTGTAAAAACGCTTAGGCGCATCTTCATCATAAATCCGATAACTCGGACTATTATCCGGACATCGACCGATATCAACGAGTTGATTCACCGTCCCAGAGGTCTGACATAACATTTGAAAGCCGTCACCCAATAACCTGGCATCAGATTCAATTTGGTTCTCAAATTTCGTTAAGGCTGTACGAGTAGAAAGTGGTTCAAAATTTAAGCTAGCGTATTGAAAATATAATTCGTGATTGCGCTTAGTAATACTGATACTAGGGTTAATAGCTAGTGCATCAACCTCGTTAGAGAATGGCAGATATTCGGTCATACGCCCTCGACCTAGTTAATAGATGACCTACTAATTATATTCCTAGACCAAAAAAAACCCATTCTAATGAATGGGTTTTGTGTGCTACTTAAAACTCTGTACGGTTAAACTCTCACTAGACAACTTCGATTGGTCCACCGAAGGCTGTCACTGGTGGTACTTTACCTGTGAATTTCTCAAAGTTCACCAAACAGGTATTCGCTGAAGTCGCCTGGGCTAGTTCTGAGCTTGGAATATCCTGCGTTAAGGTATTTGGATCGCCATACGTATCTAACGCGCCAATCTTGTTATCAAGAGGGCCATACCATGCGCCTTCTTCAATTCGGACCACACCCGGTGCATAACTATCTGTTAAGACTGCACCAGCAAGTAATTGTCCACGATCATTAAAGACTCGAACCAAGTCCCCATCTTTGATGCCTTTTGCTTTTGCATCTGTCGGGTTAATGTAAATTGGTTCACGTCCCTGCACCGTATAGGTTGCGCGGAACTCTTCCGACTCACACATTTGAGAGTGCAAACGCTTGTCTGGGTGACAGGACTGTAGCCAATATGGGTGTTGTTTTGAACCCGGTCCACCGTGTGAACGCTCAGATTTTTCAAACCACATTGGGTGCTCTTGGCAGTGCTCATAGCCCATGTTGCCTATGGTACGACTGGTGATTTCAATAAATCCAGACGGCGTACCTAGAGCATTAATTTCCGGATCCTCACGAAAATCTGCATGACGAACCCAAGACTTACCGGTACCGAAGTCCAAGTAACCTTTTTCCCAAAACTCGTCAAACTCAGGCATGTCAAACTTACCTTTGTTTGCTTCTTTACAGCCGTCATACAGTGATTTAACCCACTCCATTTCCGACATGCCGCGAGTATAGTCTTCATAACGACCCCAACGACGCGTCAGATTCGCCATGATTTCGAAGTCAGTTTTAGACTGGAACATCGGGTCAACAAGCTTATTCATTGCCACAAGGCCGCGACCAGAGTACGCACCATAGCCATCGATATCGTTACGCTCGTACTGGGTACAGGCTGGCAGTACGATATCAGACTGACGACAGGTAGCCGTCCAAGCAAAATCGATCGCGACTACGGTATGCAATGATCTGAAGGCTTGGTGCATTCTGTTACGATCTTGATGGTGATGCCAAGGGTTGTTACCACTAAATACCATCATTTTTAGATTTGGCAGCGTCACAACAGAACCGTTCGACTTAATCTTTTTACCTGGTTCTAGAAGGCTGTCTACCCAACGAGCAACAGGGATCACTCGACTATAACCATTAAAGTCTTGGTTGGTATATTTCGGCTCTTGTCCTTGGTCGATGTTCAATGGGAACGAACCTGGCGCCGCAAATCCAGTTGCCGGCACACCAATACCAGAATAGTGATGCCCGTAAGAAATACCACCGCCTGGTAGGCCGATTTGACCAATCATTGCAGCAAGAACTGCACACATCCAGTATGGTTGCTCACCGTGCTCTTGGCGCTGAACACTCCAGCCCACAAGGATCTGAGTACGACCATTCACAAGCATGCGAGCGAACTTACGGATTTCGTCTGGGCTGACACCACAGATTTCAGACGCCCATTCCGGTGTTTTTTCAACTTTATCTTTGGTTTTACCCTGAACGTAACCAATGAAGTCTTCAAAACCTAAACAATAGGTGTCGATGAACTTTTTATCGTGCAGATCCTCATTATACAGGACATGCGCAACACCCAACATAAACGGAACATCCGTCTGTGGGTTGATGTAACGTTGTTCATTGTCTAGGAAACGACCCGTTTTGTTGCGAACTGGATCAACCGATACCACATTGATTTCTTTGTTCGCTACTTTCTCTTTTAACTGATCTAAGTACGCAAAAGATTGGTGCGTTTCACACGTCCAACCTACTTGCAGGTTCTTAACGGGATCGTTACCCCAAAGAATGATGTTGTCACTATTCTCCAGAATTAGATCCCAAGACGTACCCTGAGCGTACACTTCTGTTGAGCCAAGTACATACGGCAGAATGGTCTGGCCCGCACCGGTTGAGTAGTCACCCACTTTCTTAACCGAATAGCCATGAAGTCCCATCGCACGCTGCATATGGTTAGTACAACTATGGAACTGACCCGTTTGACGCCAGCCCGTTTGACCTGTGTGCAGAGCCCATGGACCATAGTCTTTCTGAACGGTTTCTAATTCGCGATAGAAAAGATCAAGGGCTTCATCCCATGTCACACGAACGAAACGGTTGTTACCGCGAGTCTCTGCTGCATATTTATGTTTCTTTAGCCAGTCAAGACGTACCATCGGGTAGCGTACTCGAGACGGACTGTAGATAATGCCTTTAATGCCATTTAGCATATCAGTCGGATGCTTATCGACTTCGAAAGGCTTAATTTCTTGTACTTTTCCACCCCATACTCGGGCGCGGAATGCCCCCCAGTGTGAGCCTGATATTTTCCAGGTCCCTTCTGTTTCTGCTGCACTAGCAGACGCCGAAGCTAACAAGCTTGGGCCAATTAGAGATGCCGCACTTGTCCCTGCAACACCTTTAAGGAAGCTTCTTCGTGTAATTGCCATTTTGCTACTCCAATTAACGTCTATTAGTGGTGACCTTCAGAAAAGTCTGATGAATGCTTCTGTAGATACTTAAGAACCAGAGCCTCAGTGTCTTTATCAAAGTTCACAAATGCGATCATACCGTCTAGCATGCCTACCCAACCATTAGCACTAAAGTGTGCAACATCAGGTTGTGTGTGACATGTTGAGCAGTTGGTTTGATACGCTTCACCTGCCGCGTTCCAAATTGGAGTGTAGTCAGGCAGCATGGATTCTTTTTTCATCCATAGGTTGACTGAAACTTGCTCCCAAGGAAGTCCTGTCAGCTCATCTTCTTTCTTTTCACCAACAGTAACATCTGAGCTTTGAGAAACTTCTTTAGTCAAAATAGCAGTGGAGATGTTCATACCAAAGTCTTCTTGAATAACACGACCAAAGCCTTTCGCTTTGCGCCAGCCATCAATTTTAACTTCAATCATATCGCCTTTATCATCAACGATTGCCACTTCACTTGCAGGGCTCAATAAGCCCGCTTCCGTTGCTGCTGACGCATCGGTATAAAGTGGTAGGTGGCGAATTGAAACGACATCATTACCTTTCGAGTAAGACGTGCTGCTTGCTACCTGTTCTAAGTCGCCAACAATACCGCTTGCACTGGCCATATCTTTTGGTAAGTGGTGTGCAATACCTTTGTGACAGTCAACACAACTTTGATCGCGTTCTGCTGCTGATGTCATTTGAATACGAGCCGCCGGAGACATTTGCTCAAAGTCCATTGACTCATAAGCATGGCAGTTCTTACATTCTAAAGATTTGTTTGCTGAGAAACGATCCCACTCATGGCGAGCAAGTTCAAGACGACGCGCTTCAAATTTCTCTGGTGTATCTAAATCACCAAAAATCTGCGCGAATACTTCCTTGGAAGCTTGCATTTTACGTGCAATTTTATCTGTCCAGTTATGCGGAACATGGCAGTCTGGACAGGTAGCACGAACACCGGAATCATTTTTCCAGTGCACGGTTTCCTGAAGCTCTACATAAACGTTTTCACTCATCGTGTGACAACTAATACAGAACTCTTCGGTATTGGTCGCTTCTAGCGCGGTGTTAAAGCCACCCCAAAAGATTACGCCCGCGATAAAACCACCAGCGGTAAGAACACCTAAACTGATGTGTACTGCAGGTCTGCTGATGGTGCGCCAAAGTTTGATTAAAAAGGATTTCATGACTTACTCTCTCGAAACTCGTAATTGATTAAATAACGGTTTATTAACCGTGAACACCTGGAGGTCCAAATACGAAGATCTGAAGCATCCACACTGTAAAACCGTAACCACCTACGATCGCCACACTCAAGAGAGGGAAGAAAACTGCGCAGATGAAAAAGAAAGACTTCCATTCCATACCATGTTTTTCTGTGCTCTCAACTTTGTTAACATCACTCATACATTTGCCTATTTTGTATCGTGTTAAAGCTGCGATTTACTCTTATGAATAAATCAATTATTAAAACTATTCTAAGGAAAATGCTAAACCATACTATATGTGTGGTTCAACCAATTCCGACCTCTCAACCCTTGTTAATCAACACTTTTTTGAGGTCACCCTGAGTTGTTATTAATTAAATGTCGATATATAAAAATGTTAATAGATGTGAAGAAATAATACCTGTACAAGTATGTAAACAAGATCGCAATTATGCAACATATCGATGAATTATCCGTGCTAGAATCGCAGAAAATTTCATCAAATGCTGAGTGATATCGAGCTAGTATGTTACAAGATTGCTAACACCAGACAGTAATCGCTACCAAAAATCAGTGTGTGATGTCGAATAGTCCCGTAAAATAAAACCATTATTTCTTTGATGAAAACAGTGATATGCAAGACGTCATAGACATTACTTGGTGGCAATTACTAGGGTTTGCAACAACGCTATCCATTCCATTTGGGATCAGTCATTACTATAAGCTCGACTTAAACAAAGATGCCTGTATTAGCATTTTGCGGATGACAGTACAGCTCGCTCTCGTTGGTCTTTATCTTGAGTATTTGTTCTACTTAAACAACGTTGTCATTAATGTGATTTGGTTGACCGTAATGGTCATCGTTGGTGGAAGCGCGATTTTAAGCAAAGCCCGCTTACCTAAGAAGGCATTGCTCCCTTATATCGTCCTATCGCTATTGATTGGTCTGCTGCCTATCGTCACGGTGCTGTGTGTGATAATAATCCAGCCGGTTCCGGTTTATAGTGCCCAATACGTTATCCCACTTGCGGGTATGCTACTTGGTAACAGCCTCAGCGGGAATATTGTCGCATTGCAAAACTTTTATGGAGCATTGCAAGACCGCTGGACGGAATACGAAGCCGCGATATCTTTAGGGGCACCCGTTTCAACAGCGACAATGCCATTTGTACGTCTTGCCCTACAAAAATCACTAGCGCCCATTCTCGCCACCATTGCAACGACAGGATTGGTATCGCTACCCGGCATGATGACCGGTCAAATTTTAGGCGGTGCCAGTCCCCTTGTTGCCATTAAGTACCAGTTACTGATCATGCTTGCCATTTTTGTCATGATGAGTGTTTCCATTACCATTAATTTGAACCTCATTGTCCGACACAAGTTTAGTCCTGCAGGTAAGCCTTGCGTGTTGCCACAACAGGATACGCGATGAATATTGATGTTTTTCGATTAAACCCACGCAAGGTAGCCCATTCCCTTTAGTCCTGTTTCAACTTTAACAACAGCGATTACATCGATGTTGTCTGTATTGTCAATGACGCTTCGCTCCGCTCAGAAATGCCTAAAAGTCATGTTACACACCTACTTTAAACTTGGTTATCCACAGGATATGTGGATAACCAAGTCACTGAGTTACTGATACTTTTCTCAATCAATAAAAAATAACCCGCGTGCTTCACGTTCATCAATTCGTCATACGCAATGAGTAATTTGATTAACACGTAGTCAATGTTGTGCATGGCGTCGAAAAACAAAAGGGATGAGGGAGAAATCACATGGAAAACAAAGCTAATTGGATAACGCATAAAGTCACTTCAGAGTGTGATGCGACTTTCATGCAAGATAATGGCAAAAACTGGTTAATTTGCACACCGGAAGCATTGTCCAAATGTCTTTCAACCCCACCTTGTGAGTTATCAGTGAAAGCCTTTAACGCCACGTCGTTGGACGTCTCATCACTCTGGTTTTAATTGATGCTTAAGGATTCAATTGATTCTTAAGGTTTTAATCGATGCTTAAGGTTTTAATGGCTACCTAAGGTTTTAGTTACTATTTACGTTTTAGGAGCTTGAGGTTTAGGCGCTCAGAGTTTTAGCTGCCACTGTGATTTTAACTGCCACTATAGTGTTATTCGTCACTCAAATAGTCATGAACACCAAAAGAAATGGATGTTGATATCGATAAAAATAAAGCGCCCAGAAGGCGCTTTATGACAGCAATTGCTAAGTTTGTAATTGAGTAGACGCTGTCAAACAGCGCCTAACACAGTAGGCGTATCTCGCCAAACTTAGTCACGTAAATAGATTAACCAGTACAACATACCGACAAAAATACCACCGCCGATAATGTTGCCCAACGTCACTGGGATAAGGTTATTAGTGATAAAGGCCAACAAGTTTAGGTCAACAAAGTCTGCTGGCGTCGCACCAATGTTTTGCCAAAATTCTGCTGGGGCAAAAACCTTAATACCCACCGCCATCGGTACTTGAAACATATTGGCGATACAGTGTTCAAAACCCGCTGACACGAACATAGCAACAGGCAGTACCATCACAATGATCTTATCTGTCAACGTTCTGCCACTAAACGTCATCCACACCGCAACACAAACCAAGACATTACACATAATGCCTAACGCGACGGCCTGCCAAAACCCATGGTGCAGTTTATGCTGCGCTATTTGCATCGTGTTAAGACCAACCTGCCCTGCATCAAATAGGTATTGCTTGGCGGTAAGCATAATCGCAACTAGGAACAATGCACCCAACATGTTGCCAACATAAACCACCGCCCAGTTCTTAAATAATGCCCCCCACGTGATCTTGCCGCTCGCTCTGGCAACCAGCGTCAATACTGAACTGGTGAACAGTTCACCGCCCGTAATGATCACAAGGACTAAGCCAAGACTAAACGCCAACCCACCCAAGAAGCGGGTTAAGCCCCAAGGTAAATCATCTGCGCCGGTAGTAATGGTGGTATAAAAAATAAAAGCGATACCAATGTGTAAACCTGCCGTAATGGCAAGTAAAAAGGATTTCATTGGGTCTTTCGTCGCTTTACCTACACCCGCGTCAGCGGCACGCTCTGCCATTTGTGGTGGCAACAAAGCATCGAACTGGTTCATTTCCATTTTCTCAATACATGTTTAGTAACAATTTGGTGGTGGCGGATAATGCTCCCAATCAATCGATATGGCAAGTGACATTTTTGCCCATTATCAATATAAATAACTCAACTAGGGTAGTTCGCAAAAAAATCACTGATAAAACAATAAGAAACTTGAAAACCCACATTATTGCAGCCTTATTTTTCACCTGAATTTTTTCCAAAAAAAACACCGCCTATTGGCAGTGTTTATATGCTTTTTCTGACGTGTTATGTGTACACTTCTATCCGCGTATATCTCTCGATATGTAGCGATCAATGATCAACTATTCACCATTTACTATCAGCTATCTACGAATAGCTTACCGCCATCAGTTGTCCGCTTGCGCTTGCAATGCACTGACTAGCTTTTTCAGGTTTTCAATCTCAACGCGATTATTAGCGGCTTTATCCATGGCTTCAGATACCACATGGCCATTTGTGCTACTAACGTCATTACGCTGTATCTCTAACAGTGCAAGCTTTTGCTTAAGCAACGCATTTTCTTTTCGTAAAGTAACCGACTGATCGGCTTTATTAATCATTTCAACATCGTGCGCGATGCGCTCTGATTGCGATGTCAGATCCTGATCTCGATAATCATTCCCTTTTGCGGCAGTTGAAATTTTATGAAGACGTGATTCAGCATCCAGCACTAGCGGTTCAAAGTTAGACTTTTCAACATTCATTAGCTTCGTCACCTCAGAAACGATCGCCTCTAATCTTCGAAATTGAAAATTGATGCTATCAACATCATGTTCTATCGTGTCAAAGTCGCGTGGTGACTGGCTCACAAATTTACGTAACTCCAAAATACCCTGCTCTACATAGCTAAAGCTAATCGGTGCCATCACATTGTATCTAGCCTTAGACAACGAAGATAACTTTTGCGCTAATGGATCAACGTATATCGCGTCAATGACTCGCACCTCAAGTGCTAACGCTTTTTCTAAAAATATCGTCTGGTAGCTTTCCGCACGATCCACTTCTGACACGACAAGATATTCGAATAAACGTTCATACTCGCGCGTTACGTTGGTCGTCGCATGTCGAAAGTACTTAGCCGCCTCGATTTTCTCTAAATAAGCCATCTGAATCATGGCTGGGGCAAGCAATTCATCCGCTTGCTTTTTTAAACGTTGGATCGCGGAAAAGTTATATTCGACGCTATTTATACGATCTCGAAAGGCAATAGCGTAAGTTTCGCTGGAAAAGACAGAGTGCTTCACATCAACTTGTGATGGATCTTTTCGCATTTCAATAAACAACTCATGCGCATCTTTCCAAGACGACATCATGTCGCGATAATTTTCCGGAGCATAGATCCTTAAAGACTTGGCATCTTCTAGCTGATTCGCCCACATCGAATGCGTTTTTAATACGTCTTGGTAGACTTGATTTTGTGCTTGTTGAATCTGTTCAGGACTCAGATTCGGATCTCGCTCAACCGCCGTAGGCGTTGATGCACAAGAAGTAATGCCCAAAACACACATGAGTACCACAACCGCTTTGCGCGTAGACATTTACACTCCTTTACTGCTCAATAACCGCAGCTTTTTTAACCAACTAAAATGACCATAATTAGGGATCTTGACTTACTATATTCAAACTAGGAAGCAAAAGACATGGCTTATTAATTCAAATGGTTACAATTCATCCACTTAGCACAAAAATCTTACAGAATACCTAGAGAACACGGGGTCATCTAACAAAATATTCACTATCTGATTGTCATTAAGCCCAAATCACTCTATGTTGATCGAACAATCTAAATGAAAAGGCACAGCTATGAAATTAACGTTAGAACATCTTGCCGAAATGAACTTGCTACTGCAATTTGACTTAAGCAGTTCAGCTACTGGAATCAAGGTTCATACCGACGCCAACGAAGAGATGCAAAAAGCAGTCCAACAGCTTTATGCTAAAGGGCTATGCACAATGCCTGATGGTGGGTACCTGACGAGTGAAGGGATTGAAGTGGCAGAACATGCCGATAAAATCTTGCGTGTATTGAACGCGAACCTGTAATTTAATGCTTTCCCTATGAGGCGGCAACTTACTTCCGCCTCATCTATTACCAACCTCATCTCTTCTTATACTACCAACCTTATGTCTTCTTAAAGATACGTGACTGTCGTATGCCTTGCCGCGGTATATCTAGTCGCTAGTGACTGTTAGCATTGCCCAACCAACGTTGGTACGGTTGATATTTGTCGTATATCCAATTGAATATCGTTGTATAAAAAAAGAAAAACACTAAAAATCCAGCTTCTATCAGCAGCGCCATCCATAATGAAACTTGCAAGAACCACGCAATAGCCGGAATAGTAAACAAAATAAGGCCGGCTTCAAATCCAATCGCGTGCCCTGCTCTTACGAGCATAGAGCGTTCACTTCGACTACCTGACACCCATTTGTCAAACTGAATGTTATACACGTAGTTCCAAATAACAGTAAATATGCTCATTCCAATACCGACCATCATTAATTGCAAAGATTGACTACCGGTTGCTAAAGAAGCAACAGGGACAATGATAGCGAGTGCTAGTGCTTCAAACATGATAGCGTGGAAAACTCTTTCTTTATTATTCATATGGATAACCTCAATTACCAACAATAAACATTACCAATATGGTTATTATCCACTATTCTAACCTTACTTAGTAACGAGATACCATTAGGAAAGCTGATATGTTAAGTATCGAGCAAATTGAAGCATTTATTACCACAGTGGAAACGGGATCCTTCTCCGCTGCAGCCCGTCAGCTGGGTAAGGTTCAATCCGCCATAAGCCAAAATATCATGAACCTTGAGATTGATTGTGGCGTCGAAGTATTTGATCGTAGTAAGCGCTACCCAATATTAACGGAAGCTGGGGCAAAACTTCTGCCTTACGCCAAAGCCACTATGACTCAACATCATCGGTTATCCGAGCTGGTCGGCAGTTTGACGTTGACCGATATACAGCCTATCGTTCTTGCTATTGACGAAGGCATTCCATTGGAGCGTATCTCGCCAATACTAAAAACGCTGTCATTAGAGTTTCCAACTCTGCAACTTGAATGCCTGCTCGCCTCCAGTGTCGATATCATTGATATGGTGCAATCTGGGCGCGCAACGTCCGGACTGGTCTACGGTGAGCACGTCATTCCATTTTCCTTGGATTTTGAACACGTAGGTTCATTTGAATTTGATATCTTTGTTGCCGCGTCACACCCACTTGCCCAAAGTGTCACGCCTCATATCGAAATGTTAAGTTTACACCGACAATTAGTTGTGAGTGCGCGCAACGCGCAACAAAGTAGCTTCCATCAAATATTAAGCCCAGACGTTTGGTATTCCGATAGCTACGCTATGATTATAGAATGGTGTATAGAAGGATTTGGCTGGACTTACGCTCCCTCCTATATGGCAAAAGCGGCGCTAGAAAAAGGCACTCTAGTTCAAGTACCTATTGAATTTGAAAAAATATCAGCGATCACCAATATCGACCTAATTCAACACTCTGGCAAAAGTAAAGACGCAGGTCACAAGAGATTGCGAGAGCTGTTGCGACATCGTTTTGAGGACGTTTAGTATGAATGGAAATCAGATACTCATTGTGGGTGCCGGCTGGCTAGGCCTTCCTCTTAGTAAGGCATTAATTAGCCGTGGATATCGAGTGATTGCGACACGCACTTCTGAGCAAGGCTGCGACATTCTCTCTGAAAATGGTATAGATGGTCTGTGCTTGGATCTCAATACACTTAGAGACGAAAGTGACGTACTTGCGTTATCCAACCAACTCGTCAACAAACAAATCACCACTATTATTGGCTGTTTCCCCCCAGGCTTTCGGCAAGGTGGTGGGGCTCTCTATGCCGCCCAATGGAGCCAACTCTGCCAAGTCGCAACGCGCTTGGAGGTCGATAAAATCATCATGATTAGTTCAACAACGGTCTATCCTGAAACGGCTGAACTCATGACAGAAGACATGGCAAGGCTGCCTATCGCACGTGGACGTGAGGAATTTAGCGCTAAGTCCATCATCATGTTGACAGCAGAAGAGCACGTTCGAAACTCGACATTGGACTATGCCATTCTTCGTTGCAGTGGCTTATTTGGTCCAAACCGCCACCCTTCTAGGTTTGCCTCAAAGCTCAAATCGGTAAGTAATCAAGCCTCGGCAAATATGTTACACCTTGATGATGCCATTAATGCCATCATATTTTCACTCGAAAACATCCAGTCCGGCGTCGTCAATGCCACCACACCGGCTACCTGTGACAAAGTGACGTTCTACAGAGCGGCCCTTCGTTCCGCAGGACTAGACACCTCTCTCAATTTAGTCAACTCCAAGCCAGGAAAAACCATATCCAGCGATAAGCTGCAACGACTGGGCTATCACTTCAAATATCAGCATGTTTTGGACGCGTTATAATAAAAACGAACAATATCGTGTAACAACACCAACGTATCACCGTTAAGCACCACCACTGATCGCTCAATAAATAGCGAACACCATTGAATCGCATCAATGAAGAAGGTCACAACAAAAAGGTCTAGCTCACTGGCTAGACCTTTTTTAGCGTTTGAGATTACTCTCCTACACTGACTTTACTACTTTGCCTTGTAAGCGCGGTCATAAGCCGTTTGCATCGCACTGACGACCTTGCTGTAACCCATGCGCTCTATGCTTTTTTGATACTTTGGCCAATCTTTTTCAACATCACGTGAACCGAGAATCCAAGCTTGTTGCATTTCCACCATATAGTCACGAATAGTCACCCAGTGCTTATCATACACATCCTTCTCTCTGGCGCTTAATGACACCCCCATGAAGGGTTCGAGTAAATAGTCGCCTTGGTCATACAACGCAATACCTTCTAGCGCATATTTATTCGACCACTGAACTTCATTTTGATAATCCATCGGGAAGCCACGCTGTACTTGCGCACCAATCGCCCACATCTGAGCGTTGACTGGGGTGTCAGCTTCCAATACAGCTTGAGTAAAGGTCGGCTTACCATCTACGACTTCATAGTGCTCCCCTTCAATACCAAAGTTAGCAAGACGTTTACCATCTTGTGTAAACCAGAAATCAAAATATTGTATGGTTTCGATCGGATGTTCATTCGTGTATGAGATTGCCCAACCATCCGGCTTCACTTTCGCTCGACGGTGCTCTTCAACACGCTGACCACTGACGGATGCTGGTGGCGCAAACGCTTTAAACTCGAATCCTTCAACTTTATCTGCGAGTGAATCATTGTAGCCTGATGTGGATGCAAACCAATCGTGGGTCATCCCACCTAAATCAGCTGATAATAGATATTCGCGAGAGCGGCTTCCACGAGTAAATACTTCAGCGTCAATTAGCCCTTCGTCATACCATTTTGCTAAGTTTTTGATGCCTTCTTTGTAATTTTCGCCCGCATAGCCATGTTTTATCTTGCCATCAACAACATGAAAATCATGGAATACATCGGATCCTGACGTTCGTCCATCCCACAACGTCACCAGACGAATCATTTCTTGCCAATGGCGCGCGAAGAATGGCACTTCATCTTTCTTGCCATTACCATTTGGATCTTTATCACGAAATGCCTTTAATACTTCGTACATCTCGTCGACATTTTGCGGCGGCTCTAGACCAAGTTTGTTTAACCAGTCATAACGGACGAAATATCCGCGGCCATACTTACCATCGGGGAGGTAAGGAATATAATAGACATTGCCATCGGAGGCCTTTATCGACGCCCACACATCTGGGTTAGCATCAAAAAACGCTTTAATATTAGGGGCATGTTCTTCAATCAACTTATTAAGTGGAACGAATGCGCCTTCTGGACCATAAGTGTTAACGTTGTTTTTCATACTCGACCCGCCAACAATATCGGGAAGGTCACCAGAGGCAATCAGTAAGTTAAACGCTTCTTCACTCTTTGTCGTCGCCATAGAAGCAACATTGTTTAATTGAACGTTGGTAAGCCGCGCTGCTTCTTTTTCTACTGGCCAATCGTTGTTGTAGACAAATTTCTTTTGGTGTAGGTGGATGTCGAGCTTGATCGGCTTATCAGCCACTTTGTAAGCACCATCCTCTGCTGCCAGTGCCGGTGCCGCCAGCGTCGCAGCGATAACGGTAGACAACGCAGTGATTTTTACATTCATCTTTTGTTTCCTTTCTCGTTATTTTATTGTTGTATTAGCAAGAGGGGCTACTCTTTCACCCCACCCAGCATAATTCCCTTGTTGAAGTACTTTTGAATGAACGGATAAATCAGAAGCACAGGAATGATTGAACAAATCATGATCGCCGCACTGACCGTTTCAAATGAGTAAGCTGAATTGATCAAAGTACTGGCGAACGTATCGTCGTCGGTCAACTGAGTGATGATCTGGCGCAAGTAAACTTGCAGAGGGACTTTACTTTCATCTCGCAGTAACACCATCGCCCAGAAGAAACCATTCCAACGCGCCACAATACAAAATAGAGTGACGGTGGCTAGGGCCGGCTTGGCGAGTGGAATAAACACTTTCCAAAGTACCTGGAAGTCATTGGCTCCATCCATGCGAGCCGCTTCTTCAAACGACGTTGGTATTGCTTCAAAAAAGTTTCTCAGCAGGATGATGTTGAAGGCGTTACACGCAAAACCGATGATGATACCTAAGTAGCTATCGAGTAAGCCTAAGTCGCGCATATTCAAAAAGAACGGAATCATGCCAGCGTTAAACCACATGGTAAAAGCGACAAGGATGTTCCAATACTTACGACCCAAAAGCTGAGGCCTTGACAGCGCGTACGCACCAGGGACGATGATCAATAAGCTCACTATCGTACCGCCAAAGGTATAGATAAAGGTGTTCTTATACGATCCCCAAAATGCTGGATCCGATAACACTTTCTCATACGCCGCGAACGTAATGTCAACGGGAGTCAGCACCACTTGACCTGCCGTTACCGCATCCCCTGCACTGATCGACATAGAGGCGACATAGATAAAGGGGTACAAAGTACTGATGGTAAAGATCCCAACTAAAAACATATTTAGATAGACGAATGCTTTGTCGCCTCGGGAGTAAAGATTCATGTTCATTGCTTGGCTCATAACTTACTCCATTACCAAAGCGACGTTGAAGAAACGCGGCGGCTGATTTTGTTTGCGGTCATCACCAAAATAAAGGCAATAATGGCGTTAAACAGACCGGCGGCGGCAGCGAGATCATATTGAGCAGCCTGAATACCTTGACGGTAAATAAAGGTACTAATAACGTCTGCGGTTTCGTAAGTAGCGGGTTGATAGAGCATTATGATCATTTCGAAGCCAACTTCTAAGATGTTACCGATACGAATAATCAACATGATGATGACGGTGGGTAAGATGCATGGCAGCGTGATTTTCCACATCATTTGCCAACGAGATGCCCCATCGACTACTGCAGACTCGTACAGTGACGGGTTAACACCAGCAATTGCAGCAAGGAATACGATCGAACTAAAGCCAGCTTCCTGCCAAATTCCCGTCCCCACAAAAATCGTGCGGAACCACTCAGGTTTGGTTAAGAAGTAAACGGAATCGTAACCCAAGGCGTTTAAGAACAGATTCACCACCCCTGTTGAGGGGGAAAAAGCGGTAATGACAATACCTGCGATGATTACCGCAGAAATAAAGTGAGGAAGATAAACAATGGTTTGTGCTGTTCGTTTAAATTTGGCATTCAATATTTCGTTAAACATCAACGCTAATATGATTGGTACTGGAAAACCAAAAATAAGACTGACGCCACTGATCATGACAGTATTGCGAATCGCTCGAAGGAATTGATCATTTTCAAACAACGTATAAAAATGTTCTAATCCAACCCAAGGACTCTCAGTGATGCCTTTAAAGATGCTGTAGTCTTTAAAAGCTATTTGTAAGCCATACATTGGCTTATAGAGAAATACCAAGAACCAAATAACCGTCGGCGCAAGCAGTACATAGAGCTGCCACTCGCGTTTTAAGTGCTGAATAAGCCACTTCAACTTTTTCTGGAATGTATTTTCAACAGAACGACGCGGCAGCGTTTGTTCCGTATTTTGATGAAGGTTATCCATAACCTCTCTCCCTAATTCACGGCAATGCGTTCGAGTGCGTAACCTGTCGTTTTATCAAAAACGGTCAACGCGTCTTCTCGGAAGTAAAGCGTGTTGATGTGATCAAGGTGATCAATTCGTCCATGAGTTTCCGTTTTTATGACAAAAGGCTTACCGACGAATTTGGTATGAAGAAGCGCCTCTGAGCCGAGCGTCTCGACTAATTCAATATGCACGGGGATTTTACTGGCATTTTCTACCGGCTCAATCTCAATGTACTCTGGGCGAATACCAAGGAGAATGTTTTTATTGTGTTCCAATCCCGCTACATTAGGGAGTTTGCAATGAATCTCTTCAAACTCTGCATACCAACCATCTTCACGCAACTCGACTCGAGCCTCTATTAGATTCATCGGGGGAGAACCAATGAAGGTTGCGACAAAGGTATTGACCGGGCTATTAAATAGTTCCATTGGCGTGCCAATTTGCTCTATTTTACCGTTACTCATCACCACAATTCGATCGGCAAGGGTCATCGCTTCAACCTGATCGTGTGTAACGTAAACGCTTGTAACGCCCAGGCGATGATGGAGACGTTTAATTTCTGCTCGCATTTGTGTACGAAGTTTGGCATCCAAATTAGATAACGGTTCGTCAAATAGGAAAACTTTGGGATGTCGGACAATTGCACGTCCCATGGCGACACGTTGACGTTGTCCACCAGAAAGATCGGCCGGTCGGCGTTCAAGAAGTTCAGTTAAGCCAAGGGTTTCTGCAACGTCGTTCACGGCTTTGGTGACTTCGTCTTTGGGTACTTTGCGAATTCGTAGGCCAAATGCGATGTTTTCCGCCACACTAAGGTGAGGATAAAGGGCATAGTTTTGGAACACCATCGCGACATCACGGTCTTTTGGGGCCACATCGTTAACTTTTCTGTCACTGATGTGAATATCACCTTCCGTTATTTCTTCTAACCCTGCTAGCATCCGAAGTGTTGTTGATTTGCCACATCCTGAAGGCCCAACTAACACAATAAATTCTTTTGACTTTACTTCTAAATTAATTCCGTGAACGACACTTACGTCGCCGTACGCCTTAACGATGTTATTTAGCTGAACACCAGACATAACTTCTCCTTGTCTTCGTTACAGAAAACAGAATTTTTAATTGGATTAATCAAATAAAAGGAAGTTGTTATTAAATTGTGGAGCAATATAACTTCCTTGTTATATTGACGAACTTAATTTTTATAATGGTGATATCGATGAATTAATACGAAGGCAGGACAGTATTAATTCACCGATATTAATGTGCAATCAAATGATTAGAAGCTGTACTTGATACCTGCACGTGTTCTTAGCTGACGCTCATCCGTTGAACTACCGTCTTGTCCTTTAATAGTCCAAAGCTCTAGATATGGTTGGAAGTCTCCGATTACATAGCCGGCTTTAATACCCAGATCCCATTCCCAGTTATTATCATTTGAGAGACGAATGTCGTCGTAGTTATAGTTATAGTTTGCTTCATAACTAAGTTTCAAATCCTTAAACGAAGAATCTTTAGCAAATTTGTACGAACCTGTAAGTGTTAGTTTTCCTTGTTGAACAGTCGAGTCAGCACGTTCGACTTTGCCAGCTCCTCCAGCTAAGGTTGCGCTGCTAGCATTTTTATTGAACATTTGTAGTTCGTGACGATAACGCAATGCGGTAGTCAAACCGAAATCAGCTTTATAGCCTACGCGGAATTGAGGTTTCCAAGTTGTTTTAGTACTACCAAACGTAACCGGCATACCAGGTTGAATGTACCATTTACCACTTTCACCAACTGATTTTGTCCAGTCCCATGAAAACTCTGAATCCCCACGTTCTACGCCTTTCCAAAAATCCTGACTCTTAAGCTCATTGTCATTTTGTTCACTTTGGAATTTTTGCTCAACACCAAAGGCTAGTTTTCCACCAAATGCCTTCGTTGAATCACTAATCTTAATACGGTGAGCCCAATCTTCTGACTCATGCTTATATTCTGTACGATAATCTAAACTAGTCGCTGCTGCAGAGCCAGCCAATAATACAAGTGCAACACCTAAAGCCGATTGCTTGAGTTTCATACTAATATTTCCTTTATATAGTGTATTAAATTTCACGTGTCGAGTTGAGTAATAGACGCCTACTACTTATCGCGTCCTAAACAATGAACCTTACTTAAAAGGTTATTTAAAATTAGTGACATAAATAGAACTCAGAAGACCAGCTTGCAACGGAACACAAGCTCAACCTCATTTGCTCCAAACTCTGTATTTTTAATATTGAATTAATGTATGACAAATACTAATAAGCAATGCATCTTCTTTCTGTGAATTAGTTCAATATTTCGTGCTACTCATTCTATTTTTTATTGATATAAAGATAACGGTCACACTTTTCACACTTGCTAACACTTTTAAATGGTAATAGCTCTAATTATCACCTAGAAGAAAATCCATAAAAACCATGAATAAGTGGTTAATTTTTCGTACATTTCACGCTACAAGACTAATTGCCACATGTTGCATAATTGAAAAAAGTTATGCTTTCACACTATTTCTAGCTGTATTTTTTTGTTTCGCAACATGACAGGTCGACGTTGCTCCGCGAAATTTGATCCAGTTAACTAAGTTGGCATTGTTCACCGCTAAAAGTGATAATCCGATCACGTTAACCCTTATTGTATTACAAAAGACATACGTAACTATGTATATTGGATTGTAACAACAGGTAAAAACACAAGGATTTACATACCATGGATTTAAATACAGCTATTGTAGGAATCTACTTCCTATTTTTGATGGCAATAGGATGGATGTTTCGTACATTCACAAGCACAACCAGTGATTACTTTCGAGGGGGAGGTAACATGCTTTGGTGGATGGTTGGTGCCACCGCCTTTATGACACAGTTTAGTGCTTGGACATTTACAGGTGCTGCAGGTAAAGCCTATAACGATGGTTTTGCAGTTGCGGTTATCTTCCTAGCGAATGCGTTTGGTTATTTTATGAACTTCGCATACTTCGCTCCTAAGTTCCGTCAGTTACGTGTCGTGACTGTTATCGAAGCTATTCGCATGCGTTTCGGCGCAACCAATGAACAGGTCTTTACTTGGTCTTCAATGCCAAACAGCGTTGTATCTGCGGGTGTGTGGCTCAATGCGCTAGCTATTATCGCTTCAGGTATTTTTGGTTTCGACATGAACCTCACTATTTGGGTGACAGGTTTAGTTGTACTCGCGATGTCTGTAACAGGTGGCTCGTGGGCTGTTATCGCATCTGACTTCATGCAAATGGTTATTATCATGGCAGTAACGGTAACGTGTGCCGTTGTAGCTGTGGTTCAAGGTGGTGGTGTTGGCGAAATCGTTAATAACTTCCCTATCCAAGAAGGCGGTTCATTCCTATCTGGTAACAACCTAAACTACCTAAGCATCTTTAGTATTTGGGCATTCTTCATCTTTGTGAAGCAATTCTCTATCACTAACAACATGCTGAACTCTTATCGCTACCTAGCGGCAAAAGACTCAAAGAATGCAAAGAAAGCCGCTCTATTAGCGTGTGTTCTTATGTTCTGTGGTGTGTTTATTTGGTTCATGCCTTCATGGTATATCGCAGGTCAAGGTGTTGATCTAGCAGTGGCTTACCCTGACCAAGGTAGCAAAGCAGGTGACTTCGCTTACCTATACTTTGTACAAGAATACATGCCAGCAGGTATGGTTGGATTACTTGTTGCCGCAATGTTTGCAGCAACGATGTCTTCAATGGATTCAGGTCTAAACCGTAACTCAGGTATTTTCGTTAAAAACTTCTACGAACCAATTGTTCGTAAACATCAAGCGTCTGAAAAAGAACTTGTGACTGTTTCTAAGATTACATCGACCGTATTCGGCATCGCTATCATCTTAATTGCACAGTTCATCAACTCGCTTAAAGGTTTAAGCCTATTTGATACAATGATGTATGTTGGCGCACTCATTGGCTTCCCAATGACTATCCCTGCATTCCTTGGTTTCTTCATCAAGAAGACGCCAGACTGGGCTGGTTGGGGTACACTCATCGTCGGTGGTATCGTTTCTTACGTTGTTGGTTTTGTAATCAACGCTGAGATGGTCTCTGCAGCATTTGGTTTAGAAGAATTAACTAAACGTGAATGGTCTGATGTGAAAGTTGCGATTGGTCTAATTGCTCACATCTCATTAACTGGTGGCTTCTTCGTTCTATCTACCTTGTTCTACAAGCCATTAACCGAGAAGCGTCAAGCTGACGTAGATAAGTTCTTTGGTAACCTGGAGACACCGTTAGTATCAGAATCTGTGGCACAGAAGAAGCTTGATAACAAGCAACGTCAAATGCTTGGCAAGCTAATCGCTGTAGCTGGTATTGCTATCTGCTTTATGGCTCTACTTTCTAACCCAATCTGGGGACGCCTAGTGTTCATATTGTGTGGTGCTATCGTAGCCGGCGTAGGTATCCTATTGGTTAAAGCGGTAGACCAGAATGCTGAACAAGCATTAGATGAGGCTGAAGCGTCTAACTAAACAATTTGGTTAAACAACTTGGTTAAACAACTGGGTTAAAAACTAACTAGACAATAAAGTTAAAAATAGGAAGGAATCGGGCCTTCCTATTTTTTTGTCTTAACTTCGGATAATCAATACTTTAGCGCCAATATTGAGCTACCGTATTTCCCGTAATGACATGCGTTGGTTAATGAGTAAGACTAAATGAGAGGTGATGTCGCTCGAGGTTGTTAGGTTGTTAGGTTGTTAACTAATTAGATAGTAGTTTTTGGTGTTAACAATGGGGCGAACGATGACAGCGTCGATAAGAAGTCATATTATTCATCATAATTATTGACACTATACCGTTACCTATCAGCTGAGGCATCAAACATGATGCTGAACATTACCGTTAGCTATGCAGGGTGGGAAACCGAGATTCTTATCTGAAAATCAATATGTCCGACAATATCCTACACTCTTATTTCAGAATTAATATGTCCGACAATATCTATTGGTAGTATTGGTAACTAGCTTAATCTTAGTAACTACCTTTGTTGCTACCTTAGTTTTGGAAACTAACTTAGTCTTGGAAACTATCTTAGTATTGGAAACTAACTTAATATTAGTAACCACCTTGATATGCATAACCAGTTTGGCTTCGATAGCGCTCTTGATTTCGACAACGGCTTTACTTTTAAAGTGACCTGAACCTAGAAATGACAGAACGCCTCATAAAAAATACCGATTAACTCATTCACTTGATACAAGGCTTGTCAATATTTTCGAGTAACAGCTTTACTGGTATAGAAAAGTCAAAAATAAAGCCCACATGGTTGTGAGCTTTATTTTTGGTTTTTGGTTTTTTTAATAAAAAAGAGTTTTTGCCGCTTTTCTTGCTGAATCCTCGTCCGCCACCATAATAGAATTATATAACTTTTGATAGTTTTCGATCTTAGAACACCTACCCTCACCTATATCATCCCCCGTCGATGAATAAATAATATCCAGTATTTTTGCATATGATGAAAACAATTCATTATTGGACGCTATAAAAATAGACTTATAATAATCACCAAGTATTTTTTTAGTCTGTTGATTATTTTCTGGTGAATGAGATAAATGATATGAAAGTCGTTGATAGTTTTTTGACAGATGTACACGCTGCTCGCTTGTGGCATTAATAGCCGCATCCGCACACGCTTCTGGAATCAAAATACCCTGCATTTTCAACATCTTAGTTATTACAGAACTCATTTCAGGAAGTTCTGAGAACCACTCGTACAGCTGTGGGTCAAGGAAATTCCAGTCACTTCTTGGCGTGACTTTTGTTCCTGATTTTTGCTTCGAACACAGTAACCCCTTAGACGATAACGTTTTTAATGCTTCTCTAATGCTATTCCGGCTAACAGAGTAATAATTGGATAGTTCCATTTCTGTAGGGAAAACACCGTCATTATACTTACCTGTGATAATATTCTTAGCGATATCATTACAGACCGTATTGTATATATTAGATTTCTGCCGTTCCATGACTTCACTTTAACCAAAAAGATTTACATCATATTACCATTTTTATGAGTTCTCAACACATGGAGTACGTTATTATGTGAACTTAACGTCACTCGAATGGCGCTATTTTAAACATCATCGCTATATTAAAACCTTATATAACGTAAATTTCATAGGCTATTAAGTCCTATTCCCCTCCGCAATTCGACAACATATAACTGAGGATTTAATAATATAACAATGCGTTCTTCTGCTAGATTAATCCGAAAACATGACTTACTCGTTGATAGAGCGGGTAATATAATGACGATACCTGTAATACATTAAGATTCACCAGAGGCCGTACAAGTCATTGAACTAATGGCAAGATACTGTGACGTTAGTTATAATTATCAGTAACTTAAAACTGCCGTCTACAAGCAATACACCAATGGTGATTCGGATGACGATGTTTGTATGATATATCGTCGTCGACAAGGCTTCACTCTAAACATTGGCCGATAAAATCCGACGAAAAAAGCCAGTAACAATCGTTACTGGCCTCTATGATCCCTAACTCTGTATGTTCATTCACATGGGCTATCTGTGTAAACGCCTAACGCATCCATGAGAAGGACTACTGAACCAAATGAGCGCTATTTACCCAGCGCCTCTTTGTAATGTTGACGACACGCGGAAACATATTGGTCATTACCACCAATTGCAACCTGATCACCTTGAGCAATCGCCACTCCATGTTCGTCAGTACGAATCACCATATTGGCTTTTCGACCACAATGACAAATAGTTTTAAGTTCAACCAGTTTATCTGCCCACGCGAGTAGATATCGGCTTCCCTCAAACAGTTCACCTAGAAAATCGGTTCTTAGACCGTAACATAGAACGGGTATACGGAGTTTATCAACGACTTCGGTTAGCTGGTAAACCTGCTCTTTCGACAGAAACTGGCATTCATCGACCAAAATGCAATGGCGTGGATTCTCAGCATGGAGCTTTGTAATCACATCATAGAGATCGGTTTCCGGACGAAATAGTTGAGCGTCAGATTGTAAGCCAATTCGGGAACTTACCTTGCCAACGCCATAGCGATCATCCAAAGCCGCAGTAAAAATAACTGGGGTCATTCCTCGTTCTTGATAGTTAAACGAAGACTGAAGAAGAGTTGTAGACTTACCCGCATTCATTGCTGAGTAATAAAAATACATCTGAGCCAAAATGTTACACCACATCTAAACTTAAAAATAAGCCCTTGTCATGCAAGGGCTAGATTATAACTTACGTTTCGTTCAAAACACGGACGAGTTATTTACGACGCCATGTTGTACCAGCAGCGCCATCTTCAAGAACGATCCCCATTTCCGTCAATTTGTTACGCGCTACATCAGCATTGGCCCAATCTTTAGATGCACGTGAATCATTACGAAGCTTAATCAATGCTTCAATCTCAGCGACTTCATCATCATCACCCGCGTCTCCTTTTAGGAATGCTTCAGGATCTTGATGCAAAATGCCGATAATGTCTGCTAATTCACGCATTACTGCGCCGATCTGACTAGCCTGTTCAACATCTACCGTTTTCAATCGATTGATTTCTCGAGCCATATCAAACAATACTGAATAGGCTTCTGGCGTATTGAAATCATCATTCATCGCAGTGGTAAATCTTGTTACGTACTCTTCGCCACCCGTCGGTTCCGCATTCAAGTCCAAGCCACGCAATGACGTGTATAGACGTTCTAGCGCTGCTCGCGCCATGTTCAGATTATCTTCACTGTAGTTCAGTTGGCTACGGTAGTGACCAGACATGAGGAAGTAACGAACTGTTTCCGCGTCGTAGTGCGATAATACGTCACGAATCGTAAAGAAGTTGCCTAATGACTTCGACATTTTTTCTTTGTCGATCATTACCATGCCACTGTGCATCCATGTGTTCACATAAGGCGTGTCATGGGCACAGCAAGATTGTGCGATCTCATTTTCATGGTGAGGGAACTGCAAATCAGAGCCACCACCATGGATATCAAAGTGATCACCAAGGATAGAAGAGTTCATTGCTGAACATTCAATGTGCCAACCTGGACGACCTGGCCCCCAAGGTGACTCCCACGTAGGTTCACCTGGCTTGGACATTTTCCACAATACAAAATCCAATGGACTGCGTTTTGCCGTTTCGATATCAACACGAGCACCAGCTTGAAGCTGCTCGAGGTCTTGCTTGGACAAGCGACCATAATCGTCAAACTTACCAACTTCAAACATCACATCGCCGTTGTCGGCAACATACGCAAAACCACGTTCAATAAGACGCTCAACCAGAGCAACGATTTCTTCAATAAACTGAGTTGCACGAGGCTCAATATCAGGGCGCTTCATATTTAACGCATCAAAGTCTGCGTGCATTTCGCCGATTAGACGCTCAGTAAGTGAATCACAGCTTTCGCCATTTTCATTCGCTCGCTTGATGATTTTGTCATCAATGTCAGTGATGTTACGCACAAATGTTAGATCATAACCAACGTATCGAAGGTAACGAGATACGACGTCAAAAGATACAAACGTGCGGCCGTGGCCAATATGACAGAGATCGTAGATAGTGACCCCACAGACATACATACCAACTTTGCCAGCATGAATAGGTTTGAATTCCTCTTTTTGTCTCGTCAATGTGTTGTATATTTTTAACATGATCTCTATCTAGATTATTACGTTCAAAAGTATCGTCGATTATAACCATAAACCTCACCAGAATGGAGCGCTTAAACGAAGAAAACTCACAAATTGTCTTCACCAAACCCCGAACTCCCCAATATCGGATAAAAACCACCCACTGAGAGACGGATCTGTGTATTTGACCGTTTGCTTGTCACCTCAGTTAAGCTAGAATCGTGGTTTCAACATAAAAAACACGATAATAGGTATTCATCATGATCACCCTTCACACTAATTTCGGCGACATCAAGGTTCAATTAAACGAAGAGAAAGCACCAGAAACAAGTGCAAACTTCCTACAGTACTGCCGTGATGGTTTTTACGACAACACTTTGTTCCACCGTGTTATCGATGGTTTCATGATCCAAGGCGGCGGCATGACCTCTGGCCTAAAAGAAAAAACAACACGTGCCACTATCAAAAATGAAGCAAACAATGGTCTAAGTAACAAAGTAGGCACATTGGCAATGGCTCGTACAATGGAACCACATTCTGCTAGCTCGCAGTTTTTCATCAACGTAAACGACAACAAATTCCTAGACTTCCGTTCAGAGAGCCTTGATGGTTGGGGTTACTGCGTATTTGCTGAAGTTGTTGAAGGTCTAGATATCGTAGAAAAAATCAAAGGCGTTAGCACTGGTTCTATGGGTATGCACCAAGATGTCCCACTAGAAGAAGTGCTAATTACCGGCACAACGATTCACGAGTAACGGTGAGGGAGAGCGTGGCTCTCCCCTTTTTATTATGACGACACTATTTATATCCGATCTGCACCTCTCTCCTTCTCTTCCCAATACGACAGAATGCTTCATTAAGTTTATGCGTAATGAAGCGATACATTCTGACGCCTTGTATGTACTGGGGGATTTATTTGAATTCTGGATCGGCGATGATGACCCATCTGATTTTGCTCAGTCTATTCGACATGAGTTTAAACAATTGACCAACTCAGGCGTACCGTGCTTTTTTTTGCAAGGCAATCGAGACTTCTTACTTGGTAAGCGCTTTTGTCGCGATACAGGAGTCACGCTGTTACATGAGCAAACCGTGATTGACCTATATGGTAAAAAAGTCGTGGTGTTACATGGCGATACGCTCTGCACTGACGACACTAAATACTTAGCTTATCGAGCCAAGGTTAATCAGCCTTGGCTGCAATGGATTTTTAATCGCCTCCCCTTCTTTACAAGACGGCGTATTGTTAATAAGATACAAGGCGATATCCGTGTAGAGAAAGTTGAAAAGTCGCTCGACATTATGGATGTCGCGCAAAGTGCGGTGGAAACCGTCATGAAAAAAGAAGACGTACATATGATGATTCATGGTCATACGCACCGTCCGAATATTCACACATTCCATCTTGGAAGTGACGAATATACGCGTATCGTCCTCGGTGATTGGTACACGCAAGGCTCTGTATTGGTCTGCACACCTGAAAAACAGGAACTACAAGTGCGAAATTTTGTTGAAAGCATGAGCCATTCCACAGAAAACCCGACAGATCGATAGTCAACGTTACCTATTAAACGTTAAGATAGTTGATACGTTTATGAGATCATGATGCCAAATTTGAAATACTCGTACATTGCCAGACAACCTATATTAGACATCCAACAAAAAACGGTTGGTTATGAGTTACTTTTTAGGGACGGTCCAAACAATACGTTTCCGGATATCGACCCTGATGTCGCGACTAATCGCCTACTTTCGGAACATTTCTTGGCAACTCATTACAGTACGATTGGCGATAAACTTGGCTTCGTGAATTTTCCTTATCAAAGTCTGATCAACCTAGTCCCGACCCTTTTCCCAAAAGATAATCTGGTGGTCGAGATTTTAGAAAGCTGTGAGCCGACACAAGAATTATTATTCGCAATCAAGAAGATGGCAAATGCAGGTTATACCATCGCACTAGACGACTTTATTCCCAAAAAAGAATGGCTACCTTTTTTACCGTATACCTCAATCATCAAAGTTGATATTCGCCAGTTCCCTCTTGATAAAGCGAAAGCGCTGATTGAAAAATTGCAGTCACACAACATCACTTTCCTCGCTGAGAAAGTCGAGACCTATGAAGAGTTCGAACAGGCCAAGGCGATAGGATTCACACAATTCCAAGGCTATTTCTTTAGTAAACCGCAACTAATACGACGTAAGCAAATAAAACCGTCATTTTTAACCGTGGTCCAGTTGTGTAAAGAGATTTCTAGCCCTGACATAAATTACGATGAGCTTGAGCGGTTGTTCTCGGTTGATGTGACGCTGTCATACAAACTACTCACATTCGTCAATTCGTCCTATTTAATCCGAGCAGAAATTAAGTCATTTAAACAAGCCTTGGTCTATTTGGGAGACGAGCGCTTACGCAAGTTTATTTCCTTGGTCGCCATTACATCGACCCAAGACGACAAACCAGACTCGCTGTATAGCCTATCAATACAAAGAGCCCGTTTTTGTGAGCTGATACTACAAGATTTAGACAGCAACATTGAAGATGGTCTTGGTTTCCTTACTGGTATGTTTTCTTTGCTAGATTCTCTTTTTGATCAACCTTTAGAAGAATTGGTTCATAAAATGCCAATCAATAATCTGGTTAAGTCAGCACTGGTTATCGAGCAAGGTAAACTCGGCAAAATCCTTTGCTTAGTCAAAGCGTACGAAAACGCCGACTGGAACTCAGTGGTTACGATTAGAGACAAGTTACAACTCAACGATGATCGACTAGCAAAGCACTACGACGATGCGATAAAATGGACGGAAGATCTGCTTACGATCGAATCTGACTATCACGCACACGCTTAATCTGGACCAAATATGTCACTTTGCTTTTGTGGTAGCCAAGTAGATTTTTCTACTTGTTGCCAACCTATTCATCTCAACCCTCTTTCCGCCAACACACCCGAACAACTAATGCGGGCGCGTTTTTGTGCCCATATAACTAAAAATGTCGACTTTGTTGTCGCAACCTATCATCCTAGCTGTCTTGCAGAAAATGAACGTGCTTCCATAGCGGAATCTATCAATGAAAACTGGACAAAACTTGAAGTAATCAGCGCGGAAGCAGGCGCTCATTTAAATGAAGGGTATGTGACATTTAAAGCGTTTCTTGAGCAAGACGGTTTTGAACACTGCCTTTCAGAACGCTCTCGATTCCTATTTGAAAACAACCAATGGTATTACGTGGATGGCGAGCTAGACGATACGACCGCTCCTCGTCCGTTGACTGTTTCGTCAAGTAAAGTAGCAAGAAATGACCCTTGTCCGTGTGGCAGCAAAAAGAAATATAAGAAGTGTTGCGGCTAATGAGTTAGTGAAAACGCCATTCACGCTAACAATACTTCACACTAACAATACGTAGACAGCAACAATACGTAGACAGAAACAGGGGCGATGCGTAGGCAGAAACAAGGTCGTTCTAAATTACCAGCACGTCTAGTAGCGTGCTGGTTCCAATTTTTTAGCCTACGTTAAGCTATCTCTGATAAGCTTTGAATTGATTAGTGAGCGGATCATATTGATAACCGAGCATATCAAGCTTTCCTACCACGCCTTCAACGTCCATCTCATACATGCACACCAGTTCTTCAAAAGACTCGCACTCTAAACGCAGCTTTTCATTGACGATACCCAATAAGATAATACTGTCAAAGCTACCTACATTACTCAAATCCATAGTCATACTCCCTAAAAAAGGCCAGTCATTTTAAGACTAGCCTTTTTTAACGAAATAGACAGTTAGCTGTCACAGACCGTGACAAGATTCACTCAAAGACAGCGAATGGGAAGACAGCTACATAAAAGCGTACAGTCTAAATAGTCCGACACAAGCAGAGAGCAGGCAGAAAAAAGCAAAACTAAGTTGGCGTTTTTCCGGTGCGGTATGGCGAATAAGATGCCAAATCCAGCACACAATACCCAGCAGCAACATCACGAATGACATCAGTAGTTCAATCAAATAGCCCTGCGCCACTTCTTCAGGCCATTGATACGCATTGACAAGAAAAATCAACGCAAATGCCATTGCTAATATCACACCCGACATAGGTAAGATTCGATGGAACGCTTGTAAACGAGAACGAGCAATAACCAGCAACAAATGAGCAAATGCACTGCCCAGTAGCAACCCAGAAGTCAACAGCGCAATACTCTGTCCTAATGTCGCTTGAGAAGAAACAACAATGCCCGAAAATGCCAACCCAAAGCCGTTGGCTAAATGGATAACCCAAAATGGACCTTTATCTCTCGTTTTTCCAGTTTTGACTTTTGAATAAAAATAGAAAATAGCAAAGACAACAAGAAAAGCTTCTACTTTCAACGACGCAATGGCCAACCATAAAAGACCAATAGCAGGAAACAGTTTATGGATACGACCCCGCTGTCCCGGACAAATATCGCCTTTTGCTAAAATGAGCGTAAGGATTAAAAGGGTAATCGTAAGCGCTGGCGCCAAAAGTGTTAGTATTGCAGTAACCATAATTCCAAGTGATAACTGGCCTAAAAGTGCGCTGATAATATATCAGCTAAGGGTAATTTGCTAATCTCTCTCCTTGCTTCCCTCTTATCGCCTACAACCCTACAGGCTATACCCCTATAGACTATAATGACAAAGTCAATAGTTTTGAAGTCTCTGAGTTAGGAGTATATAATGCGCGCCTCCAAAGTTAGAGGTCAACTCATGTACAACGACATAACCCCAATCCATGAAACCAAAAAATACTGGGCAGAATGCTTCGGTGTCGCCCCCTTTCTGCCGACGAGCAGAAAAGAAATGGACGCACTGGGTTGGGATAGCTGTGACATTATTATTGTAACCGGCGACGCTTATGTCGATCACCCTAGCTTTGGTATGGCGATTATTGGTCGCCTGTTAGAAGCGCAAGGCTTTCGCGTTGGCATCATTGCTCAGCCCGAATGGCAGAACAAAGACGCCTTCATGACACTAGGCCAGCCAAATCTATTCTTTGGTATCACTGCCGGCAACATGGATTCCATGATAAACCGTTATACGGCAGACAAAAAACTTCGTCACGACGACGCTTATACGCCCAATAACGAGGGTGGCAAGCGCCCAGACCGTGCAACACTGGTTTATTCTCAGCGCTGCCGTGAAGCCTACAAAGAATGTCCAATTGTGTTAGGAGGCATAGAAGCGAGCCTACGTCGCATTGCTCATTACGACTATTGGTCCGACAAAGTCCGTCGTTCTGTTTTATTTGATGCAAAAGCAGACATATTGCTTTTCGGTAACGCTGAGAGAGCTTTAGTTGAAGTTGCTCATCGTCTGGCTGACGGTGAGGAAATCTCAACATTAACCAACATTCGTGGTACAGCGATTAACCTTCCCGCAGAACCCGAAGGTTACACCATCATTGACTCCTCTCGCATTGAGAAACCAGGTAAAGCTTTCGTACCACAAAACCCTTACGCGGTAGAAAGCAATTGCGATACCAATAAAAAAGAACCTGACGTCACGGTAGAAGCAAAACCGATCGCCATTAGACCGTCACGTCACGACTCGAAAACAACAGCGGTTAGGCTGCCTCCATTTGAAAAGCTGAACAATGATCGGATTCTATACGCGCATGCCAGCCGTGTAATGCACCTAGAAACTAACCCATATTCAGGTCGGGCTCTAATCCAGCGTCATGGTAATCGTGAGCTATGGGTTAACCAAGCGCCTATTCCTCTTGCCACAGAGGAGATGGATTACGTGTTCGGCTTGCCTTATGCTCGTGTCCCTCATCCAATGTATGGTAAAGCAAAAATTCCCGCCTACGACATGATCAAAACATCCGTCAACATCATGCGTGGTTGTTTTGGTGGTTGCTCATTCTGTTCTATTACTGAACATGAAGGCCGTATTATTCAAAATCGCTCAAAAGAGTCGATTATTGGTGAGCTAGAAGAAATCCGCGATAAAGTCCCTGGGTTTACTGGCACAATCTCCGATTTAGGTGGGCCAACAGCCAACATGTATCGCTTAGGATGTTCGGATCCTAAAGCTGAAGCAAACTGTCGTCGCCCATCGTGTGTGTTCCCCGGTATCTGTAACAAACTCAATACCGATCATAAGCACACTATCGATCTTTACCGTTCAGCAAGAAAAGTGGACGGTATTAAAAAGGTCATGATTGCCTCTGGCGTTCGATACGACTTGGCGATTGAGTCACCAGAATATGTTCGCGAGTTGGTTACCCACCACGTGGGTGGCTATTTAAAAATTGCGCCTGAACATACAGAAAAAGCCCCTCTGGATCTTATGATGAAACCAGGCATGGGTACCTATGACCGCTTTAAAGAGATGTTCGAGAAATACAGTAAAGAGGCGGGTAAAAAGCAATATCTGATCCCTTACTTTATCTCAGCGCACCCAGGGGCCGAAGATGAAGACATGCTAAACCTTGCGCTTTGGTTGAAGCGTAATGAGTTCGAGTGCGATCAGGTACAAAACTTCTACCCATCTCCAATGTGTAACGCAACATCCATGTATTACTCAGAGACTAACCCGTTGAAACGAGTGAAATACAAAAAGCGAGAAGACATTCCTGTCGCAAAAGGTGAGCGTCAACGTCGTCTGCACAAAGCGCTACTTCGTTACCACGATCCAGCAAACTGGCCAATGATCAGAGAAGCCTTAACCAGTATGGGTAAAGCCTACCTTATTGGTGATAAAGCGAGTTGCTTGGTCCCTGCTGAAGATGTCGATTCACAGACACCAGCACAAAGACGAAAGTCAGGACGTCATGGTGCAAACCGCTTTGCCACTAAGCACACCAAAGGGCAGCCGGATATCCGCACAGATAAACCAAGAAATAACAAAGGGCCAAGGGCATCGGGCGGACGAAATAACGACAACCGCAATAGCGACAGTCAAAACAACGATAATCGCAGCACTGGTGGTCGCAATAACGGTAGTCGTACCAATAATGCACCGCACGCTGGTGGCAAGCCAAACAAGAACCGCAAGCCACGTACGCGGTAAAGAAGACATTTATTTTGTTTTTTGCAATGAAAAGCGCCTCTCAATATGAGAGGCGCTTTTTTTATTTTGAGAAACAAATATCATGACACAGGCTAAACCCATGATAATAAAGGCTTTAGAAAACTGGCACAGTTGATGCAATTTAATCATTGTCCCCACACTTTCGAGGCAACAGACATGGAACTAGTTAAAGCAGAAACCAACAACCATACTCTACGCGTTCAACTTTTTGGTGATTTTGATGCAAAAGGGAGCCGCGAAGCTCAGACAGAAATTGATAACATCATCCACAATGATGGGCATCATGAGATCGAAGTCGATTTAAAGAAGGTACACTTTATGGATTCTTCTGGCATCGGTGCTATTGTTTATTTGTATAAGCGTCTGATTGAACGTGAACGCATAATGAGAATAGAAAACGTCACAGGTCAACCTTTACAAATCATGAAGTTATTAAGAATTGGGCAGGCGATCCCAGTCAACACGCACGTCAATAATGAATACTTGTAATAACGAATACTAATAATAACAACGTTTGGCTTCATCGCGTTGAGCTAGGAGTAATATATGGATATATTTTCTCACGTAAAAGTTGCCACTGTTTCCGCCGCTGTTTTGCTGTTAGCGGCGTGTTCAAGCTACCCTGAGGAAGGCACCGGTGGTATCGCCGAACAATACGCGGGGTCCGATTTTTCGCCCGTCATGCCAGATGAACCACTAGGTCCAGAGCATGGAATGCGGTTCGATTGGAAACTCACTAAACTTCAGCTCGACTCGCTAATTCGCGAAGGTGCGAGCTGGTGTTTCCCTGCCGCTGTATTACAAGCCCAAGAAAAACAAAATCGTATCGCGAGAGAACTAGAAGGTGGCCTGTGGATAGATGCCGCCAACGACATCGTTATTCAACGAAAAAAGCTTAATGACTTGGAACTTCGCCTCGACTACGTTCGCTCTCAAGCCACTTGCGCACCACCTATGCAAGGTGAAGATTTCGACAATTTGATGCAAGTCGTTCAACAGATTTATGATCTGTTGAACGTAGACAACCAGTTTGCTGTTGATTCTACTGAAATAAACCCTAAATACATGGGGCACCTTGCCGAAGCGGCTAGTATCCTAAAGCAACACACCTCGATTCGACTCTCCGTTACTGGGCATGCTGATATGTCAGGAAGCAGTGAGCACAACGAAAAACTTGCGCTAGGTCGTGCTCAACAGGTCAAACGTTACCTGTCAATTTTCGGTTTAAACCCGCAAAGAATCGATACCTATTCTCTAGGGGATGAGTTGCCACTATATGAAGGTAATTCAGATGGTGTGCGCCTAACAAACCGTCGCGTTAGCATTGAGGTACTAGCCGACGAGGCCAGTAGCACCTCGATGGAGACATTATGATGAAATCAATATTGGCTTCTACTCTGTATTGCCTAACGAGCCTGCTTCTTCTTATTTCATTGTCAGTCCATGCTGAGACAAAGCAAGTGCAAGTGGGTGACTTGATTCAAGTAGACTTACCTGGAGAACCGACGCTTAACCGAGGATTTCAAGTCGATAAACGCGGTCGAATTTCACTTCCAGAAGTCGGGACTATTTTTGTTGCTGGTTACGATGAAGCGCAACTTGCAACAACGGTGACCACTGCATTATCCCAAGCCTTTCGTGATACCACGAACGCTAAAGTGTACATCGCTGAACGACAAATACTCGTATCTGTTCAGGGCTATGTCACATCTCCGGGGGAATATACCCTTCCCCATAATTCAAATATTCAAATGGCCTTGCACGCTGCGGGTGGGCTTCGTTCTGGCGCTCAACTAAACAAAATGATTCTAAAACGAGGTGCAGAACGTCAAGATTTTGATTACAAGCGTTTCCTTGATACCGGGGATGACAATAATCTACCCACCCTGCAATCACTTGATACGCTGTTCGTTCCAGCTTCGCCACTGGTGGGCAACATTGAACAAGAGTTTGATCCCTCTAAACTTGCAGATGCTGGTGACAGTGCGGATGCTAAAAAAGCCATCAAGGTGTTTGGTGAAGTGAATGCACCTGGTTCATTCTCTTATAAGTCAGGCAGCGATCTTGTCGACATTCTTATGCGCGCTGGCGGTGTCACTCGCTATGCAGGTGTCGAACAGATTCGAGTCATTAGTAACAATGTACCAATATTATTTAACCTTAAGCGGTACCTCGATTCCGGTGACACCTCACAACTTCCACCATTAGTCGCTGGCGCCACCGTTTTTGTGCCGAAACAAGAAGAAGAAATCAAATCCGGTGCTAATACCGTTTATGTCATGGGTGAAGTTGCAAGTCCCGGTGCGTACGAAGGAAAACGTGGCGCAACATTTATGGATATCCTTGCAAATGCCGGAGGACCCACTCGATTCGCAGAGTCACGTCAAATTCGTGTCATCAAGTCTAGCGGTAAGGTCATCAAATTTGATATGACCGCTTTCACTGAGGGACTGAAAGGAAATGAAGCACCAGACATCGGTCCTGGTGACGCGATTTTTGTACCTGAAAAAACGGATATGAACGAAAAGTCATGGCTAAAAATTGCACCCGACCGCGCGGTAAATGTCATTGGAGAAGTGGTGAGACCGGGCCGTATTGAATGGTCTGATGAAATGGACTTAATGGACCTACTCGCACACGTAGGAGGCCCAACGCTGCGAGCTGACACCACTAAGATTGAAATCGCTAACGGCAAGAAGATGAAAGTTTTTGACCTTGATAAGTTTATTAAAAATGGCGCGCCTCAATCTGGGTTACCGTATATTACTGCAGGCACTATCGTCCGCATTCACGATCTGCCTCAAGATCCCTCTGATAATAAATCACAATGGGTGAGACAAAGCTCAGACGCCTCTATTTATGTCTTTGGTCAAGTTAATGCTCCTGGTCGTTATCGCTTCACTAATGAGATGCACTTTCTTGATATTCTGTCAGCTGCGGACGGTCCTACAAAGGATGCCGATATACACAATATTCGCGTGACACACCGTGATAAAACTTATGCCACAGTGAGTAAATTAAACCTCTCTCTCTACTTTGAAACCGGAGATGAAACCATTCTGCCTAATGTTCTTCCAGGCGATACGATCTATATCCCAGAGAAAGACAAAAATTGGCTTGATACTCCTAAAGAAGAAACCATTAGAGTGCTAGGCGCCGTAAATAATCCAGGTCGTTATTCGTTTAATGACAACATGACCATACTCGATATTTTGGCAGAAGCAGGCGGTCCGAGCGATAAAGCATACCTAGAAAAGATCAGCGTAGTGAACATGTCGTGTTGCCAGGGGCAAGCCCGATCTTTTGATCTCGTCTCCTTTAGTAAAACCGCTGATATTAGAAAGCTGCCAGTGCTTCGAGCTGGCGACACCATATATATACCTGACAGAAGGGATAGCTTAGCCGAAAAAGCCCGCCTTGGCCTTAGCGATATTCTCAAGCTCACTACCACGATAATTTTAATAGGAGCGCTATAATGACTATCCCTGCAACCCACTCCGAAATAGAAGAAATCTATCTCAATGCAGAGCTTCATCAATGCCGCTCCCTATGCATTTCAGCGTGTAATGAAAAAGAGGGGACCACTTCCATTGCCCAGGCCTTAACCGAGCGCTATTTACTTGCTGGCTACAAAACTTTGCTTGTCGACCTTAATATGCATCACCCTAGCCTTACCCCTATTTCCATGGGAGAGACGGATCAAACGGTTCAAACAGGTGAAAAACATGGTAATAGTAATGGTTTAGTACAACACAACGCATCACCTCGTGTATTTCTTGGTATTGCGGCGCCAAGTGATCCTGCGACTAGGCTCAGCTACAAAGACCCTCGCCTATTACAACAAGAAGTCACCCATTGGCTTGAGGAGTATGATCGCGTAATCGTTGATACATCGCCCATCCTTAACGTTAATAAAAACAACATTCCCGCCCCTTGTGTCGCCAACGCATGCGATGGCACGATTCTCGTCGTGTTAAGTGGAGTAGCCGCCGTTAACCAGGTAGAGGACGCCATCGCTCGCCTCAGTCAAGGTGCACACACTCGGATACTAGGCACCATTTTAAATTATCAACACCAACCATCTTTGGCCTCAGAAATCTGCCGAGAGATAGATCGATTCAGCTGGTTACCAAAAGGTTTCACAGCGCGCCTAAAGCGTTCAGTAGCGAACAATCGATTTTTGTCTTCGCCTATTTGAAGATACGTCGCCCAATAGAGCGTATTCGCGGGTTGCACAGTTTAATTGGTAATTAAGCCTTAAGCTTCATACTGTTACCGATAAAAAATATTAACAATGCTTCGTTTTCGTCTATGCTTAAAGTCATCAAGGATGAATAATAAGAACAAGGACTGAGGCATGACTCCGAAAGTACTTCTCATCGAAGACTCGTCATCTCTTGCTGTACTTTATAAGCAGTTTTTGAAAGATGAACCTTACGACGTCA
This sequence comes from Vibrio methylphosphonaticus, assembly GCF_023634655.1. GTDB lineage: Bacteria > Pseudomonadota > Gammaproteobacteria > Enterobacterales > Vibrionaceae > Vibrio > Vibrio methylphosphonaticus. The sequence goes on along the minus strand of NZ_JAMKMS010000004.1, from coordinate 248,710 downwards.
TTCATGTCGCGACCGGCGGTGAAGCACAACGCGTGCTTGAACGTACCTTACCCGCTCTGGTCATTCTCGACTTGCAACTTCCAGATATGCAAGGAGAAGTGATCTTAGAATGGATTGCAGAGAAAAATCTGCAAGTGCCCGTCATTATTGCCACTGCTCACGGCAGCGTTGATATCGCGGTTCACTTAATACAGAAAGGGGCAAAAGACTTTTTAGAAAAACCCATTAGAGCCGACCGTCTCAAAACTTCCATAAGCATTCATTTAAAGCACGCCAAGCTCGAACACATGCTGGACGATATCCAGCAGCGATTAGACCGACAGCACTTTCATGGGTTCATTGGTGCTTCTGCGCCAATGCAAGGCGTCTATAAAATTATTGATGCGGTGGCAAACACGAATGCCAGTGTCTTCATTATTGGTGAAAGTGGTACGGGTAAAGAAGTGTGCGCTAACGCGATACATAAAGAAAGTGATCGTCGTGACAAGCCATTTATCGCCATCAACTGTGGTGCAATTCCGAAAGATCTCATGGAGAGTGAAGTTTTTGGTCACATGAAAGGCGCGTTTACCGGTGCGACAACCGACCGAAAAGGTGCGGCTACTCTCGCCCATGGCGGCACACTGTTCTTAGATGAACTGTGTGAGATGGATTTAGAGATGCAAAAGAAGCTACTACGATTTTTGCAAACCGGAACCTTTACACCGCTAGGTGGCACCAAAGAACATAAAGTTGATACACGCATTATTTGTGCGACCAATCGCGACCCCATCCTTGAAGTCCGAGAAGGACGTTTCCGCGAAGACCTTTACTATCGAGTCCATGTCGTCCCTGTCCACATGCCACCATTGAGAGAGCGGGATCAAGATATTGTTACGCTCGCTGAACATTTCTTAAACCTATACGCCAAGCAAGATAACCGTCGCTTCCAAAGTATTTCCCAAGATGCTCAACGCTACTTTAAAAAATACGCGTGGCCAGGCAACGTGAGACAACTTCAAAACATTATCCGTAACATCGTCGTTCTAAATGATGATAAGTCGCTCGGTGTCCAACACCTGCCTCCTGAAGTAAAAGCTTCAAGCACCCCCTCGGCTTCCTTAAACATAAACGCACCACAGCAATCCGCAACCATCATTAACAATGGTCCTTCGCCAGTGCACGACGCGTCGTCAGCACACTATGATATGGCAAATCAAGGTGTCACAGATAGAGCACTATTGCCCAATGGTATTGATCGTCGTAAACCTGAAGTTCATCACACCGAAGGGGCTCCAGAGTCTGTGGTTTCTCAGCAGCACATCGCTAGCATAGAGGCTTCTCCGGCGACATCAGACTCTGGTAATAGTCACGGCAACAACATAAGGCCAATGTGGCAAATAGAGAGAGAAGCTATCCAACAAGCCATTGATTTTTGTGATGGCAATGTCCTTAACGCAGCGGTATTGCTCGAGCTCAGCCCATCCACCGTCTACCGAAAGAAGCAAGCATGGGAATCGGAGGAGGATGCCTATCAACAATAAAATTTGGCTGGTTTTGGACAGCAGCCAATTTGGCGGTATAGAAACGCATGTTCTAGAGCTTGCTAAAGGATTAAAGTGCCACCAGCAAGACGTCGTTGTCGTCATATTTGACCAATACGACAAGTCTCCACCTTTAATCGAGAAACTCAAACAGCAGCAAATCTCCACGCTGATACTCAGTATCAACTACCCCGACATCCCTAAATGGAGACGATTGCACTGGGCGATGCAGCAGGAACAGGCGTCATCAAGTCCCCTCGCTGTCGTCCACTCCCACGGATATAAAGCGAATATTTTAACAAGACTCACCCGTTTTTTAGGTCGCTATCACAACATTGCTTTTGTTGCCTCATTCCATGCAGGCGAGACCCCAGCAGGAAAGGTGCGACTATATGATTGGTTGGACCGTTATAGTTCAGTCTATAACCACCTTCGTATCGCGGTCAGTGAAGCCATATTAGCAAAACTGCCTCTCAGCCATAATGCAGCACTGGTTAATAACTTCGTCCCACTGCAGGAAATTCAATCTCATTGTCGTAACCGTATCGCTTTCGTTGGGCGTCTAAGTGAAGAAAAAGGGCCGGATCGGTTTCTAGAGATCGCCGCATCCTGTCCCAGTGGTCACTTCGATATTTATGGGGATGGGATCATGCTATCGCAACTACAAGATAATGCCCCTTCCAACGTGACATTTCATGGCCAACAACAATCTATGGATGCGGTGTGGGAACATATTGATCTACTACTCATTACCTCCCGATTTGAAGGGTTACCGATGGCCGCATTGGAGGCGATGTCAAGAGGCATACCTGTCATGAGCTTCCCGCTAGGCCAACTTCCCGCATTGATTGAAACCGAAAAGAATGGGTGGATTGTTAAATCCAATCTAGAAATGGTGACCGTGCTCAATCTATGGCTAGCATTGCCTGCTGAACAACGTCAACTGATCAGCCAAGCGGCGCATCTGAAAATTCAACAGCACTACTCTACTGACGTTATCATTCCAGAGATACTCGACCTATACCAACACGCCTCACCAGAAGCATCACGGTAGGGTATCCCGCGGCTCTTTATAGTTTTAGGGCCAATTGAGTGTCGAGAACAGATCGTATTTTGAGAACCGGTCATATTTTAAAAGCTAATCGTTTATTGAGAGCCAATCCTTTTTCAGAGTAAATATTTCTTTTAGATTACATGTTGCTTTGAGAGTACATATTTCTTTGAGATTAAAATATTGCTTTGAGAGCAAAAAACCATCGATTTACTGCCTTTTACTCAACTCCCACGCGCCCCGGACCATGTTGCAAACTGATTCCTATAATGAGAATCCTCATTACGATTAGCCAAAAAATCTAAATAAAATCATAACGCACTGTTTTAAAAGTACATATTTTGTTGGCATCGCAATTGCTCTAGTAACGTATCGATTGAACTATTGCAGAATGATTGCGAGGCCAACATGAAAAATATCTTGTATGTCCACTTTGGAGAAAACTGGATTCGTGGTAGTGAGCAATGTCTCATTCAACTCATCGACCACTTAAACAGCACAGAATATCACCCTGTTGTTTGGACCAATAACCCGACACTTAATGATCGTTTGGCGGCTCACTCTATTGACTCTCAATTGGATAATTTCACCTTATTGATGGGAGGATACCAACCGAACTTTAACATCAAAAACTGGTTCCAACTCGTCAGTAAAGGGATCGCACTCATTAAGCAATTCAACATTGATGCTATTCATGTCAACAGTGGCGCGCCATGCCAATGGATGAGTCTCGTTGCCAAGATAACAGGAACACCTTTAGTCACACAGCTGCACTCTGACTATATTCTACGCGATCGTTTCTGGCTTGGATTACATCTCTCACCACGAGTCGTGACCGTAAGCCATGCCATCTCTAAAAATTTGCTTGCAGACGGTTTTCCCAAATCTCAACTTGATGTCATTCACAATGGCATCCCCAATGTTTCAACCTCAGAGACTGCTCCAAAGGAGCAACAAAAATTGCCGTCATCGTGGGTTAAAAAGGAGCTTCAGCTCCCTAGTGACACGCTTTTATTTGCAACAGTAGGATCACTTATTCACCGCAAGGGCGTTGATCGGTTGCTGCATGCCTTAGCTCGACTGACCCCCCACTATCCGAATTTGCACTTAGTGGTTATTGGAGATGGGGAGCTAAAACAAGCGCTGCAATCCCTCACTACACATCTTCGTATCGAAAAGCATGTTACCTTCGTTGGTGAACAAACCAATGTCTCCCAGTGGTTACTAGGGGGAGTCGACGGATTTATCAGTGCGGCTCGAGAAGAGGCTTTTGGACTGGTTATTGCGGAAGCTGCCCTCGCTAAGCTTCCCATTGTTGCTCCGAACACGGGTGGCATTCCTGAGTTTGTAACCCACAATACCAGTGCTTTGCTGTTTGATAACCATGGTGATGACGACCTCTTAGTCCAGTGGTGCCGACTTATTGATGAGTTTCCACACTTATCTCAGACACTAGCCGACCATGCTTTCGACTATGTTTCGACGCATCTCAGTGTAGAAACCAATGCCCGCGCAATTGAACATATCTACGACAAGGTAATCAAGAATCAGGCGCTGGAAAGTGTCTCGCTTTTCGCAGCATTACGACCGCTAAAAACGTATCTCCAGCGCCGTTGGGTGGGAGGTATCCGTCATGTCTAATATGAACTCTGCCCCTAGCCATCAGTCTACCTCCAATCGCCACGCGGTTATCTTTGACCCAATGCCCTTTCATGGCGGCTCAAAGGTTGCAACTCAAGCAATTCTATCGGTTTGCGATGAACCTGACTTATCCGTCAGTGTGATTACCGCTCACCCAAAAGGGTGGCAAGAGTATGCTCATACTGAAGGCAAAGAAATCAACATACTCACTATTCCTTTTTCCTCTTGGATGTCGTCGGTTACTGGCCGAGCGTTTTATTTGGTGCTCTTGTTTCGCTTTTGTTTATGTATGGCTTACCTCGCATGGTTGCCCAAAACAACATTACTTGTCGGCACCACTCAGCCAGGCTCGGACATGGCACTGTATCTAGTTAAATCTCTGCTTAAATATCCGATTATTCAATTCGTCCATGGTCCAGTTGGCAACTCTCGCTCTGTCGCATGGTGCCTAAAACACGCTGACCAAATTTATTATTTAGAAAGTACGAAAGCGTCCATTGAACTCGCACTATCGATGCTCCAAGATGGAACTGAGCTTCGACACATTAACGCAACACCCTTTATTAATGGACTGAGTGTTTCGCAATGGCCAAGTCTTCGTCAACAATCTCAAGCACGAGTATTTTGGGCCGCATCCCTGCTAAAGTGGAAAAATCTCGACCTTCTAACAGAAGCAATAAGTAGCATGAGTTCTCCTGTTGACGGTGATATTTGTTACATCAAACCGAGTTCAATGATCTCGCAACAGGATCAGTGCGCAGCCCCTCAACCAATCGCGACACTGAACTGGCACGAGCAACCAAAAAATCTAGATGATATCCGCAAACAGTGCAGTATTTTTGTTTCCACCAGCACACACGAGCCTTTTGGACTATCTGTACTTGAAGCGATGGCGGCGGGTTTATGCCCTATCATTCCGAAGGATGGCGCGTACTGGGACCAAATGCTCATCGAAGACGTGGATTGTTTAAAGTATCAACCAAACAATGCCCAGTCTCTCGCCGATAAACTTGCGTTACTCAGCCAGTCACCGCTGTTACGCGAAGAAATCAGTATTGCAGCGCTAGAAAAAGCGCAAAACTACCGAGCCGACGTCTGTTATCACGATGCCGCTCAATCAATCGCGATACTTTCTCAACCTATATGCCTGCGAGCAAGTTCTCATGAATAAGTCATGGCAACACTTCATCACTTACGGCTTTAGTATTGTCCTAACACGAGGGCTTTCACTGATAATGCTGCCATTCATTACTCGATATTTGGCACCAGAACAGATTGGCAAGCTTGAGCTACTGGCAACCATTAGCGTGTTTATTGGCCTATTCATTACCTTTTGCCTGCACGAAGCTCTTTATCGATACGCTGGACACTTCACTTGCGTCAAAAAACAATACGTGATTGCTAATCGACTGTTTACTTTATCTTGCTTAGTAGCAGCGATTATCGGCCTACCATTTTGTTTAATCGCCATTACTGTAGACCACGAGCTTCTCTCCCCTATCTCACATAAAGAACTGCTACTGGTATTGGTGAGTGTGCTCTTTATTGGACCACTTTCTGTCTCCACGGCTTGGCTTAGAATGCAGGACAAGGCACGCTCATTTTTCGTTATTAGTGCCATCGCCAGCCTCATTCAAGTCATCTGGATCGTTGTTGCTCTCAATCTACACGCAACCGTAGCAGCGGTGCTTTGGGCAGGACTTGTAGCAACATTATTTCAAATGGTGGCACTGCAAGTCGCTAACCAGTTTCGATTACGCAAAGTGCCCAAGTCACAAGTCAAACAGTACCTCATTTACAGTCTGCCTATTGTCGGTTCAGGCGTTGTCGCCTTTGGTCTAAGTGGCGCAGAAAGATGGATACTCGCGGCCAATACATCACTACTGGAACTTGGGCTCTATGCCATTGCCGCTAAATTTGCACTTGCCATGTGTTTACTGGTTCAACCTTTCGGTATGTGGTGGATGCCAAAACGATTTCAAATGATAAAAGAACAAGGCCGCACAGCAGTCATTAAAGTATCGCAAGCCGGACTCATCTACATCTTTATGCTTGTCGCAGCCATGAGCTATGCCGCGCCTTTGTTTATTTCAATCGCGCTACCTACTGACTACGAGCCTGCCATCACTTTCATCGTTCCCGCCCTTATGATCGCTATGTTCAAGGAAATGGGAGAAATCACTAATATCGGCATTCTTTATCGCAAACAGACACAACACCTATTCAGCATCAACTTGATCAGTGCCATCGTCGGCGTTACCTGCGCTTTTTGGGCTGGTAAGTGGGGAATTATTCCAATTTTGGCCGTGCTATCCCTCGTCGGTATTGGGCGCTTCTTTGCGATTAGCCTCATCAGCCATCGACTTTACAACCTGAATTATGACTGTGGGTCATTGGTTGCGTTAGCCACACTTTCCATTGGGTTTTGCTTTATGTCTCTTTATGTTGAGGACAACGTCTCTCGCTTGATCATGTGCGCCTTGTCACCTATTTTTATTCTATTAACCGCACTAATATTGCAACGCTTTGCGCAAACTCAACTCCCAACCCTGCAGCAGCAGAGTGAGACCTAAATGACGTCAACGCACACCAACCCAACAGCAAAACATGGCTTGCTTAGTCTTGGGGTTACCTTGTGCATCGGGCTTATTTGGTGGTTGATCCCTCATCCTGCTTTGGGACTCGCACTCAGCTTACTGCCCATTGCGATTTTGTTTGTTCTTAGTCAAACCTTTTGGTTAGTGACGCTCTTTATTGTCTTTTCATTTTTCCGCATTCATGAGGTTTTCCCGGTCCTTTATCCGTTAAAGTTCCCGCTAATACTATCCGCAGGCGCACTTGGTGCTTTACTTTGGCATACGCTCATCAGCCAACAGGTCAAACTCTATTGGCATCGAACCTATATTTGGCTGATTGCTTTTTGGGGACTGGTCATCATTGGTGTCATCCTCGCGGCTAATAGAGGTGTCGCTATCGCGATGTTCAATGGTACCTACTGGAAAATTATGGTGATGACATTGGCGGTATCATGGCTTATCACGTCGCCCAAAGAGCTGTCACGATTCTCTTTCTTGATGGTCACGTCAGGGCTACTTGTCGGTTGTGTTGCCCTTTTTAACTCCGTTAACGGTATCGGGCTGGTTGAAGGATCACGAGTTACGATTGGTCGCGATTTTGGCTCAATGCTCGGAGACCCAAATGATCTCGCGCTCGTCCTGATGTTCCCCCTCGCATTTGCGATCGGTGCCGCCACAACCAAAGGCGTTGGTGGCTTTTTCCGAACCTTTTCACTCGTTACCTCTATCGTGCTGCTGCTCGCCGTTATTGCGACTCAAAGTCGCGGCGGATTACTCGGGTCTATGGCAGTATTCGGCGTCTATGCTTGGCGACTAATTCCATCCAAAACGTTGTTCTTTTCTCTAAGCGGGATTGCCGCACTTGCTTTGTACGCCGTTGCTGGTATTTCTGACCGTGCGTCGGGAGGCGCAGAAGAAGCGGGTATCGATGCTTCAGCAATGGGGCGACTCTATGCGTGGGAAGCCGCCTATAAAATGGCGCTAGATAACCCAATCTTTGGTGTTGGTTTGGACAATTTTTATTATAACTATTTTTTCTATAGCCCTCACTGGGATGGTGTCAATCATGCGGTTCACAGTACATGGTTTGGAGTGTTAGCAGAAACTGGTTTTTTAGGTCTGGGGTTATTTATCATGTTTATTTATTCTTTGGTTAAATGCGCTCGCCAAACCCTCAAGACTATTGATAGCCAAGCAAATGTTCCACCGTATCTTTTATCAATGGCACTCGCTGTCTACAGCGGATTAATCGGTACCATTGTTTCTGGCACTTTTCTAACTCAAGGTTTCAATTGGCCCATTTATCTCCTAGCGGCACTCACTATCGCTGTCTCACAAATTGCTTCTCAATTTGAGAATAGTAATCCTCGCTAATGTAAACGAATGGTAACCCTATGTTTTAAAATAATTTATATAGTTGGCTCGCTTCTTGTAACTCTTAAAGGACCTCTAGCTTTTTGACAAGGACTTCAACGATGAACGCCACAACTTCATTTGATTTCAAAACTTGGTTACGCTCGCACCCGAATCCTAAAATGCAAAAGTTGTTTGTCTTTTTGAAAAAAACACGAGCAGCCGGGCTTCCAACTCCAAGATTCTACAATAAAGTTCTCTATGCGCTGGTGACCTTGTGTCGCAATAGCATTGAGACATTCACGCGTTTGGTTATTTATACCCCGGCATTTAAAGGGCGCATCGCCAGCTACGGACACTCCTTGTATCTGTATAGTGGCCTGCCCCTTATTACTGGGCCTCTGACCATAGAATTAGGTAACGAATGTCGTGTCTCTGGCCACACCACCTTCAGCGGTCGAACAACGCCCCACCCAGACCCAAGTTTGCAGCCCAAACTGCTTGTTGGTAGCAATGTTGACATTGGCTGGCAAGTCACCATTGCCGTATCAGAGCTGGTTGAAATTCAAGATAACGTGAGAATTGCAGGTCGCTGTCAGCTATTTGGTTACTCTGGGCACCCTCTCAACGCAGAAAAGCGCGCATTGGGCGATCCTGATGAAGATCATCGAATTGGAAGCATTGTCCTTGAAAAGGATGTCTGGTTGGCAACCGGGGTCACGATACAGCCCGGCGTCACCATCGGAAAAGGCACGATTGTCGCTGCAGGTAGCGTTGTCACCCACGATTTACCTTCGAACGTGATTGCGGCAGGCAGTCCTGCAAAAGTAGTCAAATATATCAACCAGGATCAGTAACGAAACCGCACAAATGAATACCGTTCGTTACGACTCAAATAAGGAAAAAATGATGAGAGATTTGATTGTATTTGGGGAAGATTTTGGTGCTCTACCGTCAAGCACGCAACACTTGGTCAAACGTTTGGCCAAGCAAAGAAAAGTACTGTGGGTTAACTCTATCGGCCTGCGTCAACCAAGGTTGAGCCGCCACGATGTTAACCGAGCGTTGAACAAACTGCTTGGCAAAGACAAATCTCATCAATTGGATATGGATACTGAAACCGTGCCGAGTTCAATGACAATCGTCAACCTGATTACCATACCGGCTCCACGTTCAACGGTGATGAGGAAACTCGCCGCAAAGCTAATGGCTTATCAGCTTCTTCCTATTATCAAGAGCTTATCCTTGGAGAACGCGCTTGTCTGGACATCACTTCCTACCGCTATTGACGTCTGCCCATTACTAGGAGACTACCCTGTTGTTTATTATTGTGGCGATGATTTTGGCGCACTTGCCGGTGTTGACCACCGAACCGTGTTAGAACACGAAGAAAAACTCGTGGCCAATGCCAGTCTAATTATCACAGCCAGTGACAAATTGCTTGGTAAATTTCCTGTTTCTAAAACAAAGGTGTTAAGCCATGGCGTTGATTGCGGCACATTTTCAACACCTACAACTAGAGCAAGCGATCTTCCCGACAATAACCGTCCTATCGCGGGCTTTTATGGCAGCCTATCAGATTGGTTAGATTATCCGTTGTTGAATGATGCTATTCGCGCATTACCTCATTGGGACTTTGTGTTTATCGGACAGCTAGAGTTAGATAACTTTCCCATTGTTAATGCCGATAACGTTTACTACCTTGGCCCTCGTCCTCACTCGACGTTGCCAAGCTATAGCCAGCACTGGACAGTCAGTCTTTTGCCCTTTGTATTGAACGAACAGATAATCGCGTGTAATCCACTCAAGCTTAAAGAGTATTTAGCCGCTCAACGCCCTATCGTTACGAGTCACTTCCCTGCTCTAGAACCTTACCGAGAACATGTGAATATCGTCAACGATTCAGCATCACTGATAGAGACGTTAACACGTCTTGAATTACATTCAGCAGAATTGCCCAAAGGGTTGGTTGACAGCGAAAGCTGGGACCAACGAGTAACAACACTAGAGCGTTATTTGGAGGCAATATGAGCGAACTAAAACTGCGCCTGCTTATTATATTTACCGCAGCATGGCGACGACGTTATGCCATCATGATTCCAATATTGGTGATGCCATTTATTGCCTATACGATCGCCACCTTAGCACCTTTAAAATACAAGGCGCATACCAGTATGCTGATTCAAGAAACAGCAAAAATGAATCCGTTTCTTGAAGACCTCGCGGTGTCTACCATGCTCAAAGACCGTATTGCTGCCTTAAAAACGCTGCTAAACAGTCGTCATGTTTTATTGTCAGTTGGTGCTGATCTCGGACTGATAAATGACCAAATGCGCCCAGATGAAGTCGAACAGGTCATCAACGAAATGTCCTCAAGTTTAATGGTGACGCAGCTTAGTAAAGATTTTATAAAAATAGAACACACGGCATCCAAACCAGAGGGCATGCAAGCGATGATCGAATCCGTCAGTGTCCACTTTATTGAAGAGCTGCTTGCACCAGAGCGCTCATCCATTCGTGATTCCAGCGAGTTTCTCGCTATTCACATCGACAAGCGACAAGAAGAGCTCGATTTAGCAGAACAAGCTTTAGCTGATTATTACAACCAACATTCATCTTCAACGCCAGAGATGCAAAATGAGAACCTAAGTCGCCTTGCCTCACTTCGCCAAACTCTCGCTGAAAAAGAAGCCGAACTATCTGGGGTAGAAAAAAGTCTCGGGACCTTGGACCAACAGTTATCCAAAACGAATCCAATTGTGGGTAAGATTGAAGAACAAATCATCGAAACCCGCAGTGCACTGACACTACTCAAAGCGAAATACACCAATAGCCACAGCGCAGTTCAAGCACGGGAGAGAGAGCTTGAGAGGCTTGAGCAAGAAAGAACCTTACTTCTTAATTCAGAGCAATCCAGTTTAAATAACGACCAACTGTGGGACATCGCCAACGCATCTGCCAGCACACAAACAAGTGAGTTACAACCGCTACTTATTACCCAACTGCTGAGTTTACAAGTAGTGAGAAGTCGCTATGAGTCACTAAAACAAGAGACTGGCAGCCTAAAACGCATGATAGATGATCTAACGGGTACCGCACAAAACTACGGCAGTACTGCCAAGAAATTATTGCAGCTCCAACGAGATGTCGCATTAAAGCGCCAACTGTATGACGAGCTAGTCGAGCGTTACGAAATGGCTCAATTAACCGGTTCTCTTGGGGTATTTGAGCAAAACAAACGCGTTAAAATCATTGACCGCCCATTTACTCCCAGCGCCCCAACAAACATCCCTGCAATAATTTTTTTCGCTGTTGGTGTCTTCGCTGGACTTGCTCTTGGGATTGGTATGGCGATCGTATTGGAACTGTTTGACACCACCATTAGACGTACGCAGCAACTCGAAGCGATATCTGGTGTCCCGTTAATTACCGCCATACCTAAATTTGATTAACGCGACCCAACCACGTTGCTACTTAATCACGTTACTACTTAATCATGTTGCTACTTAATTATGTTGTTACTTAATCACGTTCAAACTGATTCTCAATTTAGGAATCGAAATTGACAGCACGACACTTAAAAGTTAACTCGCTGAAATAAAAGGTTTAATTTTATGGCATGAGGAATGCAATAGTTTAAGGGAATGAGTTGAAAGTATTAGCCTGAGCAATTTAATTCTTTCGTTAGTCAACATACGCATTCTCAATAAAGTCATTAATTAAGCTGTCGTTCAAGTAGGAACATAAGGAGAACACCATGAAAGCGTCGCCAATGATCGCCAAGAAAGGCAAAGACTCTACCTTAAAGGTCATTCATGTTGTACAACATATGGCGCCTGGTGGCCTTGAAACTATGGTGCTCGAGCTGTTGAAGCAAGCTAACGATACCGAGCGTGTTTTCATAGTGAGTCTGGAAGGTGAAATGGAACAAGCATTGGAACATTGGCCAAAACTGCGCCAATATCGTTCACATTTGTTTTTTCTTGCTAAGCCTGCTGGCGCTCAAATCACCTTGGTGAGAACCCTTTCACGCCTATTTAAGACACTATCCCCTCAAGTCGTTCATACACATCATATTGGTCCACTTCTTTACGGGGGTATCGCCGCACGACTCGCTAACGTACCAATTCGAATTCACACTGAACATGATATGTGGCACCTCAATTGCGAGAAACGTCAGAGAGTAGAAGGTATCGCACTTAAATTGGTGAAGCCGATCTTAGTGGCAGATGCGTGTGGCGTACAACAACAACTTATCGAGCTATTTCCCAACACAGAACCGCTACTCATTAAAAATGGCGTCGACTGCGACCGTTTCATACCTGGTGACCGCCAGAGCGCTCGCAAAACGCTCAACTTACCCGCTCATCCAATGATGATTGGCACGGCGGGCAGATTAGAAACCGTCAAAGGCCAGATTTATTTGCTCAAAGCACTAGCCAAAATACCCAATCATATACATCTCACCATTGCAGGTATCGGTTCTCTCGACTCGGATCTGAAACAGCTGTGCCATGAGCTTGGCATTCAAGATCGTGTCCACTTTCTTGGCCTTGTCGAGCAAATGCCAACTTTTTATCAAGCCTTAGACGTTTTTTGCTTACCCTCTCTGCAGGAAGGCTTTCCGTTATCACCATTAGAAGCACAAGCATGTAATATTCCGGTTGTCGTCACAGATGTGGGCGGCGCAAAGGAAACACTGTGCCCTCTGTCTGGGGTAGTGACCGAGCCACAAAATGTCGCGTCTCTTGCTGATTCTCTAACCCTTGCCCTGCAGACCAAGCACCTGTTCTGTCCACGGGATTTCGTAGTGGAAAACAACGATGTACGAGCAATGAGTCAAGCCTATCGTAACCTTGTCGTCAAAGCATAATACGTTGAACACACAGTCATAAACGAATTAACAGACGTCATTCGAACATCATATATAGGAGCAAATCTATGGACGGAATCTGGTTAGGTATATTTTCGATATGTGCCGCTCTCATTATCTACCATCATGCGGGCTACCCATTGCTCCTCCGCTGGTATTCAAACAAACATCCGCTCAAGGCTGTCGCATCATTAAACCGAGGCTATCGCGAACAAAATAAAGACCGCGTGCTTCCAAGCATCACGATTCTGATGCCTGCGTTTAACGAAGAAATGTGGATTGCGGAAAAGATTCGAAATATCGCGAGCTTGGATTACCCACAAAACAAACTTACCGTCCTAATTGTTTGCGATGGCTGCACCGATAACACCGTGCCGTTGGCAGAAGCAACGATACAAGAGGCGATATGTTCACAAGTGCATTTTGAAGTGATTTCCTTTGAGAAAAATCGCGGTAAAGTTGCCATTTTAAATCAGATGCTACCAGGTATCTCTTCAGACTTAACCGCCATCACTGATGTGTCCTCACTTATCTCAATCGACGCCCTTACTATTGCAGCTAGCCAATTTAGTGACCCTGAAGTCGGTGTGGTGAACTCCACTTACCATTTACTGGACGAAGAAAGCGGCGAGGCCGCGTACTGGCACTACCAAAATCAGATCAAGTATAGAGAAACGACATTAGGTTCCACCATCGGGAGTCATGGTGCACTATACTTTATCCGTACCGCTCTATTTGAACCTCTACCGACTAACGCCATAAATGATGACTTCCTTATTCCAATGACAATAGTACAGCACGGCTATAGAGCGGCGTACTCTTCTAACATGAACGCGATTGAACTTGAAGCAACCCAAGCTGCCGATGACTTCAAACGTAGGGTAAGAATTTCGGCAGGTAACATGCAGCAGGTTGTTGAGCTATTTGATTTATTTTCCCCCCGCTTTAGAGGTGTGGCTTTCGCCTTTGTATCGGGAAAAGGCCTAAGACTGCTCACACCTTACCTGATGATTGCTTGTCTCATAACTTCTGGGTTATTGAGCCAATACACTTTGTTTCTGTGCTTTTTTATTGCTCAGATTGCAATATACAGCTTAGCCACTGTGGCCTATTACCTCCCGATACTACAGCGCGTCAAAGCCATACAGCTTTTAACGTATTTGGTCGTTGGTCACACTGCAAATTTCATTGGTGGCCTACGCTACCTACTAGGACTTGAAAACGGGAAATGGAAGCGTATTTTACGCTAGGAGATTTATCATGAAACATAACGCCTATGAAAAACCAACCATTCGCATCGCCAAACGTATCTTCGATTTAATTGGCGCCAGCGTCGGTATGATAATCCTAGCGATGTCCTTTGTTCCTGTGGCTATTGCCATAAAGCTTACTTCCAAAGGTCCAATATTTTATAAACAACTAAGAGTTGGCAAATTTACCCCAACAAAAGTCGACCTCATTCAGGTTCTTAAATATCGCACCATGTACATCGACGCGGAGAGCCGAAGTGGCGCAACTTGGGCAACGGAAAATGATCCAAGAATCACACCGGTCGGACGCTTTTTAAGAAAAACTCGACTCGACGAATTACCGCAGTTTATTAATGTCATTAAAGGAGATATGTCACTGATTGGACCAAGACCCGAGCGTCCGGATTTCTATACAAAACTTGAACAAGATATCCCATTTTTTACCGAGCGAACCTACGATGTTTTACCCGGTATAACCGGATTAGCACAAGTTAATCAAGGTTATGATACCTGTGTTGATGATGTGAGAAGAAAGGTTGGATTTGACCACAGTTACGCGCTATCACTCTCATCACTAAAAACATGGTTTATTACTGATGTTCAAATCGTCATTAAAACGTTGAAGATCATGGTTGATGGTCGTGGGCGCTAAGATTTCGGTTTCAAGGTTTCAAGATTTCGGTTTCAAGGTTTCAAGGTTTCAAGGTTTCAAGGTTTCAAGGTTTCAAGGTAAAAAACGACTGTGACGCGCTTAAAAAATCCAGCCTTAGCTGGATTTTTTTGCGGTAAAGATACACATGAGTCCGGCAAGAATAAATCCGATGCCAAACAATTTCATCACATTAAATGGCTCGTTTAACCAAGGAAGTGTCACCGCCAATGCATAAACTAAAACATAGCTTAAACTCAATAGCGGATAGGCCACACCTAAAGGTAAGTGTTTCAGTGCCATTACCCAGCAAGCCATTGAGGTGGCGTAACAAAGTAGCCCTATCGCCACACACATTAACGCAGGCCAAGTCGCCAGCCAGAGTTGCACGAAGTCATGTCGAGCAAGCAATTCTGCTATTAACGTCCACTGAGAAGATAAATTACCCATCCCCCACTTCATTGCTAGTTGTGCAACAGAGATCAATACAACGCTTAGCAAAGCAACCGGAAGCCCAGCTTTCAAATCTTTCAGTATCATTAACCAGCACCACCCAAAATACCGACGCCAATCATGATAAACATCACACCAAGCCATTGCTTTGGAACAATCACTTCTCCAAATGCGAACTTTGACACCAACAGCATGATAACAAAATTAATACTGAGCAACGGATAGGCAACCGATACATCCCACTGACTCAGAACCCCAAGCCATGTAATAGCACTGGTTCCTAAAAATGTAATACCAAGTAGCATAGGGAAGCTAAACAGCTTCCCTAGTGCCGATAAGCCTGGATTGTCTTCAAAGTGCATCGCCGCACGCTTTTGCCAGTATTGACTTAGCGAACTGGCGACCACCGAAAGAACAAACAGAAAAACCGTCATTATTCCTGCACTTTCTTGTCAAAAATCAGTGCGTGATAACGCCCCAAGTCGACATGATCACTCGATTCAGGGAAGCCTTCAGGTAACGCGGGTAAATCTCTAAAGTGCAGTAAAACAGGCCCAGTTGACTGCTTTTCTTTAATAAACTCACCCAGTTGATTCCACGGAACATAGCGATGTTTTGAATCTTCATACTCAAGACCGTAGTCTACTTCGCCCATCCCCCTGGTTAGGTAAACGTCACTGCGTTTTAGGTACCAGTTTAATGCCGACATTGTGTCAGGGTAATCGGCAATCAACACCATGTCATCTGTGACTTTTGGTGCTAACAACGTCATAAACTGTTCGGGCATTTTTGAGTGAATTGCTGTGTTTGGCACGGCAAATGAAAATAAAGCAAACAACGCTAGTGGTGACACCATATACGCAGCAAACTTTTTCTCGAATGACGAAGCTTTAATGGCGTAAAACGCACAGACAGCCCAAAAGCCGAGAATAAACGCTGCCACTGCCACGCGGTAAGACTCTGATGCCTCAAGTGGTAGTTTGCCCATAAAGAACATCACCACTAATACCGCAGCGACTAGAGCAAAGAACAAACCATTAATAGCGGAGCCAATCGTCAAACCTTTTACTTTTTTCTCGCCTGCTTTCAAAAGACCATGAGTCAAAAGAATTGCAATTGGCGCCATACAAGGAAGGATGTAAGTCGCGAGTTTGCCGCTGGCATATGAGAAAAATAGGAAAGGAACGATTGCCCAAAGTAATGAATAGCGAATCAGTGGTTTTGACAGCTCACCTTTTAGCTGTGCAACTGCTGATGGTGCCCAGAATACCCACGGAAGCGTCCCCAAAAACAAGAATGGCACGTAGTACCAGAATGGCGCGACGTGTTGCGCATCTTCAGCGGTAAAACGATGGATATGCTCTTCCCAGAAGAAATAATTCCAATAGTCCGCTTCAGCTGCGTGTACGGCGAGTGACCATGGCAAACAAGTAATGAAAGCAACCAACATTACCCACCAGCCCCAACGCAATATTTCTAAAAATTGCTTTTGCATGATCATATAAGGGACAACAACGATCACAGGCAAGGCTAACGCTAGAAAACCTTTGGTTAATACCGCGCATCCACAAAAGAATCCGGCCAAACCATAATTTAACCAGCGCTGAGCCGTTGTTTGAGATTGAGTAGCAAAGAAGAATGCGACATAACAAGCACTCAACCAGAACGCTAGCATGCCATCGAGCACACTGTAAGTGCCAACTGCGGCCACCATAAACATACTTAGGAATACGCCACCTGTTAGCCAGCCTTGACGGCGCGTCGTCATTTTACCGACCACTAATACCAAGCTTAGAGCGACACCTAATGTAGCAAGTGCTGACGCAATACGCACAGAAAAGTTATTTTCACCAAATATGACTTGAGCGATCGCGTTAAACCAGTAACCCATGACCGGCTTTTCGAAATAACGTAGGTCATTAAACGTCGGTACAATCCAGTTTCCAGAGGCGACCATCTCTCGCGAGATCTCACCGTAACGTAACTCATCAGGCGACCAGAGTGGACGAATATCCAACGGTAATATGTAGAGAGCTATAAAGAAAAGCGGAACCCATACCGCCCAGTTGATTCGAGATTGTTGCATTCTTCATCCAATTGAATAAAAGCCCACGACGATCATGGGCTTATGTTTTTGTATACAGATAGCTTTATATACAGATAAGGTCTCTCAGAGTCCCATTCGTTCAACAAATGAGGCTTGATGAGTCAACCAACCTTCACGTCCTTCCATCTCAATATTTTTTATCGAATCATGAGGAAGTGGACAATCCGCATCATTAAGCAGATCAATCATAGGCACGAATTCTATATTTTGTTGCTTAGCTCTGACAATCAATTCTTCAAACATTTCGGCACACACGATGCCTTCCACTTCAGCATGAATCGTGTAAACGTTTAGACCATCACGTTTAATCAGCTTAAGAATAGCGTCGTTGTAGTTGCTATTGTCCACGCCATCTTGACCAACAAGTTCATCATATGTAGGTAAAGTGACTGGAATTTGCGGAGCCATGCCTTCGCCAGGAGAGAAAATAGAGTCGCCGCGGCAATCGCTGTTGTATTTAAAAGGAAAGGCGTCTTTCTCTATGAGCGTTTGATCAGTACAACGCCAACCAGCAACGGCACTACAAGGTAGGTCTTTGCCCGTGATCGTTTTAAGCAAATCATAACCTTGGGTGATTTGACTGCGCAATTCTTCGGCAGACATGGTGTCTGTTTTCATTTGCCATTTGTGGTGATCCCACGCATGGAGGCCAATTTCATGACCTGCGCGATCGGCGGCTTCAATGATAGGACGTAACTTCTTACCAATGATTGGACCCGGCCACAGCGTACCACGGATGAGAATGTCGTAACCATAAAGGCTTGCGGCTTTTGAGCGAAGCATCTTCTTCAAAAATGCAGGACGCAAAAGGCGCCATATATGGCGCCCCATGTTATCAGGTCCAACAGTAAAGAAGAATGAAGCCATCACTCCATGCTTTTCGAAAATTTCGAGCAGCTTAGGCACGCCGAGTTTCGTTCCTCGAAACGTGTCTACGTCGATCCTAAGACCGACCTTAGTGACTTCATTCTGATTCATTACTTATCTTCTGCTACTGCACCTTTAAGGAAGAAATCTAGCGTCTCTTCGATAGTATCGTTCATGTGAACCTGTGGTTCCCAATCCAGAAGTTTCTTCGCGTTAGCAATGCTTGGTTTACGGTGTTGAACGTCTTGGTAACCGTCGCCGTAAAACGCTTTGCTTTCTACTAAGTTGTAGCCCGCAAATGGAGGGAAGTTGCCACGTAATGGGTGGTTTTCAAACTTCTCTACCAATGTTTCAGCTAGCTCTTTGATGCTCGCTTCGTTCTCTGGTGCACCAATGTTGATGATTTGACCGTCACACAGACCATCTTTGTTTTCGATGATGCGGAATAGTGCTTCAATCGCTTCAGAGATATCAGTGAAACAACGCTTCTGCTCACCACCATCAATCAGCTTGATTGGCGTACCTTCAACAAGGTTTAAGATAAGCTGAGTAATCGCACGGCTAGAACCAACACGAGCTGAGTTTAAGCTATCAAGGCGAGGACCCATCCAGTTAAATGGACGGAACAGTGTGAAGTTAAGGCCATCTTTTTTACCATAAGCCCAGATTACACGGTCAAGCAATTGCTTAGACACTGAGTAGATCCAACGCTGACGGTTGATAGGACCGACGATAAGTGGCGACGTATCTTCGTTAAACTCAGAATCCGTAGACATACCGTAAACTTCTGAAGTCGATGGGAAGATGATGCGCTTGTTGTATTTCACACAGCCACGAACAATCTTCAGGTTTTCTTCAAAATCCAGCTCAAATACTTTTAGCGGGTTACGCGTGTATTCAATTGGAGTCGCGATAGCAACCAATGGTAGTACGATGTCACACTTCTTAATGTGGTACTCAATCCATTCGTTATGAATCGTGATATCACCTTCAACGAAATGGAAGTCAGGGTGGCCCAAGTGATCAGAAATCTGGTTTGAGCTCATGTCCATCGCGTAAACTTCGTAACCGCCATCATCAAGAAGACGCTTAGTTAGGTGAGTACCGATAAAGCCATTTGCACCAAGGATCAGTACTTTTTGACGTTTCTTAGCATTGATGATCGCGCTTGCTTGAGGACCAAAACGCATCCCTTCAATCAAGTGAAGCTCTGCTGCAAGTTGCTCACCACCAAGGTATAGACCGTTTTCCGCTTCACCAGAGTTTACAACTACTGAACCTTGAGCACAGGCAATGGTGAGTGGAGAAGTGGCAACAATCGTACCAGGCGTCGCATCAAATGTTTTTTCGCTTGGTGTGACACTCCAGATTGTCAGCTTACGCTCACCTAGGAAAGTAAACGCACCTGGGAATGGTTCAGTAACCGCGCGCACTAAGTTAAATACGGTGCGAGAATCTGTAGACCATTTGATTTCACCATCAGCTGGCGTGCGACGACCAAAGTACGTTGCTTTCGTTTCGTCTTGTGCAGTCGCTACTGCGCTGCCATCAACGATGGTTGGCAATACTTTAGCAAGGAGATCGCTTGATGCTACTGCAAGACGTTTATGCAGAGTTTCGGCTGAATCTTCGTCAGTAATGGCAATTTTTTCTTGACCAACGATGTCACCAGCGTCTGCTTTTTGCACCATCTTGTGCAGCGTCACGCCTGTCTCTGTCTCGCCGTTAACCAGTGCCCAGTTAATTGGTGCACGACCACGGTAAGTAGGAAGTAAAGAGCCATGCAGGTTAAAGCCACCTTTTGGCGCTAGATCCAGAACTTCTTGGCTGATCATGTTGCGGTAGTAGAACGAGAACAACGCGTCAGGTTTCATCTGGCGAATTTTTTCAACCCAAAGTGGGTGATTTACGTCTTCTGGCGCATAAACTGGGATACCGTTTTTCGCCGCAAGTTTCGCTACAGATTCAAAAAATACGTTTTCATTGCTGTCATCAACATGGGTAAATACCGCTTCGATTTCAACGCCTGCTTCAAGCAAACTACGAACGCCCGTACAACCGATATTGTGGTAGGCAAACACGACTACTTTCATGGAATATTCCTCTAATATAAATCTTATTATTTGTTCTTTGATTCGTCAGTTTCACGTGCACTGCGAGTTGCCTCGCCCACCAAAACATCCTGTACGTAGTAACGCGGCCTTGCTCGCACATCAGAGTAAATTCGTCCGATATACTCTCCTAACAAGCCTAAGCCGATAAACTGCCCACCAACAAATACAAATAGAATCGCAAATAACGTAAACAAACCGTCGCCGGCCCATTCTGAGCCAAATAAAATGCGCATTAGCATTAATATGATACCGAACGCGATACCTGCCGCAGCAGTCATACCGCCCACGATGCTAAGTAAACGTAACGGCGCTGTTGTCATACTCGTAATCAAGTCGAACATTAAGCTGATCAACTTCATAAAGCTATACTTAGACTCACCATCGGCGCGTTCGTCGTGGTGAACCGGGATTTCAGTCGTATGACGAGAGAAGCCATTCGCCAGTACGGGAATAAATGTACTACGCTCGTGACATTCTAGCATTGCATCAACAACATGTCGGCGATAAGCACGTAACATACAGCCGTAATCATTCATCTCTACGCCTGTAGAGCGCTTAACCAGCTTATTGATTACTTTAGATGGGTAGCGACGTAGTGCGCTATCTTGACGGTTTTGGCGTACCGTGCCTACCGAATCAAAACCTTCTTCTGCTTTAGCAACCAGATTCGGGATTTCTTCTGGTGGGTTTTGAAGATCAGCATCTAGAGTGATAATCAAATCGCCACGAACCTGTTCAAAGCCGGCCATGATTGCGTTGTGCTGACCGTAGTTACGGTTAAGGATGACACCAACAACGTGACTGCCTTCTTTCGCAGAAGCGGCCTCAATGATTTCAACACTGCGATCTCGACTACCGTCATCAACCAACACTAACTCGTAGTCTTTTCCAAGGCTGTCTGCTGCCTTCGTCGTCCGTTCAATGAGTTCTTGTAAGCAACTTTCTTCGTTGTATACCGGTATGACGATAGACACAAAATTGATAGGTTCATTCTGTTTCATGGGTTATCCAATTATTTCTGACACGGCATTCACTACTCGCGCAACGTCGTCCTGAGTCATATCAGGAAAAAGCGGTAGTGAACAAATTTGCTGGCTATTACGCTCTGTATTTTCTAGGTTTGGCGTTATCGCGCCAAAACGCTCTGCGTAATTTTCTCGATAGTACTTCTGGGTATGGCACGCTTTAAAGTGAATTCCAGCGCCTATTCCTTTTTCTTTTAGTTGAGCGATCAAGTCGTCACGAGTAATACCCGCTTGCGCAGGGTCAATACGTACGATCATTAAATGCCAACAGTGCTTGTGATCATGTCCAGCAAGACCTAATGGCGTCACACCCTTAATTGCACTTAGCTTGTCACGATAACTTAACGCTAATTCGGTACGAGCTTGCGTAATATCGGTAATACGATCCATTTGACCGAGTGCTAATACAGCGCAAATGTCTGGCATATTGTATTTAAAGCCAGGTTCAATGACCTCTGCTTGCGGAGCGCGACCTTGCGTTTCACGGTCGAAAGCATCAACCCCTAAACCATGAAACTTCAAACGGCGAATTTTGTCCGCTAGCTCTGCATCAAACGTAGTGAAAACACCACCTTCTGCGGTAGTGACGTTCTTAATAGCATGCATAGAGAATAGACAAGTACCACGAGCGCCAATAGGCTGGCCTTTATACTCCGCCCCAAGAGCATGAGCTGCATCTTCAACGACAGGAATACCGAAACGTTCACCAAGCGCATAAATTGGGTCTAGATCCAGTGAAGCACCCGCATAGTGAACCGGGATAATTAGTTTGGTTTTATCGGTGATAAGCGGTTCAATCTTTTCTGCATCCGTCATTAATGTATCAACATCAACATCAACAAACACTGGTTTGGCACCAACTAGAGTGATCATATTGATTGTTGACACCCACGTTAGAGAGGGCGTAATGACTTCATCCCCAGGACCAATACCAAGTGCCAATAGGACTAAATGCATGCCTGCTGTCGCACTACTTAAAGCAACAGCATGTGGGGCACCGGTATGTTCAGTGATTTTACGTTCTAAATCCGCATTTTTCGGACCGGTAGTAATCCATCCAGAACGCAGCACATCGACGACAGCTTGAATATCTTTTTCATCGACCGCAGGGCGACACAAAGGGAGAAAAGACTGGCTCATATATTTAAACTCACAGATAACACGTGCTCGTTGGCACGAAGAACAACAAAGTCTACTAGGGCATTCAACGAATTAAAAGGGTTTAACGTGTCCAAATGTCTAATTTATTGACCTTTTAGAACACTATTAAACCAAACATTCACTGAGTATATTGTATTGTCGGCAAAACGTGAAAAAACTTAACAATCGATAGGTGACATAAATTCACCCTCTAAACGCTACTGCTAGGCGTAGTATACGTTCAGAGTCGTTGCAATTAGGTAAACATCGCCAACGTCAGATTTCTGTTAAAAATAGCCTGAAATCTACTATCAGCAAAACTCGGGATGTATCGTCACTTAGTGAAATGACTCTGCACTCATTTTCGGATAATTATCGCATATCTAGATAATTGCAAATGTATGCATTTGTAAAGCGTGTCATTTGTCTCTGTACATAGTTAGCGTTAGAATTCAGCTTTTCCAATTCAGACGGTTTTTCTAGTGAAACTTAAAGACAGCCCTGTCACTCAGCATAATGTAGAAGGCCGCTCGTTTTATTTAAAACGTGATGATTTACTGCACAGCCACTTTAATGGTAATAAAGCGCGAAAATTTGCCACATTACTAGAACACAACAACCCAACTATTTCTCGCTTAATTGGATGGGGCTCTGCCCAAGCAAACTCGCTTACTTCACTTGCGGCTTTGGCAAAGATTAAAGGGTGGCAACTGACGTACTATGTTGATCATAAACCGACTTGGTTAGATGAGAAACCAATGGGAAATTATCGAATGGCATTAGAGCTTGGTGCGAATATTGTTTCACTCTCTGATCATCCCGATAACCCTGAAAAGTCTCACCCTAGTGAATTTATTCAACGTCAACATAGTCATGATGATACCTGCCTCATTGTACCGGAAGGCGGTCGATTTCAACGTGCAGAAGTTGGCATCCGCACTCTTGCCAGAGAAATTTTGGCATGGGCACGATTTGAGAAAAACCCCAACCTAAAAGTAGCCTTGCCTTCGGGTACTGGCACCACAGCCTTGTATCTTGCCAAAGCACTGCACTCAGAAGGTATTGAAGTTCTCACCTGCCCTTGCGTTGGCGGACGAGACTATTTAGTAAAACAGTTTCATGAATTAGACGAGTTTGATGTCCATCCAACCATTTTACAGCCAGACACAAAGCACCATTTTGGTAAGTTGTATCAAGAAGACTATGCTATATGGCGCTTATTGCAGGAACAAACCGATATAGAATTTGACCTGCTGTATGACCCATTAATGTGGCGCTGTTTGCTCCCTTGGTTAGAGGTAAACTCAGATGCCACGGTACTTTATGTACACCAAGGTGGGTTATTGGGGAATGAGACCATGTTACCGAGATATGAGCGAAAGTTTGGGGCGAGAGATAACTCGAAAGCAAGTTGGTAATGGTTCTATGGTTCTATGGTTCTATGGTTCTATGGTTCTATGGTTCTATGGTTAACATAATAAGTGCCGAAAAGACAAAAAAGGAAGCCTAGCTTCCCTTTTTACTACATGACTGATGGCTCTATCAGGCAGATTTACTTATGAGATGAATACGCCGCTAAATATTGCTTTGCGAAAACATTCGCTTTATCAATCTCTTCACTTGAGAGCTTACCTGCCAATTCATCACGCAATTTCTCAGCGCTTTGATAACCATTTGTGGAAGCAACCGACGCCCACGCTAACGCTTGAACGTTATCGAGCTCAACGCCCTCACCCAATGAATACTTGAAGGCTAAATTGCGCTGGCCATAAGCATAGCCATTTTCCGCCGCTTTTCGATACCAACTTACTGCTTCGGTATCATTTTGCTCAATGCCTAATCCTTTTGCGTACATTACCCCTAAGCTGTTTTGCGCCACATCGTAGCCGCGCTCAGCCGCTAAGCGATAATACTCTACAGCTTTGGCATTACTTTTAGGAACACCTCTGCCCCACTTGTACATACCCGCAAGATAATATTGTGCTTGGTCATGACCTATATTTGATGCTTTTTCGAACCAAGACGCGGCTTCCTTCGCATCGTAGTGCACACCGTGTCCATTGTCATACATCATGCCCAACTTATACATTGCTGTCTCACTGCCCTGTTGAGCCGCTTTGAAATACCATTCAACAGCAATTTTATCGTCTTCTTTAATGCCATTACCCACCGCGTATCGGTCCCCTAACTCAATCTGAGCAAACAAGTCCCCTTGTTTTGCCCCTTGAGTTACCGCCTTAACACTTGATGCTGACCAATCTTTTGTAAATGCTAAGCTCCCTGCGCTAAAACACAGACTACATAGTGAAACCGCTAACAGTGTTTTTCGCATTTTCCTTTCCCTTTTTGAAGAACTCGTCGGATACTGCCATATGTTCATGGAAGTTTTAGCCATTTTAAACAGAATTCGCAATACTCTGACAAAGAATTTCGTTCAAGTCACAAAATCAGCCGTACATCGTTTTACCGCCCCATCCCTGACAGCCACTCACTCAGAACAAAAATAAAATCTACGACGGTTGACCAAAAAGTGTCAGTAAATATGTAATCGTTTGCAATTAGCTCTCGTGTTACGTCATTAATTTTTGTAAACTTTATTGCAAATTGACTTAAATGATGGGAACCACATGGCTTCGAAATGGGCAAAACGATTTATTCAAATGGCTGAGCTTGTTGGGTCGTGGAGTAAAGACCCTTCGACACAAGTTGGCGCTGTAATTACTAAAAACAATCGCATTGTTTCTGTGGGCTTTAATGGCTACCCACACGGCATCTCTGACAGTGCTGAAAGTGATGAGAGAGAAACTAAATACCTGAAAACGTTACACGCAGAGGAGAACGCGATCCTCTTTGCTAAACGAGATTTAGACGGCTGTGAAATTTGGGTGACGCACTTCCCCTGCCCTAACTGCGCCGCTAAGATCATTCAAACAGGCATTTCAGTAGTCCATTGCCCTGCACAATCTGAAGATTTTCTGTCTCGTTGGGGGGATAAAATCTCGCTCAGCCAAGACATGTTCGAGCAAGCCAATGTACGTATCAACTGGCTGACTTTAGAACAAGACGACGCGTAAGCAATGTCAGCTGTGGTATTAAGTTTGCGATGCCATTTAATGCAACTATCGCCTACTTGATACCACAAATTCCTCAACCCATTGCGCTTTCAACTGTCTACTCCCAAACCAGTCTCATAAAGAAAGTGATATATATCACTTTTCAACCATTATGCTATCCTTTAGAATCCGCCATCCTTATTTATGTGACCGAGTCACATCACTAGCAGAGTAACTTCATGGTCAAATTCCGTTCGCTGTCGATTGCACTTATCGCATTGATTAGCGGGGCTATTTCCCCAACCCTACAAGCCTTTGAGCTCCCTCTATTTAAAGCGGAGGCAGAAGAGCGTGGTTATACGTTACCTGAAGCCATTGGTCTGAGTTTTGGCTATATGAACGTTTCTCAAGGGATTAATGTAGATTCCATTACATTAGCAGGTCTAGGTCCACTAGATGATATCGGCATTAAAACTAAAGGCGGCTATCAAGAGAGCCAAGTTATCACTTTTAAAGCAGATGTATGGGTACTACCTTTTTTGAATTTTTATGCGATAGGTGGCAAATTAGATGGCTACTCAGAAACGACCATTAGCCACGTTAAGCTGATCCCTAACCTCCCTGGGGATGGTATTGCAATAAACGAGCCTTTTCGACTTGATTTAGATGGCTATACTTATGGCGCAGGCACGGTTATTGCTGGAGGCTATGAGAGTGTTTTTGCCCTCGTTGATGCCAGCTATACCAAAACAAGCTTGACTGTCATAGATGGAGAAATCGATTCAATCGTTATCTCTCCACGTATAGGGTATGATTTTTCAAGAAATAGTGATTGGCCGATCAGAGCTTGGGTTGGCGCACAATATCAAAATATAGAACAAACCTTATCCGGTAGTATTAATGAATTGCCTTTAGGCGGCATTTCCTTACCAGACAACGCTAAATTTACCGTAAACCAGAGCTTAGCTAACAATTGGAACTCTTTAGTCGGCGCTCAATACGAATTCACCCCTAACTGGGTGCTAATCAGTGAAATTGGTTTTGGACAAAGAAAAAGTTTCTTCATGACATTAGATGCCAGATTCTAATCACAAATAGCAGTCCTCGATACTAGCAGCCACTCAACACTGGATGAGTGGCTCACTTTATACACCGCTTAACTTTCTTTACTACTCGTTTCCACTTCGCTGATTTTCTGCGATTTCTTCGTTGCCTCTAGCATAATTGGCAGCAGTACCAAACTGTAGACAAGAATGCTCGACAAGGCGATCGTTAACACCAGTCCGATAGAGTGCATCCCTTGATGCTTAGCGACAATTAATGCGCCAAACGTCGCAAGTGTCGTTAAGCAGCTGATTAGGGACGCCTTAGGTGTAGAGGTCTTAAAAAACGCCTCCAAACTGCCCACCGCGCGAAAACGCTTAACGATATGAATGCCATTATCCACTCCCAAGCCAAAAATCAGCGGTACCACGATAATATTCGCCATGTTCATCGATAAATTGAGCCAATACATCATCCCCAACGTGGTGATGGTCGCTAAGCCTAACGGAATAAAGATCAACACAATGTCGCGTTTTTTGTTCACGGTCCATATCAGGATCAACGCGATCGCCAGGATCGACATCAAAATCGCCGCTTTAAAGGCATCAACAACAATAACGCCCACTTCTTTTTCCGCGACGGCACGCCCTGTCGCGTTCGGAGCAATAAACTGCACATCGCTAATAAACTGGTTTAGTTCTACCACATTACTCATGTCGCCTTGCGGCGTGACGGCCACCAACCACTCACCTTGCTCACTGATATAACGTTGATATAACGAGCGAGGCAAATCTTTAACAATACTAAGTGGCGCGCTAGTAGAACCAAATGCAGATAAAGTATCACTGTCTAGGCTAGAAAATAGCGTTTGCGTCAGTGACTCAAGCTCAGCAGTATTATCATTAGCAAGACTCGGAATACGCTCGGCATGTGGCCAGCCCTTTTCCACTGCCAACCGCTTAAATTCACTTAATGACAATGGCTTGGCTGTCATATTGGGCTGCAAAGTTTCAGACAATTGCTGCGCACGTTGATTCAATTGTGTCGGCATAAAATCACTGGCTATGATGACTTGGCTAACCGTGGGTTCGTTAAGTAACTGGGACTTCCATTGCTGGGCTTCTTGCTTGTTTTTGGCGACAGCGTATAACTGATAGCTGGAGCCGAGCCCATGTTGTTGCAGGGCGTACAACCCTAACACCGACTCCGATTGCGGGTTTTTCAATACTAACGTAGAAAAATCAAACTTAAATTGAGTCGCGCCATAACCCATCACCAATGACACGCAAACCATTAACAAGGTGATCGCTCGCTTATAGTTAGAAAGCCCACGACCAAAAGAAGAAAAATAACGTGTGTCAGCTTTGTGTTTTACCGTAGGGTAACCAAATAAGGTGAAAAACAGTGGGATAACCACAAATGTGGCTAATAATCCGAGGAGCATACCTAAAGCGGAAACAATACCTAGCTCACCCAGCCCCGTATAAGCCGTGGGATAAAAGCTAAGAAAACCGATACCAGAAGAAAGCGCGCACAGAGCTAGCGGGCGAAACGAATGAGCGGCGGCATGCGCTAGACTATGACGGTTATCTTCGCCTTTCACCCTGAGCTCTTGGATATGAAGACAAAGATGAATGGAAAAGTCGACGGCCAGACCAATAAACATCACCATAAACACAATAGAAATGGTGTTATAAGACCCCACCACAAACAGACCGGCGGCGAATGTCCACACCAAGCCAATGATGACCGTCAAATAGCATGCAACGATGACGCGAAGCGAGCGAATGCCGATGGCAAGGATCAACACTAAGCCAATCAATGACGCACTACCCGCAATGGCGATGCTATTGTTGGCATCAACGATTTCGTCGAAATCTAACGCCGCTTGACCTGTCACCTGAACATCAACATTGGATGGTACACCCGCAGCCGTTACTGCATGATGAATCGCCTCGATAATGGCTCTGTTTGGCTCTTTGACGCTATCATCTGGCTGCGCAACCAGCGTAATAGCATAGGCGCTTGGCGGTTTAATATGCCCACTTAGCTCACTTGCCCAATCAAATTTCTGACCGCTGGCTGCGGACAATAAAGGCTCAAGTATATTCTCGTTAGCTTTATCTGCCTGTAGAGAACTATCTAAATTTAGAGAACTATCAACCGTGGCACTAGTTCGATCAGCCAATTGCCCTAAATACACATCCAAGCGCTGGGCATTAGCGCCCGCAACCAAAGGCGCAACCTGTTGGCTGGCAACCGCTTTAAGGGTTTGATAGTCACTGTCGGAGATAAAACCTAAAGCATGTTGCTGGAACCAAGACAAAGTTGAAGGGGCAAAGACATCTTTAATGACAGAAGACGAGGTCAACTCATTAGCGAGTGATTCAACGCTTTGCTTAGCACGCTCACCATCTTGGCTGGTGACTAACACCACCACATTGCCCGTTTCAGGAAATGCCTTTTCAAGGTGAGCGAGATTATCAACCCACGCTCCATCTTGTTTCACTAAAGAGGAAAGGTCAGCGTTCATTTTGAAATGCTGTTGCCCGTACCAAGCACTAGCTGCAGTCAGCGAAAGTACTAAAAAGAGAACACACTTCGGGAAGCGTTGAATAAAGGTAATAAGTTGATTCACGATAAATTGACAGTAAGTAGCGATAAGACGTTAAGTTTAACTCAAAAACGTAAAAGTCCAGTCAGATTATTGTTAGTACGACTTGCTTTCTTGCCACTTTTACTTTTTCACGAGTTTATATCAACCTGTCTTTAAAGGCGGCTTATATAGCCCTTCCAATAACCGTCTTGGCAAGAATCTCCATCAAAAAAGGAGCCGAGGCTCCTTTTTGTTCTACTTTCATCCGATCATAATCACTCGAGCCAGCTCTAGCTATTCTTGATCAATCATCCACTTACGGAATTCTTTGCGCTCTTGTTTGGAAGCTTTTAAATACCAAGCCTGCAGCTGGCCAACATTATCTGATGCTTGCGATGCAACCACTTCTTTAGACGCTGCGCTAGCTGACGCTTTAGAAGCACTGGCTCCTGTCGTGGCAGCTACCGACGTTGCTACTGCTGTCGTTGCGACAGCCGCAGTGGCAACAGGGGCAGCAGACTTCGCGACCACCATTTCACCGGAGGTAAAGCTAATACCTCGCTCAGCATTATGCGCGGCGATGAGCTCGTCCATTTGCATGTACGGCATAAACCCATCTTTACCTTTCAGCTTTTCCTGCTCATACGCTAGGGCATAACCATCTTGCGTCACGCGCCACTGCGGCGTGTCACCACGAAAGGCCACTTTCGCTTCTTGCTCGCTACGCGCCACTGGGTGATTAATCTTCACCTCTTCCCCAGTCACATTCACCGTGAGGACATAGGGTGCAGACGTGTAAACATTCGAGCTGCTGCCTTTGCCTAGTTTTTTATCCATGCGAACCACAACTTGGTTTTCGCCTTGATCGAGCTCGTTTTTACCAATTCTTTCTTCGGCTTCTTGACCGTTAATAAAGTAAACCGAGACACCCTTCATTGGCACAAGCGTCGCCGCATTTACACTAAACGCCAGCCCTAATGTGGCGAGAACAACCATACTATTTTTCACGATCGGCTTCCTTTACTGCTGCCTACTAACTTACAAACAGCATGACACAGAGAACTCCTGCAAAAAAGGATTTTTTAGATAAATTGACACCTAAATCACTCATTCACAAACGTAAAAAAGCCACCCTAGGGTGGCTTTTAGAGTATTCTTTTAGCTTAAAGCTAGATTAGAACTCTGCTTTTGCACCAATTGCAAAACCAACACCGTTTTGCGCGTAGTAGTTGTTTGTAGAATCAACTTCTGAGTAACCGTTGCTTCCACCTACTTCAGCATAAACTGTTGCTGACGGCGCTACTTTGTAGCCAGCATTCACGAACCAGTTAGTCTCGCTGTCATTGTTAGCTGTTTCTGTTGCAGAAATCTTAACTGTCTGGTCGCCATCTACGCTCACTTGGCTTACACCACCAGCAAAAATCCATTGGTTCAGAGTATAGTCAGCAGCAAAACCGTAAGTTTGTGCTGTTACTGAATCACCAGCTTTAGGAGACATTTCCATGTTGTAGTAACCTAGCTCAAGGTTAAGGTTTTCTACACCAGCCCAACGACCTTCGATTGCGTAAAGTGACTCTTTGTCGCCTTCAGTCATTGCAGCACCTATACCAGCACCTTTGAATTCAGCTTGGCCGTAGAAAGCAGTGAAGTCAAAATCTGCTACGCGGTAACCAATTTTCGCATCGACCATGTTACCATTTTCACCAAGACCAGAGTTCATATTCTTATCTTGCTTGTAAGCAACACCACCGTAGAAGTTGCCTTTATCAAGGTCATAACGTAGCGATTCATCAGCGCCAAATGGAGAGCCATTTGAGAAGAAAGAGTTTAGACCAAATTGGTAGTCAGAACCGATACCTGCGTCATCTAGGATAGAATCTAGGCGACCAACGATTAGAGAGCCTGCTGCTTGAGAGTAGATACCTACGTAAGTGTTACCAGCTTTAACCGCACTGTTAGTTAGTCCATTATCTGCACTGCCGTCGAATTCCCAGTAAGCGCCGAATTGTAGGTCATCGTTAATTGCGTAACGAACATCAAAACCAAAATCCGCATCTTGGATTTCTTGTTTAGTTGTTGCATCGTCTTCGAAACCTTTCTTGTAAACAACTTCGATGTCGCCTTTAAGGTCAACAGTTACGTTGTTTGCGTTATAAATTTCGATACCTGCTTGCGCAGAACCCGCTGCCAATACTGCTAGAGCTACTAGAGTCTTTTTCATGATAATCCACTGCCTTTTCATTAGATGGGAATTCCCTTTCGGTTCCCTTTTTTAATATATATCGCGCCAAAATCATTTTTTAGAACAACAACCTTTTGCTCTTAAGTCGTTTCAGCGTCGTTAAATCTCGAAATCAAGAATGCAAAAGTTATAAGACAATGTCAAACCCTCTAAAGTAAATATGTCAAATTATATAAACCCATTAAATACAGGCACTTAACCAAACATGCGTGATGCGTCGCAAAGTTTAGAATGCCTCTAACCATGCAATGCACCTATTAAAACAGCCATACAATACAGAGCTAACCTCTTCATAGAGTCGACAAAAACCGCAAAAAGCAGAATAAACACCTGACGATATATGTTTTTTGGAGGTTTATATTTTTTGACTAACGAAAGATATCTAGACCCATGAAAGTTCACTCAATTTTTGTGACATTGATCAAAACTATCGCCGTAAAATGGTGATGAGAATCTCTGAATGTCACCAATCGAAGTGTGCTATCATCGCCGCACTGCAATTTGGATCACAGTATGACAACCAGTAAAATACAATCATCAATTCGCCAAAGTTATCAAAACCTGCAACATCAACTGGATAACTTCGTCCCTAGACGTGCACAAAACTACCTCGTGTCTGAAATTGCCAAGACGTTACTTGGTCAATACCACAAGTCGACGCGTATTATTGTCGCGGAGGCAGGGACAGGCATTGGCAAAAGTCTGTCTTATTTAATGGCAGCGATTCCTATCGCCGTGCAAAACAATCGCAAAATAGTCATCTCTACTGCGACGGTGGCACTGCAAGAGCAGTTACTTGATAAAGATTTACCTTTGTTTCGACGTATTACTGACCAAAATTTCTCTTTTATCATTGCCAAAGGTCGTCAGCGCTATTGCTGCGCAGAAAAGTTAGCCGTAGCGTGCGGCGCTGGCCAAGGGGATACTGATAACAGCCAGCTTGCCATGTTTGAGTCCAAGCCCAAGAAAAGTGATATCAAACAACTTCATGATATGTACGAAAAATTGTCGAACAATAAGTGGAATGGTGACCGAGACTCTTGGCCAGCGCCCATTGATGACGCTATTTGGCAAACTATTGTGAGTGAAAAGCATAGCTGTAATAGCGGTCTACCGGCCCATCGACAGTGCCCTTTTGCCAAAGCACGTTCAGAGCTAGACAAAAATGATGTCATTATTGCTAACCATAGCTTAGTCATGGCCGACGCCGATCTAGGCGGTGGCGTGATTTTGCCTGAACCGGAAAATACCATTTTTATCTTTGATGAAGCCCATCACTTACCCCATGTCGCCCGAGACCACGCTTCAGCCTCATCGACATTAAAAGGGGCAGTGAGTTGGTTAGAGCGGCTAAACCAAGCGGTATCGAAGTTCTCTGGACTGGCCGATGAAAAGCGCGTTGGTCGTTTTCGCAATGAATTGCAAGATTCGATTCAGCAACTTATACCAATACTGGGGGAAGTGAATACCTTCTGTTCATCCCTTACCTTTGAAGAAAGCTATTGCCGGTTTGAAGATGGGGAATTGCCGACGTGGCTTGAAACACAAGCGAAAGATCTAAAATCTATCACTCAAAAAGGCGCACAAGCCTCAGGTAAAATAGCGGATTTGATTTCAGAACGCCTCAAAGATGGCGAAATTGCCGCTAAACTCGCCGAGCCAGCACTAGCAGAGCTGGGCTTTTATATTCAAAGGTTTGAGAACCTCGCGGCCGTATGGCGGCTCATGAGTGAGCCTAAGAAAGAAAAAGGCGCGCCACTTGCGCGCTGGATTGAACAGAGTAAAGAGCGCGATAACGACCATATTATTAGCGTGTCGCCTTTAGAAGTGGGTTGGCAGCTCGACCAGCAGATCTGGTCTCGTTGCATTGGCGCGGTGTTGGTCTCGGCCACCATGCGAGCGTTAAATTCATTTTCTTTCTTTTGCCACCAAAGTGGCATTAGTCAAAAAGAAGAAGATGGCGTGCAATTTTTGGCGCTGGCGTCACCGTTTGATTACGCTAATCAAGCTGAACTTATTGTGCCAAAAATGAAATATGAACCACAGGCCACGCCGTTTACCGATGAGCTGAAAGAAAAACTGATGCAGTACATCGCCCATGGTAAAAGTAATCTGGTGCTGTTTTCTTCCTATTGGCAGATGAACCAAGTCGCTAACGACATTAAAGGCAAATTTGCCTTAAAAGGCTGGCACCTGCAGATCCAGGGCGAAACATCACGCACAGAAATTCTAAATAAACATAAAACACTGACTCAATGCGGTAAAACCAGTGTACTTTTTGGCACCGGCAGCTTTTCTGAAGGGCTAGATCTGCCTGGAGAGTTACTTGAAAACCTCATTATTACCAAAATACCATTTGGAGTACCGACTTCACCGATTGAACAAGCGCATGCCGAATATATCGAACGTAAAGGCGGCAATCCATTTCTACAGATTACAGTTCCTGAGGCCAGTAAAAAGCTGATACAATCAGCCGGACGTCTATTACGTAAAGAAAGAGATTGCGGTACCTTGTATATTCTAGACAGGCGCATCGTAACAAAAAGGTATGGCAAGTCACTTCTCGATTCCCTACCCCCATTTAAAAGAACTATCGAATACTAAGGTGACAGGTCTCCATGGAATTTATTGAACCAAGCATGTTAGTGGTGCTTGCGCTCGTCGCATTTGTGGCAGGCTTTATCGATGCGGTTGCCGGCGGTGGCGGTATGCTCACGGTGCCCGCCTTGCTTTCTCTTGGGCTACCTCCTCATATTGCCCTTGGCACCAACAAATTAGCGGCGACGTTCGCCTCATCCACGGCGGCGTTTACTTACTATCGTAAACGGCTGTTTAACCCAGAGTGCTGGAAAAGAGCGTTTATCGCCACGCTGATTGGTGCCACCTTGGGTACATTTGTCGTGGATATGATTTCAACAGAGTGGTTGGAAAAAGTATTACCTCTCGTCATTCTTGCCGCGGCTCTGTATACCGTTTTTCATAAATCACCGAGTGCCGATGGCAATGGTGTTAACAAAGGCTGCCCTAAATTCAACCGTAAGCAATACCTACAAGGCTTGTCACTTGGCTTCTATGACGGTGTAGCTGGCCCTGGAACTGGCGCATTTTGGACGGTAAGTTCAATGGCGTTATATCGGTTAAATATTCTCCTTGCTTCTGGGTTGGCGAAAGCCATGAACTTCACCAGTAATTTTACATCGTTAGTGACGTTTGCGTTCCTCGGCCATATTAACTGGGTACTAGGACTCACCATGGGTGTTTGTCTCATGGCTGGTGCTTATATCGGAGCCCATTCGGCAATTAAATTTGGCGGTAAGTTCATTCGCCCTATTTTTGTCACCGTGGTAAGTATTCTTGCCATTAAACTGGCTTACGATGCCTGGTTTTAGATACCTGATTTTATAGGCTTGAATGGCAAAGCTTAGGTTTTAATGGCAAGGCTTCGCTTTGAACACCCGCACCAATATCAAGCACTCTATAATTACTGTGCGACTGACCACTGAGACAGAAAGATGAAACTCAAGGATTTGCATACTCGTTTAGAAAAACTACGTCAATCGGCCGCCGCCTATGATGCGGAGCGGAAAAAGAGCACCGTGCTGTTATTCGATGATCAACTTTTCAATGCATCCTCTCGTTTTCTTTCACCGTGCGTTCATGAAGCAAAAGATAACCTAAGGCAGCTTTCGTCTCCTTCAATTTCTCTAACTAAAGCCCAGTACTTAGCGGATCGCCTAGTGGCTCAACTCGAAGCGTTAGAAAGAGCCCTTGCGCCATTTGCTCAGTCCAATCCTAACGCCCAAGAGTCGCAAGACCTGCATAGCCAATTGCGTCAGCACAAAGAATGGGAAGCCCGATTATGTGCATTGGTCAGGCATAAAGAAAGTCTGTTAGGATCTGGGGGAAATAAGGACGAGCTTGAACAAGAATGGCAAGTGGCTGAACAGCGATTGCAACGTTGTCGAGCAGCTTTGCTCAACATCGAACATCAAATTAATGAAAGTGAGAAGTTTCTATAATGACAACAAATCAAGGTTTAGAGCATGCGCCTGAAGACGTTAAACTGGCGGTTGATCTTATTTATTTATTAGAGAGCAATGACATCTCTCCAGAAGTCGCGCTCAAAGCGCTTGATATGGTGCGCGCGGATTTACTACGTCAGATCGAGCAAGATCAATCATCAATCTGATTTGTCATTCGCCCAGTTAAAACTTAGCGCTTCAAAATGAAACGCTAAGTGGCTTAAAAAGCATAAGCAAAGAAAAGGCGTAGGCTCAACTACGCTGCATCTCTTTCTCCACCAATAGCCGCTCTAGCGTATCGCCGCTACACCTTAAATTGATTCATCAACGTCTGCTGCTGCGATGACAATTTGTAAATATCGTTACCGACATTTTCTGACTCACCCGCTTGCTGCAAGATCTTAGCACTCAAATCACGGATATTAGTGACATTTTGATTCACTTCCGTTGACACCGACTGCTGCTCTTCCGCCGCTTTAACGATTTGTGAGTTCATATCATTAATCGCAGAAATAGATTCAAAGATCCTACTCAGCGATGTCACTGCCTGTTGGACATGTGTTGCTGTGGAATCCGCTAATTGAGATCCTTGTTGGATGGCATTCACCACATCTTTTGTGCCAGTTTGCACACGCTCGATCACTTCACGGATCTCGCCGACCGAATCATGTGTGCGGCTAGCTAAATTACGCACTTCATCCGCAACGACAGCAAAACCCCGTCCCTGCTCTCCTGCACGAGCAGCTTCTATCGCTGCGTTAAGCGCAAGTAGATTGGTTTGCTCAGAAATCCCCTCAATGACGGCCAAAATAGCGGTGATATTGGCGTTATTCTGTGCCAACTCTTCGACAATTGGTACGGTGGCTTTCATTTGCTCAACCAATCTGACCATTTCAGCGGCAGACAGTTCAGCGACTTCTTGCCCTTGGCTAGCTGAGTCATTAGCGGAGGCGGCAGCTTGGACTGCTGTTTCCGCATTTTGTACCACTAACGACGCCGTTTGTGTCATTTCTTCCGACGCTGTCGCGACTAAATCCACCTCTCTAAACTGAGAGTCACAACTCACTCGACTCGATGCAGCCGTCGACTTCGCCTGCTCCGCCGTTTCAATGACTTGTTTTGACGTCGTGGCAACCTGTGAAATAGTTGACTGTAGCTTCTCTAAAAAGGCATTAAACTGCGTGGCTAGCTGACCTATCTCATCTCCAGACTTAACGTCTAATCGCTGCGTTAAGTCTCCCTCACCTGTGGCAATATCCTCTAGTCTCGATACAACTTCACGAATGGGTTTTACCAAGCTATGAGACATAACACCGATAATAACTAAGCCAATAATCACGAATCCAGCACCAACTATGATCTCACTAACGATCCCCTCTTCTAATTGAGATGACAGCGTTTGATCTAGGCGAATCGCATCGCTTAATACCGAACTTCTTGGCATATCAAAAAATACGCCCCAAGTTTGATTGGCAATAGAGATTGGGTTAAACACGGTTAACCATTCACCATCGGCACTCCATTGGATTACCGCTTCTTCTCCAAACATCAAGTCCGTTACTTGATCGTTTGACAAAACAGAGCTGACAAATGGCGTACCTGCTTTTATCTCAGGGTTATCACTGGCAATCACTGACTCATTTAAACTGACAATGTTGACCTGACCATCTCCCCCAAACAAACTCGTATCCGACTGCGTGACAGTTTGTGCTAGTTGCGTTAGACGTAAATCAATACCTAAAAAGCCAATAATCATGTTATCAACTTCAATTGGCAGCGATAACGAGGAACTTAAGTGCGTGCTGCCCCCTATTTGCGTTGCCTTGGGTGTACTTACACAGGCAGATTCTGTCGCCAACGGACAGTAGAATCGTTCCGCGTCTGCAAGATTATCGAGATCAGCCTGACTCAATACCTGGCGATTGGCATTTTCACCCGTCTCCGTAATTTTCCAGTAAGTGGCAAACTGACCGCGTTCATTGGAGCCGACATAATCCGCCCCTTCATAATTTGAGTCTTCGCCATCGAGTCGATTTGGTTTAAAGACTAAGTACGCCCCTTCAATTGAAGGAAACTGAATAACGGCTTTACGAAGCATTTCATCTAACGCGGTACGTAAGTCTTCGCTTGGCACAAAGTTCTCTTCCGCGTTCGACTTTTGAAATACTGCGTTAGAAATAAGCATCTCTGCTCGAAAAATCGCTTCGCTGAAATAGTCTTTGACTTCCCGAGCATTAATTTCGGCCCGCGCTTCTAATAACGCCTCCGATTTATCTACGACAGACTGAGAACTAAGTTGCTGTGTGGCTTTTTGATTATTGGTGGCGTTGTAAAGTGAAAAACTAATCAGCGCGAGAGAAGTAAATAATAAACAACAGCCGGCTAAAATCGTAATTTTCCACTGAACGGAGAGAGTTCGCATAATACATCCTTTTCGCAAACGGTTATCCATATAGAGATGTTATCGACAGAACATCCTTTTTATTGAGCTTTTTATTACAACATGATTACACCTCTAGCTCAATAATTTGAAGTATACCCATCTCTATGACAATGCTAGTATTTCTGTAATCGGATCGGAAAAATACAGGACCATCTCCCATGAAAGTCATCAGTTTTAACATCAATGGACTCAGAGCCAGACTGCATCAGTTGCAAGCCGTCATTGATAAACACCAGCCCGATGTGATCGGACTACAGGAAATCAAAGTACATAATGATGCCTTTCCAATTGAAGACGTCGAAGCCATGGGCTATCACGTTTATTTTCATGGCCAAAAAGCACACTATGGCGTAGCGATGCTATGTAAGCACAAACCAACATCTGTGCAGTACGGGTTCCCTACCGATAACGACGACCATCAAAAACGCATGATCATGGCAACGTTTGATAATGAAGAGGGTAAAAAAGTCACGGTGCTCAACGGCTACTTTCCTCAGGGTGACAACATCGCTCATGAAACTAAATTCCCGTATAAACGTGAATTTTACAACGACCTAATGACTTATTTAGATGAACACCACACGCCTGAAGACGAGGTCATCATTATGGGCGATATAAATATCAGCCCGATAGACTTAGATATTGGCATTGGTGCTCCTAACCAAAAGCGCTGGCTCAAAACGGGCAAATGCTCATTTCAACCAGAAGAGCGAGAGTGGCTAAAGCGCCTACTTGACTGGGGCTTTATTGATACTTTCCGTCAATTACACCCCAATGTTGATGATCAATTTTCATGGTTTGACTACCGTTCAAAAGGATTTGTTGACAACCGCGGGCTGCGAATCGATGTTGTTCTCGCCACCCCACCGCTATCAACTCGATGTGTCGAAGCGGGTATTGACTACGAACTACGTGGCATAGAGAAACCTTCTGACCATGCACCTATTTGGTCAACGTTTAAGTAAGACGAAACGCGGATATTTAATTATCAAAGACTAGACAGCGCTCATGAATAGGCATGTGCCAAAATAAAAAAGCGCCGTGAGTTTCAACCACGGCGCTTTTTATTATCAATTACTTATTGACCATCATCTCTTTACAGCCACTCACATTAACACTCACTAGCTTAACGGTCGTAAATACGCCAGGAAGCGTTTTTCTGCGTTTTTAAATACCCAAAGAATAATAAACGTCAACGCCATATAAAATAAGCCAGCCGCCAAGAAAGACTCAAAAGGCGCATAGTAGCGAGCGTTTACCAACCTTGCTGCACCTGTTAAGTCCATAATAGTCACAATCCCTGCTACGGCAGAACCATGTAACATGAAGATCACTTCGTTACTATACGCCGGAAGTGCACGACGTAGCGCACTTGGCAAAATGATTCGGCGATAGGTTTTCCAATACCCCATTCCATACGCTTTGGCAGCTTCGACTTCGCCTTTTGGTAAACCATTAATCGCACCGCGGATAATCTCTGCCGTATACGCAGACGTGTTTAGTACGAATGCGACAAGCGCACAGAACCATGCATTCTCCCACAAGGTGTCTTTGACTGGGAAAAATTGATCCATACCATAATAAATAAGATAAAGCTGGACAAGTAGCGGTGTGCCACGGAAGAAATAGATAAAAGCCCACGAAGGTGCGATCGCAAAGTAGTTGTTACTATTTCGAGCAATTGCCAGCGGTATGGCGACACACAAACCGATCACAAGCGCCAGTGATACTAGCCATGCTGTCGTCCATAGTCCGTCAAGGTAAACAGGAAAACTGTCGATAATGATAGAAAAGTCCATATCTACCTCGTATGAATACTGAATTTGCGTTCAACTAGCTTG
Organism: Vibrio methylphosphonaticus; assembly: GCF_023634655.1. Classification (GTDB taxonomy): domain Bacteria; phylum Pseudomonadota; class Gammaproteobacteria; order Enterobacterales; family Vibrionaceae; genus Vibrio; species Vibrio methylphosphonaticus. Next base: position 208,847 of record NZ_JAMKMS010000004.1, on the reverse strand, counting down.
AGCAAGCCTGTCGATACCGCAGTAAAAAACAAAAAGATTAGCGCAACCGTCATGTAAAACGTAAATGGCATCTTGGTAGACCCTGCCGCTAACGAGCTTACTCGTACCATGTCTTCCAAACCAATGATGGAGACAAGCGCCGTTGTTTTCAATAAGACTAACCAGTTGTTACCGAAGCCAGGCAAGGCATGTCTGATCATCTGCGGTAATAAGATACGTCGAAAAGCCATGGGGCCGCTCATACCGTAGGCTTTAGCCGCTTCCATCTCACCTTTGTCAACTGCCATAATGGCGCCTCGAAAGGTCTCGGCCATATACGCACCAAAGATGAAACCTATGGTCAGAACACCGGCAATGAACGGTGAAACATCAATATAATCCGGTAAATAAGATGTCCACTCATGATTAGGATCACTGGATGTAAACCAGTTATTGAGCCATTCATTGGCCGCATACAGGCTATTATTAAGTAGAATCTGGCCGCCAAAGAAGATCAACATCATCAGCACCAAGTCTGGTATGCCGCGAATAACGGTTGTATATAGCGTGGCTATCGCACGTGCCCAACGATAAGGCGCAAGTTTAGCCAACGCACCTAACATGCCCAAAAGCATGGCAAGAATGAGCGACAACACCGCGACTTCTATCGTCAACACCGCCCCTTTTAAAATTGAGGCTTCATATCCTTGTAAATCGAGCATAGCTTCTTCCAACAGCGAAACTTAAATATTGATAAACTTACCAAATACGTTATCGAGCCCTATTTGGTAAAAAGGCTTGAGATAACACTCAAGCCTTATCAAAGCGTAACTAGATGAGTAAATTACTCACCGTATACGTCGTAGTTAAAGTATTTTGCAGCGATATCTTGATAGATACCTTTCTCACGAAGTGACAGGATTGCCGCATCCAATTGCTTAGTAAGATCTTTATCTTGTTTACGCACTGCAATACCGAAGCCGTCACCAAACCATTTTGGATCCGTTAAAGAAGGACCAACGAATTCGTATGCTTCTCCGCCGTCTTTCTTAAGTACCCCGTCTTCCAATGCTGACGCATCACCAAGTACCGCAGCAATACGACCGTTACCTAGGTCTAGATAAGCTTCATCGAATGAGCCATAACGTACGATTTCAACGCTATCGCCGAAGTTGTCGGTTAGATATTTGTCATGAGTCGTTGCACGTTGTACGCCGATTTTCACACCATTTAGATTTTCAAAATCGATACCCGCATCTTTCTTAGCAATAAATTTGTTCGGGATCAGTGCGTATTTACCAGTGAAATCAATTTTCTTTTTACGTTCTTCCGTAATCGACATCGCGGCAATGATTGCGTCATATTTACGAGCTAATAACGAAGGAATAATGCCATCCCAATCTTGAGGAACGATGACACATTTTGCTTTCAACTCTTCACAAAGCGCATTCGCCATGTCAACGTCAAAACCTTTCAAAGACCCATCTGCTTCAGTCCAGCTGAACGGAGGGTACGCACCTTCAATGCCAAAGCGCACTGTTTTCCATTCCTTTGCTTGTGCTACTCCAGTCGCTGCTGTTGCAACAATCGCTGCAGCTAATAACCACTTTTTCATTTCCATACTCCTGTGATTGACATTATGTCTAACTTAACATTATTTTTGTGTTGTTTTGATTTTGTGTTGTGTTGCTTTTTATCGTTAATTCAATAGCACTCAAAATAGAGATGCTCTTAAACTAATATATCGAAGAAATAAATTGTTTTAAACGTTCTGATTTCGGCGCAGTAAAAAGCAGTGCTGGGTCGCCCTGCTCTTCCACCAACCCTTGATGAAGAAACATGACGTGGTTAGACACATCACGTGCAAATGCCATTTCATGGGTGACCACGAGCATGGTTCGCCCTTCTTCCGCTAGATCACGCATCACACCTAACACTTCCCCTACCAATTCTGGGTCCAGTGCAGATGTCGGTTCGTCAAACAACATGACTTCAGGGTCAACGGCAAGTGCTCGAGCGATGGCCGCTCGTTGCTGCTGACCACCAGACAAATGACCGGGGTAGTAATCCTTGCGTTCGTAAAGACCGACTTTTTTCAAGAGTAGTTCTGCGTTTTCAATCGCTTGAGCTTTAGGGACTCCGAGTACGTGAATAGGTGCTTCAATGACGTTTTCTAGTACTGTCATGTGAGACCACAAATTGAACCCTTGGAACACCATCGCTAGACGTGAACGAATACGCTGTACCTGCTTTTCGTTAACCGGCACGGATTCACCAGATCGGTTATTTTTCATCTGAATCAGTTCACCGTTGACCCAGATCTCGCCTTGAGTCGGTGTTTCTAGAAGATTAATGCAGCGAAGAAATGTACTTTTACCAGAACCTGATGAGCCAATTATTGAGATGACATCACCTTTATGAGCGGTAAGGGAGATCCCCTTTAAAACTTCATTTTGACCAAATGTCTTGTGCAGTTCTTTTATGTCCAGCGCTGGTACATCATTCATGCGCTTGTGCTCCCTGTATTTTATTGACTGCGAAGGTACTCCGACCTTTTGATATTCGATACAAGCTAGCACTACAGCGTGTGGCTTGCAACAAATTATTAACCTAATATACCCGCGAATTCAGAGATTATAACTGAGAAAATATGCATGTTAAAGTGCTTTAACCTCGCCTTTATGAATAATAGTAGCCAATAGATGCAAATTTAGTCACTTGCTGCTCGTTACAAAAATCAATTCGATATATTTCCAACTTGTTACATACATCCGCTTAATACTAGAATTTACACCTATTAAAAATGCCAATGTGTAGTTTATAAGTCCAACTTATATGTCATTAGCGATACTTATTTCTGTTGGGGTTATTGATAGAAATGAGAGTTGAGTAATGATTTTCTAATATCTGCTCACCAGAGCGCATAAAAAAACAGCACGCTGAGCGTGCTGTTTTTTCTTTTCATAATCGGTTTCCAAGGACGTATTGTCCGTTACGCTGGCGTATCCCATAGCGAAAACGCCTGCTCGGCAGTAAACTTACCATCCAGTAGTGCTCGCCCAACAATGACTCCAGACACACCACTGCCCTTCAAAGCAGCAATATCATCCAAACTGCCAATACCGCCTGACGATTGAAACTGGACTTGTGGGTATTGCTGACATAAATCGACGTAAAGCTCTACATTACTGCCTTTAAGCGTTCCGTCTCGTGAAATATCGGTACATAACACATGAGTTAAACCAACCGTCAAGTAATCATCAATTAGCGCTTCGATGGTCACCCCAGAATCTTCTTGCCAACCAGAGATGGCGACATTTCTGACACCATTGGCATCAATGTTAATATCAAGTGCAAGGACAATTTTTTCAGGACCATATTTTTCCATCCATCCCTTCACTAATTCAGGCTCCTTGACCGCTGTCGAACCGACGACCACGCGCTGAGCACCCGCTTCTAATAAGTCGACCACGTCTTGTTCACTACGTACCCCTCCACCAATCTGTATGTGGGCAGGCGTACTCGCTAGCAAGGTCGCAATTAAATCCAATTGGCGTGCTGTCGTGTCTTTCGCGCCAGTGAGATCAACAAGATGCAGCCAATCTGCACCCGCTTGATGGTAAAGGTTGAACTGCTGAGCAGGATCCACCTTATACTCGGTGACTTGACCGTAGTCACCTTGGTAAAGTCGAACAACTTGTCCTTCGATTAAATCGAGCGCTGGAATTATCACCGTTAAGTCCCTTTCACTAATATTTATAAATGGCTATCTGTTGTGTTAGCTATCAACACACCATCGTGATGCTGATTCATTGGTTTGTCATTGATAAAAATGCGTTATACCAACTCAAGAAAATTCTGGATTAGCTTTGACCCAGCTTTCGACGAACGCTCTGGGTGAAATTGAACCCCATAGTAATGGCCACTTTGGATAGCCGCACTAAAAGGAGACCCATAATCACACTGTGCAATGGTATAGTCACCCACCGGCATACCAAAGCTATGTACAAAGTAGAAATACTCCGAATCTTCAATACCCGAAAATAAGGGATTTCCGTCATCCGCCTTCACAGTATTCCAGCCCATGTGTGGCAATGGTAAGTCGCCCGTTTCTAGCTTTTTAACTTCGCCAGCACAAAGACCAAGGCAATCGACTATCTCGTCAGCTTTTTGCCCTTTCTCTTGAGACAGTTTTCCTAACAACTGCATACCCAGACAAATTCCAAGTAGTGGCTGTTCGACTTTTTTCACAAGCTCAATTAGATCTCGCTCTTCGAGGTTTTTCATCGCCTCACTCGCTGTGCCTACACCGGGTAAAAACAATTTATCCGCGGCGAGTACAATATCTGCGTCTTTTGATATCGTGACCTTGTAACCAAGGCGTTCAATAGCAAACTTAACGGATGACACATTGGCACAGCCGGTATCAATAATGACAACCTTTTGTTCTGTTTTAGCCATTACAGCACCCCTTTACTGCTCGGGAGCTCGTTACCTTCCACTTTTATCGCCTGACGTAAGGTTCGACCAAACGCTTTAAAGAGGCTTTCAATAATGTGGTGATCATTGTGACCTGATGACGAAAGGTGCAGCGTGCACGCTAAGGTATCTGTCAATGAACGGAAAAAGTGCACGACCATCTCCGTGGACAGATCACCAACTTGTTCGCGGGAAAATTCCGCTTCAAACTTCAGATATGGGCGTCCGGATAAATCCAGTCCACATTGTGCTAAACATTCGTCCATTGGTAAGCTGAATCCAAATCGTCCAATACCGCGCTTATCACCTAATGCTTCTTTCAGTGCCTGACCGAGTGCCAACGCTGTGTCTTCAATCGTGTGATGATCATCGATATGGAGATCACCTTTCACGTCAATTTTCATTTGAAAACCACCATGTGTGGCAATTTGATCCAACATATGGTCAAAGAAACCCATTCCGGTAGAAATCTCGTTACCGCCGGCTTCATCAAGATTAACCAACACCTTAATATCCGTTTCTTTTGTTGTTCTTATGACTTCTGCGGTACGAGCGTTAACCGTGAGATCTTTGAGAATTTCTCTCCAACCCATCTTTTGCGGATGATATTGGATACCGCGAATGGCCATGTTTTCGGCAAGCTGCAAATCGGTCTCTCGATCACCGATAACAACCGATGTTTTAAAGTCTACCTTGCCGCTTTGTAAATATTCTTTCACCATGCCCAGCTTGGGCTTACGGCACGAACAATTATCTTCATCAAAGTGCGGACAAATAAGTACATCGTCAAATTTAACACCTTGTGACTCAAAGATTTCCATCATCATATCTTGAGGTGCATCAAAATCAGCTTGAGGATAGCTGTCCGTACCCAGTCCATCTTGGTTGGTTACCATCACAAGTCGGTAACCCGCATTTTGCAACGCTAGCAAGCTTGGGATGACATACGGCTCTAATTTCAGCTTGTCCAAACGATCGACTTGAAAGTCAACCGGTGGCTCGACGATCAGCGTGCCATCGCGGTCGATAAATAAGATTTTTTGTTGATTGCTCACTATAAATTCCTTGTCAGTATGCTCTTTTAGGCAGCGCTTTGATTAATTTGATTGCGGATAAATGCCAACGTTTTTTCGCACTCTTCACGATTACCAACACTGATACGTACACAGTTTTCGATGGGTGAATTGCGTAAAATAATACCGTTTTCCCACGTAGCTTTGAATACATCCTCACCATCGTTGAATTCAACGAGCAGATAATTCCCCCACCCTTCATGAACCACGACACCTGGCAAGAGCGATAAGCCCGCTTGTAGATAAGCTCGGTTGGCATTGAGATCCAATACTTGGTATTTAGTGCGGGCCAAGCCCTGTTCAGATAACGCTTGAATCGCAATATCAGCGACAGGGACTGGTACTGGATAAGGCGCAATCACCTTGAGAAGTACATTAATAAGCGATTCATTTGCTAGGGTAAAGCCGCAACGCAACCCAGCAAGCGCAAACGCCTTAGATAAAGTACGTAAGATCGCCAGATTAGGGTATTTTTTAAGTAAATCGACCGTTGATGCCTCAGGACAGAAATCGATATACGCCTCGTCCATCACGACAATGGCTTTATCTTTGGTCATTTCGAGTAAGGCAATAATATCATCTCGGTTGACCAAGTTACCTGTTGGGTTGTTAGGGCTACAAACAAATACCAACTTTACTGAGTCCAAGTTTGCTTCGATCGCGGGAAGATCGAGTTGCCACTCTGTCGTCAATGGTACAATTTTTCTCTCAACGCCAATGGTTTCTGCGCTAATGGCATACATTCCATAGGTCGGCGGACAATATAAAATGCTGTCTTCACCGGGCTCGCAAAAAGCACGAATCAATAGCTCAATGCCTTCATCTGCACCACGTGAAGTTAATGTTTGACTCGCCTCAACACCAGCATAAGAAGCGTAGGCTTCGATAAGCGCTTTTGGCTGGCATTCGCTGTACCGATTAAGACGAGCAAAATCTGTTTTGTATTCATTGTCAAATGGGGATTCGTTGGCGTTCAACCAAATGTCGCCAGTGCCACCAATGCGCCTTGCTGACATGTAAGGCGTTAATGCTTGAACTTGTTTACGAGCCAATTTTTCCATTACTTCTGCTCCTGCATTAGCTTTTCTACTCGTATTGTCACTGCACGCTTGTGTGCATCTAACCCTTCCGCTTCTGCCATTGTTACTACGGTTGGTGCAAGTAACTGTAACCCTTGCTTTGACAGTTCTTGTACAGTCATACGCTTAGAAAAATCAGCTAAACCTAGGCTCGAGTGCGTTCTTGTATAACCGTAAGTTGGCAGTACGTGGTTCGTTCCAGACGCATAATCTCCAACCGATTCCGGCGACCAGTCACCTAAGAATATAGAACCTGCATTGTCGAGTAATGAAAGCAGTTCACGCGGATTCTTAGTCTGAACAATGAGATGCTCTGGACCGTAATAATTAGAAATGGAGACACACTGAGTCAGCGAATCAGCAATGATAACCAAACTCGATCCTAACGCTTTCTCTGCAATATCGGCACGCGACAACGTTTTTAATTGGTTACGTACCGCTTCTGTAACTTGGTCTGCCAGTACTGCAGACGGTGTCACGAGAACAACCTGAGAATCCGGACCATGCTCGGCTTGGCTCAGCAGATCCGCTGCGATGAATTCTGGGTCGGCACTATCATCAGCGATGACCAACACTTCAGAAGGACCCGCAGGCATGTCGATTGCGGCACCACGAAAATCATTACTCACCTGGCGCTTAGCTTCTGTGACATAGGCGTTGCCCGGACCAAAGATTTTATCCACTTTAGCGACCGTTTCTGTCCCATAAGCCATGGCAGCAACTGCCTGACCCCCACCAATGTTATACACTTCATCAATCTTACATAGCTTTGCTACATACAAGATTTCATCAGCAATAGGTGGCGGCGAACACAACACAACTTTTCGGCACCCCGCAATTTGTGCTGGCACACCCAACATCAATACCGTTGACGGCAGAGGCGCACTCCCACCAGGAATATACAAGCCCACTTTATTAATTGGACGAGTCACTTGCTCACAAACTACGCCAGGTTGTGTCTCTACCTTAAGTGGTTGTGGCTTTTGCGCTTTATGAAACGTCGAAATATTGGCATACGCCTGTTCTAGTGCTTGCTTCATTTTCGCCGAGAGACGATCTGAGGCCGCGTCAATCTCATCACTAGATACTCGAATTGAGTCCGGACGAACCTTATCAAATTTTTCGGTCAACGCTAGTACCGCGCTGTCGCCGCCTTGACGCACTTGATCAATCACTGAAGACACAGCAGCGGTAATGCTCGCTCCATCAGCGATCGCGGGACGCTCCAAAATTGATTCCTGCTGAGGTTGGCTCAATGAGCGCCATACAACGGTTCTCATAGTCATTACCCCATCATTTTTTCAATTGGCAACACAAGAATTGAACTAGCGCCTAGCTCTTTTAAGCCCTCCATGGTTTCCCAGAATAGATTTTCGGTACTCACTAAGTGAACCGCAACACGCTCTTTATCAGTCGATAGTGGCAATACTGTTGGATCTTCGGCACCAGGCAACAATGCTTTAATCTGCTCGAGTTTTTCAACTGGGGCATGCAGCATAATATACTTAGACTCTTTCGCTTGCTGCACCCCTTGCATACGAGTGAGTAGCTTTTCAATCAACGCCTGCTTATCCGCGTCAAACTCGCCTTTACGCTGAATGAGTGTCGCTTTAGAACGGAAGATCACTTCCGCTTCTTTTAAGCCATTAGCTTCTAGCGTTGCACCTGTTGAGACCAAATCAGCAATCGCATCTGCAAGCCCTGCTCGTGGCGCGACTTCTACTGAGCCCGTTAGCATACAAGCACTGAAGTTGACACCTTGCTCATCCATATAGGATTTAAGTAGCTGCGGGTACGTTGTGGCGATGCGCTTGCCTGCCAAATCTTGCGGTCCGTTATACGTTTCGTCTTTATCAATCGCGATCGATAAACGACACCCACCGAAATCTAGGCGGCGCAGTGTTAGGAACTCGTTAGGCTCACCCAGTGCAATACGGTCTAAACGCACTTCTTCTAGTTCATTTTCACCAATGAAGCCGAGATCGACGACACCATCCATAATGAGTCCAGGAATGTCATCATCACGAACCAATAACAAATCAATTGGCATATTTAGTGAATGAACCACAAGGCGTTCACCCATTACATTGAATTTTACTCCACATTTTTTTAACAGGTCTTGGCTGTCTCGGCTAAGACGACCTTTCTTTTGAATTGCGATTCTTAGGCGTTGTGATTGCATTGCTGTATCCCTGTGCAAATTATTGATTTCTTGAATGATAAAACGGAAAAACCCTCGGGAGCTTTAGTCTCCCGAGGGTTAAATTCTTAAATATTGCTTCGAACCACCGAGAGTTATTTTAGCTCTCAGGTATGCGTGCATCTCCCGAAAGACTAGATTGGGTGATGATGGTGATGATGAATGTTCATATCGTTATTACGCATAGTTATTTGGCGATTCCTTTTAAGCTGTGACTTCACACTAACTAAGCTCAGTTAAATTTTCAACCACTAATTTGCAGTTTTTTAAAAATTAACCTAGCTCGACCCCTTTCGGGCTTACTTTGGGTGTCATTCTCGTTCTAACGGGTCAAAAAAAGAGCCCTAATTAGGGCTCTTTCACTCGACTCATCACAACAAAAGACGTGAGTTACGCTTTCACATCTTTTGCCACGCGAGCACGTGATAACATTGACAGAAGGCAACAGACTAATACAAAGGTTACGCTAGCTGCAGCGAATGAAATCCAAACAGAGTTTGTCATACCTAGCGCGATGAAACCGACACACGATACAACCGCGACTGACAATGCGTATGGCAACTGCGTTGATACGTGGTCAATGTGATTACAACGAGCACCCGTTGACGACAAAATTGTCGTATCAGAAATCGGTGAGCAGTGGTCACCAAATACCGAGCCAGCAAGCACTGCACCTAACATTGGCAACATCATTGCGATATCCGTTGCACCAGCCATGTCACCAGCAATAGGTAACATAATGCCAAACGTACCCCATGATGTACCCGTTGAAAAGGCCATCAAACCTGCCAATAGGAATAAAATCACGGGTAACCAATGAACATCAATACTGCCCTGAACCGTAGACGATAAATAAGCGCCAGTCTTCATGTCACCAATTACAGAACCAATAGACCATGCAAAGAACAAAATCAGGATCGCTCCAAACATCGATTTAGCACCAATCCACATCGTCAATGCGATATCTTTTACGGCTAACTTTTGTTTCGCTACCGTATAAACGGCCATGGCAAGACCAGCACTACCACCGTAAATCAATGACATACCTACGTCAGTATTTTCAAATGCCCCTAGCACATTAAATGCTAAACCATCAGCGGCTAGAGCTTGGCTACCAGTAAATAGCATCGCACCGACCATGGCAAAGATAAGCACGACAATAGGAAGCACAAGATCAGACACTGAGCCGAAATCACTTTCTTTAATATCAAGCTCTTCGTTTAGTTCATGGGCTTCTTTGGCATCATTTTCTTTGTCGTGGTCAAAGCCAATGCCTTGTTTAGCGCGCATTTCATGTTTGCGCATTGGACCCACATCAAGCTGGAACCATGCTACGGCAAATACCATTAACAAAGCGAATACGGCGTAAAAGTTCATTGGTATGAGTCGAACATAAGCACCAATTGCTGAGTATTCAGTAATACCATGGCTAATTAAGATACCGCTGACAATAGTCATAATATAAGCGCCCCAGCTAGATGCTGGCATCAATACACACATTGGAGCGGCTGTTGAGTCCAAAATGTAGGCAAGCTTAGCGCGTGATACATAAAAACGATCCGTCACCGGACGTGAAATGGCGCCAACCGCAAGGCTGTTAAAGTAGTCATCAACAAAAATGAAAACGCCAAGGCACGCTGCCAGTAATTTAGAGCCACGTTTACTTTTTACGCGAGACTGGGCCCATTCAGCAAATGCTTTTGTACCACCAGATAAGGTGAGAAGTGCCGTCATCATACCCAGTAATAGTAAGAAGCCGACGATACTCATATTCCAAAGGTTCAAGCCACCGTCTTCAATGATGACACCAGAAACAGTATCAAAGACGTAACCTGCAGCATTGGCAACAGAGTAATCATTAAGAAGGAAGGCACCGAGAACAATACCTACTCCTAAAGAGAGTAAAACGCGACGTGTGATAATAGCCAAACTCAATGCTACGATCGGCGGTAGCAATGACAATGGGGAGGAAGCAAAATCGATTAAGTTCATGATCTTCAAAAACCAGTTTTAATTATGGTTAGAGATCTACTGCAGACATGTGTAAACACCCAATTTAGGTGTACACACAGATTTCAACTAAATGTTGAATAAGCGAAAGAAAAGCGAATGCTTTCCCAACCCCTACAGTAGCGCTCCATAGTTTAACAAATAATAGACTATGGCAGTGTTGTTCCTTTCAGAGACAACCCCAGCGAGAAAGCGTGATCTTCTGTTCTCACTTCGGCGACTGCGCCTTTTGTTGTCGTTCATTGGCATCACCCCAACGACAAGTACTTTTCGCAATCGCACCTCTACATCAAAAATAAGTTTATCATCCTAGACTACATCCGTAGTATCAGAGGAAAATGCTTACTTTTGCATTAGGTGCGCGCCATTGTACTTACTGAATACTCAATTGCAACATCAATATTGTGAACAAGCTGTTATAAATATAGACATTATGAAAAATTTTGCGCTGTTGAACTCAGTACCAAAATACGCCAACTATTACGACAAAGCTGCATTCGACTTATACGATGATAATCATCTTCATCAAATGAAACCAAATTTTCCTATTTTAATAATGAGAAATGAGATCCACTACAATCAAAACGTTTTCTATTAATAGCTTAAATTCCGCATCATTATTTACGTTGTTCCAACTTTTACTATTACTTACTTTACACCGTCAATACCAGTAGGTTGCTCGCAAATATGCAACTAGGCTTAACTATAAAGTTTAGGGCTTATTACCTTTGTATAAATCGACTATTCAATCTCGACTTCAATCTAATCTCTCGTTACATTTTGAATTATTCACCACCCTTTTATCAATTTTGTGTAAAATTTAATTAATTTTCACTTTTGTTACACCAGATTTATTGTCAATTAGAAGAATGACGTTTATTATTAATTCCGAATATATAAATCATGGGAATCGTCATGTCTGAATTAACAAAAACTTTGCTTAATATTCGTAGCCTACGTGCATTTGCTCGTGAGTTAACGGTTGAACAATTAGAAGAAGCCCTAGAAAAATTAACGCTGGTTGTTTCTGAGCGTCAAGAATCTGAAGAAGAAGAAAGAGCAGAAAAAGAAGCACGTGAAGCAAAACTAAGCGAATATGCTCAAATGATCGCTAAAGACGGCATCGATGTTGAAGACCTTATTGCTGCATTGTCTGGTGAATCAAAAGCAAAAACCAAAAGCAAACGTGCACCACGCCCAGCAAAGTACAAATATGTTGATGGCAATGGCGCAGAGAAAACATGGACAGGCCAGGGCCGCACTCCATCAATAATCCAAGCGGCGCTAGATGCAGGTAAATCTCTAGAAGAATTTGAGCTATAATTACTTGTTTCAATAGAGTTATTTAAAAAAAGCGCCTTCCGGCGCTTTTTTATTATCTTTCCCAATACGCTTCTTCCAAGCTGTCTTCTCTTTCTGGTAAGCCTCTAGATAATCTTGGAGAATGTTGAACCAACACCTCATAACTTGCTCTATTGGAATACTTGCATACCTGTGAAAAAGATGAATACGTTAAAAACTGATATTGGTGTTTGCTGGAATTAGGCACGTTCTCTCTGTGATGTTTATTGGCTGCCATGTCATGCAATAATGCTGAAAGTGCGGCATCACCAGCACCATTGGTATTTTTGATCTTCTCTGGACCGCCCATATATGGTGCGATATGTGAATAGACCTTAATTGGTTCATTACATTCCGCTTTTATAGCAGGACGACTAAACTCGTAACGATTAAATTCCGCAATACTACCCGGTAGTAATGGTAGCGACGTTTCTCGCTTAGCATCATTTTCGGTATAGCCCCCCATAAATAACCCTATCGGACCAGCAGTACATAGTACTAAGTCTACCCACTCCAACGCTTTATCCGATGCAGCTAAAGGATCGCTCTCTCCGGTCAACGCTTCCGCTTCGTCTTCATTCATTGCAACAACAGTGACATGCTGCTTTAAAAATTCCTGCCAATATTCAGGGTCATCTTGGATAACAAATCGGGTGCCTAACGTTAGTACCACTGGCACGTTGTATTTTTTGGCATACTCTATAGCTTGCATTGTTGCCTTTGGCATTGGATCGCCAGGCTTACAACGCACTAAATAAGCGGTTAATACTAATGCAGACGCTTTTTTGAATATATTTTCTGGGATACTTTCCGGTTGCAGCTGGTTCATTTTCCCTTCACTAATTGCAAATGTGCGCTCTCCATCTTCAGTGATGAGAGTAAAGCAACGCCCAATTGCACCATCAACACCTTGCAAGTAGTTAAGGTCCATACGACTCGATGTATTACAGAGATAGCGATACCCGTAGCTACCAATCTTAATATCCGAGCTCATCACGCCCAACAACACCGACTTATCATCAGCAAGCACAGAAAAGTTATGTAATGTATTCCCTATCGTTCCACCAGCAAATTCATTGGTTATGAGTTCTTTTTCCTTTAACTCTGTGTATAAAGCTTCTGCGGCTTTATCATCAATAACCAATGAATGTCCTTTACTCAAACGATATTTTTCAATCAAGCTACTATCCACTTTCGCTTCAATATCAACCAAGGTCTGGTCAATGCCGACAATATGCGTTTTCGACATTTTTTTACTACTCTGCGCTTGGCTCACTAATGGATCGCGAGCATGGACTGGGAAGTAGTGCTTGGATTTTCTTTGGCCTGGGAATTTCATAACGTAATCTGCTTAGGGAAAAAGAAGGCGGCAATTCTAACTCTGTATAGATCATCAGAGCAACATAGGCAATTAAGGCAAACGATTACCTATTCATTTTTTTGTCAAAAGGCTTGTATTTCTCTTATTGAAGACACACATAACGTGCTTAAGAAAGTGTGATTTAGTTCGCGGAACTGTATTGCACGTTTTGTTTCTGCTAAAATCTGCGTCCAATTACTATAGGTGGTATTTAAACATGTCTGATAACAGCCAAAAGAAAGTGATCGTCGGTATGTCCGGCGGTGTGGACTCATCCGTCTCTGCCTATCTTCTACAGCAACAGGGCTATCAAGTAGAAGGCCTGTTCATGAAGAACTGGGAAGAAGATGACAACGAAGAGTACTGCACGGCTGCAGAAGATCTTGCGGACGCACAAGCTGTTTGTGACAAGCTAGGTATCCACCTTCATACTATCAACTTTGCCGCTGAATACTGGGATAATGTCTTTGAGTACTTCTTAGCGGAGTATAAAGCAGGTCGTACGCCAAACCCGGACATTCTTTGTAACAAAGAAATCAAGTTCAAAGCCTTTTTAGAATTTGCCGATGAAGTCCTCGATGCAGACTATATTGCCATGGGCCATTATGTCAGTCGTACGTTCCCAGAAAACGGCGAAAAGCCACAAATGCTACGTGGCTTAGATAGCAACAAAGACCAAAGCTATTTCCTATATACATTGAGCCATGAGCAAGTAGCACGCAGTCTGTTTCCAGTGGGTGAGTTAGAAAAGCCTGAAGTCCGTCGCATTGCTGAAGAGCAAGATCTGATTACTGCAAAGAAAAAAGACTCAACCGGTATTTGTTTTATTGGTGAGCGCAAATTTACCGACTTCTTGTCTCGCTATTTACCTGCACAGCCAGGTAAAATTGAGACGCCAGAAGGCGTTATCATTGGCGAACACCAAGGTTTAATGTACCACACGCTAGGACAGCGAAAAGGTCTACATATTGGTGGCCAAAAAGGCGGCGGTGGTAATGAAGACCCTTGGTATGTTGCTGAAAAAGATCTTAAGCGTAATGTCTTAATTGCCGTACAGGGTGCTGATCACCCACTATTGAAGTCAAATGGCTTACGTGCGTCTCAATTGCACTGGGTTGATCGTGAAATCATCACTGAACCAATGACATGCACAGTGAAAACGCGTTATCGTCAGCAAGATATCCCTTGTACTATCATTCCGATGGATGATAACAACATCAAAGTCATCTTTGATGAGCCTCAGGTCGCCGTTACACCTGGGCAATCCGCCGTATTCTATAAAGACAACGTGTGTCTAGGTGGCGGTATCATTGAAGAGCGCATTTAATTTATTAGGAGAACTACGTGGCTAATACACTTTACGACCGTACCATAGCATTCGCTGGCATCTGCCAGGCAGTTGCGCTCGTGCAGAACATGGCAAAAGACGGTCACTGTGATTCAGACGCGTTTGAGACTTCACTTAAAGCTATCACCAACATTAATCCATCAAATACCCTTAGCGTATTTGGCAGCGAGTCTGACTTAAAAGTTGGACTCGAGTGCTTGGTTAACGGTATTGACAGCACACCGACCGGAAGTGAAATCACACGTTATATCATTAGTCTAATGGCGCTCGAGCGTAAGCTAAGCAGCCGTAATGACGCTATGTCTCAGCTTGGGGATCGTATCCAAATGGTTGAGCGACAGCTCGAACACTACGATCTATTAGACGATCAAATGATCAGTAACCTTGCTAGCGTTTATCTTGATGTCGTCAGCCCAATTGGTCCAAGGATTCAAGTCACCGGTACACCTGCTGTTTTGCAACAAACCGGCACCCAACAAAAAGTGCGCGCATTACTGCTATCTGGCATTCGTAGTGCTGTGTTGTGGCGTCAAGTCGGTGGCAAACGTCGTCACTTAGTGTTTGGACGCAAGAAGATGATCGAACAAGCCAAAATTCTGTTAGCTAGACTCTAATAAGTTAACTCGAATATAGCATTAAGATCGAATATCGCATTAAGCTCGCACCTTGTTGCGAGCTATTTGTTTAAAGCTGCGCTCTCAAGGTTCATTGCTTTCATCAAACAATCGCGTTTATTGACGATGCATCGTTTTGCTGGAATAACTGAGCCTATTAGAAAAAGGTTTTAGACAAACACCAAATTTAGACCAACACAGCCCTCGCGCAAACGTTTGCTTAATATGCGTGACAATTGCGCCGGTTATTGGTATAAAGCTCACGAAATTTAGAAACCCAATTCAGGAGAACACCATGCAACTGTCAGCATTGACTGCTGTTTCACCAGTAGACGGCCGTTACGGAAGCAAAACAACTGCACTACGCAGCATCTTTAGTGAGTTTGGCCTACTAAAGTACCGCTCTATCGTTGAAATCCGTTGGCTACAAAAGCTTGCCGCTACAGATGCAATCAAAGAAGTTCCGGCATTCAGTGCAGAAGCAAATCAGTTTCTAGATGAATTAGCAGCTAACTTTAGTGAAGACGATGCCGCTCGTATTAAAGAAATCGAGCGCACAACCAACCACGATGTAAAAGCGGTTGAGTATTTCCTAAAAGAAAAAGTAGCCGGCGTTCCTGAGCTTCACGCTGTTAATGAATTCATCCATTTTGCGTGTACTTCTGAAGATATTAATAACACGTCTCATGCTCTAATGCTTAAAGAAGCTCGCGAGACCGTTATTCTTCCTGAACTTCGTAACATCATCGATGCGATCGGCAAACTTGCTGTTGAATATCGTGATATCCCATTACTGTCTCGCACACACGGTCAGCCTGCTTCTCCATCAACAATGGGTAAAGAAATGGCGAACGTAGCGTACCGTATGGAACGCCAATTCAAGCAAATCGAAGCCGTAGAGATCCTAGGCAAGGTGAATGGTGCCGTTGGTAACTACAACGCTCACCTATCTGCTTACCCAGACCTAGATTGGCACAAATTTAGTGAAGAATTCATCACTGAGTCTCTTGGCGTGACGTGGAACCCATACACAACGCAAATTGAACCTCACGATTATATCGCTGAGCTTTTCGACGCTATCGCTCGCTTCAACACTATTCTAATCGATTTCGATCGTGACGTATGGGGTTACATTGCACTGGGCCACTTCAAGCAAAAAACAATTGCTGGTGAAATCGGCTCATCAACTATGCCACATAAAGTAAACCCAATTGACTTCGAAAACTCTGAAGGCAACCTTGGGCTAGCTAACGCAGTGTTTGCTCACCTAGCGCAAAAACTTCCAGTTTCACGCTGGCAACGTGACCTAACTGACTCAACGGTTCTTCGTAACCTTGGTGTTGGTGTTGGTTACGCGATCATCGCTTATACGTCAACGTTGAAAGGCATTAGCAAACTTGAAGTTAACCGTGAAGCATTGCTTGCAGAACTTGATAAGAACTGGGAAGTTCTTGCAGAACCAGTGCAAACGGTTATGCGTCGTTACGGTATCGAAAAGCCTTACGAAAAGCTTAAAGAATTGACACGTGGTAAGCGTGTAGATGGCGAAGCTATGCGTAACTTCATCGATGGTCTAGAGCTACCAGAAGATGAAAAAGCACGCCTAAAATTAATGACGCCAGCGAACTACATCGGTCAGGCAATTGAGCTAACTGACAAGCTTTAATGTCCATTGTTGATACCAACTCATCTTTCAATAGATTGTGATTTGGTATCATTGCGATAAAAGTTCGATATTCGAAAAAGGGCTGCAGCGATGCAGCCCTTTTGTATTGTTTGCGTTGTCACATGTTATAACAGTACAAAGAAGGTTAAGCCGTAGTACAGACGATAGAGAGGTAGCTTTTGCAAACCAAT
Source organism: Vibrio methylphosphonaticus (assembly GCF_023634655.1). GTDB lineage: Bacteria > Pseudomonadota > Gammaproteobacteria > Enterobacterales > Vibrionaceae > Vibrio > Vibrio methylphosphonaticus. The sequence goes on along the minus strand of NZ_JAMKMS010000004.1, from coordinate 191,507 downwards.
AAGTAATTGAGCCTACTTTGATACGCAATTACTTTTGAAAAAACAACGTAATTGTCCCTACTTCCTTACCAAACTTTCTGATACTCGTTAAATTAAAGAGGTGGTCTTCATCTTGTCTGTATAACCAATCATCAAAAGCAACCGTATAGGTTGACCCGTCGAGCTCTAACTCAAAATCATACTGCCATCTTAGCGCGTTCCCAACCGTTTGCCCGGTTGCGACGCCAATGATGTCATCTGCCGTTCCTTCGTATGAGCCATCCTTCAAACGCTTTATCGTCCAAACTCTTTGATCGGTTTCTCCATCATGAAAAACAAAGTCTTCGGTCAGTGTTAAGGTGTCGCCTTCCACTTCCCCTACTATGTCGACAACAAAACGTCGTGTTTGTTTATCTGTGTAATCTTGAACCATTCCCCAAGCCCGAGATTGACCATCAAAATAACCGAACAAGTCAAAACTCGGTGTACTATCTTCGTATTCATCTAAATTTGCACTACAGGACGTGAGCAACACAACCATCATTAGCCACAATGACAAAGCAAGTTTTTTCATCTATTCATCCCTATCAGTTGCGCTCTTAATTTTGGATATTGACTATTTGGTGATAGCCAAATCCCGAGAAAGCCATCATTTAATGCTTCATCGTTGATTCTTCCCACAGCTTGCAGCGGCTTTTCATCAGTTAAGTAATAGAAAGACCCCGATGCACCGTCGGTCACATAAATCAATTGCTGTCCTTCTTCGATATCGGGAAACACATCGTAAAGCCTTGCTATCCATTGGGCTCTGGTTTCCTTATCAATGCCCATTTTTTCCCACTGGTCTAAGGTGGCGTCCAAGAGCTGTGAGCGGCTGATGTCTCTTTGGTATTGTATTCTAAGCGCAACAGGATGCGGCGATACATCAGACGACAGCGTGTACGTACCTTGAGGCGTGAGAAGCTGCGAGCGATAGACATCAAAAAATAACCAGCTGAGTTGCGCTTCCCCAACGACTTTCCAATGACGCCAGGCTTCGTAACTGACTGCCTTGTCAGAGCCAGCCTTTACCGGGGCTGACACTGCTGTGAACAGTAATGCTAGCGTTGTTAACTTACGAATCATGTTTCAGTACTCCTTCCGTCAAGCGCTGATAACTGACAACAAACCAGATTATTGCTAACCACTCCACAAACAAAATCATCATGGTTAATGGTAATGAATAGCCGATGACGACGGCATCCAGTTTGTTACCCGCTAAATAACTCAGCGCGCCACCCGCGCCTCCTATTAGTGATACGTATAGAATTGGGTATTGCATCAAAGTACTTCGTAAAAAATTGGCATACCAAGAAAAGGCTAGCCATAACGTCACCAGCCAAACCGGCAAAGCGGGAACCGAAAAGATTAGGACATTGGTCATCACGTTTAGGCTGTCTAGGATAAGACCTAACAAAGCAATCACCACCACATCTCTTAGGCAGAGTGATAACCCTCGATAGGTCGTTATGATTGTCAATATAGCCAGTATTAGGCCAAACCATTGAAAGCGTTCCTGCCCAACGACAGAGAGAAACCATAAACATTGAAACCAAGTACTGACACAAATAAGTTTCGCAACGTGTGACATTGTCTTTCCCTCTTCATTTGTGCCTAGTTTGGTTACCGCGGTTCATTTCACGAGTTTCTTTGCAGAGTCATATGCACCGTGCTAATACTTTTCGCTCTAAACCCCCCTTCGCAGTAACAAAAGTAATAACGCCACATACGAATAAAGCGGTCGTCATAGCCAAGTTGTTTTACCGTTGGAAGGGCTTGTTCGAACCTTGCTCTCCAATCAGCAAGGGTGGTTGCATAATCTAATCCAATGTCGAATAAATCTCGCGTCACCAAGTCAGTATGCTTAGTGCAGGCACTGGTCAAGGCGGTAATTGAAGGTAGGAAACCACCAGGAAAGATGTATTTCTGGATAAAGTCGACATTTTTTGAGTAACTATCGTAGCGTTGATCCGCAATCGTAATCGCTTGAATCGCCATCAGACCTTTCGGCTTTAACAACGATTGGCACTTTTTCAAGTAAGAGGTCAGAAACTGTTTGCCAACGGCTTCTATCATCTCTATTGAAACCAACTTGTCGTACTGCCCTTCCAGCAAACGATAATCTTGTTTCAATAGCGTGATCTGTTCATTGAGCCCGAGTTCATTGATTTTATTTTGCGCGTAATCAAACTGTTCATCAGAAATAGTCGTCGTAGTGACCTGGCAGCCATAGCGTTGCGCCATATAGATAGCCATCGCCCCCCAGCCAGTACCAATTTCAAGTACATGATCATCGCGAGAGAGCTGAAGCTGCTGACACAGGCGTTCCATCTTGTTTAATTGGGCAGTTTCTAGTGAATCTGCCTCACTGTGATAAATAGCCGATGAGTAGAGCATGCGCTCATCAAGAAAGGTTTCATATAAAGGATTACCCAAATCATAGTGAGCATGAATGTTCTCACGCGAGTTATCCAGCGTATTTCTCTTTCCCCAATGCCCTAACCAATACAGTATGCGCGTCAAAGGGGTGGATTTTGCCTCTATGGTATCCAACGCCGACATGTTTATGGCCATCAATTCCATTACGCACGTCAAATCTGGGCTATCCCACCAGCCATCCATATAGGCTTCCCCGGCGGCAATGCTTCCACCTTTCAGTAGGCGACGATAAAAATCTGGATGCTTTACTTCTATTACCGCGTTTGGTTTGCCATGTTCTGGGCGCCCAAAACGCTCACTGACTTGTTTGTTTGCCAATCCGTTTTGCTCAAAACTTTCTACAATCGTTAAGCTACCGATATCCAATTTATAAAGACAATTAAATGCCACTGATCGGGCTGTTTTCTGAATAGTTGTCAGTGTTTGAGAACTGACCAGTGTCGTTTCCAACATAAAGCACTCCCTTACTCTTTAGAATTTTGTTGAGACAGCGCCTCCGAAGGGCTGCTTTTATTCTCTGGATGATCGTAGATGGGCATGCCTTTACACCATAATTTAAAGGCATGCCAATAAATACCAGCTACCACTTTTACTGCCATAACGGGTGTTTTGATCAGTAGTGTTAACAACTGTTTTGATCTAAAAGGTTGGCTTTTCATTGATACAGTAGCGTCAAACTCTTTGTGATCACGGTGGCAAGCCAAGTGGACAAACAGCCGCTCTCCAAGTGGTCTAAGTTTCCATTTATATTGCTGTTCAATTGGGTTAAACGGCGATACATGGAAAGCTTTGTCATGCTGCCAGTTCTCACCTTGGCTACCGCTTTGCGCTTTAACTGCGTAATAGTGACGTTCATTCCATGGCGTATTACTCACCTCAGCCAACAAGTATTGCCATTGTCCTTGCTTATCGTAGAGGTAGTAAAAATTGACGGGACTAAAATAAATCCCTAGGTAGCGCAAATGACACACGGCAATCACTTTCCCTGTAAGTTTGTCTCCGGTAAGTTCATGCACTTTGTTCTGCAAAGCGTGTTTTAAGTCACCCTGTCCGAAATAATCTGAGCGTTGAAACCTTGCCCAGTGCCACCACTTATCACCAAAGCCCCACACTGTCTGCTTTAACTGTTCCAACTCATCAAGATCAATAGCAGGCATGAACAGTGGATAGCGCAAATAGTGTTTTTTAGGTGTGAAGCGCCGATGGTCAACGCTCCCTACCATTAATCGGCTGTTGGCTACTGTATCGCTCATGCGACCCCCTTGATGGGATCGCTTTGCTCGCGATTAAGAGCCTGAATCCCTTTAACCACATCCAAAGCGCTTCTGACTCCATCTTCATGGAACCCGTTATACCAATACGCTCCACAAAACCAAGTCTCATTGTCGCCAAATAGCTCTTCTCTTCGATTTTGCGCTTGAATGGATTGTGAGGTAAACACGGGATGAGAATAGTGAAAAGTACGCAGTATCTTGTCACTATCAACCAAATTCGCAGAGTTTAGAGATACGCACAGTGTGCTGGATGATTCAATGTGCTGAAGAATATTCATATTGTAAGTAAGCGTAGGCATTTGCTGTTCACACCCTTCGCTTAACGCATAGTTCCATGAAGCCCAAGCGCGTTGCTCCTTCGGTAACAAACTGACATCCGTATGCAAAACCACCTCATTAGATTGATATTCCATGTCAGACAAAATACTCAGCTCATTATCAGTTGGCGCTTCTAGCATTTTTAATGCTTGGTCGCTGTGACAAGCGAAGATCACTTGGTCAAACCAATGCGACTCACCATTCACCATCACCTCGACAGCTTGGTTGTAACGTTTAACACTTGTCACCGGTGCATTAAGATGTATCTTATCGGCAAAACCACGCGTTAAAGGTTCAATGTATGCACGCGACCCACCATCAATGACATACCATTGCGGTCGGTTAACCACATCAAGTAACCCATGGTTAAGGAAGAATCGTAAAAAGAACCCTAAAGGAAACGCGCGCATGTCTGCCAATGTCGAGGACCAAATCGCCGCCCCCATAGGAAGAATATAGTTGGTGCAAAAGTAATCGCTAAATTCATGCTCATTTAAAAACGAACCGAGTGTCTTCACAGAGGCAATATCATTGTGCGCGAACTCTTTGGCAAGTTGATTAAAACGTAATATTTCGAACACGAATCGGTAGAAGGTAGGACTGAGCCAGTTTTTCCTTTGAGCAAATAGTGTCGATACCGTATGACCATTATATTCAAGACCGTTTGCTTGGTTTTTGACGCTAAAACTCATCTGTGTTGGCGTACTTGTGACACCAATCTCGTCCATCATTTTTATGAAGTGTGGGTAGGTTCGATCGTTAAATACGATAAAGCCTGTATCTACAGCGTGCTGCTCTCCGTCAACGTCGACATCAACCGTTGCAGTGTGTCCGCCAATATAATTGTTTGCTTCGAAAAGCGTCACATCGTGCTCGTTATGTAAGTGATAACCGCACGTTAATCCTGATATTCCTGTCCCGATAATCGCAATTTTCATAGTGAAGTCCTTTTATTTTACCGCCAAGCATTTTGTTAGCGCAGCAGCTTATTAACTAAGTAATTTTGCAATGAATACGGTAGCAACGAGATTATTCGAATAATGGCCGTAAATTTTGCTGGGAAATAGATGTGAGACTGACGTTTTTCTATTCCCTTTTGAATTGCAGCTGATGCTTCTTCTACTTCTATTATCATCGGCATGTCAAAATCGTTTTTATCAGTGAGAGGGGTTCTGACAAAACCGGGATACACACAAGACAGCTGCACACCTTTACTTTTCCAATCAAGCTGCAATGCACGGATTAAATAACTCACGGCCGCCTTTGATGCGCCATAAGCTTCCGCTCTTGGCAATGCCAATTCACTTGCGATAGAGCCAACAACCACAATATGATGCTTATCCGAAAGTCGCCCTTGTATCGCTTCTAAAACATGAATAACGCCGTAAACATTGACATCAAACACACGCTTCATGACACCAGCATCTATATGACCTTCATCCATATATTCACAATCACCCGCATTGATAATCCACAGTGTTGGAGTCGCAGGTAGGCTTTTTATCGTCAGGTCGACTTCGTCACGATTCGTCACATCAAAAGACAATAAATGAATGTTCTCGCGCCCTGCTTTCAGCTCTTCTAACTTGAGTATAGAGCGCCCACAGGCATATACCTCAAAACCTTGATTGGCATAATCATCAGCCAGTTGCTTTCCTATACCAGAAGAAGCACCCGTGATGAAAACCGTCTGATGTGAAGCGTCCATTAGTTACCCAACCTTTTTTTAATGCCTTTGATTAATCCACCAAGTACGACGATATGCTCATAAAGCATTTCACCTAGATCAAAATAGTCTCGATGGTAAATCACAAATCCTTGTTCGAATTGAATGTGACTGGCACCTTTTACTGAAATGGGCTGACCACGATTTAGCTTTGGATGTTGAAGACTCATCGTCCAAGTAAGAAAGCCCTGACTTTCAAACTGCTGTTGCTGCTCTATGTCGAAATCACATTTAATGACGTTGGTATAAAGTTCCTCAAAGTAAGCCACCAGAGACGTTTTCCCCTCTACCCTGTGAGCTGGATCCTCAAAAACGACATGGTCATGATAGATACCCTTTAATAAATGCAGGTTCTGCTTGTCTAGCTGCTGGTAAAGGCGGCTCACATCGTTAATATCCACATTACTTCCTTTTAAAATTAGCCTTTGCTCTATTAAATCTAGTCTGTTTTAAAGTTATACAAGATTTTGTTTTTTAACTTTTTGTATAAGTCATACGCAGGGCCATTTAAAAAGATCAAAAAAAAAGCTTGGCGAATTCGCCAAGCTTTTTAATGAGTTAATGCTTATTAATGCACTGGTGAACTTATGCCAGTGTCATGATTGTAATATTATCTTTCCCGCTAGGAGTAATTTTGCTGACGCAATGCATCAATGCGCTTGTCTAACGGTGGGTGGCTCATGAGTAGTTCCGTCATAGAACGTTTGCCATTAATACCAAATGCCATCATTGAGCCTTCTAGCTGAGACTCTTGGCTCATTTTCAAACGCTCTAGTGCTGCAATCATCTTGTGCTTGCCCACAAGTTTTGCCGCGCCTGCATCCGCGTAAAACTCTCGATGACGGCTATACCACATAGTAATAAAGCTCGCTAGGAAACCAAACACGAGTTCCAGTACCATAGAAACACCAAAGTAAACCATCATGTTACTTCCGCCTTCTTCGTCATTATTGTTCGACGACACAATGTTGGCGATAAAGCGTGATAGGAAAATAACAAACGTATTCACAACACCTTGCATCAGAGTCATGGTCACCATGTCACCATTGGCAATGTGGCTCACTTCGTGCGCCAACACCGCTTCAGCTTCATCTCGCGTCATGTTATGCAGTAACCCTGAAGACACCGCTACTAAGGAATCATCACGTTTTGCGCCAGTTGCAAATGCGTTGATATCGGCAGAATCATAAATCGCCACAGTAGGCATACCAATACCAGCTGCTTGCGCTTGACGACTTACAGTTTCCAACAACCAATGCTCGGTTTCATTACGTGGGGTTTCAATCGCAGCGCCACCAACTGATCGTAAAGCCATCCCTTTTGACATCATTAATGATATAAAAGAACCACCAAATCCAAAAACAGCGGCCATCACCAACAAGCCTGAAAGGCTACCAGGTTGCATCCCAGTCACGGCATAGACGATATTAAGCACAACGCTTAAGACCAAAACAACAGCCAGGTTAGTTGCTAAAAAGAGTAAGACTCGCTTCATTCACATTTCTCCAGATTAAGAAGCTTTTATTATGATCAAAGAATGGTTTCTCTGATTCTTTTATAGTGACCTCAAACCTCATCACTTCGACAATTTTTTGGGATCGGGGTATCATTTTTCGACTTCACTATATACATAGTGTCGTAGATTTAAAAATCAAGGTTAAGCATTAAATTGAAACAAACCGTTAATTTATTGATCCAAAACAACAACATAAGCCATTGAAATGGTTACGCCAACCCAGAATGGCGTCATGTATGCAACATGTTGCCATCATTTGTGACATCAATACGTTGTTACGACAAACCTAACATCGTTAGACTTTGGTCGTATTGAGTCTTGGTGTTCATACCGATAAAGTCGCCAAAGACTTATTCATTCCATGCCGAAAAGGAAAACTCCATGGTAGAAAATAACAACTTTCAGATGGCGATTGACTTACTTTGTTGTCACTTAGGTATCAGTGAGGATGAAGCAAGAGAGCAACTAGGTATAAGTGACACAAGTGAACTAGATACTCATATCCTAGAGACTCAATCCGCATTCGTCGGCTTAGCAAGCGAGAAATAAACGCTACATTTGCATTAAACCTCGTATTACATACCAACAGTTAACAAAAAATGCCGCTCTCAATGAGCGGCATTTTTTTAAATATTATTCAATACATCAAGGTTAATGTACTTACCCATGTTTCTTTTCTTACAACCAGGAACGTAAGGGATCTCACCAAGCTTTGGGGCACCCATTTTGTGCTCTAGCATCTTTATGATATCCGCATAGTGCTCAACACCCGGATTGATGCGGTTTGCGACCCAACCAACTAATTCAAGACCATCTGCTTTTATCGCTTCAGCCGTTAACATCGCATGACTCAAGCAGCCCAACTTAATTCCAACCACAAGCACCACTGGCAAGGCTTCTTGCTTTACCCATGTAGACAAACAATCGTCTTCAGATACAGGGACACGCCAACCACCAGCCCCTTCTACCAACACAAAATCACTATTATCTTTATGCTGCTGTAATACCGAAGAGAGTGTCTCATAATCAACGCTTACGCCGTCAGCTAACGCCGCGATGTGTGGTGAAGCTGGAAGAGACATCGCATATGGATTTACCAAATCATAATCAACGTCAACGTTTGCTGCTTGCTGAAGATGCAAAGCATCCGAATTGCGCCAACCGCTTTCTGTCTGCTCGCACCCTGCCGCAACTGGCTTATAGCCTATCGTTGCATGCCCTTGGTCTCCTACTGCACTTAATATCGCTTTCGATACCACTGTTTTTCCAACTTCAGTATCCGTACCTGCAATAAATAATGCTTTCATCATAATGTCACTAACCCCAAACAAACTTGATAACTCGCTGGTAATAAACCCACTGGATTTGAGAACTTGTTGTATTCCATTTCTAGCCTTTGCAACGTGTTTTTGCCAGTAAAGCTACGGGAGCGCCCCTTTACATGGGTTGCACCGATCCCTTTCAAGTCCTTCATCAAATCAAGTGCGGTTTGATACCACATAACTATTTCAGGGCAGTCTAGTTGATACGTCATGCTACCAGATTGCGCCAACGCAATTTTTATCTGATTTATCGAGATAAATCGATTCACATGCTGATATTCATCAACTTTGCTCCATGCGGTACTTAGTTCTTTAAGCGAACCCGCCACTAACGTTGAAAAGACGTACTGACCGCTGGGCTTCGTGACTCGCTTGATTTCCGCTAACGGCACGGCTAAATCATTGCACCACTGTAAGGCAAGACTCGATACCACGTAATCAAAGCTGCCACTTGAGAATGAAAGCGCCTCCGCATCTTCAACCTGATAAGTGACTTTTTCATTTCCGCACCGCTGTTGTGCTTTATGTAGCATCTCGCTAGACAGGTCAGCGCACACAACGCTTGCCCCACGTTGAAGTAACGCTTTGGCGCAATAACCGGTGCCGCACCCTAAATCAAGTATGGTTTTGCCATGTAAATTATCTGGTAATAATGCCAATAACTTATCTGCGACTTGCCGCTGAAACTTAGCATGCTCATCATAGTGTGCGGCCGCGCGACTAAAAGCGGTAGAGATAGCCAATTTGTCATTGCTTTCTTCTTGGATAATTAGCGCTTCTGACATGAGAATTCCTTTGCCGACTGTTCCAGAGCATCCACTAACGCTTGAATGTCTGTTGGTGTATGCGTGGCTGATAATGTGATTCGTAAACGCGCACTGCCTTTTGCCACCGTTGGCGGTCGTATCGCAGTCGTCCATATTCGATTAGATTTCAGCGCTGAGCAAAGTGTTAACGTATGCGCTTCATCCCCTACGACCCAGGGTTTTATCGGCGTCTGCGTATCCACATAAGCAGGAAGGTGAGCCGCTCCTTCGCAAAACAGCCCTCCCAATTCACGCACTTTCTCTCTACGCCATGGTTGCGTTTGAATCATAGTGAGCGCCGTTAATAATGCCGAGGCATGCGCCGCGGAAAAGGCCGTAGAATAAATATAGTGACGAGCAAACTGTGTTAGGTACTCAGACATCGCTTTAGAACACAACACCGCTGCGCCATTAAGCCCAAATGCTTTGCCAAACGTCACCACTAATATATCCGGCTTATCTTGGCACAACGACAGTGCACCCCGCCCGTCAACACCTAGCACACCAATACCATGCGCATCATCGACCATTGTCATCGCATTGGCGATCTGACATTGCTGGATGAATTCACCTACGGGGGCGATATCACCGTCCATACTAAATACGCTCTCGGTAACGGCTAACGTAGGAGTACTTGGCACGAATAGCGACGATAAATGAGTAAGATCTCCATGCCGATAGCGCTTCATCGTTGCCGGGCTCAACATACCCGCTTCCATTAACGAGGCATGATTAAGGCGATCTTGCAGCAGAAGATCGCCCTTCTCTAGTAATGAAAACAGCACGGCTTGATTGGCAGAAAAGCCAGATGAAAAAAAGATCGCACTGTCATAGCCAAGCCACTCAGTCAGCGCACTTTCAAGATCAGCATGAGTCGTTGAATACCCCGTCACTAGAGGTGATGCCCCGCTACCCGACCCATATTTAGCTATCGCTTGTTGGTAGGCAAGCGACAGCTCTTCACTGGCCGCCAACCCTAAATAATCGTTAGACGAAAAATTGATGAAGCGCTCACCGTTCAAAGCAAACTGGCGATGATTACCATCACCAATCGCTTGAGTACGTCTTAATAAACCTTGCTGGTGCCGTAAAGAGATCGCTTTCTCTATGCGGCTATCAAACGCCGGCTTCATAGAACAGGTCATCTTTTTCAGGACGAGATGCTACGCGCATTGCAACTTGGTCTAGTAAATCACTTTCTTGAACTTCATCAGGTTTTTGCGAGGTTTCTTCGCGATTGATACCCAACTTGTTAAATAGTTGCAGATCGGTGTCTTCGTCTGGGTTTGGTGTCGTTAATAACTTGCAACCATAGAACACTGAGTTGGCACCCGCCATGAAACAAAGCGCCTGCATCTGCTCATTCATGTTTTCGCGTCCAGCTGATAAACGAACAGCGGATTGGGGCATCATGATTCGAGCAATGGCGATAAGGCGGATAAAATCAAACGGCTCGACATCATCGACCGCTTCCATTGGTGTCCCCTTTACCTTCACCAACATGTTAATTGGCACACTTTCGGGATGAACTGGAAGGTTAGCAAGCTCCATAAGTAAGCCGGCGCGGTCACTGGCGCTTTCGCCCATACCGATGATGCCGCCAGAGCAGATTTTCATACCCGCATCACGTACATGGCTAAGCGTATCTAACCGGTCTTGATAAGTACGTGTGGTGATGATCTTTCCGTAGAACTCCGGTGACGTATCAAGATTATGGTTATAATAATCAAGCCCAGCGTCCGCAAGGTGGCTTGCTTGATCTGGAGTCAGCATACCCAACGTCATACAGGTTTCTAAGCCCATATCCTTTACGCCTTTGATCATCTCTTTGAGCAAAGGCATGTCACGTTCTTTCGGGTTTTTCCATGCAGCTCCCATACAAAAACGAGTCGAGCCTGCCGTTTTTGCTTTTTGTGCCGCCTCTAACACTCGGTCGACTTCCATTAGCCGCTCGGCTTCAACATCCGTACGGTAGCGCGCACTTTGCGGGCAGTATTTACAATCTTCTGGACACGCACCGGTTTTAATAGACAGCAACGTACTCACTTGTACATGGTTTGGTTGCTGGTGTTGCCTATGCAATGTTTGCGCTTCAAAAAGCAGGTCCATGAAGGGTTTGTCCATCAGGGCCGAGACTTCCGCTAGCGTCCAGTTATGTCTTACTTCCACAGAAAATTCCTTGCTCACATTATTATTAGTCTTGGCTAGTGTACCCACAGCCGTTACACTGTCAACACCGACCACGCCACGGCGTTGACATCTGATTAAATAATGAACAGAGAGTTATGATGGATCTCGACTTTGATCGCCAACATATTTGGCACCCTTACACTTCAACGCTAAACCCGTTAACCTGTTACCCAGTCACCTCGGCCAATGGTGTCAATATTGAGCTTGAGGATGGACGCCAACTCGTCGATGGCATGTCGTCATGGTGGTCAACGATACATGGTTATAATCATCCATTACTTAACGACGCTCTAAAACGTCAGACTGACAAAATGGCCCACGTTATGTTCGGCGGGATCACTCATGAGCCTGCGATTAACGCCTGTAAAAAGCTTGTCGCGCTATCACCAAGTAACCTTGAGCATGTTTTTCTCGCCGACTCAGGTTCCGTGGCGGTAGAAGTGAGTTTAAAAATGGCGTTGCAATATTGGCACGCTAAAGGTGAAAGCCGCCCAAAATTTTTAACCCTAAGTCATGGCTATCATGGTGATACTTTTGCTGCAATGTCGGTCACCGATCCCAATAATTCGATGCACAGTTTGTACAAAGGTTTTTTGCCAGAGCACATCTTTGCCGATTCGCCTAGCATTGGCTTCGGGCAAAAGTGGGATGATGCAGACATCGAAGACTTCGCAGCCAAACTTGCCAGCCACCACCATCAAATTGCCGCCGTCATTCTCGAGCCTATTGTTCAGGGTGCGGGGGGCATGCGTATCTATCACCCAACCTTTCTAAAAAAGGTGCGTCAGCTATGCGATGAATATGGGGTATTGCTCATCCTTGATGAAATAGCGACTGGTTTTGGGCGTACAGGTAAGCTCTTTGCATGCGAACATGCGAATGTGCAACCCGATATTATGTGTGTAGGTAAGGCACTCACTGGCGGCTACATGACGTTATCAGCAACCCTGACGTCGAAACATGTCGCCGATACGGTATGTGGCGGCGAGGCAGCATGTTTTATGCATGGACCCACCTTTATGGGGAACCCTCTCGCCTGCGCCGTCGCTGACGCGAGTTTGTCACTTATTGAAACGGGTGAATGGCAACAGCAAGTCTCGTTAATTGAGTCTTTGTTTGCCGAGCTACTACCGCCGCTTTTACAATGTGATCGTGTTAGCGATGTACGCTGGTTAGGGGCAATAGGAGTGGTCGAGGTGACGACTGCCGTTAATATGGAGATAATTCAACAACACTTTGTTGATAGTGGTGTTTGGATTCGACCGTTTGGTCGCTTGATTTACATGATGCCGCCTTATATCAGCCAACCTGAGCACATTGCCAAACTAGTTCACTCTATCGAGTCTGCTCTCAACAACGAGCGGTGCTTTAGCTAGCCGCGCTGTAGCTAGCAGAGCGACATATGATCCAGAATAGTTAGCGATTTTCTTGACGATTCGAATCGCTAACTCGTTTACGTTACACTCACTAAATGGATGACACTACCTTAATTGACTATCCTTGCTCGCTCGGCGATTGAATAATGACGAGCGCTGATTCGTGTGTTCTAGTGATGACTGGCAATGAAGACATAAACGAACACCTTTTATAGCATTGCGCCGTGCTTGCGGGATCTCTTCCCCACACTCATCACATAATCGTGCGCTATCTCCAGTGATAAGGTGACGTCTTACTCTACTAATTTCATCATCAATATTATGCTGAATTTGCTGACTAACACTGTCGTCTCCTGCCCATCCAACTGCCATACGCCCTCCTCGATGATTGGTTGAGAAAATCGTGTTTATCGCAGTGCTACCCTGCGATGACGTGTGACATTATATTGATCACAACCTATTAGATAAGACCGTAAATAACCAAAACACTATTACTAGCGTGTAATAATATTCGTCTTGAATAATACGCTATGTGCTAGGTAAGCTCACAGAATAGATCTCCAGGCAGGCATAAACTTAGCGCTGTTAAGAATTACGCGCACAAAAAAGCCCAGCGAGTGCTGAGCTTTGTCATTAACTTTATTGGTATTAATTAGCCAATGTGAGTCACACCGCGCATATACGGTTGCAGCACTGTTGGGATAGCAATACGGCCATCGGCTTCTTGGTTATTCTCAAGAATAGCAACCATAGTACGACCTACTGCCAAACCTGAACCGTTGAGTGTGTGAACAAGCTCTGGCTTCTTCTCACCTTTACGACGGAAACGAGCTTGCATACGACGTGATTGGAAATCCCACATGTTTGAACAAGATGAAATTTCACGGTACGTTTCTTGTGCAGGAACCCAGACTTCAAGATCGTAAGTCTTACGAGCACCAAAGCCCATATCACCCGTACACAGAACCACTTTACGGTAAGGCAATTCGAGAAGTTGTAGAACTTTCTCTGCGTGACCGGTGAGTTCTTCAAGCGCGTTCATTGAATCTTCAGGCTTAGTAATTTGTACTAATTCCACTTTATCAAATTGGTGCATACGAATTAGACCACGAGTGTCACGGCCGTATGAACCCGCTTCAGAACGGAAACATGGCGTATGCGCTGTCATTTTAACAGGCAGGTCAGCTTCATCTGTAATAGTATCGCGAACCATGTTGGTCACTGGCACTTCTGCTGTTGGGATAAGAGACAGCTTACGCGGCTCTTCATCACTTACTTTCTCAACAAGCGGCTCAGTATGGAAAAGATCTTTACCAAACTTAGGTAATTGACCCGTACCGTAAAGGCTATCTGCATTCACTAAGTAAGGGACATACATTTCTGTATAGCCGTGCTCGTCAGTGTGTAGATCCAGCATGAATTGGGCAATCGCACGGTGAAGACGCGCAAATTGTCCTTTCATAACGATAAAACGAGCGCCCGTGATTTTAGTCGCGCTTGCGAAATCAAGACCACCTGCAATTTCACCGAGATCTACGTGATCTTTCACGTCAAAGTCATAAGACTTCGGTTGACCCCAACGAGATACTTCTACGTTTTCGCTTTCGTCTTTGCCGTCTGGCACATCATCGGCAGGGATGTTTGGGACTGACAACGTAATATCGTCAAGCTCGGTCATTAACGCCGCTAGCTCAACTTTCTTTGCTTCAAGATCGCTACCTAAGGTACCAATCTGTTTTTTGATTTCTTCAGCGCCTTCTTTATCGCCAGCCGCCATTTTCTGACCGATTTGCTTGGAGATGGAATTGCGCGTGGATTGTAAATTTTCTACTTCGACTTGAATCGACTTACGTTGCTCTTCAAGTTTACGAATAGTTTCTACGTCAAGCGTAAAGCCACGACGCGCCAATTTTGCAGCTGTTTCATCCAGCTCTGTACGAAGTAATTTAGAATCCAGCATTGCCAATCCTATGCATTAGGTTATGAATACGTTTATAAGCGATTAATTTATAACCGCTCATAAATCTTGATAATTGAACCGGATAACGATAACGAAAAGCCACTACTTTTCATAGCGCTTTTGTGGGCTTTTTGCGTCTAAATCGGCTAGATAATCTAACTTTTCGCCAATTTTGGTTTCAAGACCGCGATTTGTAGGCTGATAGTAGCGCGTGCCACTCATTTCAGGGGGTAAGTAATGTTCGCCAGCGGCATAAGCGCCCGGTTCGTCATGGGCATAACGATACCCTTCACCGTAACCCATATCTTTCATTAAAGAAGTCGGGGCATTGCGTAAATGATGGGGGACTTCATACTCAGGCAGTTGGTGCGCGTCGGTTAGCGCTTGCTTCCAAGCCGTATAGACCGCATTACTTTTTGGTGCACAGGCAAGATACACGATAGCCTGTGCTATCGCCCTTTCACCTTCAGCAGGCCCTATGCGAGTAAAACAATCCCAAGCCGACATAGCAACTTGCATGGCCCTCGGGTCTGCATTACCAATGTCTTCAGACGCTATCGCCAACAAACGTCGAGCGATATATAACGGGTCGCAACCAGCGGCAATCATACGCGCCGACCAGTACAGCGCAGCATCTGGATTGGAACCGCGAATCGATTTGTGAACAGCGGAAATAAGGTCGTACCAAATGTCGCCTTTATTATCAAAGCGATTGACTTTCTCACCGGCGACTTCCGCAAGCAAAGGCAATGTGATCCGTTTTTCACCTTGCGCGTTGTCCTCTGCCATATCGTAAAGCAGCTCTAAATAATTCAGCGACATGCGCGCATCACCGTTAACGAGCTCTGCCAATCTATCTAAAACATTGTCCTGAAACTCCACCGACACCTGACCTAAACCGCGTGCTTCATCTTGAATCGCTTGCTCAAGTACCAATAAAATGTCAGCTTTATCTAGCGACGTCAGTTTATAGACACGCGCTCGAGACAATAAGGCATTATTGAGTTCAAACGATGGGTTTTCTGTCGTTGCCCCAATAAACGTCACCGTTCCATCTTCAATATGCGGTAAGAAGGCATCTTGTTGGCTTTTATTGAAGCGATGCACCTCATCCACAAATAAGATAGTTCGCTTACCGGCAAGTTTGTTTTCTCGTGCTCTTTCAATCGCAGCGCGAATATCTTTAACGCCCGAAGTGACCGCGGATACTCGCTCAACTTCAGCATCAGCATAATTTGCCGCGACTTCAGCCAGTGTCGTTTTTCCGGTGCCCGGAGGCCCCCATAAAATCATAGAGTGAAGCTGACCGGCTTCTAAAGCTCGGCGAAGCGGCTTACCCACACCAAGAATATGTTGCTGACCAATATACTGCTCCACAGTTTCTGGGCGCATTCTCGCAGCCAGGGGACGAAAATCTTCGTCCCCTGAAAAATCAAAACTAAAATTACTCACGTAATCCCCTAGTTTCTTTGATCATCAATTTCTACACCATCAGGAACCACAAAAGTGAACCGCTCCGATGAGGGTTTACCGACCTTAATGGTTTCAAAAACAAATTGGCCTTGTTGACCGTCTTGCTCAATCACATTAAAACCGTGCACAATCCCTTTCGGGTCAATATTGATCTGAAACTGCCCTTGCGTTGAATCAACCGCAGTCGGTGTCAATATGAACATGTCACCGCGCTGTTCAACGCTGTAGTTATCCCAATCACTTGCGCGGTTGCGTGTCAGCAATACGAACGGGGTTTGTTCCGTCGCTTGCTCTTGATTATAAATACTCACCTGTTCAATAAACGGACTGTAATACCAAAGGTTGCTGCCATCTGATACCAGTACATTTTCATCCGGTAAAGTCGTGACCCAACGGAACATACTCGGGCGGGCAATTTCAACATTACCTTCGCCTTCCATGACAACCTCACCATCTGGGCTAGTCACCGTTTGTTTGAAATTTGCACTAAACCCATCATTAAGCTGTAACCGTTCACTCAGTTCTTGCTGAGGCGACGCCGACGCCGTAAAGCTAAATGCAGAAACGGTGACGAGCACAAGCGAAAGCCATTTATTCATATTCATTCCTTACTGCCATTATTCTTTAATTGGGGGTGGAGCCAATACTTCACGGTTACCATTATGACCCGGTGCACTAACTATCCCTTGAGCTTCAAGTTGCTCGACAATTCGAGCCGCTCGGTTGTAACCAATTTTAAAGCGTCGTTGGACTCCCGATACAGAGCCTCGACGTGAATGCACAACGTGTTCAACCACTTGGTCAAACAATGGGTCCATTTCTTCATCGCCTTCCATCTTTTCGCCGGGCAATAAAGTTTCTGGACTTTGCTCTCCGTTGGTAATCTCTTCAATATAGTTAGGTTTACCCCTAGCCTTCCAGTTATTCACCACCGCATGCACATCGTCATCCGACGCAAAAGCGCCATGGACGCGAGTCGTGTGACTCGAACCGGGTGGCAGATACAACATATCACCCATCCCCAGCAGTGACTCAGCGCCACCTTGGTCAAGAATGGTTCGTGAATCTGTTTTGGTTGAAACCGTAAACGCAACACGTGTTGGAATGTTGGCTTTAATCAGACCGGTAATGACATCCACTGATGGACGCTGCGTCGCCAAAATTAAATGAATTCCTGCCGCTCGGGCTTTTTGAGCCAAACGTGCAATCAGTTCTTCGACTTTCTTACCGACGACCATGATTAAGTCAGCGAATTCATCCACAACCACCACAATGTAAGGTAAGTTTTCAAGCAATGGTGGTTCTGGCTCCATGCTATCGCCATCTTTCCAAAGTGGATCATGAATGGGGTGGCCCGCTTCCGCTGCCATTTTCAGTTTGTCGTTAAAGCCCTTAATGTTTCGAACACCCAGTGCCGACATTAACTTGTAACGACGCTCCATCTCTCCAACACACCAGCGCAGTGCGTTAGAGGCGTCTTTCATATCCGTAACCACTTCAGACAACAAATGCGGGATCCCTTCATAAATCGAAAGCTCCAACATTTTTGGGTCAATCATGATAAAGCGCACTTCTTCTGGCGTCGCTTTGTAAAGCATACTCAGAATCATCACGTTAACGCCAACCGACTTACCAGAACCGGTTGTACCCGCCACTAGTACGTGAGGCATTTTAGAAAGATCCGCGACCACAGCTTCGCCTGCAATATCTTGACCCAATACTACCGTAGTGGGCGACTTAGACTCTGTGAACGCTGGGCTACCAATAACATCTGAGAAATAAACCGTCTGACGCGTCATATTAGGCAGTTCTAACCCAACATAAGGCTTACCCGGAATGACCTCAACCACACGTACTGCCATTGCAGACAACGAACGCGCTAAATCCATAGACAAGCCAGAGATGCGACTGACCTTAACACCTGGCGCTAAGTCGAGTTCAAACCGAGTGATCACAGGTCCAGGGAAGATGTCGACGACTTCAGCCTTAATCTTATAATCTGCCAACTTGGACTCAACCAAACGAGCGATATTTTCCAATGCTTCTCTATCAATAAAGTTTTCACGTTTTTCAGGATGATAAAGCAGTTCAAGCGTTGGCATTGGTTCTGCTGGCTTCGGTAAATTTGCATCCTTTTGTACCAAGAATGGGTTTACCTTCGCGACAGCCGTTTTCTGCGCTTCTGCAACCAAAGATTGGAACGCCTGTGAATCGGCGTCTACATACTCATCCTCTTGAGGTTGAGCAACTGGCTGGACATTGGGCTCTTCAACCCAAACCGCTTCCGGCTCAACATGCGGCTCAGTTGACGCTGTGTGCTCGGCTTCAAACGAAGAAGAATTCTCTTGCACCCAAGGTTCATCTGCATTAACACGAACAGGCTCAGTAGAACTAACCGGTGCATTGATATCCTCCGTCGCATCAATGGTTTCTGAGCTCCATGGCAAGTTATCAATGTTTTGCGCTGCTGACGGGGCGCTAGCGATCGCTGTTGTCATTGCTGCGGTTGCGAGATGTGAGGTGTTAACATCACGATGCGCTGCGTCACTAGTGACGTTCGGATCTGTATAATTGGCGTCAGCCTGCTGCGTATCAACCCGCTGAGTATCTGTGGGTATTGAATCTACGTATATAGACTCTTCATGTGTCGTATCCGCATGGGTAGACTGATCGGCAAAGTCATCATACGTTCTTGCTGCAATTTCAAGATCTTCTATCGTCGCACCGAGTAAATGACTGCGATCCTCTTCTGGCGCAACCATTGGAGTTGACGTCACAGCAGGCGCTTGCTCACCCATTGATGGCGATATCACTCTTGTTTCATCGTGAGAGAACTCAGGAGCGTTTTCACTGATAATCGGCTCTGTTCTCGCTTCAACATTCACATGGTGAGCAGAGACCTCAGCCTCTTGCTGTGTCGGTATAGTGTGAGAGGTTGGTATGGTGTGAGAGATAGAAGAAGAGCTCAGATTAATAGGTTCTTCATCTATAGCCGCAGAAGCAGTGTTCGCAAACAATGGATCGTTGGCATCTATTTCGTCTACAGATGATTCTAGATCCGCTGTATCTGGCATATGAATATTATAATGACGTCGCTTAGCAGACGATACTGTTTGCTCGTCAGATAACACTGCCTCATCTTTCGCGGAGAAGTGTGGCATCACGTCTTCATCATCAATACGTTCTGGCTGAGAGAGAACAGGCTCGTATACTTGCTCTTTGCTGCCACGAGCTTTATTGGTTAGCGCTGCAATGAATGTCAGGACACTGTTACCAATCCATTCCACAATGCTTAGCCATGAAATCCCAGTGAATAGTGTAAACCCAGCCCCCAATAAAAATAGCAAGACAATGGTGGTACCCAGCACATTTAAGGTAGGCAAAGATAGGCTAGTCAATACATCGCCAATCACACCACCGGATGAAAAGTACCAAATATCATCAAAGTTGATGTCAGCCAAACCGCAGCTCGTCAAGATGATGACCGTCAAACCAAGCGTGCGCGTACCCCAAATCATAAAATCGATTTCATCGTCTTTGTCGCGAGTACGGAAGAACACCCAAGCGCTAAACGCCACAACAAAAGGAATGGGGTATGCCAAAGAACCAAAAACGAAAAATAGCGTATCTGCAAGCCAGGCACCGACGATGCCGCCTGCATTTTGAATATCTCCCCCCCACGACGTTTGCGACCAAGAGGGATCCGCTGGGCTGAAGGTAAATAATGCAACCGCCAATAAAATTGACGTCAATACTGCTAGTATGAAGCAGCATTCTCTTAATCGCTGAAATCCGTTGAGACGTGAAGCTTCTTGTTCTTCACTCGTCTTGATGATCGTTTCGACTCTTTTCTTGTCCTGTTTGAACATATCCAACATCTAACTTAGTAGAAACAGCCCGAGCGGCAAAAGCCGCTCGGAGTATTTATTAATTTAACCACATCAGGGATTAAAACCCAATCTAGGAGATGAATAAAGCATGGATTTTCATAGCATTAGTCAGCTCCTTGTTAGAATAGATTTATCGCGTTTTAATCACCAGTTGGTTGCTTTGTTTCACTTCTTCCATTACTACGTAGGTGCGAGTGTCATTCACTCCCGGCAAACGCAGTAATGTATCACCAAGCAACTTACGGTACGCTCCCATATCCGACACCCTTGTTTTCAAAAGATAGTCGAAATCTCCAGAAACGAGGTGACATTCTTGGATGTCATCCAATCGTTGTACTGCCGAGTTAAATTGTTCAAACACATCTGGCGCACCGCGGTTTAATGTGATTTCCACAAAAACCAGTAGTGACGCATCTAAATATTGTGGATTAAGTAGAGCTGTATAGCCCGTAATATATCCCTGACGCTCAAGTCGACGAACACGTTCTAAACACGGTGTAGGCGAAAGACCTACGCGTTTTGACAATTCGACATTTGAGATCCTACCGTCTTTCTGCAACTCATTAAGAATATTGCGATCAATACGGTCTAGTTCCTTGGACGGCTTCTTATAGTTGTCTGCCATTTTTTATTCCACCTTGTTACTTCCTTGCAAAAAAATATACTACAACTCTGTAATATTCAGTATCAAATTTTGTTAATTAGCTTCTATACTAGTCAGTAATTCGACAATAACACCCTACACACAGTTAATACAACCATATAATAATGAGGAGTCAGGATGATCATTGGCGTACCTAAAGAGATAAAAAACCATGAATACCGTGTTGGTATGATCCCAGCAAGCGTAAGAGAACTTATCTCAAACGGCCATCAAGTTTTTGTTGAAACTAATGCTGGCACTGGTGTTGGTTTTTCAGACGATGATTACATCGCTGTAGGCGCATCCATTCTTCCTACCGCTGCCGACGTTTTTGCGCAAGCAGAGATGATTGTAAAGGTCAAAGAACCCCAAGCTGTCGAGCGTGCTATGTTACGTGAAGGACAAGTTTTATTCACTTATCTTCACCTAGCACCAGATTTTCCACAAACTGAAGAGCTAATTAAAAGCAAAGCTGTCTGCATTGCCTATGAGACTGTAACAGATAATATGGGTCGCTTACCACTATTAGCACCAATGTCAGAAGTCGCTGGGCGAATGTCTATACAAGCTGGTGCGCAAACACTCGAAAAATCCAATGGCGGACGCGGTCTTCTACTAGGTGGTGTACCTGGTGTAGAACCTGCGAAAGTTGTGGTTATCGGTGGTGGCGTTGTTGGTTCAAACGCCGCTCGCATGGCAGTTGGCATGCGTGCAGACGTCACAATCTTAGATCGTAGTATTGATACATTACGCGCTTTGGATGAAGAATTCCAGGGTCGTGCAAAAGTGGTTTATTCTACAGAAGATGCATTAGAGAAGCATATCCTAGAAGCAGACCTCGTGATCGGTGCGGTTTTGATTCCTGGTGCAGCAGCACCAAAATTGGTGACAAAAGCACATATCGCGAAAATGAAGCCAGGCGCTGCTGTCGTTGATGTCGCCATCGACCAAGGTGGCTGTTTTGAAACATCTCACGCCACCACGCACGCTGATCCGACGTACATCATCGATGACGTGGTTCACTATTGTGTTGCAAACATGCCTGGTGCGGTTGCTCGTACATCAACGTTTGCGCTAAATAACGCAACATTGCCGTATATCATCAAACTTGCCAATAAAGGCTATCAGCAAGCACTTACTGAAGACAAAGGATTCTTAGATGGACTCAACGTCATTCACGGTAAAGTCACTTGCAAGGAAGTGGCTGAAAGCTTCGACCTTGAATATGTTGAGCCTGTTGCTGCGATGGCGATGTTTAATTAATTCACATCATCGTTAACTCGAGATGCGTTGACTGCACATCGTAATTTTATAAAAAACGGGCTTTACTGCCCGTTTTTTATGTCCGTACTGCGTGGATGACCAAATTTCTTGGTGTAATCGCGGTATCACAAAATGTGAACACGTCCACATGATAACCTTGCTGTTGTAAATACAAAGCTTTATCTAGCGCTAACCAAAGCTCTAGTGGTCTACGGAACATACCTTGAATCAGGCTAAGTGCCTCCATTCCCCAATACCGGACCTTACCAATACGCTCAAAGTGTACATAGTCGGCTTCAGGTAACGTCAGTTGTTTTTGATTCGCCGCCCACCGACAAAACGCTTCAAATCCTTCAGCCAATTGGGATTTCTTAATACTTGGGACCGGAATGTACGCCTGGCTCAGACCCATTTCAGTGCACAACGCATCAAAACCTAATCTAAACGTCATCTCTTGTTCACGGTGACGTTTCACTCGCTCTCCACCTGTCACTGTCTCTTGCAATGGTATCCGAAGCTCTTGCTTACTAAGCATTAGCTCCGCTTCATGTCCTTCGTTTGACATGGGTTGATAGTGAGTGTCATGAATTAGATGATAGCAACATGGTGATAATGTAACGGCAGGCAGCTTTCCTCTTACTGTGTGTTTAATTAGGGTCACATGTAAATCACCACAAGCGTGTAAGGCTACGGCATGTTGGTGATGAGAAAACACATGTTCTGATTCTTCACTAAACGCATCCCCTTGGACAAATGTCATCGGCAACGACAATTTATCCGCGTCACTCTGCCCCGATTCACATAATGTAGCCTGAAATTCAAAACTCGTGACCGGCTGTTGTGATTGTGAAGAAAGCAGTCGCCCAAGGTAGCCTTTACCTGCACACCATTCTAACCACTGACTGCCGTGATGATCAGAAATACAAACGTCACTAAGCGAAGAGATTTGTTGCAGCTTTCTTCCTGGAATACCACTATCTAGACCACGTGGGAGTTTCGCAGCGTTTTCTTTAAACAGCCGATGAGGGACAGTGATAGTGCATAACAACTCAGAGTCAGGTAACCATTCACTGACTATTGAAGCGAAAAGCAGCGGATTTTTTTTGTAGGTAGAAATCGTGTCTCGGCTCAGGGATTGTAGCCAAGTTAAGAGCTCTGGGTTCTCACTTTTCCATGGAATTTGACCACTAATGACCTGAGTAAACGGGTCTTGACGCCAGTAGCTTTGATATTGCTTAAGCAGTCGGGTGATCAGTTGAAATTGTTGACGGTTCACGATGATTAGCTTCCCCTACTTTTCTGGTGCGATTGTAGGGGGAAGCAAGGCACAACGGAAGTGTTTTGTGCCGGTGATAGTGTTAAAACCATGAAAGAGATTACCTCACAGGTAAATCGATATCCTTAAACATGGCTTCGATTTCGACATTTGATTTCAATGAAATCGCTTGCTCAACGACCGGTCTCGTCAAGTGAGGGGCGAAACGCTCCATGAAATCATACATATAAGTCCGTAAGAACGTTCCTCGGCGAAATCCAATACTGGTCGTACTCGCCTCAAAGATATGACTCGCATCAATTGCGACTAAGTCGTTATCTTGGCTATTATCCATCGCCATACTCGCGATAACACCCACGCCAATGCCCATTCTCACGTAAGTTTTAATCACGTCCGCATCGGTTGCCGTGAAAACGACTTTAGGTGTTAAGCCTACTTTATTAAACGCTGTATCAAGCTCTGAGCGTCCAGTAAAGCCAAACACATAAGTTACGAGCGAATACGCGGCGAGATCTTCAATCGTTACCCTCGGCTTTTGCGCCAATGGGTGATCTTTTCGAACGACAATTGAGCGGTTCCAATGATAACAAGGCAACATGACGGCATCTTGATACAAATGAAGTGCTTCGGTGGCTATAGCAAAATTGGCAGTGCCTTTTGCGATCGCTTCTGACATCTGCGATGGCGTGCCTTGGTGCATGTGAAGAGAAACTTTAGGATAGCGAGCGGTAAAGCCTTTAATCACCTCAGGAAGCGCATAACGCGCTTGAGTATGGGTAGTTGAAATATTCAATGTGCCCATTTCAGGATGAGTATGTTCACCAGCGACCGCTTTGATGCTTTCCACTCGCGACAGTATCTCTTGTGAAATACGAATAATGTCGTCGCCTGCAGGCGTAACTTGAGTAAGGTGCTTACCACTTCTCTCAAAGATTTGAATACCTAACTCGTCTTCTAACAAACGCACTTGCTTACTAATACCGGGCTGTGAGGTATATAAGCTTTCTGCAGTCGCTGAAACATTCAAATTATGATTCAATACTTCAACGATGTATCTTAACTGCTGTAACTTCATTGTGCCCTCGTCATCCTTGTCTTTTAATGCTGTTTATCCAAGAAAATCTAACAGCAAAGCATATAATTAATAGTTATAACGAATTCCTAGAAAGATTAATAGTATTTTGCGTATCTATTAGCCATATTTCCCATAACAAGCAAATAACACGCTATTTTTCTAGTTTATGACCGAAACGACGACTTAGCTGTGTAGATGACCTTAGCTTTGGTGTATTCTTTCTACTCTCGTTGTAAGGAAACTCACAGTAGATACAAAAAGTTATGAATATTGGTTTGATCATCGCGCTGGTCGCGCTTCTGCTTGTTCTCGTTCTCGGGTACAACATCATGTTGCAATACAAATTAAAAGCAGAAGCGACACGCAGACAAGAGTCCGCTCGCTATGTTGCGCTTATTGATGCTACTGAGGAACTGATCGGTGGAGCAAGCTACCTTCCTTATAGTAAAGAGCTGATGATTTGCCTACATAACCGTATCTTGGATGCATTAAAGAATATGCATGATCTTGATCCAAAAAATAAGCACCTTGCACAACGTGTAGAATCCGCTCAAGCACAAATCCAACAATTAAATGAAAACTACGAAGGCAATGAGGCCACCGCATTCAAAGTTCCCACCAGCGACAAACAAGCCATTGTGATGCTTAAATTGGTTAAACGACTGCGTGATACAATTCGCACTGAGCACAATAAAGGCCGTATTGAGACTCAAGCTTACATGGTTGAAAATGGGCGCTTAGAAACGATCCAAATTAGAATCAATATAGAAAATGTCGTTAAAAGAGCTCACGAGTCCATTGCTAAAGGACAACCTGGGACTGCAATGCAACTTCTCAAGAAGGGAATTGATGCGTTAAGTTCAAAAAATGACAACTACTCTATTCAGGCCAAAGAAAAACTTACCGAAATCCTTGAGCAACTACAAAATTCACGTCAAGCAAAAGCCGATGAACAGCAACAACAGCAAGCCAGTCGCGAACGTGACAACGATATGGATGCATTGTTTGGTGAAAAGAAAAAATGGTAGTATTGAGCACCCGAATTCGAAAGGGCTACACTATTCAAAAAGGGTCGCTGTAGCGACCTTTTTCAATTGCCCAAAGAAATAAGATAACATGACTAGCCAGACTCAAATGGAACAAATTTTAGCTCCCATAAACCAGTTTCTCCATTGTCCGACACCTGATTCCTGGGTAGCGGAAGCAAAGAAAATCGAAAACCTTCCTGTTATTTTGATTGATCATCTCTTATGCGAGTTGAAAGCGGGTCAATCGGCCATGTACCTACTCCGCAAATACGCGGTTGATGCAAAGAGCAGCGAAATCTTGCAGGAGTGGTTCAAGCCTTATGAACAATTTGCCTATCGTAAGCAAGGTAATTCTGATTCTCTGCGGGGCAAAAGCAATATTTCTAAATCCATAATGGCAAAGTCTGCTTCACCATACAGCCAAGATTTGATCGACAAAATGATGCTACTAATCAAAGAAGAATTGCATCATTTCTATCAGGTATTAGAAATCCTTGAAGGAAGAAACATTCCCTATCACCCTATTCCTGCAGGTCGATACGCAAAAGGCTTGTTGTCTAAAGCGACCACTCACGAACCAAATACATTGATTGATAAACTCATTATTGGGGCATACATCGAAGCCCGTTCGTGTGAACGATTTGCAAAACTTGCCCCATATATGGATGATGACATTTCAAAATTTTATGTCTCTTTATTGCGCTCTGAAGCTCGTCATTACCAAGATTACTTAAAGCTTGCTGAACAGATTTCTGGGGATGACATTACGGAAAGAGTCGCTTATTTTGGGAAAATTGAAGCCGATTTAATTACATCTCCAGATAGTGATTTTAAGTTCCACAGTGGTGTACCGCTATAGGCTCTGTCAGGTATGTAATTGCGAGCGAGTGTCATTAGCTAGCCAGGTAAGCGTAAGACACCAAAGTGCAAGATTACTATCGTTCCAAACGATCGCTGCGCTAAAAAACGTTGTACTCAAAAACAAAAATGCCAGACCTATTCGGTCTGGCATTTTTAATATCTACTGACGTCTTTCGATACTAGCGAAGTGAAGCATTAATGTCAGTGAGCACCTGAGCAGGGTCTGCAGCTTGGGTGATCGGGCGGCCTATAACAAGATAATCAGAACCTGCTTGAATCGCCATATCTGGTGTCATAATACGTTTTTGGTCACCTACGGCAGCGCCTGCAGGACGAATACCCGGAGTCACTAATTTAAACTCGTTGCCCAACTCTGTTTTTAGCATGCTCGACTCTTGAGCTGAACACACTACACCGTCAAGGCCAGCACGTTTTGTCAGGTTAGCCAAACGCAATACTTGCTCTTGAGGAGCAACGTCAATGCCAATCCCTGCGAGATCGGTCTGTTCCATACTCGTGAGTACTGTCACACCGATAAGAAGAGGACGATCCTTGCCATAAGGTTCTAAAATCTCTCGAGATGCAGCCATCATACGTTCCCCGCCTCCGGCATGAACGTTCACCATCCAAACACCCAGCTCAGCAGCGGCTCTTACTGCTTTAGAGCATGTATTCGGAATATCATGAAATTTAAGGTCAAGAAAAACCGAAAAACCACGCTTATGAAGCTCGCGAACAAAACTAGGACCAAATAGTGTAAACATTTCCTTGCCTACTTTTAGTCGACAAGAAGTTGGGTCAATTCTATCAACAAAAGCTAATGCGTCGGCTTGATTGTCATAATCCAGTGCCACTATCACTTTTTGGTCAATCATTTTTGCTCCTTACTAATACTGAGTGCTAACTCAAAAAAAGCAGCACATAAGTGCTGCCATAAAAACTTGCGTTGGACTATTCGCCATCCAACCCTCTGATCGGCTTGATCGTACCCCATCCTTTACAAGATGGACAATGCCAATACAATGAATGTGTTGAAAAACCACATTTTCTACAACGATAGTGCGGCTTTAATTTTAACTGCTCACCCACCAAAGATTGCAGCGTGGTTAAACTTTCTCTTGCTCGTCCTTCTTCAGCATTCGCCAAGTGATAATCCATCAAACGATAGAAGCCCTTCATTGTCGGACTTTTCACTAGCTGACGAGTCAATAGCGCTTGAGCTGACTCGGTTCCTTCATGATGAGCGACGAGTTGCGTTAACATCAATTCAGCGGATACTCCAGCCCCCTTTTGGATACTCGCTCTTAAGAATTCGACAAGCTCTTGTTCTTGACCTAGGTGATGGTAGCACTCAGCTAACGTCGGCAGCACCTCACTGACAAAGTCTTTATCTTGCTCAAGAACCGATTCTAAGCATTGGATCGTTTTTGTATATTCTTCATTGTCGAGATACAAACGCCCTAAGGCAATATTAGCTCGTGCGCATTTAGGATCAACAGTGAGCGCTTTACGAAAATACTGATTAGCTTTGGGGGTATTACTACTGGCCTGCTCTATCATTGCCAGCTCACACCAGAAGTGTGCGATATTATTCTTAACTCGTTTCTTACCGAGTTTTTGCAATGCAGAAGCGTACTCAATCGCTTTATGCCACTCTTGAGTTTGCTCGTAGATAGAAACTAGCTGGGTCAATGCTGCTTCTCTATGCTCAGGCTCTTCAACAAGTTGAACAAATATTTTTTCAGCACGATCAAGAAAACCAGAAACCATGTAGTCTTTGGCAAGTTGCTGTAGAGCGATATTTTTTTGCTCGATGGTAAGGCCTGAGCGAGAGATCAGATTTTGGTGAATGCGTATAGCGCGGTCCACTTCGCCCCTAGAACGGAACAAATTGCCCAACGCTAGATGCGTATCTATCGCTTCATCATCGACTTGAAGCAGTTCGATAAAGTGGTCTACCGCTTTATCGGACTGATCTGAGAGCAATAGGTTAAGGCCCGTCATATACTGACGAGATATCTGATGAGATTGCTCTTGTCTGTCATGTTTTACACTCCGCTGCCCCATATACCAACCATAGGCTGCGGCTATCGGTAAAAGCAGAAATAGTAGCTCAAGCATGTACTAAATAGACTCTAATATTCAAATCAGCTGTTAGGGCTAGTCGTTGCCACATCTTTTGACTGAGGCGAAGCTTGTTTAGCCAATTTCTTTCTCAATTTTCGCACCGTCAATTGAGACTTTAGATGCAAGCTTCCAAAAATAATCCACGAGATAACAAAACCGGTAACAAAGACGACGCCCAGTAGCGTAGATAAATGAAACTCACCTTGGGCTAAGAGGTAATTAAATGTCACGACGGCCTGATTCTGTGAACCAAGTGCTAGAGTGACTAAGAAAAGTACAATTAGTAAAATTATTTTTATAATCTTCATGTGTTTTCACCACAGTCATTGGATAGCTAAGATTATGCAGCAAATAGTAATCACACACCATGCCTACTCACCATAATCTTACGAATCATTGCTAAATTCGCGCCTTATGTCGAGTGGTTCCAATATTTGGACCTTCACAAAATCTTATTAGTTCTCGTTAACGTCAGAAATACAAAAACGGCACACTATCTGTATGCCGTTCAACTGATTTAAAGAGAGTGCTTATAGACTTTCGTTTACGCGTTCACGCAACTCTTTACCTGGTTTAAAGTGAGGGACATATTTACCCTCTAGTTCAACCTTATCGCCCGTTTTAGGATTACGTCCTACGCGAGGCTCACGGTAATGAAGTGAAAAACTACCAAATCCACGAATTTCAATACGGTCACCGCTTTCAAGCGTATTCGCCATATGTTCTAAAATGTCTTTTACCGCATCTTCAATTTCTTTTGCTGATAAGTGAGTTTGCTCTGCGCAGAGTCTTTCAATTAATTCAGACTTAGTCATAGGTGGTTATCCTCATTACTCTTCATGTTCAGTTGAAACTGGCTTTTATCATTATATAACATCAGTTCACTAACTGCCTGTATAAACAGATAATAGTCTATAAATCGCAAAGTTAAAAACAAAAAAAAGGAGCCTTACGGCTCCTTTTTTCTTAGCTGAGTAAATTACTCGCCTTTAGCAGCTTTAAATGCGTCTGCCATAGCACTACCGAACCCGCCGTCTTCTTGCTTGTTCAGTGAAGCCATTGCTTCTTGCTCATCAGCTTCATCTTTAGCTTTGATAGATAGGTTGATTACGCGGTTCTTACGGTCTACACCAGTGAACTTCGCTTCAACGCTGTCACCAACGCTTAGGATTAGAGATGCGTCTTCGATACGGTCACGTGAAACTTCAGATGCGCGAAGGTAACCTTCTACGCCTTCTTCTAGTTCAATAGTAGCGCCTTTCGCGTCTACTGCTGTAACTGTACCGTTAACTAGCATGCCTTTCTTGTTATCAGCAACGTAAGCATTGAATGGGTCATTTTCCATTTGCTTAACGCCTAGAGAGATACGCTCGCGCTCTGCATCTACAGCTAGAACTACAGCTGAGATCTCGTCACCTTTCTTGTATTCACGAACAGCGTCTTCGCCAGTTGCGTTCCAAGAAATGTCAGATAGGTGTACTAGACCGTCGATGCCGCCTTCTAGACCGATGAAGATACCAAAGTCAGTGATAGACTTGATCTTACCAGTAACTTTGTCGCCCTTAGCTTGCATTTCTGCAAATGATTGCCATGGGTTAGCTTTACACTGTTTCAGACCTAGAGAGATACGACGACGTTCTTCGTCGATATCAAGAACCATAACCTCAACTTCGTCGCCAACATTAACAACTTTAGAAGGGTGGATGTTCTTGTTAGTCCAATCCATTTCAGAAACGTGTACAAGACCTTCAACGCCTTCTTCGATTTCAACGAAGCAGCCGTAGTCAGTAAGGTTAGTAACACGACCAGTTAGCTTGTGACCTTCTGGGTAACGCTTAGCGATTGCTACCCATGGATCTTCGCCTAGTTGCTTAAGACCTAGTGAAACGCGAGTGCGGTCACGATCGAACTTAAGAACTTTAACTAGGATTTCGTCACCAACGTTAACGATCTCAGATGGGTGCTTAACACGCTTCCACGCCATATCAGTGATGTGTAGAAGACCGTCAACACCGCCAAGGTCAACGAATGCACCGTAGTCAGTAAGGTTCTTAACGATACCTTTCACTTCAGTACCTTCTTGTAGAGTTTCAAGAAGTTCGTCACGCTCAACGCTGTTTTCAGATTCGATAACAGCACGACGAGAAACAACAACGTTGTTACGCTTCTGGTCTAGCTTGATAACTTTGAACTCTAGCTCTTTGTTTTCAAGGTGAGCAGTGTCACGGATTGGACGTACGTCAACAAGAGAACCTGGAAGGAAAGCACGGATACCGTTTAGTTCAACAGTGAAACCGCCTTTAACTTTACCGTTGATGATACCAACAACAGTTTCAGCTTCTTCGTAAGCTTTCTCAAGAACGATCCAAGCTTCATGACGCTTCGCTTTCTCACGAGAAAGTTGAGTTTCACCGAAACCATCTTCAACAGCGTCTAGAGCAACATCTACTTCAGCACCAACTTCAACTTCAAGTTCGCCAGCAGCGTTCTTGAATTGTTCAGCAGGGATAGCAGACTCAGACTTAAGGCCAGCATCTACAAGAACGAAACCGTTCTCGATAGCTACTACAGTACCTTTAACGATACTACCTTGTTGGAATTCAGTTTCATTTAGAAACTCTTCAAAGAGTTGAGCAAAAGATTCAGTCATTATTTAATCTTCAATTAGTAAACGTCCACGGGTATCCTACCGCATGGGGTTGATAATTTCGCCAGTCATCATCCTTGCGACCAACGTTCGAAACTCACCAAGTTTGGTACCGGAGTACAGCTACTTAGTGAGATTAGATTCGATATATTTTAGCGCTTTTTCGACAACCTGCGTAATATTTAACGAGGTAGAATCGAGCACTAGAGCGTCATCAGCAGGACGTAGAGGTGCAACCGCTCGGTTGCGGTCTCGGAAGTCTCGCTCCTCGATCTCGCTCAAAAGGTCGTCAAATCTAACATCTAAACCCTTTAGTTGCAACTGCTTAAAGCGGCGATGCGCCCTTTCTTCTGCACTTGCATCTAAGAAAATTTTCACTGGAGCTTGTGGGAAAACAACCGTCCCCATATCACGGCCATCCGCGACAAGCCCTGGTTCAATGTTAAATGCTCGCTGACGTCGTAATAATGCCTCTCTAACACGAGGTAAAGCGGCTATTTTTGACGCAGCATTGCCTGTCTCTTCTTTACGAAGCTCACCTGATACGTCTTCACCTTCTAAGATAACTTTCACTAAGTCACCTTCGGCAATAAACTGCACGTCAAGATGCATAGCGATAGGGACGAGTGCATCCTCTGATTCTAAATCTATGCCATGGTGAATCGCTGCTAACGCCAGTACGCGGTAAATCGCACCAGAATCAAGCAAATGGTAACCTAGCTTTTCAGCCAACAACATACACAGTGTGCCTTTACCAGCACCACTTGGTCCATCTACAGTAATCACGGGTGTCATTAAGGACATGTTTTACTCCACGTTGTATTGTTTGGCTAAGTATCTTTATTATTCTTCATTTTTACGGCGCAAAATTATATACCCTATCCATCCAACATACCATTTTCTTTATGATTCATTTAAGTCATCTACTGGCGCGGCCTTATCTTCCATTTTTTAAAATACGTCACATTTTGTCATACAATAATATTGTAATCTTACAAAATCGTAGGCGTATTATTAAAGGAAATAGAAATGAAGAAGGTTCAATTAAGTGTACTCGCTCTGAGCATCTTGGCAGGGTCCGCTCTAGCAGATTCATCTCAAACATTGGATATCACATCGTTTAATCTTGATCCTCAAAAAGCACCAGCACAAAACTTCGATTTAACTAATTGGAAAGTGACCTTACCTGAACTCACTACTGAGGGTAAGCGTAAAGGCAAAGCGCTTGAGATAATGAAAGATGAACTCGCAAGCACCACGACTCCATATGTTCATCCTGAATGGTTTTACACGGATAAAGAAACGGGTGCCCTCGTTTTTGTTGCTCCAAATGAAGCCCCAACAACACCAAATAGTAAAAACACTCGTAGTGAACTTCGCGCTATGCTCGCGAAAAGCTACGGCGAGCCAAAAAATAACTTTGTTATTGCATCACACCCAAACGCCTCTGAGTACGGCGCTATTGGTGGTACGCTAAAAGCAACACTTTCTGTCGATCAAGTCAGTGAGAGCGGTAATTATAAAAAAAATGGTGCCTTTGCTGTTGTGATTGGTCAGATCCATGCTTCGAAAAACGAACCATTGAAGATTTCTTATCGTAAACTTCCTGGACATGAACATGGTTCACTAGCTTGGAACTACGAACTGAATCCAACGAAAGATCTACAAGATGCAAAAGATGAAAATGGCAAGAAGCTGAGAAAAGATATTCGTCACGATGTCTTCGGTAAATACAATCTGCGCGAGGGTGCTTCAGATCCACAAGATGGTATTAAACTAGGCGAAATTTTCTCGTATGAAGTTAACGTAGAGGGCGACATTATGCACCTTACGTTTACTAAACACCCCGGTACATCTCAAGCAGTCGTCAAAACTTACGACATTGACCTGAAAAAAGGCAATTACCAAGGTAACAGCGTTGACCAAGGTTATGGCAATGACTGGATGTATTATAAAGCAGGTGCTTACAACCAATGTAATACCAAAAAGAGTAGCTCGGACTGTCAATGGCGTGGCATGGAAGCAGGTGACTACACTCAAGCAAGCTTCTATCAGTTAGAACTTATTCAATAATCCTAACAACTTGTCCATGTAAATGGCATTTAGGATACCCTAAACAATAAGAACCCAACACTTGTGTTGGGTTCTTCATTTAAAATCTACCTAGTGAATCCAGTCAAGCACAATTAAAGTATTGGACGCTGACCGCGATCAATCCATTTCATGAGTACATTATCGGCGGCTTGACCCGCAGCACCTGCAAATTTATCACTCAGTTTTTTCTTTTGTACGTAACGAATAGACAACACTGTTTTTTCTTTACACGCTGCCGTCACGACATCATCTGATGTTTGAATATCGTCGACTAAACCAAGCGTTTTCGCTTGAGTGCCAAACCAGTGCTCACCTGTTGCGACTTTTTCAAGCTCAAGTGCAGGACGGTGATCTCGAATAAAATCTTTGAATAAGCCATGCGTCTCTTCGAGCTCTTCTTTAAACTTATCACGAGCTTTATCGGTATTTTCACCAAACATCGTCAACGTTCGTTTGTATTCGCCCGCCGTCAGCTGTTCAAATTCGATGTCATTCTTTTTCAGTAATTTATGGAAGTTTGGTAGCTGAGCAATCACGCCAATCGACCCGACGACGGCAAACGGTGCTGAGACAATCTTATCGGCAATACAGGCCATCATATAACCACCACTTGCCGCGACTTTATCAACGGCTATTGTTAATGGCAGATTAGCGCCTTTGATTCGGTCTAATTGAGAGGATGCAAGACCATAAGCATGCACCATACCACCGCCAGATTCTAAGCGAACCAAAACTTCATCGCCCACACGAGCTACCGCTAAAATGGCACTCACCTCTTCTCTTAACGATGCCACTTCTTTAGCATCAATGCTGCCAATAAAGTCCAATACAAATAGATGAGGCTCACGCTTACTATCAAGATCGCCACCTTTTGAGGCTTTCTTGATCTCTTTTTCACGTGATTTTGATTTCTCTTTTTCCGCTTTTTTCTCAGCCTTATCACGAGCCTTAATAAAAGCGTCGTCATGTAGGTGATGCTCTAGTTGTTCAACCGTTTGCTTTCTTTGTTCAGTAAGGTTGGTAATTTCGAGTTCACCCTTTGCGTTTCCCGTTCGACCACCGACCGACTTCACCACTACAATTAGCGCCACAATTGCCGCTAATACTGTCACGATTTTGGCTAGAAAAAGCCCGTAATCTAATAAAAATTCCAATGTCTTATCCCCAATCCTACGAATTAGTGTATTGTAACCAACTTGTCACGATTACCAAGAATTATTCAAACTAAGGAAGTGTTCTGTGGAATATTCAACCGCTCCTAAGGCGCTAGCAGATAAAATCATTCTCATCACTGGTGCTGGTGCTGGTATCGGCCGTCAAACCGCACTCAGTTATGCTGAGCATGGCGCAACGGTCATTTTGCTCGGTCGTAATGTTGCTAACTTAGAGCTGATTTACGACGAGATTGAAAAAGCGGGCTACCCTCAAGCGGCGATTGTACCGCTCGATCTTAAAGGTGCGACTAAGCAGAATTACGTGGATATGGCGGAAACGATTGAAGGCCAATTTGGACGACTCGATGGGATTGTTCATAACGCAGGTGTCTTAGGTACCCTTAGCCCGTTTGAACAAATTGATGAAGAAACCTTTGATGATGTTATGCAGATCAACGTCAAAGCGGAATTTCTAATGACCCAAGCTTTACTGCCGATTGTGAAAAAGTCAGAGGCTGGACGCATTATTTTCACGTCTTCGACCGTTGGGCATATTGGGCGCACTTTTTGGGGCACTTATGCCATTTCAAAATTTGCTACAGAAGGTATGATGCAAATATTGGCTGACGAACTGAGCGACACTGCGATTCGAGTGAATGCCATTAACCCTGGTGCAACACGCACTCGTATGCGCGCTAAAGCCTATCCTGGCGAAAATGCCAATGCACTAAAATCGCCAAAAGATTTGATGCCGCTTTATTTGCATCTAATGGATCCAGCGGTGACGAATATCAATGGGCAGTGTATCGACGCTCAGCCTAAGTAATTCCCAGTTATCTCCCTAATTAACTGTTCTAGTACTCGTTTTATCTGATTAGGGTTAGGCAGATAAGCGGCAAAAACCTGTCGCTTATCTATAAGTTTTACGTAATCACAACCATCACTTCTACATCTTATCTATAACTTCAGTGCCTTATTCAACATGATGTTGCTGTAAAAATTCACCAGCAACAGCCACCCCATGTTGATAGTCTTCAAGTATTTGATCTTTTTGGCTCATTAGCCCTTTAGACGCTAGCTCATGCTTAGGCTGAACATGCCATAAATTTACACCCTCTGGAGGCGAATCTAAAAACTGCTCAATTTGAGTATGATTGGTGTAATGCGCCACCAGCATATCAAGATGACTGGTTCCACTTCGGCTAAATGGAATACGCTTATTTTGAATATCAATCAGTCGCGATAGCTTTTCATTGTCATGGATCCACGTTGATAATTTACGCTTTTCACTCGGCGCTATTTTGTATAACTCTGCTTGACTGGCTGTAAATTGCTTATAGTCCATTTTTATGGTGTGTAATTTCTCAGAAAAGTGTCGATGAAACTCACTTAGTTTTTCTTTTGTTCCCGATATTTTAAGGTGATTTAGGTGCGCTGTCAGGCCAGACTCTAACTCTTTCTTCCAACGATCTAACGACTCCATCGCTGGAGAATGCACGACTTTATCGTCGCTTTCCGGGATGGTACTGATCACCACCATATTATTAATACCGCGGCGGTGAGATTCTTCAACAGGAATGGTTGCCGAAACTCCACCGTCTATCCACTTCTTACCATCAAATTCAATATCATGGTAATAAAGCATCGGAATCGCACAGGTTGCCCGAAGGACATCAAACCAGTTATCCGCGAAAATAGGGTAATAGTAATCTTTCAGGTCTTCCACATCGGTAATACAAGCCAATGCGACTTTATCTTCGCCAAGTTGCACTTTTCCTTTCGGTATATTTAAAGGAAATTCACCCGTATTGACGAACTCAAAAGCCCAATCTAAGTCCATAGGCTGCTGCTTTTGTAGCAACTTGTTGACATCAAAAAACCGTCCACGAGTGGTGTAGTTTAAGATAAAATCTAACCCTAGCCCTTCTTGCTTTGTGACAAAAGAAGAGACATTCAGTGCACCCGCAGAGGTGCCAATATACAAAGAGAATGGGTCAAACTTTGCACTTATAAACTTATCCAACACGCCTGAAGCAAACGCCCCTTTCTGCCCGCCGCCCTGCACTATCAAAGAATACTGTTGATCTTCAGTGAACACATCACTCTCCTCATGACCGCTGTACCATCTGTTATCTTATGGTTTTTTAAAACAATTACTCTAATTCAAATGCCCTTGTCAACGTAATTCATCACGACGTCGTAACTACTCATTACACTATGTCACTTTGCTGTTCATCTACAACGATTTCATTCTCTCGCTGTGATTACTGTTTGCAGCGCAATCCCTCACGCACTATACTGTATGTATATACAGGTAAATTATTATGCATACTTTAATCACAGAGCTCCAAAATAAGCAATTAATTTGGAAAGGAAGCCATTCCTTCTCCAACGCTAAAGATCATCGCTCCACAGGCTTTGATGAGCTTGATCAGCGCTTAAATGGGGGGTTTCCTCACCACGGTGTTGTTGATATTCAATCCATCGGTGGCATTGGAGAATTGCGACTGTTGCTCCCTCATATTACTACATGTACGCAAAAGCGACTTTTCGTATTGATCAATCCACCTGGTAATGTGTGTGCCGATTATCTTCTAAGCCAAGGAATTCAACCTTCACAAGTACTCATACTCTACCCAACCTCAACAAAACATGCATTGTGGGCTGCAGAACAAAGTCTAAAGAGTGGAGCTAGTGGCTGTGTTTGCTTATGGCAAAATGACATTGAAATCCATCATGCTAAGCGCCTTCAAGTCGCTAGTGAGACAGGGCAATGCTTGCAGTTTTTATTCCGTCCAGTTCAACCTCATATTTTCTCTTTGCCCGCTTCGTTAGGCTTAACACTTGCCCCTCACGACTCCGGACTTGAAGTCCGTATTACCAAGCAAAAAGGTGGATTTTCTCGCCGCCCTTTTATCGTCAACATGACAACATGTTGGCCAGAGCTCACTGTCGCGCCGGAGCCCAATGCTTCCACCGTGA
This sequence comes from Vibrio methylphosphonaticus, assembly GCF_023634655.1. Taxonomy (GTDB): domain Bacteria; phylum Pseudomonadota; class Gammaproteobacteria; order Enterobacterales; family Vibrionaceae; genus Vibrio; species Vibrio methylphosphonaticus. Next base: position 154,049 of record NZ_JAMKMS010000004.1, on the reverse strand, counting down.
TTTCATTTCCTATGCAGCAGCAAGGGTAGTCATCGTAATGTTGCTTTGGTTATATCTACACTTTCCCACACTACAAATGGACACGTTATTTCGCCAAGACGAAGATAGCAATCTTGCTTTGGCGATTGTTGATGGGCGTAAACATACGATTGTGCAGCTCAATCAAGAAGCAGAAAAGCAAGGTTTACAACTAGGGATGGGGCTTGGTAGTGCTGCGGCGCTTTGCCAAGACTTACAAGTGCACCCCTACGAGCCTAAAATTGAAGAGCGGCGTTTAACTGAGATTGCTCAATGGCTCTATTTGATTACCTCAGATATTAGCCTCTGCCCCCCTAATGGCATTTTAATCAAAGTGACCAACATGCTATCGCTATACAGCAACATGGAGAATTACTGGCAAACGTTGTCCCAACACTTAGCACATTTACAGGTTCATACGTCCTATTCAACCGGACTTTCTCCTTATGCAGCCACCCTCATGGCGAAACAAAGCAAAAACTGGGTGACGACGGATACGCAACAGTTGAAGGATGCAGTACGCCGCTACCCTATTTCATTGAGTGGATTGCCTACTCAACAAGTGAACCAATTACAACGGGTTGGTATTCATCATATTAATGACCTGTTAGCCCTTCCTTTACCTGAAGTAGCTAAACGATTCGATATTGATTTGGTTAATTACATTGGTAAGCTTACTGGGCAATTTAAGCACCCTATCGATTTTTATCATCCACCAGAGCTCTTTTGTTATTTCCTTGAGCTGTTGTTCGATATTGAAAACATCGCATGGTTAGAAAAGCCTCTTAACACTTTGTTCCAAAGACTTGAGTTATTTTTAAAATTGCGAGACAGCATCGCTTATGAGCTTAACCTTGTGCTCCATCAACGCGAACACCAAGATAAAACCATCCAATTTCATTCCGCGCAAGGCGACTATCTCGCAACAAAGTGGCAAGCCCTATCGGCTCTTACGCTAGAAAATATTCGTCTAGACAGCGCCGTCACTGGCCTGACACTTTCAGTGGCCAGATTAGGCGAAAACAACAGTGATGAATATGACTTATTTGAAGGAGTAAAGGGTAATCAAACCGCATTAGAACTGGCTTCTACGCTACAAGCCAAGCTTGGCCAGCAAGCGGTGGTCTCTCTTTTACTTTGCGATGATCCAAGACCTGAAATGGCAACTCAAATCGTTCCTTTTACTATAAGTACCGAACCGTGCACACGAGTTTGCCCGCCGACCATAACGTCGACGCTATTCAGACCTAGTCTTTTATACCCACACCCTATTCCTCTCACAACTCAAGTTAAGGTTACGCTTGGACCTGAACGTATTGTCAGCGGTTGGTGGGACGGTAACCCAGTTAAACGAGATTACTTCGTTGCTCGAAATACGTCGGGTCAATGGTTATGGATATTTCGAACTGAAGAGCACCAGTGGTTTGTGCATGGCCAATTTAGTTAGGAAGTGCAATGAAATACGCAGAACTGTTTTGTCAAAGTAACTTTTCTTTTCTTGTCGGAGCCTCTCATGCTGAAGAAATCATGCTTCAAGCAGAATTTCTCCAATATTCGGCTTTAGCCATCACTGACGAATGCTCACTGGCAGGCGTGGTACGAGCGCACACTGCGATCAAACAACACAATCTTCATATCAAACAGATCATCGGGAGTATGTTTTGGCTCAACTCAGATTGTCAATTTGTCTTACTCTGCCCCAATAGAGAAGCTTATGCCGAGCTTTGCCGCACCATAACAAATGCAAGACGTCGCTGTGAAAAAGGGCAATATCGATTATCAGAATGGGACATCATGTCACTGCGTCATTGCTTAATCATCTGGCTACCAACAGGGCGTGATGACGATAGTAAATGGGGGCAATGGTTAACTAAACACCACGGCAATAGAGTCTGGGTTGGTCTGCAACGTCATTTAACTTCTAATGAACACCAATATCTACAGCACTGCAAACGACTTTCCCAGCAACTACACATTCCTATCACGGCCTGTGGCGGGGTGCTTATGCATACGGCAACTCGCTTACCTCTGCAACACACTCTAACCGCTATCCGCCTTAATACCCCTATAGACCAAGTCTGCGGTCAGCTATTAGTCAACACTGAGCGCAGCCTAAGGTCAAAGAGCAAACTTGAAAAAATTTACGAACCAGAGTGGCTGACAGAAAGTGTTCGTATTGCACAATGCTGCGACTTTAAACTTAGTTCACTGCGCTATGAATACCCTGGTGAGCTCCTCCCAGAAGGAGAGAGCCCAATGAGCCACCTACGAAAACTGGTTGAACACGGTAAGACAATACGCTTCCCTGAAGGTGTCTCATTCGAGATCGAACAGATCATTGAGAAAGAGCTCAATTTAATTCAACAACTTGATTACCCGTTTTTCTTCCTTACGATCCATGATGTCGTGATGTTCGCTAAGCAACAAGGGATCCTCTATCAAGGTCGAGGATCCGCAGCGAACTCTGTAGTGTGTTATTGCTTAGAGATCACTTCCGTCGATCCTAGACATATTTCAGTGTTATTTGAACGTTTTATTAGCAAAGAACGTGAAGAGCCACCCGATATCGATGTCGATTTTGAACACGAAAGACGCGAAGAAATCATTCAATACATCTATCGAAAATACGGAAGAGAGAGAGCCGCGCTTGCCGCTACCGTTATCTCCTATCGTTTTAAAAGCGCTATCAGAGATGTTGGAAAAGTGTTGGGGATCAGTGAAACTCAACTCGATTTTTTTATTAAAAATATTAATCGCCGTGATCGCAGTCAGGGATGGCAAGCACAAATCGTTGAGCTTGGTTTGCAGCCTGATTCTTTAAAAGGCCAACAATTTATTGAACTGGTCAATGAAATTATGGGATTCCCTAGGCATCTATCGCAACACGTTGGTGGCTTTGTCATTTCATCAGGTCCGTTATATGAATTGGTACCCGTTGAAAACGCCGCTATGGATGAACGAACCGTCATTCAATGGGATAAAGATGATTTAGAAAGCCTAGGGTTACTAAAAGTTGATGTCTTAGCGTTAGGGATGTTAACCGCCATTCGCAAATGCTTTCAGCTAGTAAAGCACCACTACGATGTAGAGTTAACGATCGCAGATATTAGCCGTCAAAAAGACGATGCTAATGTCTATAAAATGATTCAAGCTGCCGATACTGTTGGGGTATTTCAGATTGAATCTCGGGCACAAATGAGCATGCTACCCCGCTTAAAGCCCGCAAGTTATTACGATCTCGTTATACAAATTGCCATTGTCAGACCGGGTCCTATCCAAGGAGATATGGTGCATCCTTTTCTTAAACGGCGGAACGGCGATGAAGCCATCTCTTACCCCTCAAAAGAAGTGGAAGCGGTATTATCACGGACTTTAGGTGTACCTATTTTTCAAGAGCAAGTGATCAAATTGGCGATGGTCGCAGCAGGCTTCAGCGGCGGTGAAGCTGACAAGCTGCGTCGAGCGATGGCGGCATGGAAGAAAAGCGGCAATATTTTCAAATTTCGCGCTAAGCTCATTGAGGGGATGCTGCAAAGAGGCTACGAACTGGCGTTTGCAGAACGTTTATTTGAGCAAATTTGCGGCTTTGGTGAATATGGTTTTCCAGAAAGCCATTCCGCTTCCTTTGCGGTTTTGGCATACAGCTCCGCTTGGCTAAAGTATTATTACCCACATGCTTTCTATACCGCTTTGCTCAATAGTTTACCTATGGGGTTCTATAGCGCCTCACAATTGATACAGGACGCAAAAAGGCATGGTGTCACCATATTACCAGTGTGTATTAACCACTCCAGTTATCATCACGATTTAGTGCCAATTAGCAACCAAGCTAACACTCATCATTCAAGCTTAAATGTAAACTCAATAGGAGCGAAGGCACGCCGCCCCTACTCATGGACACCAGAAAAACCGAATTCTGCTCCCTCCCTTGCTATCCGTCTTGGTTTTAAACAGATCAAGGGATTACGGTATGAAAGTGTACAACGCATCCTCCAGCACCGTCCTGATACTGGGTTTACTACGCCTACACAAATCAAACAATTAGGATTGAACAAAAAAGAATTGGAACTGCTCGCATCAGCCAATGCGCTACAGGTTATTTCAGGTGATCGCTACGCCACTCGCTGGGCTATGATGGACAATCTACAAGACTTACCACTCTTTCAAACATTACCTTATGACGCAGCCCCTCTTCCCCACCAGCCGAGCGAAATAGACAATGTACTCGAAGACTTTTCTTCGATGAATATGTCACTTCATCAGCACCCCATTCAACTACTTGATCAGGCTGGCGTATTAGGAAAGTTTACAAGAAGTCAGTCTCTTCAACACCATCCACACCAATCCGTTGTACACGTTGTTGGGTTAGTCACAGGAAAACAATCGCCAGGAACGGCTGCAGGCGTCACCTTTATTACCTTAGAAGATGACACTGGAAATATTAATGTCGTGGTATGGAGTGCAACGGCGAAAGCACAAAAAAAAGCCTACTTAACGGCAAAAATTTTAAAAGTGAGTGGCATCTTGGAAAAAGAAGGAAACGTCACACATATCATTGCAGGTAAATTAACGGATCTCACCGAGCAGTTGGCGACGTTAAAAGTCCAATCTCGTGAATTCCATTGAATAATCTACTTTCAATAGACAATAAAAAAGGGAGTACACACTCCCTTTTTAATACAATACATCACAGTATTATGAGGCTATCAAGCCACTACATTACTGCTCTATTTCAACTGGCGCTTCCGTACGTCTTTTTTTCCATTCCCTGAATACTAGTAAACTTAAAGTCATTACAACTTTTGAAGTTAGCCAAATCATTCTGATGGAACAACCTTTCGTCAGTAGAATTATAGTTGTGGTGTATCAATCTAAAATTAAAGATTGATACATAGAAACTATAGCACTCTATCGGTTCGGGTTGCAGCTATAAAATTAGAGCACTTAATCTAACTTTATAGGGTTTGGCTTATTCTTTGCTGAACCACATCAACCAATAGATCCGGCTGAAACTTTGAAATAAAGCGATCACACCCTACTTTTTCCACCATAGCATCGTTAAAGCTGCCACTTAGCGACGTATTCAATGTGATATAAAGTTGACTCATCCTGGGATCACTTCGTACCTCATGCGTCAGCTTGTACCCATCCATTTCAGGCATTTCAGCATCCGTTATCATCATTAATAATTCAGAACACACATCAATGCCTTCGTCACACCACTGCTTTAATAATCTCAATGCCATCGCACCATTAAAGCACTCAATAATTTCAACACCCAATTGAGCCAGAGTTCCCTTCACTTGATTTCTGGCTGTTGAAGAATCATCGACTATCAAAATCTTTTTGCCCGCCAAGTGTGGCAGTAGTGCTTTATCTAATGTTTCTTCTGAAATAGACACATCGTAGTCAATGATCTCTGCCAGCACTTTCTCAACGTCGATGATTTCAACCAAATGGACATGCTGTTCTTCTTCTACCTTGGTTATAGCTGTTAGATAGTTTGCACGACCAACGGTTCTCGGAGGAGGTTGAATTTCAGTCCAGGTGGTATTGACAATATTCTTCACTTCTCCGACGAGGAAGCCCTGAACAGTACGGTTATATTCCGTGACAATAAGGTTTTGATCGCCACCTTCGGCAAGCCTAGGAAAGCCAACCGCTCTCCTAAGATCGATAACAGGGACTGAAACGCCTCTAAGGGAAGCAACACCGCAAATGCTAGGATGCGATCCAGGAAGCTGAGTAAGAGATGGAAGCTTTAACACTTCCTTGACTTTAAATACGTTGATAGCGAATGTCTGGCGACTATTGAGATTAAACATTAATAATTCTAGTCGATTTTCGCCCACTAACTGCGTTCGTTGATCAACCGAACTTAATACACTAGACATGAAACTTCCTTGAAAAACAGTGACTAGAATTCTTATCTCATGCAATTAACACTTTGGACAAGAAGTTTTGCTACAAAACATCAAAAACTATGATATTCGGCAAACACCAGCTGTATCTAAGGTAAAGTCGTCCAAATTAGCCTTCTATGACTTTCATCAGTAATACGCCATCATAAAGAGCTTGTTTAATCAGTGCAGCGCCAGGCATTGTCGCCTGTTTATAAAACCGAGACTCAACTAACTTAAGGTCTTGGGTATAAACGGGTAGGCTTTGCTGTTCTATACACCGCTGAATAGCTGGGTACAAAATGTCCTTAGCCTGATTAATCACCCCGCCAATTAACACTTTTTCGGGGTTAAACAAATTAATCACTATCGCAATCGCAGAACCTAGATTATCCCCTAGTTTTTCAATCACATTCACCGCTAACGGGTCACCATTAGCGGCGGCTTCACAAATAGCCTCAACGCTAATTTCTTCTTGCTCTGCTAATACGGATTTTTCACCATTAGCTATGCGTTGTGACACTTCGCGTCGAATCGCTTGGGAGCTTGCGACAGTCTCTAGACAGCCCTTATTACCACAGTGGCAATCCAGTCCATTACGATCTATCTGAATATGCCCAAGCTCACCAATATTGCCATGACGACCTTGCAACACACGACCATCAAGAATAATGCCCGCCCCTAAACCATGGTGAATGGAAATAAGAACCGAATTATCACAATCTTGAGAGTGACCAAATAAATTTTCAGCCAACGCCCAGGCTCGAGTATCATTCGCGACAAACACAGGCAAACCTGTAGCATTAAATATCTCAGCACCAATTGGAAAGTTGGCCACATTGTAGTGTGGCATTTGCAACACGATACCCTGCTCAGTATTCACTAAACCGGGCAGTGTTAACGCGATACTGGTAACACGGTCTAATTCATTAGTGTAAGTTTCAAAAAACTCTTCGATTTCATATAAGAGACGAGCGATTACGTCATCTTGATCGACTTCATGAATCTCTATTTTTGTATCAATGAGGACATCCCCACCAAGCTCATGAAGCGCGATAGTCAAATAACCTCGCCCCAAACGCATCGATAAGAATTGCCATCCTTGATTATTCACTTGTAAACCGACAGCAGGACGGCCGCGGCTGATCGCTTCCTGAACCACTGTTTCATGAATAAGGTGTGCAGCGATAAGTTCCCGTGTGATCTTCGTAATACTCGCTGGCGCTAAGCCACTTAATTTCGACAAATCGATACGCGATATAGGCCCAAATTGGTCTATTAATTTATACACACGACCAGCATTGACCTGCTTGATATGGTCGATATGCCCAGGTTGAGCCATGTACATCTTGCACTCCAAAAAACAACAACCTAGCAATTTTTTTACTTTGCGAAGTAATTGTGAAGCAGTTTGGTGAATCGCCGTGACAAACATCACGCATATAGGGCAAAGTTTGGGGTGCAAGTCATGTTACTCACCAAAAACACAACGGAAAGAATGAAAGAATATGACATCTGAGCCAAAGCAAGACATCAAAAACACACGTAAAATCACACTTATTAATCCAACTAAAATAAGTGATGGTCAATTGTAAAAAGTAAGCGGTTTTTATTTTTTTTAGATAAAGAATCGACGTGAGTTTTGAGGCGTTTTAGCCAGCTCTTGATAGTGCTCAACAAACCGAAAACCAGCTTCTAAGCCTAATTGATAGTCGTGCAAGATGTCTTCTTTTTTGCTCATCAATGACGACGTTTTTAAAGGTTGGCTCGGTGCTATTTGCAGGATAAAACAATCATCCGGAGGGAGAGAGAGGAAGGTGCTGGTCAACGAATAAGTTTGATAGTGTACCATCAGCATATCTGCCAGCCCGGCATCAAATTTCTCACCAAACAAATGACTAAGGCGATAGATATCAGCACCGCCAAATAGCCAGCGACCACCATTGATCATATTGAGGTGCTGCGAATGTTTTTGGGCTTCAGCTTTGCTTAACTGCAGATCAAAAAAACCATTCCAATCTTTAGACCATTGCTCTAGCTTATCTTGCCATTGCAACTGAACACTATTTAGTGACTCGCGAAACCAAGTTGGAGGCTCAGTAACCAAAGGTTGATCGGGAATGATAGCTTCCTCTTCGGTAAATTGCTCTTCAGTGCGTATCACCACCAACATTCGATTTTCCTGTCGCCACGCTTCTTGAACCGGAATCGATGCAGAGACTCCCCCATCAATATATTCACGACCATTTATCGACACCGAGCCATCAAACAAATTTGGTATTGCACTGGTCGCCATCATTACCCAATACCAATCTTCTTGTAACATAGGCAAATAATGATCTTTGAGGGTTAACGTATCGGTTACTGCCGCAAAAGCTCGACGATGGCCCATGGACCGTCGTCCCATATCAATATCAAGCTTATAAGGGTAATCATATAATTTATCCAGTGCCCACTTTAGGTTAAGTGATTGCTTTTTACGGATAAAACTAAACACATTAAAAAATTGCGGATCCGTGGTTAAATCCAGTAGAAACGCACGTCCTAAACCGGGTTGTCGCGCCAAATACGCACACAAGTTCAGCGCGCCTGCAGACGTGCCATAAAACTCATCAAAAGGATCAAAATTGGAAAGCAAAAAAGAGTCAAGGACCCCTGAAGTAAAAATACCTCGTTGCCCTCCTCCCTGTGCTACCAGCGCCGTTTTTCCGCCTACGTATTGACCAAAACGTTTAGGGTCAATAACAGCCTGGGAATCCGTTACCACACCAGTATTTGCCATATCGTAAGCTAGGCAGCCAAAATTGCTGTGAAGCCAAACCCAAGAATAATTGTAAACGCTATCGCGGTAACACCAAGCGCCATTTTCAAATTAAAGTCCATACAACCTCCAAATGTAACATTGTATTTACTATTGTGACACAGTATACCAATACGGAAATAACGACTTCAAAATTATGATGTTACTGTCACACTATGTTTAAAAGTTAGTACAAACAGTGTAATAACGCTACTAACGCAAACCCTGTCTATGTCAGCTAAGGAGTGCTACATGTCCAACTCGATCGGGCGATTAATAGCGACTTTTGTTGTTTTAATTACGGCGTCCCCACTCTGTTCCTCTAATATTATTGTTACCCCCTTCATTGGTTACAGTATTGGCGGGACTGCCGCTGATGGAGAAAACAAAACCTACGACATCTCTCCTTCCAGTAATCTCGCTCTAGCGGTTGAATTCCCAATTTTAAATGGCCGTATCGGGGCGTTCTATTCACAGCAGAACTCTTCTCTTGATACGCTAAATCTGGACTCGCAGATACAGTATTTACAACTCCAAAGCAGCGCTGAATATCAAGTAGCAAATAAAACGGTAGCGTATATTGGTGCTGGACTAGGTGCTTCTCACATATCAGCAGACTGGACGAAGTCTCAAACTGGCTTTGCGGCGAGTATTTTTGGGGGAATTGAATACCAATTGGTGCCCCATTTATTTCTCAATGGTCAAGCAAGGTGGCAGGGGACCGTTGTGAGTAACGAAAGCATCTCTGTATGTAATTTGCCTACCAACGATCAAAGTTGCTTTATAGGTTTTAATACACAGTGGATGAATCAGTTCCAAACAAATATTGGCGTAAGCATTAAGTTTTAGTGACTAACTCTATGACGAATAAAGCTTAGAAATTTATATTGGTTTGTAGCACATATTTTAGATACTTTCTCTGAATCATAATTTAGTTATTTACACTACTTATGAAACCACTAACTATCGATCCAATTGGGATGCACATTACAATTAGAGTAAATCACCAACTAATATTATTTTAGAAGCACAATAACCTAAGCACACCCACCCCTTATAAAAACGCAATCTATTGCCAATGCCCGGCAACATGGGTAATCTTAACCTTACGATCAGTTTAAAGTATCAATCCTTCACACTGAGATACAATCAATTCGGTACATATCACTACTTAAGATACTCTTAATTAGAATAAAAACCCACAAACACAACGCAGCACAACCGATCATTAGCTCATCATCGACATTCTATTTTAATAATTGATGAAGCTCGCTACTTATTGAGTAGCATTTTATGTCGCAGATGATGTTTAAAAGGAGTTAACTATGAAACGCGAACAATGGGGATCCCGAGCAGGATTTATTCTTGCAGCAGTCGGATCAGCAATCGGCCTCGGCAACATTTGGCGATTCCCTTATATGGCTTATGAAAACGGTGGGGGTGCATTCTTTATTCCTTATCTTTTTGCCATGATCACCGCCGGTATCCCATTCATGATATTAGAATTCAGTATGGGTCAAAAATACCGAGGTTCTGCGCCCAAAACACTCAGCAAAATCAACGCCAAATTTGAATGGCTCGGCTGGTTTCAGGTTGGTGTTGCGGCAACAATCGCCGTCTATTACGTCGCCGTTATAGGCTGGGCAATTTCTTATTTTGGTATGTCATTTACTCAAAGCTGGGGAAGCGATACCAATGCCTTCTTCTTTAGTGAATATCTGCAATTAGGCGATAACTCACCAACGAGCCTTGGTTCAATTCAATGGAAAATTGCTGGTTCCATGCTTATTGCTTGGGCGATCACCTACTCCGCTATAGCCGGTGGTGTAAAAGCAGGCATTGAGCGAGCAGCAAAAATCATGATGCCTATCTTGTTCATCATGGTCATCCTACTTATTGGACGTATGGTGTTTCTTCCAGGCGCACTCAATGGTGTTAACTACCTCTTCGAGCCAGATTTCAGTAAAATATGGGATATGAAAGTTTGGGCAGCCGCTTATGGCCAAATCTTTTTCACGTTAAGTATTGGTTTCGCCATCATGCTCGCGTATTCAAGTTATTTGCCTGAAAAGTCAGACATTACTAACAATGCTTTCATGACTGTATTAATTAACTGTGGCTTCTCTATCCTAGCGGGTATCATGATTTTCTCCGTACTTGGCTACATGGCTCAGGAACAAGGGAAACCACTGACTGAGGTTGTGACTGCAGGTGTAGGTTTAGCATTTGTCACACTTCCTGCAGCGATCAACCTGCTACCGGCACCATACATTTTGGGACCTCTATTCTTCTTTGCACTCGTGATTGCAGGTTTAAGTTCTCATATTTCTATCATGGAAGCGGTCACCTCAGCAGTCATCGACAAACTGAACTGGAGTCGTAAAAAAGCGGCCACTATTATTTGCGGTTCTGGGCTCATTATTTCGATGGCGTTTGCAACCAATGGCGGTCTGCTACTCTTAGATTTAGTCGACCACTTCGCAAATAACGTGGGTATTGTTGTGAGCTGCTTCATTGAGATAATACTTATGGCATGGCTACTTAAAATTGCCGATGTTCGCGAGTATGTTAACAAAGTCTCTGATTTTTCAATCGGCGCTTGGTTCGATATCTGCTTACGCTTTATCACGCCAGTGATTCTCGCGGTTATTGTAGCAACAAAGTTCCAAACTCTAATCACTGAAGGTTATGGCGGCTATGCACAATTTGATCTCATGCTACTTGGCTGGGGACTCATGGGGCTGCTCGTCGTCGTCGGTGTTGCCGTCAATGTAACAAGTAAGAAGGACGCTTAAAATGACAACAAGCGCTATCATCATGATGGTTCTAGGGCTAGGTATTACATGGGGTGGTGCATCATACTGCATCAAAAAAGCCATGGACAAAAACCACAAGTAACCTGCTACTTTCAATCGGCTTTAACACCATTCTACTGAGTCGTTAAGGCAACAGAATAAAAGCCAGCATCGTTATGCTGGCTTTCTTATTAATGCTGTATTCAGTCTTTACTTTTAAAAGCTGTAACGAATACCGATACCCGCTCCAATCCCTAATTTCAAATCACTCTTGTGGAACATCATATTGGGTGTTAGCTGCGCATAAGCATCCCAACCATTCGAGATATCAAGTTCGACACCCAGAGCGATTCGCGGGCCGAAGTTATCAGAACGTTTAATTTGACCACCGACACCAGCAAACCAAGTAAACGGCACATCACCACCAAAACGGCCACGATTAAAAATGTAATCGGCGGCAATGCCATCATTACCAATCGCAAAGTTAACCTGATTGTTGATTTGGCCAACTACGCTAAGGCCTTGATCTAACCCCATACCAATTTTAAACCCACCATTACCACCGCTGCTCCGACTGGAAGAACGTTGACTGTTGGACTTTGATTGGGGTTGGCTCGATGAGGCGCTGCTATTCGAAGAAGCGCTGCGATTGGTGCTTGTTGTAGGTTTCGCCGTTGCTGCGTTGCTACTACCTTCTTCAACGATCTGCCACTCTTCTTCCGCACCCGCAGTATTGCCTGCTGCAAATGACAAGGTAGAAACGAACATCAGGCTAATTAAACTGATGCCGAAATAGAATTTTGATTTCATGTGTTTGTTCTCTGCTTAATGCTGCCGCTCTTCTAATTAATGAGAGCCTTAATGGGTATAACAAAATTGCAGAGATTTTAGTGAATGAAGTAATCGTTATGTCATGACAAGGAAAGAGGTAAGACAAGGTTCAGATAGAAAAAAGGGAAGCAAATGCTTCCCTTAATACTTAACTTAATGACTTAGATATTAACCGTGGTTACGAATCCACTCGTCCATATCTGTTTTCAAGTTATCAGACTTAGTACCGAAGATAGCTTGTACGCCACCCGCAACAACAACAACACCAGCTGCACCAAGCTTCTTAAGCTTATCTTGGTCAACTTGTTCTACGTCTGCTACTGCAACACGTAGACGAGTGATACATGCGTCTAGACCAGTGATGTTTGCTTTACCGCCGAACGCTGCAACAAGTTCACCAGCCATTTCGCTACCAGATTGAACTGTAGTTGCTTCTTCAGACTCATCTTCACGACCTGGAGTCTTAAGATCCATCGCTGTGATAACAGTGCGGAATACGAAGTAGTAAATAGCCGCGTAAACCAGACCAACAGCAACCATTAGGCCGATCTTCTGAGAGTTACCAGAAAGAACTAGGAAGTCGATAAGACCGTGCGAGAACGAAGTACCGTGTACAAAGCCAAGCATGTTAGCAACAACGTAAGCAGAACCCGCTAGTAGAGCGTGGATTGCGTAAAGTACTGGAGCAACGAATAGGAAAGAGAATTCGATTGGTTCAGTAATACCCGTTAGGAATGAAGTCAGAGCTGCAGAAGCCATGATGCCCATTACTTTCGCACGGTTTTCAGGTTTAGCACAATGTGCGATAGCAATTGCCGCTGCTGGTAGACCGAACATCTTAAACATGTAACCGCCAGCTAGTTGACCGAAGCCATTGCCCGCTGCACGAGATGCTTCATCAGCAACTAGGTAACAAGTTAGAACGCCGTTTTGAGTTTCGCCTGCTGCATTGATACATGTACCCGCTTCGAAGAAGAATGGTACGTTCCATACGTGGTGAAGACCAAATGGAATCAGAGAACGCTCAACGATACCGTAGATACCGAATGCAACGGTTGGGTTTTGGTGTGCAGCCCAATCAGAGAACGCACCGATAGCGCCGCCAATTGGTGGCCAAATGATAGAAAGCAGGATACCAAGACCAATTGCCGTGAAACCTGTAATGATTGGCACAGCACGCTTACCAGCGAAGAAGCCAAGGTATTCCGGTAATTGAATTTTGAAGAAGCGGTTAAATGCCCAAGCTGCAACACCACCGACTAGGATACCACCTAGTACGCCAGTATCGATGCCTTCAACACCCATAACATCAGCCATAACGCTTAGCGTTGCTGTCATGATGCCGTAACCCACGATTGCAGCAAGACCTGCAACACCGTCGTTGTTAGTAAAGCCTAGTGCAACACCCACTGCAAATAGCAATGCCATTTGACCGAATACTGAACCACCAGCTTGTTCCATTAAGTTTGATACTACGTCTGGAATAAAGCTAAGGTCGGCCGCGCCTACCCCTAATAGAATACCTGCAACTGGTAAAACTGATACTGGTAGCATCAGTGACTTACCAACTTTTTGCAGGTTAGCAAAAAGGTTCTTAAACATGTTTATGCTCCTGATAAAGTTATTAGATTAATGGGTACTAACGGCACACCCCCGCAGCCTTAAATGTTAGCACCCAATGAAAATGTAACCACATTATGATTTGTATTTTCTGCTGACAAATATAGCTTGATGACCCTAATACTTTCTACAGTGTTACAAAGTTAAGTTTCAAAACTCAGAGTAGATCACAGTCAAAAAAGTACTCAAACGCACTAAAAAATCAACCTAAGCGACTGAAAAATAAATAAATTATATTTGTGTCAATTAATTTTACCCACTAAATAAAATCGCTCTATAAGTTATTTTACGTAACGTAATTACACACCGTGCTGTAGCGTCCACTTTGGTTCAACATTTTTAGTTAACACTAACATTTTGTTAACTATTCGACTTGCAATTGAAAAAAAGGATGCCCAAAGCACCCTTTCCGCTCAAATAACACGCCAACTTAATTGTTATCGCAAAAAAAGAGACTGGTAGTTTTCTGACGTCTTTTCTGCCACTTCAGATAAAGAAATGCCTCTTAATTGCGCAATATACGCGGCGACTTCAACAACATAAGCGGGTTGGTTCTGCTTACCTCTATGGGGAACTGGGGCTAAATACGGCGAGTCGGTTTCAATTAAAAGTCGATCTAATGGGAGTTGTTTGACAACTTCTTTCAACTCTTTTGCCTGACGAAAAGTGACGATGCCTGAGATTGAAATATAAAAACCCAGCTCCATCGCAGCTTCGGCAAATGGAAGGTCTTCAGTGAAGCAATGAATCACACCGCCGCAGCGCTCCGCGCCACCATTACGTAGAATAGAGAGTGTATCTTCACGTGCATCGCGCGTATGAATGATAAGTGGTTTGTTCACGTCCACCGCAACACTCACTTGCTGTTCAAATCGCTCTTTTTGCAGCGCTGCTGTTTCTGGCTGGTAGTGGTAGTCCAAGCCGGTTTCACCAACCGCGACCACTTTTGGATGCGCCACATACTCTTTAAATGTCTCAAGTGAAAATGCACTTTCAACATCTAATGGATGAACACCACAAGACGCCATGACTTCTGGGTAAGGCTCGATGAGCGCCATCATTCCCGGAAAAGCTTCTAGGGTAACACCAACCGAGAGTAGCTTTTTTACATTAGCGGCTTTGGCTTGATTAATAATGGCTTCAATCCCAGTCGGGTGGTCGTCTAGGTTAAGCTTATCGAGATGGCAATGAGAATCTACAAACATAAGATAGGTACTTTTGTGAAATATAAATGACGATACTAAATAGCGTATATGATTAAACAATATAGCGGATGATTGAAGTAAAGGGGCGGCATCGACAATAGAAAAATATAGGCTGAAATCAGCCTATATTCTAAAGTAAACACGCTAAGCGTCACGCCTCTTTCTGGCTAAGCTAATTATTAGGCTTTTCGCTATGTTAAGAAGCGGTATACTTGTCGCATAGGGCTTAGCCAAATTCATACAACCAACTGGCAAATAACACTTCGCCATTTAGCCCTGGATTTGAACGCAACTGGCTACGTAACTCTTGAATTCGGTTGCCTTGCTGAAATAAACACTCATAAGAAAAGAGTTCTGCCAACGGTCCCGCCTCTTTCAAATAATTTTCGCCGCTCAGCCCTAACGACCATTTTTGAGCTGAACAAAGTAGATGCCAATACCAGCCTAAGGTGATGCTAAGATCAATCTTGCTTTTTGACATTTCCGCCCAAACACTCGATGTGTCCAAACGGGTGCCCTGTAGGAAGGTGATGAATGCATCCATCATCAAATCGTAAGATTTATCGTGTTTTTCCTTAATAAAATTCAATACCGTCAATGGTTCATAACTGCACAAATAGCCTGCAGATTCAGATACTGGTTTACCCGTCTGCTCTCCAACCCATTCCAAACAAGTTTGAGCATTAGGCAGAGCAATGTGCCACACCTCACAGCGACTTCGTATCGTGGGAAGCAAAAGCTTTGCGTTCTCGGTCGATAATATGAATAGGCACTGCTTAGCGGGCTCCTCAAGTGTCTTAAGCAACGCATTGGAAGCCGAGACATTCATGGTTTCCGCATTCGGTATCACGATTATACGGTATCGACCAAACTGAGATGACTCTTGGGCCCATTTATTAGCCTGACGGATTTGATCAACCGACAACGCCTTTTTATCTTTTTCCGGCAACAAATAATGAACATCCGGGTGCGATTCACTCTTTAACAAATCACAGGAATGACAAAACCCGCATGGCTCTGAAGGGTCGTTTTGGCACATAACCCCTGACACGTATTGGTGTATCAGTGCATCAGGGGCTAAGCCTTTCTGCGCCTGAATGAGCAATGCGCCCGGGATACGATCATTGTCAAGGCTCTGCTTGAGTTGAAGCCAAAGCCCCTCAAGCCAAGGATAGCTTTTCACCGCTTACCCCTTCTGCCCTGTCAACCACGTTTGCACTGCTGCTTGAATGCTTTTTTGCACACCGTCAATAGACTGGCTTGCATCTACAATCGCTACGCTATCGTCAGACTCAGCAATTTTCAGGTAAGATGCTCGAGTTCTTTCAAAGAAGCTCAAGTCCATTTTTTCAATGCGATCCAACTCACCACGACCACGAGCTCTTTCTAAACCTAACTTAGGGTCAATATCAAGATAGAGCGTGAAATCCGGTTTAAAATCACCAATGGCTATTTGCTTAAGTGACATCATGACCGATTCATCAATTTGACGACCACCGCCTTGATAAGCTTGAGATGACATATCATGGCGATCACCGATCACCCATGTACCTTCTGCCAATGCTGGTTTGATCACCGTTTCCACAAGCTGAATACGAGCGGCGTACATAAGAAGCAGCTCAGAACGATCTTGCAACGCTTCATCCGCGTGCTCTTCTTTCACTAACGCTCGCATTTTTTCTGCCAGAGCGGTACCGCCAGGCTCTCGCGTGTTAGTGATTCGTTCAATACCTGAACGTTCTAATTCCGAGCGAAGAGTCTGAATAGCAGTGCTTTTGCCTGCGCCTTCTAGCCCTTCAATAACAATAAATTTAGCTTGGCTCATTTCTGACTTCTTATCGTTTTTAAATAACTTTGTACCGCACGATTATGATCTCTAAGGTTTTTAGAAAACACATGCCCTCCAGTACCACTGGCGACAAAATAAAGGTAGCGGCTTGTTTCAGGGTGTAGTGCAGCATGAATAGATGCTTCCCCTGGCATCGCAATCGGGGTTGGTGGTAACCCATCAATAACATATGTATTGTATGGTGTTCTCTCACGCAAATCCTTCTTACGAATGTTACCATCATACCGCTCTCCCATTCCGTAAATCACGGTAGGATCGGTTTGCAGGCGCATCGGTCTATTTAGACGATTAACGAATACCGAAGCGACTCGTTCACGTTCTGATGCTACCGCGGTTTCTTTCTCTATGATAGAGGCAAGTATCAACGCTTCGTAGGGTGTTTTAAGAGGCAAATCTTGCTGTTTATTATCCCAATTTGTTGTAAGGATACGGTTGAGTTTATTGTGAGCTCGACGCAAAATATCAAGATCGCTATCTCCTACAGCATAGTGATACGTTTCCGCTAAAAACAACCCTTCTAGTTTTGTTTGTGGAATTTCAAGTTTCGCGGCTATATCGGCTTCCGACATGTCACTCGTAACTTGATTTAAATGCTCCGCAACGGACAGTTGCTTGCGCCACTCTTTAAAGGTTGAACCTTCAATAAATGTTATCGCTAGCTGATACTCAACACCTTCGTTTAATGCATCAATCGCTTGGGTGAGATCCATATCTGGTGTGAGCTGGAAAGTACCCACTTTAAGATGAGATAGCTCAGGGTGAAAACGACGGACAAGTTGAGAAAAAGGACTTTCGTCAATCCAATCATTTTGTTGGAGTTGTGAAAATACAGTATTGAGGTTATTACCTCTTTTTATCGTCACTAACTGAGGTGATTCAATACGCAAAGATTGCCCAAGGAATGTTTCAACACCCTTCTGCACATAAAACATCGCTCCGAGAGCCAAAACAACGAGCGCAATAATAATGAATAACAGCTTCTTTAACACTGACCTAAATACTCCTGAATACGTCTAGTAACCTTACCAATAGGTAAAGCAGCTTCCTCAATTTCCTTTACTGGTGCAACCCCTAGAATACAATTGCTCACAAATATTTCATCCGCTGCCAAGAGCGCTGACAACGTGTACTCACCTTCATAGCACTCTATCTGCAAGTGGTTTAACGCTTCAATGATCGCAGCTCTCATAACCCCTGCCACACCTGAGTTAAAAAGGGTGGGCGTATAAACCTTGTTTTCACTCACCCAAAATACGTTTGCCATACTCGTTTCAATCACATTGTCATTCAAATCAAGGGCGAGACCATCATCAAAGCGAGTTTTCTCTATTTCCGCTTTCATCAATACTTGCTCTAAACGGTTATTGTGCTTGATACCCGCAAGCAAAGGGTTTAGCCCTAACCTTGTCTGACACAACATTAAAGATAACCCTTCTTTACGCCATGACAAGTAATGTGCAGGATAGGGAAAGCAACTGATCGTAGTGATTGGTCCACTCTCAACCGAGGGACTGTAGCCCCTGCCACCGCACCCACGACTGACATGAATTTTTAACCCAGCAAGTGGCGCCATTAGCGCGACGGAAGTGAGTTGTTCATAGACAACGGACCAATTGGGTTGTGGGATCTGCAACACCTTGAGGGCGGTGTTCATTCGAGCAACATGTTGCTGCCACAACGAGATATTGCCATGTTTGGTCAATATCGTTGTAAAGCAACCGTCACCATATTGAAAACTTCTGTCTGACACAGACACTTTTTCAATAATTTCTCCGTCTCGCCAGAACATGTGTCTTCCCTAAATAAACAAACGGCTTAATGCTAAGCATCAAGCCGTTCGATTACAAGTGACTTCTTTGAACGAAAGGGTTAAATCTTTTTGAAGATCAACGAGCCATTCGTTCCACCAAAGCCAAATGAGTTACACAGAGCATATTCCATATCAACTTTGCGCGCTGTATGCGGAACAAGGTCAATATCGATTTCTGGTTCTTGGTTATCTAAGTTGATTGTTGGTGGAACAATCTGATCGACCAAAGACATCACCGTAATGATCGCCTCTGCAGAGCCTGCTGCACCAAGAAGGTGACCAGTCATCGACTTAGTAGAAGAAACCAATACTTGCTTAGAGCCAGCTTCGCCCAACGCACGTTTAATGCCATTAATCTCAGCAATATCACCTGCAGGGGTTGATGTACCATGTGCATTTACGTAACCGATTTGCTCACCCGTTACGCCAGCATCACGCATTGCCGCTTCCATAGCTAGCGCACCACCAGAGCCGTCAGCACTAGGTGATGTCATATGGTAGGCGTCACCACTCATACCAAAACCAACGATTTCAGCATAAATTTTAGCGCCACGAGCTTTAGCGTGCTCATATTCTTCAACAACCATCATACCGGCACCGTCACCGAGCACGAAGCCATCGCGATCAACATCCCAAGGACGTGACGCTTTTTGTGGCTCATCGTTACGAGTAGACAAAGCTTTAGCAGCTCCAAAACCCGCCATGCCAAGAGGCGTTGACGCTTTTTCAGAACCACCAGCAACCATCGCTTCTGCATCGCCATAGGCGATCATGCGAGCGGCATGGCCGATGTTATGCAAACCAGTAGTACACGCTGTAGAAATTGCGATATTCGGGCCACGTAAGCCTGCGAAAATAGATAACTGACCAGCAACCATGTTTACGATGGTTGATGGAACAAAGAAAGGACTTACACGACGTGGGCCTTTACCTACTAACGCATTGTATCCCGCTTCAATTAAGTCTAGGCCACCAATACCCGAACCAATCGCAACACCATAACGGTGCGCGTTTTCTGGGTTAACTTCTAGGCCTGAGTCTTTGAGAGCTTGCATACCTGCCACGATTCCGTATTGGATAAACAAATCCATTTTACGAGCATCTTTTTTGGTGAGGTATTCGCTGTAATCAAAGTCTTTGACTAAACCAGCGAAGCGAGTTGAGTATTCAGTTGCATCAAAGTGCTCGATATTAACGATGCCACTTTGACCTTCTAATAGGGCTTTCCATGAAGATTCTACGGTGTTGCCTACCGGTGACAACATACCCATGCCAGTGACAACAACACGACGCTTGGACATGATATTTTTCTCCGGGGGATTGAAATGTTTCTATTTGAAAGGATAGAAGAGGTTAAAAAAACACAGGCGGCCAGAAGGCCGCCTGGGAGAGATATTACTGAGCGCTATTTACGTAGTCGATAGCCGCTTGAACAGTAGTGATTTTCTCTGCTTCTTCATCAGGAATCTCGGTATCGAATTCCTCTTCTAGAGCCATTACTAGCTCAACTGTGTCTAGAGAGTCTGCACCTAGATCGTCAACAAATGAAGCTTCGTTCTTAACTTCTGCTTCGTCTACACCTAGCTGTTCTACAATGATTTTTCTTACGCGTTCTTCAATGTTGCTCATTTTTCTTTTCCTTTACAGATTTCGCTCAATGCGATGTTTCCGTAGTTTATTCGAACTGTTGAAAGTTGCAAGGGGGTCCTTGCTGGTCAAACCACAATTTTCGCGAATTTAACCGAAATTCAGTACATTTTTGACTTAAATCATGCACAAATGTTGCGCAGATTAAACCATATACATGCCGCCGTTCACGTGAAGCGTCTCACCTGTGATATAAGCCGCTTCTGGAGATGCAAGAAATACAACTGCTGAAGCTATTTCACGAGGGTCACCTAAACGACCTGCAGGTACGTTCGCTAGTGTAGCAGCTCGTTGCTCATCATTCAGCGCTTTTGTCATATCTGTTTCAATAAAACCTGGTGCAACTGTGTTAACTGTGACGCCACGAGACGCAACTTCACGTGCCATAGACTTAGTAAAGCCAATTACGCCCGCTTTTGCAGCTGCATAGTTTGCTTGACCGGCATTACCCATGGTGCCAACTACAGAACCCACATTGATGATACGTCCTTGACGTTTTTTCATCATGCCACGTAATACCGCTTTAGAAAGGCGGAATATTGACGTTAAGTTGGTGTCCATAATATCTGTCCACTCGTCGTCTTTCATACGCATAAGTAGGTTATCACGAGTAATACCCGCGTTATTTACTAAGATATCAATCGCACCGAACTCTTCCGTCATTTGCTTAAGAGAGGCTTCAATTGATGCAGTATCGGTTACGTTCAACGCAAAACCTTTACCGTTCTCACCAAGATATTCGCTAATAGCAGCAGCACCATTTTCCGTCGTTGCAGTACCGATTACCGTCGCGCCGCGCTCAACAAGCAATTCAGCAATAGAACGACCAATACCGCGACTCGCACCCGTTACTAAGGCAATTTTGCCTTCAAGGTTCATCATGTTAATTTTCCTTATTATTTTGCTGCTTCAAGTGACGCTGAATCATTAACCGCAGCGGCACTTAATGTCTTAACGATACGTTTCGTTAGACCGGTTAATACTTTGCCAGGGCCGAGTTCAAATAACTTCTCGACACCCTCTTCACTCATTTTTGTCACACCCTCAGTCCAACGAACTGGGCTATAAAGCTGCGCTACTAGCGCTTCTTTAATTTTAGCCGGATCCGTTTCTGCCACTACCGCTACATTGTTAATCACTGGTAGTGATGGTGCATTAAACTCGATATCTTGCAACGCAATCGCTAATTTTTCAGCTGCTGGTTTCATTAACGCACAGTGTGAAGGCACTGAAACAGGTAAAGGCAATGCACGTTTCGCACCTGCTTCTTTACACAAAGCACCTGCACGTTCCACGGCAGCTTTGTTGCCTGCAATCACAACTTGGCCTGGTGAGTTAAAGTTTACAGGAGAGACCACTTCATCTTGAGCTGCGTCTTCACATGCTTTAGCGATAGCGGTATCGTCTAGGCCGATGATTGCGTACATAGCGCCGACACCCGCAGGTACGGCTTCTTGCATCAATTGCCCACGCAACTGAACCAATTTAATCGCTTCTTTGAAATCAATCACGCCTGCACACACCAATGCAGAGTACTCGCCAAGGCTATGTCCAGCAATCACACTAGGTTGTTCTAGTCCTTGCTCTTGCCATACTCGCCAAATTGCAACAGAAGACGCAAGTAAAGCGGGTTGTGTACGATGCGTTTGATTGAGATCCTCTGCTGGACCCTCTTGAACCAATGCCCACAAGTCATAGCCTAACGCGTCAGACGCTTCGGAAAATGTTTGCTTAACAACATCGAATTGCTCACCAAGCTCGGCAAGCATACCAACAGTTTGTGAACCCTGACCTGGGAACACGATTGCAAAATTACTCATCGCTATTTCCTTAAACAACGCAATCAATATTAAATTCGTTTATTAAACACTTAGGGCTAGAAACGGACTAACGCCGCCCCCCAAGTAAATCCACCACCAAAAGCTTCGAGTAGTAGGTTTTGACCGCGTTTAATTCGACCATCACGTACCGCTTCATCGAGCGCAGTTGGGACTGTCGCAGCTGACGTGTTGCCATGGCGATCAAGCGTCACTACGACTTGATCCATTGGCATAGCCAGTTTCTTTGCTGTCGCGGAAATAATTCGGTAGTTAGCTTGATGAGGCACTAACCAATCCAAATCGGACTTGTCCATACCATTTGCAGCAAGGGTGTCTTTAACCAGTTTCGACAGTTGAGTCACCGCAACTTTAAAGACTTCATTACCTGACATATTCAACCATTTATCAAGCTCACCACCGCGAACAGGCATCTCAAGGCTTAATAAATCACCGAATCGACCATCCGCGTAGGTGTGAGTTGATAGAATTCCAGGCTCTTCGCTAGCGCCGAGTACAACCGCACCAGCCGCATCTCCAAACAGAATGATCGTTGAGCGGTCAATTTCTTCAACCGTTTTTGACAGACAGTCTGAGCCGATCACCAGTACATTTTTACACATACCCGTTTTGATATGTTGATCGGCAACCGACAGCGCGTACACAAAACCAGTACACGCAGCGGCCATATCAAACGCAGGGCATCCTTGAATGCCGAGTTTCGCTTGAATTTGACACGCCGAAGACGGGAATGCATGACTACTACTGGTGGTCGCAACGATGATCATGTCGATATCATTCTTGTCGATACCGGCCATCTCTATGGCATTCACTGAGGCGTGATACCCCATATCAGCAACAGTTTCATCTTCAGCAGCGATGCGGCGCTCTTTAATGCCTGTACGCGTTACGATCCACTCATCTGTCGTATCTACCATTTTCTCTAAGTCTGCGTTTGAACGCACCTGAGACGGCAGGTAGCTGCCTGTACCTAATATTTTGCTATACATGAAGACTATTATTGCCTCTCGAGTAACACTGCTTCTAGACGATCACTTATTTGGTTTGGCACTTGACGCCTCACCTCATGGACTGCTTCGCCTATAGCATTAACAAGTGCTGGGACATCAGCACTTCCATGGCTTTTAATGACAATGCCGCGCAATCCTAACAAACTTGCCCCATTATACTGGTCGGGGTTCAGTGTTTTCACCTCAGTTATAAGATCGGAGAACAGTATTCTTGCTATCCATCCTTTAATCGTTGAGGAAGACAAGCGATCTTTCAGCTTATCAACAAAAAGTTGAGCTGTGCCTTCGCAAGCCTTGAGTACTGTATTTCCTACAAAACCATCACACACAACCACATCCGCGGCATCATGAAGTAACTCATTACCTTCAATATAACCAATATAATGGATGGAATGTGTTTGCGACAACATTTCGGCGCAACGTTTGACTAAATCATTGCCTTTGATCTCTTCAGCGCCAATGTTGAGAATCGCCACTCTGGGCTTTCGTTGCAAATGTTGCTCAGCTAATGCGCTGCCCATCACCGCAAACTGAAATAAGGAATCGGCATCAACTGATGCATTCGCGCCTAAGTCCAACATCCAGGTTTTATTGCCCTGTGCGGTCGGCAATGCGGTCACAAGTGCGGGTCTGTCAATGCCGGGGAGTAACTTAAGACGGAAGCGAGAAAGTGCCATGAGTGCGCCAGTATTTCCGCTGCTCACACAGGCATCAGCTTGCTCAGATTCGACAAGATCAATCGTGACACGCATAGAAGTGTCGTGGCTATGTCTTAGGGCGAGTGAGGGCTTTTCTGAATTCGAGATGATTCGGTCGCAGTGTCTCACCGTTAAACGGCTGCTACGCTGATGACCCAATTCGTTGAGTTGGTTTTGTATCGACGCTTGATCGCCGACAATTATGACTTTCAGCTCTGGGAAATGCGACAGTGCCTGCACGGCGGCAGGCACTGTAACGGAAGGACCGAAATCCCCGCCCATTGCATCAAGTGCAACGGTTATATTATGCAAAGGTCAACCTTACTTGTTGATAACCTTTTTGCCACGGTAGTAACCGTCAGCAGTCACATTGTGACGTAGGTGAGTTTCACCTGAAGTTGCGTCTACAGATAGCGCAGCTGAAGTTAGCGCATCATGTGAACGACGCATGCCACGCATAGAACGTGACTTCTTGCTTTTTTGTACGGCCATTGACCCTACTCCTGTGTTAATGCTTAAAAATTACTTCTTTAAGCTTTTTAAAACGTCGAATGGATTCGGTTTATCTTCCACAAGTTCTTCTGGAATTTCACCAAACACCATATTATTTGGGTTAACGCTACAATCTGCGTCGTCATGCATTGCTATTTGAGGCAGGTTTAAGATGAACTCGTCTTCAACCAGTCGTATCAAGTCCACTTCACCGTATTCATTAAGATCTACCAAATCATAATCTTCAGGTGCTTCTTCTTCACTTTTCTCACTAAAATAAGGAGTATAAGTGAATTGAACTTCGCACTCATGTGCGAAAGACTCGTTACAACGTTGACACTCTAAGTCGACTTCGATGTTAGCTTTACCAGAGATAACAACTAATCGCTGTTCATCATGCCCAAAGGACAATGATACGTTCGCATCGCGTTTGACGCTCTCAACTGACTCGTGAAGACGCTTGAATAAACTCACTTGGATGATGCCATCTAAGTCGAGTCTTTTCTGTGCTGTCTTGGACGGGTCAACCGTTCGCGGTATTTTTACCTTCTGCATAGGGCGCGAATATTATCTTCCAAATCAAATTTAGTCAAAGAAAAAGGCAAAAAAGTTGTACTTTTTTCACCTTACGATTGAGAATCTTCAGAATACTCTAAAAACCGAACGAATGATAAAAAAATGACAGCACAAATGGAATCATTTCAACTAATTTTAGCATCCACTTCCCCTTATCGCGCAGAGTTACTCAGCAAGCTGGGACTAAACTTTACCGCTAAAGCTCCACATTTCGACGAAACAGCCCTGCCAAATGAAACCCCAGAAGCCCTAGTTCAACGGCTTGCCTTGGGCAAAGCACAAGCTCTGTGCGCTGAATCTAATGCGCTGATTATTGGCAGTGACCAAGTCTGTGTGATTGACGGTGCTATCATCGGAAAACCGCTAACACGGGCCAACGCAATTACTCAGCTCACTCAACAAAGCGGTAAAACCATCCGTTTTTATACCGGACTTGCTCTGTACAACACAACAACACAACAGTCAGAGGTACGAGTTGACACCTTTGACGTGACATTTAGAACACTCACTCAGCGACAAATCGAGTGCTACGTAGACATTGAACAACCACTATATTGTGCGGGCAGTTTCAAGAGTGAAGGACTTGGCATTACGTTGTTTTCGTCACTGGATGGCAAAGATCCCAACACCTTAGTTGGTTTACCGTTAATCGATTTGGTCACAATGCTTGATGCGCACGGCATATCACCTCTTAATTAAGCCATCCGATAGAAAGGGGGACGGGATAAATCCAACCGAACGTGGAAATCGTGGGCGAGAAAGATGGCAACAGCGCGATAATAGCTCAGAGTTATCGTTGGCGGGTCAGCAGTGACTCCCTTTCGGTTACCACCCTAAAGGGAGTCGAGGCCTATTTTAATTGAGCAATGGCTTTTTTAAGCTTCGGCTCCATTTCCGCATGAATTTCCATACGCTTTTCTGTCGATGGGTGAACAAAAATAATGTTGGCCGCATGTAAAAACAATCGATCTAAACCCACTTTTGCCGTGTATGCGTCAAAACGACGATCGCCATAGCGATCATCCCAAGCTATTGGATGGCCCGTATATTGAGCGTGTACACGTATTTGATGAGTACGGCCGGTTATAGGGCTAGCCTGCACTAATGTTGCCTCTTCAAAAGCTTGCAACACTTTGAATCGCGTTTCAGATGCTTTACCATTTGGATTCACACGAACAATACTGTTCACTTCATTTTTAAGCAGTGGCGCTTTGACCACCTTACAACTTGGCTTCCATTTTCCCATCACCAAGGCAAAGTAGTACTTCTGTACCGTTTTCTCTCTGAATTGAGCCTGTAAATGCCTCAATGCAGATCGTTTTTTTGCCACCAGAAGAATGCCTGATGTATCTCGGTCAATACGGTGTACCAGCTCCAGAAAACGAGCATCGGGGCGCAGCGCTCTTAACGCCTCAATCGCACCAAATTTCAAACCACTGCCGCCATGGACCGCTGTCCCCGAGGGTTTATTCAAAATCAGTACATGGTCATCTTCATAGATGATATGAGACTCAAGCTCTGCCACTTTATTGAGTTTGGTACTCACGGGCGCGTCAGATTCTTTTTCTTCGACCGTCACCGGCGGTATACGAACAATATCGCCAGCTTGTAGTTTATACTCTGCCTTTACTCGCTTTTTATTAACGCGAACTTCACCCTTGCGGACGATTCGATACACCACACTTTTGGGTACGCTTTTTAATTGGTTGCGCAAGAAGTTATCAATGCGCTGACCAGCCATATCGTCGTCAATATCGACAAATTGGACTTTAGTTCTTATTTCACTCATTTGGTGATTATAACACCCAAAGCACTAAGAAAATAACGCTTTCTATTCACAACAGCGAAGCGAAGCCCACACAACCTGTTTCAATCACCCCTAAGTTATACTGCAGGGACAAGCTGTGGATAAATTTCGCGCACTTTCCCAATTCTGAGATCACACCTTAAAAAATAAGACTAAAATTCAAACAATTAACTACAAATCCATAGTTAGAAACATGTTTTTTTCTGTGGTTTGTCGTAAAGCTGATTGCTGATATTTCGCTGCGCTGCTATAGTTCACAGCTGCGTAGGATGATTAGATTGGATTTAACTATTTATCACTATTATCCATACGTAAACTACACCATGAGTAGAGCCCTTAATATTGAGACGCTGCGTACGGCATAAGACGTTGATAATTAAGGCAGCCTTGTCATCTACTCACGTATTCGTGTTTTGAGTATTACCGCCATATGCGGATCACCCAAGTTTGACTTGTGTGATGACTGTAGTGCCCCAGAGCATCCCTTCCAGCCGGGAGGCTGCAACAATATTAGCCATGGGATCAGGCACCACGATTTACGACTATCGTGACAAGAGCAATGACGAAAACAAAGAAAATAAACGAGAATTTCCGTAATGAAAAGAATGTTAATCAACGCAACTCAAAAAGAAGAGTTGCGTGTCGCTCTGGTCGATGGCCAGCGACTATTTGACTTAGATATTGAAAGTCCAGGTCACGAATCAAAAAAAGCAAACATCTATAAAGGTCGTATTACACGAGTTGAACCAAGCCTAGAGGCTGCATTCGTAGACTACGGTGCCGATCGCCATGGCTTTCTCCCTCTTAAAGAAATTGCACGCGAATACTTCCCAGCCGGTTATACCTACCAAGGTCGTCCAAGCATCAAAGATGTCTTGAGCGAAGGCCAAGAAGTGATCGTGCAAGTAGAAAAAGAAGAGCGTGGCAGCAAAGGCGCAGCATTAACGACATTTATCTCTCTAGCAGGTAGCTACTTAGTATTGATGCCAAACAACCCAAGAGCCGGCGGTATTTCTCGTCGTATCGAAGGTGAAGAACGCACAGAACTGAAAGCAGCACTAAGCACACTTGAACTACCACAAGGTATGGGTCTTATCGTCCGTACTGCTGGCGTAGGCAAAAGTGCTGAAGAACTAGAGTGGGATTTGAAATTCCTTCTAAACAACTGGGGCAATATTAAAAACGCCGCAGACGCTAACCCAGCACCGTTCCTAATTCACCAAGAGAGCAACGTCATTGTCCGTGCTCTACGCGATTACTTACGTCGTGATATTGGTGAAATCTTGATTGATAGCAACACCATTTACGAACGCGCAAAGCAACACATTGAGCATGTACGCCCAGATTTTGTTAGCCGTGTTAAAAAATACGATGGTGAAGTTCCGCTGTTTAGCCATTACCAAATTGAAAGCCAAATCGAATCAGCGTTCCAACGCGAAGTTCGTCTACCATCTGGCGGCTCAATCGTTATTGACCCAACAGAAGCCTTAACTTCTATCGATATCAACTCTGCTCGTGCAACAAAAGGCAGTGACATCGAAGAAACCGCGCTGAATACTAACTTAGAAGCCGCAGATGAAATTGCTCGCCAACTTCGTCTACGAGACCTTGGTGGTCTAGTCGTTATCGACTTTATCGATATGACGCCAGTTCGTCACCAACGAGAAGTTGAAAACCGACTACGTGAAGCCGTTCGTATTGACCGCGCTCGTGTTCAGATTGGTCGTATCTCGCGTTTCGGTCTATTAGAAATGTCTCGTCAACGCTTGAGCCCGTCACTCGCTGAAGCAAGCCACCATATTTGTCCACGTTGTACAGGTACTGGTGTCGTTCGTGACAATGAATCTCTCGCGCTGTCTGTTCTTCGTTTAATTGAAGAAGAAGCACTTAAAGACAATACTTGCCAAGTTCTGGCAATTGTTCCCGTCCCTATTGCTTCCTACCTTCTTAATGAAAAGCGTCGCTCTGTTAATCACATTGAACGCGTTCAAGAAGTTAAAATTACTGTCGTGCCAGATTCAGATATGGAAACCCCTCACTTTGAGGTAATCCGTGTCCGTGATGGTGAAGAACACGACCTACTTTCTTACTTACTTCCTAAGAAGATTGATGCGCTTAAAGAAGCAGAAAGTAAAGAAGCGCCAGAATCTGAAATTAAACCTCGTAAGATTGAGCAGCCAGCCGTTCAAGGCTTCGCTACACCCGCACCTGTTGCACCTAAACCTGCAGCAAAAGCTGAAGTAGCGCCTGAAAGCAACAAACCTGGTCTAGTTTCACGCTTCTTCTCTGCTATTAGTGCATTCTTTGCTAGTTCAGAAGAACCGAAGAAAGAGACGGCTGAACCAAAGAAAGAAGAAAAGCCACGTGGTGATAAGCCCCGTCGTAACAATCGCAATGATCAGCGTCGTCGTAATAACCGTGATAATCGCAATGACCGCGATTCACGTGATAACGATCGCAACAAAAATCGTCGCAATAAACCACAAGACAACGACGCAGCAAAAGAGCAAAACGAAACAGCTCAAGAGCCGCGCAAGTCGCAAAATCGTCGTAACAAACCTCAAGACCGTCGCAACAAAAAGAGTGATGAGTCTAATGGCAAATCGAAGGTTGCAGAGCAAGGTCAACAAATAGCGGCTGATGTGCAAGCTGAGAAAGCAGCGCCTCGTACGCAAGAAAAAGCACCACGTACTGAAGAAAAGACAGCGAAGATCAAAGAACGCCGTCAACGTCGTAAACTGACTAAACAAATCCGCACTAAAGATCAAAACGCTCAACAAGACGTTGAAGTGATTGCTCAAGAAACGGAAAACTTAAAAGCTCAGAACGAGAAAGCGACACAAGTTGCGAAAACCGTTGATGCCGTTGTTGATACACAAACTACTGATACACCCGCAGCAAAAGAAGAGGGTAAGCAACGTCGTAACCGCCGTTCACCTCGTCACTTGCGCGCCAGTGGTCAACGCCGTCGTCGTGGTCGTGATCGTCGTCCTAACCCGTTTAGACTAAGAAAAGGTGGTGTGGCATCTCCAGAGATGGCCATGGGTAAAGTAATGCCAAGCTATGGCATCATTAAGCCAGCCCCTAAGAAAGCTCAACAGGAAGCGGCAAGCTCTGTTACAGCGTCAATCATTACTTCAGGTGTTGCTCGTCCAGAAATGGCGATGGGCAAAGTCATTATCCTAAGTTCTGCTGTCGTTGAAGCAACAGTGACAAACCAAGCCGTAATCCTAGAAACGCCAGTTGTCGAAACTCCAGTAGTTGAGACTCCAGTAGCTGAGGCTCCAGTAGCTGAAGTGACAGCAACTGAGACTCGCGTTGTTGAAAATAAGGTTACTGAAACTAAAGCTGCTGAAAACAAGGTAACGGAAGCCCCTGTGGTTAACGAACCAGCGGTTACACAAGCAGAAAAAGTCACTGTCGACGTTACTCCTGTCGTTAAGAAACCTGCACAAGCACCGGCTCAAGCACCTAAGCAAGCTATAACAAAATCGAGCTTTAAAGGTCACGCTACTGCAGCGATGGCAAAAGCACCGGGCGTTGCTGAGTTAGGTGACATTGAAGTTAAAGCAGCAGCTTTCAGAACAGAACGTTACACACCGAAAGGTGCTGGTAGTCAGGTAGCGAGAAGTTCTGCAGGTGCAGCAACGACTAAACCTAACTATTAATAACCAATCGGTTAAACACTCATCATGCGTCAGCATTAGAGTGTGAGTAGAAATAAATAAAATGGGTTGCCTTGGCAACCCATTTTTTTGACTCGTTTAATTCATACACATTTCCTTTCATTATTGAACTTCTCCTCACATTTCTGTAGCATGCGGAACTTCGTACGTTTCATTACCAATACGCCCTATCGCTGTCTTATGACATACCGATAATGATTGTAATTAGCTTTGAATTGCCGTGTTTCTTGCTGCAATACCCCTTTTTAATCATATCGTCACTTGCGCTGTTTGGAATGGATGTTAATCCAACACAACTATTGAATTGAATCATATGTTTGAATTTCCACAATTTTCAAAACACTCGGTTAAAAACGATGTGTTATCGGGACTCACTGTAGCCTTAGCGTTAGTTCCTGAAGCGGTTGCATTTGCCTTCGTAGCGGGTGTTGATCCAATGGTAGGTCTTTACGCCGCCTTTATTGTCGGTCTAATCACCTCAATCTTTGGTGGTCGCCCTGGCATGATTTCCGGTGCTACTGGTGCAATGGCCGTTGTGATGGTGAGCCTAGTGGCGACTCACGGCGTTCAGTATCTCTTTGCCGCCGTCATGTTTGCTGGTTTTTTGCAAATCACTGCAGGTCTATTCAAACTGGGCAAATTCATTCGAATGGTGCCACATCCAGTAATGATTGGGTTTGTAAATGGTCTTGCCATTGTGATTTTCCTCGCTCAAATGGGACAATTTAAAGCACCCGACTTAACTGGCGCGATGACATGGTTACCGCAAGGCCAAATGATTATCATGTTGGGTCTTGTCGCTCTTACCATGGCTATCATTCATTTCCTACCAAAACTGACCACTGCGGTACCTTCATCGTTAGTCGCGATTGTTGCGGTAACCGCATTAGTTCATCTATTAGGCCTTGAAACTCGCACGGTTGTGGATTTCCTAAGAACGATGTCTGGAGATGTCACAGCTACATTGGCTGGCTCGCTGCCGACGTTCTCGATTCCTTCGGTTCCGTTCACATTAGAAACGTTCAATATTATCCTTCCATACGCGATTATCTTGGCAGCAATTGGCTTAATTGAGTCACTACTAACGCTAACGGTTCTCGATGAAATGACTAATACTCGTGGTCAATCTAACCGTGAATGTGTGGGTCAAGGTCTAGCTAACGTTACATGTTCTGTGTTTGGTGCGATGGGTGGCTGTGCGATGATCGGTCAATCAATGATCAACGTAAACTCTGGTGGTCGCGGTCGTCTATCTGGCATCGTAGCCGCAAGTGCACTGCTGTTCTTCATTCTCTTTGCTTCTGCCATGATTGAAATGATTCCTCTAGCGGCGCTAGTGGGGGTAATGTTCATGGTGGTGATTGGTACCTTTGAGTGGGCAACGTTCAAACTTGCACGTCGCGTACCTAAACAAGACTTCTTTGTTATTGTGCTTGTAACCGTTGTAACCGTATTAACGGATCTTGCGGTAGCCGTGGCAATTGGTGTGGTTGTGTCTGCTCTGATGTTTGCGTGGGAACACGCAAAGCATATCTATGCAAGCAGCCATATCAACGAAGAAGGCTCAAAGGAATACAAGATTAACGGCCCTATTTTCTTTGGTTCAGCCGCTAATTTCTTAGAGTTGTTTGACGCGAAAAATGATCCACAAGATGTAATCGTTGATTTTGCTCAATCTCGTGTAGCGGACCACTCTGCTATCGAAGCAATTGAAACTCTTGCCGAGCGCTACACAACAGTAGGCAAAACGTTGCATCTACGACACCTAAGTCCCGATTGTCGTGCCTTGTTGGATAAAGCAGGTAGCTTAGTTGAAATTAACGTAAAAGAAGACCCAAGCTACAAAGTGGCGACGGACCTTCTCGCTGGCTAAGCTCGCTTAATCGTCTTATCACAAATTTAAAAAAGGGACCATTCGGTCCCTTTTTTGTACTTACTGGCTAGCGCTGTATGAACACCAGTTTTCTATTGTTTAATCCGCTGCGGCTTAATCCTCAGCGACTTAATCCTCGGCAACTTAATCCTCAGCAACTTTAACGCGTACAATATCTTCCTGTTGCGCTGAAAACTGTTTCTTTAGTTCCGTCTTAGATTTGAATGCGATCTCTCCGCCCGCTGCTACCGACATGTGTTGGGGATCAACATTATATTTTGACTGATACAGCATGACAGCCTGCATACATGAATCTTTCTGTTCTTGCGATAATACGCTTCCTTCAGGCCAGCGACCGGTTTCACACGCATAAAGAAGTCGATCGTAAACATCTGGCGTCATCGCACTTAAAAGTTGCTCTACATCCATCCTGAACCTTCTTATTTATTCTTTATCTCTATCTCGCAAAAGCACCGTTCTGCGAGGTTAATTCCTTACTCGAACCATAACCTGATGTTACACTGAGTCAAGTTGAGCTCAATAAATCAGTGCCTCTGATCACAAGTAAATTAATGAAATTACATTACGCTATACTCTTACTAACATCTAGCAGTCTATTGACCGGTTGCTTTGAATCTCGCAAAAACACTGATCAGGTATGTTTATCTGAACCCTCGTTGCAATGTTCTTCATTAAATGTCAATGACGGGCAATGCCGCATCATTCGCACAGACTTGATCTGGCATCGTTATGAGGCGTTAGATGCTCCCCAAAGTGACGCTTCTCAAATACAAGAGTATTACTTAATTAAGGAATACCGTAAGTGCCTTGAATTGGCATCACAAATACAGCCTATCGAGCAGGCGGCATTAAAAGAAAAGCGCTTCAATGCTCTCATGTATGCAATAAACGAACAGGAGCGTATAAATACAGAGCTCGCTCCATCACAAGCGCCTGAAACATTGTACTTTTTATGGAGTGAAACTGGCGACTCCACCGCGAAGCGACGGTTTTTAGCGATGGAAGGTCAGCCTTCACTTGAAACCTCTGCGATGCAATATGCGCTCGCTACTCACTACATATCAAGAGACAAGCCCAAAACCTACGAGTTACTATTGCATTCTTTAGAGCTCTCTAGCGATGGCCATATTAATAACGACGCTATCAAGTCGCTTGCTAGCGTCAGTTATGCGTTATCAAAGACACATGAATCATACCTGTGGACAATGGTGGGTAAGCAACAAGGGGTTCCTGTCGTTACCAATACAGAGTTAAAACGAATGTTTGCCTTTAACAACGATGAATACAAGCGATTAGATGCACAGGCACAGTCTATTACCTCATCATTAAGAGCGGGTGAATTTACTCGTCAACTCGCGACAATCAATCTTTAAACGACCACCGAATGCTATGAGAAATTCGCGTTTGCCTATTTTTCATAGCTTCCATCTACCTGTAATAATGATACATCCCACATCAAAAAATTTGTCTTAACTTTCAGTTTTGTTGAAAATTAACGACACAGAATTCACACAATACCTTTCACCCGTTGTTTTCGGACCATCTTCAAATACATGCCCTAAATGACTATCACATGTGCTACAACGTATTTCTATTCTTTGCATTCCGTGACTTGTGTCATCTAAATAGCGAATGGCATCGCTGTTTAACGGGGCATCAAAGCTTGGCCAGCCGCACCCTGAATCATACTTATTTTCTGATTCAAACAACGCTGAACCGCAGCAAGTACAACAATACCGTCCTGTCTCTTTATTATGCAGCAGCGTCCCAGAAAAAGGGGCTTCCGTACCTTGTTGGCGGCATACTCGGTATTGTTCGTCCGTTAAAGCCTCACGCCAGCTCTCGTCTGTCTTAGTGACCTTTTTATTTTCATGGCTCACAACCTTTACACTCCCTTTTTTATTGACTACATTTTATTCACTCTGAAATTCCTCTAGAGTAAACTTTGCTGTAGCACGCTGTTTAACTGTAGAACCCAAGCTGTTTCAAATATGTTAACCCAGCTCGCCACAAAGGTTAAACACATCATTTTAACATTACAGAAACCCGACTAAAGTTCAAAAAACAATCACTTAATTCCAAACGTTAAAAAATCCGACACTTTTTTTTGACTTTAAACAAATTAATTCCGATTATCTATTGAAGTTAGTGACTGGATTCTGTAATTTTACTACCAGTTATCTTAAAACAGAAATTAAGTTGTGGAGCAACATAATGACTATCAAAGTAGGTATTAACGGTTTTGGCCGTATCGGTCGTTTCGTATTTCGTGCAGCGCAAGAGCGCAACGACATCGAAGTAGTAGGTATTAACGATCTAATCGACGTTGAGTACATGGCATACATGCTTAAGTACGATTCAACTCACGGTCGTTTCAACGGTACTGTTGAAGTTGAAGGCGGTAACCTAATCGTTAACGGCAAAACTGTACGTGTAACAGCTGAGCGTAACCCTGAAGATCTTAAATGGGATGCAATCGAAGTTGACGTAGTTGCTGAAGCAACAGGTCTTTTCCTAACAGACGAGACTGCACGTAAGCACATCACTGCTGGTGCTAAGAAAGTTGTTCTAACTGGCCCTTCTAAAGACGCAACTCCAATGTTCGTTATGGGTGTGAACGATTCAACTTACGCAGGCCAAGACATCGTTTCTAACGCTTCTTGTACTACTAACTGTCTAGCTCCTGTAGCTAAAGTTCTTAACGACAAGTTCGGTATCGAATCTGGTCTTATGACAACAGTTCACGCAACTACAGCAACTCAAAAAACTGTAGATGGTCCTTCTGCTAAAGACTGGCGCGGTGGCCGTGGTGCTTCTCAAAACATCATCCCATCTTCAACTGGTGCTGCTAAAGCGGTAGGCGTAGTTCTTCCAGAACTAAACGGCCTTCTAACTGGTATGGCTTTCCGTGTACCAACTGCTAACGTATCTGTAGTTGACCTAACTGTTAACCTTAAGACTGCTGCATCTTACGAAGCAATCTGTGCTGCTATGAAAGAAGCATCTGAAGGCGAGCTTAAAGGTGTTCTAGGTTACACTGAAGACCAAGTAGTATCACAAGATTTCATCGGTGAAGTTCAAACTTCAGTATTCGATGCTAAAGCTGGTGTTGCTCTAACTGACAAATTCGTTAAAGTTGTATCTTGGTACGACAACGAAATCGGTTACTCAAACAAAGTTCTAGACCTAGTAGCTCACATCTCTAAGTAATGTAAGCAGCTAGTTCCAACTTTTAAAAAGGCGACTCTTAGGGTCGCCTTTTTTGTATCTGAAAAGTGTGTATTCCTAGTCTGAGGTATCAAATATGGACTTTAATTCCCTACCTGCACTAACCGTACTTTCTGATTTTGTCACCATTGCTCAATGTGGTGAAAATAAAATTGTTCGAGTCATTCACCCAAAAGCTTCAGCTGCTATCTCACTTCACGGTGGGCACGTTCTCTCTTATCAACCCGCTGAGCAGGATGACCTTATCTGGATGAGTCAAGAAGCAGTGTATGATAGCGCAGCCGCATTACGTGGCGGTATCCCTATCTGCTGGCCTTGGTTTGGCCGCATTGCCGCACCAGCCCATGGGTTTGCACGTACCAGCGAATGGTCTCTAATCGAACATCGTGAAAGCGAACAGGGTGTCATAATCAGCCTTGGTTTAAATGACTCAGACGCAACACGTGAAATTTGGCCACATTTATTTTCTCTTGTTCTCAATGTGGAAATCAGTGACCAACTCACTGTGACGTTAACGATGACTAACACGGATGATAAGCCATGGTCATACTCCGGTGCGTTACATAGCTACTTCAACGTCGGTGATATCACCACGACCGAAGTAACGGGTATGGGACAAAGTTACATCGATGGCTTACGCGAAGGACAACGCTGTGAAGGCGACAATACGCTTGTTCTTACTGATACCATTGACCGTGTCTATACCGCGCCAGAGCATGACATTATTATCAAAGATACTGTGCTCAATCGTTCAATTTCGGTGACGAACCACGGACATAACTCAGCCGTACTTTGGAACCCTTGGGCTGCCGGAGCAAAAGCGATGGGTGATATGAATGACGACGGCTACCAAACATTCCTATGTGTCGAGTCCACTCTGCATGCTTCAACACTAGAACAAGGCAAGCAAGTCTCACCGGGTGAAACCGCTGTGCTTTCCACCGTCATTGGAATCCAATAAAAACGCCTTCGCTTAATTGCGCAGTGGCAATGATATGGTTAGACTTAGCAAAATTTTCCCGCGAGTCTAACCGTATGTCTTATCAATGCCCACTTTGTCAGCTTCCTCTCCAACAGCATGAACGTCATTTCGCCTGTGAAAACCGCCATCAATTCGATATGGCAAAAGAAGGCTATGTCAATTTGATGCCTGTTCAGCATAAGCAATCAAAGGATCCCGGCGACAATAAAGAGATGATGCAAGCAAGACGTACGTTCCTCGCCCATGACTTTTATGCACCAATGCGAAACGCCGTCGCACAATCCCTCGTCCAGCATCATCCGCTGGTGTCTGTCCAAGCGCTAGATATTGGCTGTGGTGAAGGCTACTACACGCACTACTTTGCCGATTTTCTAAATGAACACTTAGGTGATGACCAACACCAACCCATCGACTGTTATGGTCTGGATATTTCCAAAGTCGCCGTTCGCTATGCCGCCAAACGCTATTCCAACGTCGCTTTCACCGTCGCCTCTAGCCATCGACTGCCTTTTGCCGACGCGTCGCTCTCGGCCGCCATCCGAATTTATGCGCCATGCAAGCCCGAAGAGTTATCTCGATGCCTTCAACAAGATGGTATTGTCGTCACCGTCACACCAGGGGCCCATCACCTTTTTGAACTGCGAGAGCGCATCTATGATGAGGTGCACCTTCATGACGAAGAGGTGGAAGTGCTCCCTCAATTCCAATTAGTGGCTGAAAATAAGCTAAACTACGTGATGAAGCTAACAGGTGACCAAGCGCATGACCTATTGCAAATGACGCCATTCGCATGGAAAGCGACCGATGATGTTCGAGCAAAAATTAAAGCCTATGAGCAGTTTCAGTGCCAAGCCGACTTTATGATCAGGGTATTCAAGCGCACTTGATGCAAATAATTATCAATTCGATTGAATCCTTTCACTGACTCGATTATCATCGTTCTTCCCTAATAGCCTTCGTTCTCGTCGGCTATTTTTGTTTAGGAGCTCGCTAATCAAATGAAATTACTACCCATCGCTCTACTAGCGTCACTCATTACGGGCTGTGCATCGTCAATAACGACAGCCCCTTCCTCTGCTGCTCAAATTCAACCTCAACCGATTGACACCTTTTACGACTATCAACTTTATACCGCTACAGGCGACCCTATCGCGGTATCAGCGCTATCTGAAGCCATCATCAACGCTGATGTTATCCTAGTCGGAGAGTGGCACACGCATTCGGCTATTCATCGTTTTCAGACAGATCTACTTAGATCATTATCCACCAAGAGCGACAAGCTTGCCCTTTCGATGGAGCAATTCTCACGTCCATCACAAACGATTGTGGATGACTATCTCAAGGGCAACATTGGTGAACAAACTCTGATGTCTGAAGCCAACGCATGGCCTAACTATCAGAGTGACTACCGTGCTTTGGTTGAATTTGCCAAACAAAACCAGTTACCTATTATCGCAAGTAATGCGCCGAAATCGACCGTTCGCTGTATTGGCCGTACCGGACTTAGCTACCTCGATACTCTTGAACCGGCTGAACGTGGCTATGTCGCGCAAACCATAGATACATCCACGAGCCCATACAAAGACAAATTCATGAGTTCTATGCACCACGGTTCTCCGGATCAAACCGCTAAACAATTTGCAGCGCAGCTAACGTGGGATGCCACTATGGCGGAAAGTATTGTTCACTTTCTCCGTGCTCACCCCGACACTCAAGTCATGCACATCGCCGGTAAGTTTCATACCGATAACGGACTAGGAACCGCCTCGCAAATACTTAAACTGGAACCAAAACTCAACGTCTTAGTGATAAGCCCTGTCGTCGAAATCACCAACGCTGATACTCCTGCAACAAGTGCAGATATGCAGTTATTGGTGTTGCCTCCCCCTACTCGTTACGTCCAAGAAGCCAAACGTATGAGCGCATATAAGCACCTAGGAAAACGAAATGACGGATTGAAATGCACGCCATAACGCCTGCTCTATCTGTACTCAGTCACTTGATTGGATAGCGCATTCAACCCTAAGTCGGATGAATGCCCGAACTGAGATAGTGACTTATTAATTTGGCGTAAATATTGCTTCTTGATGGTTATCAGAAGACATTCCATTCACGCCACTAATATAAAACGTTAAAGTTTTGAACCATAGTGGCGATACAGATAGTGATAGTGGTGACGGAGAACCGGTATGCAAAGTGTCAATTCAAACCTAAGTCAAACAACAGCAATGCTAGCAACCCAACCTAACGCCAATATACCGGCGACAACAAACGGAGCGAACAGCGGCAAAACATTGCCAATACCTGAATCCGACACTGTTCAGATATCTGCTCAAGCAAAAGCAGCACTAGAGCAAGAAGATAAAACCAAAACTGAAGACGACGAATCCATGAGTAAAACTGTCCAGTCGTTTGCCCATGGCGCTTTAGGAATGGATCATCCTGATGACCTTAAAGAACAAGAAGATGACTCCTATTCTGCTGGTCAATATGTCTCTGCAGCCGTTACCGTAGGGGCTTTGATTCTGGCACTAGCCTAGCGTACAACGTAGGCCACTCATTTCTATCCTGACGACAAACAATCGTGTTTGTCGCTACTGCCCTTCTACTTAGATAATCGACTTCTTTTATTAAGTAACTGGCTAACATGGAACGCTACTTCAAACTTATAGATAAACCCACCTTTTTTGGTGCGATTGCACTACTTTTCTCCGTCATTATTCCGTTGATCTTGTTTCCACAACAAGGCGCAGAAGTCATCGCTCAAGCTAAATTGATCATGACGGACAAATTTGGCTTCCTATACTTATCACTCGGTCTCGCCGCTTTCTTTTTCATGATTTTCATCATTTTCAGCGATATCGGACAGATCAAGCTAGGAGAACCAGACGAAGCACCGGAATTCCAAACCTCTTCATGGGCAGCGATGCTATTTTGTGGCGGTATAGGAGCAAGTATCTTGTACTGGGGCTGCATTGAATGGGCCTACTACTACCAAGCACCTCCCTTTCAGCTAGAACCTGGTAGCGAAGAAGCTGTGCGTTGGGCCGCAACTTATGGTCTTTTCCACTGGGGACCGATTGCATGGTCAATCTACCTTATCCCTGCGTTACCTATTGCCTACTTCTACTACGTGCGTAAGCAACCAGCGTTAAAGGTGTCGAGTGCCCTAATTCCTGTGCTTGGCGAAAAGCACACTCATGGCGCGCTTGGAAAGCTCATTGACGTTCTGTTTATCTTCGGTCTATTAGGCGGCGCAGCAACAACACTCGGCCTTGCTGCACCGCTGATTAGTGAAGGTTTGAATGTTCTGTTTGGCTTACCACAAAATACCTACTCACAGATTGGTGTGCTTGCCGTTTGTACCGGTATTTTTGCCTACTCTTCTTTCGCTGGAATGGAAAAAGGCATTAAAGTTCTGAGTAACATTAACTTCTGGGGTGCGATGATTTTATTGGCGCTGGTGTTAATTTTAGGCCCTACCGTGTTCATTTTAGAAACAGGGTTAGATTCGATTGGTCGCATGATGTCGAACTTCTTTGTAATGGCAACATGGGCAGAACCTTTCGGTGGTTACGGCACTTTTGACAATACGCATTTCCCACAAGACTGGACGATCTTCTACTGGGCCTGGTGGTTGGTATTCGCACCAAGCATGGGACTCTTTGTCGCTCGTATTTCCAGAGGCCGTACCATTAAGCAAATGGTCGCCGGCTCACTGTTTTTTGGTTCTAGCGGCTGTTTCCTATTCTTTATTATTCTAGGTAACTTTGGTTTATCCCTGCAACTATCCGGGCAGTTAGACATCGTAGGAATCTTGAATACGTTTGGTCCAACCAAAGCTATTTTCTCCATGCTATCTGAATTGCCATTTGCCTGGTTCATTATTCTGCTTTTTACCGTTCTTTGTATTATTTTCACGGCAACAACCTTTGATTCGATTTCTTATATCTTAGCGTCCGTGGTACAAAACGACGTGACTCAAGAACCGATGCGTTGGAACCGC
Organism: Vibrio methylphosphonaticus; assembly: GCF_023634655.1. GTDB lineage: Bacteria > Pseudomonadota > Gammaproteobacteria > Enterobacterales > Vibrionaceae > Vibrio > Vibrio methylphosphonaticus. The sequence goes on along the minus strand of NZ_JAMKMS010000004.1, from coordinate 113,357 downwards.
ATGTTCTGGGCCTTTACTCTCAGCTTCATGCCGGCAGTATTAATGTTCTTAGGGGGATTAAGTACGCTGCAAACCGCTGCGATTGTCGGTGGTCTGCCTTTGCTGATCATTGCGGTCATGTTAATGATTTCTGCAGTGAAAGCCGCGACACTAGATATCCGTCATCAGGACGACTATGTCGAGCCAACCATTAATATTGAAGACCTACCGGAATTTGATCCATGGTCAACCGAAGGTGTGGCATTGGCTCACTTTGAAAAATGTCGCGATATCGCACAACATGCAGCCGATGAAGAACGCGCGGCCATGCACGACTTATTTAAGACTAAAAAGGCCATCCGCGCTTATGCTCTCGAACACGCTGCTGATGAGAACCACGCTATCCCGCAAGATCTCCTTGACGAGCTTGAAGCGAAACTTCAAGCACTAAGCGATGCTCAACACTCGAAAGAGCAATCATCACAAGCTGCTCAAGACGCAAGAGTACGCTTTACTGACATCTGTACTGCTAGCTAAAAAGACAAAACGGAGGCTTCGTAGCCTCCGTTTTGCTTAAGTAATTAAACTTGTGTCTTAACGCTCAAGACGCTAACTCAATAGTATCAAACTCTGTCACGGACAGAGAGGCTCCACTATACCTAAGTACCTAAGCACGTAAGCACCTAAGCACCTAAGCACCTAAGCACCTAAGCACCTAAGCACCTAAAGTTACCCTACTTTCTCAAATGGCCGCATAATATGCAGTTCATGAGTCTGGTGATTCAGCTCAAGAGTATCTTGATTACAATGAACCTGAATACGCCCAGACACATCATGTGATATTGAGATAGCCTCTTTACTGCAACACGTTAGTACTTGATGCCGTTGTTTAGATTCTAATGTCCACTGCACATGACATATGTCTTCACTCGCGTCAGAGACCACAACCTCCGTATGGGAACTATCCAAGTCATAACCGTGAGTGAGTAGTGGAACCACATTTTCATGTGACAACATATTGATATTGTAGTTGTATCCTTTGCCTATTAGTCGAATGCTGTTCTCCACACACTCGCTTGATAAAGCACTATGCAGCCTCCATTGAACAGGAACCGCTTGGTGCAAATCCAGTGTGTCGCAGACCAATACGCCCTTATCAGCAACATACACCAAAGTTCGAATGAATCGACTCACCGCTTCATAAGCATTGGACAAGTCTAATTGCACAACACTCCACCCGAATCCAGACTGTTGATTGATAACATTCGCAGTTGCTGCTTCGTCATCTAAGGTTTGACCAATACCCGCTATTAACGGCAAATTATGCGCTTGGGTTGTTTGTGTCCATTCACTATGATGACCGCTACCAAAGCGATAGCCGTAACTGCCACTTGGCGTTAAGACATTCAGTCCATTATCCATCAGAGCAAAATTACCCTGGTCGGCATGTCGGTGAGAGCTATTGCCAAACTGGCTCGCTCGGTAAAACACACTCATGCTGGGACTCATCATTTTACCTAAACCAGCAAAACCATAAAATTGGCTACATACCGTTTTTTCGCATTCCAAGTCAATCTCTGTGGTATTTAGTGGTCGATTGGCGTGATTGATCTGACTTACTGTTGGGATCACGTCGAGCAAATGCAGCGCATAGGTCTCTATCTCTAACTCCAACTTTCGACTCATTTCACGAGTTCTCGTATCACCAAATCGATCGGCATAGATCCGAAGTGGGTTTTGAGCAAAGAATCCTGGCCATTCTGCTCCGTCTCGCTTGCACCAAAAACCATCGCCAAATGGATGAATTACATCATCGGTTGCGACAAAGTCCTTAGCGAATTTGCTGTAGTTCTTATAGAAAGGATGGTTATAGAAAGAAAACCCGCTAACACGCTCTATCGATAAGAAGAATGGGTGATGCCACTTTGTATAAGAGGAAGAGTAAAATGGCCCTTCTGCCCAGCTACCATCTTCACCACCATAGAACGGTAAAACGCTTTGGTAGATCATTAGCGCGTAGTTTAGCCAACGTTCACAAATTGCTTGGTCGAACTCTTTGTGCAGCACCATCGCAGCCACACCAAGGTATGAAGGCAATCGTGACGTATGAGAATGCCCTGGAAATTGTTGAAACTGATCTTGTTCTAGACGTTCTTCCATTTGAAAAGCGATACGTACTAACATTGGACGTACAAATGCTTTTTCACTCTCCGTCATTAACGGACTTAGCCAATGGTAAGCAAGATACAAATTTCTGGCGAGGGAGAGCCCGACCTCGTCTCCCCACGTCAACGGGCGTACTAAAGAAGCTGGACCTTCTGGACTCCACTGCGCTAATTTCAACAACAAGCACCGTGCTTTTTCACCGCTTTGCTCATGACCCCAAATCTTATAAAGCAAAGTCAATGACATAAGATCTCGGTCAATCCAATTTCTTACATTAGCAATGGCTGTGCGTTTACCTTCTTCTTTTCCTCTTCGATAATGATCGGGATAGGTAACAGAGTCGATATCAACCTTTTCTACTGTTGCCTGTAGCTTATCAAAGGCCGTCCATGAAGCGATTCGAACTGAGTTAATATCTTCATCAAAATACATTAAAAACTGGTCACGATGCTCGCACAGCTTAAAGATATCTTGAGCGCTAGGCGGAAGATAACTGGTTGATGCCTGATCAATAGTGAACGAAAACCACTCCGATAAAGCACCCGTGTCTTTTGATATACGCCATCTATAACCACCATCATCCAACAAGAATGGCAAACGAAAAGGAGAGCGGACGTCTTTCCAGCGCCATTGCAAAGATTTTTCTACGTGTTCTAGTTCAATCGTATACGTATGGTGGTAATCAGATTGTGGCCAATTAAAACTTGGCGGGTTCAACATGCTGATGGTTTTATCTTGAGGAGAAAGAAAAACTTGAAAGTCATGGTTACGCTCGAGGTTCAACATCATTGCGCTCCTTTTTAAACCAAGTATATTCACCTGTTTTAGCATCTATTTTCCCAATCGGCTTGGCTGGTGACCCAGCGACAATCGCATATGGCTCGACGTCCTGGGTGACAACTGCATTGGCACAAATCAGCGCACATTTACCAATAGTGACACCAGGTGTAACAACAACACCAGAAGTCAACCACACCCCATTTTTGATAATGACTCGGCCTTTTACAGGACACGTCCTGAGCCCAAACGTCTCCGTCTGTGGGTCATAAAGGTGATTGCTTGCCACGATCGAAACATGAGGACCAATCAACACATGCTCTCCAATAACAACGTCACCGTTGATGTAGCTATACAACCCAATATAAGAATGATTGCCAATTTGATTGTCATTGATTCTTACAATCGCGCCCGGTGCAATTCTTACATTGTCACCCTCAAACCCTAGAATACTGGCACGCGCCGTATCATCTTCAAAGTTATTGCTCTTAGCCGTATAAAGCGTGAATTTCCTGAACTCTTCATCCGTTAATTCACCACCAAATTTTTGTTGTACCGACATAAGTATCCTCACAAACGGGGACAGGAAACTTCCCTGTCCCGTAAAATTATTCAAATCTAAATTTTGGCAAAATACAGGTGTTAAGCCGCCGCGTTTACAGTCTGTGGCTGTTGGGCTCGCTTCTTGGTTCTAAGTAAAATATAGCCAATCAACCCAACGACACCTGCAACGATGAGGAACAATGAACGACCCCACATTGGGTTAGGTACCAAAGCAAGAGATGCTAAGAAGACCGATGCAGTGATAAGCATTTTCCCGAGCATATCGTGTTGCTTGTTATCCGCTAAAATGCTGCTTTCTGTCTCTTCAACCACAACCTCTGTATCAACATTGCTGAAGAATTTATTGATCTCGGCAGCACGCTCTGCAGACGGCTCTTTATAAAAGAACTGAGATAGTACGAAGAATGGTAAGGTAATACCCATGTGACCGATTACACCAAGTGTCACCGACTTCATTTCAGAGAACTCACGAGCACTCAATGGCGTATCTAGACCTAACACAGATTCGATAAGTTGTGGTGTCACCCCAAACGCAATGAATGCGGATACACCCATACCAACAAGAATGGTTCCCCAGCCAGCCCAATCTGGTGTTTTACGAATGAAGAAGCACATAATTGAAGGAATCAATACAGGGAAGCCAACCAATGTGCCCACAAGCATCATGAGGTCAAACAAACCAAAGTTTTTCAAAGAGGTTAGAAACAAACCTGTAATGATAATCACGATTCCAAATACCGCTGTCAGTACTTTGCTGGCCATCATCAGATGTTGTTCAGAGAAATTTTTACAAAAATACGGTTCGTAAACACTTTTCAAGATGATGCCAGCGTTACGGTTTAAAGCAGAGTCCATCGAAGACATGGTGGCAGCAAACATGGCCGCGAGCATTAGACCAACCATGCCCACAGGCATTTCTCGACTAACAAAGATGTAGTACGTCGCATCAGCAACTTTATCGCCCAAACCATCCAGGCCCCACGTCGTCACATCAGGGTAATTGCCCGCAACGTACCAAGCGGGTAAGAACCAAATCAGTGGGCCAATAATCATCAAAGAACACGCAAGCAAAGCGGCTTTACGAGCATTTTTAGTATCTTTAGATGCAATAAAACGATAAGAATCGACCATGTTGTTAGTACTAAAAAACTGTTTAACAAAGATACAGATAAACCAACCAAAAAATAGGTAGCTGTAGCTATATCCGTCACCGATCAATTGTTCGGTTGGCAAACCAACTTCAAGTAGGTTACCCACGCCACCCGATTTCCAAATCGCCACCATTGCCGCCACAAATGTCATGACGGTAATAATGATCATCTGCATAAAGTCAGAGGCAATCACTGCCCAACTTCCGCCAACTAACGACATAAATAACACCACCAGGCCAGCACCAATAATAGTCTGTTCTAATGGCACCCCTACCACTGCGCTGGTAAAAACCGCAAGGCCATTCAACCAAATCGCGGCTTGTAATACGCTAAGAGGAACATTTGCCCATGTGAACACTTGTTCGTTCACCTTGCCCAAACGCATTCTCACCCCTTGTAAAGGACTGATCACTCGCATTTGACGTGCTTTCGCGGCAAAGAAAAGGTAGTTACAAAAGTAACCGAGTGCGTTCGCAAAAAAGACGATGGCAACCGACATACCGCTCGTAAGTGCCTTACCCATTAACCCAGTAAAGGTCATGGCACTCAAAGCCATCATGAAGGCGCTTGAACCCACCATCCACCAAAGCATGCGGCCGCCGCCCCGAAAATATTCACTGGTATTCGACGCAGCTGAGCGAAAAACCCAACCTAGACTAATTAAAAATAAAAAGTAAACGAGTACAACGATAATATCGATATCCATATGCATTCCTGTAGTTGTAGAGTACGTGCCATATCTCGCCTTATTGGTCACTTTTATACAGCGATGGCATTACTTAAAAAGTATGAGACTTGATGCAAGTTTCACTATACTCGCGCTTACATATAGCTGGAAATGATAATAATGTATAACAATAATACAAAATAAGAATGACTGGATAAATGGACATAAAAACACTGACAACTTTCGTGTCTGTTGCTAAGCATAAGAACTTTTCGGCGGCGGCAAGAGAACTGCATAGCGTGCAACCAACGGTTTCAAGGCACATATTGGAACTGGAAAGCGAGCTAGGCCTAAAACTCTTTTTACGCACGACTCATCAAGTTGAACTAACACAAGCTGGCACGGTGTTACTACCTGAAGCGCAAGCAATATTAGCCAATGATAAGCGCGTTAAAACTTTAGTGAAAAACACACAACAAGAAGAGAAGAACCACCTTAAGATCGGCTATTTAGCGACAGCATGTTCCTTTTTTTTACCAAATCTTGTTGGTCAGTTTTCACTCAAGCATGCAGATGTCACGACTAGTCTTCATGAAATGACCGGAAAAGAACAATTTGAGGCACTAACACAAGACAAAATCGATGTGGCCTTTTCAAGGCGACAACCAAAACTCGATGAGAGTGTATTTTCTGTAGAAGAAATTTACGCCGACAAAATGGTCGCGATTGTGCCAACGCAGCACCCACTTGCTAGCCAGACTGAGGTCACGATGTCTGATCTTGAAGACGAGCCTTTTATCTTGTTTCATCGGTCTGAATGGATAGAGATGTATGAACATATTTTTTCGTTGGCTCAAGAGAATGGCTTCACACCCAATGTCACTTTTCATCCTGAGAACATGAGACATCTTGTGACGTCCGTGTCTTCAGGGCTTGGGGTTTCAATTACCCCGCAGTGCATAAAGTTCATCGCTGATAATAATTGTGTTTGTATACCAATTAATAATGTGGATTTAGTACTTCCTCTTTATATTTACTATAAACGAAGTGGTGCCAGTAGTGCGTTAGAAAAGTTTGTCAGCACATGCTCAAGGATCAAGCCGGATGTGCAACTGGCTATCGGCTAAACACAGTAACCACCTGCCGTTATTTGCCTATTGTTACCATGCACTACATTTTTAATATTATAGAATGCCAGTCCGGGGAAGAGAGTACAAATACTAGAGGGGGAAAGCTTTGGAGTTAGCCTTTTTCAATGATGCATCGGTAGCAATATCACTACAAAGGCCGCTAATGGCATGCTGCTCCTCCGCTTAAATCATAAGTCTAGAATAGGCATAAGAGGACCTAAAAGACCACGACGTTGAAGGATTTCATGCGCTATTGAATCGTCAACGAAATCACCTGTGCACCCTTACATTATTGCTGTAAAAGTAGGTTCAGGTGGTTTTTATTACTTCCTAAGTAGCCAGCTGAAGTGTCCACAAGATGTCTAAAAGCCTTCATTAGCTGAAGGCTTTTAGACGATATACAGGTTAAAAAAATAAACCTAACCATTTGAAAAAATTAATCATTTAGACTCTATTCGGATGATTAAGAATGTGATCTTCCCAATCAATCACATCAATCTCATACACTACTTTATTTCTTACACTTTCCCCTGCGGCATGCATCGCAGACTTCGACCCGGTGATTAAAGGGTGCCATTGCGGCAACGTATCGCCTTGAGATAGCAAGCGGTATGCGCAGGTTTCTGGTAACCAATTGAACTCGGAAATTTTATCTCTGGTGAGTTTTAAGCATTCTTCACCCGATTCAAAGCGGTTCATATAATCTTTGCATGAACAGGTGTCACTGTTTAACCAGCTGCACGCTACATTGGTGTAGTAGACGTCATCTGAATCTTCATCCATGAGCTTGTGAAGACAACATTTCCCACAGCCGTCACAAAGAGACTCCCATTGCTCTTCCGACATTGCCTCTAACGGCGTTGTTTCCCAAAATGGCTTGCTCATGTTGACTACCTTTACGTTCTGTGGAGGCGTTTTATACCGCTAGTTAAGGCAAACTTCAAGTCATTCCCTACGACAAACGTGATTCAATTGTGTACAAGTGACTAGGTTTTGGTACACTCTGCGCCCCATTACTCTGAGGTTATTAAGATGGACTGTCGATTAGGCTGCGGCGCCTGCTGTATTGCACCAAGTATCTCCTCCGCTATTCCAGGTATGCCCAATGGAAAACCTTCTGGTGTACGCTGTATCCAACTTAATGACGACAATCTTTGTAAACTTTTTGGCAAACCAGAACGACCAAAAGTCTGCCATGACTTTAAACCATGCCCAGATGTGTGTAGCAATACCAATCAACAAGCACTGAGTAACCTGTTAGAGTTAGATAGCCTTACTTAGCGGATACCTATCTAAGTCGTGTTTAAAGTAATAAGTCGCATTTAGAGTCATAACCCGCGAATGGATTGAGTAAAATCATTATGATATAGAGATCAAACCTTTCCTATTTAGCGGAAAAAGGGTTATACATACTCTATGTAATTCATACGACTGAATATTTTATGACGCTCAGAGAAGTCCTTCAAGTCCGTAATGTCCGCTACTTCCTAATGTTCCGAAGCAGCTATTTCGCACGCTTTTATTACCCTGTGTTTACGCTTCTCTATTTAGATTACGGATTAACTCTCTCTCAATTTGCCATGCTAAATGTGGTTTGGGCGGCAACGATCGTACTCGCCGAAGTCCCATCGGGTGCCTTTGCCGATACTTTAGGGCGTAAAAAACTCGTCGTGTTATCGTCGATCATCATGTTTGTTGAAATCGCAATGATCGCATTTGTTCCCACCGGCAACTCCAATTTAGTATTCGGTGTTTTTTTGGTCAACCGAGTACTAAGCGGCCTGGCTATGGCGCTAGCAAGCGGCGCTGATGAAGCCCTAGCTTATGACACCTTAAAGGAGCAAGGCAAAGAAGAAGCATGGCCACGGGTGTTACAAATCCAACTTCGAATCGCGTCAAGTGTCGGCATTTTCGTCACCCTCTTAGGCGCCGCTATGTATGATGTTAGTTTTATGGCTAAGGTCTACCATCTTCTTGGACTCGTCGAACCAGAAAGCACCCAAGACATCATGCGCATACCCGTCTATGCCACACTGCTGGTTGCGATGATCGCTATATACGCAGCGCTTAGTATGAGAGAAGCGAAAAAAACATTGCCTGAACATGGCGGAAAGATTGCCACCACGTTGGCAAGCCTCAAGCTGACACAAGTTACCGCTAAATGGGTAATGTCTACGCCTTATGTCCTCTTCATATTGCTTTATTACAGTTTATTCGAACATACATCTCGTATGTTTTTGACCATGAACAGCCAGTATTATCGTGCTATTGATATCCCCATTATCTACTTCGGATTAATTGGGGCGGGTATAAGTGTCCTACAAATTCTATTAGCTGGAAAAAGTCGTAGATTAGCGGAAAGTATGGAGCCAAAAAAATTTATTTTTATCATGGGATTAGCAACCATGGCAACCTATTATTGGATTAGCCTTGGTTGGTCGATTTATGGTGTCATACCCGCGCTGCTGTTAATCTTTATCATTATGACGATGAATATTTTCATTAGTTACCACCTCAATAAGAATACCGAATCGCACAACCGAGCGACGGTACTAAGCTTTAAAGGATTAATGTTTAATATAGGATATGGCTCGATTGGTATTTTATACGCTTACTACTACAAATTGTTGTCGCAGAATTATAGCGAGCAGCAGATTGAGCAACACCTCGACTTCCTAGCTTCACTTTCTTCGTTTTTCTATTATTTCACAGCGCTATTCATCGTAATCAGTGCGGCGTTTTATTTTAAGGACAAACAAAAAGCCATTTTTTAGTCATTGTTTTTCGGGTTGGCGCTCGACCATCGGTCGACGACTTAGATAACGTGGGTTAAGGTAAGGATATCAGTAACACACTGCCTTACCTCCCTCGGTACCCTATTTCGCTAATCCATGACCCCAAAGCCAACAAGCCCAATTAAGGATTTACCATGTATCTCGTCTTGTACTGTCACAATATCGGTATGACTGATTTTTCTTTCTTCGAAACAGAGGATTTTGATAAGGACGATGGGTATACCGTTCGTGGCAAGTGGCCAAACGAAAAAGCATTTCGCGATTATCTAGCGAAAGAATTTACTGATATGAGCCAGTTTGACGTTATCGATCTGATTTCAAAAGGTAAAGAAGCTGAGCACTATTCCGCAGCTGAACTCACACTCCTTTCTCAATAAATCTCTTCCTTATGCTGAGACTGAAGGTGAGTACTTCCTCATCAGTACTGGCGGTATCAATATAATCAGCTATGTTTCAAAGGAGCCACAATTATAGGAGTGGGATTTCTTATGAATCGTTATTTAGCTGAGCTATTTGGTACATTTTGGTTGGTTTTAGGAGGATGTGGGTCAGCTGTACTCGCCGCTGGTTTTCCTGAACTCGGGATTGGTTTTTTAGGTGTTGCGCTGGCGTTTGGCTTGACCGTATTAACCATGGCCTTTGCCATCGGACATATCTCGGGCTGCCACCTGAATCCGGCGGTCAGTATTGGTTTATGGGCCGGCGGGCGATTTGAAGCCAAAGAGCTTTTGCCCTACATCATTGCTCAGGTCGTTGGTGGGGTGTTAGCCGGTGGCGTACTCTACCTTATTGCTTCTGGGCAAGCAGGGTTTGATGCTACTGCCTCTGGTTTCGCGTCTAATGGTTATGGCGAGCACTCTCCTGGCGGTTATACGCTAACGGCTGCGCTAGTTTGTGAAATTGTAATGACCGCCATGTTCCTTATTGTCATCATGGGCGCTACCGATTCAAGAGCACCACAGGGCTTCGCCCCTATTGCCATTGGTTTATGTCTTACCCTCATTCACCTTATCAGTATTCCTGTCACTAATACTTCCGTTAACCCGGCCCGTAGTACTGGTGTAGCACTGTATGTAGGCGAGTGGGCAACCGCTCAGTTGTGGCTATTTTGGGTTGCCCCCATCATTGGCGCTGTGATTGGGGCATGGATCTATCGCTCTTTGCTTGGGAGTAATAGTGATTAGAGAGTAATAGTGATTAGAGAATAATAGAAATTGACATGAGAAGATCAAAAAAGGCGCGATAAACGCGCCTTTTTAAATCTTGTGTCGTCCCAGCAAGGAATGAGACAAGGTTGTACCATCTACCAGTTCAAGCTCTCCCCCAACAGGGACACCATGAGCAATACGGCTCGCGGTTACTTCATGCTCGTGACACAACTCAGCAATATAGTGAGCGGTGGCCTCACCTTCAACTGTCGGGTTAGTGGCAAGAATAACTTCGCTAATATCACGCTGTCTTAATCGGTAGTCCAACGTATCTAAACCAATATCACTTGGCCCGATGCCATCGAGTGGTGAGAGATGCCCCATCAACACAAAGTAGCGCCCTGAATATTGTCCGGTTGCTTCCACCGCAGCGATATCTGCCGGGCTTTCTACTACGCACAATTGGCCGTTTTCTTTCCGTTTTGGGTTAGTACAAATATGACAGGTTTCTTCTTCCGTAAACGTCCGACATTCCTGACAGTGACCGATATCGGTCATGGCTTGAGACAAAAGATCAGCGAGCTGCAGCCCACCTTTTCTGTCTCGCTGTAACAAATGAAAGGCCATGCGTTGTGCTGACTTGGGACCAACCCCAGGTAGACATCGCAAGGCCTCCATCAAATGCTCCAGCATTTGGCTAGTTCGCATTTATTGTTCTCTAATTTTTCAATTAGAATGGCATTTTCATACCTGGTGGTAATTGCATACCGCCAGTCACTGAAGCCATTTTCTCTTTTTGTGTTTCTTCGACACGACGCGCAGCATCGTTAAATGCAGCGGCAATCAAATCTTCTAGCATTTCTTTATCGTCTTCCATCAAGCTCTCATCGATCTCGACACGACGTGTGCTATGGCTACCAGTGATCGTTACCTTAACAAGGCCCGCACCAGATTCACCTGTCACTTCCATGTTTGCGATTTCTTCCTGAAGCTTTTGCATACGCTCTTGCATTTGCTGGGCTTGCTTCATCATGTTGCCCATTCCGCCTTTACCAAACATAGGTTTCTCTCGGTTGATTCAGATTATTAATAACATGGGGGCACAGCTAAAAAATGCAACCCCTTAACATACTTTGCATTATAGACTTATAGCGGACGAATACTCTCTTCGTCCAGCTCTGCAGAAAATCTTGTAACAATAAACTGTACATTAGCATCAGATTGTAAAGCTCCCGCTGCTTGCGCCAGTTTATCTTGGTAGATCTTTTCTCTTAATTCGAGGGGAGTTGTCCCCTGCTCTGACACTTCTACAGACAAGTGACACGATTCGCCAAGCGCTGAATTTAAACTTGCCAACAACTCAGATTGGTTTCTGTCCGTATTCAAATGTGCGTGCGTAGCCCGCAAACCAAGAGAGATAGAAGAGCCATCTTTACTGTAAGCGGAGTTCAACGCTAATTGTTGGACCAGCTTACTCGTATTTAGTTTCTCAATTAACGCCGCCCATGAATCTTGCTGTGCAGCTTCAACTGTTAATCGCTGCGCCATTTCTGGCGTTTTTATATGTTCAAGAGCCTTCCTTAACGTTGAAGGCTTAACAGATGGGGCTACGTTAGTTTCCACGACAGCTTTATTCATCGCACGCCAACGATAAGGCTCATTCTCATCTACTTGCTCAGGAGCATTGATACGACTCGCGTCACCGGAAATAGCAGAAACGGCACGACGAGGATTACTTCGCTGCGCAACTCTTTCTATTGCTGATGCAGGCTCGGGTGACGCATCAGTCTTTTTTGTGGTTGGTGCTCCAGAACGAGTGACATTCGACGCCGTTGTCTGCCTTTTGGAACGCAATTGATGTCGCAAACCGCCAACAGGCGCCGTCTTAGGCTGAGACACCGGTTCTTGCGTCATCGGTTGCTGAGATGCGTGCACCGACTGTTGATTCGCCGAACGTTGATTGAGCGTTGGTTGCGACACCGATGATGGCGAACCATGCTGTGGCACCGAATCAGGATAATAGCCTTGGGTCGCTGAATCATAACTTGGGGGAACTGAGTCAGAGCTCTGTGGGGCGGAATACACTGCCTCACTACTATTGTCTGACGGCATGCCATAATGCTCTTGTGGCGGCGCATCATAAGGTATTGACGATTCTACAGGTGCAGAATAGCCCTGGACTGGCGGTTGTGAAGCCGGCGTAACAGGTACTGATGGACTGATATTCGCGGCACTAGGAGCGGTCTGTGTTTGTGCTGAGCCAGTAACAACAATGTCATTACTGCTAAGTGCTGTCGCGGGCCTGAAGGCTAACATTCGTAACAATGTCATTTCTACCGCGACTCGCTGGGATGGAGAAGCGACGAGATCTTGGCGACCTTTTATTGCAATTTGATAGTAGAGCTGCACATCAGTTGGCTGAAGTTTTGCACCCAGCGTGGCGACTTTTTCGTTATCAGGAATACTCACATCAAGGCTTCCTGGTAGGGCTTGATACATCGCAATACGATGCAATTGAGCGCCAATTTCCAGCAGTAACGAATCCCAATCAACGCCGTTATCAGCCAATTGCTCTACCGTACTCATGACTTGAGCCGCATCGCCGGTAGTAATGGCTTGAATGATCTTAACAGCAAGAGACGTATCTAATGTGCCCAGCATCATGCTAACGGTGGGCTTAGTAATGTGCCCGCTGCCTAATGCTATCGCTTGGTCGGTTAAACTCAACGCATCCCGCATGCTGCCATCGGCGGCATGAGAGATTAATGCCAGTGCTTGATGTTCCGCGTCCACCTTCTCATGCACAAGGATATCGACCAACTGCTGTTGAATGGTATCGACCGTGATGGGTTTCAAGTGGAATTGCAAACAACGTGACAAGATGGTCACGGGCAGCTTTTGTGGATCGGTCGTCGCCAGCAAGAATTTGACGTATTCTGGTGGCTCTTCCAATGTTTTCAGTAAGGCATTAAAACTGTGGCGTGACAACATATGCACTTCATCGATCAAGTAAACCTTGAAACGATTACGCGCCGGCTTGTATTGAACGTTATCAAGTAACTCACGAGTGTCTTCAACTTTAGTCCGAGAGGCAGCATCGATTTCTAGTAAGTCGACACTTCGCCCTTCATCAATTTCAACGCACGTCGCACATTTACCGCACGGATTAGAAGTAATGCCCGTTTCACAGTTCAACCCTTTAGCAAACAGACGCCCTATTGTGGTTTTACCCACACCTCGAGTACCACTAAATAAATAGGCATGATGTAAACGGTTTTGACTTAATGCATTTTCTAAAGCAGTAAGGACATGTGCTTGTCCCACGACTTCTGAAAACTGTTTTGGGCGCCATTTACGGGCTAAAGCAAGATAACTCATTAATAGTTCCCGATTAGTGACCTTCGAATTCACAAATGCTATAAACGTCCAAATCGAGCGCTTGCAGACGCTTATCACCGCCAATTTCTGGCAAATTAATCACAAATGCTGCATGTGCCACCGAACCGCCTAGTCGACGAATCAGTTTTGTTGTTGCTTCAATAGTGCCACCCGTTGCCAATAAGTCATCGACCATAAGCACTTTGTCACCTTCCACAATAGCATCCGTGTGAATTTCTAATACGTCGGTACCGTATTCTAGTTCGTAAGACTGTGACACGGTTTCACGTGGCAGTTTACCTGGCTTACGCACTGGAACAAATCCAACACCGAGCTCTAAAGCCAATGGCGCACCAAACAAAAAACCACGAGCTTCTGTGCCCACAATTTTTGTAAAGCCTTGATCTTTATATTTCTCTACCAACAGAGCAATAGTGGCTCTATAGGCTTCAGGATCTTCCATTAAGCTGGTGACATCGCGAAAAAGTATGCCTGGTTTTGGGTAATCAGGGATGCTTTTGATGCTGGCTTTGATTTGTGAAATTCTGTCGATGCTCATAATTTTTGTCTCTGGAGAGGTCAATCTGCGCTCAATGACGTGAGTAATGATTTCACAACGCAAAACCATACTTTCATTCTGTTGGCCTAAAAATAAACACTCGCAAAACGCGAGCGAACAATCCTCTAATGTTAGTGACTTTCAGACTTATCAGCAACCGACTCTTTCACAGGAAGTCGCAAAAAAAAGCCTAAAATGACCCCACATAAGCAAAAGAGTGCAGCCTTTAACCACACGAGCGGGACAACAATGATGGAGATCAGGAAACTGGCCAAAATAAACACGATGCCTTTATTGCGCGTTGTGCGAGATACGGCGCGTTCACTTTCCCATGTTGAAATAACTGGGCCGAGTTTAGGATGAGCGAGCAAGCGCTGATGAAGGTGCGGACTGCCTTTCAAAAGACACGCGCTGGCAAGTAACAAAAAAGGGGTTGTGGGCAGTAACGGTAGGAATATCCCAATCACCCCAAGGGTTACTGAGCTTATGCCTGCGACACTCCATAAGGCCTGTCGCAGCGTCATGTTAACTTACTTATCAAAAGGTTGCATATCCATTCATGATACGGAATAACGTCAGAGTAGCGGGAAGCGTTGGAATAAGCAATACGGCAATAAAGCCTAGGAAATAGAAAATATTGTACGGTTCTTTGAATTCGGTGTCAGACATAACTTTGCTCTTAATTTGATGGCTTGTAATGATAGTAAGCCGTGCCGACGTTATCGTCGTCGTTACACATTGGCTAATTAATGAAATCGAAGTTCCACTCCCATTTCATTAACATCCGCACTATATAGTAATTACAATCCATCAAAAACAGAGTAACTGTATGGTTATTATTCTTACTCCCCCTGAGACAAGCGGATATCCCAGCTAAAGCTTGATGCGCCTACCTGACTCATAGATAGCTTACTTAACTCATGAACCGGAAGATCTTTGGTCATGAAATTTCGAATACAGTTTTCACCTAATTTCTGACCACCTGCGACCTGATAATGAGCATCGCCATTTTGCCAACGGCAATCCAAGCCTGCCGGCAATATCGACAGCGAGCGGTCGGACAAATCAATCACACCCAAAAGAGCATCAACAGGATACGCCCCTTTTGAGCACTCTAATCCTTTCTCCATGTTGGTCGCTAAGTCTTTTAGGTCAACACTGTTATGCTGAACCCTACGAATATAGTCATCAAATAATGCTCGGACTAGCAAAGTGCTGGCAATCCCACCCTCGTCACTCGACGATGCATCGACCAGATAAAAAGCCAATTGTCCGCTCATCAACCATGAAAAGTCGAATACCAATGGTAAATTTGTCGTCGACTGGAGCATTCGATAGCTACTATGCCAAGCCCCTAACGAGCAGTCTTTTTCAGGTAGTAATGCAGTCAACAGCTCACGTGCCGCATTGGGGTTTTCTTGCAAAAACTTGAGGTGCCAATGCAATTCTTGCTCATCTTGAGAGCTGTCATTATCCTCCAGCCTAAACCAGCGGCTAACAAAGTCACTTTGGTTACAAACATCGGCACTGTCTTCGAGTACCTTATCTATCGCTTCATTTAAATAGCGATAATCGGCAATGGGTTTTGTCAGAAAGTCTTTGACCCCAAAGCGTAGCGCTTTGGCCACATCGCCCATATCTCCCGTTGCGGAGATCACGATAACAGGTAGGGACGGGTATTCCATTCTTACCTCTTCAGCAAACTCCATTCCGGTAAGCAATGGCATGGACAAATCGCACAGCACGAGCTCTGGCTGTGTCGAATCGAGCATTTTCAAGGCTTCTAACCCATCTTGAGCCTCAAAGACACGATGCCCTATCGCTTCCAAATAATTTTTGGTCACCGTACGAAATATAGGGTCATCATCAACCACCATTATCTTAGAGTGATTCGACTGATGTACCTGCACCTCAGCAACTTGACTGTCAGTTTTAGACATAAAATTACGCCTCACAAATTTTTCATTGCGCGTTTCGTTATCGTTTTTATTGGTTTGCATCAAACTTCGTGTCGCAAGGAAACGCTACAATAATGCACTTAATTGAATAATCCACCCTCAAGCCAACCGCTCTTGAGTACTTTAACTGTAGGCATAAATAGTCTTTTATACAAATGTACCCCTTTGCTTCAATATCTAATACAATATGTGGGTGTCTGAGATATAACCAACGTCATGATAATTTTTTCAACTTATTGATATTAGGCTATTCTCAATCGTTGTTTTCACCAATATAGTGTCTACACTCATACTGCCTCCGAGTTAAGCCTTTGGGCTAAGCCATAACAAAACGAATTAATACAAATAGTTGACCATATGAAACTCGATGATTTAAATCTATTCCGGCTTGTTGTTGAAAATGGAAGTTATACTGCAACTTCACGCAAAACCATGATTCCTGTTGCAACCATAACGCGACGAATTCAAGCGCTTGAAGACTCTCTTAATCTACGTTTGTTAAATCGCCACGCCCGAAAGCTCTCTTTAACAGAGGCAGGGGAACGTTTTTACAATGAATGCTCACCGTTGCTGCATCGACTTACTTCGACGTCAGAAGAAATTGCCGATGAATGTAAGGGCGCGTCAGGAAAACTAAAAATATCCTCACCTTCAAATCTGACTAAACGCATGATCATGCCGATGTTCAATGACTTCATGGTGCAGTATCCCGATATCAGCTTGGAGTTAACCACGAGCAATCATGCAGACCAACTTGATCCAACGGAGTGGGACGTCATTTTCCGCGTTGGCCCACAGCGAGATTCCAGCCTAATTGCTCGAAAAATCAGTACGGTTAAAGATGTATTGATAGCGACACCAAGCTATCTTGCACAAAATGGCGAGCCTTCCCATGCAGAAGAGCTCACCACGCACCGTCTTCTTAAAGGCGCACCACTGATAAAATGGCAGCTTAAAAACAACAGCGGCGAATCGGTGATTAACAATTCAAAAGCACGCTTCGAAGCTAATAGCCTCAATGTGGTAAGACGAGCATGTTCTGCGGGCTTAGGCATTACACTAATGCCGGATGTCATGGTAAAAGAGTACATAGACAATGGCGAGTTAGTACGTATTCTTCCTGATTGGAGTGCTAACCCACGCGACATTTATATGCTCTACAACCATAAAGATCATCTGCCAGAGAAAGTACGATTATTTATTGATTTTGTTATCGCTTACTCAATTCACTAGCCATCTATTAGCTCGCCAATACAAGTAGCTAGCCAATACAAAATCCGTCAGTGACAAAAAAACCAGAGTGAAATATCACTCTGGTTTTTTTACTTCTGTAGAAGTTCGAGTAATATTACGCGCCTTCGTTATGAAGCTCTAAGTTGGCAAGGTCTTGCTGGATTTCACGTTGTACTTTCGAGTCGTCGTTACGCAGTGAGTCTAGGAAATCAAGATACTCTTGATCAATATCTCCCGTCACGTACTCACCGTTGAAAACCGAAGTATCAAAACAGCTAATGTCAGGGTTGCCCAAACCTACTGCTTCAATCAAATCTGGCAACGTTTGGAAGATAAGCGCATCTGCACCAATCTGTTGACAAATAGAGTCGTTATCACGGCCATGTGCAATAAGTTCGTTCGCGCTTGGCATATCGATACCGTATACGTTCGGGAAGCGCACTTCCGGAGCTGCCGATACCATATAAACCTTGTTCGCACCTGAGTCACGAGCCATCTCTATGATTTGTTCCGATGTGGTACCACGTACAATTGAATCATCAACAAGTAGGACGTTCTTGCCTTTAAATTCAGAGCGAATCGCATTCAGTTTACGACGTACTGATTTCTTACGCTGTTGTTGACCAGGCATGATGAATGTACGACCAACATAGCGGTTCTTAACAAACCCTTGGCGGTACGGCTTATCAATTGCTTGCGCTATCTGCAAAGCAATATCACAAGACGTTTCTGGGATTGGAATAACAACATCAATGTCGAGGTCGCTATATTCTTGCTGGATGCGTTCACCCAACTTTTTACCCATTTCTACACGTGCACTGTAAACCGAAATTTTATCGATAAAAGAGTCTGGTCGAGCAAAGTAAACGAATTCAAAGATACATGGGTTCAGTGCTGGATTATCGGCACATTGACGCGTGTGCAATTCACCATCAAATGTCGCGTAAATACCTTCACCTGGCGCAACATCACGAATGAAATCAAAGCCAACGGCGTCAAGCGCTACTGATTCTGATGCCACCATGTATTCCGTTTTGCCATTCACTTCTCGCTTACCTAAGCATAGCGGTCGAATACCATGTGGGTCACGGAAGGCAATCATACCGTGTCCGATAATCATTGCTGCCACTGCATACGCGCCTTTAATAGCACGGTGCACGTTGGTCACTGCACGGAATACGTCGTCTGAGGTCACGTTTCCTTTAACCGTATCAATCTCATGCGCAAGTACATTAAGAAGCACTTCAGAGTCAGAAGTGGTGTTGACATGACGGCGGTCTTTCTCGAACAACTTTTCACGCACTTCATTCGCATTGGTTAAGTTGCCGTTGTGAGCCAACGTAATACCAAACGGTGAGTTTACATAGAAAGGTTGAGCTTCTGAGGCACTAGAGCTACCCGCCGTTGGGTAACGTACGTGACCAATACCCACACAGCCCTGAAGGCGTTGCATGTGTTTCGCTTCAAAAACATCTTTAACGAGACCATTCGCCTTACGCAGACGAAAACGATTGCTTTCTATGGTAACAATACCAGCGGCATCTTGGCCACGATGCTGTAAAACGGTCAAAGCGTCATAGATAGACTGATTCACAGGCGTAGAGCCAACGATTCCAACAATACCACACATGTCCTAATCCTCGATTTGCGACATTTAGCTGGCGCAATTATGCGCCAGACAGGAAACTAGAAGTTGCTTCGATATGTTCAAAAAACGGCTGAATCACCAGCTTAAAATGCGGCATGAGTTGTGAGTTTTCCCACCATTCGCTGCTATTCAATGTGGTAAAAGTGTCCACAAAAAACAGCACGGCTGACACGATTAGTACACCTCGTAGTGCACCAAACACCACACCCAATACGCGATCTGTACCTGACAATCCCGTTTTCTGAACTAACTGCCCTAGAACATAATTGATCAATGCCCCAACAATCAGAGTTGCGACAAATAGAGCAGCAATTGCGGCGCCATTACGAAACATCTCGTCTTCAATATTAGTAAAGTACACCGCTAGTTTAGCGAAGTACTGACTGGCGATAAAAAATGCACCAAACCATATTACCAACGACATTGCTTCTTTAGCGAATCCGCGAACTAAGCTGATTAAAGCTGACAGCCCAATCACACCCAAAATGACAAAATCTAACCAATTCATTAATTATTCATCTCAAGTTGGCGCGCATTTTAACAGAAAAAAACGCGACGCAAACGTTTTCTTATGGATTTAGTGGTTTAAATTTGAGCAATTGACCTCTTGAGCCAGTAATTTTCTCTAATTCAACCAATTGCGTCTCAAGTTTACTTTTTGAAACATCGGGACCGATGATTACGCGAGTAAAGTTCGATTCCTGCTTCACATGTGCTTGATAACCCCGTTTTTGTAAATCTGCAACCAGTCCGCGTGCGTTTTCCGCATTCTTAAGTGCCATAAGCTGAATAATCCAGGCACTATCTGCATAGTCATTTCGCTCTGGCACTTCTTGTATCGAAACATCTACCACGTCTGATTGCGCCTCTTCTTCCATTGTCTCACCAACGGTTGCCATTACTGGGGAGTCTGGCAATACCTCAGAGGCATCTTCTGGTTCCAAGATCTCAAAGCTTTCAACGTCCGAGCTTAGCTCAGGCTTAAGTGGGATACTGGCAAACTCTTCTTTGTAGTGCAGTTTTTTACCATCTAAAAGATCGGGTAAAATAATGACACCGACAGCAACCAAAACAATGGTGCCAATCAGACGACTTTGAAATTTACTCGCCATCTCTTCTCCTTATGATTTAACGGTCACACCCGCGAGTGTTGCTTTCGGTGTATTCAAGGACTTCACCTACAGTATGGAAAGAACCAAGCACCAAGACAATGTCATTATCTTTTGCAGATTGGATCGCTGCATCATACGCTGAGACAGGGTTATCATATAACAATGACGCAACGTCACTCTCTAGACACTCCGACAGCTCCTGAGCACTTGCAGCTCGCGGCCCAGTCAACGATGCTAAATACCAGTCGCGAGCTAAAGGCTGTAATGCACGCATCGTTTCTGCCACATCTTTATCATGCAACATGCCGATCACGACCTTAAACGTCTGTTCAGGATAACGCTTGGTTAGTTGTTCAACCAAGTATTCTGCTGAATGTGGGTTGTGCGCCACATCCAAAATGGTGACTGGCTTCCCGGGCAACACCTGCATGCGACCAGGCAGCGTCGCTTGCTCTAAGCCATTCACAATATTCACATCGGAAATATCAAGCTTTGCCGCGCCTAGAGCCATAATCGCCGTATTGGCATTCATCAAAGGTAATGCAGGTATCGGTAGTGCGTCTAGGGCAAAGGTACCATGCTGCCATGACCAAGTCGTATCAGATGTCATTTCGTAGTGAAACTGAATACCGGTTTGGTAAAAATCGGCGCCAATATCATCGGCATGAGCAGGGACGGTTGCCGGGGGCTTGGGTTGACCACAGATTGCTGGCTTGCCAGAGCGGAAAATGCCCGCTTTTTCAAACCCAATGACATTAATGTCATCACCTAGCCAATCAACATGATCAACCGCTAAGCTGGTAATCACTGACACATCATGGTCAACCACATTGGTGGCATCTAAACGACCACCAAGTCCTACCTCAAGTAGCACGACTTCAACGTTGTTTTCTTGAAACTGTTTAAGTGCCGCTAACGTCGCGTACTCAAAGAAACTAAGACTTACGTCACCACGAAGCGTCTCGATGTAGTCGAAGGCAGTAACATGAGATTGGTCTGGAAGTTCTTGGCCATTAATACGAACGCGTTCGTTATAGCGAATAAGATGAGGAGAACTGTAGACACCAACAGAATAACCCGCATCCAATAGGATGGCTTCCATTAATGCACATGTAGAACCTTTACCATTCGTCCCGGCGACGGTGATAACGGTGGGAGCAGGTTTGGTTAACTTGCCCTTGTTGGCCACCACGGCTACTCGCTCTAGACCGAGGTCGATAGCGCTGCTGTGGATACTTTGTAAATAATCAAGCCACATCTGAAGTGAAGATGTGGCTTGTGGAATGGATTGTGAACTCATTTAGCAGTCAATATCTAAATAATGATAACTTAGTGAGTACTTTACCCTTTTTCGTCCGCTTCTGGTACTTCATATGATGGTTCTGCCGGAGAATCTTCAACAGAAACCACTAAAGGTGAAGTTGCGCGAGTCATTTTAGCCAGTAGGCTGCCGACACGTTGACGCATTTCACGACGATCAACAATCATATCAATCGCACCATGCTCTAATAAGAACTCACTGCGTTGGAAGCCTTCTGGTAAGTCTTCACGTACAGTTTGCTCAATAACACGACGGCCAGCAAAGCCAATCAGTGCTTTAGGCTCACCAATGTTAATGTCACCAAGCATTGCAAGACTTGCAGATACGCCGCCCATCGTTGGATCCGTCATCACTGAAATGTACGGCAGTCCTTTCTGAGACAAACGCTCTAGTGCTGCACTCGTTTTCGCCATCTGCATCAAAGACATTAATGCTTCTTGCATGCGGGCGCCGCCACTTGCAGAAAAACACACTAGACCGCAGTTGTTTTCGATAGCCGCGTCAACAGCCGCGACAAAACGTGCACCCACAACAGAACCCATTGAGCCGCCCATGAACGCAAACTCAAACGCACAAGCAACAACAGGGACACCAAGAACTTCGCCTTGCATGACCACAAGTGCGTCTTTCTCACCGCTATTTTTCTGTGCCGCTGAGATACGCTCTTTGTAACGTTTTGAGTCTTTGAACTTCAGCTTATCCTTTGGTTCAAATTCCGTAGCAAGCTCAGTACGGTTATCTTTATCTAGGAACGTTTCCAAACGACGACGTGAGCGCATACGCATGTGATGGTCACATTTCGGACACACTTCTAGGTTACGCTCTAGTTCAGCATGATATAACACCTGCTCGCAAGACGTACATTTTGTCCAAACCCCTTCAGGGATCGAGGCTTTACGTGAGGTAACGATGTTGCTTTTTTCTAAAATCTTTTCAAGCCAACTCATGGAAGACCTTTTATTTTGTGACTCCCGCTGTCATAGCGAGAGTATTGAATTCAAATATGCATGAGGATTAAACCACATAACTGCGCCACTGTAGATAAAAAACTGGTTGTACCTTGTAGTCAGACACCTACCAACTCTTTCATTTGAGTCGCTTTACCAGCCTGAGTTCAAATCATCAGGGAAAAATAATGGACCAATTGGCACATTTGGGAGCGAATACTCATCTGGGTAATCGACATCAACCAAATACAGCCCTGCTGCCTTTGCCGTCGCACCAGCCAGTTTTCTGTCTTTTTGCGCCAGTAACCATTCAATCCACTCTGCAGGCTGCTCCCCGCGACCCACCACAATCAAGCTACCAGTAATATTTCTCACCATGTGATGGACAAACGCATTAGCCTTAATATCAATCACAACATACGGACCATGACGAGTGACGTTAAGATGCATCAAATTACGCCAAGGGCTTCGTGACTGACAATGCACGGCTCTAAATGAAGTGAAATCATTTTCGCCCAATAAAAACTGACCCGCTTGATGCATTTTGTCAGCATCTAACTCACCATGATAATGGCTAACGCCTGTCGATAAAATCCCAGGTCGCAAAGCGTGGTTGAAGATCACATATCGGTAACGTCGTGCCGTTGCAGAAAAACGTGCATGAAAAGACTCAGAGACTTCAGTTGCCCAGCGAACCGTAATATCTTTTGGGAGATTAGCATTAACACCCATTGTCCATGCGGCAGGCTTGCGCGTGACCGGGGAATCAAAATGAACCACTTGACCTGTACCGTGAACACCGGCATCTGTGCGTCCTGCGCACATCACTTCAATTGGCTGATTCGCTACAACGGATAGTGCCTTTTCCAATTCGGCTTGGACACTGTTCACATCACGCTGTCTTTGCCAACCATAGTAATTGGCACCGTTATACTCGATACCTAATGCTACTCTCATAAATCTCTCTGAACATTCGTCATTCCTACTGGGTGGCAAAGTATATACTCAAATGACGAGATTACCAATTTGCCGCCAGGCGCAGGCTAGAGCTTACACAATACTAACAAAAGGCGTGCCACACACGGCGCCTTAGCCTAGTGCCCTTCCGTCACGATCGAACCACCCTTGCATCCTCTAGGCTATACCTCGATATAGCGACAATAAAAAAACGGCGACTTCGCCGTTCTTTTATTTTTCATAGCCCGTTATTGACTAATCAACGATAGTGACCGAGCTGTACGCATTAAGCCGATCTATACGTATTAAAACAATCAGGCGGACATTTTATCCAACACGCCTCGAGCTTCGTCCTTTAGAGACGCAGACCCCTCGTCGAGTACCTTTTGCAGTAACTTCTTCGCGCCATCAAAATCATTCATTTCAATATAGATTTTCGCCAAGTCTAGATTGCCCGACGCCTCAGACTCATTATCAACATCGACATCCGTGACCTCGCCAATAACATCTGGAAATTCGTCAAGTCCAACGTCAAGTTGTAGCGCTTCTTCCTCATCAATCTCAGACTGAGGTTCGTCGTTAACCTGAGCCATTAACTCGTCAATCGTCATAAACTGGGCGCTGTTGTTTTCAAAGTTCTCTACTGGATCTTGAGAAGACCAATCTTCGTTCTTCGCACTTTTTAGTGAGCCAGCATCCTGAGACCATATCGCTTGCTCTTCGTCAGGAATAGATTCATCAATAGCACTTTTTTGTGCATCCGTTAGGGTAAAGCCATTCCAATCTTCACCACCATCGATTGATGTATCATCTTCGAGCATGGTTGCTAGATCGAGCCCAGCGCTATCTGCCGTTGTCTGATCCACTGGATTAATATTACTAAAGCCTTGCTTGCCATCGCTAAGTAACTCACCCAGTTGACCTTCTTGCTCCAACGCTTGGGTATCGACCATTGAAAATGCATCAGCCAGCGCATCAATTTCAGAATGGTCCAGCGTCTCACCAACTAATTCTTCATTGGTTGAAAATGTGTGCGCTGGCTCGTCTAAGGCCGATGTTCTAGATTGAGGCTCTTGTTCACTACCATCCACCTCTTCTGAATCCGTTAATGCGTCTTCTTCGGTATATTCTGGGAATACAATGTCATCACGGCTATTCGCCTCTACCGATTCATTCGTATCCAGTACGTCAACATCATCAAGTGCAACCGGTTCTGAGGTAAGTTCTGCCTCAGAACCGTTTTTTTCGTGAACGTCTTGTTCACGATTATGATGAGTATCTGCTGGCAATTCGTCTTGAAGTGCGCCCATTGCCAAAACATCAGCCAATGCGTCTTCTTCACTGTATTCAGGTAGATCAGTGTCATCTACAGCAAAGGCTTGGTCTTCACCCACAACCTCATCACCGTCAAATTGATAATCATCTTCTGAATCCGCTAAAGCTTGGGCTTCGTTGTATTCACTGCTTAAGGCTGAATCCAAAAATTCATCGTCAGTGGCCTCATCAGTCATCGTCGATTCGCCATCATTTAGCGGCGAAGCCACTGTAGGCTGAACCGCAACGTCCGACTCTGCGGTTTCATTGCTAATAGGATTAGATTCAACAAGGTTTGATTCAACAGGCGTTGTACTGTCTACATTCCAATCATCATCGTGTGGAATACCAAACTCATTTTCTAGCAGCGCATTAAGCTCGGCTTGCTCTCGCTCGGCGTCAAAATCATCATCTGGGGCATCAACGCCACCTTCAATCTGTGGGGAAAAGTCAAACTCATCATCACGAGCAGCTGCCGCGGGATGGTTCACTTGTTTACTCGCCAATGCCTCTTCATCCGCCAGATCAGTCATCGATGGCTGAGGGGAAGTCGCTTCTGCTAGCTCATGCGCTAAAGATTCTGGTTCTGGTTCTAAAGATTCTGAAAGCTCAGATTCGGAAGAACGCACCTCAGAAGGCGTCGTCGCTTCGATCGCATTATCCAGAGCCGCTTGGAAGCCATCATTTACATCAGTAACATCAGTAACATCAGTAACATCAGTAACATCAGTAACATCATCATTTCTGGTTTCTGCGGTATCGTCACTTTCATCCTGAGCTGAATGCTGCTCCAGTAGTGAATCAAAGTCACTATCCGCATCGGCCCCGCTTGCGTCGATATCAGTGGTAATAGCATCACTTGGCAGTACATTGTCTTGTTCGGGCAATTCAGGCGGCTGAATTGCTACATCGCTTAATACGGCCTCATCATCCAACCCGCTATCAGTATCTTGCAGCAGTTCTTGGCTACCATGTTGAGCCAATAAAGCATCGATATCATCTAGTTCATCCAATTCATCAGACTCATCGAAACGAGTAGCGTCTTGAACGTGGGTTTGTGCCGCTTCATCGACGTTAACAGCAGTTTGACCGACTTTAACAGCGGGCTCTTGAGCTTCTGCATCCTCATCACCAGCGTTAAAGAGATTGGCGAACGCATCTTGCTCTTCTGAGAGCTCGGAGTGCGTTTCATCTTCAGATAACAGTTGGCCCGATTCAAAAGGATCAAGCGCTAAAGACTCGTGACTCTCCCCCTCTTGAGCATCAAAGGCACGCTCAAACAAAAGATCATCCAGTAAATCGGTACTATTCTCATCAAGGTCAATATCATCATCTAGAGTATTTTCTTGAGGCTGGGTATCTTCGTTTACCGGATCGCTATCGACCATCTCATCTAACATCAAATCTGAGTCAGAGATATCCGATAGCTCAAAATCATCGCCGAGCATTTCATCAAGCAAAGCAACATCATCTGACGATTCCGGCTCTTCAGGCTTAGCTTGCGTCGAAGCATCACTCGGTGTGTCTATCTGCGAAAATTGTGCAAAAAGATCGTCAATATCATCATTCCCAACCTCGACATTGGTATTGGTTTCAGCTGCGGCTTGTGACGATATATCACTCGTTGGCGCTTCCTCAGCAAAGATATCGTCCAGAGCATCAGCTTCTGACTCGTCAAGATCAAACCCACTAGACAACAGCTCATCCATCTGTGCTTGGTTGATCGCACCTTCATCAGACTCTCGCGGCTCATCTATTTCAAATTGTTCATCAACGCTCGGGGCCTTCATGTTTATTTCAGCAAACAAGTCGTCCAAGTCTTGCTGAGAAACCGGATCCGTTTCGTCCTCGTCATCCGATAAGTTTAAGTCGAGCTCATCTAAATCAGACTCTGGCGCAGTAACGTCATTAAGCGCACGTTCCATTTCCTCAAGACCTAGCGCTTTCTCTCCATCTTTAACACTAATGCCATTATTACTTGCATCGAGATCAACAAAGCCAATATCCAATTCACCATCGTCGCCGATGCTCGCAAAAGGGTCATCCTCATCATCTAGATTAAAATCTAACTCACCTTCATTAAGGTCGGCAAAGATATCATTATCTGCCTCTTTTTCTTGCGTAGCGGTTGCGTCTTCCGTATCTGCGGTTTCGAAGTCGCCAAACAACTCATCAGAGAACAAGTCGTCATCGTCTTGCATAGCGTCTGCCGTGTCCGCCGCCAATGCAGCTGCACCTGCTGCTCCCATCGCTGCGACACTTGCTGCATCATTACTCTCATTGCTATCGGCTGGCGACGTTTCGTCGCGGGTCTTGTTCTTGCGTGTTCTCATCACGAGCATCACAATAAGACCCACTAATAATGCTGGTACAAAGGCAAGAAGACCCACAATCCAAGGATTAGATAACCAAGTATCCATGGTTGTTGGCGCTAAACGTTGTAATTCTTCTTGTTTGCGTTTTTCATCAAGCAGTTGACGCTCGACTTCACTACGAATTCGCTCTTCGTTGCTCACTTCGTCTTGTAACGTATTCACCTGCTGCTGAACTTCAGACAGCATAAGCCGCAATTGATGATTGCGTTCCTCTAGTGAAATAAGTTCGTCTTCTGAACGCGTAAGCTCTTGCTTCAGTTTATTGGTCAGTGATGTCTCCACGACATCTGCAATGGCTTTTTTATCTGCGGCCGGCGTATCCGCGATCTTATTCTCTATAGCATTCTTATTCTCAATAACATCGCTAGCCGGTAGTGGTACTACCGGTGTTTTGACTTTAGGTTTTTCAATTACAGGTTTTTCAACTACAGGCGTAACTTTTGCCGCTGGTGTTGCGGCGCTTTTAGGTTCAACCGTCGATTTATTCGAGGTTAGCCGCTGCTGGTGCGAAGCTAATACCGATAGCGCTTCTTGACGATCAACTTGATTAATTTGTGTTGGCGAAGGAACGCGTAGGCGATTACCTGGGATCAGTTGATGAATATTTTCGTTTTCAAACACACCCGGATTGAGTTCGTAAAAAGCGTAGATGGTTTGTTGTACGGTCGTACCTGCTGGCTTGAATTTAGAAGCTATAGACCATAATGTCTCTGCGCGCTGGGTCGGACCATAGTATTGAGAAGGCTCATCTCCTACAGAGGCTAATATCGGGCGTCGAATCTGCTCAGAATACTGAGGAGCATCCAATAATTCCCCATTCGGACCAGAGAGGCGAATAGTATCAGCGCTAAATGATGATGACGTTGTGGCTCCAACTAGTGCTAAGGCCACTAGTAGACGCTTGAAAAAATGATGCATGGAAGGCTCAGCTGTCTGCGATTACAAATACAATACTTATCTCTTTACTATATCGGATATTTGCTCCAAAACTATAGGTTCTGTGGGAAAAAACTCGAATCAAGCAAGATAATCGCATCAAGTTCACATGCTTAGATAGCACAAAGGCCTCATAAAGAGGCCTTTGGTTAAAAATGACGCGGATTTAGAAGTAATCTCGAATCAGTACTTCAGCAATTTGAACTGCGTTTGTTGCAGCCCCTTTACGCACGTTGTCAGCAACAACCCACATATTGATACCACTATGGTGGCTAATATCATTACGGATACGTCCAACCAAGACGTGATCTTTACCGCCAGCATCACGAACTTGCGTTGGCATTTCTTGACCATGGAAGACTTCAATACCATCAGTTTGCTCAAGCAAGCGAGTCACTTCGTCCGCATCAATCGGGGCACGAGTTTCGACGCTGACCGACTCGGCGTGGCCATAGAAGACAGGGACACGCACACATGTTGCGTTGACCATAATGCTAGGGTCGTTAAAAATCTTTTGCGTTTCCCACACCATTTTCATTTCTTCTTTGGTGTAGCCGTTATCCATAAATTGATCAATTTGTGGGATACAGTTAAACGCGATCTGTTGATCAAAAGTACTCGTTTCTGCCGGTCGACCATTTAGAAGTGATGCCGTTTGTCCCGCTAACTCATCAATACCCGCTTTACCAGCACCTGAAACAGACTGATAGGTGGACACGTTAATACGCTCAATCCCTACCGCATCGTGGATTGGTTTTAACGCCACTAGCATTTGGATAGTTGAACAGTTTGGGTTAGCAATGATATTGCGGTTGCGGAACTCAGCAATCGCCTCTGGGTTAACTTCTGGTACCACTAAAGGCACATCAAAGTCGTAACGAAAGTGCGACGAGTTGTCGATAACTACCACACCTTCATCTGCAGCGATTGGCGCATACTTTTCAGATAGCTCACCACCAGCAGAAAATAATGCGATGTGAACTTGAGACCAATCGAAGTCCTCAACATTTTGTACTCGTACCGTTTTACCATTTACACGATACGTTTTTCCTTCACTGCGCTCACTTGCTAGAAGGTAAACATCGCCCATAGGAAACTCACGCTCTTGAAGCACCTCAACCATAGTTTCACCTACAGCACCGGTGGCTCCGAATACAGCGATATTAAATTGTTGGCTCATTGGTTTACCTCTATTTTAAATCCTAACTCAGCCAAAGGTGCCAAATTACAATCGGCACGACCTTTGACTCGAACAGCGCCGTATTCGCGTCTGTCCCAATAATGTTTGCGCATACTGTCAAAACCATTTTCTGTGCGAATTTCACGACGGAAAACGGCGTCATCCTTACGGACGTCATAGATCACTTGCGTTAAACTGTGCAGTACCGCCTCATCCCACTCTCGATCTAGTGTGATCTCAGGGATCGGCGCAACCGGTAATAATGCATCTGGATTGGCACGATTTTCCAATTCCATAAACTCACAGAAACGATTAAAAATCATCGTCGTTCCACGTGCTTTCCCTTCTAGACCATAGCCTGCAATATGAGGGGTCGCAAACGTTAGCAGAGGAAGCAGTTCGAAATCAACCTTAGGTTCAAATTCAAACACATCAAGCACGGCGGTAAAACCATCATTTTTCTGTAGACGACGCTTCAACGCCTGGTTATCGACCACTGGACCTCGAGCGGCGTTAATCAATATTTGATCGGCGCGCAAGAGCGCTAAACGCTGTTCATTGATCAAGTGATGGGTTGGAAACTGGCCATCAGTCGTAATTGGCGTATGAGTCGTAATCACGTCGGCTTGTTCTAACAAAGTATCCAATTCAGTGAATGTACGCTCATCCCCTTCTTGCTGCTTGAGAGGGTCATTAATTAAAACGTTAACCCCGATACCTTCTAAACATTTTTGTAGGTAACTGCCCACCTGACCACAGCCAACAATTCCCACCGTTTTATCAAAGATAGAGAAGCCTTGTTGTTGACCAATCACCATTAGGCTACTCATCACATATTCAGCAACGCCAACTTTGTTGCACCCAGGAGCTGCGGTAAAAAAGATGCCTTTCTCTTTCAGCAATGCTTGGTCAACATGGTCCATGCCCGCCGTGGCTGTGCCAACAAATTTCAAGCGATTCGCTTTCTCTAACAATGTCGCGTTTACTTTAGTGATAGAGCGAATCATTAAAGCATCAACATCAACGAGGTCCGCTGCGCTCAACTCTCGACCCGGCATGGCAACAACCTCACCAAGTTGTTGAAATAGCTCAACGGCATAAGGCATCGCCTCATCTACAATAATCTTCATTACCTAGTTCCTGGTGGGATCTTTCAAATATGTCTGAATTGTGCAAGATAAACGGCAGGCTGTCGAGAAAGGTTTGGCTCCGATTTACCCGCGATAGCCTCACTGGCTTGTTGCCCTCTGCATCACAACAATTTCCCGCGCGCTAGATAGAAAAATGCCCGTCCTAAAAAAGGCCGGGCAATAATCCAGAACAAAAGGATTCTGACCCGCTCTCCAGGGATCAAAATTTGCGTCTGCGACTGACATTCTCGTCAGTCAGCTCTGGAAACTTCTAAATTGTCTCTCGTTACATTCAATGCCAGCGAGTTAATCTACCCTGGCATCTATCCATGATACGAGATTCAACGCTTACGCTTGGTATTTTTTGATGACCAACGTCGCGTTTGTGCCACCAAAGCCGAAGCTGTTTGACATGACGGTGTTCAGCTCTTGTTCGCGAGTTTCTTTCACGATGTCTAGACCTTCAGCCGCTTCATCAAGGGTATCAACGTTAATGCTCGGTGCAATAAAGCTATGGTGAAGCATAAGCATTGAGTAAATGGCTTCATGAACACCTGCCGCGCCCAGTGCGTGACCAGTCATCGCTTTAGTCGCTGAAATCGCTGGGCTGTTGCCACCGAAGACTTCTTGAATAGCGCCAAGCTCTTTCACATCACCTACTGGCGTAGACGTACCGTGAGTATTAACATAATCGATGCTATCAACATCTTGCATTGCCATTTTCATACAACGCACTGCGCCTTCACCTGATGGCGCTACCATGTCGTAGCCATCGGATGTTGCACCGTAACCTACCACTTCACCGTAGATAGTTGCGCCACGCGCCAATGCGTGCTCAAGCTCTTCGACAACAACCATGCCGCCGCCACCAGAAATAACAAAGCCATCACGATTGGCATCATAAGTACGTGATGCTTTCGTTGGATCGTCGTTGTATTTCGTAGATAGCGCGCCCATTGCGTCAAACATCATGGTTTGCGTCCAATCAAGCTCTTCACCGCCACCAGCAAATACGATGTCTTGTTTGCCTAGTTGAATCAGCTCCATCGCGTGACCGATACAGTGTGCTGATGTCGCACATGCTGAACTCATTGTGTAGTTAACGCCACGAATCTTGAATGGTGTAGCCAAACAAGCTGAAACCGTTGAAGACATAGTACGAGGCACCATATATGGACCAACGCGCTTAACGCCTTTCTCACGGATAGTATCCACTGCGACTGTTTGGTTCAGTGCTGATGCACCACCAGAACCTGCAACAATACCAGTGCGATCATTTGAAACGTGTTCTTCTGACAACCCAGCATCGGCAATGGCCTGCTCCATTGAAAGGTATGCGTACGCGGCAGCATCACCCATAAAACGCATTTTTTTACGATCAATGTGTTCCGCAGGTTTAATTTTTAGATCACCCCATACTTGAGAACGAAGGCCCATTTCTTTGAACTGCTCAGAGGCGTTAATACCAGAACGGCCTGCTTTTAGAGACGCTAAAACTTCTTCAACGTTGTTACCGATGCTCGAAACAATACCCATACCGGTAATTACGACTCGTTTCATGTGACATTCCTATAAATTTCAAAACTGCTAAATAATAACGAAGTTACTGGATAAAAGTGGTCAGCTTTCCTATAAATTCGTACAATTCACATCAATTACTGCAACTGATGCCCCATAACTGTAGCCATGATAACGGCCGTAGCATGGGTATAACACAAGTTAAGTGTCAATATTATGACTTCTATCACTCACGCTCAACTCGATTGGAACGAAGCGGGAACGCCAGTTTCGGACCAATTTGATGACGTTTACTTTTCAAACGTCAATGGTCTTGAAGAAACGCGCTACGTTTTTTTAGAGAAAAACCGCCTTCCTCAACGCTGGCATGAACTAACAAACCGACGCTTTGTTATTGCTGAAACTGGCTTTGGCACTGGGCTAAACTTCCTCGCAGCTTGGCAACAATTCGAGCAATTTCGAGAGCAAAATCCTGCTGCTGCGATGCAAGAGCTGCACTTTATTAGCTTTGAAAAGTACCCGCTAACAAAACACGACCTTGAAAAAGCCCATCAAGCGTGGCCTGAACTCAAAAAGTACGCTGAACAACTGCAAGCGCACTATCCCATAGCTGTGCCTGAATGTCATCGAATTGTGCTGGCGAATGGCATGATTACCTTAGACCTTTGGTTTGGTGACATAAAAGATTGCATGCCTTTAGTGCCCACACCCGAGCAAGGCATTGTAGATTGCTGGTTTTTAGATGGATTTGCGCCAAGCAAAAATCCTGAAATGTGGAATCAAACCTTATTCGATAACATGGTTAAACTTGCGAAACAAGACGCAACATGTGCGACTTTTACTGCCGCAGGATTTGTTAGACGGGGGCTTAATGACGCTGGTTTTGATATGAAAAAAACCAAAGGGTTCGGCACCAAGCGAGAAATGATTGCCGGTCATGTTAGTCACAAACAGTCCTACAGTAATTTTGATTCGTTCTATCAGCGTGCGACCCCATCCTCAATCGGCCGTATTGCGGTTGTGGGGGGCGGTATTGCCAGTGCAAGCTTGATCACCGCGCTATCTCGACGCGGTATCTCGTCCACGCTGTTTTGTAAGGATGCACAAGCCGCGGAAGGCGCATCAGGTAACCGCCAAGGCGCTGTCTACCCACTGCTTAACGGTGAGCATAAAGGAGTATCAAGAGTCTTTGCCCCCTCTTTTTTATACGCTCGACAATTTGCTGAACAGGCCGCAACATACTTTCATTATGATCATGGTTGGTGTGGTGTGACTCAATTAAAGTGGGATGAAAAATCAAGCGTCAAACTTGATAAAATGCTTCATGGTCAATTTCCTGCAGAATTGGTACACGGCTTATCCGCCCAAGAAACCTCAAATACCCTTGGTCTTAGCTCACCGTTTGCGAGTGTTAGCTACCCACTTGGTGGTTGGTTATGCCCAGCACAGTTAACTCAAGGACTTATCCAAAAAGCGGAGCGAGAGGGACATCTAACTTGTCACTTCTCCACCATCGTCTCGGCCATCGCACCAGACAGCAATGGAAAATGGCGTATTTGTAGTTCACCTACGTCTAGTTCAACTATGACGAGTTCAACGACAAACACCAGTAATAGCGAGCAAGTATTTGATGTTGTCATCATCGCCAATGGTCATGAGTTTACTCAATTAGAGCAAACTCAGCACCTGCATTTGTCTGCCGTCAAAGGACAAGTCAGTCACATCCCTACCACACAGCAACTAACAAAGCTTAATACCGTGTTGTGTTACGACGGGTATCTCACGCCCTGCAACAGCAACACGGATACGCATTGTATTGGAGCGAGCTACGACAAAGACAATATTAATAACGAATTTGATGCTGCTGCGCAGCTTGATAATCAAGACAAGTTAAAACGTTGCTTACCCGATACCTCATGGGTCAATGACGTTGACACCTCCACGAACCAAGCAAGACAAGGGGTACGTAGTGTCAGTCGCGACCATTTACCGTTTGTCGGTCAGGTCACTGACTATGAGCAACTTCGCACTTTGCATGAGACATCACCTAAGGCGATATCTTCAGTGCCTGAACACCACAACTTATTTTGTATGCTAGGTTTGGGTTCTCGTGGTTTAAGCTCTGCTCCACTGATTGGAGAAGTATTAGTATCGCAAATTTGTGGAGACCCACTCCCAATGCCCGTGGACTTACTTTCTGGTATCCATCCTAGCCGAACATGGATTCGACGAATCAAGAAATCACGCCCGTTATTTGGCTGATCCGTTGAGCGAAGAAAACTAACCCGCCCTCTCCCTACTGACTCTGCCAAGCTAGAGCATTACCATGCTCTAGCTTCTCTATCCGAGCGCTTGGTTCGAAAGACCCGCAAGCCGAAGGCTTAAATGCTCTTATAAGAGAGACAACGTTTTAGAACTGAGACGGACAAACGAAACAAGCCATTTCCCCCCATTCACTATCGACATAGGCGCAAACACTTTACATAATTTCAAAAAGCCTAAGGAGAGTAGAATGAAATGGACATCGCTATTCGCTACTGCTCTTTTAATAGGGAGCGGGGTTTTCCACTCGGGACTCTTTGCCAGCTCGAGCCCTAACTCACAGGTATTGTTTGTCAATCCAGGTCATGCAGAAGAAAGCTTTTGGCACGATGTCGATCTTTACGCAAAGGCCGCCGCTAAGACGCTCAATATTGACTTAGATATTATTTACGGAGAGCGTGACGTCGACCTTACCCTGCAGCGACTATCAGACAGAATACAGAATCAACCGATACCAGATTATATAATCCTCGTTAACGAAGCTCAAAGTGGCCGTGCCCTATTGGATATTGTTGCCGGCACATCATCACGCGTTTTATTTGCGCTGAACGATCTTACTCCTGATGAAAAAGTTGACATCCAACAGGACACCGAATGGCAGCAACGTTTGCTCCCTGGCGTTTTCCCAAATAACTTTCGAATCGGTTACCTCACCGCTCAAGCATTATATCGTCAAGGAAACCATCACTACGCGGATGCCTTATTGCTGTCTGGCGATCAGACTACGCCCGCCTCTCTGCAGCGTAAAGCAGGGGCGCTCGCCTTCATCGAACAAGTCGATGGACAGTACGGCGTCCATCATAGCGTTGGTCAGTGGCAAGAAGAGCGTGCTTATGCCGAAGCCCATAAGCTGCTTTCTTACTATCCCAATATTCGTTATATATGGACGGCAAACGACCATATGGCGTATGGCGCCCAACGTGCACTGCAAGAAGGCAAAAAAGTCATAGGCGAGAATGTCTTTATCAGCACGATAAACACTTCTGAGCGCGCACTCAAGCAACTCAAACAAGGCGACATTTCCATTCTCGGCGGTGGCCATTTTACGGCGATTGGTCTGGCTTTAGTCAAGATACATCAACGCAATATTGGACGCGCATGGCCACAACGCACCAAATTCACGCTATTTCATTTAATTGAACCTGACACCCCCCTTTATCGCCTATTGTTAGATAAGCAGTGGCAAGACATCGACTTTAACGCCATTGATCTACTCAGTAATCCTGTCGACCCATATTTACAGAAAAACGACTAATCAATTTATGATCTGGGAAATTCGCCGACAAAGGCATAAAATGGTAAGTATCAATAGCATATATTGTCATTATTGACGCCTATGTTTTTGCATTTCCCTGACATTTCTGGCCTGCGTAACCCCCACACTACGCGGCTTTATTTTTTACCCTCAACATTTGGTTTCCTATGAAAGTTGCTTTCTTGTTCATCAGCCTACTGTTTGCATCACTACAACCGAGTTTTGCATCAACCGATACCGTACCCGTTGGAATTCGACCATGTTGCGCCTTTGGAACGGGCTTAAAAGCAGAGCTAGGAAGCGTACCGGTGCCTTTTTTCTCCATTGATAATGTTTTAAGCCCTGAAGATGTTCAAACACACGTATTTAATGATGGATCTTCTAATGTTGTCAGCAGCTTATTTGGTACATCGGAAGAAACGAATGGTCTGATTTTCACTAATAAAGGGGGATTCATAGATACGGCGCACGTGCGAGATACCGCCGATTTTGCGTTTTATCTCTATCGTGCTATCAAAAACCGTAAAGAAGATTCATTGTCAATTCACCTCACTGCGGAGCTGCGCGAGCGCCGTATTGAGATGACAAACCTTGATGCACTCAATTCAGAAAAACTCGAAGAAGCAAAATTAGCCGCTCTATTGGCATTCCGATTAGCCCAATGGCACGAGGTCGCCCAATGGTATGGATTAGTTTCTGTCGGGGGTTTCAAAGAGTACGCTTCGGCATTTTCACCAGAGGATCTTTATTCCAATATGCTAGGTGCTCTGATCGCGTTAGAAATGTTCAAAATTAACCCTGACATTTCTCAAAAGAACTTTGTGCTGCTGTTCCCACAATACTTCCGAAAACACCTAAAACAATTGGATGCACAAGACGAAGATATTACGGTTGCACAACTTAAAGAATTAGATGGGATTTGGTGGGATAGCAATAATCGTCTACCTAATAAGTGGGTCGTAAAAACTCGCGACTACCATTTTAGCCTAGCGTTGTTGCCCAATGGCGTAGAAAACGGCACACAGTTAGCACTCAGCGAGTTTTCAGAGCTAGAGAAATACGCCGAATTTCAACTAGTAAAAGCTGACAATATCGAATCGTTTGATATACTCCCCGTCGCTTTGAAGTCAAAAGAAATATGGACTGCGAGTGATTTCCAATCGCTTGCCGATGTCACGAAAGCCGAAGACGATAAGCACGAAAATAACCGCAATGACGCATTATCGATGAAGTTGAACAATAGCCATGACTGAGATGCAAAAAAACACCGGTATCAAACGTATACTCCTCGCCGCTAAATACTCTTGGTTTGGCTTAATGGCGGCTTGGAAGCACGAAGCCGCATTTAGACAAGAAATCGTTGGTCTCGTGATCGCGGTCGCCGTCGCTTTATTGCTGGATATTTCTCTCGTAGAAAAAGCCGCTTTAGTTGGTAGTGTACTGTTTGTCATCACCGTTGAGTTGATGAACTCAGCCGTTGAAGCCGTTGTCGATAGAATTGGCCTAGAGCGTCACGAACTGTCTGGGCGTGCGAAAGACCTGGGTTCTGCTGCCGTGTTTGTCGCAATTGGCTTAGCCTTGCTAGTGTGGGCAAGCATCTTATGGCGCTGTTTTATGTAAAATGCTCGAGTTAATAAGCCGGAATTAATCGTCATTAAGGCTTGACCTTACCCATGGGTCAAGCCTTAGTTTTATCTAAACACACTAACACTAAGGTCAAGTCATGGGTTGCTGCAATCGTCCACCCAACGGTGGCACAAATCAAATAGGTAAGTTGCTCAAACTTATCGCCATTCTCTTCGTTATTATATTCATGCTTGCCTTGCTCTTTCCGAGCTAGTCATCCGCTCTACGATGAACGGCTAAGCGTCGGGATAGGAACAACCGTCACGGTATGCACTTTAAAAAGCACTTAATGAGAGTGGGTTCCGTCCACGTTTTAAACCCAAGAGTCAAACTGATATCTTGATGGATAGACCCGTTTTTTTAGCTGTGACACAGCGGATAAATTGACGTACCGAAATGGCGCAATTATGTTGTGATAGAGAGTGCAGCAATGAATGAGAAGGCAGTACGAGCATCAATGTTCGAACTGCCTAAATCATCATTTAAACATCAGTTATCACTGACAAGCAGTGCTTACTGAAGAGGAAGTCCTCACTTAGACAATTATACGGTTGAAGCACTGCTGTCGTCTAAGTGACGGTGCCTACGAATAACAATTCGTAGGCGAAACAACATCAAGGACGCGGCAACGGTGAGTCCTGTCAATATACCAATCCAGAAACCTTCCTCCCCCATTGCCGGAACAATATGGTCAGTTAATCCCAATACCACACCTATAGGCAGCGCGAGTCCCCAGTAAGACGCAATGGCAAGAAACATCGGTACTTTCGTATCTTTATAGCCACGCAATGCGCCGTTTGCCGATGTTTGCAGGGCATCACTAAATTGATACATGGCAGTAAAGATTAATAGCGTTGCGGCGGTCGCACTAATTGCAGGGTCTGTCGTGTAGAGCCTAATGATCACTTCTGGGAACAATAAAAACATCGCCACCGACAACAATGACATTAGTGCTGCCACTAAAATGCCGAACTGGCTACGCTCAACAGCGCCCGCATGATCTTTCGCCCCGAGAGCATGACCCACTCGAATCGTAATACCAAATGAGATACTCATTGGAATCACGTACGTCATGCTGGAGATATTCAAGGCAATCTGCGCAGCTGCCACGTTTTCTGCACCAATCCGTGCAATCAACAACGCGATCACAGCAAAAATACTGCCACACACGGCAATATTCATCCCAATCGGTAGCCCCAACTTAACTAAATGACCAATTTCTTTTGCTCGCGGCTTAGTGTCTTTAAAACGCAAAATCGTTTTAAAATGATGGTGCCCTTTAATATAAGAGTACAACAGCGCCGACATCATCCAATATACAAGACTTGTCGCCCAACCACAGCCTACTGCGCCCATTTCTGGCAAGCCAAACTTGCCGTAAATAAGGACATAGTTCACTGGAATATTTACCAACAACCCCAAAACCGAAATGATCATCGGCGCTTTGGTGTTATTCATCCCCTCGCAAAAACCGTTTAAGGTGTAAAACAGAGCAATTCCCGGCACACCAAAGGCTAGCGCATACGCATAGTCACTGGCAATTGGGATGATTTCAGCGGCGACACCAATCCACTGCAAGATAGGTTTTGCACTTAATAAATAGCCAATCAGCAATACACTTGAGGCAAGAGCTAGCCAAAGCATTTGCACAAATTCAACAGAAATACTGTCGAAATCACGGGCGCCACGGTGAAAAGCCACCACTGGCGTTAACGCCATAATAATGCCGCGCAGTAATAACAAAACCGGGATCCAAAGACTGGTCCCCAGTGCGATAGCGGCGAGATCAGCAGGGCTCACCTGCCCAGCCATTGTCGTATCAACGAAACCCATCGCTTGGGTAGCAAGTTGAGTCAAAATAATTGGCGTCGACAACGTCATTAACGCTCCCGATTCGCGGGTAAAACGAGGTAAAAAAGGACGAACTGTAGTTTGCATGGGGGTTCAAAACACCAATATAAATGCACCAATAATGGCGGGATGGCGGTGTGCATTTTAGGGTGTGCCCTGTGGGCGGCGACAATATAAACGTCATCATGGTCAATTTCAAGCCACCAATAACTGAGAATTGTATTGATGTTCGACTCGAAAGCACGCAAAATAGCGCGCCTTGCCCTATCTTAGGGTATATGGGTGCAAAAAAGGATACACCTACCCCGGTAGTATCCACTTTGAGATCCCACTCTCCTATCCCACTTACTGAGTACCACTATGAGTTTTGAATCCTTAGGATTATCTGTTCCACTTCTTCGCGCTATCGACGAGCTTGGCTACACCAAAGCATCGCCAATTCAAGAAAAAGCCATTCCTGCCATTATCGAAGGCAAAGACGTCATGGCTGCCGCTCAAACAGGAACAGGCAAAACTGCAGGATTCACGCTACCACTACTTGAGAAGTTGAGCTCTGGGCAAAGAGCAAAAAGCAATCACGTACGCGCCCTTATCCTTACGCCAACCCGTGAACTTGCCGCTCAGGTTCATGATAGTGTGGTTAAGTATGGCGCTCATTTACCGACCACGTCGAATGTTATATTTGGTGGCGTAAAAGCAAACCCACAAATGCAAAAGCTTCGTAAAGGTTGCGATGTCCTTGTAGCAACACCGGGGCGTCTGCTTGATCTTTACAGCCAGAATGCAGTGAAATTCTCACAACTTGAAGTACTGGTACTTGATGAAGCCGATCGTATGCTTGATATGGGCTTCTTCCGTGATATTAAAAAGATCCTCGACCTATTACCAAAAGAGCGTCAAAACCTGCTTTTCTCAGCAACCTTCTCGCCAGAAATTCGCTCTTTAGCAAAAGGCTTAGTGCACAATCCTGTCGAAATCTCGGTAAACCCGCCTAACTCAACCACTAAATTGGTTGAGCAAAGCATCTATGTTTCCGACAAAAACCAAAAGTCAGCGATCTTGGCGAAACTCATCGAGCAAGGTGACTGGAAACAAGTACTGGTATTTAGCAAAACCAAACACGGTGCCAACCGCTTGGCTCGCTTTCTAGAAGGCAAAAACATCTCTGCGATGGCGATCCACGGTAACAAGAGCCAAGGCGCAAGAACCAAGGCTCTGGAACAATTTAAAACTGGGCAAATCCGCGTGTTAGTAGCTACCGACATCGCTGCTCGTGGTTTAGATATTCCTCAGTTGCCACAGGTGGTCAACTTTGACTTGCCGCATGTCTCTGAAGATTATGTGCACCGTATCGGCCGTACTGGTCGTGCTGGTGAAACCGGTAAAGCGTACTCACTCGTGTGTGCAGACGAAGCGAAAGAGCTGTTCTCTATCGAAAGACTGATTGGCGAAGTGCTAACGCGACATGAAATGGAAGGCTTCAAGCCTGTTCATGCACTGCCTGCCTCAAGAACAGACACTCGTGCAGCTAAACCTAAAAAGCCTAAGAAACCAAAAACAGAGCATGCTGACGGTCAGCGCCCAACAAACAGCCATCAAAAAACCAAGCAGAGACAGTTTGGTAAATCTGACTCTGGTAGTACAGACTCAAAAAACAAAAATGGCAGCAAAGCAAATACTCGTTCAGGTAATGCGCCTAGAAGACGTAAGCCAAAACCAACCAATACGGTTGCTAAGTCACAATAACCAAGCGGTATTAGACACGGTTTGTTATTGATTAGAAAAGTTAAATCGCAAAAGCCATCGCAAGATGGCTTTTTTATTGGCACTAACAGCACTGCCGAGACTCACGCCAAAATACCACTTAATGGTTAGATCGTTTTTTGACACTAAGTCAATGTTTTGACAACGCTTGCGCCACATCATTATTCTATAAAATAACTATGCAACCTCTTTTCACTCTGCAACAAATTTTGTTAACTTCATCGCAAACATATTGCATAGGGTTATATTCATGCTCAGGTCGCTACGTTCGCTCAATATTAAAAATACCATTCTCATTGTGTTTCTAATTCCCACATCATTGTTAATCTTTTTAATTGGAATGCAAATAAACCAAACCAGCCAGCAAGTCTCTGCCGCTGACACCTCTGAGGAATCGGTTCAGTTATTCCACCTTTATGACGAAGTGGCACACCAATTTGCGGTCGAGCGAGGACTCACTGCGGGTGTCATCGCAACAAAAGGGCAAGGTACACAAGTTGCTGCGCTTAAAAAGCAGCGCAAAAATGCTGACCTCGCGTATCAAAACCT
Source organism: Vibrio methylphosphonaticus (assembly GCF_023634655.1). Classification (GTDB taxonomy): domain Bacteria; phylum Pseudomonadota; class Gammaproteobacteria; order Enterobacterales; family Vibrionaceae; genus Vibrio; species Vibrio methylphosphonaticus. Next base: position 72,047 of record NZ_JAMKMS010000004.1, on the reverse strand, counting down.
CATTGCCTTCCAGCCTATGCATATCGACTCAGCGCTATTTAGCAACCTGATGAGGGATATTAAGCCACAGCTCGAGCGACGAGCTGAAATACGCGCCCAAGTCGACAGTCTCGCTATTAAGGATTCACCGTTTGCTTTCTACACCAACATCAATAGCCTCGCCCTTGATAACCTGTCCGTACTACTCACTCAAATTAGCGACTCACAGCTCAAATTAAAAATGCAGGGCTTGCTGGAATTATTGGTGATTAAAGAGGAAGCTGGGAAAGCGCGTGGGGCACTCAATGGCGCCTTTGCAGCGCAGCGCTCTTCGTTAGACGCTTTCAGCAACATCAGCACCTATATCGCCACAGAACAGCAAGCGTTAAGACAAGCCGAGCTTTTACTGCAAGGAGAGATAAAACAACAACTCCTAGCGATTACTCGCACTCAAACTTGGAAAGACGTTAACAACATCCAACAACAGTACCTTAGCCAAAAAGACAGCCTTGCCACGTTAACGGGTCCTACGCCTCAAATTTGGTTCTCGTTAGCCACCAAACGAATTGGCTTAGTCAAAGCTCTGCGTGACACGTTTACTCTCGATATTTCTCAGTCCGCCGCTGAACTTAAAGCGCAAGCAAGCCGTGCTCGCTTTTCTTATATTGCTCTTGCACTCTTTGTCGTTGTGCCACTGACTTTGCTTGCCATCTACTCCGTACGTACTATTCGTCAACGTGTACGCCAATTTAGTCAGCAACTTGACCACATGGCGAAAAACAAAGATCTAACCGTCAAACTCACAAGCAACAAAAATGATGAGTTGGGTGAGATTGCCCTTCATTTTAATCATCTGACCGACAGTCTAAGCCAAGCGCTGCGCAAGTCACTGGATGTAGCCAATCGCACCGAACAAGAAATGAAGACCATGACAGACCTAGTTAGCCAAGCACAAGAAGCCAGCCAGCAAACGCATCTTCGCTGTGACAACATCGCTACTGCAATGACTGAAATGGCACAAACTAGCCAAGAAGTCGCGAGTATCACTGTGGACGCGCAACACAGTGCCGATAGTGTTAAAGATAAAGCCATAGAATGCCACCGACATGGAGAACAATCGCTCGCGACGACAACGGGTCTTATTGAAAGTGTCAACGACACTTATACCTGCTTAGAAAGCCTTGAGCAGCAAATGGCAAATGTCACTGAAATTCTCGACAGTATCAATGCCATTTCAGAGCAAACTAACCTTCTTGCCCTAAACGCCGCGATTGAAGCAGCCAGAGCCGGTGAGCAAGGACGAGGCTTTGCCGTGGTTGCCGACGAAGTGAGAACGCTAGCACAGCGCAGTAAACAGTCTACAGAAGACATTAGACACTTACTTGATAACATCAGTGACAATGCCAAAACCTCTTTTGGCAATATGCAGCGTAGCCGAGATGCCAGTTACACCACGCAAACGATGGTATCTGAAACCAACGAGATGATGGACGCACTCACGGTGACAGTAAAAGAAATCACCGATTTCAACACCAGTATTGCCACCGCGTCAGAAGAGCAATCACAAACTACGCTATCGGTTGATTCTGATATCGATAATTTATTGTCTCTTGTGGAAAGTAGCAATCAAACCGTTGCTAACCTTCACAACGAAATGAGTACTGTGAAGTCGAGAATGTCGGAGCTAGTAAACGAAGTGTCTGCCTTTAAACTTAGCGCATAGATTGAAAGCAAGCGTATCGCTTTAAACTCAATCCATAGTGTGAGGTAATACGCGTAATCTATTGAATTAAAAGATATCCATTAGAAATAATAGATAAAAAATACCGAGCTAATCACGAAGCGTGTATTAGTCTCGGTATTTTTATTGAGCTTCATAGCCCGATGTGAGCAATTTATGCGTTAGGAACTTGCATAAATCACGCTGCCACCTTTGATGGTGTCAATAATCTCTTTAGATACGGACTGCGGTAGTGCTGGACAGCCCCAACTGCGGCCAAGATAGCCATTCTTTTTAATAAAAGACTCATTCGCGTAATCCGCACCGTGGACGACAATATAACGCTCTCTCGCATTATCGTTAACACCGCGACTCAAACCATCTAACCTTAACGAATAGCCGTTAGAGCCGTAGTAAGTTGTATCGGTCACAAACGTCCCTAACGATGTTTTTCTAGAATTAATCACATTGGAAAATGCAGTCGCTTGCTTAGCACCACTATTCACACCATGAGAAACATAGGTGTTATACACCAAAGACTTTTTAGCCAAATCAATCACATAAAAACGCTTGTCTGTTGAAGGCTTTGAATAATCAATAATAGTCAGCAGCGGCTTCTTTTTTTCCGGTGTTTTGCTATAAGCAATATAGGCATTTTTAAATAGTTGAAAATCCACCACACCATCGAGTGCTGCTCTGTCATAGATACGCTCAACCAATGTTGTGGGAGCCTCTAACTTTTTTTGAGCCTGATATGGTGATAATTCCGTTTCACTGCGTGCATTATATGAAACTACTAAAATAGCTATGAACGTAAATATCCATAGCGGGGAGATAATATTTTTAATCATTACTACAACAAGTTAGCTCAATAAACCAATTTATGCGTTCAATAACGCACTTACAATTGTTGGGATATTACGCTAATTCGCATGTGAATTGAATATAATCGTAGGGTTTTTGAGCGAAAACTTGAAACAAATCATATCATACCCAAAGGTTATTCAACCGATTCATTTATAATCAACAAGTTAACTTTCTTATTCCAGTACGTTAAGTGCCGCAAGAAAAATACGCCACTTAATTCATATTTTATCTACCATTAGAATCATTAAAACTATTTTATTGCCAACATATTTATCGCGGTTAACTATACGTAAGATTATCCGTATTCAATGACATAGCTGGTTTGAGTTGCGCAGAGTGTTCTCCCCTAAATATACGATCAAAATAACTCAGTGATGCGATTTTAGCGTTAGCCTTACCTTGCCATTTAGAACTATTTGCCACCAACCATTTCTCACGTGCACCAGCGATAATTTGCTGACTGACTGCAGCCTCCCTAAGTTCATGCTCAAAAGCATAATCTTGTTGCTGGCCAGACGTTGTCATAACGGTGTTAGACAGCGACGCCGCCGACACATCGACGGCACGAATAGAAGCGCAACTCACAATCCCAATATCGGCGGAAAACTGATCGAAAAACGGCACCACGTGATCACCGACCACATCCCTATCATTGGTGCGAACCCGTCCACCAGGCACCCAGGTTTCAATGTGTTCACACTGAGACAGAACATGCGCTGCTTCAAAATTATTTGTAACCACTCTTAGCTCTTGATGAGTCACTAGTTGCTCTGCAATCATTGCGATGGTAGTCCCAATCCCCAAGAAAATGGTGCTACCATTCGGGATATCTTGAGCGACTTGCTTAGCAATGCTCAACTTTTCATCTTTATTGGTCGTTTGACGCGACACATAACTACGATTGGCCAACATCGCGGGTAATCCTACCCCCCCATGGTGGCGACAGGCTAAACCTAGGCGACACAACTCATTTATATCTCGCCTGATTGTTTGAGTGGTTACGTCAAAGCAGCGCGCTAAATCATCAATGGAACAATATTCCTGAAGATGAACTTTATCTACAATAGATTGCTGACGAAGGCTTAATTTATGCATTATTATAAGATCTCACATTCGGCAGTATTCGGTGTATTAATAATGGAGGAACAGTAAGTCTGTGGTTTATCAGTAATCATCATATCGACACCCCACCCCCAATATTCAGCCACCTCAGATGGTATATTTGGTGTATAGCAATATAACTCGTAACCTAAACGCTTAATATCTACCGCTTGTTCTTTTGATAAATATCTATAATCGCAATGTACACTATACGCTTCTATTTCTAATAACTGATCAACGGCATTATCAGGAATACTCTGCCACAATTGACCACGTTTGATGTCTGGTAATATGACACCAAGATACTTTAATATACTATTATCAAAACTAGAAAAAAGTAGATCCGACAAAGCGATTTCATGCGAATCTATAACGTTTTTTATTTGGTCGCAAAGTTCAAACACTTCATCACCAGGGTAGCGCTTTATTTCAATATTGACCTTAGTACCATTTTCTTTAGCCAACGTTAACACTTCACTAAGTGTTGGAATTTTCTCATTATTATATTGACTATCGAACCAAGATCCCACGTCTAATTGTTGAAGTTCTTGTCGTGTCATTTGGGATACTAATCCGCTTCCATCACTGCACCGATCAACCGTTTTATCATGGATGACCATGGGAATATTATCCGCGCTCAGCTGAACATCAAGTTCAACCCAATCGCAATTATATTGCTTGGCTAAATTAAACGCTGCCAATGTATTTTCTGGTGCCATACTGGACACGCCTCGATGTGCGGTTAACTTCATGAATACTCTTCTCTGGCTCAATAATTTAATCGAAGAATCTCAGATTAACGTTACGATTTTATTTCATAAAAATGAGCAATAGTGAACATAACCGAAAAATTAACTTCATTTTATTGTCACTAAAGCGTCATTAAGTTCATTTAACTTTCAAGTGAACATTTTGGTGGCGATATATTATTCCCATCAATTCCTATTACCACAATATCGATGTCCTCAGATAAGGAAGATCTCATGTCAATTAAGACATTTACTGGTTTAGCACTAACAACAGCACTATTAAGCACACAAGTTCACGCTAAAACAGAAGTAGAATGGTGGCACGCAATGGGCGGTGCGCTAGGTCAAAAGGTTAATGAAATTGCCGCAGACTTTAATGCCAGCCAATCAGAATACGAGATAAAACCCGTTTATAAAGGCAGCTACGCAGAAACAATGACAAGCGCTATTGCTGCATTTAGAGCAAACGAACAACCTGCGATCGTGCAAGTCTTTGAAGTGGGTACGGCCACTATGATGGGGGCGAAGCAGGCAATCTATCCTGTCTACGAGCTTATGGAAGATACCAAAGAACCCTTTGATACGGACGACTATCTAGCTGCAGTTACGGGTTACTACACGACAAATGACGGTGAAATGCTCTCCATGCCGTTTAACAGCTCAACGCCTGTTATGTACTACAACAAAGACATGTTTAAAAAGGCGGGCATTAACGCCGCGCCAAAAACATGGAAAGAGATGGAATCCGTTTCACGTAAGCTCATGGAATCTGGCGCGCAGTGTGGATTTACGACCACATGGCAGTCTTGGACACAAATCGAAAACTTTGGCGCTCGAAACAATATTGCCGTTGCCAACAACAACAATGGTTTTAGCGGCGTAGATACTCAGTTCGAATTCAACGCAGCACCATTTGTTAAGCACATCGAACAGATGGGCGAATGGTCAAAAGCGGGCATTTTTAAATATGGTGGCCGTCAGTCCGACGGTATGCCTCTGTTCTATACGCAAGAGTGTGGTATGACAATGGGTTCTTCAGCGGGTCTTGCTGGTATCCAAGAGAACATGAAAGGTATTGATGTCGGCGTCGCCCAGCTACCCTATGACGATACTCTGATTGAAAAGCCACAAAACACTATCATTGGTGGTGCGTCGCTTTGGGTACTTCGTGGTCACTCCAATGAAGAATACAAAGGGGTTGCCAAGTTCTTTAGCTACCTTTCAAGCCCTGAAGTACAAGCCGACTGGCACCAGTTCACAGGTTATCTTCCGATCACTAAAGAAGCCTACGAATTGACCAAGCAACAAGGCTTTTATCAGTCTAACCCGGGCACTGATACGGCGGTTGTTCAGATGACGTCAACGACGCCAACGGCGAATTCTAAAGGGATCCGTTTTGGTAACTTCTTGCAAACTCGTGACATTATCAATGAAGAACTCGAAGCCGTTTGGGCAGGAAAAGCATCGGCCAAATCAGCGCTTAACAACGCCGTTCGTCGCGGTGACGAACAACTTCGTCGCTTTGAACGTACGCAAAAATAACAAAACATAATTAGTCGCCACCGTTATCGGTGGCGATATTTTGCTTTGCCGTAGTACCTTGGAACACTTGTATGTCATCTCCTGTTGTATTTAAAAATAAGTGGTTACCTGTTGCGCTGATCGCGCCTCAGTTATTTATCACATTAGTCTTTTTTATCTGGCCTGCAGGTCAGGCTATTTTCCAATCCTCGCAACTTGAAGACGCGTTTGGGTTGAGCAAAGAATTCGTTGGGCTAGAAAACTTCATCACTCTCTTCAACGACAGCTATTACCTTGATGCGTTTCTTACCACGTTACAATTTAGTATCAGCGTGGCATTTCTCGCTTTGATTAGCGCGCTGATTCTGTCGGCATTTGCAGAGCAAATCGTGCGTGGTTCAACTTTTTACCGCACTTTCCTTATCTGGCCATATGCCGTTGCGCCCGTTGTTGCTGGCTCGCTATGGCTCTTTCTCTTTGACCCAACCATTGGTGTCGTAACGGAAATGTTAGGCTGGTTTGGTGTCGACTGGAACCCGACATTGAATGGTAGTCATGCGATGTGGATGGTTATCATCACCTCGACATGGAAACAAATCAGCTACAACTTTCTATTTTTCCTCGCGGCGTTGCAGTCGGTGCCTAAATCCTTGCACGAAGCCGCAGCGATTGACGGAAGCGGTCCAATTAAACGCTTTATGACCATCAGCTTCCCTTTAATTTCACCCACCAGTTTTTTCCTATTAGTCGTAAACTTTGTCTACGCCTTTTTTGATACGTTTGCGGTCATCCATGCAATGACACAGGGTGGACCAAGCAACAGTACCTCTACCCTAGTTTATAAAGTGTATAACGATGGTTTCATCGGGCTTGATCTCGGCTCATCCGCGGCGCAATCCGTTATTTTAATGGTATTAGTCGCGCTGCTCACCGTGTTCCAATTTAAATATGTTGAAAAAAAGGTGGCGTACTAATGGTTGAACGAAGACCCCTGTTTGCAATTTTTTGTCATGTCATCTTAATCCTTGGCATTCTTTCTATTGCCCTGCCAGTCTGGGTGGCGCTAGTTGCGACCACTCACGACAACACCGCCTTTGCCACGGGTACTCCGCTCTGGTTCGGCGATCTAGGGTTTAGTGTATTTAGAGAATTGTGGAGCAACGAAAGTACTTACAACAACTCAGCATTACCCATTACGCACATGCTGTTTAATTCATTCATCATGGCGCTATGCATTACAATCGGCAAGCTCACCATTTCCATTTTATCCGCCTATGCTGTGGTGTTTTTCCGATTTCCCGGTCGTATGTTGGCGTTTTGGATGATTTTCTTCACGCTAATGCTGCCCGTTGAAGTACGCATCATGCCGACATTTGAGGTTATTACTAATCTCAATATGCTTAATTCATTTTCAGGCTTAACGATTCCGTTAATTGCCAGTGCTACTGCGACTTTCTTGTTTCGTCAGTTCTTTTTGACCGTACCGCATGAGTTAGTTGAAGCAGCCCGCATCGATGGCGCAGGACCTATTAAGTTCTTTATCGACATCTTGCTGCCGCTGTCGCGAACCAATATCGCTGCACTATTTGTTATTACCTTTATCTATGGCTGGAACCAATACCTTTGGCCATTATTGATCACCACCGATACTCAATACTTCACCATCGTTATGGGTATCAAACAAATGCTAGGCGTCGTTGATGGCGTCGTCGAATGGAACAAAATCATGGCAACCACCATTATCGCCATGCTACCCCCTGTCATCGTTGTTATTGGCATGCAAAAAGCATTCGTCAAAGGCCTAGTGGATTCGGAGAAATAAATGTCAACGCTCACTCTTAAAAACATTGCGAAATCGTACCCAAATGGTTACCAAGCCGTCCAAAAACTAAACCTAGATATCAATGATGGCGAAATGGTTGTACTTGTTGGCCCTAGTGGTTGCGGAAAATCGACGCTGCTGCGCATGATCGCGGGATTGGAAGAAATTACCTCTGGTGAGCTCACCATCGATAATAACGTTGTCAATCATCTTGAACCGGGTGAAAGAGACATTGCCATGGTGTTCCAAAACTATGCGCTCTACCCTCATATGTCGGTGTTCAATAATATGGCATATGGGCTTCGCAATCGTAAAACCCCAAAAGCCGACATCCAGCGTTTGGTGGATGAAGCAGCGGAAATGCTCGAGCTATCACATCTATTAGATCGCAAGCCCAAAGAGCTTTCCGGTGGGCAAAGGCAGCGAGTGGCTATGGGTCGAGCTATCGTACGAGAACCTAAGGTATTCTTATTTGATGAACCTTTATCAAACCTTGATGCCAAGCTACGTGTGCAAATGCGCCTTGAGATTAAAAAACTGCAGCGCCGACTGGCAACGACATCGGTTTACGTGACTCACGATCAAGTTGAAGCCATGACGCTTGCTGACAAGCTAGTGGTGCTCAACAAAGGTAACGTCGAACAAGTTGGTACGCCGCTGGAGATTTATGACAACCCCGCCTCCATGTTTGTGGCCACGTTCATCGGTTCACCATCAATGAACATACTCGATGCCAACGTCACCGCAGAGGGCCTACAGCTTGGACACGCGTTGCTGCCAAGCCAAACTCAATCACTCGACCTAGGAGAGATCAAGTTGGGCTTACGCCCTGAACACCTCACCATTGCTTTAGACAACCCATGGTTTGAAGTGGAAGTAGAATTGGTTGAGTCACTTGGCGCTGATTTACTTCTTTACTGCCAAACTCAAGACAACCAAGCACAGAAGCTGGTCGTGCGAGTTGAAGGACACAGTCACATCAACATCGGTGATATTCTTGGTTTGGATATCGACCTCAATCATGTCCACTTATTTGATTCTAAGACTGAAAAACGCATTGAATTCGATGCTCATGCCGCAAATAACCCAGAGGTTATCAATGCCTAGCAACGCGTACGACATGTTGTCATCAGCACCCGCTAATACGCCTCAATCGCTGAAACACCCGCAGCCATTGGCCGCGGCACCACCTGAGGCACTGAAACGTATTCAATGGTTACTCACCGATGTTGATGACACGTTAACATGGCAAGGCACGCTACCCACGCAAACCCTTGAAGCACTTACGCAACTAAAAGAAGTGGGGGTTCATGTTATTGCCGTCACCGGGGCCTGTGCCGGTTGGTGTGATCAAATCGCTAAATTATGGCCTGTTCATGGTGTTATCGGTGAAAATGGGGCTTTTTCAATGCAAAAGGACGATCATGGGTTTCATATTCAGTCCGCTTTGCCCATATCCGTAATGAAACATCAGCAAGGGGAATTACTGCAGGCGTTAAAACAGCTTCTACGTGACTACCCCGATATTGATTTTGCTAATGATCAAGCATTCCGATACTGCGATGTGGCGATTAATATTGGCCAAGATCGTGATGCAGTTGATAGCGACACGTGCCAAGAATTACTGGCGCGTATCCGTCAACTGTCGATTGAAGGTCATAACGTCAAAGCCACACAAAGTTCGATTCATATTAATGTCTGGATAGGCGAACATAGTAAGCGAGCAACAAGTGAGCAGTTACTTCGCCAACAGCTATCACTGGACTCCTTACCTATCGAACACATTACCTATATTGGGGACTCCCTCAATGACGAATCGATGTTCGAATGGCTTCCTATGACATTTGGCGTCAACAATATCACTCGATGGCTGCCAGAGCTCAGTGCAAAGCCAAGTTATGTCACCGTGAATAACGGAGGGTACGGGTTTGCTGAACTTGCCGCGTTAATTGTTCAAGCAAAACAATCACTCGCGTAGTTCTGCATCACTTAATAAGCACCCTACACTACGGTATCGTCCCACTCACTCAGTCGCACTGTCATTTTTAAGTGTCACTGAGTGAGCCTCACATCCTCCTGCTACCTGTAAGTTATACTTACACCTGCTAATTCGAGCGCCACAACGGGATAAGTATAATTGCCCTATATCCACCAATTAGGTATTCGCATATGCTCATTTCTTTCAGTCCACGACACTTTAAAATTGCCGTTAGCGCCATCGCAACACTCGCCTCTTTTACCACCTTTAGCTCATTTGCAGACGACCAATACGTCACGGCCAAAGCGCTTGGATTAATGGAAGGCTTCCCTCCAGCGATTGAAAAACGAGTTGATAAGTCTAACGCACTATTTAGTGGCCCCTACAACCGTTGGTCTTATCTCAACATGCGCACCATTTATCCTACAACAGGGATAGATAACGCCGACGTTGCGATAGCGATGCCCCGCCATCTCGATACAGCCATTAACGAACTACGCGTGCAGAAGGTAGATGAAGCAGGCAAGATGACCGAACAGTCGGTTGATATGAATACTTATTTCAAAGAAACCTACACCGACGCTTTTGTCGTGGTAAAAGGCAACCAAATTGTCTTTGAACACTATGACAACGGAATGGATGCAAATCACCCTCACCTAATGATGTCGGTCACGAAATCATTTGCTGGACTGCTTGGATTGATGGCCGTTGAGAACGGGCAAGCAACGGAAGAAGACAAAGTATCGTCACAACTTCCTGAGCTAAAAACATCTGGCGCATTTAAAGACGCGACGTTTGGTCAAGTTCTGAATATGACGAACGCGATGGATTTTTCTGAGGATTATGCAGACCCCAACTCAGGGATTGTGCAATACGGAATCGTCTTAGGGCTAATGGAACCAGAAGAAGGGAAAACGTACGCAAATAGCATTTACGAATTTTTACCCAGTCTGCCACGTGACATGAACCACAACCATGGCGATATTTTTCATTATCAAACACCAAAAACTGACGTCGTCAATTGGTACACTAATCGCGTTACTGGCCAATCTTTCCAAAAAAGCCTCAGCGATAAGCTTTGGTCAAAACTAGGAACGGATGGCGAAACTTATGTATTGCTTGATAAAAACGGGACTTTATTTGCAGGAGGTGGATTAAACGCCACACCCACTGATCTCGCACGCTTTGCCACAATGATGCTGAACAACGGTCAATTCAATGGTGAGCAAGTCGTGGCAAAATCTATCGTTGATACGCTCGCCAAAGGCGGAAACATCGATGCCTTTAGTAACGGTACTGAAGCCCATGGCCCTATGGCAAATGGTGATTGGAGTTATCGAGCGCAATGGTGGGTTCGTCATACGGCAGGTAAAGAGTCATTTAACGCCATTGGTGTTCACGGACAATGGATCTATATCGATCGCGAACGTAACATCGCTATTATTAAGCAATCCTCACAACCGGTATCAGCAAACGATTATTTTGATGGTTACAACATCAATGCTTTTGACGCGATCATTGATCATTTAAGCCAATAAGTTTAAAACAACAGCTCAAATAAAAAACCCGGTATTGAATCACCAATACCGGGTTTTTTAACTCAATACAACACTATTTATCTTGGCAATAATAAACCGAAACGTCAGCCCCGGCTGGTCGATCTCTGCGCGTTTTAATAATGTCATCTACATGAAAATGAGTCCCACCCAACATGTAAGTTGTGTTTTTTATGTACGGATAAAAATTATTCGGGTGTCCATCTTCAAATGTGAACATTTCTACCTGCTCACAATTCATATTCTTCTTAGTAAATTCAGATAACGCCATCACTTTAGCAGCTTCAGGGTCAACCGGTATTTTTCGAGTAACACATCCAGTAGTGACAATGGTGGTAAGCGCTAAGAGCGCAGTACAAACAACTTTAAACATTTCAAGCCTAGCTATAACAAAATTTCGGGGGGACTATAATAATTCAGTGATCAATTAGCAAACCTAACCTATTAACAAATCACTGAGTTCCTCCAAAGCTGAAAGCTCACATTTAGGCGTTGTAAGTTAATCGCACGCCTTTAGCTTCAACAAGGTATGACCCAAACCAATATTATCGGTACGCTCTGTCACCTCTAGGCCTGCAGCTTCAACGATTTCTAGGAAATCTTCACTGCGGTAGAAACGGCTATTCCCGTTGGCAAGGCAAGTAAAATACAATGATGTGGCGTTTAGACTAAACGAGGCGGCATCGTATTTTTGTGCATCCCAGAATAATTCTAAGATATACACCGTTGAACCGGGCGCAAGCTGAGCTCGGACGTTTTTCAAAATGGTCAGGATCTCCATCGGCGAAAAACAATCAAGGAATTGACTCATCCACCACACATCGGCATGTGCGGGTAATGCCTGAGATTTATCTAGCATATTGGCAGGGAATGGATGAACGCGCTCAGCAAAGCCGTTATCAGCGACATTCTTCATCGCGACGTTAAGTTGCTGGGGTAAATCAACAATGGTCACTTCAACGTCATCATTGTAACCGCAACACTGCAACGCCCACTTACCCGTATTACCGCCAATATCTACGATATGTTTCGGCTCAAGACTAAACACTTCTTTTAGCAATATCGGGAATGAGCGGTCAGAATAAAAGTGGTCAAATTTAAACCAACTCTCTTTCGCTTTTTCAGGGAGTTGAGATAAGCCTTGATAAATGGTTTCCCACTCTCCCAGCTCCTTCAACCCTGCTGGCTTACCTTCTTTGATGGATTCAGTTAAATGCATCATCGCGGCGTAACAAACGTCTGCGGTAAAATCCATGTTCGCTTGTGTCATGCCGTCATGAAGCAAGAAGTGCCCCATATTAGCCAATGAGTAGTTTGGTTTATTCCACAACACAATATGCGCGCTGATTGCCATATCGAGCAGTACTTTTACCCCGTACTCCGAAACACCCGTCGCTTGAGCGATGTCCTCGGCACAAAGACCTTTATCACCCGCTTTATCGAGTTCAGCTAAAATGCCTAAGTCTCTTAGGGTACGAGCGGCTTGAAACACAATCGGAGCAAAAGACAGCTCTTGAGCGGCGGTCTTTGCTTCAAACGCATTGTATGGATCAATATTTTGTTCTGACACGTAAAATCCCGATTACTATTTAATTAATTATTTTGATGCTGCTGTCGCGGCGAGTTGCGTTTTTATATCAGTATTCAAATTATTGATCCAGCGGTTGTAATTACGATGAATTTCACCATCTGCCGCTTTTAAGTTTTTTGAATCAACGTAAGTGATTGAATAATATTTTTTTGTATAAGGGATATCTATTTCAGCTTCATGGCTGCGAACTGAAATCGTCGCGTTTAACACGCCTGCTTTTGACTCTGAAACCACCCAACCACGATTTTCAGCGGCTGCGGTGATTACTGACTTAACCTGCGTTGCTGTTAAATCATAAGCGACAGGCTCATTTTCAAAATTCAATACTGGATGTACTCGCCCACAACCAACAAGTACTAAGGTTATAACGGTTGCTACCACGAACTTTAATGCTTTCATACTATTCCCTTACATTTTTTCTTGTAAAACGATATGATTATCCAGTCGCCTGCCAATAAATCAATATCTTATGCCTCATCCACTGCCTATAATTTCTGTTAATATCGAGACTTGGTGTGCTAAGTCTAAAGGTCTCCATACCCAAGCAGACTGGTTAGCTTGGTCCCATACTGGTCAGTGGCCTGTAGAAGGCTCCTTAGAAGTCAATCGAATTCCCGCGATGATGCGCCGCAGAATGAGCTCATTGAGCAAGCTTGCGGTGCAATGCGCTATTGAATTGATGGAACATCAATCTATCGATTATATTGTTTTTTCCAGCCGACATGGTGAGTTACTACGCAGTTCTGAACTCATCAAAGATATTATTCGTGGTGATGACGCCTCGCCGATGGCATTTTCTCAATCTGTGCACAACACTGCAGCGGGTTTAACGACCATTGCGACGAAGCAGCCCATCCCTGTCACTTCGATAGCGGCGTCAAGCAACACCTTTCACAGTGCTATGATTGAGGCGTGGAGTTACCTCGCAGAATACCCAAGCCATCGAGTACTATTGGTCGATTTTGATGAGCCAGTACCCGAAATTTATCAACAATATGAAGATAAACAATTTTGCAGTTACAGCTTGGGACTGGTGCTCACTCATGGCGATGCGTTATCAATTCCGCCTCTAAACGCCAACCAGACACATTGTGATTTGCCACAGGCATTATCTTTCTTGCAGCATTGGTTAACTTCTACGACAACATAAAAAACGCTATAGCGAGCTAAATAACAACTTCACTAGCGACTTTAATAGTAACAAGGACCCGCAGCACTCATGGAATTGAAACCGCTCTATCTAAAAATAAATCAAGTTTGGCGTATTTTCGCCACCGGGTTTTGCTTTAGTGTATTTGGCTTCGGCGGGCTCATTCTTAGTTTTATTCTCATCCCAATTATCAGTCGAGTCACATCTGAACCCGCGATCAGGGAATACCGTGTTCAGGCGCTCATTCAACGCTCATTCCACCTTTTTTGCCGCTTGATGAAACAGACCGGTGCGATAGATTACAAGATAACGGGAGCTGAACATCTGCAGCAAGATCGTAATTGCTTAATTGTCGCCAACCACCCAAGTCTAATTGACTATGTGTTAATTGCCTCGCAACTCAAACAATGTGATTGCTTAGTAAAAAGTGCTATTTGGCGTAATCCTTTCATGAAGCATATTGTCCGCGCGGCTGGCTATATCCCCAATGAAGCACCTGATGATGTCATGTCGATATGTGAGCAACGTTTTGACCAAGGAAACGTATTGCTGGTGTTTCCTGAGGGTACCCGTACCACGCCCGGTATAGAGTCAAAATTGCAGCGAGGTGCCGCACAAATTGCCATTAGAACGCAGCGTGATTTACGCGTGGTACACATCTCAGTAAGTCCGAGTTTTTTAACCAAAGAAAAAATGTGGTACCAAGTCCCAAAAATCAAACCCTTTTTCCATATCGAAATAAAGGGTAAGATTGAGGTAGAACCGTTTATCGCACAAACGAACTCCCCCACTTTAGCCGCAAGAAAACTGAACCGTTATTTGGCTGAAGCGATATTTCCAAAAATGAACAACGATGAGTAAGATCCTGTGGAAGCACTACAAAATCAGATAAAACAACTAATTATTGATGCCTTAAACTTAGAAGACATCACTATCGACGATATCGAAACTGACGCTCCACTCTTTGGCGACGGGTTAGGGCTAGACTCTATTGATGCGTTAGAGCTTGGTCTTGCGATTAAGAAAACCTTCAATATCGTCATTGATGCCGATGATACCAATACCCGAGAGCACTTTGCGTCTGTCGCAAACCTAGCCAACTATATTTCATCTCAGACTAGCCACTAATTAACAGATATCATCATGACAGAATTAAACCAACAGCAAGTATTTGAGCAAGTAAAGCAGGCTCTCGTTGAACTCTTTGAGGTTGATGAGGCAGATGTTCAGCCTGAAGCTCACCTATACCAAGACCTCGATCTCGACAGTATTGACGCGGTTGATCTGGTGGTACACCTACAAAAAGTGACCGGTAAAAAAATTAAACCTGAAGAGTTTAAGGCTGTTCGTACCGTCAATGACGTGGTGGTATCTGTGACTGAGCTATTAAAAGATAACTAATGCGCCCATTGCTGACCATACTGTCCGCAATCGTTATTTTTGCGTACCCTTTCGCCGTCTACTTCGGCGCAGAACAATTTGGTCTGCAAGCCATTAGTATGATTCTTATCACTGTCTTTGTGATAAGAATCGTCTCTAGCAATAATACCAAGCTTAAAGAGTTCAAACAGCTCGCTTGGATTAGCGGTCTCACTGGTATCACTTTGAGTGTGCTTGGCGCGATATTCAAACAGCACGGATGGCTGACTTTCTACCCTGTTGTCGTCAACCTTTGCATGCTCACTGTTTTTGCACTGAGCCTCACTCAACCACAATCGATCATTGAACGTTTTGCTCGTCTGCAACAACCCACCTTGCCCGATAGCGCGATCCGCTATACTCGTAATGTCACCAAGGTGTGGTGCGGTTTTTTTATTATCAATGCTAGTATCGCCTTATACACCTGCTTTCAAACACTTGAAGTTTGGACGCTCTATAACGGCTTACTGAGCTACCTTGCCGCGGGTTGTCTATTTGCTGGCGAGTGGATCATTAGACAGTTTGTTCGCGAGGATTAATCTACTATGTCGTCCCACCTTCAAGCGAACATCGCTTCAACCCAACTTCAGTCGCTTGCACACCTATTGAATGCAACACACGACAAACATCACGTCGTCGCATTCGATGGCACGCATCAATGGACATGGCAGCAACTGCAGCGTGATGTCACTGCCACCCTACAACGAATTTCCACCTTTCCAGCTCAGCGCATTGCCTTATGCACACAAGATAGCTATCGCTTTGCTGTCGGGTTGCTCGCTATCTGTCATAGTGGAAAATCTCTGATCTTACCGGGGAATTACCAACCAGCTGCACTTGCTGAGCTGGCTTGCCAATTTGATCTCTTGCTGCATGACGACGGTGTTGAGCCGATCGCAGGCCGTCCCTGTCACTCCATTGGCGTGAACAGTCAGCAAGACTCAATCAAGACCTTTGCTATTCTTGATCTCAATGCGACCAAGGTGGTGCTATTTACCTCCGGCTCGAGTGGCACGCCAAAAGCAATCAGCAAAACCTTGCAGCTTCTGAATACCGAAATTGCCATCTTAGAGTCGGTTTGGGGAACCGATTTAAAAAACTGTATGATTGAAAGTACCGTCTCTCATCAACATATTTATGGCTTACTATTTCGTGTGCTTTGGCCTTTGTGCAGCGGACGAGCCTTTGCCTGCCAAAACCTTGAATACCCAGAACAGGTCATGAGCCATGCGTCCGAAAACTGCGTGTTAATTAGCAGCCCAGCATTACTCAAACGGCTTTCTACACAAACATCTTTGGCAACCTATCGCGCGCTATTCTCTTCCGGTGGACCTTTGCCATATCAAGCTGCGCAACAGGCTCACTCCCTTTTTTCTCACTTACCAATTGAAGTCTATGGCAGTACTGAAACAGGGG
The DNA here is from genome assembly GCF_023634655.1 of Vibrio methylphosphonaticus. Lineage (GTDB taxonomy): Bacteria > Pseudomonadota > Gammaproteobacteria > Enterobacterales > Vibrionaceae > Vibrio > Vibrio methylphosphonaticus. The sequence goes on along the minus strand of NZ_JAMKMS010000004.1, from coordinate 55,178 downwards.
GAATTGCGTTTAAGCAGCAGCACACTGCAGATGAATATTGGCGACTGTTTCCCGGAGTCAAGGCCGAACTCAACCAAGAAGGCTGCCTGCGATTAAAGTCCCCACATATTGATCCTGAAAGTTGGTATCAGACAGCAGACGCCTGTGTCTTGCATAGTGATGGACGATTTGAACTAAAGGGACGTACAGATCGTATTATTAAGATCGAAGAAAAGCGAATTTCATTGGTCGAAATAGAGAAGCGCTTGGATCAACTCGACTGGATTTGTGAAAGTGCGGTATTCTCTGCTCAAAGTGAACAACGATTATCCCTGAATGCCGCTATCGTGTTGTCACAAGCTGGGCAATGTAAACTTGAAAGCATAGGTAAAGGCAAATTTTGGCTTCAGCTGCGTTCTGAACTAAGACAATGGATAGAACCTATTGCCATTCCACGTCGCTTTAGAGTGGTTCAAGATATCCCTCTAAATAGCCAAGGAAAACGGCAGCTCTCGGAGTTAGAGTCGTTATTTAGTGAAACGCACTCGCCTACCCCGAACGCATAGACCCTTTACATTCACGCGACTGATACCGACACGACAATGACAAAAAGAAAACCGACCGTTTTACAATCTGATGTACAATCGCCTTGTGCGACGCTAAGCCTGCAAGTTGATGAGGATATTCTTGACTTTTGCGGTCACTTTGCTGACTTCCCCTTGCTACCCGGCGTGACTCAAATAGACTGGGCGCTCTACTATGCTGTCGAGCTGCTCAAGGTACCCAGCGCATTCAAAGGGATGGAAGTGATCAAATTTCAAGAGCCTATATTACCTGATGCCATTATCACACTGTCACTACATTGGAATGACGAGACGCAAAAGCTAGCATTCAAATACAGCTCAGTGTCAGGCGACGACGGCATCGTCCACTCCTCAGGAAAAATGAAGCTAGGCACACCTTGTGACTAACACGCTAAAAAGAGAACCCACAGACCTCATGAGTGATAGCGAATCAGCCAACGGTGGCTACAATCCCTGCTTTCTTATCCCCTGTTTCAATCATGGTGATACCATAGCGGATGTCATTCACTCACTGACGGAGTTTGGTTACCCTGTTTTATTAGTTGATGACGGCAGTAATCTGACAACAAAAGAGATATTGGCCCAAGTCGCCAAACAACAACATGTGACGCTTATTACCCTTGAAACCAATCAAGGTAAGGGTGGCGCGGTGATGGCCGGCATTCGTCAAGCAAAGGTTCTTGGTTTTACCCACACCATTCAAATTGACTCAGACGGTCAACATGATCTTGAATCACTACCTTCTCTGATCAACGCCTCTCAAGCCCAACCGAATGCGCTTATTTCGGGCAAACCTGTCTATGACAGCAGCGTGCCAAAATCTCGCCTTTACGGTCGTTATGTCACTCACTTTTGGGTGTGGGTCGAAACTCTGTCATTTGATATCAAAGATAGCATGTGTGGGTTTAGATCTTACCCTGTTATACAAACCGTCAACGTACTTGATAAGGTTCGCATTGGCCGCCGAATGGATTTCGATATTGAAATTTTGGTTCGCATGTATTGGGAAGGCTGCGACATTCAATTTATCGACACTCGCGTCATGTACCCAGAAGGTGGCATTTCTCACTTCGATGCGCTTTGGGACAACGTCAAAATCAGTAAGATGCACACTAAACTATTTTTCGGTATGTTGCCGAGAATACCTAAACTGGTTGCTCGTCATTTTAAACCGTCTAAACCCGTTACAAGCCCACCTCTTGGCGAATGCGACACACCCGCCACCGCGACGCATTGGTCAACACAGAAAGAACGCGGTACGGTATTGGGTATCAATACGTTGTTATGGATCTACAAGGTGTTAGGGCGACGAGCATTTAACCTCATCTTGCCACTTGTGATTGGTTATTATCATTTAACGAATCAGCGCGCTCGTCATGCATCCGAGCAGTACCTACAGCAATTAACCGACTATGCCGACAGTCGCGGTCTTGCTTTGCCAAGCAATCTCACTAGCCAGCAGCATTTGTTGTCTTTTGGCCATACGATGTTAGATAAACTTGCGGCATGGAAAGGTGATTTTTCACTCGACAACCTAACTATTCACGGCCAAGAGCAATTTCAACCGCTCATTGATAACAAGCAAGGCGTGCTGTTACTGGGCTCGCACCTTGGTAATATAGAGCTGTGTCGGGCACTCAGTCGTCGCTATAGCCATATTAAAATCAATGCACTGGTATTTACTGAACACGCCGAACGCTTTAATGCTGTGATGAAAGCCGTGAACCCGAACTCAGAGCTCAATCTTATTCAGGTCAGCCATATGGGCCCTGACACCGCTATCTTGTTGCAGCAAAAAATCGAACAAGGGGAATGGGTGGTGATTGTTGGCGATCGCACTTCCACCAGCAAAGAACAGCGTTGTGTTTGGGCTGATTTTCTCGATAAACCCGCGCCATTCCCTCAAGGGCCATTTATGCTGGCATCAGTACTTAAAGCACCGGTTTATCTCATGTTTGGTCTTCGCGATGATAACCAAGCAAACCCTCATTTTAATGTCTATTTTGAGCACTTTAGTGACAAAATAGCCTTACCACGCAATACACGGCAAGCCGCATTGGAGAACGTAGTACAACGTTACGCGGCACGCTTGGAGCACTACGCTATGCTAGCGCCGCTGCAGTGGTATAACTTTTTCAACTTTTGGACGTTAAGTAAAGATCATGACGAAGAACACTAATATTACTTTTGGTGCTGAGCACCTCTCCATTGAAGATGTGGTCGCCATTTCGGCTGGCGCATCCGCAAGCATGAATCGTTCTCCGGACTACGTCGCCAAAATAGATAGAAGCGTAGCGTTTCTAGAGCGTTTATTGAAAGAAGAAGGCGTGATTTACGGCGTGACGACCGGTTATGGAGATTCATGTACCGTCGCTATTCCGCCGCACCTTGTTGATGAGTTACCTCTGCACCTAACACGATTCCATGGTTGTGGGTTGGGTGACAACCTGAGCCACGAACAATCACGCGCCGTTTTAGCAACACGTTTGTGTTCGCTTTCTCAAGGCATGTCTGGCGTCTCCCATGATCTATTAAATCAAATCACCACACTGATCAATCACGATATCGCACCAAGAATCCCGCAAGAAGGATCGGTTGGTGCCAGTGGCGATCTCACGCCGCTTTCCTACCTAGCAGCCGCTCTTATTGGTGAGCGTGAAGTGCTGTATAAAGGTGAAATTCGCCCAACAGAAGAAGTATTCAAAGCACTAGACATCAAGCCCATCACGCTTAAGCCAAAAGAGGGACTAGCGTTAATGAACGGCACCTCAGTCATGACGGCGCTGGCGTGTTTAGCTTTTAAACGAGCAGAATATCTGGCTCAATTGTGCACAAAGATCACCGCTATGGTCTCAGTCGGCATTCATGGTAATGATTTCCATTTTGATGAAGCATTGTTTGCCGTTAAACCCCATCCAGGTCAACAACAAATTGCGGCATGGCTGCGTGATGATCTACAAGCCGAACGACCACCTCGTAACAGTGATCGCTTACAAGACCGATATTCACTTCGCTGTGCGCCTCATGTTATTGGCGTGGTTCAAGACTCGTTGCCATGGCTACGTCAGTTGATCGAAAACGAGCTTAACAGTGCTAACGACAACCCTATTATTGATGGCGATAACGAGCGTGTTTTGCACGGTGGTCACTTCTATGGCGGTCATATTGCAATGGCAATGGACACCCTAAAAACTGGCGTCGCCAATCTCGCTGATCTACTGGATCGCCAAATGGCGCAATTGATGGACTACAAGTTTAATAATGGTTTGCCGTATAACCTGACGGGTGCAGAAGGTGACCGTAAGCCAATCAACCACGGCTTTAAAGCGGTGCAAATCGGTATTTCAGCGTGGACAGCAGAAGCATTAAAACACACCATGCCTGCGAGTGTATTTTCGCGCTCTACCGAATGCCATAACCAAGACAAAGTCAGCATGGGCACGATTGCCGCGCGTGACTGTTTACGTGTCTTGGAACTGACTGAGCAAGTTGCTGCAGCCTCGTTACTCGCAGGAACACAAGCGATTGAGCTTAGAAAACGACATAATGAGCTCGATGAACATCACATGAGTGACAACCTGAAAGCGATTCGCGATTCCATATTAAGTGAATTCGAAATGGTGATTGAAGATCGTCCATTAGAAGCTGATTTACGTCACTTTATGACGCGCATTCAACAGCGTCATTGGTCGCTGTATTAAGTACTAGGTATTAAGTACTAGGCATTAAGTGCCCCGATATTAAGTACCACGGATTAACCGTTAGGAAACGTTATGACTGACATCGCACATCCGCTCACGGCTGAGGTTTCACTCGTGACCTCTTTTCAGGACGCCGACCCTATGGGCGTCATCTATCACGGCAACTTCTTTCGATTCTTCGAAGAAGCGCGTCGAGTATTGATGAGCAAAATTAGTTATGATTATCGCGCCATGCAAGCCTCTGGGTTTGCTTGGCCAATCATTGATACCCGCGTGAAATACGTCAAAGCCATTCCGTTTAATCATGAAATTCGCGTCACGGCTCAGCTCACTGAGTGGGAGAATCGCCTGCGGGTCGACTATGTGATTTACGATGCGAGCAACGGCACTCGAATGTGTAAAGCCCACACAACTCAAGTCGCGGTCGCAATTGAATCCGAGGAGATGTGTTTTGCCTCCCCTCGCGTGTTTATCGAAAAAGTCGAACATTGGCATCAACATGGACACTTAGCTCATGACGAATAATCTTCCAGTAATTGGTCGCCTGCACGCTAGAACAACATGGCGTCATCTTACCGTTGCGCTACTTATGCTGTTATCTCCCTTATCATGGGCGCAAGTGAATAGCCTAGCTGACTTACAACAGCAACTGGCAAAGCACGATCTAGTGCGAGGCGACTTTCAGCAGCAGCGCCATATTGCGATGTTTGATCAGCCTCTTAGTTCATCAGGGCAGTTCACACTGGACAAAGCTAATGGGCTTTTATGGCATCAACAAGTGCCATTCTCTGTCCAGTTGGTGTTAACAAAAGACAAACTACGTCAAACCTTTGCCGATCAGCCCGCACAGGTAGTCACGGCAAAAGACAACCCTATGGCATTTTATTTTAGCCATATATTTCTCGCGGTATTTCATGGTGATACCCAAGAGTTGGAGCAGCAGTTTGACATGCAGCTTAGCGCGTCCCAAGGCCAATGGTCCTTGGTTTTAACACCTATTGCAGCGCCACTCAACGCGGTGTTTGACAACATCACCATTAGCGGAAAAGACGATCTTGAACGCTTAACTCTACAAGAAATTCGTGGCGACAAAACTGACATTACGTTTAGTCATCAACGCTATCAACCAAAGAGCCTAACGGATGCCGAACAAGCCCAGTTCCAATTCTAGCCAAATGACTAGTCACCGCTTTAACAAAACTCGTTCACATCAGCTGGCCGCATTATGGTTAGGAGTTGTGGCACTTGCGACGCTTTTGCTTATTAAACAATGGGGCTTCAGTGCGGTTTCCCCTATTGAAACCGATATTCTTAAGTTACTGCCGGTCAACAAGCAAAACCCTATTGCAGAAAGTGCATTTGATAAAGTCACCACGAGTATGAGTGACAAAGTGGTCTTTGTGCTCTCGGCTGATACCACTAATAAAGAGCAGGAGACGGACACTAATAAAGACAGCGATAGTTCCGCGCTGTATCAGGCCGCTCAGACCTTTACCAGTCAACTCAAAAACAGCGGCTACTTCGCTACTATCACCGCTGAAATTGATGCCAAGCAGCAACAACAATGGGCTCAATATTATTTCCAGCATCGTTGGCAACAATTAACACCAGCGCAGCGAACGAGACTTGAGAATAATCCAAGTGCACAAACACAGCGCGTTATCCAATCGGTATATAACCCCTTTGCAGGTGTGACGGGTCAAGAACTCGCTAATGATCCCTTTTTACTGTTTCGTGACTACCTAAGTCAAATTAGTCATTCTTCGTCTTCATTTGGGTTAACAAACGGCTATTTAACTACCCAATATCAAGACAAGACCTACTTGCTTATTACTGCTGAAATCAATGATTCACCCTATAGCATACATGCACAACAAGCCGTGCCACTTATTGAACAGTGGCAGCAAAACCTGACCCAACACTATCAAGTGGAGGTGGCACATACAGGGGTGTTGTTTTACGCCGACTTTGGTACACGAAGTGCCAAATCTGAAATCAGCACTATCGGCGTGTTCTCATTATTGGGGGTGGTACTGCTCATCGCCGTGGTTTTTCGCAGCTTAACCCCGCTCGCGCTCGCCTTACTTTCGGTCTCAGTAGGCTTACTGGTTGCCATGGCAGTCACAACATTCGCATTCGGCCGTGTCCATTTATTTAGTTTGGTATTTGGGGCGAGTCTAATTGGCGTGTCGATTGACTACGCCTTTCACTTTCTCACCGACCGACTCGCGGCGGGCAATAAATGGGATAGTCTGAAAGGGCTCAAACACATTTTCATTGCAATCACATTGGGGTTAATGACCAGCTTAATCGGTTATTTAGGGCTCTTTATCGCTCCTTTCCCAGGCTTGCAGCAATTAGCATTATTTTCTGCCATAGGGCTCATCTCTGCGTATGCGACTGTCGTCGCGTGGTACCCTATTTTAGCGCGTTCACCAAGTAAGCCACGTCGATTACCCGGTCAAAATCTGAGTCAACTATGGCTTGCCACATGGCAAAGCCGGTTCGTATCTTGGGGCTTACCAAGTGGTATTCTACTGCTCAGTTTACTTGCCATTACTCACGTACGTTACAACGATGATATCCATCAGCTACAAGCCATGCCAGCTGGACTAAAACAGCAAGAAACCCTTATTGCCACCTTAACGGGCATGCAATCGTCTCAACAGATGTTAGTCGTGACCGCCGACGACAACGAAGCGCTATTGCAATCGTTAGAGTCATTAGAATCACAACTCAACCGCTGGCAAGACACGCAAATAATCAGTGGCTACCAAAGCCTACACCGCTACCTGCCGTCCCAACAAAGACAGGTGGAAGACTTCGCGCTCATCCAGTCATTATATCTTGACCAGGGAGAGGCATTAGCCAAGGCGTTGCACCTTGCTAGCATGCCCAACATCGCCGAGCAACCTACCCTTATCACCTTACCGGACTACCTTCAGCACCCCGTCTCTGAACCATTGCGTTTTCTTTACCTTGGTGAAATTGAAGGACAGGTCGCTTCGGTCATTCTGCTCAAGGATATAAGCGACAACGCTGTCGTCAAAGCTCTTGCTGAGCAAGAGCCACAAATTACTTATCTTAATAAAGCCGAAGAAGTGTCAGAACTGTTTGGTCAATATCGCATTAAAATCATGGAGCTTCTTGCGTTAGCTACCTTCGCCATTGCCGTAATATTAGTATGGCGATATGGCGTTACACGAGCTATTCGAATCTTACTCCCATCACTCATCGCTTGCCTAGCAGGCCTCGCCGTCACAGCGGCGACAGGTAGCGAGTTGAACCTATTTAATTTGCTCGCATTGGTATTAATCATCGGTATCGGTATTGACTACACGCTATTTTTTGCCGAGCAGCAACGCTGCCACAGCACCTTGCTCGCCATTACGCTATCGGCGATAACCACGCTATTGTCCTTCGGGTTATTATCACTTAGCGATACGCATGCCATTCACAGCTTTGGTATCACCGTTCTTACTGGTATTTTCATTGCTTGGTTGCTCTCCCCACTTGCGATTGACCTAGTCCAAAATGAAAATAAGGATTCGCAATAATGTCGCTAAAAGCAATGATAAACACTGGTACTACTTACGTGACGCCATTAGGAAGACAGTTTGTAAAATATTTAATCACGCTGTTGTTCTTGAGCAACGTTGCCGGTTGCGCACTAAAACCGCAAACTGTATCGACACAAGTACAGTTAAAACCTGGAACCACCGTTGCGTTACCCTCCCCTGCCGAACTTGGGTATCAACTCTCTGCTAGTCAGCTAATTAACGCCACCTGGCAGAGCGAAAAGGGCAGCGAATCCTCGCAGCTACCCGTCCAATTGCAAGTTGATGAAGAAAAGGTCGTTTTGGCGGGTTTCTCGTCTTGGGGCACACGCATCATGTCACTGACTTACCAAAACAATGACATTAAAGCCAACGTGTTGAACGGACTAGAAAATACCCTACCCGAACCACAACAGATTTTATTTAATTTGATGATAACGCTCTGGCCGAAAAATGCTTGGGAAGCCCCACTAAATGCGATAAAGTGGCGTATCATAGACACCGAAGGTCAACGTCAAATTATTGACGACACAGGCACTCCCGTTATCATTATTCGTTACGATCATAACGAACCATTACAGGGTAAAATTCATTTTGACCATCAGCAATTAGGGTACTCAATCGTAATCCAAACGCTCAATTTTAAACTCAACGACAAATAATACGCAGGCATGAAGCAAACCAATTCCCCAACACCAATATTTATCCATGCGTGCGGCTTTCACTCCGCATTAGGTGACACGCCTGCAAGCATTCAACAATGTTTGTCATTGCGTGATTGTTCACACATGGACCATGCCGAAGGGCTACTTAATACCGGCGGAGCGACGGTAGTGGGTCGAGTTATCGAGGATCTCCCTAGCCTGCCCTCACATTTGACCCAGTATGACTCAAGAAACAATCGTCTCGCCCTTTCAGCGATGCAGCAAATCGAAGCCAAGGTACAAGAAGCCATCACTCAGTACGGGGCAGATCGAGTGGCTGTCATCGTAGGCACCAGCACCTCAGGTATTTCTGATGGCGAATCGGCGTACACCGCGAAATTAGCGAGTGGCGAATTCCCATCTCACTTCCATTACAGCAAGCAAGAATTAGGGAACTGCAGCGACTTTATCGCCCAGTATTTTGATATCAGCGGCCCCTGCTACTCTATTTCTACTGCATGTTCATCAAGCGGTCGTGTATTTCTTAGTGCTAAGCGATTACTAAAATCCGGACTGGTTGACGCCGTCATCGTTGGAGGAGTAGATACGCTTTGTGCCTTAACCCTCAATGGCTTCAATAGCTTAGAAGCGCTATCAAGTCGCTTATGCCGCCCTTTTGATGAAGATCGTAATGGTATCAATATCGGCGAATCTGCCGCCTTTATGCTGTTATCTACAACGCCTAGCCCCGCTTCCAAGGCACATATTGCCTTATTAGGTGTCGGTGACAGTTCAGACGCACACCACATTTCAGCGCCTCACCCTGAGGGTAATGGCGCGGAACAAGCCATGCAAAAAGCGCTTATCGATGCACACTTATCTGCAGAAGACATCGGTTATATCAATGCACATGGCACCGCGACACCGTTAAATGATCGTATGGAAAGTAAAGCCATCGCCCGTGTATTTGGGCAATCGGTTCCAGTTAGTTCAACTAAGCCCTTGACCGGACATACGCTAGGGGCCGCCAGTGCCACTGAAGCCGCCATTGCTTGGTATATACTGAACTATGATTTGCTATTACCTAAACAACATTGCCAAAACAAAGCCAGTGACATCGAGATCACTTTAGTCGAAACCGACATCAAGCTTAATGGTGGTGCGATATTGAGTAACTCTTTCGCGTTTGGTGGCAATAATATCAGCTTAATTTTTGGAGTATGGAATGACTAGCTTTCCAACCATTGATCAGCTACTTCCCCACGATGACCCGATGATCTTAGTCGATCGTGTCATCGATATTCAAAGTGAAACCGTTCACTGCCAAGTCGATATTGGCGATCACCATCTGTTCTTCGACGCAGAAACGCAATCAATGCCCGCCTATGTCGGTATCGAATTCATGGCACAGTCCGTTGCTGCATGGTCTGGGTATCACGCCAAACAAAAAGGCGAAGCGCCACCTGTTGGGTTCCTATTGGGGAGTCGCCGATATCAAGTAGAATATGACACATTCAAGCAAGGTCAGACACTTGATATCCATGCAGAAAAAGTAATTGAAGATAGTGGCATGGCGGTATTTTCAGCCCGCCTAGAATTGAAGGGAGACACCATCGCCTCCTGCCAACTCAATGTGTATGTGCCGTCAGAACAAAAATTAGAAGAAATGAAAAATAGGAACTCTCAATGAGCCGACAAGTTTTAGTCACTGGTGCCAGTAAAGGCATCGGCAAAGCGATTGCTATCCAACTCGCTGGCGATGGCTTCACCATTGCTGTGCATTACATGGGTGATAAACAAGGTGCTTTGAACACTCTTGAAACCATCGAAGAAAATGGTGGTAGCGGGCGATTAATTCAGTTTGATATCAGTAATCGTCAACAATGTCGTGAGCGCTTAGAAGCCGATATTGAGCAGCATGGCGCCTACTACGGTGTCGTTAATAATGCTGGCGTCACAAAAGACACCGCGTTCCCTGCAATGACAGAAGAAGAGTGGGATGGCGTCATTCACACCAATTTAGACAGCTTTTACAATGTCCTTCACCCGTGTGTGATGCCAATGGTGCAAAAACGCAAAGGGGGACGAATTGTCACACTCGCTTCCGTTTCCGGCATCATGGGTAACCGCGGACAAACCAATTACAGTGCAGCAAAGGCTGGCGTCATTGGCGCAACGAAATCACTCGCACTTGAGCTCGCGAAACGTAAAATCACTGTCAACTGTGTGGCTCCTGGCCTAATTGATACAGGTATGGTTGATGAACATGTCAAAGAGCACGCCATGCCACAAATCCCACTTCGTCGCATGGGCGAGCCGGAAGAAGTTGCAGGACTGGTTAGCTACCTAATGTCAGATATCGCTTCTTATGTCACCCGACAAGTTATTTCCGTTAACGGAGGTCTAGTATGAACCGTCGTGTTGTCGTCACCGGTATGTCGGGTGTTACCGCTTTTGGTAACGACTGGGCGTCGGTTGAGCCAAAACTTCGTGCCTGTGAAAATGCGACGCAATATATGCCTTCATACGAGCAATATGATGGGCTAAATACCAAATTAGCCGCACCGATTGATCACTTCGAATTGCCTAAGCACTACAAACGTAAGCAAGTGCGAGGCATGGGCCGCGTTTCCAAACTGGCGACCGTTGCCACGGAAAATGCCCTAATTCAATCCGGTCTTCTTGGTCAGGATGTACTCACCAATGGACAAACCGGTATCGCCTACGGTTCTTCAACCGGCAGTACCGATGCAATTGGCGCTTTTGGGGTCATGCTTAACGAAAAAAGTACCCGTGCGATTACCGCAACGACTTATGTACAAATGATGCCGCACACCACAGCCGTTAACGTGGGGCTATTTTTTGGACTTAAAGGACGGGTTATTCCCACCAGCAGCGCATGTACCTCTGGTAGCCAAGCGATTGGTTACGCCTATGAAGCGGTAAAACACGGTTATCAAACCGTCATGGTTGCTGGCGGTGGTGAAGAGCTTTGTCCAACTGAATCCGCTGTTTTTGACACCTTGTTTGCCACAAGCCTAAAAAATGACGCGCCAAAAACCACCCCTAGCCCTTATGATTCAAACCGCGATGGTCTGGTCATTGGTGAAGGTGCTGGCACGTTAGTGTTAGAAGAGTACGAACATGCTGTCGCTCGTGGCGCAACCATTTATGCAGAAATTATTGGCTTTGCCAGTAACTGTGATGCCGCCCATGTGACTCAGCCGCAAATGGAAACCATGCAAATATGCATGGAAATGGCGCTGCAAAATGCCAACCTATCACCAGAAAAAATTGATTACGTCTCCGCCCATGGAACCGCAACCGAACGCGGCGACATTGCTGAAAGTAATGCGACGGCGAACGTCTTTGGCGAAGTGCCAATTAGCTCTCTTAAGAGTTATTTTGGTCACACGCTAGGTGCCTGTGGTGCTATTGAAGCGTGGTTAAGTTTGGAAATGATGCACAGCGGCTGGTTCAACCCAACCCTAAATCTAACATCACTTGATGAACAGTGCGGTCGACTAGACTACATTACCGGCTCTGGCCGTGAACTGGATGCTAAGTACCTAATGAGCAATAACTTCGCATTTGGTGGCATTAATACTTCTCTTATTTTTAAGAAAATTTAACGTTTGGCTTCTTGCTAATCAAACCAATCTTACTATCCATACTGGTTTACTATCCATACTGGCAACCCATTGCCAGTATGGATAGATTATCTTCCCACTCTAAAGCCCAAGAGCCGATTATTTCTTCCCTTGGCAATGGCTAAGCAACCCTCGCGAGTTCAACCATCGAAATCCTTAGAAAAAGTCGGCACGCATCGTGTCGTTGAGGTGGCGCTAGTCATCCTCCCCACATTTTTCACAGTCATCGTATGTGCGTTCGCCCTCACTGATCACAACATAGTCTTTCACGCAACGATCGCAAAGCGCAAGTGTTGGGTAGGTGTGGTTGTTACCCTCAACGGTATAGTGCTTTCTCATATTCTTTTGCACTCTCATCTTCAGTGGTGGATTTGTTGAAAATTATACAAGCTTCGATCCTGTTATGACTAGCTAGCTAGATACTTAAAAGGGCTGTTAAATTACGAGCGGAATATTAAACTCGTTAGCAACGCCATCGAGATAGAATAGATAACATCAGCATGACACATTTCGTCACCTAAACTTGCTCAAATTACCGCCCTAAAACATGTTGCTGTATTAGGGCGGTATTCCAACACCGCCTTAACTTCTACGACGGATTAAGCTGCGCTTTCAGTACCTTCTCTAATTCTGGGTATGGCAGATAACCTGGGATAATTTGATCATTAATCACTAACGCAGGCGTGCCACGTAAGCCTAAATCACTGAAAAACTGTTGGTTACGCTCCAACAATTCATCAGACACCTTTGACTGAACAAGCTGGCTTTGAGTACCGGTTTTCTCGGCTATCGCTTTCATGGTGCGTTCACTATGCATTCTAGGGTTTGCCACCAATAGGTCATGCACTTGTTGATAACTGTCTGGCATGTTTCGCCACACATTCAACGCGTAACTTGCGGTATTGTATTCAAGCGGGCCATTATATTCCTTAAGTGGCGTATAAATATTCACCACTTTAATTTGTGGGTACGCTTTGGCCAATTTTTCCAGTTCACGATCCAGCTTTTTACAGTAAGGGCAGTTGTAATCCGTCACGTTGATGATCGTCAATTGCGGATCGTCCATGGCACCAAACGCGCTATGGGCGGCGCTATTCACATGAGGTTGATAGCGCTGTAATGTTGTCACTATTCCTTGCTGTTGTGCAATAAATGCCATGAGACTCTGATGCAAGTTATCCACTACTTCTGGATTTTCCTGCAGCATTTGAGTGATCTCTTCAATCTTGGTGTTGGTCTCGTTCGCCACTGTAGCGGCGAGGCTTGGGGCATTCACTACAGCAAGCAGAGCTAAGGTCACGAAAGGCTTGATTGTCTTCATGACGGTGTATTTTGTATTTTCGATTGCGTTATTCATCATTAGTTATCCATTTAAATATCGTGACATCGTCACGACATGTAGAGACTCAATCTTGATCGTTATTTAAAGCATGACCAAACGAGCAAATAAGCCCATTGGTGTCGTCACACCTGTCGTTGTTGATGCTATTTTTCCATCTTTAATAATCACAATGGTGGGCGTTGCCGTAATTCCCCACTCACGCATTCGTTGCCCTTTGGGATCATTAATGTTCGAAAAGTGTTTATCTTGCCCGGCCATAAAGTGACTCACTCGAGCATCTGACCCCGACATGGTCGACACGCCGACCACGCTATAAGGACCATCAAACCAATCAATAGTTGGCGTGACAAACTTACATGCCGGGCACCACGTTGCCCAAAAATAAACAATAACTGGCGCCTGTTTACTCTGTTCGACGACATCAATCCACTGACCATCTAGCGTCTCACCACTTAATGCTGGTAAGTCTATTTGAGGCATATCACGAGTGCGATAATGGTCAACAGCTATCGTCACTAACACCATAACAACGGCTATCGTCCCCCACTCGCGCACATGCCGACGCCAACCTTTGACTGATGCCTTATCCGATTTTTTACGTGACCACATTACGGTTCACCTTGCGCTTTAGAAATCGCATTGAGCACACCGTCATCGGTGAGAATGACAGGCAAAGGGATGCCTTCAGGGGCATTGGGGCCAAACACAATGTTAAAAGGCACACCGTATCGACCATAAAAACGAAGAAAGGCAGTGACGTCGTCACTTGGCGTGGTCCAGTCCCCCTTCATCGCAACCACATCAGCTTGTTGCAAAGTGTCATAAACCGGAGGTTGAAGAATGACCCCAATTTTATTGGCTTTACAGGTAATGCACCAATCGGCCGTCACGTCGACAAAAACCGTGTTCCCTGCTGCCACTTCATCGGCAATCCGCGTGGTGGACAGCGCCACCCAGTCAGGTTCAGGAGGCAATGGTGTTGCCCAGCGGTCGGCAGTCATACTGCCAATCATTAGCCCGCCCGCCAGCGCCATAATGCTCACACCACCGAGCAATAACGCAGGTTTATCGCCATAACAGGCTTTAACGCGCAAAAATAACCATACCAGCGCCGCCAATGCCAATACTCCAACCCAAAATGGCGGTAGGTGATGGCTTAGCAAAGACATTAGCCAAGTCGACGTCAACAACATCATCGAACCGAATACGATTTTCACTCGATTCATCCACGCTCCTGGCTTAGGTAACCACGACACCAAACTGGGAAACAGCGCGATAAGAATCCACGGCAACGCCATCCCTAAACCAAGAGCGGTAAAGATTGCGAACGTGGCACCAGTGCTAGTCGCAAGTGCAAACGCCACTGCTGTACCTAAAAATGGTGCAGAACACGGGGTGGCCAGCAGTGTGGCAAACATACCTTGCACGAAATGACCGATATAAGAGTTATCGCCTTTTGTTGCCATCCAAGTGTTCATTGAACTCGGTAACCGAAGCTCAAATAACCCCAGCATATTGGCACCAAACAAGCCGGTAATCAGCACCATAAAGGCAATAAAGCCACCGCTTTGAAATTGGATCCCCCAGCCAATGCTCGACCCCGACCATTTCAACGCAGTGATAAACAAGGCCAGTAGCAAAAATGACGTAACGATTCCCATTGATGAAGCAACAAACTGAGCACGTACTTGCTTTTTCTCAGACGTTGCCGCAGAGATAACATGACTCAATTTCATCCCTAACACCGGGAACACACAAGGCATAATGTTGAGTATCAAGCCGCCCAGTAATGCAAAACCAAGCATCGATACCATTGACGCAGAAGATAAAGAATTCGAGGTATCATTATCGGTAATAACACCACTCTTTACCGTCACAGCCTGCTCCGCCAACAAGTTTTCATCGATCATGGTAATTAAAATCGAACGCGATTCTAAATCCGGGTCCCCTAACCAACTCGTCACCTTAAACGTCGCGACGGCTTTTTCGCCTTCGACATGAATCGTGGGCGATAAAAATGAATAATCTTCAACGGCTTCATCGAGGCTATCAATTAACAGATCCGGTTGATTCCAACTTCTTGAGTTCATCACCGTCACCTGTAACGCTTGGCGAGATGCATCCCAAACCGCCTCAATGTCATCGATCAGCGGTGAGCTTTTCGGGACTAAGCTCATCGCTTGCGCATATTGATACATAGCGGTATCTGACACTGTCAATTCACTAGGCGTGAACGTCAGATCTATTGGGAAGTCGGTTAATACACACACGGTTGTACAACTGGAAATCGTTGCCGTCGCAGACAACCTCACTGGTGTATCAAGATCGTTCACTTCAATATGAAGAGGAAAAGTCACATCATGCTTGTAGCCTAGCGTCTCTAAACCTAAGAGCTCAAAACGATGAGGATAAGGCCACTCCCAGTTTATCGCTTTAACGTTACTCGATGCCTGCCAATCCATTGACGGGGCAATCCCCCCTTCTCCGGGAGAGCGCCAATACGTTTTCCAGTCACCGGATAAACGAACTTCTAAAAAGCCTTCAACGGTTCTAGTTTGCTCATCAACTTGCCCGGTCAGTACTACTCGCGTTTCAACATGGGAATGGAAATCATTGGTGAGCCACCCTGTTTCGGCGACGGCTTGCTGATGTACCTGCGACTTGGCCTCGATATCATGACTGACTAAGGTTTGGACTACAGGCAAAGAAGAGGAATTGGCTAATGCCAAAGGACTGAGTACTAATGTACTCAAAAACCAAAGACCAAACACAAATGACGCCAGTAGTTGCGCTACTGAACGTGGGTATTCGTTTCGTTTTTTCATTAATGTTCCTAAAATAAAATGACAACGTGTCGGGCGTAGTTAACAACCCAATACGGAAATGTTTGTTTATTTTTGGAATCGCTATTCTTGAAAAGTGCAGTGCCGGAGGTGGATCCGATAACGACTAAAAATAGGCTCGGTAAAAGGGGTAAACGGGATTCGCTGAACACGGTAAACACCCAGAGCGAGAACCATTACAACAAGAGTAATCAGCCAAAGGCTATCAAGATCAAAGATATGGAAAGTCAGTAACTGGCTAGATAGGTGACACTCTTCATTCGCTTGCTGATCGCCAGTTTGTCTCGACGAGGTTGTATCCGTTAACTGTGCGCTATCCGGTGACAAACCACTCAGGGAACGCGCGTGCAGCGTAGTGTTCATATTTTTCTGAAGGTGAGCAGGCGCCGTTCCAACCGTGGATACGCCACTCATACCCGTCGGCAACGAACACACTTTCAAAACACCACTATTTTGCATCAAACACACAAACAGCACCCAAACCGTTAAGGTCAAAGCGAATTTTGCTTTTTTGTGTAATGACTTCTCTCGAAAATCAGAGAAAAAACGTTGCGTCAAAATGGTTTCTTTACCGTCTATTCAATGCCAAAACATGACCAATATTAGCGACGATTACTCATTACTTACGAGCATTCACTCGCTACGATCGCCATTAGCTGCAAACACTGATAGCAACGCATTGTCCCTGAAAGACCGGCAAGCTAACAGCATTCGGCAAACAGTGTAGAGAACCTCAACCCGTAACTCTAGTGAATTTTTCGCCTTTTTGTATTTGCTAACAATATACAAGAAGGGATTTCACTGCACTCCGGTACCCAGTGCCGATCGTTACCTTTACGTTCAATATATCGATAATGCTCCTCTAGAAAATAAGGCGAACTCATTGCTGTTCGCCTTATAACATCGATACTAGAACGCGTAGATGGCGTTAAAACCGCCGCCATTGTCACTAACACTTCCTAGAGCCAAATCATCGACCACGTTGCGTTTAAACTCAGCGGTCACCATCATTTTCGGGCTGTAATGGTAGGTCAAACCTAACGCATAAACCTGTCTATCTCCCGTCACACCTGCTTCGGAGTCATCAAAATCTAAGTTAGAATAATAAGCATAAGGACGAAGGCCGATATCAAACATGTAGTGAGCATAAACATCAATACCGTTCGCATCCGCATACTCTAAATCAGAATGTCCAAGTAAACCGGCTTTGTGTACCTTAGTGCCTTGGGTGTACATGGCCGCCACTTTTAGTGGACCTTGAGCGTACTGAGCACCTGCTGAAATCGCGTCTTGAGTGTCGCCATCCTTTAGATTCATGACTGGCGCATTATTGTCTACATACACCTTGTTTTGTAAGTACGTCGCACCAAGACTCACACCCGAGTCGAAGTCGTAACTTGCTGCGGCTGCAACGTTATAATCACGGTCAATGTCCGAGGTTTCGCTGCTACTGCCAAATCCATAATGCGCAGAAAGGTTCAGCCCACCCAACGTATTACGATACGCCACAAGATTATCACCACGTCCTGTTGCTAAGAAGCCACCATCACGGCCATCACTGTAAATTGGCGTCGCATCGGGATCGATGATGATCAAATTATCCATGTACTTGGCGACATCATGGTATGCCGACCACTGCTTACCAATACGGATGCTACCTAGTGACTCATTATTTAACGAGATATAACCAAGCCGATTACGAAAGTTATCACCATTATGACCAACGCCTGAAGACGGTGCGTTTAAAAAGTTATCCCACTCCAATTTCACGTCACTGGACCAGTTGTTACCTAAGTCTCTTTCAAACGCCAGATTAAATGTAGAACGGCTAGTATAAAAAATAGCATCCATATCCGAAGTAGGTTTAAAAATATCAACAACAAATGCACCGCCAATATCAAACTTATTAACATCATCTTCATAGACTGTATAAGCCGTAGCTTGAGAACTTACACAAAAAGCAGCAATAGCTGTCGCTAGAATATTTAGTTTCATTATTATTTTCCAAATTTCAAGTACAGGGGTACGTGCCCAATTTTTATTGAGCCACAGGAGAAAATATTTATTTCAAACAATACAAACGTAACGCTTCAAATTAATCATTGAATCGCTGAAGTATCCGTAAAAGTTTGTAAAGCTCTTTGTGCAGGCAGCACAAAGCACTAACGAGTGTTAGTCAGTAGGATGATCGTGAGTGAGTCGATAATCTTGGTTGTACCAAAATGATAACTGGAGACAATTACGCAAAACACAAAGCTCGATTGCAGATAGTAAGTGCGACATTTATTGTATCTTCATGTGAGTAAGTACGCCCAGTTTATATACAATTATCAATAACGCATAGTGATCGCTATCTTGATTCTCTGTCATAATCTCCAGCTTTAATCCATTTCAAGACAAGCATCACAATAATTACGATCACGTATATTGCCGCATACAACGCTAAATAAAATCCAAACCTTTTTTAATAAATTAAGAAATGCAATAACATTTTATAAATTAACACCGTAGTTAGATACTAATATACACTCGCATAGACTCTGTATAATTGACCGATGGTGAATACATTTAATACCCCTACCTCTGACATCAATATCTCTTCATCATCTAACGATTACTCGCAATAAAATGCCATTATGCGAACTTAGACCGTTTCATTTTACTCTGTCTTATTCGGACTAGGAAAAGACTAGCCAACGTTTCGGCTCAGGCTTTATTCATGGCAAAGAGTAAGAATGATTTCCAAGGATATTGTGAAGCATGCCCACCAATAATAGTTAAATTGACAGGCCTCTACGCTCTGCTAGGATAGAAAACATCATCCAATATATCAGATTGTTATGGATCTCAATCTTCTCTCTACGTTTAACGCCGTCTATCGACATCGCTCGATTACTTTAGCTTCTGAAGAACTGGGCCTGACGCAACCTGCCGTTAGCGCGGCGCTCAAAAGGCTGGAAGCCGTCGTTGGCAAAGCTCTATTCGTCCGGTCGGGAAGAGGTATCGCGCCGACGGGCGCAGCAGTCTCGCTTGCAGATAAGATAGAGACGCCCCTGGCCATTCTTGAAACCATCGAGAAGAAGCAAGAAATCACCAAAGTGTACTGCGCTGAAAGCCTAATGCACTTAGTTTGCGATTTACCCGGATTATCTTTTATTGAAGCACCATTAAGTGAATCGCAGATACTCGCGGATATAGATTCACAAAAAGTGCACTTAGCTATCGACTTTGCGACGAGTAAAAGCCAATCGCACATTGTAGAAGATATCTTCAACGAACCCGCCGTTTGCGTCTGTCGCAAGGATCATCCAGAGATAGGAGATAGCCTCTCTTATGAGCAGTATTTTGAAATGGGTCATATTGCGCTGAAAATACGCCGTAACCAAGTCAATATGATGGATTTTCTGGCCGAAAAGCCCATCACATCAAGAAATATCAAGGCAGAAACCGGTTCCGTTTCTAGTATGTTGTCACTCACGGCGACAACAAACCTTCTTGGTGCATCTACTCTATCTTTAGCCAACCACATGGCACCTATGCTTAATTTAAAGGTGTTTGATATCCCACTAGAGCTCCGAAATGTCCATTATCGTATGATCTATCACCGACGTTTTATCAATGATACTGATCACCAACACGTTCGAGATACGTTGCGCTCGGTTATTCAAAACAATCAATACCAATAATTGTGATGGCAATGCACCGATGGCTCATAGAGCGTACTTGGGTCGCACTAGTCAGATTCAGTTAACTCCCAATAAGGTGGGTTACCGTAGTATTCAGAGCAATAATCAATAAAGGCTCGCACCTTAGGCGCGAGCAATCTTGAACTTGGGTAAACCGCCCAAATCGCCGAGTTATCAATCAAGGCATACTCATCAAGCACTTGGACCAAGCTTCCGTCTCTTAGATGTTGATAGGCAATCCATGTAGCGCACATGGCAATACCCATCCCATCAACAGCTGCGTCTCTTACCGCTTCGCCGTGGTCGACCTTAATTTTCCCTTTCACTTTAACGTGCTGCACACCTTCCGGTGTATCAAATGTCCAAGACTCAAGGCCAGCATGATTGATACATGTATGCTGCTTAAGTTCAGATGGATGTGTCGGTGTACCATGCGTTGCAATGTAGTCAGGAGATGCACACATAATGCGCTTATCAGAGGCAAGCTTTTTAGCGATTAAGGTAGAATCTTTTAAGTCGGCATTACGAATAGCGACATCAAAGCCACCTTCGACTAAGTCCACCATTGAATCTGAAAGGCGAATATCGACTGAGAGTTCAGGATATTGAGCGAGAAAGCCTTTTAACGCAGGCATTAAATGCATTCGACCGAAGGATGCGGGGGCCGTGATCCTTACGGTTCCTTTCGGGCACACTTTTCCTGAACCTACCGTTGCTTGTGCAGCATCGACAGTGCTGATGATCTCTTCAGCATAAGGCAGTAGTGTTTCGCCCTCTTCAGTCAGTGAGACTTTACGGGTGGTTCTATGAATCAGCCTCGCACCAATACTTTCTTCCAGTTTATTGATATGCATACTGGCGACCGGTGCGGACAAACCTAATTCGTTACCTGCTTGGCTGATGTTATGTGTGGATGCAATACGCAAAAATAGCCGCAGGTGCTCAATATTCATTATAAAAATCCCCTATATTTCAATACGTTGTGCTGTCGTGACTGGTGCGTTAATGACTTCTTTCAACTTAAACCAAGCATAAACCCCAGCCAAGATGTTAGCAACGCTCGCCGCGTACACCACACTGAGAATGCCCCCTATTGATGCACCCACCCAAACTGCGGGCACATAGAATAGGAATAATCGAGCCATAGAAACTCTAAGTGCCTGACTTGGTTCACCAAGTGCATTCAATACCGATACCACCAACATGCATAACCCAAGAGGTGCGTAGCTAAACGGCATAACCCAGACCGCAACGATAAACCAGTTCTGTATGACCTCTTCATTGCTGATAAGAGGAATGAGCCAAGGAGACAACAACGCGAGTACCAATGCCATCACAAGGTGAAACAAGATCAGGAATTGACTCGCAGAAGACAACACCTGACCAATCTTACCTTGGCCATTCTCACCTAGGTAACGCCCAATCATTGGCGGGACTGACATAGTGAGAGCCAGCGTAAACACCAGTAAGAAGCTCTCTAATCGGGCTAACAAACTCCAAAACGCAATCGAGTCTGTACTGATTCTCGATATCAGCATCATACATATAAAAGCACTCACCGAAGGAAGCAACTGGTTCACGATCGTCGCCGCGCTCATTCGTGCTAACTCAGCAACAAAGCGTAAGGTAGAAAAACACGAGGAAAGAGCGTTTAACCAACCCCACCGCCGTGCTTTAATAAACATATAGACAGCACAACAAGCATAGCCAATCGTCGACGCTATCGCCGCACCAATAATCCCCATCTCCAACCCAAACATAAGAACGGGGTCTAAGATAAGATTGATGATGCTTGCCAGTAAAAACATGCGTCCGGTCGTTTTGGTGTCTCCATTGGCTCGAAATATACAGGTTAATAGATAAAGTACCGCCACCGACACAGCACTAAGTAGCCAAACAGGCCAATAACGATAGAAGATCTCGGCCAGAGTACTCAAATGTTGTTCGGTCACATCTGATGATATAAACACACTCAAAATCGGTGCTTTTAGTAACCAAAACCCGACGCACACAAGCGAGATAAAGCCCGTCCCCATCCATAGAGTGATGGTTGCCGTCGAGGTTGATTGTTCTCTATTTTTGGCGCCGCACGCTTGTGAGATAATCGAGGTTGCTGCGACGCCAATTCCTACTTGGACGCCAATGATCGCCGTCTGAAAAGGCAGAGTAATGCCATGCACCGCGAGCTCATCAAGCCCCAGCATGCCGATAAAAACCGAATCCACTAGTTGTACTAACATGATGGCAAACATTCCTACCGTTAGCGGCAGTGTTCGTTCCAGAATGAGCTTTAAAATTGGAGAGAATAAGGGCATGGCAATCTCAACATAGTCACCGCATTGAAGGGAGACGCTGTGACAACAAAAAGGCCTACACAATGCAGGCCTTTAAAGGTAATTGAGTAACGAATTAGAGGCTCACGACCACTTTACCCATTGCTTGACCGCTTGCCAGACGATCATGCGCTTTACCTGCTTCTTCAAGAGAAAACGCTTCGACATCAAGTACGGGTTTTAGAGCACCCGCTTCTACAATCTTAGCGAGCGCTTTTAAGATCTTACCGTGCTCTGCGCGACCCACGTTATAAATCATTGGTAGTAACATAAAGACAACGTGCAGTGACAGACCTTTCATGTGCGCCATCGTTAAGTCCTGTTCATGCATCGCAAGCGTTGTCGCAATTTGACCGTTAAGCTTCGCCGCTTCAATTGAGTTATTGAGGTTTGCGCCACCAACAGAATCGAGGATAACGTCAAAACCAGCCCCTGACGTGTACTTCTCCACATAGTCAGCCACTGACTCTGATTTAAAATCGATCGCCGTTGCACCTAATGCAGTGATTAAATCGGTTTGCTCACCAGCAGCGCCAGTCGCATAGACTTCAGTACCAAAATGACGAGCTAATTGGAGTGCCACATGGCCCACACCACCAGCACCACCATGTACGAGCACTTTCTGACCTGCAGTAATGCCAGCACGCGCTAAACCTTCGTATGCCGTAATACCCACTAACGGCAGTGCGGCAGCTTCACGCATCGAGAGATTGGTAGGTTTGTGTGCAATTAGGTCGATATCCGCGACCATGTACTCAGCCAAAGAACCTTGAAGTTCACCAAGACCGCCAGCACACCCATAGACTTCGTCGCCCACTGCATACTCGGTCACACCTGCACCGACAGCGTCGATGGTGCCAGCAAAATCCATTCCCAATACACCCGGCAATGGAGGGTGGAATGGCAAGGCTTCACCCATTTCACGAATCATCATATCAATAGTGTTAACACTTGACGCAGCAACCTTCACCAGCACATGCCCAGCTTTCACTTCTGGTTTTGCTAGCTCTGCTGATTCAAATACGTCTGTTACGCCGAATGTACGAATAACCGTTGCTTTCATGATGTTCAACCTCTGTCGTTGTGGTATCTGGTTTGTATGGAGCCAGTATAGACGCGGTTTAAAATTAGATAAGATGGCTGCGGATATAATCAGTTTTAAGATTTTATTAATAATAAAATGGTTAACTTTGCATTAGCATGGAATACCTAATACGTTTAAGTCGATGCTCTCACCCGACATCGCTCGCTACGATTACTACAATCCACGGAGAAACCCGATGAAAAAAACAATTCTAATTACAGGCTCAACTGATGGCATTGGTTTAGAAACAGCTAAGCTCCTCGTTGCCGACGGGCACCATGTGCTTATTCATGGGAGAAACCCGAGTAAACTGGAAGGGGTAAAAGCCACCCTACAACAGATGAATAGTGACGCCGTGATAGAAGGGTATGTGGCTGATCTTTCAGATCTTCAAGATGTAGAGCAGTTCGCAAAGTCGGTAGCGGAAAAACACAGCAAGCTCGATGTGCTCATTAATAACGCCGGTGTCTACAATGTCCCTACGATCACGACAAAAGATAACCTTGATGTTCGCTTCGTTGTTAACACGATTGCCCCTTACTTACTGACGAAAAAATTACTGCCATTATTTGATACAACGGGGCGGATCGTTAACCTCTCTTCTGCCGCTCAGTCAACAGTCAGTCTAAGTGATCTCATCAGCGCCAACGCCGGCCCTTCTGATGGACAAGTTTATGCACAAACGAAGTTAGCAATTACTATGTGGTCAACACACCTTGCAGAGCAACTAAAAGGTAAAGGCCCACTGGTTGTTGCTGTCAACCCGGCATCATTTTTGGGCAGTAAGCTTGTTAAAGAAGCTTATGGTGTCGCTGGTAATGATTTGAGTATTGGTGCCGATATTCTGCATAGGGCCGCTCTATCTGATGAGTTTTCCAATGCTTCAGGCAAATACTTTGATAATGATGCAGGTCGTTTCTCTTCTCCGCATTCGGATGCCCTAAACGCAGAAAAAAACGCCAAAGTCGTCGCTGCAATTGAGTCATTAATCGCTTAAATCACATAAATCACATATCGATGTTTTCAAATACGCTGATCGTAGATAACGGTCAGCGTTTTTTTTGGCCTCTCTTTTCATTATTAAATTTTCATTAATACTGATTCTATTCTTCTCTTTCTTATCACGTCCAAGCCTCAGCGTTACACTTCTCGGCAACTACACAGCACTTACCCCACAACATAAGACTAACCAACAACATAAAACTTAACCAACAAACCGTTAGCTGAGGAGCTTACTATGCATTACGAAGGTAAAATCTATCGCCCTTGGATGGAAGCGGATAGTATTCTTATTCAAACAACACTGGGTTGCAGTAATAACCAGTGTACCTTCTGCACTATGTTTGATGATAAGCGCTTTAAAGTGCGCGATATTGAGGACATTTTTAAAGATATCGCTGAGGCCCGTGCCATTTACCCTAACGTTGAATCTATCTTTTTAATTGACGGCAACGTGATGGCGATGCGCACAGAAAAATTGATTGCGATTCTTGATCGAATTAAGGTGACGTTCCCTGAACTCAAACACCTGGCGTTATATTCTGGCTTCAACGATTTTCGTCGTAAAAGTGTCTCTGAATTGAAAGAGATTCGTTCTGCGGGCCTAACAACAGCGTATTCAGGTCTAGAATCTGGCGATCCCATTGTATTAGAGCGCATTAAAAAGGAAATGACCCGAGAGCATGCCATCAAAGGAATGGAAATGGCTCGTGAAGCGGATATAAAAGTATTGGCGTCATTTATCTTTGGTTTAGGTGGTCGTGAACGCTCAAAGGAGCACGCTGAGAATACCACCAGCCTTTTGAATATCATGCGTCCTGATGCCATCGCACCCATGGCATTAGCCATTCAACCGGGTAGTCAGCTTGAACGCGAGGTTGCCAGTGGACAATTTATATTGCCAACACCTCTGCAAATATTGGAAGAAGAAAAGTATTTGCTCGAGAACATGGATGATTTTCCATGTTTCTATTGGGGCGATCACGGTAACAACATTGCCACCATGCGTGGTGCTTGGCCCGAAGCGCGTCAGCCGTTTTTAGACAACATTAATAAGCACATCAACCATAACCCGATGACAAAGAAAAATGTCATTGAAACTTATGCTTGGTAATAAACAGGAGCCTGTGCTTGGGAATAAACTGGAAGCTGTGCTTAGTAAATTGGAACTTATGCTCGGTAAGTGGAAAGATTCAGAGTAGGTAAATTGCACAAATTCAAACGAACGTGATGCTTTTAGTGTGTACCAATTTGGTCTTTTACCGAAGAAGATGCCTACGGCTCCGATGACGAGTATATGTCACTTAAGAAAGTACAAAAGGATTGGCGCGTTGCCAATCCCTTGTTGTTTGAGATTGAACAATCTGTCGCGACACTTCATCACGTTGGCCCATCGACTTCGACCAAACTGATCACCAAACAGCACTTCCTTTGAAGTCAAAACAATTGAGTTCTAACTTAACCCTGTATTTCTGTTTTCCAGCATAACGAACAACTATTGCTCAAGTCGTCCATTAAAACATCCCCCTCGACATAGTTACTTACAAAACAGAGATTAATTTCCATCTCGATAAATGCACCACATAAAAAACCACTATATAACATAAAGTTAAGTAATGTAGGTGTAGTTTAAAATTAGAAAGCCAAGGCTTTCCAAGCCACATAACTACGCGCTTCCCTGGCGAAATCTCTGCATGTTTTTTCAGAAAGAGCCCTGTCTACATATGCCCTTAACATAACCCTATCACCGAAAATTACTTAGAGGGCGAAACAAAGATCACTTCATTTCAGTCTCTTTTGTGCCTACTTTGTGTTAGATTATGCCACTTGGGATTAGGCATGACGCAGCTAATTAGCTAATAACATCATGAGTTACTCCATTATTAATATGGCATTAACACTCTAATCAAGAATTAATCAAACATGGAGTTGGTCGTTGTATTCGTGCATTCGAATATACAAACCTCATAATTATGAGTTTTAAATCTAAAAAATACAGTATCGATTCGACAGATTATCAAGTTGGTCAGGACAACGTCACCAAATGGGGTATGGATGTCCATAACACAGTGTTTACCGCATCGGCAGGGTTATCTATCCTCTTTGTCGTCGCACTACTAATACTCTCACCAGAAAACGCCAAAGCCGCTATCGATTCAGTAAAAGCTGCAGCACTTTCTAAATTTGACTTCGTCTTCATGTGGGGCGCAAACATACTGCTGCTATTTGCCGTTGGTATCGCTTTTTCACCATTAGGTAAAATTCGCTTAGGTGGCGACGAAGCGACCACCGACTATTCCACCTTATCTTGGATTTCAATGCTGTTCGCAGCTGGTATGGGTATTGGGCTTATCTTTTGGGGCGTTGCCGAGCCGACAGCATTTTTCACCAATTGGTTTGGTACGCCATTAAATGTCGAGGCCTATACCTCTGAAGGTCGCGAGCTGGCACTGGGCGCCGCAGTTTTTCACTGGGGATTCCACGCTTGGGCCATCTACGGCATGACGGCACTCTCTTTAGCCTATTTTGTTTACAACAAAGGGTTACCCCTTTCTATGCGCTCCGTTTTTTACCCGTTATTGGGCGAAAGAGTTTGGGGCAAAGTTGGTGATGTCATAGATGTGATGGCCGTACTGGTTATTCTCTTCGGACTGGCGACATCTTTAGGCTTAGGTGGCTCTCAAGCCGCGAGTGGAATTAGCCACGTATTTGGATTTGAAAACAGTCTTTTCCTCCAATTGCTTGTCATCTTAGTCATCATGGGACTGGCAATTATCTCTGTGATACGAGGCATGGACGGTGGCGTGAAGGTGTTGAGTAACCTCAACATGATTATCGCTTTTGTTTTTCTTGGCTTCCTTGCCGTACTCAATTTCAGCACGGTATTCGACTCTTTGACAACTGCAGTCGTCGGTTATGTGAAAAACATTATTCCGCTGAGCCAAAGCGCTGGTCGAGAAGATACCACTTGGCTGCATGGCTGGACGGTGTTCTATTGGGCTTGGTGGGTTGCGTATGCCCCATTCTTTGGCATGTTCGTTGCTCGCATTTCTAAAGGCCGTACCATCCGTGAGTTTTTGGTCTGCGTCATGGTCGTACCAACTTTGGTCACCACCGCATGGATGTCTTTCTTTGGTGGCATCGCCATCCAACAAATCATCGACAAAGTCGGCCGACTTGGCGTTGAGCAAGGCATCAGTGATGTTTCACTCAGCTTGTTCTACATGTTAGACGCGTATCCAATTGGCAATATACTTTCAATCATTGCGGTAGCACTGATCGTGGTATTCTTTGTGACCACCCTCGATTCTGGTTCTATCGTTGTCGATAGCATGACCGCAGGTGGCAAACTGGAACTCCCTATTAAACAGAAAGTCGTTTGGGCGTTTATCTCTGCTGTCATTGCAATGGTGATGCTCTGGATTGGTGGAACGGACTCTATTCAGGCTCTACAGTCCATTACCATTATTGCTGCGCTGCCCTTTACGCTTATTCTATTACTCGGCTCCATAAGCTTGGTAAAAGCCTTGTTGACCGAAATCGATCGACCTAAGGTAACGGAAAACAAGTCTGCGTAAGGTTTCTGCGTTGGATTAGTTCATAAATTTAAGGCTTATCGGTATGTCTCTCGATAAGCCTTTTTAACATCATGAAGCGAAGAAGTGCGCGCCAAATACACTTGTGTAATCTTGTAAATCCAATTTATAAAGACCAGAGACATCTTCGGCAGTCACACCAGCACACATCAGCACACATCAGTCTCGCGCAAACTTCATACCTTCCGACTTTAACACCTGAGCCATCTTTTTTGAGCGATGAATAATCTGCTCTCGAAGCCATTGATGAGCGGGATCGTTAGTTTGCTTCTTCAACCAGACCAGATAATGGGACAACGGTTGATACTCAAATGGTGGTGTGAATATTTGTAAACTTAACTTATTCTGGAACTGCACTGCCATTGATAAAGGCACCACGGTGATGTAATCCGATTGGCTACACAACAAAATATTACTGAACAACGAACGCCCATGAAATACAATTTTACGCTTGGATAGATCTATAGATGTGTAATGGTTTAGTGTCCGAACTTTACGTCGCGTCCTGTCTAGTACTGCATGCTGCTCATTTAGATACTGCGCCTCGCTGATCTCACCAGCGATTCGGGGATGATCTGTCCGGCACACTATCACAAACTCTTCTTCATACAATTTTTGACTAACGATACTTTGGTGCTCAGGAATGACTATCTCAATCATCGCATCGAATTCTTGAGTTAAAAGATCTTCGTAGATGCGATTATCACTGTCTGGTTGATCAAACACTTCTAACGATAAGTTTTTATTGGGAAGCGCTGAAAAACTATCCAGTAATACCCACTGGAGATGTTCAGGAGAAGAGAGAGCAAACTTACGCTCAGACGTCTGTTCATCAAAGCTTGCCATCGATTGAAAGACGCCATTAAGTTCATTGATCGGTGCTTTAATTTGTTCATACAAACTTTGGGCATAAGAGGTGGGCACAACTCCTCGCCCTTTCCTCACAAAAAGCTCTTGGCCAATCTCTTTTTTTAAACGTGTTAATGCGGTACTGATGGTCGATTGATTGGTACTGAGTTGATCCGCAGCTTTGCTCAAACTGCCCTGCTCCATTACCGCAGAAAATACGGCAAGTAAGTTGAAATTAGGGATGTCATTACTCATATATCAGTACTCATTAGGCGACCATGAGCCCTATGCTATCGTAAAACCGATAGAATGAAATAAGAATCCCTCGTTTAAAGTCGCAGATTGAGACACTAACATCCCGCGTAATTAGTATTTCAGTAGGCTTACCCATGAAAAAACATTACCTTGCTATGACTATTGCGATGATGGCTAGCAACGCACTACATTCAAATTCAGTAATGGCAGCGGCCCACCTCCTTCCGGAGCTCGGCTCTCTTAATGCAAGTACCGCTGGCGCAGGTTCTGCCGCGTTAGCCGAAAGTGCATTAACCGCATGGACGAACCCTGCTGCCATGTCTCAGCTCGAAAAGACGGAGCTCACCGTTAACCTCGCAGGGCTCTACACTGACATCCGTTATTCAGACGCCACCCCAAATGAGCGTTTTGATAATAATATTGATGCGGGAGGCTGGGCTCCAATAGCAAGCTTCTACTTTGTCACCCCTATCAACGACAAGTTCCACGCAGGCTTCGCTTTCGCTTCTCAGGGTGGTTCTGGGATCGATTATGGTGATAACTTTTCTGGGCAGCGTTTATTTAAGAATGTCGAATTCATGACCGTTCAATTAATGCCTTCCGTGTCTTATAAAGTGAACGAGCAATTTTCATTGGGCGCTTCGGTCAATGCTGAATATCTCACTGCTAATGGCGAGTTGAATCCTATTGTCGAGTCTAATCACTTATTCAAAGCACAAGCAGACGATCTCACTGTTGGCTACACTCTCAGTGCCTTTTACCAACCCAGCGAGAAGCACCGTTTTGGTTTCATTTACCGGTCCGAACTTGCTCACTACGGTGAGGGCGATCTTCAAAATACGGCCAGCGCGACTAAGCATGACGTGGGGCTCGATTTTATCATGCCTCAGAACATACAGATAAGTGGCGTACACTCCGTCAATGACCAATGGGATATGCTGTGGAGCACGACTTGGTACCAACTATCAACATGGACAGACCTTACACTGGACGTCAATGATAGCTCAATACAAGTGGTCGATCGTAGCTTTGACGATGTCTGGAACCTAGCTATTGGTACGCATTATCAGATCACCCCGACCTTGCGACTAGAGACCGGCATCAGCTATGAAACCTCTCCTCAAAATGACGCGACTCATCAATATCTGGATCTTCCTGTGGGTGAAACCAAACGTATTGGTGCTGGTGCCACCTATGCACTAAATGAGAGCTGGGAACTTCGCGCATACTACGATTACATCGATCTAGGTAAACCAGAACTGAATTACGCTCTTAGCCCCGAAATCGGCGTTCAAGGCTCTTATGACAACAGCGCGCACTTCTTTGGTATTCAGGCCAACTACCGCTTCTTATAAAGAAACAACCCCGCTCAACCAATGTATCTAATCGTTAAAAGCCATGGTCTCTACATGGCTTCACTGATGCACAACTCTAGGCCTAGCTATTCGCTCGGTCTTTTTTTGAGCATCCTCCTACTTTATGGTGCGGTAAACCTCATGGCGTGCCAGTCTAAGGTACCGATCTACTCATGTTGAACATCACTTCTTATTCCCTTCCTATACGTCTTTATTAGAAAATAAATTTAAAACCATCAATTCTACTCAAATATTTATTGTGGCTTTTATTCGCCATTTCATTGATCCAAGCCAATTTGTTTTACGCTTTTTAAAAGCTGAATTTGAACACTCGCAAATAATTAAACCTGCAATTTATATTTATAAGCATCTATCGAAATTACGATATGAAGAAATCAATAATCTGGGTAGATGCAACGTAAAACTCTTCTTATTATCCTGCCAACAAATCAAGTATTAACCCAAGCATAAAAATAATCGCTTTGGGTACGTTCATGGAAGACCTTCTCGATAACCGAGGCATAACAAGTCAGTCAGTAATGGTTAAAGCGCGCCACGAATAGTCATTAGGATGTCGTATAGCCACTTCATTTACGCCTGCCGAAAAATAACAAAGATTGATTTGTAGAGGAGCACCTTCGCTTCTTGATACCGAGAATAGGCAGTCTGAACTCAGTAAGTGACTTTAAATATCATCGATTACTTTTGTTTATTATGAGCGCCAATCTACGCACATAATAGGCACCTACTTTTAAAGATGTCTTTAAACGTTACTTATAGGCCGCCAATTCTCTTCTCTTATTGATGTAGGTTGAGATATGAATTTTATAAAAATCGTTTTCCAGAAAGTCTGGGCCGTGGCAATGGTCTTGATTAAATTCTGCCTGTTTATGGCTATCATGTTCGCTGGCGCATGGGCGCTGGCACCATTGGGTACCATCCACTCTCAAGACATCGACATGTCTCAATTCAACAATCATCCCAATGAGATGATGATGAACTTTTTCCAATCCGTATACTTCTCCGGCTACTTATTCTCAGTGACGATTGCTGTGGTATTAGCGGGGGTTTACGGCATGTGGCAATTGCATGAACTGGGTGTACATAAAGCAAAAGAACATAAAAGCGCCCACGTACAAATTGTGTTTGCGCTGTCACTTTGCGGACTCTTCATCAGCAAGACCTTCTGGGTCATTGCCTTGGTTATCGCGATGGCTAACTGGAAACATATCGGTCAATCACTGAGTGATGTTATTCGCCGTGGTGTACAACCACAACAAGACACCACCACTGCCGATACTCATTCTAATAATACCAACACCAACACCAACACCAACACCAAAGTTGACGTAAATAACGCGTCGCGCGAAACATCGACAACTGAATCGACTGAAAAAAACCAACCGACAATGAAACCAACTCCAATAGAAATAGAGGCTGCATAATGAAAGAGATGATGATTCCATACATCCTAATTGTATGGTCACTGTTTGCGACAGGTGCTCTTAAAAAGAACATCAAAAACTACACATGGGCAACCATCGGTGGTGTCACTATTCTCGCGCTTTTAGCGGTGGTTTCTCGCTTATGGGCCCCTGTTGACTTAACGAACTCTACAACAGTCAAAGCGCCACATGCCATTATGTCACCAGTACTTGGTCAACAGATTGACGAAATCTCTGTTAACCATAACCAACAAGTAAAAAAGAACGATGTGCTTTATACACTGGTCGACATTAACTCGGCGGCAGACAAAGCCAAAATCGAATCTGCGATCGTTCAAAAACAAGAACAAATCAAACAGATGATGCGGGATATTAAGCGCGCTGAAACATCACCAGAAATATTTAATGCTCGCGATGTCGAAAAATACGACTCTGATTTACGAGTGATGAACGCCGAACTCAATTCACTTATTGCTGACCTTCAAAAAGTAAGCTGGGCACAAGAGAAAAAAACCATCCGTGCTGAATTTGACGGGCAGGTTGCAATTGTCAACATTGCTGAAGGATCGGTAATGGGCAACATGCACCTATACAACACCAATAAAAAGTTTTTAGAAATGCGTGTATCGGATCAAACTTACGGTTATGTTCAAAAAGGCGACTTTGCCGAGTTCTATGTTGACGCCTACCCTGGCCACATTTTCAGAGCCAAGGTACACAGCTTCACAACAGGTACTGGCGAAGCCGCAATTTCACCATTCCAAGGCCCTCAAAGTGTGGGTCAACATGTGGTAAGAAACAGCAATGGATTAGGTCGTACCATCGTACTTGAAATTATCGAACCAGAAGGTTTCAACATCCCAATTGGTTCAGCTGGCGCCGCTTGGATTTCTGCTGAAAAACCGCATCCGTTTTGGGGCTTCATTGATGTCATCGGCGCAGCAACGGTTAGGCTTCAGTCTTACAAGTCATATTTTGGTGCTTGGTAAGCACTTTAAATACTGTGATTTAGGCGCTGGACTTTCAGTGCTGTCGCTTAGACGTGAGTAAAAGGATAGATCGCGTTATTGGCCAGATCTAAATCCAAGAATACGTTGTGATGTCAATCATTCATATCAAAAAAAATGCTCCGAATGTCGGGGCATTTTTTGTCTCAGCCGCACGCTCATCTCGCGACTTGATTTAGATCAAAATAAATCGCAAACACAATAACTACTACGATAAATCATCGTAAAAGCGATGAGTTGAAATCTTATTGGCGCATAGATAGTCACCTTTATCCTCTCTATTATTTGACGCAAGAAATCCAATTCCTGTATCCAAATATAAGGTCACCATCATGACTAATACATTCAAAAGAATGACGCTCCCTATTGCTATCGCCAGCGCTCTGCTTACCTCTGGGTTTGTATCTGCAACGCCGATGGTTGAAGCTACATCAAAAGTAGGTCAAGAGCTTCAAACAGCAAACGCCGCACAATACCAAAACATTGACCTTGATGCTCGCTACAAAAGCGAGGTGCTATTCGAACATAAATCGAATATGTTTTGGGGTAAAGGCGAGCGTATCCAAGTGGTGTCTAAGACAGGCGACTCGTTGGCTTACACTGAAGAATCTGACCACGTTCATCCAATCCTAACTAAGCATGGCCGTAAAATGGACCAAGCGATCATCAAAGTAGACGACAACGTTTACCTTGGGTACGGTTTTGGTCTAGATACACCCGTCATGATTGAAGGTACTGACGGTATCATCATTGTTGATCCAGGTGAGTCGGTAGAAATGGCTCAATCGGTTAAAGAGCAGTTCCGCCAAATCACAGACAAGCCAGTTAAAGCAATCATCTATTCTCACAACCACATCGACCACATATCTGGTGTGCGTGCATGGGTAACAGATGAAGAAGTGGCATCAGGTGAAGTAAAAATTATCGCTGAAGAAGGCCTAACCGCTGCAGTCGCCAACTGGTCTTCAAACCTAGGTACTCTATTTGGTCACCGTACTTCTTACACCGGCGCTAAGCACGTAGAAGAAGGCGAGCACGGCACAGTAAACGACGGCCTCGGTCCACGCTTCATGCAAGGGGCTATCTCGTTCATCGAACCAAACCTGCTGGTACCAAGCCAAAGCTACATCGAAATCGAAATTGCTGGCGTGAAAATGCACATTGAGAACGTGCCATCTGAAACTAAAGATGAGTTAGTGGTTTACTTCCCAGATCAGAAAATCCTGCACGCGGCTGAAGTACTTCAAGGTGAGAATTTCCCTAACCTTCACACCATCCGTGGTACTAAATTCCGTGACCCATCAATGTGGTTCAAGGGCATCGATGTCATGCGTAAGTTCGACACTGAAATCATGATTAACTCTCACGGTCGTCCTGTTGAAGGTAAAGAAGCGGTCGCTGACGTACTCACAGCTTACCGTGATGCGATTCAATACACGCATGACCAAACTATCCGTTACATGAACAAAGGTATGACGCCAGACGAGCTCGTTGAAGTAGTTAAACTTCCTAAGCACCTTGCAGAACACCCTTGGTTAGGTGAGCACTACGGCACTGTTGCACACGCCGTGCGTCAGATTTACGTAGGTTACAACGGTTTCTTCGAAGCGGACCCATGGCAGCTAGAGCCAATGGCTTACGAGCAACGTGCTAAAGCATTCGTAGAGATCATGGGCGGTCGTGACAACATCCTTACGACTGCACAAGCCGCAATTAAAGCTGAGAACTACACATTTGCAGCAGAAATTATTTCTTACCCAATCACGGTAAACAAGCAAGATATGGAAGCTCGTGAGATGAAAGCACAAGCTTACAAAGCATGGGCTGCAGACCAAGTGAACATCAACTGGCGTAACTGGGCGCTTAACGCGGCGGCTGAACTAGAGAACAAGCGTGACTTCTCTAACATGATCAGCTTCGCTTCTGTTGACGTTCTAACTGCACTGCCAAGCAAGCAGATTTTCGACATGATGACTTCAACGCTAATCGCAGAAAAC
Organism: Vibrio methylphosphonaticus; assembly: GCF_023634655.1. GTDB lineage: Bacteria > Pseudomonadota > Gammaproteobacteria > Enterobacterales > Vibrionaceae > Vibrio > Vibrio methylphosphonaticus. The sequence continues at coordinate 20,272 of NZ_JAMKMS010000004.1, read as the reverse complement.
ACGTTAGACGTAAACATGATGCTAACGTACAACTTCTCCGATACGAACGAAGCATTCACTATCGAAATCCGTAACGGTATTGCTCAGTTACACGAAGAAGCCGTGAAAGGTGCAGCCGTTCAAATCGACACGACTCGTGCAGTATTGAACCAAATCTTGATTGCAGGTCCAAACGCTCAACAAGTGATTGGCACCAATCTACAATCTGGTGCATTCAAGTTCTCGAATGGCGACATCAAAGGTTTCGGTCAGTTCATGAGCTACTTCGATAAGCCAATGACTCCAGAAGAGATCATGCTCATCGTTCGCTAGTAACCCGCTTAATACCAGCCGAACCACCATTTAGGCAACGGCTTCTTCACGGATGAAAACACATATAGGGACCAGTTTTGGTCCCTTTTTATGGTTAGACATGACTTAACCGTCGTTAATTTGCAATCACTGCTGTCAATCAAGGTAGTCATTATGTTCAAACGATTTGCACTCATCCTCTCCCTTACCTCTTCACTCACATTTGCTTGTGGTCTTCACCAAGATACGGGATTCAATTTAGTGACTGAGCCTGGGTCATTAGAGGTATTTGGTAATATTATTAGTGCAAGACAGCATGACCAACTCGGTAACCTCAATAAACCGGACCACTTTCGACTATTTACCGCCAAAGCGGCTCTAAAAAAACCACACAACGAAACAATGGATTTTGTTCTTTTTGAGGCAATCAAAGGACACTATAGTGATTTTCGTTTTACCGCGGGAAAAGGCGTAGTTGTCACAGGTCGCAACAATCTACCGACCGAACAAGATGTATTGTTGATCACTGAATTGGATGTTTTTGACGCCCTAGCGACAGGAAAAATTTCTTGGGATGAAGCGTTCAGGCAAGGGTTAGTAACAATAAATGGCCCGCGAGAAAAACGCCAACAACTTCAATCTTGGCTCAGCCATACATTCGCTTAATTAAAAGAACGTGAGGCGGAACGTCACTTCCACCTATTCAGCCAGCATACCCGACGACAGCATCATCTATATTGGTGTTGGAATTGCGGATAGCCACAAAGCCTAGCCTCGATGAGCGGTCACACAGCAAGGTGTGACCCGTCCATTCATTGACTTGTGAAGCAACAATCACTTTACAGAACGTTCAATGCAAAGAGCAATCATTGCAAAGAACGATCACTGCATTGAATGAAGCCCGACCATATTCCCTTCGCTATCGCTGAAAACGCTGATAAAACCATGTTCACCAATTGCCATTTTAGGTACTTGAACCACACCACCACTGCTCGGGACCCGTGATTCTTCTTCGGCGCAATCTTCACATGAAAAATACACAAGCGTACTATTGCCTCCCGCTTTCACCTGACTCATATGCGCAAGCGCCCCACTGGCTCCGTAACGGTCCATTTGGTGAGGAAAGCACCACATTTCAATCTCTATTTTGGCGGGGCTTTCAAGCTTCTCTAGTTTTATATCGAAAACTGACTCATAAAATTTTCTGGCTCTAGCCATATCATCGACATAAATTTCAAACCAACCAACTGGGTTCAATTGCATAATTTCGTCCTTAGTTGAAAAAGCAAACCGAGACTATTAGCTTAGCTTAGGATTTGAAATTTCGTGCGGATGCGCATTCTCGTCATCCCATCACAATCCGATCACCCACCGCTGTGAAAACGAGTAACGTCCAAAGTACATGGTTCGCTTAACGTAGACATGAACGAGGGCGGGTACGCGAACAGCCCACTAACGCCTGTTGTTCGCATACCCGCCCTCGTTTGGATAAAAATGAGGCTGTCACCTCACCTATTAAGACAAGTTTTTAGTAAAGAACTCAAGTGTACGTGCCCACGCTAGCTCTGCTTCTTCTTCAGCATATCGGCCAGTTGAGTCATTATGGAAGCCATGGTTCACCCCCTCATAAATATAAGCCGTGTACTCTGCCCCAACTTCTTTAAGCTCCGTCTCATAGTCTGGCCAAGTCGCATTAACACGTTTATCGATACCAGCAAATTGGATTAGCAATGGCCCCTTAACATTTTTTCTTAAATCTGGCGCGGCAGGAGTGCCATAGAACGGAACCCCCGCATCAAGCTGCTCTGGCATGACCGCAGCTAACATATTCACGATATAGCCACCAAAGCAGAAGCCGACTGCGCCTAATTTCCCGTTGCTTTTTTCATGAGATTTCAAAAAGTTCGCTGCGGCGATGAAGTCTTCTTCAATGAGATCTCTTGATAAAGATTTCTGCATCGCTCGACCTTCATCATCATTACCCGGATACCCGCCAAGCGAATAAAGCGCGTCAGGTGCAAACGCAATAAAACCTGCGGCTGCGAGTCGTCTTGCTACATCCTTTATATAAGGGTTTAATCCTCTGTTTTCATGAACAACGAGTACAACAGGCGCATTCCCCTCCAGTTCTTTTGGAACCACTAAGTAACCTCGCCCTTCTCCGTGTCCTTTAGGTGACGGGAAGGTTTCATAGGTAGCTTTGATAGAAGGATCATTGAATGAGACTTGCTCTGCCTGTGCATAATTAGGGATCAGTGCAGACGTTAATGTGGTCACGGTTAAACCAAGGACGGCCAACCCTGAAAGACGAGCCATAAATTCTCTGCGATCAATCAAACCATGAGCATATTCGTCATACCAATCGAATGCTTCTTGAGGGATAGACCTAGCGGATGTTGATTGAGATTCGGTATTTGGATTCATAACCTTTCCTTGTTGTGAATTGTTGGACCATTCAACTATAGCGGAAACTAGAGCAATATTGAACGATCGCTCAATATTGTTTGGGTAAATTTGTTAGCGCGTATTAATGGTTCGCTCACATACCACTTAGGTTACCCGTTCGGCATTACCACTAGGACAAAGAGACCTTTTAAACGCCACAATCATTTGCTGTCGCGATACTGAATAGTTACGACGCTGCTACATTAATTTACTAGACGGGTAGTGCTAGGCGACTTAAGCTCAGAGAAAAAAGGACACGACTATGTTTGACCAAGATAAACACGACCTTACATCACTTGAGCAGCAGCTTAACGCTTTTACGCCAAATCAATCCTTTCCCCATGACCCATTTGTAAAAGTGGCGGTAGAACAAGCGCTAATAGCGGCCAAAGAAGGGAATATTGGAGTGGGTGGTTGTATCGTCAAAGATGGAAAGATTGTGTTCTCTGAGCGGAATCGCCAATTTGTCCCCACCTTCAAATCTGACCGACATGCAGAAATGGAGTTACTAAACCAGCTCGAAGAAAAGTTAGCGGATGTGACACAACCCGACATGTCTGGGTACCAACTTTTCTCCTCATGGCAACCGTGCCCGATGTGCACACTGCGCCTCGTGACGTCTGGTGTCAATCAAGTGTACTACCCAGAACTGGAGTCAGACAGTGCAGACCAAGCCGAACAAACATCGTTAGAAGTTCTACCCCCGGTTTGGCAACACTTAGCTAATGAACGACAACATTTTGGCAAAGCGACATGCAGCCAAGAGTTAATTGACCTAGCGGCGCAAATATTCTTTTCTACTGCTGGTGATGCCCTAGAAACTATCTCTAAACGTCGATAGATAGCCAATTAAGGTCACTCCCAAGTACCTTAATTGGTCTCGGAAGTAACTTAATTTGTCTCGGAAGTAACTTTCACGATAACTTTCTAAAGAATGACTCTTGAGTCGTTTTTCGCAATACAAAAGTTAAGCGCCTCGTTATAAGAGGTTTCTACGACGCGCTTCTTTCTTATAGCTAGATTCTCGATAAAACCAAAGCCCTGCATTGGTCGCCGTGATTAAAGCCGTGAACAAGGCGTAATTCGAAAGCTGGCTCTGAAGAAATGCCCAAATACCCTGTTGACTGATGACCGAATATTGAAAAATACTGCTAAAGATCAGATAGAAGCAAACCGCCACCAGTGTGCTCTTATAGAGCCAAGTAACAAAACCCAGCTCTCGCTTTTTTTGCCAAATTTCAAACATTTTGTCGTTCATATCTACCCCTATTTAAATTAAGATTTTTACTAATTTTGACGATATTGACTCGTATCGTGCTATGCCCTTCAGTTAGCGGGTCACGAATCAATTTGAAGCGTTTGTTTTTCTACTGGCCGATGACTTTACCGGTTCAGACACAGAAGGCACATTGCTTCGCGTATCTTCTCACGGTAAACCATAACCAACCAGATTGGTTATTTGAATATCAGCAACTCAACGTTTCATTATGCCGTCATCACTTGTTAAGTGGCGTGAACCAATACTGAGTATGCTTACCGTTGCCAGAAGCCATGTTCGATTGAACCTAGAATATAGATGCAAAACTTGCCCTTACTGGGTATCTCTACAGGTGGAACGGCTATTTCAGCGCCTTGAGCTTTAACAATTGAAACCGCTGTGTCTATGTCATCCACTAGCCAGTATGGGCGAACGACCGGCGTTTCATCTGCTCGCAAAGGGGCTCGAATCCCCAAAATACAACCGTCGGGAAGCGTACCTGTTCTTGCACCACCTAACATTTCATCCGGTTCACCAAAGCGAACATTTTGAGTTAACTCATAACTTTTACATACAGACGCGACATCAGGGGTGACGACTTCAAGATAGTGAATGTTCATTCTTATTCCTTGTGATATACCCACGATACGAGTATACGCACCTAACGCCCGCAAGTTCCACTGTGAAGACTTGATAGCGAATAGCCTGAGCCCTTTTTATGGCCTCAGTAGACGATCCAATTGAGACGTTCATACCCATTATCTCGCAAGCGCAAACACCTTATTAGTAATATCCGTCAAGGTTACGCGCTGAACTCTTCTAGCGCTGATACAGCCGCTTCAGCTTTGCTCGTTTGCACAAAGATATGATCATGATAATACGCTGCAATGACATTCGCGCTAATACCTTTTGAAGCTAACTTGCTTGCGACGGCTGCGGTAAGACCAACCGCTTCCAAGCTCGAATGAACGGTTAGCGTAATTTGACGATATGAACCTTCAAACGATAACCCCGCCTTCTCTGCTACCGATTTTTCAAGGACAAGAGTTAAGCCTTCAGACTCAATAAATGTGGCGACTGGATTTAACTCAACATACGCGTTGAGTTGACCTGAAACGGTACAAAAAACGAAGTCGGCTTCGACTAAACTTGGGCTCATCGAACGCAATAGTTCATCTAAATCTGTAATACCTGACATAGTTAATATTTCCTTATATCGCTGACACCGCTTGATGTGTGAGTGACGCAGCTTAAGTAGCGAGCAACGTAATGCCGAATCTATAGCTTTGGGCCCTAGACTCTAATTTACCATTTTAACCAAAACTACCAAGCGCTAGAGACCCACGTTGAGTATTTGTTAGCGGTACTTTTCCATGACAAAATTTCTCAGAATTTGCCCGCGAATTTCTACATCTTGAGCGTTGACGACTTCAAAACCAAAGTGCTGGTAAAATGGCTTTGCGGTAATGCTAACCTCAGAGAAAAACCGTTGAATACCCTTCTCTTCCCCAATGGCTAAAACATGGTTTATGAGAGCCTTACCCACCCCCTGGCCTTGGTAATCGTGATGACAGAAAAAATGATCAATCAAACCATTTTCCTGTAAGTCTGTATAGCCAACTATGACCCCGTCGAGTTCAGCAACAAAAGGAGATAAAGCGTTCATTCGCTGCTTCCAAATAGCCAAGTCGAAATGCTCTGGAGCCCACGCTTCAACTTGAGCTTGAGTATAATCACGAATGTTAATATTGCGGATGGTATGAAAATGGATCTCCCACATTGCTCTGGTATCCGCTTCAACATACTGCCTAATCTTTATCATAATAACCGCCTCGCTTGGACACAGCTAACGCCCGATTCAATCACGAGGGACGCCCCCCCAAACTTGAGTTAATCACCGTAAACAACAGTAATCACCTTAAATAACAGTAACCACCATAAACAACTGTAACCACCGTAAACAACATTAATCAATCCATCAAGCGTCGAGTTGAACGGGTGCCAAACGTGCCAAGCGTAAAGTGGCGGATTAATCGGCTTCTTTTATGAATTTTATGCCAACCTAGTGACTATTGCCCTATAAACATGCAAACTATTCTCATTATCAACAAATGGGTGTGTTTATTATGAATATTGCAATTTGGGGCGCCGCCAGTGGCTTAGGTGCTGCTATGGTTGATCACTTCTACGAACAAGGTTTCAATGTCATCGCTATTGCAAGAGATCCAAGCAAAAACGTTAAACTCAATGATTACAACATTACTTCTGTCTGTTGTGATGCCACAGATGAAGACCAAGTTAAAAACGCCGTTTCTAGCCTACCTGAGAACACCTTTAACATCTCAACAATGGGCAGCTTCCATTCGGATAACCCCGTCGATTACATAGGGCACCGTTATTTAATCGATTCTCTAGAGCAAAGCGCTTCAAAGCGGTTGCTGTTGCTCACTTCGTTAGGTTGCGGTGATTCATGGAAATACCTTTCAGATCGAGCAAAACGAGGTTTCGGAAGCGCTGTTCGTGAAAAAACGCTGGCTGAAGCTTGGCTACAAACCAGCAATTTAGAATACACAATTCTTCGCCCAGGAGGACTAAAAGATGGAGCTCCAACGAATCAAGGAGTACTGTCACAACATAGAGAAGTTCACGGCTCTATTACTCGCGGCGAAGTTGCTCGACTAAGTCATGAACTACTGTTGAGTGACACAAGTCTTGGCCAAATTTTTCAGTGCGTTGACCCAAGTATCGAATCGTACTAAATACGCTAAATAGACAAGGGGGTTAGATTACCCCTCTATTGACATAACGTCCTACCAAGGGGTGAGTAACACTAACACGAAACTTAACCACACTACCGTAAACACAAAGCCCAACGAGGGAATGAAAAATACCAAGCGTTGGGAGTCCCTCTTTAATTAATTGCTATACAGCAGGTTTCACCTAAGTTCTTCGGACGTCATTAAATATTTCACAGGACAATTTATAGTTGTGCTGCCTAGCGATTTTCTGAGAGAAAAATAACTGTGGTAACTCATAGCAAACAAGCAATGCGAGTATAATAACTGCGCTTGAGTGACCTAGGATTAAGCCAATGATACTTATCGTTAGAAGTGACAACTCTAGGGTAAATAAACCGTACTTACCTAAATAACAGTGGTGAAAGCCACCAAGAAAAAACCAGTTCAAAGTAGCATAAGTGTCCGGATCCTTGAGCTTTCTAGACTGTCGTTTGTAAAACTCTTTCTTTTGAGCTCCAGGTAATGATGTTACTTGATTTCTCAGGAGTTCTTCATTTTTTTCCAATTGTTCAATCGGTTCAAATAAACGCATTACGGTACCTCATCATATATTTTTTCGATGAGGTCAGGCTGGTTACATCGTTTAATTCTAGCTAGCCCCAGCTTCCAGCCTTTTAAAGCCCCATATTTTTTAATACATTGTTTAGTATACTCAGAGCAAGTAGGCTCAAAATTACATTCAATGTTCAACAATTGCTTTGATCCACCGCTAGCTTGATAGCGGTGGATCAATTTTAAAGAAATATACTTAATCAAACTTAGCGTCCAAGCGTGATAATCACTGCCTCACGCTTCCAAAACAGCATAAAGCGCTTTTGCTCAACTACTTGAAATACAACTTGCCAGCCATCTTGTGCATATTTGTTTAGTTCTGCTTCCATTTTTTGCACAGGTAAACCACTCGCGCCTAACAAGATTGTTCCACAGCCACCTTCAACAATGTGAACCACTTTATACTCTGTAAAATCCGTCATCTTTATCCAAAAATTATAATAAAAACAGCATATTACAATGCCGAAGCAAGCATATCAAGGCGCATATTCAACGTTTGCTGTATCAACGCCTTACTAAGTGGCGCATGAGCCACCACTTTAATAGTGAACTTTACTAACCATACAAAAACCCCCTTGAAGAGGCTTCAAGGGGTATTGAGTGATGCTAGCGCCAAACGGCGTCGAGTTAGCGTCTAGTCATCCTAGTTTTGTCTTTAACTATTCGATTTCTTAGTGCGTTTTACAGGTAGAGAACACCGCTTGGTTAAGGCCTTCTTCTGCCTGCTTCACTGTGTCAGCACACATTGTTTCAGTGAACGCCAACGTATCATTAAAGTTGTAACTAATTTGAGCGCGTGTGTCATAGTTAGTGAACAAGAACTCGCCGTTAGAATGATTGTATACGAACTGGGTCCAAGTCGCGTAGGTCTCCCCGTTAACAGGATCAACGAGATCCTGTGGTACTAGGTTACCAGCATTGTACGTACTGAGTAGTTTACCTCGGGTTTGTGCCCAGCTTGAGCCTTCTTTAAACTCGATATGGGAAGTGTTAAATAGGCCACGTAGGTTGCGGTCAGCAGAGCTGATTGAACTTGGAATGTCTTTTGCTTTAAGGTCGCTGAGGTCAACCTTAGCAACGTTTTCACGATGGTACTGTTGCAGTGGTGCATTCGCCATGATACGAAGGTCAGACTGAGTATCACCACGGTGAACAACCATTTCGCCACCTTCATTGAGTTGAAGTAGAGCAATATCACCGGACTTATCTTGGATTGAAATATGCAAACCGTGTTGCGTGCCGTGTAGACCATCCGCCCACGCAATTTGCCATTCATTGTTATTGAAGGCGTTAACCGCTTCTTCTGTGGTTGCGTAAGACTCGGTGATATAACGAATGACATCTAGGAAACTCACCGCTGGCGCACCCGTGTCTTGGTAATCTTTAATAAATGCTTTTGAGTCGTACATATACAACAATGACGCCGCTAGACCTTCAGAGTTGATCGCATCAGATGCAACACCGTGGAAAACGTCCCACTCCATTTGGGCAATCGCGTGATATTTTGTCGTCCAGTTCATGGCGTTTTTATAGCTTGGTGTTTCAGAAGCGTTTTCAATACCTACTGGGTTAACTTGCGCAACGTTACCTAATTGATCCCCCCAATCAAGAGAGCGAACTGTTGATACACCGTGTGGTGTGTCTAAGGTAAAGCGCGAACATGCATTGGCGGTACCCGCGACAACAGCCAATGAAGCGGCTGCAACGGCGACGACGGCGATTTTATTGAATTTGAATGATTTCATAATAATGCTCTCTCAAGTTTTGGGGCTACCCTTCTCTGTATGAGTCTATTATTGCTAGTATTACTAAATCTCAAAATCGCTTAGACTAGGGGATTCCCCTACAAACTAGGATTAATCACTAAGGATAACGATGGCAGCATCTTTAGATCAACTACGTGCTTTTGTTGCAACCGCAGACAATAAAGGGATGGCTCAGGCGGCTAGGCAGCTTGGTAAGCATGTCTCCACCGTAAGAGAGCAAATTAACAACCTAGAGATAGATACTGGTCTGGAGTTGTTCATCAGGCACGCACGCTCACTAGAAGTTACGCCCCAAGGTGAGCAACTTTATAAATCGGCTATTGCAATGCTTAAAGAGGCCGCGCTTTTTGACGCCAATGTCGACAGCATTTTGCAAGGTGTACCAGATAAGCTCACCATCGCCATCGACAGCGGGCTAATCGATGTCGAGTTAGACATCCTGATTGCAAAGCTTGTGACCGATTACCCTCATATGTCCTTAAAAATACTCACCAACGACACGATGCAAATAAAAAGCTGGTTGACCTCCGGAGTCGTTGATATTGGCTTGCTCTATAACACGGTCTATTTACAGGATGAACTCGCCTCCGAGACAGCTTATTCCTTTGGTGTTTGTCGAATCACTCCAACGCAGTGGTCTCTGCCAAAAATTGTCAACGAAGATGCACTAAAAAATCAGCTCCAGCTTAGTCTGTCTTTTTTGAACGACATAGGCATGAGAGACGCTGACGTAACAAGCCATCGTTACATGCTGTGCAACAACAGCAGGCAAATACTCAATCTAGTAAAAGCAGGGGTCGGTTGGGCATATTTACCGAGGTTCGTTTGCAACCAAGCAATCGATAATAAAGAGGTAAACCTTTACCAAACGAATGATGGCGAAGTTTCAAACTGGGCGACAACCTTGGTATGGCCTAAAGAAAAAGCGATCAACCCAGCAATGCAAATGTTTATTGATGGCGTGCGCGCATTTAAAAATCGCCCCTAGAACATCGTATTTGGTGAAGGAGTCACACCCTTGCCTAGGCACTACCCACTTCTGTTTACCAACCGTTCACTTCCGCCTGCCAACCGCTCACGTCTGTCTACTAACCAATGCTTTTGACGGCGCAAAGGCAATAAAGTAGACAAGTTCTGTGGCAACGTTCGCCTGGATGTCAGGCGTTTTTATCCAGAAGATGGTGGCACGCTTGCAAAAAACAGAACCTAAATTTAGGCAACAAATTGAAAAATATAACTTTTTAAAATAAGGCGCGGCGTGACACTTCACTATACCTAATTAGAACAAGAGTTTGACGACTGAGCGACCAAACGAATTGGGGTTACCCGCGTCACGCTAGCACCTATCTAGTTACTTATCTACTTATCTACTTATCTACTTATCCACCTATCTATCCGCTATTTTATCAATAACAAATGTGATCCAGTTAAAGTATGGCAACACAAAAACTGTCACCGATCTCATTTATCCAACTAAATACTTATTTGTATTATAAGATTATGTAATATTTTATGTTAAGGCAGGCATTTGAAGGTTAAAGACCCTGAAGTATCGGTTTTAGAACTTCGTTTTCGCCTACATCGCTGCGTTTGTATGACAATAATGGATTTAATATGAAACAAACTATTCTAAAGAGCTTGGTTGCATCTTCCGTATTACTTGCGGTTGGTTGCGCGAGCACAAGCACGACGACTCCTGATTTTCCAAATAACAAAGAAACGGGTGAACCACTTTTAACGCCAGTAGCTATCACCGCTAGTAGTCACGATGGTAACGGCCCAGACCGCCTGTTTGACCAAGATTTAACAACACGTTGGTCTTCTGCTGGTGACGGCGAGTGGGCAATGTTGGACTACGGTTCTGTACAAGAATTTGACGCTGTTCAAGCATCATTCAGCAAAGGTAATGAGCGTCAGTCTATCTTCGATATTCAAGTGAGTGAAGATGGTGAAAACTGGACGACGGTTCTTGAGAATCAAATGAGTTCAGGCAAAGCAATTGGTCTAGAACGTTTCCAGTTTGAGCCAGCAGTTAAAGCACGCTACGTTAAGTACGTGGGTCACGGTAACAGCAAAAGTGGCTGGAACAGTGTAACTGAACTTGCAGCAGTGAACTGTGGTATTAACGCTTGTCCTACTAGCCACATCATCACTCCGGCGGTAGTCGCGGCAGAAGCAACGATGATCGCTGAAATGAAAGCGGCGGAAAAAGCACGTAAAGAAGCGCGCAAAGATCTGCGTTCTGGTAACTTCGGCGTAGCAGCGGTTTACCCTTGTGAAACAACCGTAAAATGTGACACACGTAGTGCACTGCCAGTACCAAAAGATCTACCAGCAACACCAGTTGCGGGTAACGCACCAAGCGAAAACTTTGATATGACTCACTGGTATCTGTCTCAACCATTCGATCATGACAAGAATGGCAAGCCAGATGACGTTTCTGAGTGGAACCTTGCAAATGGATACCAACACCCAGAAGTCTTCTACACAGCTGACGATGGTGGCTTAGTATTTAAGTCTTACGTGAAAGGTGTACGTACTTCTAAAAACACCAAGTACGCACGTACTGAACTTCGTGAAATGATGCGTCGTGGTGACCAGTCTATTAGCACTAAAGGTGTTAACAAGAATAACTGGGTATTCTCAAGTGCACCTCAAGCTGATCTAGAAGCGGCGGCAGGTATCGATGGCGTTCTAGAAGCGACATTGAAAGTAGACCATGCAACAACAACAGGTAACGCGAATGAAGTAGGTCGCTTCATCATTGGTCAGATTCACGATCAAAACGATGAGCCAATTCGTTTGTACTACCGTAAACTGCCAAACCAAGCAACGGGTGCGGTATACTTTGCACACGAAAGCCAAGACGCAACAAAAGAAGATTTCTATCCTCTAGTTGGCGACATGACGGCTGAAGTCGGTGAAGATGGTATCGCTCTTGGTGAAGTATTCAGCTACCGCATTGACGTTAAGGGCAACACGATGACTGTTACTCTAATGCGTGAAGGCCAAGACGATGTTGTACAAGTGGTTGACATGAGCAACAGCGGCTACGACGCAGGCGGAAAATACATGTACTTCAAGGCCGGTGTTTACAACCAAAACATCAGCGGCGATCTAGACGACTACTCACAAGCGACGTTCTACCAGCTAGACGTGTCTCACGATCAGTACAAAAAATAATACTCACGTATAACAATCCAACCTCCTGCTCATTGAGTAGGAGGTTTTTTTTCGTCAATCGATAGAACACATTTTCTTACTTTCTCTTCGCCGTCGCCGTCGCGGTAGCAGTAGCAGTAGCAGTAACAGTAACAGCAGCACAAAAAATCACCGCGCCAATCACGGCACTATCTTTGACCGCCTCCGCTTTCCAACTCATCTATTCAAAATAACTGCTCTTCTCTCGAACAGAGAATCAACACTTACCCACGGCACGCACAATTCACGAGGTTTGCTGTTTGTTTTTAGCACTGAGTACCACCAGCAAATCACGTATCCCATTTCTTTTAATATCGAGACTCATTGGTGTAATGCGCATTAGCCTTACCCGTACACATTGCCAAGAATATGACGGTGCGATCAATAACCTGTCAGCTCCATATAGCCGGTTCCAGAATGTGATCCTTGAATCTCGACGGGTCCTTCCCAGTACGGCACAGAAAGCGGCATTCTGGCATCTGGATTAAGCGCTGAAACGGTCAAATCAATCTGTTGTGTTGGTATCGTAAGCCGCCACTCTGTTGGATAGTCACGTCCGTCGATTGCCGTTTGCTTAATCGCGACTAAGCGGATGTCTTGCTGCCCGATAGTGGTTCCTGACCCATTTTCCTGCATCAATTTAGCGTGGGTATAATTGGCTTCCCCTGCAATTGAATTTCGCAGTTGAAACACGACTAAACTCGTCGTATCACTCAACCTTAGCGCAAACCAATCCCACCCTTGTTGTGAATCAAGCAAGAACTGCGAACTCCATTCTCGGTCGATCCAACCTTTGCCCGATACCTGATGCGTTTGTCCATCAATCGTGACTTTACCAGAGATATTAATGAACGGCTGACTGTAGTAATACGAAGCAACCTGACCATCGGCACTTTTGACGCTGTAGCCTTGCTGCCCTTGTTTTTGGTAAGGCGCACTGGACGTTAACTTGAGCGAGTAGCCAAACTGGGCTGAGTTTACATTCAACGTGGCAGGAAAAAGATCATCGGTAGCAGACATCCATTGCCAATCGTCTAGATAAACACGAAATGGTGAAGCCTCCACATCCGCAAATTCAGCGTGTTCGCGGGACCATTTTTCATCGGCGTAGTGTTTATTTTTCGTTGTAACAGCGCTGTGGGCCATATAAATTTGTTGACTGCGCCATGTACCTTTGTTGGTGCTACTCTCACTTTCTTGCGGGGCTGCAGCGAAACGAAACTGCGTCCATTGCACACCTAAAGGGCGGCCGTTTTCATCGGTTAGGTTAGCGGTTAAGTACCACCATTCGTGTCGAAAGTTAGGGTGTGCTTGATGGTCAGAAGGGAAAGCAATATCGATACCACTGACGACTTTCGTAAATGGCGCATCCTCGCTTTGTGCTGTATTTTCGCCAAGTATTACGCCCATATTTTGCGTTTGATACGATTGTGGATCTTCACAACCTATGAGTAACCAAGCGGTCAGGGTGAGTGCGACACCTCTAGGGATTCGGTTCATCACAGTACCTCACTCTGTAAACTGGATACGACAGGCTTATTCACCAAACGCCATAATGGCAACAAGGTGGCCATCACCGCGACCAAGATGGTGATGGCGGCAATGCTCAATGCATCCCCCCAATTCCATACGTATTGTAAGCTCCAACCAAAGGCTCGTAGAGTGACCATATCTGTCAACACATAGCCGACGATGGCGCCAAGTGGCAGAGCGATAACAAGAGTAAAACTGACCAGAACAACGATTTGTCCCACGACCATCCCCATTAGTCGTCGACGGCTGACGCCAAGCGCATACAGCCTCGCAATAGCGGCTTTGCGTGCCTCGAGCAACATAAAACAAGCGCAGAACAATCCCACTACGGCCACCATTAGAGTGACACTATTGAGCGCCCGCGTGATGGCAAAGGTTTGTGAGAATATGTCTAAAGCAATGGACTTGATTTGTGTTTGATCGTAAAGCTGACTGGGGTGCAAATTCAGTTGTTGGCGAAGTTGTTCGTACGCGACTTGTTGGTCGCCAGAAACTTGAATTCCAAGGCTCGTGGGTACGTCAGTAAAACCACTCTCAAACCACAATTTAGGGGCAAGTAAGACTTCGCCATTTGGCGAGCCGTAATCGTGGAAAATAGCGCCAACTTTTAGTTTTTTTCCTTGAACGGCGTCTAACGTGAGTTCACTACCAAGCAGTAAGCCAAGTTTGACCGCTGTGGGTTCGCTGATCGCGACCACCTCCCCTTGGTAAAAGCGTGGCCAAAAGGTATCCACTTGCGATTTAAATACCATGGTTTGCTCTAGCGTGTCTCGGTCTTTGGTGCCGAGTAAAATGGGCAAACCTTGCAAATTATCGTCGACGTAATATTGCTTGTAGATGGTTTCAACGTTATCAAACTGCGCAAGTGCGCGTTCTACATTCGCGATCTCACCTTGGGCAGGACTGACGTAAATGTCAGCATGTAACCGCTGTTCAAGCCACTGTTTTAAGGTAAATTCAAAGCTGCCCACCAAAGTATTCATCCCTATGTTGGCGGTAACTGCGAGAAGTAATGCCATCATGGCAAGAGAAAGAGGAGCAATCAGCTCGCGCAGTTCAGCAAACAGATACTGCATCAACCCCGACTTGGTACGCCGCTCGCTCCAATGTGCTAACAGACTTAACGTTTTAGGGACATATAAAGGAATCGATACCACTAACAGTCCGAGCCACCCCATAGTAAAGCGATGATGCTCACTTAACCACAATCCTGATAACGCGAGAGCCGTCAACACAGTGCCGATGATAAACAACACGCCTTCGTTTGACGCCTCCGGCATCTGGTAAAACCCACCGTGTGATGCAAGTGGCTGACGTACCCGCTGCTTAAAATGTTGCCAACAAGCCACAAGCGTAGCGGCCAGCGTGAGTATTAACGCTTGTAGTAGCCACTGCCACTGCCATGTGCCGGGCAGCAATGTTGCGCCATAAAGTTGTTCAAGGGTTATCGCCACGGTCGGATGTAGCCAGTGACTGAGTTGAATGCCCAACAAAAATCCAATTGAAGCGCCGATTGTGACCAGTATCGTCAGCTCGATAAGGAGTGCTGAGAATACAAAATTTGGCGCAATACCCGCTTGCTGAATTTGCACCAATAGCCGATTTCGCTTGAGCAAGCTGTACTTCACACCGTTGTAAGCGATGAACAGGCCAACTAAAAATGCTAATAAACTCATGGCCGTTAGATTAAGGTGAAAACTATCGGTAATCGAACCAAGATCCGTGCTTTGGTTATTGACGATCCATTGCCCTTGCGCGCCTACTAGGCTCTGCCATTTTTGTTGTGTGTTGTTATTCCTATCAAACACAGCGATATAGCTAAGCCGCCCTTGCTTACCTAGGAGCTGCTGAGCGAAACCAATGTCCATTAACATTCTGCTACCCAGTTGCCATTCATCGGGTAACACCACCACTTTGGTGCTAGTTTCATCCAGAGTCAGGGTGTCTACTTCGCCCAAGATTTGGTGTTGCGATTGGCTCATCATCACAATGGGCTTGCCCGCCAAAAGTTGAGGCAACGGCAAGGCGTTATTAAACAAAGAAATATTTTCATCGCTACCGTTCTGGTTAGTTGCCGCATAACGAGAACGTGATGTGAGCGCAGCGATCAGATCGCTACCTTGCACCGACCAACGGCGACCTTGCTTATCTCTGACACGACCTTCTATCACAGGAAGCGCCGCGCTTAATCCATGCTGTCTTAGGTTGAAATAAAGCGATTCTGGTAAGTCGTTTTGCCCAGCAGGTGGAATAATCATGTTCTGTGCTTGGGCGCTGAGTTGCTCGGTGGATTCGGCGTAGCTTCGTTTGGCATTAAGGTTAATGGCTTGCACGGCGACAAATAAGGTCACGGCAAGTACGATCCCTATTAGAATCGCCGCCGCTTGCAATGGGGATTGACGGTAGTGCTCAGCAAATAAATTGAGAGCGACTTTGGTGTGGGAGAGCCTAGTTTGCTTCATGGTGTGGCTCGAGATTCTTCGCTTCAGGGTACCCATTTTTTTGTTGAACGACCTTCAAGCGAGTGTCAGTCAAATGGCCATTATCTAAAACAAGCTGTGTCTGCATAAAATCGGCACACTCTGAGCTGTGAGTCACCAAAAGCACCGCCGTGTTGCCTTGTGTGGTAATTTCCTTCAGTAACTTCATTACCTCTAACCCTGCTTTTTGATCGAGATTTCCTGTGGGTTCATCGGCAAGCAACAATTTGGGTTTGTGTGCCAATGCACGCGCTATCGCCACTCGCTGCTGCTGACCACCGGAGAGAGCAGCAACATGCCGATTGAGCAGATCACTGATGCCTAATTTTTCCACCAAATAATCACACCAATCGCTCCATTCTTGTTGATTCAAGTGCAGGGGAAAGGCGATATTTTGCTTGACGTTGAGAGGGGTTAATAGATTGAACTGTTGGAAGATAACGCCCAGCTTTTGATAGCGGAATCGACTCCACTGGCGATCTTTCCAGTCGGCAGTGTTATCGCCATCTAACCATAGCTCCCCCTCTGAAAGCGGTTCAAAGCCCGCTATAACGTTGAGTAAGGTACTTTTACCGCTGCCACTGGCACCCGTTAAGGCCACACTTGCACCCGTTGTAAGGGTAAAGTCGACACCGTCCAGCACACGATGGGTTTCTTTGCCATCAACAAAGTTTTTTCTGGCGTGGTTGAGTGTCACGATGGGGCTGGTCATTTCTACTCCCTACAATGAGAAGGTACTGTTTTTTTAGGCAACGGTCACGATGGTTAGCTCTATGAAACTTTAGACAATAATTCAAAAAAGACCGCGATTAACATCGACTTATTAGTCACTTGTACTGCGAAAGTGAGGATATAGATTAACGTGAGGGAAACAGAGTTACTAAAAAACCATGATCGGATAACGATAATTGGATAGCTATAACCGGATAACTATAACTTGATAGCTATAACCGGATAACCATTATGTTGGCTTGCTATCTATTCGATGCCTCAAACGCCCTACAACAGTAAAATTGACCCGGTTTATTAACCCCAGTTTGGGATACACGAGATTCTTTGAAGCGCCTTTTTTACGAAGTGGCGACCAATTAGCATCGAGTAGAGCGTGCTCTGCTACAAGCTCTCATCCAATAAGCCAAATTGCCGCCACTCCCCTACCAAATAATATAACGTGATTTAATCACTGACTTTCAATAGGCTAGGCTCTTTAGGTGATCGCTTTGAAAAGTACCCCGCGACGATGGAGCCCGATATGTTGTGCCAAACGGAAAAAAGTGAACCCGCCACAGCCGATGCCGGTGTGAAGAATTTCAACGCTAACGCGGTGGCTAATCCTGAGTTCTGTAACCCCACTTCAAATGCTATGGTGCGACATACTTTCTCTTCAAACCCCATGGCTTTGGAGATAAAGTAGCCGGCCGTTAGACCAAAGCCATTATGCATAATGACCGCTAACATAACGATAGGTCCTACCGCCGCTAATTTACTTCCCGTTAAAGCAACCACAATCGCCACCACTAAAATAATGGCGATCATCGAAATAAGCGGTAACAGCGGTTCAACTTTACTGACCGCTTTATTGAAAAAGACATTACATAAAACGCCAATCGACACAGGTAAGAATACAATCTTAAATAGGCTTTGAATCATGCCGAGAACTGGAATATCGACACTCTGCCCCATAATCAATTCAATAATGAACGGTGTCAAAATCACACCTAAAAATGTAGATAATGCCGTCATGGTGATGGAAAGCGCAACATCGCCTTTTGCTAAATAGCACATCACATTTGAAGAGGTTCCACCCGCAACCGTGCCCACCAAAACCATGCCGAGTGTCAATTCAGGAGAGAAGCTTAGTATCAAACTAATCAGCAAGGCTGCTGTCGGCATAACCGTAAATTGCAACACTAGACCCAAGCCTACGGCTTTTTTATTTTTAATTGCCGCCAAGAAATCTGAAGGTTTTAAGGTTAACCCCATTGCTAACATAATGACGGTCAATAAAGGCACTATCATGGGGCTTTGAGACGCAAAAGGGGCAGGCATAACAAACGCAATGATTGAGCAAAGGATTGCCCAAAGTGGAAATAGGGTAATAATTTTAGCGAGCATGGGTAGAACATCCGTGTGATAAGTAGCTAAAAAACGATTACAACCAATACATTGCTGTAATGTTAACGAGTTATTAAATTAGCAGGGTTTATCAATATCCATCAATCAATATTTGAATTTAAATTCAAATGACCAATCCACATAAAAATGAAGAGAGATTAGTATCAAGACGTTTGTGAGATTGGTATCAAGAGGTTTTTTGACTTCATTCATGTGTTTTGGCGAAGCTGCAATGATTTTTCCCTTAGTAAAATACGAATCCCCAGTAAAATACGAACGTTTTTCCAACGCAGTCGTAATCTGTAGACGACCTCCCTGTGCTCTATTGAATTCCCAAAAGCAACACGTCGGTTGCCTCAATGGCATGTTGCTCAATTTGTTGCTCATTCAGAACCGACATCCCCAATAACGCCTCAGAGCGAGGGGCTAACAGCATACCAATCCAAAGTTCAATCTTGGTATGAGGCTGGCGTAATTTAAACCGTTCAACAAAGAAGACATTTAACGAACGGTTGGTGTCGTCCGGGCCCATGCGCATAAAACGCTGGACGATTTCAGGTTCTTGGACCGCTTCTGCAATCAATAGTCGTTGCACCGCAATATGTTCTTGCGATAAATGAAACTTCATAAACTCACTTGCAAACGCAATCAGTGCATCTCGAGTGCTTTCCAGTGCGAGATGTTGAGAATATCGATCATTATAGTTTTCACCGATCTGTTGCAAAGTTGCTTGGAAAAGCTCGATTTTGGAAGGGAAATAGCGATAGAGCGTTTGCTTTGTTATCTTCGCTTGCACTGCTATGCCATCCATACTGGCAGAGCTATAACCCTCGGATAAAAAGACAGACTTTGCAGCAGCCAAGATAGCCTGCTTTTTCTTTTCTTTATTTTGCGCAATTTTACTCATCCGCTTCCTTCCTCAAAAAATATAGATCATACCCACTGGTATTATTTTTGTTGACACAATAACAACAAAAAATCATACTCGCCAGTATGATTTTTTTACAGGGGTACATCATGACTGTTTTTTCTCTTCCTTCTTTGGCGGTAAAGAATAGCCGCACAACCGGTTTTATGGTTGCACTTATAGGCGCAGTATTGATGAGTATCGATCCGATATTTATCCGCTTCGCTGGCGTTAGTGGTTTTGATACTGCATTTCTTTTCGGGTTATTTAGCGCTATCTCAATGCCAATTTTGCTCAAGATAAACGACAAACGTGGCATTAGAAAAGCCGTGGTTCAAAGTGGTTGGCCGTTACTGTTCGCTGGTGTCTTGATGGTAGGCAGTGCGACGGGCTTGGTATTTAGTATCAAGAACACCTCGATTGCTAATACCTTCGTGATTCTGAGCGCTTCCCCAGCCGTCGCAGCAATATTTAGTTGGTTACTGTTACGTGAAAAAACCAGCCGCTCGACAGTTTTGGCGATTATCTCTGTCATGGTAGGCATTGGCGTTGTTGTTTCAGGATCGTTTAGTTCAGGAAGCTGGTTTGGCGATGCTTTGGCTGTTTTCTCGGTGATCTGCCTGTCGCTAATGTTCACCTTGCTGCGGAAATATCAAGATGTGAGTAGATTGGCGAGCGTAGCGTTGGGCGGCGTGTTACTTACCATTACCATGGCATTTTTCGCAGAGCCGAGTACCTACAGCACAAATACTTGGCTAATTATGGCAGCAATGGGATTGTTTACCGCGCCATTAGGTAGAGTGATGTCGATGGTGGCAACTCGTTATATCACGGCAGCAGAAGTCTCGATGACTTTGATGTTAGAAACCGTGCTCGCACCCGTATGGGGATTTCTATTCTTCTCTGAGATACCTGCCACAACCAGT
>NZ_JAMKMS010000039.1 GCF_023634655.1 Vibrio methylphosphonaticus | reverse complement strand
CCTTGTTAGATCTTCTGCTCCAATTCCGTTGACTCAATAAAACTGAATGTCTTAAAGAAGCTTAACAGCATTATTATTAAGTTACGTATTACAAGCCAATACTAAGAAAGATATTTTTTGGCATAGGAATACACTGACTGTCTAAGAGCATCTATTATAGGGTTACCTTCGTTTGCAGGTGAATGGAAAGTACAAATACTGAAGTTGAAACGATTGATCAGTTCTTTTATCTCAATGCGTTTTATCTGATTCGACGTAGAGTATTGCAAAGTGGCCTCATCCGGTAACATTGCCCATCCTTGTTTTTTCAGCAACGCGATAAGCACATCATTACTACTCACTAAATGATAGTGCGGTGATATCTTGCTTGTATTAAGGTTTGCTAAATGATGATTTTCGACAATATATTGTTTTTCCATTTGCAAATCCTGACGCGTAACCTCATCTAGCTTGGCTAACCTACTATTTGCACTGGCATAAAAACTAAACCTCACACTACCTAAATTGGTAAAAATAATCGCGTCTTCTGGATAAAGACGATTTAGCACAGGCATCAGTGCAAGATGAGCCTTTCCTGAGCCCAAGTCCTCCATTGATTCTTGCCGACTTCGCTGCAACCAATGGAAACGAATGTGAGGGAATTGCACGGACATTTGTTCTTCAACAGATGCAATTAAGTTGCAGGGAATGATTGCATCGTAGTAAATATAAACTGACGATAATTCGCCATCAAATGACGCCATCGCTTCGGCATTGAACTCTTTTAACTGCCGGATTAAAACAAGTGCACGTGGGTAGAGTTTATGAGCCGTTTCCGTGGGGTGAGCGGACTTTCCAATTATTTCGAACAGTGGTACGGCGATGCTGTCTTCCATTATCGAAATATGTTCTCTAACTGTAGAACGATCTCTATTCATCGCTCTGGCGCCCGCGCTGAATGAGCCGTTCTCATAAACGGAGCAAAAACTTGTTACTTGATCGTGAGTAAACACAACACTCTCCCTGAATAGCACTTTAAAATATTATACAACTAGAAGGATAAGAGTAAGCAGTATAAAAAATAGATTACGAAAAATTTCGGTGAGTATTGACGTAAAATTATCAGGGATGAGGCAGATTTAGAACAGAAAAAGTAGCCAACTTTAGTTGGCCACTTCATATCCGATAATTATCAAGATTAGTTTCTTAGCTTGTCATTTAAGAACTGAAGAGAACGCTGTTCTATGGACATTTGTGAACCATCGCTCCCAAGGCTAGTTGAACCTGATGGGTAGAAGTGCCCTAGTCCAGGAATCCAGTTAAAATCATACTCTGCGCCTAAGTTATCAAGGTGCTTCAAGAATGGCTTAATTTCCATATCGACAACAGGATAATCATTCTGAGCTAGGAAAATTAGAGCTGGTGGCATACCTTCTGCGCTCGTCATTAGCTTTTCCATATTGAACACAGTAGGGTACCCTGAGTTGACGACAACAGCAGCAACTTCTTCTTGCATGCCATATGCGACGTTAATTGATGTAGCTGCCCCTGCCGAAAATCCTGCTAACGCAATTTTTTCTGGGTCAATATTATATTGATCGCTAGCATCTTTTACGTGACGTATTGCAGTACGCAGATCTTCTGCCGATGCGATAACCGCACTTTTCATAATGTCTACGACGTTATCGTTGGTAAACATTTCCAAACCCATTTGAGCGCGTATAACATTGCCCTGTGCGATCGCTTGGGGTGTATTGAAGAAGTCTGTTTCTAAGTCATCTTCCGTAAAGCCTTCATAAGGCGCATTGGCGGGGTTATCCGTAGCCACACGATAACGGATTGTGAATGCGACATAGCCTTCTTGTGCATAACGCATCGCGTATTGGCTCATCGTTGTACTCTGTGACCCCAAGCCAACATATGGAACTCGTGGGTGCCCACGGTGCCAACTACCACCATGCGTTAAGATTACTGAAGCACGTGGACCGTCAGCTTCTGACGTTGGGTAATAGACATCCATGACCAAATCTTTCATTGATTCCTTACCATCTATTAGCACTGCTCCCTCACCATATTTGACATCTTCAGTTACCTTGTATCTGACGATATCGGGTATCTCAGCAGTAAAATATGACTGAGCGCTAACGGTAAAGCTGCCACAAACAAATGCGAGCGGGATTAGTAGTTTCAATTTCTTCACAATTTTTTCCCTTAAAATTATAGGTATTGCTAAATCTATGAGTAAAACTACCAGTTATTTTTCCTTTAAATAAATCAATTATGGTGGGTTTTCCCCACACTTTCGTCTCAAATTTTTAAACCAAGTTGTTAGGCTGCTAGTGCATAGTTATGAAAGAAAACGAACAGTTGTAACTATGCTGTATGGTGAGAACTCATGAGATAATTTAGGGGAAAGTCCGCTTACTTTCATTGGCGCAATGCGCGGCTGTAACTCATCTTGGGGCATAACCGTGTCAGGTGACTCGACTTTAATTTTGACTAAACTTGGGCTCCGGCCCCCCTTTTTAATCCTGAACTTATATAGGCATAGTTGCTCTTGAAGACAACAAGGTCTCAATACAACTAACAAAGGAATAAATCATGTCAGGATTCAATAGTGATTATGAACCAACTCAAGATGATCTCGATAACCATTCAGATCAACTTAACCCGAACAACGATGCCTATTGGCAATCTCGCGGTGAAGAAGAACGACCAGAATGTTGGGAGGATTAATTATGAGTAATCTAACACCACCAAACGGGCCTAGCAAATCAGGAAACCCGTCAGGAAGAGGGCGCGGGAATAACCCACCTAGAAAATAGCAATTAAATTAAGGCAGCTAATCTCCTGCTGCCTTGTTTAAATGAAATTCGTAATGCTTCACATAATAATCAATATTGATTAACTCACCCCAGCAACTATCATTTAATCCTGCTTTATATCGATCTAACATTATGCATAAGCTACCAGCGATCGAAAAATCATAGGCCCCGGCTGTTACTGCATTTTCTAAAAATGATAATAATGTTGGAAAAGTCGGTTTTGTTTTACCCTTTCTCCACTCTTTTAGCCTATTTTTTTTTGCTTCATCAAGGGTGACACCTTGACCAGTATCATTTCGTTCTATTTCAATATGTACTGCTAGTGACCCAATTTTTACTTCAGTTATTGCTGCTATATATCTTAGAAATTGCTCAAAGTGGCACTTCCCTTCGCATCGAAATATTTCTCCAAAAATGCCACAATCAGGCAATTCAAACTTGTCACCATGCTCGCTAAGCCATTTATTTATTATAGTTACGTCTATTGCGGCAATTAGAGATAAGTAGAAATCGAGCTTATAGGTAATTAGGCTTTTTCTATCATCATAAGTTAAATCTGAAATGGAGTTCAGTTCAACTAAACTTGGAATCAAGGAGATTAAGTACTCTAGTTCAGCCTGAGTTAATTGTGTATTTTGAAGGGTATGGTGGATATATTCTATCCCTTTTTCATGAGGGGTAGTTTTTTTCTTCGTATTTTGTAAAGCCGACTTTTCTACTTCAACCCTATCTCTAAGAAACTTCATTAGGTACGAATTTGGATAGATTGGTTCGATTATAGGTTGGATAATATGAACATTAAGGTCCCACACAGCCGTATAGTCAAAGCTACTAATTGGCTTTCTTGAAATAACTTCTTTGAGTATCGGTTCTGGAACATCTAATTGCTTAAACAAAAACTCATAGACCTTAATGGCACTCGTAGAAGCCACCCCGATCCTATGAAAATTATCTAAAGTGCTGTTACTAACAGGCGCTGGTATATCAAGTAATTTACTTATCGTGTTTACGCTTGTTCTAATAGTTGGATTAAAACCAAGTGACCAATTCACTTCATCTGGTTGAGGTATAAAAAGGTTTTCATAGTTAAACTTGTTAACCTTAATTTTGCTTTTACCATCAAAATGCTCTGTTAATGCTTTCTCTATATCCATATCGGTTATCCGCTTATACTCCTAAAACTTACCAAGCTGCTCGGCCCAAACTTTGGTACGACCCTACTTCAGCAGACACTATGCAGATTAGAAAAAGTAGGTCAATTCGCTACACCTAGAAAGAGTAGGATAGAAGCACTAACTCGAAAAGGGGCATAAGCATGGTAGAGAAATTACCCTTCTTCTCTTCTATTAACAAAAACCATTAGCTCATTTACAAGCTAACTTCTTTGTTTTCTTTTTATCCCGAACCCATAAAACTGAACTATTTGTCTTTTTCATTTCAAACAGATCGATAGATTGAAATAGGTCACTTAACTTTTTAAACCCATAGTTTCTCTGATCAAACGAAGCATGGTTAGATATATGAGTACCTATCGGCCCGAGCATGGCCCAACCGTCATCTTCTTCTACTGCTTCTATGGCTTGCCTCAATAAATTAATGAGGCGTGTGTCACCCTTGATGTTTCCAGCTTTCTTCTGAACTGGTTGCTCTTCTTTATCATCGTCTAGATAGAGAAAACGTGAGCAACTGTTAACAAATGGAAGAACGGCTTTCCGCTCCCCAAAACCGATGACAAACTTCCCATCAGCTAGTGCCCGTGTAACCAACGGCGTAAAATCACAATCAGATGAAACTAAGCATATAACGTCGATATCTTTAGTATAAAGAATGTCCATTACATCGATAACTAAAGCCATATCAGTCGCATTTTTGCCCTTTATGAGGTCAAATTGCTGAACCGGCTGAATCGCAAATTCGTGGAGTACTTCTTGCCAATATTTAAGGGTTGGGTTCGTCCAATTACCGTAAGCTTTCCTAATATTAACTACACCGTATCGTGCCAACTCAGATAGTACTTCTTCTATTTTGGCTGAAGGAGCATTATCCGCATCGATAAACAGCGCAATTTTCTCTTTTTCTCGCATATAACCACTCATGCAAAACTAGTTGTATATGTCGTAATTATCACACTCGAGAAATATTAGGCAATCACTCAACCCAAAAAGTGTTAATGAAAACAAGGCTAAATCGACATAAAGCTGTACTAGGAGAAGTATTGGGGTCAGATCCTTATAAAAGTGAGCTTATAAATTGTCTAATCGTATTTGAGTGCAGTTCGGGCAAATTCTTGCTTTTGTCAAATTATTATCACAGATCGGGCATTGTCCAAAATCAGATGACGTGTATGCAAACCCTATCTCTTTGCTCACGTCATCAATCTCCATATTCTCCAGAATACCCTCTATCGCCAATCTTGCGTCCGCTACTGAGCAATGAAAAACCTCACCAAAAGGAGCTGAATGGTCTAGACACTTTGATAACCTTTCATGGGCTTTCTTCTCTACTATCTCAGCACATTTAGTGCGATATAGTGTATTAATGTACCAAAGCCCCCTTGGTTGCTCGTAATCACTAAAAATACGTAAACGCTTCTCAAGGGAGTTAATCTGTCTAGTGACAGAGCTTTTGGCCGTGCCAGATAAACTACTAAGCTGGACATTCAATTCATTCAAGTGGTTCCGCGCAAGTTTTGTTTCTTTTTCAAAAGGTAAGCGCATCCCCCCATAACAGATTCGCCCATTTGTCACATGCTCGGGAATCAGCCTTTCTCGAGTGATCTTTCGTCGGCTCCCACATATCTGACAGGTCGCTTTTATCGACAACCACTTATCATTAACATCTTTAAGGCGCCCATCAGGATCATTACACCCTATGCCAGTAAGCCCTACTTTTACTCTATTCGATGTAGGATTCTCAAGTATATAAACAGTAGCAAAACGATTAGACATGGTTAACTCTTAATAAATCGACATTTTGGAAAGCTTTGGCAACCTAGAAATTTATTCCCTGCATTCGCACCACTTCGAGCGATTCGCTCAACAAGTTCAGAGCCACATTTTGGGCACGCATTCGTTGAATTATGGCGAGAACGAAGTGCTTTTACATGCTGGCGGTTGGTAGTGGTGCAGCTATCAGTATGTTGATGTACTTTACGCAGCAAGCCATCCATTTCGCTTTCAGATAAAACAACATTCTTAAAACGTTTAATATGCCGCCCTAACCCACGGTCTAAAACATTCGCGGGTAACTCTGTCTTAAGCTTACAATCACCAGTAAAGTACACCACGGTTTTGATTAACTGTTCATCAATATCAAAATACGCAGCTAACGCTTTCTTTTGGCGGTAAGTTTGCCTCAACGGGTTTTGAAAACGATACTTTTTCCCGTAAAGTGATTGAGTCCACTGAGCTGCTTTTTCGTCACCAAAAACCCAGCCTTTGAAGTTTTTCGTTTCAACAATAAACACCCCAAATGGCGATATCAGCAAGTGGTCGATTTGCGCTGTACCATTGAAGGTAGGAATATACACGTCATGAAATCGTTGGTAAGTGTTCGTATTGAGTGACACCCACATATTGACTGCTGTTTTCTTCTCACCAAACCATCCACGAACTGCGTTAAACATGCTTTCTCCACTGTTGATTGAAATACACACCTAAAAGCCATTTCTGGGCATTATTTACGTGTAACTCTGATATAAAAAGAGTATCAACTGCCAGTAAGTTTTTTGTTAGAGCATCGTCAATCTGGACTATCTTGAAGCTAATTACCTAGCTTGATTAAATATCGATTAAAAATACAGTTATTCACAGAACTCCAAGTTAAAAAGCTCGCGCGAGCTTTGATTCAAAGCGCCACTGCAACGAGCGAGTCACAATCGCTTTCCCAATAGCAAACACCCCTTTGAGTACCGTCGTTAACTCTTCATCACTGTACGCCGTCGTTTTCACCACCCCTGTATTAGTATCAACACTTAGCTCATAGTAAGGCTGCACTAACTGATCTTTTCGATGACAGAACACGCCTCCCATCAACTCTAAGAAGCTTTTCCAATCTCCACTGTCCGCAGCCTCAAAGATAGCCTTAACCTGCTCAGGAAGATTTTGCGTACTCTTCAATCGACGAAGTTCACGCCACACCGTGATAGAACAACCGCCTAACTGTTGAAACTGGCGAATACCCCAACATGATGCCCACGCATCTACCCTGGCGGCCGCATCTATTGGATCTTCACCATAGATACCAGAATCTAAATCTGCACCGTCGATATTCTTAGAAATATATTTAGCGATGTAACCCGTCGCACTGCCCTTAGCTGGGTCTATTTTTACTTCAGTGAAACGATGCTTACTCGCACCCTTCTCATCACCGTCTTCTCTAAGCGCATAGTCCTTCATCACTTCAATCAACGTTTGATATTGGTTCGCCTCCACAAACAAAAGCAAGTGCCAATGCGGTGTGCCATCGTGTTGAGGCTCCACGACTCGAAACCCATAAAAGCGCACACCTAAACGATTCAGCTTTGAGCGAACCAGTACCCATTGCTTGTTTAAGTATCTCTGTCCGTCCAACGGTGTAAACCCGCCCCACTTTGGGTTTTCGTGTCCTGATGTCGCGTAAGCACGGTGATATTTTGATGGACACGTAAAAGTCAAAAAAGCGGCTTCATGGTTCATACTTTTTGCCAAGTCTTCAAAGCCTCTTGCTCGCATCATAAGCTCACCTTTACGGATTTTAGGATCGGCAACGCCCTTTTGACTGAGTTCGAGTAACGAAAAGCTTTGTCCTAGTTCATTTGTCGCAATCGTATTGGCAAGCCACTCTTGCTGATATTGCTTTTGCGCGATTCGAGCGTTGAGTGTTGGGTTAGAGCAGTAAAGGCTTTTCTTTTTGTTTACTTGGTTCAAGTGGTGAAGCACAGCTTCAATATTCTGCCTGAGTGCTTTCCTTAATTTTCTCAACCACCAGTTCTTATCGCCATAGCGAGCAAGCTCACCTGTAAGGCTGAAACTGAGTGCGGGATTAACACCACGGGAACGCACCAAAGAACGAACGCTGTCAATCGCTAGCGAGTCGTTCAAGTATTGTCGCCTAAGCGTTAAAGCAGACTGAGCATAGTGTTTAGATTGCTCTCTCAAGTCATCTTCTGACACATTGATCTTTAACTCTGCCAATGGAATAAAGAGCTTGCGACTAATGGCATCCACCGTCACTCTCAAATAGCTATTTCGTGCAAATTTGCTGGAGTGGGAAAGATACGCAGTGAGTAGTATTCGTTGAATCGCTTCGGGAAAGCAACAAAGCCTTTGCTGAACAAAGGCTTTGTCATCTCTATCAACCGAAGTAAGGTTGATAACGTCTAGCATACCGCCAACCTCCCCTTCGAAGTGATTCGAAACTCATCCCACCGTAAACCAAACGTGTGATAAGACTTATATTGAATCAAGCCGTGTTGAAGTAGCTTATCCAATGTTTTGAGATGGAGTTTGATGGGCATTTTTCGGCGCTCACGTATAGCACCATTTTGTGGACCATAGTCTGAGCAGCGATTAAATTTATTGCCGTCTTTCATCCATGTAAGCAGCGTCATTTGTTCAGGAGTGAGATTAACCATAGTAATCACCTCCTTGAGCTAGGTTATCGAGCTTTCTATGACTCTCTAACCAGCGGTCTAAATCCTGCTTTAAATATCGAACCGCTCGACCAATCTTGATAAAAGGTGGCGCAACTGTGCGATTCTTTCGGTGTCCTTCCATTCTGCTTTGGCGTAAAAAAGAACGGCTCATACCGATGTACGTCGCTGTTTCTTGCTCTGTGTATGCTCGTTTATCAATGTTAACGTCTGACATATTGAAATCTCTTTGTGTTGATGGAGATTCAAATTTATCGACTCAAAACGGCATATGACGAAATCAACGACGCTCACGACGACGTTTTATTTTGCCCTTTTTAAAACTGCATTTACGTCCGCTACGATGTTCTTTCTAAACGACAGGTAAGACATTCTGTTTTCTGTATCTCCTTTACCAAACCAACTCATGTCATCTTGGGTCATCTCATCAATCACAGAGTCCGTATCATAGTGTCGGTTAGTGTGTAGATTCACATCTTGTCTGATTAAATTCCACACTTTACCCGCCCTAATCTGAGGATATTCTTGCAGTACGCGATAGACGATTTGAGACACGGGATGCGTTAAATCCAACGCTCCAGCCAATGAATTCACGGTTGGAGCGCTTATTTCAGTACTCGTACCTTCGGTTAACTTAACACTACTAACCGTTGGTTTAACCGAATCCAACCGATTATGGGTAACCGTTGAAGTACTAACGTTAGGGTTAACGTAATGCGTTACGGTACTGCCTTGAGCGTTGCCTAACGGTTGAACTAACGCATTAGAATTGCACTGCGCAACCTGTCTTTCCTTGGTTGGAGCGTTAAAAGCTCGGATTGAGTCATGACCAAACACTTTGGCAATGTCATCTAGGTTCAACCTTAAATGCTCTGGTTGAATTTGGATGGGATAGCTTTTTAGATACGATTTATTTACAGGATTCTTATTAAGCAGGTTTTGAACTGACGTAGACTGAGATTCAGATGGGAAAAGGTCAGCGTAAAGCTCACAAAACTTATGCACGCTGCTAGCAAAATTCGGTACAACAGCAAGCTTTGTATAGGCAGCAGTACCCTGTTTAGCCTTTGGCGGCATTGTCTCTGAATAGTGGATATCTAACACATCGGGTTTGCCAAACACTTGAGGAACCGAACGCCAATTGCGAATATTCGACGGTTGAAGAACGGCGCAAAAATTAGTGCCATGCTTTTTCAAAGTAATAGCAAACCGCTTGGAATCCTGAGGGTTAAGTTTTACAACCCCTGCATAGTCGAATACAGCAGCGACAGCTCTTTGCCCATCTACTCTAAATAATGCTCCAAAGTTGGTTTCATCAACCCAAGCACACAATTGAAGGTTTCCCTCTTCAATCGCACCCAACACATCCCATTTTGTTAAGTGCGTTTTACTTGCGATCTCTTCAAGCCTGACAAACTGCCGTTGAATTAGGGTCACTTTTAGCACTCCTTGCTACTAAATATGACCACCAAAATACTGCATATAACAACAGTATGCAACAGCACCGCAACCAATAGATCGGCATGGAAAACCCGAAGGCTACATTAATTTACATATGTTGATAATGACCTTTCAAGTTTACCTGTACTCACACAATGCCCCCTTGTACTGATGTTAGCTCCAGTATCCCAATTGCGAGCACGAACCACTATTTCGCCGTTCAGGTTCATTTGCACAGTAGCAGAGTTATCCTCTTGTTCACGAACCAACACATTCAAAGATAATGTTCTATCAGAACTCAGGATTTGATATGTACCAGTCCCTACGACTTGACCACATAAAGCTTCACCATTATCTACTGTTAATCTGTGCTTAGCTGTGACAATACCCGACTGCTTATCAAGTTTATCGATTGTGATATGGTGTTCAGCAAACCAATCAACCACTCTTGTCCAAGCGTAATCATACCCTTTATCGGTTATAAAACGATTCTCTACGACTCTAGGCTCCGGATGGGTTATATCGACAGACGCGGCACAGCCAGACAAAAGTGAAACTAACAACAAAGATAAAAATGGGCGCATGGTTTCCTCACAACTAAAAAATTGTGGTGAATATTGCCATAAGGAAACTATTCAGTCTCATTGCTTAGATCATTAAGCTCAATGATTTACCATGCGTTTTGTAACATCACATTTCAGGCACACAAACAAATATTGATTAGCCTATCAAGCTTATCGCTGCGGCTTTTTGCTCTGGGGCTAAATGAGCATAGCGGAGTGTCATTTTTAAATCTGAGTGTCCCAATAATTCACGGACGATATTTAAATCAACTCCTGCCATGACAAGCTTACTGGCAAAGTGATGACGTAAATCGTGAAACCGGAAGTTCTCAATTTTTGATCCCTTTAAGACTTGCTCCCAAGGATGTTGAAAATAATCGACGGATTTACCCATATGAACTAAGACATGTTCCGTATCGGGATGTTGTTCGCGCCAAGTCTCGAGCATGTTATATAACGTATCATTAAGCGGAATCGTCCGTTTCTTCTTCGACTTTGCATTCTCTGAGCTAATCGTTAGATAACGGTTCTCCATTGAGACGTGCTCCCAACGTAACGAGAGCATTTCACCTTTTCGCATGCCAGTATTCACCGCCATGACAATCAAAGGTTCGAAATAATCAATGTAACGCTCTGTTGGCATGACATCCGTTCTATTGCATTGCTCTTGCCTTAAACGCTCATCACGCTGTTGTATTTGTTCGAATAGTGCGGATTCTTGCTCTTTAGAAAGATAACGAACCAAAGTGTTATCTCTTTTAATAAGCTTCACTTTATCAAGGTTATGCCCTTCGAGTAGTTCCCACTCAACTGCACGATTCATTGCAGCCTTAAAGCGGTTAAACACACTTGTGATTGTTGAAGGCGCACGACCCAACTTGCTACGTTCTGTTACCCATTGTTGAACTTCGAAAGCGGTGATATCTGCTATCGGCTTCTTCGCCAGATGAGCAAAGCCATTCTTAATCGAGATATAGGATTTTTCAGCTTGTTTCGGGTTAAGGCCAATTAAGTAATCTTTGTAGTACTCTTCCAAGAAACGCTCTAGCGTTAAGCCTTTGCGCTGTTCTTGCTTTCTGGTTTCATTCCGACTTTCGTGAACATCCTCACCACTAGCAACCTGACCCGCTTTTTCTTTGACTAAATCACGAGCCTGCGCTGGCGTTAACGAAGTCGCGGCACCTAACAGAAAATTTCGTTGCTTACCGTTGAGTCGATAATAGAGATAGTATTTAACAATACCCTTTGGAGAGATACGAGCATGAAATCCGCTGATTTCGGTGTCGTTTAATCGACCTTGCTCAATGGTCAAATTCTTGATGGTGGTGTTAGTAATCTTTTGCTTCAGTGCCATAACGTCCAATCCCTGTGTAGCGTATATGTAGCAAAAATATTATATACAGAGGAATCTCAATGGACAACAGCGAACAAGCGGAACAACATCAAGCATATGTTTTTTAATGAATTTTAGTTTAATGGCGTTCATTGCGGTTCACAAGAAGACAATAGCCAAACGCACGCTTAAGTTGTGAGTTACGCACCACCGAAGCCAAATTTTAAACCTTAATCACGCAAACAAAATTAACACAATAACCGCCAAGCGTTACGAATCGACTTGAAGCGCTTGTTATATTTAAGCCTTTGAACTTAACAAGACCCCACCCCCCCATACTGATAAACAAGCCACCTGTAATTTTGTCCAACTTGCTTTCGAAATCCCTAGCCTTCAATTTGCGACTGATAAAGTTGATTGCCAGTACATAAGTTAAATGTACTCCAACTACGATAGCGCAGATCGATAGGTACATTATTGTAAATTGTTCTGTGTGAGGATGGGTGGTATCCAAAAACTGCGGCAAAAATGCTGACAGAAGCACCATTGTTTTGGGGTTACTTGCCGAAACAAAAAATGCCTCTTTAAACAATGAGCTTGAGCTTTTTTGGGGCTTTATTGATTCATCACCTGTAAGCGTAAAGCCCATTTTCTTGGTTTGCCTAAAGCTCTTAATACCAAGGTATATTAGGTACAATCCGCCCACACACTTCATAACTAGAAACCAAGCTGGCAAACGAGCGAGGAGTTCCCCAACGCCGATAGCTACCAAACCAACAATTATAAGCTGACAAACAGGTTTCCTAACACAGTTGCAAATGATGACCAAATCCCGTACTGGACACTATTTTTGACAACTAAAAGCACATTTGGTCCTGGAGCCAAAGTGACTACTAAATAAGCTAGAAAGAACATAGCCCATGTTTCTAAATTCATTGAACACTCCT
The DNA here is from genome assembly GCF_023634655.1 of Vibrio methylphosphonaticus. Taxonomy (GTDB): domain Bacteria; phylum Pseudomonadota; class Gammaproteobacteria; order Enterobacterales; family Vibrionaceae; genus Vibrio; species Vibrio methylphosphonaticus. The sequence goes on along the minus strand of NZ_JAMKMS010000039.1, from coordinate 3,067 downwards.
TTGCCCAAATAAAATATAACGCCCAATTAAGGGGTGAACAACGCCTCCACCCAAACCTAAAGAATTGTGCCATAAACACTAAAATTGAAGTAGAAGCAAAAATGCCAAACGTTGTGAATCACTCTTAAACGTTTCGTTAGGCATTTTTTCGAGCGTCCCTGATGTATATTTGAGTTGCGCCGGAATCTGTAGATTTCTTATGTATTTCGAACAATTCAGTCGCTTCTACTAATTGACTCAGAGTACTAAAACCATAATTTTTTGAATTGAAATCTGGATACTGACGCTTTATCAAACTTCCACAGTGAGCTAAAAACGACCAGCCCTCTTCATCTTGATATTCGCTAGCTGCACCACGCAATATATTCAAAAGCTTCGTATCTTGGCGAAGCTTTTTACGAACTTCACGAGATTCGTTTTTCTTGGGCTTTTCAGCTGCTGATGCAAGAGAAGGAGTTTCATCTTTTGGGGTGTATCTCTCTTTCAGAACTTCGGTATACATGAAATCATCACACGCATTGCGAAAAGCAACAGGTGTCATTTTTTTACCCACACCAAAAACATAAATCTCAGATTCTTTTAACCGTGAAGCTAGCTTAGTAAAATCACTATCACTGCTAACCAATGCAAACGCATCATATTTTTTAGAATATAACAGATCCATAGCATCAATTATCATTGCTGCATCTGACGAGTTTTTGCCTTGGGTATAAGAAAACTGCTGAACTGGATTTATGGCTAATTCATTTAATGGTTGCTTCCAGTTTTTCAAACATTCAGAACTCCAGTCTCCATAAGCTTTCTTGGTCAAAATATGTCCATGTTTAGAAAGCTCCTTTAAAACAGAATCCAATACAGAATATTGAGCATTTTCTGCGTCAATTAGCACTGCTATTTTCTTTTCCGCATCAATATCTATCAAGTTCATCTTCCTTTTAAATGCCTAACTCCGCGTTAAGCGGACTAATATTGTTGGTTATAATGTGGAGCGAAGCGGAAACTAACCAACTATTTTAGTCCGCTTAATGCCTTGTTATACATTTTGTAGCCGAGCCAAAACATCGTTGATATCTACAGTTAGTTCGTTTAATTTTTTTTGATAAGATTCAATAAGTGCAAATGTTATTCTTTCTAATGCCAATGTTGCACTTAGTTCAGGTTTACTGGGCAGTTCAGTCGAGCAAAAAGACTTTATATTGGAATTATACTCTGGAACTATATTAGCAACTCTATCGTAAACGGAACGCAATTCCCCCATCTTAGAGTAAAGTTTAGCTAACTCAGTTACATCAATAATGTCAATTTTTCGAATAACATCAAGATTGGCTTTCCAAGCTGAGTCACTTACAACATACCTCTTACCATTTAAATCAGCTAGAGATTCCAACGTAGTCTGAGTTTTATCCACAGTTCTTACTATTGCAGCACAAACCTCCTGATATTTCCTTACCTCTTCGGAATCATTTAATAAGCCACTATTCTCTAGCCAATCCATTTTTTCATTATATAAATTTGGAAGTTCATCTGATTTAACGTTTTCAATATAGTTTTTCTTTGGAAATAAACCACTCAAGATCTTAAACTGTTCATCTCTCAATATGTTCGAGATTGTTTTTGATGTATTTGAAAGGGTTGTAGTATTTTTATTTAACTCTGAAACTACGTGCTTATTTGCTTCAATTTCTGAATATATCAGGGAAATAGCCCTCTTTTGCTCAGATTTACTAAGCTCGTTATATTTAAGTCCAAAGCCAAGCCCGATAATGACAATCCCAATTATAAAGCCATAACTTAATATGAGCTTTAGAATAGTTATCGCACCTTTTTGCTTAAGTTGGGGGAATATTCCTTGTTTAATCAAATAACGGCAGAACGAAAATAGAAGGAATACCACGAATCCAATTAGTACTAGAGGGTCTTCCAAATATGGTGCTATTTTTTCAAAATTAATCAATTTTATTTACTCCATTTACTGAAACGACCGAATGTATAACGCCCAATTAAAGGGTTAGCAACGCTACCACGAAACTTACCCTGACCACCGTAAACACGAAACCCAACGATGGAATGAAAAATGCCATGCGTTGGGAATCACTCTTAAATTGTTTGTTAGGGCTTTGTACGGACTACGTTATGCATCTTTAATCAAAATTTCATCCGATAGATAGAACTCGTTTTTTAAATCCGTCATTCGCTTATCGGAAAAATCAGCTGGTGTATATTCGTTGGAAGGCTTACTTTCTGAAACTAAACCTAACCTTTGGTATGCTTCTGCTACCAGTTCACTACAAAAAATTGATGATAAATCCTCTTGATTCTTTCCAAGCGGTCCGTCATATGCAGCTTTAAACAACTCTACTTTGCTCTTTTCATAGTACTTCCCCCTAAGGTCCTTTCTCAAGTCCATCAACTTCTTAACAGCATTGGTTGGAAGATCTGCCCCTTTTAGGTGCCTAATAGCAATATCTCCATCATATTTGTTGATTCTGTCGCTCAGAGGTACAAGTTGTACACCTTTCCGCAGTTTGCCTGATTCAAGATCCTTGATGTTGCTTAGAGTCGTTGATTCCCAAATTGCAACAAAATCGTATTCAGGTATCTTTAGAATTAATCCACAATGGGACCATTTACTTAACGAGCCTAGTTTAATTATGTTGCTAAAATGTCCTTTGCCAGAAAATAAAACTATATCGCCTGTATTTACTTCACTTCGAATAGATGAGTATGATGTAGCCATGATAACGTTCCTTTATCAATTTGTGATTTATACTTCTACTTCTACTTCTACTTCGTAAACGCCCCATGAACCCACGGGGCGACTTGTCAGTGTTTGAAGTTCCAAGGTAGGAGTGCGTTGATATCAGGCTCAGCTTTCGCCAGCTCATTCATGCACTTGACCATGTAGTCGTAGAGGATAAGACCGTTGGCTTTCGCGGTTTCGACGATGCTGTAAAGCATCGCGCTCGCGTCAGCACCATTTTGAGTAGCCGAGAATAACCAATTCTTTCTGCCAATGACCAGTGGTTTAATTGCGCGCTCAGCACGATTATTGTCGATAGATAAGTGG
>NZ_JAMKMS010000038.1 GCF_023634655.1 Vibrio methylphosphonaticus | reverse complement strand
CCTGTTTAGAGCATAGGAGTATTTACCATGAACTATGCCCTTTAGCTCATGGATGACTTTACTAGCATTGAGCAATGATCCAAATCATCCCACCATTCTTAGACCCTTAGACCCTTAGACGTTAACCTCACGGCCCCTCATTCGTCCCCAACTATAGCGCATTGGTGATTTAGGGCATTGGCGATTAGCGCATTGATGATTTTCGCCATTATCGAGCGACACGATGCTGAATCGCCTGCCACTGTTCCGGTAACACAGGCATCACTGATAATCGGTTACCTCGCTTCACCAATGGCATGTCACTCAACTCGGGCATCGCTTTTAAGGTGCTCAGAGGGAGTACACGATTGAACTTTTCGACAAATTCAATATCTACCATTAACCAACGTGGATTATCTCGTGTCGATTTTGGGTCGTAGTAATCACTTTCCGGATCAAACTGAAAATGGTCGACGTAAGCCGCCTTAGTAATAAGGGCAACACCTGCAACACCAATTGTTTTGCAAGACGAATGATAAATAAGCACATGATCCCCGACCTTCATTTCGTCTCGTATCATGTTCCGAGCCTGATAATTGCGTACGCCTTCCCAACATGAAGTGCCTTGTACACGCAATGTATCAATAGAAAATTCATCTGGCTCTGTTTTGAATAACCAATATGCCATAATAGTCCTTACTTAAATCTACTGACGAAGGGAAGTATCCAATGAAAATGTCACGACTGTCATTCGCCGTTCCACTGGTATTAATACTGCAAGCGTGCTCATCTTTCAACACAACGTCAAATGAGTCGGCCACTAGCCAGCCTAAAGCGGAGCTTTCTCGTCCAGAAACGATTACCCCACAAAGCTACGTCATTAGAGGACAAGCTATTGTCGGTCATGAATCTCGAACCATCCAGCCATGTGGCAGTACGCAACAGTATTGGCTTGAACTGCCAAAAGAGGCGCGAGAAGCGGCAGAGAAGCTGTCTCGCACCCCCTACCAGGCTCTTTATGCGGAAGTGATTGGTCACTTAGAAGCGCCGAGCCACCGCGGGTTTGATTCTGATTACACTGGTCGATTTGTTGTTAAACAAGTCAACCTTATCACAGCAGAGAACCCTAACCGCTGTGACCAACCGTTGCGACCTACTCAAGTGTTAGGTAATGAGCCATTTTGGAATTTGAAGTTCAATACCGCACAAGTGGCCCAATTTAGCCAAATGGGTAATGACCCTCAAACACTGGAGCTTGAGTCCAAACAAATCACCCAAAACACCCGTCGTTATGAGTTTGATGATGCCAATCTCACGATGACAAATAAACTCTGTAACGACACCATGAGCGACAGTGTTTATGGGTGGAGCGCCGCCTTAGTGATGGACGATCAACCTCGTCAAGGATGTGCGACCGTATCCAACCGTGATCGCACCCTAAACTGGGTCAACACCTATACTGCACAATCAACAGAAAACACTGGTTTTACGGTCTCCATGACTCTTAACGCCGATCACACGGCCATTACTCGCTACGATTACGCCGACCAATCTCCTGCTACAGAAGAGCGCGGGTTTTGGCAGCAACTTAATGATCAACAAGTACAAGTGGTAATGACTCGCCACCAGCAGCAGTACTTAGTGTCTCAGCGTATCTTTACCCGAGAAGAAAGTTCACTGGTCGCGACGGAAGAAAAGGTAGGGAACATCCTCTATCCAATTAGTAATGGTGGCCTAAGACTGTATAAGAACCAATAGAAATGAATCAACCTCCATACCTAGCTACAACGTGTGTACGTTGTGGCTTTCAACATAACTGTTACTGCGATGCGATCCCTACGATCACGAGTGATCTTACCGTCACGCTATTGACCCACCCTAATGAAACGAAGCGTGCCACCAATACAGGACAAATCGTCAAGCAATTATTGCCCAATACCCATATTGATATATGGCAACGAAAAGGTCCGATCCCGTCGTATATCGCATCTCAAGAACGCCTCTCTGTGCGCGAAAGTGAATTAGAACCTACCACTCCTGTCTTAGTGTTTCCTTCAGAAAGTAGTGTTCCTCTGGCTCAATGGCAATCACAGCATCCACGTGGGAGCCACTTCATTTTGTTAGATGCCACTTGGCAAGAAGCAAAGAAGATGTTGAACAGAAGTGAATGGTTACAAGCACTCCCTCAAGTCAGCATCACCGCGCCGGAGTCTTCACAATACCAACTTAGACGAAACCAACAAAGTGGTAACCTGTGCACCTTTGAGGTCGTCGCTCAGATGATCAACGAATTGGAAAGTGACAAAACAGCGCGAACAATGCTCGCTTTTTTTAAAGACTACCTAGCAAGGTATCAAGCCGAACGCTGTGGTCATCGTTTAGACAAGCCATAAATAAACCGACTTTGATGTAAAGAGAAAGGCTGGGGACGAAAATGAGATTCTTATTCGCTGCATAATCAGAGCCTTAAACCACTCAAAATTTTAAGCCACGAATAAGAATACAACGCCTCTTCGGCGCTATACCAAAGCCAGCAATGAGGTTAATTGGTTAATTTCGATATCCGGTAAGATTTTTAGCCGAGGCGTTGCTCTCGCACTTTTTGCTTGGTCATTGAACCAGCACGCACTAAAACCGTGTCGTTTGGCTCCCAATACATCCGTAATAACATGATCACCAACATGCAATATATGCTGCCGCTCGACATTAAGGTGTGCGGCAGCTTTAGCAAACATATCTTCATGCGGTTTTGCCCGCCCATCGGGGCCGGCTTTGAGCACCAATGAAAAGTATCGCGCTAAGCCGATAGTCTCCACATTGACGTTACCATTAGTGATCGCCAGCAATGGCATAGTTTGACTCAAACGCTGCAAAACCTGATGTGTTTCATGTGGAACATCGAAATCGCTGCGCCAAAGAAGTACTCGCTGAATTAATTCATCAGCCGCGATCTGTGCGTTTGGCCTATCGTAACCCAAATGCATTAACCCCTGTAAAACCTGCTGCTGACGCCACTGAGTCACGTCATGCTTTAACTCATGGTTTTGCTTAAGCAACTGAAACTTAAAGGCTTGCCACTGTGTTTTATCCCAACGCTGACTAATGGGGTGCTGAGAATACAGCCACTGTGATGCTTGCTCCTCAACCTTACGGATCACGGGGTGATTGTCATATAAGGTATCATCAAGATCGAATGTCATCGCCTTAATCGTCGGCACACTACGGTAAAAATGCATCATTCAGTCCTTAGTTTTTCTTTTTTGCACGGGGATGAGCCTGATCATAAGCTTGCGCCAAATGCTGAAAGTCTAAGTGGGTATATATCTGAGTCGTCGAGATATTTTCATGACCTAATAACTCTTGTACGGCACGTAAGTTATTACTCGACTCTAGCATGTGGGTTGCAAAAGAGTGGCGCAACTTATGTGGACTAACATGGCTAGCAAGAGACTGTTTTTGTCCCCATTCCGCCATTCTTTTTTGTACACTTCGATGGGAGATTCGCGTCCCTAATTTTGAGACAAATAACGCAGGTTCCCCAGATTTGGCAATGCTGCCGCGCAGCTTGAGCCATTTCTTTGCCCACTCAACGGCTTGACCGGAGAAAGGGACCTTCCGTTCTTTATCCCCTTTACCAATCACACGGATCTCACCACTGGACATACTCAAGTGCTTTACATCGATGCCGACAAGTTCCGCTAAACGCAGCCCGGCACCATACATCATCTCCATAATCGCTCGGTCACGAACGGCTAACGGATCCTCTTCGTTGACTTCGAGCAGTTGTGCCATTTCATCTACATCGAGATTTTTCGGTAGTGGGCGTTGCTTTCTTGGCGCGCTCACACCCTTAGCAGGGTTGGCACTCAACTCCCCACGAAGAATCAAAAAGTCAAAAAAGCTCCGCAGTGATGACAGACGAGTAGCAATACTGCTTGCTTTCATCCCTTCACGCATGCCTTTACCGGCCAATTGTCGCACCCAACCAGCATCGACTTGAGTCCAATCACTCACCCCCATCTCGTAAAGGTGTCCACCCATCGTCTCCAACTGTTGACGGTAATTTCGTTGAGTGTGGAGGCTGAGCCCTTTCTCACTGCGCAAATATTCGTAAAAACGCTCTAACGGTTTTTGCAAACCGTTAGGCAGTACTTGGTCTGACATTGTCTTCCTCAAGTTGACGCCACTCTAAACTTTCACACAGATACGACAATACCAAAGCAAGGTGTCTCAGGAACAACGTATCCATTTCAGGCTGGAAGTGGCCGCCATCTTCACTAGAAAAGATTAAAAAGCCTTGAGCAAATTGGCGTTTAAGGGGTAATACCACATATGAGCCAAGCTCTGGCACATTAGCATCACCAAATAGTAACTCTCTATCTGCCTTCCTCAACCGGCCGAGGTACGCATCTTTGCCGTTCAAATGGTTGGTGGTAAAGCGCTGCCAACTTTCCATTGATAGCGAGTCCCCACCTTTATCGGTATTAAGCAACTTTACGTAGCCTTTGAGGTTAAGATCATGTGCGGTTTGCGTAATCGCACTCATCACCCCTTGTAGATCACGACATTTCAGCAGGCTTTCTTGCAGCGACATAAACTCATAAAAGGTTTTATCATTGCGCGCAGCGAGCGACATGAGTGAGGTGATCTCTTCCTCTAATGCTTCAATTCGCTCACGGTGTCGCTGCAGTTGAATTCCAACCAATGAGACGGCGCCTTGTTGTTGGTGTGGCAGCGCCAACTTCTCGACTAAGGTTTCTCGACCTTTGAAAAAATCCGGATGATCTAATAAATACTGTGCTATCACTTCTGCAGTCAGGTGATCAGCTTCAAACTCAGACAAAATGCTTCCCTTTGATTCTTTGTCTCTACTTGTCGTTCATTAATGAAGACACGAAAAAATGGCGGGCCCGAAAACGGTGCCCGCCATTAGTATAATGGGTTATTGGTCAACTGGAAATTTGCTTAGCAGGAAATCTGCCCATCAAAAACATGGGTTGCGCTACCCGTCATAAATAATGGGTGCCCCTCACCTTGCCACGCAATCTTCAAATCCCCACCCGGGAGTCGAACCGTGACTTTCTCGTCCAGCAAACCTTGTACAATACCAACGGCAACCGCGCCACATGCGCCACTTCCGCAGGCTTGAGTTTCCCCAGCACCACGTTCGTAGACTCGAAGCTTAACCTCATTACGATTCACAACTTGCATAAATCCAGCGTTCACTCTCTCTGGAAAACGTTCATGTGATTCAAGTAATGGACCCAGCTTTTCGACATTGGCGGTATCGGTATCCTCAACCACCGTCACCACATGTGGATTCCCCATACTCACCGCACCGCAAAACAGAGTCTGCTCTTCGGCACGCATAATGTACGTTTTTTCTTTTTGCTTCGCTTTGAATGGGATTTTACTCGGTTCAAACTCAGGTTGACCCATATTAACGGTAACTAAGTCATTCTCTTCTAACTTGAGTACCATTTTCCCTTTCTTGGTGCTAACGCTAATGCTGTACTTATTGGTTAGCCCTTTCATCTGCACAAAGCGAGCAAAGCAACGCGCACCATTACCACATTGTTCTACTTCACTGCCATCGGCATTAAAAATGCGGTAATGAAAATCCGTTTCCGGATCGTAAGGCGCTTCAACGATTAATAGCTGATCAAACCCCACTCCCGTATGCCTATTCGCTAGGCGGCGAATGAGATCTGGCGAGAAAAACACATTCTGAGTAATACAGTCTACGACCATAAAATCATTACCCAATCCGTGCATTTTAGAAAAATGGAAATGCATAGTTGTTTCTTTACTCCGGTAAGATACTCTCAAGTTCCCACAGACTCGCCAGTGTTTCACGCTGACGCACAAGATGAGACTGGTTACCGTCTACCATCACTTCAGCGACTCGAGGTCGTGTATTATAATTCGATGACATCACAAAACCGTAAGCGCCAGCAGAACGTACCGCTAACAAATCATTTTGCTCCAATACCAATGCTCGATCTTTACCGATAAAGTCACCCGTTTCACAAATTGGACCGACTAAATCGTAACTGACTGCTTCACCCTGGCGAGGGATAACAGGAATAATGTCTTGCCAAGCTTGATATAACGCTGGACGCATCAGGTCATTCATTGCCGCATCGACAATGGCAAAATTTTTGTGTTCGGTATGCTTTAGGAACTCAACTTTTGTCAATAACACCCCGGCATTGGCTGCGATAGCGCGTCCAGGTTCAAAGATGAGCTCCAATTCAGGATGATTGTCCAATCTTGCTAGCAAGGCTTTTGCGTAGTCCGACGGTTGCGGCGGAAGTTCATCACGATACACAACCCCTAACCCGCCACCAACATCAAGATGACGAATGTTGACACCATCTTCGCGCAGCTGATCAATTAATGCTAACAGTCTATCCGTCGCATCGATAAAAGGTTCAATATCAGTGAGCTGAGAACCGATATGACAATCAATGCCTTGCACCGACAGGTGCGTTAAGCTCAAGGCAAACTTATACACATCTGGTGCACGATCAAAAGCAATACCAAACTTGTTATCACGCAGGCCCGTGGAAATATAAGGGTGAGTGTGGGCGTCAACATCCGGGTTGATTCGAAGAGAAATTGGGGCAACAACATCAAGCTCACTTGCTACCTGATTTAAACGCTCCAGTTCCGGCTCTGATTCCACGTTAAAACACTTAATTCCGAGCTCTAAAGCTCGACGCATTTCTTGAGCCGTTTTACCGACGCCAGAAAAAACCACTTTAGCCGGATCACCACCAGCAGCAACAACACGCTCTAGCTCTCCACCAGAAACAATGTCAAATCCAGAACCAAGGCGTGCCAATGTATTAAGTACGCCTAAATTGGAGTTCGCCTTTACCGCGTAGCAAACTAAATGTGGGTGTTCACCAACTGACTTATCAAACGCATTCCAATGGCGTTCAAGCGTCGCTCGAGAGTAAACATATAGTGGTGTGCCGTATTGATTAGCAAGTTGTGTTAGTGACGTATTTTCAGCCCATAGCTGGCCATCGTCCTGATAGTTGAAGTAATCCAAATCGAGTATTCCTTTAAAATATGGCGATGACTATTGTGTCTGCTCTGTTGCCGGGGCTTCATCAGCAGGCATATATAGTGGACCCGTTTGCCCACAGCCAGCTAACATTACTGCCACAAGCATAAATATTGCTGTGATCGTCTTTTTCATTTTGCATATCGTGATTATTAATTCAATGCCCCCTATAATCGCACCACGAAATAGAAAAGCAATAGGATAACAAAATGAACGACACGGAATTTCACCAACTCGTCGATGCTCAAATGCAAATAATTGAAGAAGCTATCGATGATTCTGGTGCAGACATCGATTATGAGGTCTCAGGTAATGTCATGACGCTGGAATTTGAAAACCGCAGCCAGATCATCATTAATCGCCAAGAGCCAATGCATGAAATCTGGCTCGCGTCTAAATCGGGTGGCTTTCACTTTAAGTGGATAGAGGGCAACTGGATCTGTTCTCGCTCAGGCGAAGAACTTATGAAGATGGTTAAATCTGAATGCGAAAAGCATGCAGATGAAGACATTGAATGGACTTAGAGGTTTACTGCCTTTGACGTTCTTGAGTTGGGTGAAGCGTCATTTCGATAAGGGATGACATATGCTTCCCCTTCTTCTGGATGAATAATCTGGTAATACTGCGGCAAGTTAAAGTTAATTAGCTTATTCGTCATTCCGTCATTTTGATTGACGTTCGAGGTATAAAAACTATTTACGCTAGCGATCATCTCATCTTTGCTACCACGCATTTGATGATAAACCTCAACCTGATTCGATTCATCCAAGACAAAAATATTGAAGCCATTGTCGGTGTTTTCAAAGAAAAACTGAATCAAGCCTTCGCTCGCAAAACCATCCACGGCTTGAGGCAATTGAAATTCATCTTCTCGGTCAAGCATTAACAGCGGTGAACCTTGCAGCTTATTCGTTGAAATACTTCGATAAAAGTCCACCGAGTTTTCTAGCTTCTGAACCGAGACGCCTCGACGCTCAAAGAATAATCCATACATTTGTTTTGCCAATTTAATGGCTTTAAAACGACGGCGCTTCTCTTGGTCAACAGGTTTTAAGCGCATCTCAATGCACTCAGCTAACAGCTGGTAAATAGTATTTCGTAATACACCACGTAAATTTTTGCTATAGCAAAAAACATCCACAGATTCTGGAGGTAACGCATCTTGGTGCATTTTTCCTAAAATCGTTTTTAGCGCATCCAGCATCGCCGTCTCGCCCTTGAAATGCAGCGTTCGCACTTCATGCCATGAATTTCGATATACGAGATCCACAGAACCGACTAGGCTTTGACCATCTTCACCGAAACTAAAAATATCGACATTTTTTAAATCAATTTTCGACGATTTTCCTGACAACGTATTTGTAGGATCACTTTCAAAATTGATAAACATCGCTAGCTGACTGACTTCACATGGGCTCGCTAACGCTTGCATACTAGGACGACGCTTGCGAAGTGAGAAGGTGTTTCGCAGATCACTCACCATTTGATAGAACTTATCAATATCGATGTGCGCATCACGAACCACTGAATTTAAGTGTGTTGATTCCGTAATAAGGCCGTTAAAAAAGGCCCACGATACCAATTTACTCAAATATTCATTGTGCTGCAGTGCTGGTTGCCCTAGTAAGCGATGCGCAATCAATGGCTGCTTATACAAATACCAACCCGATTGATAACTCTTCCCTTCTTTCACCTCAATGAAGCTGAGATCGGGTTCGTGTAAATCAGGTGAGATCTGAGGATTCAATAACGTTACTTTACCTGGCAATACTTCAAACGCAGCATACAGCTTACGCGCCAAAATACTGATGTCTTGAGGGCTAATCGCCGAGGTAATGTCATTACGACGAGCAAACTGGATTAAGTTTCGGTAGCTCAGCATCAACGCGTCAAGTAAAGCGTTATGCACGACCATAACTTGCTCTACCTTCCAGTTACGTCGGTTATCAAGCTCTTCTAATACCGATTTTGGCCATTGCCATTCCGCCGTCATCAAACTTAGCGCTTCACGGCGCCAAGGCACGGAACCGACACCGGGCTCTCTAGAAAGCTTTTCATGGGTTTTTAGATAGAAGCAACGACGAACAAGATCGAGACGAGTATGATCGCCGATTCGCACTAAATAACGCGTGACTTTTTCCAGCATTAAATAATACGCATCCATCCCATAAAGGTCCGGCTCATGGGCAAAAAATCGACGCTTAGTATCAATACTCAATAACTGCGTATGCGGGTATTCCCATGAGTACGCTTCGAGAAGAATCGCTTTTAAAACCGACTTATAAGGTGAATCGATACTCTTGTATAGCTGCCATAAACTGGAACCAAAGTATTCTTCCGCTGGAATTCGATTCAGACGACCAAAATCAATCCACTCATCACAGTTGATGTAACCACCGTCGCAAAGTTGCGCGACATACTCATCGTAACACTCTTCCATTTCTGGAGGGACAATTTGCCACAACAAACGTTGTCCGCCCAATCGAACAGCAGAACGGTAAAACTCATCCAACAAAAGAAGGTGTTGAGACGAACCGCAATTATCGCCAGTCATCTCTTCTGAAACATTACTACGAAAACGTTCTTCATCCATCAAAAAGAAATTGGCTTCTACGCCAAGGCCTTGCGCCCAGTCCGTGATCAATAAACACTTATTACTGAGCTTTTCTCGTGCCTCGGTTGGCATACCTGGAGAGATACACACCCATATATCAAGATCGCTTGATGTACTTTGACCAATAGATGACGTACTGCCCATGGTATATAGACCAAGGATTTCTGTCTGATCGGGTGGAGGAAGTGGCTTACCCAGCGCTAACTGAATATCATCAATAAATTGCTGCTGAAGAGAATTCGATTCAAAACCATAAAGCCCACTAGGTGTAGAGCCTTCGAAATAGCCGGGAATAATGGGATGATTAAAATGAAATAACGCAGGAATAAGCTGGAATACACGCTGTCCTTGCAGATCCATAAGCGCCAGCGCGCGCTCAACACGCTGCTGATTAAGGTTATCTAGCCTCTGGATAAGAGTATCAGTGTAAGCCTGCAAAGGTTCTTCCTAAGTTGGATCCAACTGCTGATTCGCATGGATCTTAAACAATTACCGCCTAAAAACGTGATCAATGTAACACTTTTATGGTAACTGGTAAAGCAATACTCCGCTAGATAGCACGAGCATCAGAGCGGTTTACAGCAAGTGATTACAATGGGCCGAGCGCCGACAATTCTAACAGTAGTAGCGGCATCAAATGCGATTAATCTCACACTATTAGTAATCTTTGTGATATTAGACACAAGACCCTAATTGGCTAGCGGGGAAATCACTAATCATTTAATAGAGACAGTGATAGGATTAATCTCATTACCAAGATGAAATGCAAACGAGAACGACATGACTCAAGCAACACCTATTCGAATTGCTACCCGAAAAAGCCCGTTAGCCTTATGGCAAGCCCACTACGTGAAAGACGCACTGATCGCCGCTCACCCGGGCCTTGAAGTAGAACTCGTCACTATGGTTACCAAGGGCGATATTATCCTTGATACCCCACTGGCTAAAGTCGGTGGCAAAGGCTTATTCGTAAAAGAGCTCGAAGTCGCTATGCTTGAAGGTCGCGCTGATCTTGCGGTCCATTCAATGAAAGACGTCCCTGTCGATTTTCCTGAAGGACTTGGTCTAGTCACGATTTGTGAACGAGAAGACCCTCGCGACGCGTTTGTATCCAATACATATCAAGATTTAGACGCCCTTCCAAAAGGGTCGGTGGTAGGCACTTGTAGCCTCCGTCGCCAATGCCAGATTAAAGAGCTTCGTCCTGACATCGAGATTAAAGAGCTCCGCGGCAACGTAGGTACTCGTTTAGGAAAGCTCGATAACGGAGACTATGACGCCATTATCCTTGCAGCTGCAGGGCTTAAACGTCTGAAGCTGGAATCAAGAATTCGTAGCTTTATTGAGCCAGAGGTATCATTACCAGCTGTCGGTCAAGGCGCGGTTGGCATTGAATGTCGTCTCGATGATCAAAGATTAATCGACCTCTTGCAGCCACTTAACCACAAAGATACCGCAGATCGCGTTCTGTGTGAGCGAGCAATGAATCTGACATTAGAAGGCGGATGCCAAGTTCCTATCGGCAGCTACTCATTGCTTGATGGTGATGACATCTGGCTACGAGCTTTAGTCGGTGAACCTGACGGTTCTGTGATTGTTCGCGGGGAAATTCACGGTAAACGCACAGACGCAGAGGCTCTTGGCATCCAGCTTGCCAATCAGCTGTTAGACCAAGGAGCAAAAGACATCCTAGAAAAACTCTATCAAGATCACGAGTAGCTATCGATGAAAGTGCTAGTAACACGCCCCGGTACGCAAGGGGTTGAACTATGCGAACTCATTAAAAAGGTGGGGGGCACTGCTCTCCACCACCCTCTTATTGATATCATACCTTGTAAGCCTAATGGCAATTTTATCCATCAGATTCAAAATGCTGACATCATTATCGCCGTCAGTCAGCATGCTGTCATCAACGCCCATCACACCCTACTAGAATCTGGTAGTACATGGCCTGCAAACCGAATTTATCTTGGGGTTGGTCAAAAAACCGCACATGAATTAAGCAATACTTGTAAACAAAACGTACACTACCCGACAACAAGTGATAGCGAAAATCTGCTGAAGCTACCTGAATTAATGGATATTTCTGGAAAAACCATCATTATCCTTCGAGGTAATGGCGGTCGTGAGTTAATTCATCAACAACTGACTCACCGAGGCGCTAAGGTGCGCTACCTAGAAGTTTATCAACGCCAATTTATCCCTATCTCTTCCAATGACTTGGATAAATGGCAATCATTGACACTTGAAACTATTATCGTAACAAGTGGTGAACAACTCGATTATTTGATCGCACAGACACCAGAGCCAGCACGCGCTTGGCTAACCCAATTAACGCTATTGGTTCCTAGCGAACGAATCGCTAAGTTTGCAAAGATGCACGAATTTCGCAACGTAATAACGACTAAAGGTGCGTCAAACTCAACAATACTTGCTGCTCTCCAGCGCTTAGATACAGGACTTAAGCATGACGAACAAAAATAAAGACGAGCAATCTCCGTCAAACGATCAACAAGACG
The DNA here is from genome assembly GCF_023634655.1 of Vibrio methylphosphonaticus. Lineage (GTDB taxonomy): Bacteria > Pseudomonadota > Gammaproteobacteria > Enterobacterales > Vibrionaceae > Vibrio > Vibrio methylphosphonaticus. Next base: position 3,670 of record NZ_JAMKMS010000038.1, on the reverse strand, counting down.
TCAAGGCACTAGCCCCTGAGAATTCAACAACAGAATCTCAAGTCGACCCCGTCATAACAACGCCACCAACGCCCCCTTCATCGAAAGAGCCAGTGTTTGAAGAAAAACAAGGCAAGCGCGGAGTCAAATTGGGTGCTGTTGCTATTGTGGTTGCGGTCATTTTTGGCGGTGGACTCAGCTATCAAATGCAACAACAAACCAGTCACTATGAAAAACGCATCTCAGAGCTAGAGTCACAACTTCAGTCCACTCAAACCAGTGTTTCTAGTGATATGGAACAAATCAAAACGCAAACTCTAGAGCAAGCAAAGACGGTCACTCATAAAGCGGAAGTGCTCCTAGACCAACAACAAGAAAGTATTCAAAGTCTACAACTTGCCGTCGCAGACGTTAAAGGACGCCGCCCGAATGATTGGCTACTCGCTGAAGCCGACTATTTGGTCAAACTCGCTGGACGTAAGCTTTTCTTAGAGCATGATGTGGTGAGCGCTACTCGTCTTATGGAATCAGCTGATCAACGTATTGCGGCGCTTAATGACCCAAGCCTCGTTGCCTTAAGACAGTCAATGGCCAATGATATTACCAAACTTCGAATGGTTCCGCTCATCGATAGAGACGGCTTAGTGCTTCGCCTGACGTCCTTGCAGCAACAAGTTGATAGCCTTCCTCTTGCCAATGCAATACTGCCTGAAGCCCCAGAAGTCCAAAAACAACAAGTTTCAGGCGACATTTACGATTGGCAAGATAACTTGATGACCTCACTAAAGGGTTTCTCTGAGAATTTCATCACTTTCCGCTCGCGTGACGGTAACGTCATTCCTTTGCTTTCTCCATCTCAACACTTTTACCTTAGAGAAAATATTAAATCTAAAATTGAAACGGCTATTCGTGCCGTTTATCAAGAGCAAGGTGAGATCTACAAAGTATCATTACAAGCGGCTGAACAATGGTCGACATCTTTCTTCGACCAAGACAATGGCACTGTTAAAGAATTTGAAACCACCCTTAATAAGCTAACCTCCCAAAACATTCAAGTCGACTATCCAGTTAAGCTAGAAACCCAAGCTCAACTCTCTGACGTCATCACAGAGCGCCTTCGTCGTGAGGTCACCACAATCATTACGGAGGAGAAATAATGATTCGAATTCTATTTCTTTTCGCCGTTTTAGGTGCAGGACTCTTTGTTGGTACTCAATTTTCTGGGCAACAAGGCTATGTCTTAATATCAATAGCGAATAAGACCATTGAAATGAGTGTTACTACACTGGTCATTTTTGTTATTGCCACGCTGGCTGCGCTTTTTCTACTGGAATATATCGTAAAGAAAATTTTCTACACCAGTGTTTCTACCTTCAACTATTTTAGTGTCAGAAAAATGCGCCGCTCTCGTCGCTACACTAACGAAGGTATCATTAAGCTACTTGAAGGGGATTGGAAGGTAGCGGAGAAAAAGGTAACTCGTTGGGCAAATCATCATGACATGCCACTTTTATGCTATCTCGTAGCCTCGGAAGCTGCTCTTGGTCAAGGAGACAAGGCTAAGCGCGACCAGTACTTGGAGCTAGCAGCCAAGCAACCAGACTCTCAGCTTGCTGTTGACCTTACCAAAGCAAAACAGGCGGTCCGTGAGGAAGAATTCGAACTAGCATTACCAATATTGGAGTCATTAAAGCAGCAACACCCCAACAATACCATCGTGCTAAGTCTGCTTAAAACCACTTATCGCGCCTTGGAAGAATGGCAAGCGCTGTTAGATTTATTGCCAAAGCTTAAGAAAGCGAAAATGATAGATGAGCCTGAGATAAGCACACTTGAAGAACGTTCTCAGTGCGGCCTTTTAGAAGATGTTGCTTCCCAGCAAGGGAGTGAAGGGTTAATTGCTCATTGGGATAAGCTGCCAAGAAAGACACGTCAAAGTGCACATCTTGTCGGTTGCTTTACCAAGCAACTCATCGCGAGAAAATCGGATAGCGAAGCTTTTACTGTCATCAAAGAAGCGTTAAAGAAACAGCCTCATGATGAACTTTATATCCTTCTGCCGGAGCTTAACCTTCCGGATTCTCACCCTGCCATTGTGTTACTAGAGGACACACTTAAAAAGAACCCTAATAGTGCCAATGCACATAGTGCGCTTGCTCAGTTCTATTTCCGTGAAGAAAAGTGGGCAGACTCCCAAAGCCACTTAGAACAAGCGCTTTCAATACGCCCCAATGTCTCTGATTATGCGTATCTAGCAGACACACTAGAAAAACAAAACATGACAAAAGCGGCTGGAGAGGTTTCTCGTAAAGCCTTGACACTAATAGAGAAGTAAAGCCATCTTGCCAATGCAATGCCTCCCTCGTGGAGGCATTGTCATCTCTTGCGTCAATCATAGGCCATGACGCTCGAGAGCTCGATTTGTTAATGCCATGGTAAAGTCATTCACCTTCCAGTGTGTTGGACACCAGCCAAGTAAAAATCGCTGAAAGTCAGCCCATGCCACGTCAAAAAGTTCATTCCATGCACTGCATACCTTGGCTGCATCAACCTCGGGTTTGTGGCGCGTTAATGCCGCTTCTAGAGCCAGAAAATAACAAGACAAGTAAGGCGTAAGTGAGAGGTGTTTGTCTTCAAAATCAACCACGCTGGTTAGGAATAGGGCAACGTCTTTAACACCAATTCCAGCACCAACGTACTGGAAATCCACAGCAGAAACTCGCTCACCAGAAATATCAAAACAGAAATTGGCGAGCTTGGCATCTCCGTGAATTAAGGTTTGATAAGGACAGACTTCCATTCGCTTATCTAAAGTCGTCGCTGCACGCTGGTAGCGCTTATCCGTCATTACAGCAAGTTCATCAGGTCTAGTGGCTAAATGCCAATAGGAGCCTTGACTCCATAAGCCTTGAGGACGCTCCCCTAACCAAAATGCATGAAACTCTGCTAGCCAATTTAATACCGTAAAAATCTCTGTTTGAGTCGGCTTTGTGACTACACGGTCTCTTCCAATTTGATGAAGGTCTTGTAACAACAAGAAATAATGACTGTCACTCTCAGAACTCCCTATACATTTGGGAACCCAATCAACCGGCATTCTTTCAGCGTAGTGAGCATACCAATAAAATTCGACCTGGTAGGACTGTCGTTTACGCTGATGTGATAGTAACGTACTCCATCCTCTAGGATGATTTAGCGGTGCGAGGTCAGGGAGCTGGATATGCTTAACAATAAAACGGTTAGAGTGTTGAGCATTCTGGGCCTCCACTCGCAATAATTCACCATAACCGCCCCACAGTTGATGAATTTGTTGTACTGAATCAATATCGCAGCCCGACTCTAACAATGAAGAAATTTTTTGGTTTCGCCATACAACGTCCACATCCATATATTTATCACCTAAGCACACTCATGAAGCACTGATTGTAATAGCTGTAGATGCGATATCGAAGAAGTCTTTTGCACTAGGTTACATTAGGGAAAGATACGATGAGGTATATTTTAGATAGCAAAAAGCCCGCTGAAATCAGCGGGCTTTTCTAATAGTGGCGGAGGGATAGGGATTTGAACCCTAGAAGGGCTATTAACCCTTGCCGGTTTTCAAGACCGGTGCTTTCGACCACTCAGCCATCCCTCCGCAAATTGTTACCTATCTAAAGTCTTATCATATGCTTTAGTAGATATTTGTTCA
>NZ_JAMKMS010000037.1 GCF_023634655.1 Vibrio methylphosphonaticus | reverse complement strand
TCACTTATCTATCGACAATAATCGTGCTGAGCGCGCAATTAAGCCACTGGTCATTGGTAGAAAGAATTGGTTATTCTCGGCTACTCAAAATGGTGCTGACGCGAGCGCGATGCTTTACAGCATCGTCGAGACCGCGAAAGCCAACGGTCTTATCCTCTACGACTACATGGTCAAGTGCATGAAGGAGCTAGCGAAAGCTGAGCCTGATATCAACGCACTCCTACCTTGGAACTTCAAACACTGACAAGTCGCCCCGTGGGTTCATGGGGCGTTTACAATCAACCAGTGCGTTTACGAGTTTAAAGTCTGACTCATTTCAGCCTACGCAGGAAAATAACAATCCCGATCAGGCAATGCTCAAGCGGACTGTATAAGCCTTGCGCACTTAAGTTACTATATTCTTAATCTGCATTACATTCACAGAGTTCAGTTTATGCCCAGTGACCTAAACCAAGTCCTTTTTGTCGGCGGCATAGTTCGATCAAGTCTATTTCATTGGGTTCGCAATCGCGCTACCAACCGCGATTGAAGGTCGCAAGTATTTAGGTGTTTGCTAGTTAGTTACTTGCGACTTGCTTTAGACATGCTATATCTTCGAGGCTAAATTGCACTCCGCGCTTGTTTTGTTCTTTTAGAAATGAGCGCTCTAGCCTTTCTAAATTCCCGCCTTTCCAGCGATCTCCATCTTGCTGATAGCATTTATCAAAATCAATAATCCACACCTTATCTTGATCATCAATCAAAATGTTATGGATATTAAGGTCGGTGTGATTGACTTGCGCTTGATGCATCTTACCTATCTCTTGGCCAATCTTGCGATACATAGACTCTGGCAAAGGTTGCTCTTGTAAGATAGCCACAAGATCTCGGGCATTGGGAATTTTTTCACTCAACAAGTCCGCTTGGTAACAAAGGCCAGACTTCGTCGCTTGAGCGGCAATCGGCCTTGGTACATTAACACCGGCTGCAATTAGAGTTTGAAGCAATTGAAACTCTTGAAAGCTACGAGTCTTTTCCCACCCTGAGAACCAATATTGGTCTTTCACTAATTTGCCAAACAGCCCACCTCGGCGATAATGGCGAAGTGCCGCGTCTATCGTTTGAGTCTGCACGAACCACGTCGTTCCTCGGCCCTGTGCGCTGCCAATGATTCTATCTTTTTGCTGCCAATACGCAGAGTCGAATACCTGCTCTACCGGTTCATTAAGTAAGTTTTCATCAAACCAATAGGTTATGTTGTTCTTTTTAACTGTTTTCAATCTCACACCCTAATTCTAGGAGCTAGGGTCAATGACCTAGAACCATTTTTCCATCCTTCTGATTTTACAATTAAACGGCTTATCTGCATAATCCTTAAATGTTTCCGACGCTTTGAATTAATTATGGCGCTTTTTAGCACTCCTCCCAAGTCTCTTTGTATATTACGTCTTTCCGCTATTGGCGATGTGTGCAACACCATTGCTGCAGTGCAAGCCATCCAAAGTCAGTGGCCAGAAACAAGCATTACTTGGATCACAGGAAAGCTTGAAGCCAAACTCCTAGAGAGTATCGATGGTATTGATGTCGTCGTGTTTGATAAAAAAGCAGGTTGGCAAGGTTACCAAAAACTTTGGCAACAATTAAAAGGTAAACGGTTTGACGCTTTATTACACATGCAATATGCGTTTCGAGCGAGTATTGCCACGCTTGGTATCAAAGCAACATATAAACTTGGCTTTGATGGAGAACGTGCACAAGACTTTCAAGGGCTGTTTACGAATGTAAAAGTACCTTCCCCTGAAAAAATGCATGTTCTAGACGGGCTAATGGCTTTTACTGAAACACTTGGTATACCGGCTATAGAGCCGACATGGCACCTTCAGTATTCCGATGATGATTATGCATGGGCTAAGGCATACATTGCTAAGAAGCGTAACTTGGTTATCGTTCCAGCGGCGAGTAAAGGCTATAAGAACTGGACAGCTGAAGGGTATGTTGACGTTATTGAATATGCGACAAAACTAGGCTGGAACATAATATTAGCAGGTAGCCCAGCCCAAATTGAAGTTGAGCTTGGTGAAAAGATTGAGAAACGTATTGCATCGCCTATTGCTAATCTTATTGGCGAGAGTAGCTTGCTCCAAATGCTTGCCCTTCTTGATCTCGCCGATTTGGTTATTGCACCGGATACTGGCCCCACTCATATGGCTAATGCGATGAAGACACCTGTGATTGGGCTTTATGCCCACCATAACCCTAAACGTACCGGGCCGTATAATTATCAAGACTATGTGGTATCTGTGTATGAAGACGCAATTTTGGCAGAGACGGGAAAAGCGAGTAGCGAGCTAAGTTGGCGGGCTCGAGTTAAGGATAAAAAAGCAATGCTGCGAATTTCTTCAAATGATGTGATTGAAATGTTCAATCGAGTAGTCAAAGCGGAGGCGCTGGATTAGTCCACCTGGCGAATCCAACGTCATCCCCATGAAAAAGGGGATCTCATCAAGCGCACCGTTATTGAAATAGTCACCCGCTTTGGGAGATCCTCACTTTCGTGAGGATGACGAAAGAAATGGGAATGGCGAAAAAGTGTGAATGGCGAGAATTTACAAATACACCGTCCCCTATTACAACCGGGAATACAAACCAACCAAGGACCATCATCGTGACCAAACCAACCCTCGCCGTGGCGTTAATTGTAAAAAACGAATCGAAGCACCTCAGAGCCTGCCTTGAAACCGTGCAAGGTTGGGTTGATGAGATCGTGATCCTCGACTCAGGAAGCAGTGATGATACCGAAAGTATTGCTCGGGAATTTAACGCTAACTTCCAGGTAAACGATAACTGGCAAGGTTTTGGCCCTCAGCGCCGTTTGGCTCAATCACATGTTCAGTCTGATTACCTGTTTTGGCTTGACGCCGATGAGCGAGTCACTCCGGAGCTAAAACAAAGTATCCTTGACGCCGTTAAGCGACAAAAGCCCGATACCATCTTCCAATTTGAGCGATTAAGCTGGGTGTTTGGCCGGTTTATCAAGCACTGTGGTTGGTACCCTGATCGCGTATTGCGCCTCTATCCAACCAAATTGACTCAATACGATGACTCACTGGTACACGAAAAAGTGCAAGTGGCTAATGACATGAAAGTGGCGACATTGAAAGGCGATTTGATCCATTACACCTACGATGATATGAACCATTATTTAGTTAAATCGGCAGGTTACGCCAAAGCCTGGGCGGAGCAACGAGAGAAGTGCGGCAAAACCTCGAGCATTAGCCAGGGCATTGTTCATGCGCTAGCTTGCTTCGTGAAGATGTATATCGTTAAAGCCGGTTTTTTAGATGGTAAACAGGGCTTCTTACTCTCTTTATTGTCCGCGCATTCCACTTTTGTAAAGTACGCGGATTTATGGATCAGGACAAGTACTGAGCCGCCCAAGGATTAAGCTCAGACACCACCTTATCCATATCGATACGAGCCATATTATCTTGGCTCGCTTTGTCTTCTGCTTGAGGTGGGCAGAAGGCAATGTGTCTACCCTTGGAGTTTAGAGGTTTCCAACGCAGCGGCGTGGCGGAACGTTTTGCAGGGAAAAAACCGACCGTCGGCACATCTAATGCCGCCGCAATGTGTAAGGGTCCTGTGGATCCTGCAATAAATACATTGGCACAAGCTAACGAACAAGAGAAATCCACCAATCCGTCATTGTTGTCGTACACGACACTTCGAGTGCCAGCACTCCCTAAGATCTGTTGCAACTCTTTGGCTTTTTCTTCTTCGCCAGGGCCTGCCGTCAATATCACTTCTACACTAGCATCAATACCACGCAGTAATTCTGCGTACTGCTCTAATGTAAGGTTATTCGCAGAACCGCCACTGCCCGCATGAACATACACCCATGGTTTGGCTTTATTTAATTCTAAAGTCGATGATAGCTTTTCTTTCTGCTTAGCTAGAGCATCAAGGGAAAAAGAAAAATAAGGTGCTCTCGGCTCGATAATATCGACCCCCTGATCGTTGAGAAAAGCACGGATAAGATCTAGATTGTACTCAAACTCAGGTTTCGCACTTTGTGAGCGCTTCTGTTTAATACGTTTGTTATAAAAGATTTGAGCGAGTTTGGTTGCTGGCGCCAGTCGGTAGGGTACTTTCGCTTTCCAGACTAATAACGCATTGTAGGTCGTCGAGAACAAATTGATAGACGCATCGAACTTGGCACCTTTTAAGGTATTAATTAGCTTACTTTGCGTCCGTTTGTCAGCGTGCTCACCAGTGTCGATGACCACTTCATCAATCCATGGGCATGCTTTTGCCAATGCCACCGTATAACTAGGTACAAGCGCTGTAATTCGACAATCAGGCATCGACGTTTTCAACATGGCAAAGCTAGGCCAAGCCAGCATAAAATCACCGATCTTATCGTTTCTCACCACCAGTATGTTTTTCATGAGTTGTTTCTCTTATTTTTTGAACCTAGCTTTTCAAGGATAATAGCAAGTCATTAGAACAATGATAACTCTTGGCTGCCTATTTGTTCTCGCTCATAAAATGCTACACTGAATAAAATTTCAAATTAGAGCAAACATTGTGACCCAAAAGCGTCTTTCTCGTGTCATTTACCCAGGCACGTTTGACCCCATTACGAATGGCCATCTCGACCTAATCGAACGAGCTGCCACTATGTTTGACGAAGTGATTATCGCTATTGCTGCAAGCCCAAGCAAAAACACCATGTTCACTTTGGAGGAGCGGGTCAGTTTCGTTCAAGCCGTCACGAAGCACCTAGACAATGTCTCAACCAAAGGTTTTTCAGGACTCTTAGTCAATTTTGCCGAAGAGGAAAAAGCCAATGTATTGATTCGTGGACTTAGAACCACGGTCGATTTTGAGTATGAATTTGGTCTCACCAATATGTATCGTCGCCTATTGCCAGGGTTAGAGAGCGTATTTCTAACACCAGCGGAGGAGCATGCCTTCATCTCATCCACACTGGTTAGAGAGGTTGCTATTCATGGTGGTGATGTAAGTCAGTTTGTCCCTCCTCTTATTGAACAAGCTCTGCAAACCAAAAAAGTGGTCTAACAACGGCACTTTGTTTATAAAATCACACTCCTTAACAATAGATTGATTGCCAATTTATTGACCTACACTTAAAGAATGTGTGAGACTTCGTGAGTTTTTATTTGGCAGGATGATATAGCTATTCTCCTGTTTTGATTGATGACAGTTGTACTGTCGTTTGTTTTGGCGACAAGTTGGAGCTAATAAAATGATTAATAAAGAGCGAGCGCTTTGGACCTTGCTAATTGGTGCATTGCTCATCCGCCTGCTTTCTCTCGGGCTCTATCCATTAATGGATACGACAGAATCCCGTTATGGGGAAATGGCGAGAATGATGGTAGAAACCGGAAATTGGTTAACTCCATTATTTGACTATGGTGTCCCTTTTTGGGGTAAACCCCCTCTCTTTACTTGGATGAGTGCTGCGAGCGTTGAGCTATTTGGTCTGTCCGAGTTTACCTTGCGTCTTCCTCACTGGGTTGCCGGTGTTTTGGTTATTTGGATGGCGGCGTGGTTTGCTAAAAAGAACAGTTATAACCCACTTGTCGCAGCGCTTGTACTTTCTACGACTTTAGTTTTCTCCATTTCAGCTGGTGCTGTAATGACGGATATGGCACTAACTGTTGGCCTCACGCTCGCCATGATTGGTTTTTATCAATGCTGGAAAGGTGAATTACTTTGGGGCTATGCGGGCTTTGTTGGTTTAGCCATTGGTTTACTCGCCAAAGGCCCTGTCGCCATTGTGTTATTTGGTTTAGCCGTCTTCCCGTGGATGGTTATTCAACACGGCATCATTGGTGCTTTCGTTGAGCTATGGCGTCGATTCCCTCTGATTAAAGGCACACTGTTGATGCTGGCAATCGCACTACCTTGGTACATCCTAGCTGAACGCGCAACGCCAGGGTTCATTGATTACTTTATTGTTGGTGAGCACTATAAACGCTTTGTAGAGCCGGGGTGGACGGGCGACTTATACGGTTCTGGACATCAAGAACCTAAAGGTAAAATCTGGTTCTTTTGGCTACTGGCTGTCCTACCTTGGTCAATCATTTTGCCGATATTGATGTTAATTCGTGCTAAGTTTGGCTGGCAACAAGCGAAACAAAATCAGGGCTTTACCAGCTTTGCTATTTGGTGGCTATTGTCGCCACTTATCCTATTTACGATGTCGAGTAATATCCTACCCACTTACGTGCTACCAGGTACACCAGCCATTGGTATTTTGCTAGCAATCTTCTGGAAGAAGAAAGACACGATTTGGTTAGCTATAGCTTCTCTTATTGTCCCTATCGCCCTGATCGCCGCGACGTATTTACTCGCAACAGGCAAAGTTCCTGATAACAGTGACAAAGCCATTTTTGAAACGATTGATCCTGACGTAAGTGCATTCTACGTGTACCCAAGATCATACTCAGGTCAATACTACAGTAACGGTCAAGCGAAAGTCTTTGAAACGGATGAGCAAGTGAAGCAGCTCAATGAGTTTTACATTATCTCTTATAAAGATCGACAAGCAGACTTTGTTCCGTTTAAAGAAAAATACGATTGTAGCGAGGATGCTGTCGCGGAAAGCCATGACCGCATGGCCCTAATTTGTAAAATAAAACCGCCAAAAAACGACTAAGAATAATTCCACACCTAACAAAAAGGGTCTGTATGTTTTCATACAGACCCTTTTTATATCTCACTGATTGTTTATAACCAAAGAAAATAAACAACAAAGCTCAAAAGTTAAATGCCGTACTCCGCACGATACGCTTTCACCGCTTCAAGATGCTCAGCATTGTCGCCTTTGTCTTCTAGATAAGTGATGAGGTCCGTTAAGCTCACAATCGAAATCACCGCGCAACCAAAGTCACGCTCCACTTCCTGAATCGCAGACAATTCACCCTTGCCCTTTTCTTGGCGATCAATCGCGACCAATACACCGGCTAAGTCAGCACCATTTGCTTTGATGATTTCCATCGATTCACGAATCGCAGTTCCCGCCGTAATCACATCATCCACCAGCATAATGCGACCTTCTAGTGGGCTGCCTACTAAACTACCACCTTCACCGTGCGTCTTTGCTTCTTTACGGTTAAAACAGTAAGGCGTGTCCACATCGTAGTGATCGGCAAGTGCTACTGCTGTTGTTGTCGCAATAGGGATACCTTTGTATGCAGGGCCAAATAGCACGTCATATTGAATTTCAGAATCGGCCAATGCAGCCGCATAGAAACGACCTAAACGAGCAAGGTCGCGACCTGTATTAAAAAGACCAGCGTTAAAGAAATAAGGACTTTTACGACCTGACTTAAGGGTAAACTCACCAAACTTTAGAACTTCTTTTTCTAAGGCAAATTCAATAAATTCACGCTGGTATGCTTTCATGTTTTTTCTCTCTTTTATTGTGTTCGTCATCCCCTTGAAAATGGGATCGTCCAAAGCGAGTCATGCGCTTTATGAGGTCCTCACTTTCGTGAGGATGACGGTTATCTTTTTAACAGTTATTCAGTGTGCGTTATGCACAAAAAAATAGCTCCCTTACGGGAGCCATTCAAATACTAATCTTCTAATGCCAACTTCTGAGCGGTGACGATCTCGGCAATGCCGTTTTTCGCGGACTCCAGCAACGCCATGAGCTCCTCATGACAGAACGGTTCGCCTTCTGCTGTGCCTTGGATTTCGATCATACGACCATCTTCTGTCATCACAACATTCATGTCAGTATCGGCGGCTGAATCTTCTACGTACTCAAGGTCACAGAAAATGTTTTCGCCAAGAATGCCAACAGAAACCGCGGCAACGTGGCTCTTCATTGGGTTCGCTTTCAGGGAGCCTTTCTTCACTAGGTGAGCGAATGCATCCGCCATTGCAACACTTGCGCCAGAAATCGCTGCAGTACGAGTACCGCCGTCCGCTTGGATAACATCACAGTCAACCGTAACCATGATTTCACCCATTGATTCAAGATCAACCACGGCGCGCAGGCTACGAGCAATCAGGCGCTGGATTTCCATGGTACGGCCACCTTGCTTACCGCTTGCTGCTTCACGACGCATTCTTGAATGCGTTGAACGTGGCAACATACCGTATTCAGCGGTCACCCAGCCCTTACCTTTGCCTTTTAACCAGCGTGGTACATTTTCTTCCACGGTGGCATTACACAACACTTTGGTATTGCCAAACTCGACAAGAACAGAGCCTTCAGCATAAGCCGTATAGTTGCGAGTAATTTTAATTGGGCGCACTTGCTCTGCTGCGCGGTCATTTGGACGCATGGACATTACCTTCAGTAAGGGAGGGGTTTGGTTGGACGGAGATTATAGCGGAGAAGGGTGTATGGGTCTAGGTGCTTGGTCCTTGGTCCTTGGTCCTTGGTCCTTGGTAGAAGATAGTTCGCTTGACCCCAAGGGCCTAGGACCATCTTTTACCTAGAGCCATCTTTTTAAACTGTGCTACCATGAGTGCAGTTTGAACACATTTATTGAATCCAAGGGAATCATTTCATGATCTACAGCATGACCGCTTACGCTCGTAAAGAAGTCAAAGGTGACTGGGGCAGCGCCGTTTGGGAAATCCGTTCAGTCAACCAGCGTTATCTCGAAACCTATTTCCGCCTTCCTGAGCAGTTTAGAGGTCTTGAACCTGTACTTCGTGAGCGCTTCCGTAAACGCCTAGCGCGCGGAAAGGTTGAATGTAACCTACGTTTTGAAGCCAACCCTGCTGCAAAGACAGAGCTTAATATCAACGAAGCACTTGCTACTCAGGTTATCAATGCGGCAAAACAAGTGATGAGTCTAACCGGTGAAGAAAGCCGCCTTAATCCATTCCAAGTCATGAACTGGCCTGGTGTGATGGAAACTCCTGAGCAAGACATGGATACCATCAACAAAGAACTGCTGGCAGGTTTTGAAACAGCATTAAGCGACTTTATTGATGCGCGTGCAAGCGAAGGCAGCAATATGAAAGCCCTCATTGACCAACGCCTAGAAGCTATCACAAGCGAAGTGGTCAAAGTGCGCGCTCGTATGCCTGAAATCATTGAATGGCAACGTGAGCGTCTACTGGGTAAATTTGAAGACGCAAAAGTTGAACTTGATGCGAGCCGTGTTGAGCAAGAGCTGATTTTACTGGCACAGAAATCTGATGTGGCAGAAGAGCTTGATCGCCTAGACTCTCACGTTAAAGAAACGCACTCAATCATGAAAAAAGGCGGGGCGTGTGGTCGCCGTTTAGACTTCATGATGCAAGAGTTCAACCGTGAGTCGAATACGCTGGCATCAAAATCCATCAGCACAGATATCACTGCATCAGGTGTTGAGCTTAAGGTGCTGATTGAGCAAATGCGTGAGCAGATCCAGAACATTGAATAGGCAAAATAAAAGCACTTTATTGACTAATGAAGTGCTTTCTTTGCCCCCCAATTATTGCTATTTCAGAGCTTCAAGCATACCCAACTGATCCATTTTTTCACCTAGCCATCTTGAAGCATCAAGGTTTAAATGATTATTATCCATATAGAGTACGACTCCTTCTATTTCAACATGGCATCTCGTTGCATCGCATAATACTAAACTAGGGTCGATAAGCGTCACTTTTGGGCGTAACTGAATCACCTCTGAAAGCACCTTTCTTACTACCACTTGCCTATCTAAAAACTCAGCTTTATCGATAGTACAATCCGACTTACCCATCTTCATATACCGCCTAATCGCACAATTAGCCGCATTAAATGGATATGTGGGGATAGAGGACATGATGACAATACGTGTATCACCGCTCGCTTCAATCGAGTCGATAGTAGTAAGTAACGCTTTCTTGAGAAATTCAGCTTTTGATATCGGAGTCACACCCTCACTAAATTCGGCTTCCAACGATGTTCCGTAGGCTGGATCATTTACCATTTGTACATAGTTACCCCATCGAGCTCCTATTAATACAACTGACGGCTGAATATCCTTAATCAACGCCATTGTGGAGATATTAGAATTTAAACAGTTTTGGTCTGATTCCTTTGAATTTAAAACTCCAACTAGAGGAAGACATCCTCCCGCCCCAAGGATTCTAGAACGCACTTGATAATTTTCTTTTAAATATTCCATCATCCCCCTTAAGTGTGCACCATGGGAGTCCCCCCAGATCAAAACATTCGGTGATAAGTCATAAGTCTTTTCTATTGGTTCACTCATAATTTGAGCATTGGCTCTTTGTGCTTCTGCCGTCAAGCGTGATGGCAAACCGTTAGTCTTCTCTAACCACTGTGATGCGGCCAAAAATAGGAGTACGGGGAGTACAAAGTAGTAAATAAAAACACTCCGCCTTCGTTGTATATACTTATGGCGTAATGGGGTTTCTATGTACTTCCAGCTAAAAAATGACAGCAAAAACGTACCTAATATTAGTCCAGCTTTTATAACCATTGTCATTTCGATAAGGTATAAACCAAACACCCAAAGTGGCCAATGCCACAAATACAGTGAATAAGACATTTGCCCTAACAATCTAGGCACACGTGCCGCGATCCAAGTCGCATTGAGTCTACAATGGCCCGCATATAGAAAAAGCATCGTTAATAACGTTGGGTACAGCGCATTCAACCCAGGAAAGCTGGTGTTTCGATCAAATAAAATAGCAACAAAAAGAAGTCCAACAAGCGACATGTTTTGACAGAGCTTCGCTTTATGCTCAGAGAGTAACGGTAGCTCATGAATCACTAACGCCAACCATGCACCGGCCAACATTTCAAACGCCCTTGATGGCAATTGAAAATAAGCATGAGACGGCAAGGTGTATAGCCAATATTGAGATAGTACGACACTGACTAAGATCAGACCAAACGCTACATAACTTGTTTTAGAGAAGAAGCGACTTCTATAGGCTAAAACAACCAAAAAAGGCCAAACAAAGTAAAACTGCTCTTCCACATTGAGTGACCATACGTGTAGCAATGGCTGAAGGCTTGCATCAGGTGCAAAATAACCCGATTGATTCGCTAGAAAATGATTAACATGAAACGTAACTGCATAACGTAACGCATGGCCTAATCCTGCTAAATCATTTGGGCTAAAGATCAAGTAACCAAGCAGCAACGAAAACAACGTCATAGCATAGAAAGCGGGAAGTAACCTCTTAGCTCGTCGCAAGTAAAAGCCAGAAAAAGAAAAAGTTTCTTCTCTCAAGTGATGAACGATAACTTGTGTAATCAAGAATCCTGATATTACAAAGAATACATCAACGCCAATAAACCCTCCGGTTAACCAAGGCGTTATTTCAAAATGGAAGGCGATAACTAATAATACGGCAAAAGCCCGTAAGCCATCTATATCGTAACGGTATTTCATACTACTCACTCGTAACACTTCAACTTACTCGATTACATCAAAATCCCCATAGCTTTTAGACTATAGTTCACCCATGGACGTCACCTTGAAGCTGAGTAAAACTCTCTTTGCCCATCCGCACAATGAACTCGTGACATTTAGGGGGCTGAAAATAGCAGATATACGCCTGATGTAAACCCTTCTTAATCGTGTGAGTACACTATACTAAGCACGACACTCATACTCGGTTTATATTAAGCATTCGTTAGAAATACACCATGGAAATACAAAGCGCCTAAAAATGTAAAGCCTCACATAACACTATGTGAGGCTTTACATTGAACCCAGGGTGATGTGTAACTAACTACAGCAACAACAAATACGTCATAAACAGCGCACACAGTACAAAAATAACTGGGTGCACTTCTTTACGCTTACCGGCAACAACCATGGTAAAGGCGTAGCTAATGAAGCCCATCGCCATGCCATTGGCAGGAGAGAAGCTAAGGACGGTGAACATGATAGTAAAGAAGGCCGCGATACGTGACTCTTTCTTTTCCCAATCAATCTGTCCTAGGCGACCAATCATATAAATACCCACAACCACCATTGCAGGGGCAACCATTGCTGCCGAGAATACTGAAAACAGCGGGTATAAGAACAAGGATAGGAAGAAAAGCCCCGCGACAACGACCGCTGCTAAACCAGTTCTTGCGCCTTGCGAAGAAGCAATACCCGACTCAGAAAATGCCGTTATCGATGTTGTCCCTAAAATAGATCCAATCACCGTGCCACCCGCATCCGCTACCAGTGCAGAGCGGGCATTCGGCACTTTGCCGTCTTTATCAATAATGCCCGCATCTTTACCTACACCAACAATGGTGCTTAACCCGTCAAAGAAATCGACAATCAGGAAGATGATGACGATAAACAGCAGATCGAACATCTTTTCTGCCGTTAAGCCCGACACATCAAAAATGGCGCCAAAGCTGCCTGCCATACTCGGCGGCATCGACACCAACTGATCAGGCAGTGGAGCGTTTGATGTGCCCATGAAAGTGTCAGCTAGCACCGTTAGAACGATCGCAGAGATAAACGAGATGAACGTGGCGAGTTTAATATCACGTACCATACAACCCAGTGCAACAAAGATACTGATATACGCAATGATGACTTTAGGGTCTGAAATATCGCCCATACTCACCAAAATAAAGGGGTTAGCAACAATAATTCCGGCATTTTTCAAACCCAGGAAAGCGATAAACAAGCCAAGAGAGACCGTAATGGCAAGTTTTAGATCTTCTGGTATCGATTCAATCATCGCTTTACGTATTTTGGTCAGCGATAGAATGAGGTAAATCACGCCGGAAAAGAAGATGCCTAATAGCGCTTCGTGCCAAACCAACGCCACTGAGCCACTTAATAACATGCCTTTAAAGAAGCCGTTCATGCTCATGCCTGGCGCTAACATCACGGGGTAGTTACCAAATACGCCCATGATAAGAGTCGCAATGCCTGCCGCGAGTGCCGTCGCAGTAAAGACAGCCCCTCTGTCCATGCCCGGTATGTCACCTAGAATCGCAGGGTTAACGGCGAGGATATAACTCATCGCGAGGAAGGTAATAAATCCGGCGTACGCTTCAGTACCGATAGTGGATTTACGCTCAGAAATTTTAAACGTTGTTTCGATTAACGAAGTTTTTGCTGGTTTTTTGCCAGCCACATCAACACTCACGATAAAACCTGCTTACTTTGATTGCGAAAAGTCGTTCAGTTCATCAACTAAACTTGAAAAGTTGGCGCGGATTTTAATCAGCTTCGTGAATAATTCAATCAATTTCGTTCTTTTTTATAATCTTTTTTATCTCTTAAAAAACAAAGCTTTGATTATTAAGCAAACGTTTGCTGTAAGTCTTACTTTCTTCCCACGTAATTCACTGCCCTCTTTTGCTCTTTCCCGTGTTGTCGCCCAATGCGTGTTCGAGCTCTGTCACTTGTCGAAAACCCCCAACTTGTGCTACTCTTCGCCTCCATTTTTCTGACTGATTTTTCAACAACTTCAGTCGGTACTATATTTATATAATGAAACGTAATTTATATAATGAAACGTAGCTGACGGTGCGTTTCTGTTATTAATCCTGAACTATGGACTCACACCTATGGGCAAAGGCACTTTATATATCGTTTCCGCACCGAGCGGAGCAGGTAAATCAAGCTTGATTTCAGCGATGCTGGAGACGAATCCGACATACGCGATGAAGGTATCGGTCTCGCACACGACTCGTGACATGCGCCCAGGTGAAGAGCACGGTATTCACTATCACTTTGTTGAAAAATGCGATTTTGAAGCTCTCATTGAGCAAGGGGCATTTCTTGAGCACGCTGAAGTGTTTGGGAACTACTACGGCACCTCTCGACTTTGGATTGAAGAAACCCTAAATAAGGGTATCGATGTTTTCTTAGATATTGATTGGCAAGGCGCACGTCAAATCCGTGAACAAATGCCTGCGGCGAAGAGTGTCTTTATTTTACCACCATCAAACGGTGAGCTAGAGCGTCGTCTGAATGTTCGTGGTCAAGATAGCGACGAAGTGATTGCCAAGCGTATGAGTGAAGCTAAATCAGAAATTTCACACTACGCTGAATACGATTATGTCATTATCAATGACGACTTTGATGTTGCACTGATCGACTTCAAGGCCATTTTGCGTGCTGAACGTTTGAAGCAAGATAAACAGACCATTAAGTACAAAGGTATGCTTGACGCGCTGCTATCTTCATAGCTCGTTAAGCTTACCTTGATCATTCATAACGTAATGATCAGGTTATAAAATCCTCATTTACCTATATACTTGTTAGCGACGTATTGAATACTCGTCGACAAAATACGGGTAAATGAACAGTCATCGGGCTATTTTGGGATCATTTGTGATCTAGTATCCATCCCCATTAGCCTGTATACTTTCTCGTCATCTAAAATTTAGTTAATTATTGGAGTTCTTATGGCACGCGTAACTGTTCAAGACGCTGTTGAAAAAGTTGGTAACCGCTTCGACCTAGTTCTTATTTCGTCTCGCCGCGCACGTCAAATGCAAATCGGTGGTAAAGACGCATTAGTGCCAGAAGAAAATGATAAGCCTACGGTTATCGCACTTCGCGAAATCGAAGAAGGCTTGATCACTAAAGAAGTTCTAGATGCTCGTGAGCGTCAAGAACAGCAAGAGCAAGAAGCAGCTGAGCTAGCCGCTGTTAGCAGCATCGCTCACAACCGTTAATTCGAACCGAATGGTTTGAAGCGTAAAGGGTTAGATCGTCACAAGTTGTTATCTGCCCCTTTAAGCCAGGAAACTATTCGAGTTCCATCGACTTTCGGGCCTACAATTTGTACCTATTCGATAGCCTTAAAGACGTTGCCCAAGAATACCTAACAGAGCCTCACCTTGAGGCTCTGCGTCAATCTTATGTGGTAGCAAGAGATGCCCATGAAGGGCAGTTCCGCTCGAGCGGAGAACCATACATCATCCACCCGGTCGCGGTAGCCCGTATCCTCGCAGAAATGCGCTTGGATATTGAAACGCTACAAGCGGCATTATTGCATGATGTTATTGAAGACACTGAAGTCACCAAAGAAGAGCTAGAAGAACAATTCGGTACCACCGTTGCCGAGCTCGTCGATGGCGTATCCAAACTCGATAAGCTTAAATTCCGAGATCGCAAAGAAGCCCAAGCAGAGAACTTTCGTAAGATGGTCCTTGCCATGGTGCAAGACATTCGCGTGATCTTGATAAAACTTAGCGACCGAACGCATAACATGCGCACGCTCGGTGCCCTGCGCCCAGATAAAAAGCGTCGTATTGCCCGCGAAACCCTCGAAATTTATGCCCCACTCGCCCACCGTCTTGGTATTCATAACATTAAAACTGAGCTAGAAGAGCTCGGCTTTGAAGCCTTGTATCCCAACCGATACCGCGTTCTAAAAGAAGTGGTTAAATCGGCGCGTGGTAACCGTAAAGAAATGATCCAACGCATTCACAGTGAAATTGAAGGTCGCCTTGAAGAAGTCGGCTTGACGGTTCGCGTGCTAGGTCGTGAAAAAAACCTGTTCTCCATCTACAACAAGATGAAAACCAAAGAACAGCGCTTTCACACCATTATGGACATTTATGCCTTTCGCGTGATTGTAGACACGGCGGATACTTGTTATCGCGTTCTCGGTCAGGTGCACAGCTTGTATAAGCCGCGTCCAGCCCGCATGAAAGATTATATTGCGGTACCAAAAGCCAATGGCTATCAATCCCTGCATACCTCTATGGTTGGCCCTCATGGTGTCCCTGTTGAAGTACAAATTCGTACTGAAGACATGAACCAAATGGCCGACAAAGGTGTCGCGGCGCATTGGGCTTACAAAGGCAATGGTGATCGTTCGGGTACGACGGCACAAGTGAAAGCACAGCGCTGGATGCAAAGCTTACTTGAGCTACAGCAAAGTGCGGGTAACTCCTTTGAATTTATCGAAAACGTAAAATCGGATCTGTTCCCAGATGAGATTTACGTCTTCACGCCAAAAGGTCGCATTGTAGAGCTTCCTCTTGGAGCAACGGCCGTTGATTTTGCTTACGCGGTGCATACTGATGTGGGTAATACCTGTGTTGGTGCTCGTGTTGATCGTCAACCTTATCCATTGAGCAAAGCGCTGAAAAATGGCCAAACGGTGGAAATTATCAGTGCACCGGGCGCGCGTCCAAATGCCGCTTGGTTGAACTATGTGGTGACGTCCCGAGCTCGTACTAAGATCCGCCAGGTTCTTAAGACTATGCGTCGCGAAGAATCCGTGGTTCTCGGTCGTCGCTTGCTCAATCATGCTTTAGGTCGCCACTCGATCGATACTATCTACCCAGAAAATATCGACGAAGTGCTGAAAGATCTGCGCTTGGACAATATTGATGACTTGCTCGCGGCTATTGGCTTGGGTGAACTCATGAGTATCGTCATTGCTCGACGTCTATTAGGTGATACGGATGAGCTGACCCAGACGAGTTCAGTGCCGTCATCAGGAAAAAGGCTGCCAATTCGTGGCGCTGAAGGCATTTTGCTAACGTTTGCAAACTGCTGCCACCCGATTCCAGACGACAGCATCATTGCGCATGTCTCGCCGGGCCGTGGTCTCGTTGTGCACCGTGAAACCTGTCCGAACGTAAGGGGTCATCAGAAAGAGCCCGATAAGTACATGGCGGTTGAATGGAGTGACGGCTACGAACAAGAGTTTACCGCTGAACTGAAAGTGGATTTACATAACCACCAAGGTGCATTGGCAGAACTGACTAACGTCATTGCTAAAACAGGCTCAAATATTCACGGTATCTCGACCGAGGAACGTGATGGTCGCCTGTATACCGTAACGGTGTTGCTCACGACAAAAGACCGCGTGCATTTAGCCGGTATCATGAAGCGTATTCGTGTTATGCCGCATGCATTACGAGTCAGACGACGCAAAAACTAGTTGTTAATGAGATAACTTCAACGGGTTCGATAGTCATATCGAACCCGTTTTATTTGGAAAGAATCATGAACCTCGAACGTTACAACCGCATTCAAGATGTACTTCGTGCTCGCCAAACCGACCTTACTCTATTGCTTGAAGAAGTACACAAACCTAACAACGTGTCCGCCGTGATAAGAACTGCAGATGCAGCAGGTGTTCACAAAGTGCATGCCGTTTGGCCGAATAAACAAATGCGCACACTAAGCCATACGTCTGCAGGTGCTCGAAATTGGGTGGAAGTTGAAACCCACCACTCCGTTTCAGACGCGATTGGTGAACTGAAGCAGCAAGGCATGCAAGTTTTAGCCACGAACCTTTCTGAAAGTGCCGTTGATTTTCGCGACATCGACTACACCAAACCGACAGCGATTATTTTAGGCGGTGAGAAGGAAGGCATATCCGGTCATGCGCTTAACGGCGCCGATCAAGACATCATCATCCCCATGGTTGGCATGGTGCAATCACTCAACGTCTCCGTCGCCAGTGCGCTCATTTTGTTTGAAGCACAGCGGCAACGTCAGCTTGCTGGTATGTACCAGCGAGAAACCAGTGCACTGCCCCCGGAAACGATCCACCGCATTTTATTTGAGCGCGGTCACCCGGTACTGGCAAAAGTCGCCAAGAAAAAGCGCCTTCCCTATCCACCACTGGATGACCAAGGGCAAATTGTTGCGGATCAGGATTGGTGGGCGGAGATGCAGCAAAAATAGAACCTGGTTCTATGGTTCTATGGTTCTAGCCAACACTACCCAATGGCCTATAGTAACCTTCTAAAACCACCTTCTCGGATGTAGCGACCTTAAACATCCAAGGAGGTGCACCCACGATGAAAACATTTCCATCCATAGGGCCCTTTCATCCACAGGACCCTTTTACCCGCAGAACCATAGAACCGCTCTTATTCCCTCCTGTACAAAAAGACAGTAAAATGCTTGAATATCAGTATCTCGTTTAGTAATGGTTTGTCATATGGCTCAGCTGTTGTCCGCAATTTCTCTCACTTCCCTCAACGGTGTCGGCGCAAAGGTCGCTGAAAAACTGGCGAAGGTCGGTCTGCATAATGTTCAGGACTTACTGTTCCATCTCCCTCATCGCTACGAAGATCGCACACGTATTTACCCCATTGTAAAATTGCACGCGGGATTATGGGGGTCGGTTCAAGGCAAGATCATGAGTAGCGACGTCAGTTTTGGGCGCAAGAAAATGCTGACGGTCAAAGTCAGTGATGGCAATGGCACCATTACGTTACGTTTCTTTAATTTTACCGCCGCCATGAAGAACAATTTTTCCGATGGTAAAGTGATCGTTGCCTATGGTGAAGTCAAGCGAGGGCAGTTAGGGCTGGAGATCATCCACCCTGACTACAAGTTTCAAACCACAGAACGAAGCCCTGCTCTTGAACAAACGCTGACACCGGTTTACCCGACAACGGATGGGTTACGCCAACTGACATTGCGTAGCCTCACCGACCAAGCTCTCGAGCTAATGGATAAGAGCGCCGTTGATGAGCTGCTGCCTAGCGGACTATACAACCAACAAATCACTCTAACGCAAGCCCTGCATACCATCCATCGTCCACCACCATCGATCAATGTCGACGATTTTGACGAAGGCAGGCACCCAGCTCAGCAACGATTAATCATTGAAGAGCTCATGGCACAAAATCTGTCCATGCTTGCTGTACGCAGCCAAGGCCAGCAAGACAAAGCCATTGCCCTGCCAGAAATTGGCCGTTTTAAGCAACAATTGCTCGAACAGTTGCCGTTTTCACCAACCAACGCTCAAAACCGTGTGGTTAACGAAATAGAGCAGGATCTACTCAAAACTGCACCCATGATGCGCTTGGTGCAAGGCGACGTGGGCTCAGGAAAAACCCTTGTCGCGGCGCTTGCAGCGTTACGCGCGATAGAACACGGCTACCAAGTAGCGATGATGGCCCCAACCGAGCTGCTCGCCGAGCAACATGCCATCAATTTTGCCAACTGGTTTGAATCCATGGGAATTACGGTTGGTTGGTTGTCTGGTAAGCAAAAAGGCAAGGCTAAAGAGGCTGAGTTAGCACGCATTGCCAGTGGTGAGGCGAAAATGGTGGTGGGGACTCATGCTCTATTTCAAGAATCCGTTGCGTTTCATAACCTTGCTTTAGTCATTATTGACGAACAACATCGCTTTGGCGTCCACCAGCGTTTAGAGTTGCGAGAAAAAGGCGCCAAACAAGGCTATTACCCTCATCAGCTTATTATGACCGCGACACCAATACCGCGCACGCTGGCAATGACCGCCTACGCCGACCTAGAAACCTCAGTTATTGATGAGCTACCGCCCGGCCGTACGCCAATACAAACCGTTGCGCTGCCAGATACCAAACGTGATGCCATTATCGAACGTGTCAAGCACGCCTGCTTAACGGAAGGCAAACAGGCGTATTGGGTCTGTACGCTTATTGATGAATCGGAAGTATTAGAAGCGCAAGCTGCGGCCGATACCGCAGAAGATCTGCAACGCCAACTGCCCGAGGTTAAAGTCGGGTTGGTGCATGGCCGCATGAAATCTGCCGAGAAGCAGGCGGTCATGCAGCAATTTAAAGACAACGAACTTCATCTTCTTGTTGCGACAACGGTGATTGAAGTGGGCGTCGATGTGCCTAACTCGAGTTTAATGATCATTGAAAACCCAGAACGCCTAGGCTTAGCTCAGCTTCACCAGTTAAGGGGGCGGGTTGGACGTGGAACCGTCGCAAGTCATTGCGTGCTGCTGTATCACTCTCCGCTATCCAAAACCGCGCAGAAGCGCTTAGGTGTATTGAGAGAGAGCAACGATGGTTTTGTGATTGCGCAGCGAGATTTAGAAATCCGTGGTCCAGGGGAACTCCTTGGCACCAAACAAACCGGACTGGCGGATTTTAAAATTGCAGACTTGGTCCGCGACCAACGCCTTGTCCCTGACGTTCAAAGGATCGCCCGTCACGTTCATGAACAGTATCCAGACAATGCTAAGAAGATTATTGACCGCTGGCTAGGCGATAGAGAATGGTACGCTAAGGCATAGGGTAACCATACTACGTAACCGATCATAAG
>NZ_JAMKMS010000036.1 GCF_023634655.1 Vibrio methylphosphonaticus | reverse complement strand
ACGAAGCACTAGTAAAAAGGGCATCATTTGATGCCCTTTTTATGCGCTACTATTTATAGAGGCGCAATATTCGCCAATTTGGTGAATAATTAAAGGATTTTTAAGGCTGAGGATGTGTTTAAACACTTGCTGAGCTTTTTGTAGGGTGTTGGTTTGACTCATATTTCACCAGCACAAAGGAATAAGCCCTGCAGCAGCGGGGTTGTTGTCGTCTAATAAAGACTTGTCACAGGTTGGTTTTATGAAAGCAAATGCTGAAGCTCCTGAAAGCTCAAACGCAGCAGATATAATGAAGTGGATTGTCGCTTTCGCTCTGTTGGCCGCCGCTGTTGTGGGTAATTACCTGTATGGAGAGCTTTCAGTAGTAATCCGTGCTGCAGGTGTCGTTGTATTGATTGCAGTAGCACTTGGTGTTGCCGCTACAACAACAAAAGGTAAAGCTGCGATTTTGTTTGCTCGTGAAGCGCGAGTAGAAGTGCGCAAAGTGGTATGGCCGACGCGCCAAGAAACGACGCAAACTACGTTAATCGTCCTAGCAGTAAGTGTTGTAATGGCACTGGCGCTATGGGGTATTGACGGCATTATGGTTCGCCTAGTGGCTTTAGTAACCGGGATATAGAGGGTCTTAATTCATGAGTGAAGCTCCGAAAAAACGCTGGTACGTTGTTCAAGCCTTCTCAGGTTTTGAAGGACGTGTGGCTCAGTCTCTTCGCGAACATATTAAAATGCACGCGATGGAAGACTACTTTGGCGAAGTGCTAGTACCAACTGAAGAAGTTGTGGAAATCCGCGCTGGTCAACGTCGTAAAAGTGAGCGTAAGTTCTTCCCAGGCTATGTTCTTGTTCAGATGTTGATGAACGATGAATCTTGGCACTTAGTGCGCAGTGTGCCACGTGTCATGGGCTTCATTGGTGGAACCTCTGACCGTCCTGCACCTATCACAGATAAAGAAGCGGATGCTATTCTTAACCGTCTAGAGAAAGCAAGTGAAGCACCTCGTCCAAGAACGATGTTTGAAGCAGGTGAAGTGGTACGTGTGAACGATGGTCCATTCGCAGACTTCAACGGTACCGTTGAAGAAGTGGATTACGACAAGAGCCGCATTAAAGTGTCTGTATCGATCTTTGGTCGTGCAACACCGGTTGAGCTCGAGTTTGGTCAAGTTGAAAAACTTGATTAAAAAAACACCTTTTTAGGGTTGTTTAAGGCGCGAATTATGATTATAATTTCGCGCCTTTTTGTAGGTATTACTGCAAAAAGTATTTATTGCAAACTGGGGAGCTGATCGAATGGTTAGCGTTTGAACCCAAATATTAGGAAATATCATGGCTAAGAAAGTTGAAGCTTATATCAAGTTGCAAGTTGCAGCAGGTATGGCGAACCCTAGTCCACCGGTTGGTCCTGCTCTAGGTCAACACGGTGTGAACATCATGGAATTCTGTAAAGCGTTTAACGCAAAAACAGAATCTGTTGAGAAAGGTCTACCGACTCCAGTAGTTATCACTGTTTACAGTGACCGTTCTTTCACGTTCGTAACAAAAACTCCACCTGCTGCTGTTCTTCTTAAGAAAGCTGCTGGCGTTAAGTCTGGCTCTGGCCGTCCTAACACTGAAAAAGTGGGTACTGTTACTGATGCTCAAATCCAAGAAATCGCAGAAACTAAAGCTGCTGATATGACTGGTGCTGATATTGAAGCGATGAAACGTTCTATTGCGGGTACTGCTCGTTCAATGGGCCTAGTGGTAGAGGGTTAAGAACATGGCAAAACTTACTAAGCGTATGCGCGTAATCCGCGACAAAGTTGAAGTAACTAAAGAATACGACATCAACGAAGCTGTAGCTCTTCTTAAAGAACTAGCAACAGCTAAATTCGTAGAGTCTGTAGACGTTGCTGTTAACCTAGGCATCGATGCTCGTAAATCTGACCAGAACGTACGTGGTGCAACTGTACTTCCGCACGGTACTGGCCGCGAAATCCGCGTAGCAGTGTTCACTCAAGGTGCAAACGCTGAAGCCGCTAAAGCAGCTGGCGCAGACATCGTTGGTATGGAAGATCTTGCTGAGCAAGTGAAGAAGGGCGAAATGAACTTCGACGTAGTTGTTGCTTCTCCAGATGCAATGCGCGTTGTTGGTCAACTAGGTACTATCCTAGGTCCACGCGGCCTTATGCCAAACCCTAAAGTTGGTACTGTAACACCTAACGTTGCTGAAGCGGTTAAGAACGCTAAAGCTGGTCAGGTTCGTTACCGTAACGACAAAAACGGCATCATCCACACTACAATCGGTAAAGTATCTTTCGAAGCAAACCAGCTTCAAGAGAACCTAGAGACTCTTCTAGTTGCTCTTAAGAAAGCTAAGCCGTCTTCAGCGAAAGGTGTTTTCCTGAAGAAAGTGAGCATCTCTACTACTATGGGTGCTGGCGTTACTGTGGATCAGGGTACCCTGAACACTCAAGCTTAATAGCCTAATCGCTTAAAAGCTTGCATAGGCGTAAAAATTATGTATAATTTTGCGCCTATCAAAATTTGTGGTTGAGGCTGATAATTCACTTGTGGAATGTCAGTCTCCGTCCAAGACCGTAGGCGTTCATTTTTCGATTTGAACTTAATTAAACCTACGTAGACGGTGCCCGACTTAAAGCGGGTTGATTTTTCGAAATCAATTGGCTTATGGGAATGCACCGTATTAGCTCTCGGTATCATTATGATGCTGAGTGGTGTAATAACAACCAGGAGTAAATCCCAAATGGCTTTAAACCTTCAAGACAAAAAAGCAATTGTTGCTGAAGTCAACGAAGCAGCCAGTGGTGCACTTTCTGCAGTTGTAGCTGACTCTCGTGGCGTTACTGTTGGCGCGATGACTTCTCTACGTAAACAAGCGCGTGAAGCGGGTGTTTACATGAGAGTTGTTCGTAACACACTAGCACGCCGTGCGGTAGAAGGTACTGAGTATGAGTGTCTACAAGACACATTTACTGGTCCTAGCCTACTTGCGTTCTCTAACGAGCACCCTGGTGCTGCAGCGCGTCTTTTCAAAGACTTCGCTAAAGAGAACAAAACATTCGAGATCAAAGCTGCTGCATTTGAAGGCGCGGTTACTGATGCTGATGTACTAGCGACACTACCAACTTACGACGAAGCAATCGCACGCCTAATGATGTGCATGAAAGAAGCTTCTGCTGGCAAGCTGGTTCGTACTATCGCTGCTGTTCGCGACCAAAAAGAAGAAGCTGCGGCTTAAGCCTTGCTTTTTACTGGTTGCTAAATAAACTTATTGTTGACTTAAAAGAGAATTGTTATGTCTATTACTAACGAGCAAATCCTAGACGCAGTTGCAGAAATGTCTGTAATGCAAGTTGTTGAGCTTATCGAAGCTATGGAAGAGAAATTCGGTGTTACTGCTGCTGCTGCAGTTGTAGCTGGTGGCGCAGCTGGCGGCGACGCTGCTGCTGAGCAAACTGAATTCGACGTAGTTCTAACTGCTGTTGGCGCAAACAAAGTACAAGTTATCAAAGCTGTACGTGGCGCAACTGGCCTAGGTCTTAAAGAAGCTAAAGCTCTTGTAGACGGCGCTCCTGCACCTCTTAAAGAAGGCGTAGAGAAAGCTGAAGCAGAAGCACTTAAAGCGACTCTAGAAGAAGCTGGTGCTACTGTTGAAGTTAAGTAATTATTACTTAGCTTCATAGCCGAAAGGCTAATGGCTGGTGGTTTTTTAACCACCGGCCTTTTTGCGCTGTAGGGCGTAGGTGAATTTTCCCGCTGTTTAAGCACCTATGTACCATGCAAAAAACGTTGCTCGACGCTTGAGTTAACGTCACTACAGTAAACAGTTGTTAGTCACTGTCCCATTACCCACCTTAAGTAACTAGGTTTGGGCGGACAGTTTGGGTCACTTATCAGCGAGCTGAGGAACCCCATGGTTTACTCTTATACCGAGAAAAAGCGCATCCGTAAGGACTTTGGTACTCGTCCACAAGTTTTGGACATTCCATACCTGCTATCGATCCAGCTTGATTCTTTCGACAAGTTTATCGAACAGGATCCTGAAGGACAATATGGACTTGAAGCTGCTTTTCGTTCTGTGTTTCCAATTCAGAGCTATAACGGCAATTCTGAGCTGCAATACGTTAGCTACCGTCTTGGCGAGCCAGTGTTTGATGTTAAAGAATGTCAAATTCGTGGCGTAACTTATTCAAAGCCACTACGCGTGAAATTACGCCTAGTTGTTTTTGATAAAGACGCACCAGCGGGTACTGTAAAAGATATTAAAGAACAAGAAGTCTACATGGGCGAAATTCCGCTTATGACAGACAATGGTACCTTCGTAATTAATGGTACCGAGAGGGTTATCGTATCCCAGCTGCACCGAAGCCCAGGCGTGTTCTTCGACAGCGATAAGGGTAAGACCCACTCTTCAGGTAAAGTTCTTTATAACGCACGTGTTATTCCTTACCGTGGTTCATGGCTCGACTTCGAGTTTGATCCTAAGGATAACTTGTACGTTCGAATCGACCGCCGTCGTAAACTACCTGCATCGATCATTCTTCGTGCACTAGGTAAAACGTCGGAAGAGATCCTCGATATCTTCTTCGATAAGATTAACTTCGAAGTAAAAGACCAAACTCTATTAATGGAGTTGGTACCGGAACGCCTACGTGGCGAAACCGCTTCTTTTGATATCGAAGCAAACGGCAAGACTTATGTTGAGACTGGCCGTCGCGTCACTGCGCGTCATATCCGTCAACTTGAAAAAGATGGCGTTGATTTCATTGAAGTACCGGTTGAATACATCGTCGGTAAAGTAGCGGCTAAAGACTACATCAATGAGGCGACAGGCGAGATCATTGTTGGTGCAAACCACGAGATCAGCTTGGAAGCATTAGCGAATCTTTCGCAGGCAGGCCACAAGCAACTAGAAGTTCTATTTACGAACGATCTAGACCACGGTCCGTTCATGTCAGACACGTTGCGTGTAGACAGCACGGTAGACCGCATCTCTGCATTGGTAGAAATCTACCGCATGATGCGCCCGGGTGAGCCACCAACGAAAGAAGCAGCAGAATCACTGTTCCAAAGCCTATTCTTTGCTGAAGAGCGTTATGACTTATCGACTGTTGGTCGTATGAAGTTTAACAGCTCTATCATGCGTGAAGACGCACTCGAGCAAGGCATTCTTGACGAAACCGATATCGTCGAAGTAATGAAGAAACTGATCGGCATTCGTAACGGCATTGGTGAAGTGGACGATATCGACCACCTTGGCAACCGTCGTATTCGTAGTGTTGGTGAGATGGCTGAAAACCAATTCCGTGTTGGTCTAGTTCGTGTAGAACGTGCAGTGAAAGAGCGCCTAAGCCTTGGTGACCTTGATGCAATCATGCCTCAAGACCTTATCAATGCTAAGCCGATCTCTGCAGCCGTAAAAGAATTCTTTGGCTCTTCACAACTGTCTCAGTTTATGGACCAAAACAACCCGTTATCAGAAGTGACGCACAAACGTCGTATCTCTGCTTTGGGTCCTGGTGGTCTTACTCGTGAGCGTGCTGGCTTTGAAGTACGTGACGTACACGTTACGCACTACGGTCGTCTATGTCCGATCGAAACGCCTGAAGGTCCAAACATCGGTTTGATCAACTCACTATCTGCGTTTGCACGTTGTAATGAGTACGGTTTCCTAGAAACGCCGTACCGTCGTGTTGTAGAAGGTGTTGTGACTGATGAAGTTGATTACTTGTCAGCTATTGAAGAAGGTCAATTTGTTATCGCACAGGCGAATGCCGCGTTAACCGAAGATAATAACTTTGCTGATGAACTGATTACAGCTCGTCAAAAAGGCGAATCTGGTCTTCACCCGCGTGACCATGTTAACTACATGGACGTTGCAACAAACCAAGTAGTATCTATCGCTGCTTCGCTTATCCCGTTCCTAGAACACGATGATGCGAACCGTGCATTGATGGGTGCGAACATGCAACGTCAAGCTGTTCCGACTTTGCGCGCTGATAAGCCGCTTGTTGGTACTGGTATTGAGCGTAACGTAGCCGTTGACTCGGGCGTTACAGCGGTAGCGAAACGTGGCGGTATGGTGCAGTCTGTTGACGCATCTCGTATCGTAGTTAAGGTTAATGAAGATGAGCTGATTCCTGGTGAAGCAGGCATCGACATTTACAACCTAACTAAGTACACGCGTTCGAACCAGAACACTTGTATTAACCAACGTCCAACGGTACTTCCTGGTGAGCCTGTTGCTCGCGGCGATGTATTGGCTGATGGTCCTTCAACGGATCTAGGTGAATTGGCACTTGGTCAAAACATGCGTATCGCGTTCATGCCTTGGAATGGTTATAACTTCGAAGACTCGATCTTAGTATCTGAGCGCGTAGTTCAAGAAGACCGTTTCACGACAATCCACATCCAAGAACTATCTTGTGTGGCTCGTGATACTAAGCTGGGCTCTGAAGAGATCACAGCGGATATTCCAAACGTAGGTGAATCTGCTCTGTCTAAACTAGACGAGTCAGGTATCGTTTACATCGGTGCTGAAGTTAAGGGTGGCGACATCCTAGTTGGTAAAGTAACCCCTAAAGGTGAAACTCAACTCACACCTGAAGAGAAGCTACTACGTGCTATCTTCGGTGAAAAAGCATCAGATGTTAAAGATACATCACTACGTGTACCAAACTCTGTTTCTGGTACCATCATTGACGTTCAAGTCTTTACTCGCGATGGCGTAGAAAAAGACAAACGTGCTCTAGAAATAGAGCAGATGCAGCTTAAAGAAGCGAAGAAAGATCTAACTGAAGAGTTCCAAATTCTTGAAGGTGGTCTACTAGCGCGTGTAAGAGCTGTACTTCTTCAAGGTGGTTACTCTGAAGAGAAGCTTGATACTATCGGTCGTAAGAGATGGCTAGAGCTAACGCTAGAAGATGACGCACTGCAAACTCAACTTGAGCAACTTGCAGAGCAAAACGACGAGCTAAAAGCGGACTTCGATAAGAAGTTTGAAACTAAGCGTCGTAAGATCACTCAAGGTGATGATCTAGCGCCTGGCGTTCTTAAGATTGTTAAAGTTTACCTAGCGGTTAAACGTCGTATCCAGCCTGGTGATAAGATGGCCGGTCGTCACGGTAACAAAGGTGTAATCTCTAAGATCAACCCTGTTGAAGACATGCCATATGATGGCAAAGGTCAGCCTGTTGACATCGTGCTTAACCCACTGGGTGTACCTTCGCGTATGAACATCGGTCAGATCCTAGAAGTTCACTTAGGTCTGGCGGCGAAAGGTATCGGTGACAAGATTAACCAGATGGTTAAAGAGCAACAAGAACTCGCGAAATTCCGTGAATTCTTGCAAAAAGTCTACGATCTAGGCGGTACTCGCCAGAACGTTGACATTGCTGAATTGTCCGACGACGAAGTTCGTACATTGGTGAAAAACCTACGTGGTGGTCTACCGATTGCGACACCAGTATTTGATGGTGCTACTGAAGGCTCTATCAAAGAACTATTGAAACTGGGTGACCTACCTGAATCAGGTCAGTTAACCTTGTTTGATGGTCGTACTGGTGACCAGTTTGAGCGTCCTGTAACCGTTGGTTACATGTACATGCTGAAACTGAACCACTTGGTTGACGACAAGATGCACGCTCGTTCTACTGGTTCGTACAGCCTTGTAACTCAGCAACCACTTGGTGGTAAAGCTCAGTTCGGTGGTCAGCGTTTCGGTGAGATGGAAGTATGGGCACTAGAAGCATACGGTGCTGCTTACACTCTACAAGAAATGCTAACGGTTAAGTCAGATGACGTTAACGGTCGTACGAAGATGTATAAGAACATCGTCGACGGCAACCACAGCATGGAACCTGGCATGCCAGAATCGTTCAACGTATTGTTGAAAGAGATCCGCTCGCTAGGTATCAACATCGAGCTAGAAGACGAATAATCCTTTATTAGGATTATCTGGTAGGAAGGTGCTCGCTCTATAGTTTAAGAGCGGGCCCCTTTTAACTCCTCACAGGAGCTGATTGTGAAAGACTTATTAAACTTTCTAAAAGCACAGCATAAGACCGAAGAATTTGATGCAATCAAAATCGGTCTATCTTCACCTGACATGATTCGTTCATGGTCTTTTGGTGAAGTTAAGAAACCAGAAACGATCAACTATCGTACGTTCAAGCCTGAGCGTGATGGTCTATTCTGTGCGCGTATTTTTGGTCCAGTTAAAGACTACGAATGTCTTTGTGGCAAATACAAGCGTTTGAAACACCGCGGTGTTATCTGTGAAAAGTGTGGCGTTGAAGTAACGCAAACTAAAGTTCGTCGTGACCGTATGGGCCACATCGAGCTTGCTTCACCTGTTGCTCACATCTGGTTCCTAAAATCACTGCCGTCTCGTATCGGTTTGTTGATGGATATCCCTCTACGTGATATCGAACGCGTACTGTACTTTGAAATGTACGTCGTGACAGAACCAGGCATGACTGATCTAGAAAAATCACAGATGCTTACTGAAGATGAGTATCTTGATCGCCTAGAAGAGTGGGGTGATGAGTTCACAGCTAAGATGGGTGCAGAAGCGATCAAAGATCTGCTGTCTACTATGGACATGCACGCAGAAGCGGAACAAATGCGCGAAGAGTTGGAAACCACTAACTCTGAAACTAAGCGTAAGAAAATCACTAAGCGCCTGAAGCTAGTTGAAGCCTTCATTCAATCGGGTAACAACCCTGAATGGATGATCTTGACTGTTCTTCCGGTTCTACCGCCAGATCTACGTCCTCTAGTTCCACTAGACGGCGGTCGCTTTGCGACATCTGATCTGAACGACCTTTACCGTCGTGTGATTAACCGTAACAACCGTTTGAAGCGTCTTCTAGAGCTAGCGGCTCCAGACATCATCGTACGTAACGAAAAGCGTATGTTGCAAGAGTCTGTTGATGCCCTTCTAGATAACGGTCGTCGCGGTCGTGCGATCACAGGTTCGAACAAGCGTCCTCTGAAATCTCTTGCTGATATGATCAAGGGTAAGCAAGGTCGTTTCCGTCAGAACCTTCTAGGTAAACGTGTAGACTACTCTGGCCGTTCTGTAATCACAGTAGGTCCATACCTTCGTCTGCACCAGTGTGGTCTTCCTAAGAAGATGGCACTAGAGCTATTTAAACCATTCATCTACAGCAAGCTAGAAACTCGTGGCATGGCGACGACAATCAAAGCAGCTAAGAAAATGGTAGAGCGCGAAGAAGCGATCGTTTGGGATATCCTAGACGAAGTAATCCGCGAACACCCAGTACTGCTTAACCGTGCACCTACACTTCACCGTCTAGGTATCCAAGCGTTTGAACCAGTACTAATCGAAGGTAAAGCGATTCAGCTTCACCCCCTAGTGTGTGCGGCCTATAACGCCGACTTCGATGGTGACCAAATGGCGGTTCACGTGCCTCTAACTTTAGAAGCACAGCTTGAAGCACGTACACTGATGATGTCGACGAATAACATTCTGTCTCCAGCATCAGGTGATCCGATCATCGTACCTTCTCAGGACGTTGTATTGGGTCTTTACTACATGACGCGTGACAAGATCAACGTTAAAGGTGAAGGTATGTACCTTGCCGGCCCTGAAGAGGCTGAGAAGGCATACCGTACTAAGAGCGCAGAGCTTCACGCTCGCGTAAAAGTACGTATCACTGAAACAGTGGTTGACGAAGATGGTAACAGCACAACAAGCACAGGCATGGTAGATACTACTGTTGGTCGTGCAATGTTGTGGCAAATCGTACCAACGGGTCTTCCATACAGCTTGGTAAACCAAAAGCTAGGTAAGAAGCAAATCTCTAACCTACTGAATGAGTGTTACCGTAAGCTAGGTCTTAAAGACACCGTAATTTTTGCTGACCAAATCATGTACGCTGGTTTCGCTTACGCGGCACTATCAGGCGTTTCAGTTGGTATCGATGACATGGTTGTACCTCAAGCGAAGTACGACGAAATCGAATCAGCAGAAGAAGAAGTTCGCGAAATTCAAGATCAGTTCCAATCTGGTCTAGTAACCGCGGGTGAGCGCTACAACAAAGTGATCGATATTTGGGCTTCGACCAATGATCGCGTAGCGAAAGCGATGATGGACAACCTTTCATCAGAAACGGTTATTAACCGTGACGGTGAAGAAGAGCAACAAGAGTCGTTTAACAGCATCTACATGATGGCTGACTCGGGCGCTCGTGGTTCTGCTGCTCAGATTCGTCAGCTTGCTGGTATGCGTGGTCTGATGGCTCGTCCAGATGGTTCAATCATCGAGACGCCAATCACCGCGAACTTTAAAGAAGGTCTAAACGTCCTTCAGTACTTTATCTCAACGCACGGTGCTCGTAAGGGTCTTGCGGATACAGCACTGAAAACAGCAAACTCGGGTTACCTAACTCGTCGTCTAGTAGACGTTGCTCAAGACGTTGTAGTACACGAACATGACTGTGGCACCCATGAAGGTGTTGACATGATGCCTCATATCGAAGGTGGTGACGTTAAAGTTGCACTTTCTGAGTTGGCTCTTGGTCGTGTTGTTGCTGAAGACGTTCTTAAGCCGGGTACTGAAGATGTTCTGATTCCACGTAATACTCTGATTGATGAGAAGTGGTGTCAAATCATGGAAGATAACTCTGTAGACCGCATGAAAGTGCGCTCAGTCGTTACCTGTGATGCAGACTTCGGTTGTTGTGCACAGTGTTATGGTCGTGACCTAGCACGTGGTCACCTAGTGAACCAAGGCGAAGCAGTTGGCGTTATTGCTGCTCAGTCTATCGGTGAGCCGGGTACACAGCTAACGATGCGTACGTTCCACATCGGTGGTGCAGCATCTACAGCGGCAGCAGAAAACAGCATCCAAGCGAAGACAACGGGTACCGTTAAACTTCATAACGCTAAGTTTGTTATCAACAAAGATAAGAAACTGGTTATCACTTCTCGTGCATCTGAGATGACGATTATTGATGAGTTTGGCCGTACTAAAGAGAAGCACAAACTTCCTTACGGTTCGATCCTAAGCAAAGCAGACAACGACGCAGTACAAGCTGGTGACGTTGTGGCTAACTGGGAAGCGCACACACTGCCAATCATCACTGAAGTGGCAGGTCGCATCCAGTTTGTTGACATGATCGACGGCGTGACGGTTTCTCGTCAAACAGATGACCTAACGGGTCTATCTTCAAGTGAAGTTACTGAACCAGCTGCTCGTCCAGCTGCAGGTAAAGATATGCGTCCAGCTATCAAACTTGTAGATGAGCAAGGTAAAGACGTAATGATCGCCGGCACTGATATGCCAGCACTTTACTTCCTACCTGGTAAAGCGATCGTTAACATTGAAGATGGCGCAGAAGTTGGCGTTGGTGACACGTTATCTCGTATTCCTCAGAAATCTGGCGGAAACCGAGACATCACCGGTGGTCTACCTCGCGTAGCGGATCTATTTGAAGCTCGTAAGCCTAAAGAGCCAGCAATTCTTGCTGAGCACTCTGGTATGGTTTCATTTGGTAAAGAGACGAAGGGTAAACGTCGTCTAGTTATCACTCGCGATGGCGGTGATAATTACGAAGAGATGATTCCTAAGCATCGTCAGTTGAACGTGTTCGAAGGTGAACGTGTTGAACGTGGTGACGTTATTGCTGATGGTCCAGAAACTCCACATGACATTCTACGTCTACGTGGCATTCACGCTGTGACTCAATACATCGCGAACGAAGTTCAAGAAGTATACCGTCTACAAGGCGTTAAGATTAACGATAAGCACATTGAGACTATCGTTCGTCAAATGCTACGTAAATGTACAATCACTCATGCTGGTGACTCTGAGTTCTTACCTGGTGAGCAAGTTGAATACCACAACGTTAAGATTGCTAACCGCGCTCTAGAAGCGGAAGGTAAAGAACTAGTACGTTTCGAACGTGACCTACTAGGTATTACCAAAGCCTCTCTTGCAACTGAGTCATTTATCTCAGCGGCATCGTTCCAAGAGACAACACGTGTACTAACAGAAGCTGCGGTTTCTGGTAAGCGTGATGATCTTCGTGGTCTGAAAGAGAACGTAATTGTTGGTCGTTTGATTCCAGCAGGTACAGGTTTTGCGTATCACCAAGACCGTCAAGCTAAGCGTAACGAAGTACAAGAAGGCCCGTCAGCTGAACAAGCAACGGATAACCTAGCTGCACTTCTAAATGCAGGCTTCTCTTCTGACGAGTAATCGTTGCTAGAGAGATAAAAAAAGGCGCCGAAAGGCGCCTTTTTTGTATTTGTTTGCTTATGATTTTTGTATTTGTTTGCTTATGAAGTGAAGACTAAAAACAACGTTATCCCCTTGAAAAAGGGGGATCTCTAATACGCGTGTCTTGGTTAATTGAAACGCAGTAAGTGAGTCACATGCGAAGGAAGGTCCTCACTTTCGTGAGGATGACGCCGGTGTACCTTCTGGTATAAGTGCTGGTAACTATTATGCCCCAGGCGGAATCGCTAAACTGTCGGCAATTAGCTGTATCAGTCGGTCTTCTACTTCAAAACGCAGCTCTAAAATCTCGCCCACTTTTGACATGTCTGGTTCAAAACCCGGCAAATCATTGTCTTGTGAAAGCCCGACATATTTATCGTTGAATTCAAGTAGCGGCTCAGTGGTGAGAACGATTTTAGCGTACGCCCCATCAA
Organism: Vibrio methylphosphonaticus; assembly: GCF_023634655.1. Taxonomy (GTDB): domain Bacteria; phylum Pseudomonadota; class Gammaproteobacteria; order Enterobacterales; family Vibrionaceae; genus Vibrio; species Vibrio methylphosphonaticus. The sequence goes on along the minus strand of NZ_JAMKMS010000036.1, from coordinate 9,348 downwards.
TTTCTTCATTGGTCTTAAAGCCTGTCGCTTTCCACTTGTCCATCACCATGTCATAGATCTTGAAATGACCTTCAGAAATATAATCGACTAAATGATCGCAGAATGAGCCAATATCGGATGGAGTAGGGAGTTCAATCACGTTGGATTGAGAAGAAGCAGGTTGTAATGCAGCGAGCTTACAGTATTCAACGATAAGCGCTTGTCGTGTTTCTAGCCAATGATCGATGACTTCACTTGAGCCACCCCATTGTTCTTGTGCGTTTTTGAATTTATTTAACATGACCATGTCCTCATGATCGGGCTGGAGATTAACAGCCACAAGCGTTTTAGATAACCACAAGCTTTAAATAACTGAGGTTAGCGAGAAATCATTTCTCTGATACCAGAATTAGGATTTATAGTTTTCCAGCTGGTATGATTTTAGATTGCCAGTAAAATGGATGAACTGCAAGCGCTGAGGATTCAAGATGTTAAAAAAAAGTGACGGTATTATTAGTCCAGCCTATTGGTGTGTCGTTGCGGGAAGTGAACTTTGGCTTCTTGACGGTGAGCTTCCTTTTGGCTCGGCCGCCGAATTTTCATTACCAGCGTCACTGGCGATTAAAGTCGGGGAATATGAAGGCGTCCCACTAATGTGGATCAATGATGCGGAGCTGGACGATAGACGCGCTCTCACTTCCTTACGCGAGTTGTTGCATCTGCCTGACTCATTGTTTTGCTTAGTTTCGAAAGCGGTTCAGTATGGGCATATGACTCAGACAATGCGCTTTTGTCCGCAGTGTGGCGGACGGGCGCACTTAAATCACAATCAGCTGGCAATGCAGTGCCAAGATTGCCGCACGTTACACTACCCACGTATTTTCCCTTGTATTATCGTCGCCGTGCGTAAAGGCGACGAAATATTACTTGCGCAGCACCAGCGGCATGCGGGCGGTATGTATACCGTGATAGCAGGTTTTCTTGAGGTTGGAGAAACGTTGGAAACCTGCGTTGCTCGTGAAATTTTCGAAGAAACGGGGATTAAGGTGAACAACATACGCTACGTTGGGAGCCAACCTTGGGCGTTTCCGAGTAGCATGATGATGGCATTTTTAGCTGACTATGAAAGTGGTGACGTGAAACCGGATTATCGCGAGTTAAAAGATGCACAGTGGTTTGATACGACAACACTGCCACTGGTCGCCCCTAAAGGCACGATTGCTAGGGCACTCATTGAAGAAACGGTGACTCAAGTTAGCATTGATAAAAATACGGCGAGAAAATAGATAAAAAAAACCCTCCGCAAGCGGAGGGGGTAAGTAAGATGTCGTTATGAGATGCTGAGTATTACCTCAGTATATTATTGTAATTTTCGCTAGCAGCTTGATTTTTAACACTGCGTATAGGTGGTTGCAAATACGCAGTCCGTTTAGATGTTAATAATATGATCCAGCCTGCAAAGTGTTGTCTTTTTGAGCGATAGCGCACATGAGTAGACGACACTCAAATTTTGGTAAAAGAAATGTTGTCTATGGCTGCCAACCGTCAATGATTAGCGTTAAACTATGGCCTTTCGAATTGGAGAAAAATGAATGACGGAACTGAAGAACGATCGCTACCTTAGAGCGCTACGAAAAGAGCCAGTAGACCACACCCCTGTATGGATGATGCGTCAAGCTGGTCGTTACCTACCAGAATATCGTGCAACACGCGGCGTGGCGGGTGACTTTATGTCGCTGTGTAAAAATGCTGAACTGGCTTCTGAGGTGACCCTTCAACCGCTTCGTCGTTTTCCTCTTGATGCGGCTATTTTATTTTCCGACATTCTGACCATCCCCGATGCGATGGGCCTAGGTCTTTACTTTGAAACGGGTGAGGGACCTAAATTTGAACGTCCAATCACTTGTAAAGCCGATGTCGATAAAATCGGTTTGCCGGATCCAGAAGGTGAACTGCAATACGTTATGAACGCTGTTCGTCAGATTCGCAAGGATTTAAAAGGTGAAGTCCCTCTGATTGGCTTCTCTGGTAGTCCTTGGACTCTGGCAACCTACATGGTAGAAGGTGGCAGCTCAAAAGCTTTTACTAAAATCAAAAAAATGATGTATGCAGAGCCGCAAACATTGCACTTACTGCTCGATAAATTGGCTGACAGTGTCATTGAATACTTGAACGCACAGATTAAAGCTGGCGCGCAATCCGTCATGGTATTTGATACTTGGGGTGGCGTATTGACACCGCGAGATTACAATTTGTTCTCATTGCAGTACATGCACAAGATTGTTGATGGCTTAATTCGTGAAAACGAAGGTCGTCGTGTTCCCGTTACGCTATTCACTAAAAATGGCGGAATGTGGCTAGAACAAATCGCTGCAACCGGTTGCGATGCACTTGGCTTAGACTGGACGATCAATATCGCCGATGCTAAGAAACGAGTGGGTGATAAAGTCGCACTGCAAGGAAACATGGACCCTTCAATTCTATACGCACAGCCAGAACGTATTCGTGAAGAAGTCGCGACCATCCTTGAAGGCTTTGGTGACGATGGTACTGGGCATGTATTTAACCTTGGTCATGGTATTCACCTCGATGTTCCGCCAGAAAATGCCGGTGTCTTTGTCGACGCTGTTCACGAGCTATCAAAACCGTATCATAAGTAATCGGTAGTGAGCTTCCAGCGCGCTTGCTGGCCACGAAATGACAAACGCTCAGAGTTTTCTCTGGGCGTTTTTTTATGGATGAAAGGTCTTACAACTGAGAATTTTGCTTAAAGTGCAGGAACCTTACGGCAAATTAGCTACGCTTAATTGAGTGAGTGTGAACTATGGTGACGGTATGACGCGACAACTCCCCCTCTTTTTCTCCATTGTCCTATTGGTCGTATCAGGATGTGCGGCTGACGTAGCAACCGACTATGATGCCAACGCCAACTTTTCTTCGTTCAAAACCTATCAATATCAAGAAAACCCCGACGTTGCCGTAGGGCTTGATGCTGCGCGCATCAAAAAAGCGGTGGATAACGAGCTAGCAATCAAAGGCTTGCAACAAGTGGAAAACAACAGTGATGTGTTAGTGCGTTACCGTATTTTAGAAGGTACTGAGCTGCAAAGCAGTGGCCCTACCTTTGGGTTTGGTGTTGGTGGTGGAAGTTATGGTGGCGGCGGTTATGGGGTTGGGGTACGAACGCCAGAACGAATTAAAGAAAAGAAATTTGGCAAATTGAATGTGGAGCTTATTGAAGCTGAAAGCAATGAAGTGGTGTGGAGTTCGGTGTCGCAAAGACAGCTCACCGAAACCATGGAGCCTGCGGATAGAGATGTGTTTGTGCAAGAGCAAGTGCATAAGATGTTTGAGGAGTATCCGAGGTAAGAGCGGATAAGAGCGGCTCTATGGTCCTGTGGCCCTATGGGGGACAACTAATTATGGTGTTTAATTAATTGATTTGTCGTGCTTTATAGGCTTTTGTGAACCATAGAACCATAGAACCATAGAACCATAGAACCATAGAACCACTAATACCCTTTATCAAAATCCACTAAATTCTGTAGCTGGAAGCCATCTCGCCAGCGCAAATAATTCTCTGCAAAGATATCAACGACTTGTTCTGGAAAGCTCAGTGCGGCGATGTGTGGTGTAACCGTCACTTGGCTGTGGTGCCAGTATGGGCACTCTTGCGATATGGGCTCATTAATGAAGACATCTAAAAAGGCGTGGTCAATACGACCTGCTTCCAGTGCGTGGAGCAGTGATGGGGTATCGACAGTCGCGCCACGACCAACATTAAAAAATAAAATACCACGGCAATGAGCAAAAAGATCATCATTGAATAAGCCATGTGTGTCAGGAGTGTTTGGCAAAGTGGATACGATAATGTCCACAGAGGCGAGCAGCGTACTCACCTCATTGATGTGGTACGTTTCTGCAAATGCAGACTGTCTTGGCGGAATGCCCGTGCGATTAATACCAATTGGGACAATCCCTAACGCCTTCACCACATTGGCAAGGTGGCTGCCAATTGCCCCAGTACCAAAAATTGCCATACGCTTACCATTTAAGGACTGATAGTGATGCTGTTGCCAGTCTCTATTGGTTTGCTGCTGCTTATATAAGGCAAAGTGGCGATAGTGATTAATGGTATGGCCTAGAACGTATTCACTGATTTGCTGACCAAATATGCCTTTAACATTGGTGAGCTGAAAACGTGGCATGCTCGCGTTCGTTAACAAGGCATCGACACCCGCATAAGTGGACTGAATCCACCTTACGTCAGGGTAGCAATCTAGGGTGCCTGCTAATTGGGGTGGAGCAGCTAAAATAATCGAAGCAGACTGACCTTCACCGCAAATCTCCAAATCAGGCAATTGTCGCTGTTTAAGCAGCGACAAGTATTTGTCATTGTCTTCGGTAACAAGCGCTAAGGTGTGCTTTTGCATCGTCATTACTGGCTATTCCTCATCCGTGGGGTTACACTTTCGCTGTCTTTATCTACCACAGCAGAGCGACCATGTTAAAGAACCCTATTCAGGTACGTATCGAAAAATTTGAGCCTTGGCAGCATATCACTTTTATGACCAGTTTGTGCGAGCGCATGTATCCAAACTTTGCGATGTTTTGCGAAAACACACAGTTTGCCGAAGCGCGAATATACCGAGATATCTTGGATAGCGTATGGGAATTGTTGACCGTGAAAACGGCAAAAATCAATTTTGAAAAACAGCTAGAAAAGCTAGAAGAAATCATTCCTAGTTCTGAAGATTTTGATTTTTATGGCGTGTATCCGGCAATCGACGCATGCGTGGCCCTATCGACATTACTGCATGGTTTACTCGACAGAGATTATCTCTTAGAGTCATCGCTGAAAATCAGCCAGCAATCGGTAATGACCGTTGCTCAGCTTGAAGAAATGCAGCAAGAGATTGAAATCACCAACGACAATCAAAAAGACAACGAAGCCGTCTGTGAAGAATGGGACGTACAATGGTCCATCTATCGCCCACTGCGTGAGTGTACTGAACGTGATGTCGAGCTGATCAAAGAACTGCGTCTTGAGCTCAAAGAGCAGGGCGTGAGCAACATTGGTATTGCGCTATAATCGTACTTATCAATGCTGTGGAGTACCTCTGCAGCATTGATGGGCACTTGCTTCTATCATCGCCTCTTAGCTAAATGCTAACCGATCTCTGTTTCTAATATCAAAGCGCCGAATTCATTCATCATTCAGTTACCTGCTGTCAGGTTGGGTGTAGCGGATGGCATTAATAAACCACTCTTTTGTCCCTTCTGGCGTTTCCACAGCAAAGTCATCATCGACTTCTTTTTTGAGCAGCGCTCGAGCCATCGGCGAATCAATCGAAATATAACCCTTCGCGTCACCATAGATTTCTTCAGGGCCGACAATTCGAAACAACTTGGTGTCGCCTGCCTCATTTTCTATTTCTATCCAAGCGCCAAAAAACACTTTACCCTCTTGTTGAGGTGAATAGTCGACAATGGTGACATCCGGTAAATACTTACGTAAAAATCGCACACGACGGTCTATTTGTCGTAGTAGCCGCTTATTAAAGGTGTAATCAGCATTCTCTGAGCGATCACCTAAGCTGGCTGCCCACGTTACAATCTTGGTGACTTCAGGCCGTCTCTCATGCCAAAGGTAATCGTGTTCCGCTTTTAGCTTATTGTAGCCCTCGCGGGTAATGAGTTTGGTTTTCATCTTAAGTCATGTTCAAAATAACAGAGTAGCTAGTGTGCCATGAAATGAAAAAACCTCAATCTATGCTATACAAGAACGGTTTTCTCGGCATTGAATTCGTTAGCGACGCGCTTCTCACGCTGAATCGTTTGATGGCGGCTTAGTAAAGAGACAATGCGACCATCGGAAAATAGCTGCTTAAAGAAAGGATTGCTATTTAGTGTATCCACATTGCATTCAAATACCGTTACACCGCCATGGTGATATTTTACCGGGATATAAATGTCGGAAAGCATCGTCGTAGCCAAGGGGGAATAGGTCGCAACTAACAGCGTTTTGCCTTTGTAGAGTTGGCAGATGTAGTTGTGCACCTCGTGATAGCAAGGTTTATCAATGGCAAGGTAATTCAATAAACACTCTTGACCAAACTCATTAGTACCGAAGATAGCATGACCAAAAATACTTTGATTGTGCATGACCATCACAACACGAATATCCTCAACTCCGAGGCGGCTTATTAAGGTTGATAACGTAACGTCTCGGTATGTATCGTGGGCGAGAGTAATTTGCTGACGATAATCCTCTGGCAGCTCTTCCCATTTGTAATGTTTAAATGCATCGATGGGGTATGAATAAATAGGATCATGACCAACAAAAACATCATCGTATTTGTCGACACTTTGAATGATACGTTGTTCGTCAGGTTGAAATTGGTAAGGTTGAGAGAAATAAATCGCCACCCCAATACGACGCATGAGTGATGGCTGGCCATTGCCATGTTCCCACTTACTCAGCATCGGCTGATTAATACCTTGGAAGGAGTTATGTGACAAACTTAGCGCTTCCACGAGCTCGAGTTGCGACATGCCGTGAAAGTTACGCCAGTATTTAAGTGCTTCAGCAAAATTAATTTTATTGAATTGATGATCGTTACCTTGGTTCAAATCCTTTTCCCTTTATTGATAGTCTGACCTACCTCTAGTTTACTTGCAGAAAGTAGCCGTGAACTTTATCGTTTCACAATTGCGCGTTTCTAAGTGTTACAAAGGGTTAGTTGAAGAAACTGAGTTTACGACGATGTTAATCAGGTTTCTGAGTTCGTTTATGCGGTAACACAAAAAAAACAAGTCGAATAAGCATGGCTTTGTGACAGGAGTAGCAATCATGAGCCATAATTCATAAACGTTAACAATTCTGTGCGCAAATTTTGCCCACGAAATGTTACATTTACCTTTGATATTGATGCCACATCTCGTAGGCATGGATATGGTGATAGCTTTATTTAGTGGTGGAATCAAATATGCAAGAAAATCACAAGATTTTAGTTGTTGATGACGATGCGCGTTTGCGTGCGTTGTTAGAGCGTTACTTATCAGAGCAAGGATTCCAAGTACGCAGTGTTGCTAACAGTGAGCAGATGGACCGCCTGTTAACCCGTGAAAACTTTCATCTAATGGTATTGGATTTAATGCTACCAGGTGAAGATGGCTTGTCGATTTGTCGTCGTTTACGTAATGCCAACAATATGTTGCCTATTTTGATGCTGACAGCGAAGGGCGATGAAGTTGATCGTATCGTTGGGCTAGAAGTTGGAGCCGATGACTACCTACCAAAACCGTTTAATCCGCGTGAATTGTTAGCGCGAATCAAAGCGGTATTGCGTCGTCAAACAATAGAAGCACCAGGTGCACCAAGCCAAGAAGAGTCTTTGGTGGAGTTTGGTGAATTTCGTTTGAATTTAGGCACACGAGAAATGTTCCGTGGTGATGAGGCTATGCCTTTAACCTCAGGAGAATTCGCGGTACTTAAAGCATTAGTGACCAACGCTCGTGAGCCAATGTCGCGTGACAAGTTGATGAATATGGCTCGTGGTCGTGAATACTCGGCGATGGAACGATCCATTGATGTACAGATTTCCCGCTTGCGTCGCATGTTAGAAGTGGACCCAAGTAAACCTCGTTATATCCAAACCGTATGGGGATTGGGTTATGTGTTCGTACCTGATGGTAAAGAAGCATAACGAGAAATAACGCTAAGGCTCTGGATGAATTCAGAGCCTTTTGTTTATTATAAGCTTCAACTTTTCACTTTCATGCCCCCAAAGGAAGTTCTATGCGATTTCGCAGCTCATTCACGCAATCCATTCTATTGTTTTTTTCTCTGTTGGTGGCGAGCCAAGTTTTTTCTTATTACGCCGTCTATAACTATGCCTTGGTGCCAAGTTTGCAGCAGTTTAATAAGATCCTTGCCCATGAGTTGATTTTTATCTTGGAGGGTCAAGAGGCGGTAGGGGAAGAACTAGAGATGGATGCGCCATTAAGGCGCCGCGTATTGGAGCAACTGGGCGTAACCATTCACGCTAAAGATAGCGCGATGGCAAATGAATTCCATAACGCGATGTCTATCGACTTGATGAGTGAGGAAATGAGTGACGAATTAAATTCACCAACAGAAGTGAGGCTTATCCTAGGGTCGGAAAGTTATATTCTTTGGATGCAGATCGATGCACTGCCCAATTCACTGATTCGTATTCCTTTATCTGAATTGCAAGAAGAAGACTTTGCGCCATTGTTCAGAAACAGCCTTATCATGGCTATCTTAGTGGTGATGGGAGGTTGGTTATTTATTCGTTTGCAAAATCGACCATTAATGGCGTTAGAACATGCGGCCAAGTTAGTAGGGAAAGGCGAGATCCCGCCGCCACTGCCTGAAAAAGGCGCGTCTGAGATCCGCTCAGTGACCAGAGCATTTAATCAGATGGCCAAGGGCATTCAAGAGCTGGAAGAAGATAGAACCTTATTGATGGCGGGTATTAGTCATGACATCCGTACCCCCCTTACGCGCATTCGCCTTGCCACGGAAATGATGTCGCCTGAAGACAGCTATTTAGCAGAAGGCATTATTAGCGATACGGAAGAGTGTAATGAAATTATTGGTCAGTTTATGGATTACCTTAAACCAGTGAATACCCAAAGCTTTGAGGCACTCAGCTTAAATGATATTTCATCGGATATTGTCTCTTCAGAAGGGGGTTACGAAATCCAGATTGATTTTGAACCGATGGAAACGATCAAAGACATTAATGGCAGCCCGATAGCGATTAAGCGCGCGATCACCAATTTAGTGGTGAACTCGATTCGTTATGGTAACGGCTGGGTTAAGGTTAGTACTGGTATGACTGCCGATAAAAAGTTGGCATGGGTGTGTATTGAAGATAATGGCCCTGGTATTGAACCCGACCAAATCAGTCGCCTTTTTGAACCCTTTACTCGTGGTGATACGGCAAGAGGAAGTGAAGGTACTGGACTTGGCTTAGCCATTGTTAAGCGTATCATCGGTCAACATTATGGCACAGTGAGTATTTCAAATCGCAGTCAGGGCGGGCTCATGGCTCAAGTCAGTTTCCCTGTCGTGGGCAAGAATGGGTTGAGGTAGACTGCTTTCTGGTGGTTTAGAGCGTTTTCTTTAAATTCGCGAAGCAAATAGTAGACGCCATCCTCATAACAAGGTGTCAGAGTCATTTGACTCTGACACCTTGTTTACGTCCTTTAAGTGCGCGAAGTGCTGGAGAAGATCGCCTTATTCAAGGGGATGACGATGTTCTCTAACGGAATGATATCTATAAAAAGTAGGTGTCATCCTCACGAAAGTGAGGACCTCCTAAAGCGTGTGGCTTATCG
>NZ_JAMKMS010000035.1 GCF_023634655.1 Vibrio methylphosphonaticus | reverse complement strand
TAACAATACGCTGGTCGTCAATCACCACACTCTGAGTCGCCGGCTCAAACTGCAATTCTTGCGAGTGATAAGCGAGCGATTCAGCGGCTTGATGAGCCAAGGATTGACCGCTTTCCTGAGTCTTGGAGATGACGACGGGTTCGTTACTCGCATTAGACGACATCACCCCTGTCGCATCGTTTTGCACCGAGCTACTTGGTTTCTCAGGTATATTTAAGGTCTGTGGGTCATCTTTAGTCAATGCTTGATGTTCATCTGCAGTCAGCGCTTGAGATTCTTTGAAAATTGCGGTTTGCGCTGCTCCACTGCCCGTTTCGAAAAGGAGACGAGTAGTACGGCCTCCCTCCTTATATCCGCGCCAAAGCAATAGGATAAGCAGCGTAACCAAAACAGGGTTGAACAGGATCAATAGCAACAGTTTCGATTGCTCCCAAACAACATCAAGTGACCAGTGAACAGCATAATCACGCTGATCAAACATAAAGTTCACATCAGCCCCCGCGACTTCTGTTTTTAGGTTTAGAGATATCTCTAAAACATTAACGTGCTTGACCACCGCTCCTAACCAATGATGATGAAAAGAAACGCCTTCAATCAGTGCTTTTAGACTCGCTTCACTTTTTAATACCAATGCATGGGCATCAAAACTATTCACTGCGGCTTGCTGAAACAGTATCGGAAGTTGCTGCTGCATCGCATGAGCCAGACTCTTTTCCAATATGATACCCAAAACAAACCAAGATAAAGGCAAAGAGCATACCGCTATGAGTATGCAGTACCATTGAACGACCCCCAGACCACAACCGTAAGAAATGAAACTAATGGGCAGATTGTGCTGCTTGGAGTCAACAAAAAATAAACGTCGATTTAGCATGGTTCACCACCATCAATGGCAGAAGAGGCAAACAGCCCACGCGTCTCTTGGCTAACGAAATAACGCTGAATCACGCATCCAATCGATGACTCAACCGTTGTTGCAAGAAACCAACTGCCTAAAGAAGGCATGGTTTTTAATAATGCTCGTTGTGTCGTTGGCCAGTTTGCTAACCCCGTTTCGATACCTAGCGCTGGGATAAAATCGACTTCCCGATTAGAAAAAGCGCGGATCATTTGTTCACGGTTATCAAACCAACGCAGCTGTTCTGCAGGCAATGCTATCTGCCGCTGTTTCAACGCCAGTAGTGGAATCAAATGTCCAGACTGACTTTTTTTGTCACGCAACAACCCAACGGTTCGTTTGTAGAATAGGCTCTGAGTGACCGAATCTAGCGTCATCTGAGCATACAAATAAATGGGGTATTGAGGATAAGAAAGCAGTTCGTGGTAAAGCGTTGAATAATCCGGAACCAGACCATTAAGCTCTCTATGGCGACTCATTACTAAATCGAATTCTTGCGCTAATAACTCATCGGCAGATAATTGTTCTCGAGGCTTCCATGACACCACAACATCGCGATAATCGCTGGTTTTTAATAGCGTATCACAAAAAATATTGGCAAGAGGTTGCGCATTCCAATCGGTCGGAATGTAGATGGAAAAACGCTTATTTCCTTGTGATTCAGTTACCGTACAATTCACTTGTGAAAAAGTATTGCTTTGTTCTTTCGTTATCTGTGGCACCGCGATGTAAACATACACACTGGTTAACCCTAAGAATAGCGATAATATAATTAACCAACTTTTGATTTTTAATGACATAGAGCTCCCTCACTACATCATAAAAATAGTTCGTCAATATGACAAAGGCATGAATATCTCTCCACATTCAAAGTAGTGTTATTCGTAAACGAGCCCCTACGTCGTAATGATGAAGATATCTTTACGCAAGTTTATATTCATTTTAGAAAGGAGCAACGGCAGTTTACTATTCCACATAGGATAATTAACACTATCTCTCGTAACTATAAAATATAGGAAACATAGACAAATCAACATAATCCTCCAAATTAAATGAAGATTACCACTTCCTTCAAACCGTATTTCCCGCATAGAGATAACATACCAAGACAGCCTCTTAATTAACAACTATTGCCTTTAAAATCAACCGTTAAATTCAAAACCATAGATTCACCATGGAAATTTAAATCACAAGACGCATTATTAGAATGTATCAATCGTCAACCTCCTCTTTTCTGATTATAGTGCCACTGCAAGTCGGCTTATCGAATTCACTTGCGTCACTATTATAATTAATGAAAAACAGGATGTTACAATGACCAAAATCTGGTTGTCTAAAAAAACATTGCTCGCGACAGCAATTTCTACCGTCATATTAAGTGGATGTGGTGGTGATTCTTCAGAAACTTCATCAGTGCCTAACAGTGGTTCATTTACCGTTACGGCGATTGACGGTTATTTACAAAATGCCATTCTCAGTGTGGATACTAATAACGATGGTATTTGTGACCTTATACTAGCGGAGCAAACTGATGCAAATGGTCAATTAAACATTGACAATAAATACCAAGCAAATCAGATTTGTGTTAATGCCATCAAAAATCAAACCATTGATTCATCTCGTGGTCCCGTAACTAAGGCATTTGAGCTAAAAGCTCCACAAGGCTCGACCGTTGTTACTCCTTTAACTAATCTTGTCGTCCAAAAAGTGCAAGCAGGCACACAACTCGATGAAGCGAAGTTGCAAGTTGTCTCAAGCCTCACCGACGCAGGTTTGGTGGTATCGGCTGAAGAGGTCTTTGGTGACTATGTTAAACAAAGTAACAAACACCTCGAAGTCATCGGTGAAACCCTCGTTGATCACGCTCAAGGTGATAATGGGTTAGACATAGCGAAAGAAGTTGCTGATTCCATTAAAGACAAAACTTCCGATGAGCTCACCGACTACCAACCTAGTATCAGTTCGGACGGTCAAGGCAGTATTATTGTCACCCCAAACCATCGACCAAATCAGCTTAAAGAATATTCGAATGTGACCATTGAGCTAGGTCAAATGACTGACTCGATTGATCTCACGGCTTGGTTTAATGATAAAGATGGCGACCAAGTTACCTATAGCATTGAAACTAATGATCAGGGTCCCGCGTTAAGTATCGTTGGGGATGGCAGTACTATAATATCAACTGAGGCTACCGTCGCAGGTACCTTTACATATTATGTATTCGCAACCGATACACATAGTGCAAAATCACGCCCAGTAAAACTAACGCTAACGGTAACGTCTCCCGATCTTCCACCAACGGTAAACGGCCCTGCTCAATCAGAGTTACAGACCATATTTGATACTGCGGAATTAATGCAGGGGATTGAATCCGATGCTAGCTACGCAGTTGATACCCTATTTGATGACGACGGTGAAAGTGAAGTCACCCTTTCCGTAATAACTGATGCGCCAGGTCTCATTGCAACCATTCGACCAGCAGAGAAGATTCTAGTGCTAACCGGGACCCCAAGCAAAGCCGGCGCATATACCATATCTGTTTCTGCAAAAGATGCGGTAAACGCCGACAAAGCAGAGGCCATTTTCAATATATCGGTTGCTGAATCCAATATTGAAGTACCGCACATATTAGAAGGGCAGGTGCTGTACAAGATTGAAACTGATGAGTTTTATAACGAAGTGTATTGCCAATCAATTAAGCTTGAAGACGGTAAAATATGGTTTATTGACGACAACGAAGTCACTCAACCTATCGACCCGTTAAGCGCCTGTGCAGAGCCCACTATTGAAATTGGTCGCTATACCTCCGATGGCGAGACGATTTCAGGCTCGTATATCAATGATGAAGGCGTAGAATCAACTATTAGCATTAAGACCGATTTAGTTGACGAACAATCAGAAAATAATACATTGTCACCTCGTTATGTGGTCAGCATTAACGATGTATCTACCTCAACCTCTGAACAATCGAGTGATATCTGGTATTCCGAAAAACTAGACGCTGAGAATCACTTAGACTCTAGTGGTAATGTTCAAGATTTTGTTTATTACTACCCTATGAATAACGGTGGGTACAATATTGGAAAAATTGGTATAGAACTACAATCTAGCGATGCTGACTTATATTTCGAGAGTGGTTCAGTCAACTGGACATGTAATGACGTACTAAGTAACTTCAAAACATTTGCCCTCTACGATGGTAATAAACAACTGGTCGCCCAATCAACGGAGTGTTACGACAATAACTCCACACCATACCCAACAGAAAAAGCGGGCGATGTGGGTATCGATTTCGATTTCGACACCACACTAAATAAGGATGAACGCTACACTATTGCGGCAATCCATTCAGACAATAATACGATCATTAGCTTCGGTGCTTCCGTGCTGTACACTGACCATTCCCTCAGCGCATGCTCAGCGGGTGATAGCGGTTGGAATGACAACCTGGATCAGCCTGAATCCCTTCACACTATTGGGAGCTACATCAACGCTCTCGAAAATTGTGGTCAAAGTGCAAATAGCTTAAGTATTGCCGATTTATTCTCAGAGCAAAACCGTACCGTGAAACTGCGTCGTATTGATAAAAACGCTAACGAAACGGAGTACATGCAACTTTATCAAGAAGCGTATCAAGGTAACAATATGTATCTAGCGTTAGATGATGCGACCATTCGTACAAACTGGTCGCACAATACTTCTTACGGAACTCTAGAGTATGGCGTTACAGAAGGCGTATTTGAGTTTCATGAAGCATTAGCGATTACCGCCTACGACCCACTTACTGGTCTAGTCGCTCTCAAAGGGTTCACGAAAATGACTGATTGGGATGACCTTGGCTTGGGCACGAAAGGAGAGGGTTACGGCCACGTATTCTCAGGCGTTTATGAAGTAGTATTTAATAGCCATTAAGTTGAGTTTGACTAACCCAACGATCATTACTTAGATGATTATTCACGGCAGTAGAGTGCTCTTATTACTCCCTACTGCCGTATATTTTTATCTTACTCGCAATTTGGCGGGAAACCCTCATCATTCCACCACACCCATTTTATTTCGTGTAACGAAACATGAAGACCTGCGACCGCTCACGAACGGCAATCAACGAATCTCCACCATTTACAGCAACAAGTATTGGCAAAGCCGCTCTTCCAGTCGTAAAAAGCTCACAAACAGTACAAAGAGGATCCCTAGCATTACCACTAGTATATAATGTAATTTAACGTTGAAAAACGAAATAGACATTCGATATAGTAACCGCACCATCTCTATTCCTCCTGCTGAATACTGGCATATCACAACACTTTATCAGTGATATATGACAAAGCAATGGTAATCCCAGCAACCTACCCCTTCTCTCACTCTCGATAGTATAAATACTCCACACACAGGTCATAAAAAGCCTGCGCTTGAGGCGAAATGGTTCGCTCCGCTAAACGAAATATGCCAATTTGACGTTTCAATGGGGGGTCAATAAGTGGAATCCAAACCAATCGTGTTTCGTTGGTTGGGAAAGCTAGTTTGGGTAATGTGGTCACGCCAATCCCCAGCTCTAATACCGAAAATAACGAGGTGATATTCTCAACAGAATACAAAGCTTGCTCACTCAAGGCGCGGGCCGGTGTTGCATCCAACAATGTGCACGTTCCATTGCGAATAAATGGCTGCTTCAATAACGTTTGCCACTCAATGCCATTGGGTTGCGATGCGATGGGGTTATCCTTTAAACAAACAACGCCTATTTGATCCGATATCAAGGGGGTAAAATCAATCGTTTCCTGCTCCAAGTTGGAGCTATTCCCTAGCGCCAAATCTACTTCCCCTGAAAGCAATCGAGCCTCAACCCCAGCGGCATTGTCATCGATTAGACTCACTTCTACCTGCGGGTACCTCTCACAAAATGCGCCTAATACGCTGGGGATTAACTTCGCGGCAACCGATGGGACACTGGCTATTCTCACCCGGCCTTGTTGTCCAGCCGCCGCCGCACGGAGATCATTATCTAGCGCTTTATACACATTTAAGAATTTATGTACTTTTGGCAAACATATTTCACCAAAGGGCGTGAGTGTCGATTTGTTCCCCGATTCAAACAAAGGCTGCCTTAAAATTCTTTCCAGTTCTTTTATCGATGTTGATAGGGCTGCCTGTGAACGATTAGCTCGGTGAGAAGCCGCTCGAAATCCCCCTTCTTCGACCACCATCACAAAATGATTCAATTGCTGAAGCTTAATCTGCATGTGCTCTATCCCTTGCCAGCCCTTTATTTACCTTACTTAACGCAAGGTGATAAGTTTTTATTATCAAATGTAAAATATTTACCGTTAGATTTATCATATATCAGAAGGCAATATTTAACCATCTCGAAACATTACCGTTACATGATTGGATATAAACGTGGACATTCAAACAAAAAAACACCCAGTTAAGACTCAACTTTTCGCCTCAAAAGCACCGCTTGAATGGGCTATTATCAATAATGGTACGCTTTATACCGCTCAAATTCCGATTGATACGACGGGCGCCGTCGTTGAAGGGGGGATTGAAGCTCAAACTCGTCAAACCTTTACCAACCTCGCCCATACATTAGAGTGCGCAGGGGAATCACTCGATTCCGTACTGCAGGTCTTGATTTACGTAACAGACCGAGAATATTTAAAAACCGTCAATGCAGTTTACGCCGAACATTTCAATGCTCCCTATCCTAACCGAGCCGCCGTTGTCGTGGCTGGATTAGCGCGCGAAGAAATGTTGGTTGAATTCGTTGTTTATGCGGCCGTATCAGAATTACCGACATAAGCATGTCGCTGACTGACGGCTAGCCCTGTTAATTATTGAATTACTTTTACCCTTTACCGACGTTGCCAGACTCACATGCAACCACATCATGACAAGGACACCATCATGACTATCGCTACCCTTCCTACTGAAAATGCTCTTTATATTGCTGGAGAATGGCAATCTGGAATCAATACCATTGCCAACATCAACCCTTCGGATATCAGTGAAAGCTTGGGGCAATTTGCTCAAGCCAGCGAAGCGCAAGTTAAACAGGCCATTTCTGCCGCTAAGCACGCTCAGCCAGAATGGGAGAAAACCCCTATAGAACGCAAGCAAGCGGTATTGCAAGCCATTGGTGATGAACTCATTGCCCGCTGCGATGAACTCGGTACGCTGCTTTCTAAAGAAGAAGGCAAACCGTTTATGGAAGGTCGCGGGGAGATTTATCGCGCAGGTCAATTCTTCCAATATTTTGCAGCAGAAGTGCTAAGACAAATCGGTGACAGTGCCGACTCCGTTCGCCCTGGCGTCTCGGTTGAAGTGACTCGCGAAGCTGTGGGTGTCATTGCGATCATCTCACCTTGGAACTTCCCAACTGCGACAGCCGCATGGAAAATCGCCCCAGCGCTGGCATTCGGGAACAGTGTTATTTGGAAACCCGCTAACCTCACGCCAGCCAGTGCCGTGGCGTTAACCGAAATTATTCATCGCCAAGGTATTCCCGCAGGGACGTTCAACCTTGTCCTTGGCAGTGGCAGCAAGGTAGGTAACACCTTAATTAACTCTCCCGACATCAATGGCGTCAGCTTTACTGGTTCCGTTGAAACGGGTCGTAAGGTTGCGGCGGCGACAGCCCCTAATTTTGTTCGTTGCCAATTAGAAATGGGCAGCAAAAACGCCTTAGTCATCGCCGACGACGCCGATATCCAAATTGCCGTCGAAGCAACCATCGCGGGTTCGTTTTCTGGAGCAGGGCAAAAGTGTACCGCGTCCTCACGCCTTGTTGTGATGGACGGTATTCACGATGCTTACGTCGAAGCACTCATTAAGCGAATGAGCGAACTTAAGGTCGGTCACGCACTTGAAGAAGGAGTGTTCATGGGACCGGTTGTCGATGGCAATCAACTGGACGCCAATTTCGCATGGATAGAGAAAGCTCGTGAATGTGGCGCAGAGCTCGCTTTTGGTGGCGAAAGGCTCAACCTTGAGCATGATGGACACTACATGTCACCCACTCTCTTTCTCAACACGCAGAATCGCTGGGATGTAAACCAAGAGGAAGTGTTTGCGCCAATGGCCTGCGTAATTCGTGTTGCTGATCTTGATGAAGCCATTGCAACCACAAACGACACGCGTTTTGGACTCACTGGCGGCATCATCACACAGAGCCTACGTAGCAGTGCACTATTCAAACAACAAGCACAAACCGGTTGTGTCATGGTCAACTTGCCAACGGCGGGAACGGACTATCACGTACCGTTCGGGGGACGTAAAGAATCCAGCTTTGGGCCTCGAGAACAAGGTCAATACGCGAAAGAATTCTATACCGTTGTAAAAACCGCATACCAACGCCCTTACTAAGACGCGTGCGTGGAGCTTTGCTATGCAAGATCAAAGCAAAGCTCCCATTTCAATCGAAAACCCGACACAAACCCGTAAGCGCGAGGAATGGCTATGTACCAACAACGGATTGTTATAGATGGATTGCAGTACTGCAATTGGGACCGAGAATATTTTCAAACCCTAAAACACAGTGGTATCACTGCCGTGCACGCCACCATCGTCTATCACGAAAACGCCAGAGAAACACTCACTCGCTTCGCCGAGTGGAACTTGAGGTTTGAGCAAAATGCCGATCTCATTATGCCAGTACACTCAATGGCCGACGTTGAAACAGCGAAAGCTCAAGGTAAAGTCGGTGTCTTCTTTGGCGCGCAAAACTGTTCTCCCATTGAAGATGAAATTGGTCTCATTGAGGTCATGCGTCAGCAAGGGCTGCTGATTATGCAGCTCACCTACAACAATCAAAGTCTATTAGCCACAGGATGCTATGAAAGCCACGACAGCGGTGTCACGCGATTCGGCAAACAAGCCATCGAAGAAATGAACCGAGTTGGCATGATAGTGGATATGTCACACAGCGCCGAGCGTTCAACGCTTGAGGCGATTGACTTATCTTCGCGCCCTATTTGCATCAGCCATGCGAACCCAACCTTTGCATTTGACGCACTGCGTAATAAATCCAACGACGTTATCAAAGCGCTCACGGCTCGAGGTGGGTTAATTGGGTTCAGTTTGTACCCATTTCATTTGCCAAATGGCAGCCAATGCTCCTTGGAAGACTTCTGCAACATGGTGGCAAAAACTGCCGATATGGTAGGAGTTGAGCACTTAGGTATTGGTAGCGATCTGTGCCTAAACCAACCTCAAGAAGTTCTAGAGTGGATGCGCAATGGGCGCTGGTCCAAAGCCATGGATTATGGTGAGGGGTCAGCCAGTAACTCAGGATGGCCCGATGCATTGCCATGGTTTTGTGGAAGCAGTGGCATGGAAAACATTTACAACGGATTAATACGCCATGGATTCAGCGAGTCCGAGGCCGGAAAAGTACTGGGCGAGAACTGGTTTAATTTCTTACAACAAGGATTACAGCCTATTTCGTAAAGCCGTAGCCCAAACATGGAACAGCCTGCTTAACAGCAAAAATAACAAAGCAGGTGTTAACTCAATCCTTTGTCGTGACCACGTTAATTCACGCAAAGAAAACTCTGGAGTCAGAGCATGTCAGATTTAACCAATAAAGTGAAAGCTTCAAGTATCAAAGCTTCAAGAGTGCAGCCAGCCGAAATGGCCTCTGCCGTCTCGGGAGGTAAACAAGCCAGCACTGATAGCGGAAGTACTTATGAAAATCTTGGACTAAGCAACCCTGCCTTTTGGTACAGCGGCGGCTTCATTGGCCTTTTTGTCGCCATCGCCCTATACGATGCCAAGTTACTCTCTAATCTCGTTAACACCGGCTTTGCTTGGTCGGTTAATGTCTTCGGCCCTTATTGGCAACTCTTACTACTTCTGACTTTTCTTATTGGTCTTGGCCTTGCAGCAGGGCGAACAGGCAAAGTCATTCTTGGCGGAGTCAGTAAACCCGAAATGGACACCTTTCGCTGGGTGGCGATTATCTTCTGTACCCTTCTTGCCGGAGGCGGCGTGTTTTGGGCAGCAGCAGAGCCTATCGCCCACTACGTGAGTCCACCACCTTTATATGGTGCGCAAGAAAGTACCTATCAAGGCGCGGTTAACGCCCTGTCTCAGTCATTCATGCATTGGGGATTCCTTGCTTGGGCCATTGTCGGCAGCTTAACGTCAATTGTGGTGATGCACCTACACTACGACAAGGGATTGCCTCTCAAACCACGCATTTTACTCTACCCCGTTCTGGGAGAGCGTGCACTCAAAGGCCATACTGGTGCCCTCATTGACGCCTGCTGCATTGTCGCCGTGGCAGCGGGAACCATTGGTCCAATCGGTTTTCTTGGACTACAAATTAGCTATGCATTAAATGCCCTTTTTGACATTCCTGATGGCTTCACTACTCAGCTTATCATTGTGAGCTTTGCCATTGTGCTCTATACCTTGTCAGCACTCAGCGGATTAAATCGTGGTATGCAAATGCTAAGTCGTTATAACGTGATCTTAGCGGTCGCGCTGATGATTTACATCCTGATTTTTGGACCAACCAATTTTATCGTCAATGGCTATATTCAAGGAGTAGGAAGCATGCTTAATAACTTCCTACCAATGGCGACCTATCGTGGTGATGAAGGCTGGTTAAGTTGGTGGACGGTGTTTTTCTGGGGCTGGTTTCTAGGCTACGGCCCGATGATGGCCATTTTCATCGCTCGTATCTCAAAAGGTCGCAGCATTCGACAATTAGTCTCTATTATCAGTCTCGTTGCGCCTCTGGTTACGTGCTTTTGGTTCACCATTGTCGGTGGCTCTGGCTTGGCTTTTGAAATCGCCGACCCTGGCAGCGTGAGTAAAGCATTTGAAGGCTTTAATCTACCCGGCGCTTTACTGGCGATGACCCAACAACTGCCGTTTCCAATGCTAACGTCCATTCTATTTTTGATTCTCACGACTATCTTCATTGTCACGACGGGTGACTCGATGACTTACACCATTAGCGTGGTCATTAGTGGTGAAACCGAACCCAATGCGATTATTCGAACCTTTTGGGGGGTAATGATGGGGGTAACAGCATTAATCCTAATATCCCTTGGTTCCGGCGGCATCTCCGCGCTGCAATCATTCATTGTTATTACCGCAGTCCCCGTTTCATTAATTTTGCTGCCGTCGCTTTGGAATGCTCCTCAAATCGCGATGAAGCTGGCAAAAGAGCAAGGGCTATAAACGGCAAGGCAGCCAACACGCTGCCGAGATATATGAAGTAAAAAAAAGACACTCGTCAAACAGGTGAACATACACCTGAAGACGGCAGGCATAGCGGAGCGAGTTATCTCGCTCCGACTAGAACATCAACAATACTATAATTAAAATGGTGGTGAGCAACATGGATGCACATCCTACGACTTACACGACTACCCAACCTACACTACGCTCTGCCGACATCGTCATGGCACCGGAAAGATTAGGCGCAATGCATCAAAACCGAATCAGTTTTGTTCGCACGATCATTCGCAAAATGGCCAAACAACAATGGACGGTATCCAAAGCCGACTGGCAACTTTCGCCACAAGGGTTTGGTCACGTGACCTATAAATTATCCACACCAAACCATAGCTACCACTTGGTGGTGTTTTGCGATGAGATCGCCGATGAAGATCGTAATGATCGTGTGATTGCCGAGCGGTGGGACGTCACTTTTGCTTTAATCGATGGCGATGTCAACGTCGCGCTCCTAGAGCAACTTAGAGCGAATGTTCCATTGCAAGAAGCGGGGCGAAACCCCAATAACGTGTTAGTGCTTGCCCGTGCAAACAAAAGCGTACGAGTGTTCGAACACATAGTGCGCTACCTTGCTAAGGGCGAGCAGCCGAACCCGAAAGAGCTGGCAGAGGTGGGTTACATTCTTAGAACCACAGCGGTTTACGGCAATGGTAAGTTTGGTATTGCTGATTTTAAGCGACTGGAAAATAACCCCGATTTTAATCAATCTTTTAGCGCTCAGATGTGCGCGGTCTATCTACTGCGTGAATTTAGCTTAGATTGGGTGAATTACCTCGCGATTCAACAAGGTGGTGAACACGCCACATCTCTGCATCCATCTTTGCAACGCTACCTAGGGGTTGGCAATGCCACCGGTTTGGGGATGGCTCCTTATCTCATTAATCACCCCACAATCGTTGATCAGTGGATGACCACGCGTGAGCACGCACTTGCCATCGTGTTACAGCAGGCAACCGACACCCAGCGGTTGCCTGCGCTTCAGGGACTACTGAATAAAGCGGTGATGCACTTACAGCAAGTGATCACAATTAACGACAGGCAACGTCAGTACAATGCGAACGCCGTGGCTGACCTAGAAAGCTTCAACCCTCAGTTTCCCGCACTGATTAAGAAATGTTCAACATGGGGAGAAGTCACTCACCATAGCAGTGATATGAGTATAGAAGCCCAAGAGATCCTCTTATCATGCTTGATGGAGATCTATCCAGAACTGGTCGATACTTATCAAGAGAAAATGAACAGTGATGAAACCTTGTTTTTGCCAAGTGGCCAAAAAGTCCAAGACCTGCAGACGACAATTGAACGCGCCTACCAATGGGCTATCGATATCGATTTTTCTCTACCAGAGAACCACTATTGGTTTTGGTATCGCTCGCAAGACAAAGAAGAGCCCAGACTTGGCATTCGCGGAGAGGAACTTGGCGAGGACAAAGAACTGCCGCTGGACGTAGCGCGCCAAGTTAACACCCTCTATCACGCATTGCGTCAACACGAGTCCGAGTTGTCACTGGCTGAATTTCTGGTACAGCATCCTCAGCACCGTGCGATTGCAAGGCGTGTTTGGACGCTCGGTCATAAAGAAATGGGCGATATTCAAATGAATGTGTTGCATAAAGACGCGTTGCCAATGCATCTATTACGCTGCAAGCTAGCAGTATTTGGCGCGACCAAATTTGACCCGCGTTCAGACCGTTGGGTTCGCGTCACCTTTTTCCAAGGCGCCCCTTTGCTTGATGAAGTTCACAACAATACCTTCGAGGATAATTGGATTTTCCCGCTACTACCAAGCAGCGAATCATTACAAAGCAACGAGCCGTTATCAGGAGGAAACGCATCATGATTGTCTCTCATAATGAATTAGTCGCTGCGGTTAATAAGGCATTTCTTGGTATGCGTCGCTCATGCGGAGAAGCTGACGTCATTGCCAACATGGTTGCCGATCTACAAATGGTTGGACTGCATGGGGTGCGTCATTTCAATAACGCCAGCCGTTATATTAGCCATGACCAAGATTGCCCGGCAGATATTACGCTCACCCAGCCACAACTCATCAGCGTTGATCTTCACCGCTGCAGCTTAGCTTGCCACCTTCCGGTGATAATGGACTACGCCATTGAAAAAATGGTGGGTTCAAAGTCAATGGCCATCGAACTGAACCATTGTCATAATCGCTGGCTGGCCTACAGTGAATTAGTCAAACTGGCGGCAAAAGGCATCGCCTGTATGGCAAAGTGGACCAATGGTAGCAGTCCTAAACACACCATGTACATCCTAAATCGTGGCTGTGTGGCGCCCGAATTGTTCTTGTCCGATGCGCTAAACATTCAAGACACCAACAACCATAGCATGATCATAGAGCTGTCCATTCAAGACTTTGACGTGAAGGAACTTTCGCAAGACTACAGCGTTCATATCGATTCAAATGAACTGTCGCAAGCGCAACAAAATGCTTGGCATAATGGCATTAGCATTGACGATCAAGAGTGGATACAACTTAAACAAACGGCAACCGCGATACTGGTGGAAAACAGTGAGCAGTCGGTGAAAGGCGCAGGAGAGGTGGCTTAGGTATAGGTATGTTTAGCTTAATTATGTTTGGTTTAGCTTGGCTTATCTGTGACATAAATTGATAGCGCTCGTGGTACTTATAAATTGCGTTCCAAAGCGCTATCAAATCAATCTTATCTAACTAGAAAACCCCATTTCTTATTGGGTTACGAGCAAGAACCGCAGCAACCCGTTGGGGTATCATGCTTACTTTTCCCCTCGTTACTTTTCTGCTCAGCGACCTTATCAGTTGAGCTAGGCTTTTTTTCTTGAGTCGCTTGGGCTTCTTTCTTTTGAAAGATCTTCTTAATCGATAATGTCATCTCTGAATCCAAATTTGTTGGCTAAATAGTCAACACACAATACCAGAGTAAAACAGTCAACTATTGATCTCGCACATCTTTTATGTGCTTAACGTTAACCAATTTTCACGTACACCCACTACACCCATCAGATTGCTGATATAAAACAACCCATTGCGACTCAAGTAAATAATAAATAGCGAATGGCATAAATAAAAAAGCCCGCTCTTAAAAGAACGGGCTTAGTATCAATTCGAATCAATACTATCAGTGTATTAATACTCTCAAGCTAAGGCATTGATGTTCTCGAACTAGGCTATTACTAACGGTCAGTTACTATTGCCGGTTACTTGTCGTCTAACTTAACAAACATCGACGTTAGGACAAACGAGAGAGTAAACACACCACAAACACCCAGTACCGCTTGAATAAAGTTTTGTGTACCACCTGATAAATACGCTGGCAAACTGAATACTGAGGACAAGATATAGCTGGTAAGGTGTGTATCAATTGTCACAGAAATAGCACCAAATATGCCGGCTGCTAAGCTCGCTGTCAGCATCGCTTTAGTGTACTTAGTCAACACACCAAATAGTGCAGGCTCGGTAATCCCAAGAATCGCGGTAATACCAGAACTCACTGTAATTGATGACTCTTCCTTAGATACTGTCTTACGTTGCTTGTGCCAAATCGCCATGGTCGCCCCAGCAATCGCCAGATTGCCCAAACACATGATTGGCATTAGCAAATCTTTATTATACAGCGCAAAGTTGTTCAAACTGATCGGCGTCATGCTGTGATGAATACCAAACACAATCGTAATTGGGCGAGTAATACCAAATACAAAACCGGTCAACGTTGGTGAAATCTCCAATAGTGAACCCACTACCCACCCCGCGCCATTACTTAACCAAATACCTAAAGGTCCGACAGCAGATAGAGTAATTGTCGACGTAATCGCAAACGCAAACAACGGAGTAAACACCGGTTTAGCCACAGATGGAATCAGTCTATCGACTAATGGCGTCACTTTAGATAGCAACCAAACGGCAAGAATAGCAGGGACGATCGCACCGCCATAATTGAGCAGCTCAACAGGGATAACACCCATAACTTTTAGTTCGGCCAACTCCCCAATACCATTTAACGCCGCAGCCTTGTCTGCTAATTTTGGTGACAGCATCGCTGCTGCGACTGCCAATGCAATGTATTCGTTTACTCGAAACATCTTCGCAGCGGAAAACGACACCAACATAGGTAAGAAAAAGAACACCGCGACAGAGATTGAACGGAAAAAGAACACGGTATCTGAGTCTTCGGAAATGACATTCGTTGCAATCAAACCCGATAGCAGACCCATCAACATACCGGCACCTGCAATTGCTGGAACGACGGGGCCAAAAATACCCGCTACGATGCGCATCGCACCTTGGAACAATTTACCTTTACTCGCTGTTTCAATCGCTTCAATTGAATCGTCGTCAGATTCTGCATTGGCAGGAAGTGATTTAAACCACTGCTCTACTTCAACGCCAACAATGACTTGAGTCTGTCCTTCCTGAAAAACCACGCCTTTTATGCCATGAATACTCTTTATCACTTCACCATCGGCAAGCGATTCATTTTTCAATTTGAATCGCAGACGCGTCATACAATGGGTCGACTCTGCAATATTGTTAATGCCCCCGAGAGCATCAACCAACAGGCCTATTTTTTCTTTTATATTCATATTTTTAGATGAGGCTATCTTTGCTGGATCCAATGCATCCATAGGTTCATTCGCTTGCATATATCGTCCGAATTCTTATTTTATGATGAATTTGTCTGTTTGTATAATACGGAGACGGCCTATAAATCCAACTCGAAAAAATGAGAAAGCAATCACACTTCAACATCGAATCTTGTGGTTTTTATGATATTTACAGAATTGGTCTGTTTTTCATTAACTATTCCCACTAATAATGAACCAATAAAAAATAGGCCATTTTTTACTTGATCAAACCTGTTTTTAGCGGTTAGATAATAGCAGTTAATTTATATAGGCAGCATCATTGTGAAAGAAACCATTATATCTGGTATTGAATGTATTATTACCAAACCAGACAGGCATAATTTAGTCACTGTCATTGTGGAAACGAATGCTGGTGTCACAGGCTATGGCTGCGCAACGTTCCAACAGCGCCCACTCGCTGTTAAAACAATGGTAGATGAATACCTAAAGCCTCTTCTTATTGGTAAAAACGCCAATAATATAGAAGATTTGTGGCAAATGATGATGGTTAATGCTTATTGGCGTAATGGCCCAGTTATTAACAATGCGATTTCAGGCGTTGACATGGCACTTTGGGATATTAAATCAAAACTTGCTAACATGCCTTTACACCAATTATTTGGTGGTAAATCTCGTGATGCTATTCCTGTATATACTCATGCCACAAGTGATTCAATGGAAGGTATTTATAAACTCGTTGATGGATTCCTTGAACAAGGCTACAAACATATTCGCTGCCAACTTGGTTTCTATGGTGGTGTACCAGAAAATATTCATACTACCAATAGCCCAACATCAGGTTCCTATTACGACCAAGATCAGTACATGGATAACACGCTCACCATGTTTAAATCACTTCGTGAAAAATATGGTAATGAGTTTCATATTCTCCATGATGTACATGAGCGTTTATTCCCCAATCAAGCGATTCAGTTTGCTAAAGATGTTGAACAGTACAAGCCGTTCTTCATTGAGGATATCTTGCCACCAAGTCAAACTGAGTGGCTGGATAATATAAGAAGCCAGACCTCGGTATCTCTTGGGCTGGGTGAGTTATTTAATAATCCAGAGGAATGGAAATCCCTCATTATTAATCGTCGTATCGATTTTATCCGCTGCCACGTTTCACAAATTGGTGGCATCACACCTGCACTGAAATTGGGGTACTTCTGTCAACACTTTGGTGTGCGTATCGCATGGCACTGCCCGCCTGATATGACGCCGATTGGTGCCGCAGTAAATACTCACTTAAATGTTCACTTGCATAACGCTGCCATCCAAGAACACGTTGAATACAAAGAAAATACCCATGCGGTGTTCCAAAATGCACAAGAACCCCAAAATGGCTATCTCTATGCCTCAGAGATCCCAGGCATTGGTGTTGAGATGAACCGCCAAGCTGCGGCTGACTACCCAGTAGAATACCGTCCACATGAGTGGACACAAAGCCGTTTACCTGATGGCAGTATTCATACGCCTTAACTAACACCCAATTTATGAGCAAGCCCTCTATTTATCAACAAAACAGGGGGCTTGTATATAAATATAATAGCCGTTTTTTCGGCTATTTTTCATCTCGATACTGAATATTCTTACTATTAAATGGTGCGTGATACGTACATTGATAGTTTATATCAATAATATCACTGATAATAAAAACCTCACCATTAGAAAGAAATCCGCGATTAGTAATATTCATAGCCGCAGCACCACGCTTACAACCAAGTAATTGCGCTTCTTCTTTAGACGTGTTCACTGCACGGTAGGTTGTGAGATACTGTTCAATATCTAGACCTATATCGAGTGCATGTTTTTGCAAAGAGCTTTCTATAATCGCATCATTCATTTTTGGAAAAAGCTTTACTGGCATTCTCGCTTCTTCTATTTGAATAACTTTCCCATCAATAAGTCTTAAGCGCTTTACATTCCATATATAATCATCATCGTCCAAAATAAACACTCGTTTTTCATTTGAATCCATCACTCTTTTATTCAACGTCAGCTTACTGTACGACATTCTCCTAAAACTATTTTCAGTAATAGAGTTATACACAAGAGGATTATTATTAATGTCACCATTAATAAATATACCCGACCCAGACTTCACGGTAACAATACCAATAGATTCTAATTTCTCTAATGCTTTTCTTATAGTGAACCTAGACACCTCATAACTTTCCGCAAGTTCTCTTTCTGAAGGCAATTTCATCGTAATAACATTCTGACAAATCTTACTGATAACGTCTTGAACGATAAACTCATATTTTTTCATCGGATTAAGAAAACCTAGTAATTAAAGGGTCTAAAAGAGTGTGAGGACAACATTGCACGTAAATTATCGACTCGCTATGCCAGCGTATTTCGGTGAGATACTTTACCTAACCTCATAATTTTAGGTGACTATTCTCTTGAGATCCATCTTTATTAATAAGTTCTTCCCACTCCTATCGCGCCTGAAAACATCGCTAGCGAAGAGGCGACCTCTATCATTAACCCCCCCCCACTAACCGACAAAAAACGGCGCGATGGCTAAACTAAAGCGTGCATCATCACTTAAAAATACTTACAATCATACAAAATCACTTAAGTGCACATGATGACTTAACAAGATAACCCATCTTACTGCCTGAGCATGAGCCTACAAATAACTATGACCCAAGATGAACGATTACTAGCAATGCAAACCTTGCTCAATCAAAAAGGAAAAATCACACTTAATGATCTCTGCGAGCAATTTTCGATTTCCCGGGATTCCGCGCGACGTGACCTAGTCAAGCTTGCTCAACAACCCGGTATACAACGCATTCGTGGTGGTGCGATAATTTCTCCGGTCACTCCCCATGCAACAGCCTATCAGCAAAAAACTATCAGTCAGGCAAAAATGGACATCGGCCAACTCGCCGCCAGCCTAGTTGAAGCGAATGACTATATACTGCTTGATACGGGAACGACGTTATCTGCAATGGCAACGTACCTGCGCGCCCCGCTTACTGTCGTAACCAATTCGGTCGACTGTTTATCAACACTCACTCGTAACGCGGACTCAATACACAATGCAGAGCAAAAGATTGGGGTTCATATTTTGGGTGGGGAGTTCAACGCGTTTCATCGTGCCATTCTTGGCAGTAATGCGATTAAGCAATTAGAAAGCTACCGAATTAACAAAGCATTCATTGGTGTTTGTGCCTTATCAGAGCAAGGGGTTTCCACCAGCAGCGAGGCCGAAGCCTCGATGAAACAAGCCATGATCGCACAAGCAGAGACCACGATTTTAGTCTGTGATAGCAGTAAGTTTGGTCAGCAGAATTTTTTCCAGGTCTGCAACTTTGAGCACGTGGATGTGATCATTTCCGATCAAGCGCCACCCGCCAACATTGCCAATCTGCTTGCCAAGCACGACATTGACATCATTCTTACTTCCCCTTCGACGAAGAGTTAAACACTATGGATTTCGCCCCAATAAAAACCGCCGTCATTGGTTACGGATTTTCAGCAAAAACCTTCCACCTTCCATTTATCAGCAGTATGGCTGAATTTGAGTTGTGTGCGATTAGCAGCAGCCAAGCAGAGTCTGTGAAAAATGACTGGCCTGCCGTGGATCATTATCAAACGGCCGATGATTTGTTAAACCACAGCGATGCTGAGTTAGTGATCATCACTGCACCCAATGACGTGCATTTCTCCCTTGCAAAAACGGCGTTAGAGAATAATAAGCACGTCATCATAGAAAAGCCGTTCGTCACTCAGGTAGAAGATGGTGAAACCCTTGTTGCCTTAGCTAACAAACAACAACGTGTACTGAGCGTTTACCATAACCGCCGTTGGGATGGTGATTTTCTTACTGTCAAAAAGCTGATTGAAGAAGGTAATGTCGGCGACGTTAAACACTTCGAATCTCACTTCGACCGTTTTCGCCCTGAGGTACGTCAACGCTGGCGTGAACAAACCACAAACGGTGGCGGTATTCTTTTCGACTTAGGTTCACATCTGATTGATCAATGTTTGGATCTTTTTGGTTTACCCGATGCGATTACTGCCCAATGCCTGATGCTACGTGAAGGGTCGTCAAATGTAGACTATTTCAATGTCACATTACACTACCCTAACCACATCGCACTGTTGCACGGCGACCTATTTAGCGCAGCGCCAAACCAACGCTTTAGCCTCAAAGGCACACAAGGAAGTTATGAAAAAATGGGGCTGGATCCTCAAGAAGCTAGATTAATTGCCGGCGTTTCACCTACCGAGCCTAACTGGACAAAAGAAGCACCAGAACATTATGGAAACCTGTATCGCGCAGAAGCCATCAATCCGGTGACCACTGAACCGGGTAATTACCAACACTATTTTGAAAAAATGGCCGAAGCGATCCGCAAAAATTCTCGTCCCCCCGTTGAAGCGAGCGACGCAATTTGGACCATAAAGCTCATTGAATTGGCCATGGAAAGTAGCCGACAGGGTAAGACCTTAGTCATTGAAAAATAAAAGAGATCGAAAAAACGATACCAACAATACCAACACACACGGCTTCTTAGTGTGAATAAAACATTAAGAAGCCGCGCTCTTGAAAGGTATCAGCTTAAGAGTCACCTAAGCGTTGTACGTTAAGAATAAACAATATCACTCTCGATATAGTCTTCATCACTAAACCAAGTGACGATCCCGACATAACCATTTTCATTCAGTTTAGAATCAATTTGCGCAGCGATTCGTGCCGTCATTTTGATCCAACCATCTTCATTTTCTAACCCTTCTACCAATTCACCCACGATAGCTTGCGCTGCCGCATCCAATTGCAAACTCATATAATGCATTCTTAGTTACCCATTGATGACACCATTCACCCTAGTTACAGTACGATGAAAAGTATCTTGCTTATCGACGTTACGACGGCTGAGCGCGCATTATGGGGGGAAAAGCGAAAAACGGTTAGTCAATTTACTCACTTAACCGCACACGTCGTCATCACTTAATGACAATAATCACCGTCACCTTCTCAAAAACTCGCCGATCCACCTTAAAAACAATCATACTCGGAACTGCCATTGGCTGCTGATAGCCATATCATGCTGTACTAACGCATGCGGTACATGGCTCTTTATACAAAACAAAAACACTGAACTTCAACATCACATCACATCACATCACAGAAATTGTTGAACATATTTTCGCTGATGGCACCGATGAAACCCTGTTTTTTGAAGATTCGGAGGTACGCATGGCACTATCTCAAGCCAATGTATCTAACAACCTCTTGGCACAAACCACGGTGCTTACTCAGGTAGCCAAGTTTAAATTCTAAGTGTTCTCTTCAAGCCATTGTTTTTAAAATTGAATAAAATTTTATGTTTAAGAAGAAATCTCGTACGGGTGATGATTAACACCAAACGTGCGCAAGGTATCAATTTGGTTGCCGTTGTTGCGAAAAGTGTGCCCGAGCGATGACCGAATATCATTATCTATTACTCAAAGCTTAGTCTAGATTGGTTAGGAGCCTTGGATTACGTTCACATTAAATATAGTAATATTGTGACGCTTGTCGATATATGCGCATCTATACACAGTTATATTAATTTCCGTTAAGGCATTGATAGCGTTAGTTATAATTGATTTACACTCTCCATTCAATACATTGGAGAATGTACTGAGTGGAGGTAGTAACGATGGCATCGTTACTCGCGCCCATTTAATGATGATAGCCGTGTTTACCGAGCATTTATGGAAGTTGAAAAATTCAGATCGCTCATCAATCAATTTGTCTCATGACAACAGTAAAAAACACAGTTATAAAATGACGTTCTAATCCGTTTAGCTACTTTTTGTAGCGGTACGACTCGTCACTATCGCCTCTTTCATCACCGAATAACCGGTTAACATCAGGCAGAGCAGTACTCACTAGCATTGTAGTAATAACGACTAAAACCGTATCTTTACAACATATTTAATTTTTACCTGTTCGTTCAATTCAATGATTAAAATGAATAAAAATAATATTGTTAAACGTCCGACTATTGGCATTATCTTGCCAATGTTAAGTGGATTTTATATGGGGGAGATTAACGCGACGCTGCGCCAAATGGCTAAGCAACATGGTGTTAATCTGGTTTTCATTCGCAGCGGTCATCGTCGAGACTTTGATCTACAAGTCGCACTCGATCATTTAGATGCATTAATAATTGTGCTCCATTCTGCAGCGGATCACTTAGTTAAAGCCGCTCTGAGCAAGGATATTCCAGTCCTGTCTCTAGGCGCAAGCTACGCTCCTTTGGAAGTAGAGCAATTTATCAGTGTTCAAAGTGATGGCGTTTGCTCGCTATATCGCTGGCTGCGGGAGCAAGGCCATCAAGATATTGGGTTTTGCGGCAATCTCTCCGTCAATGACGTTCGTTCTCGTTTTAAAGCATTTCAACAAGCCATTGTTCACCATGATGGTGTTTTCAATCCCAATAATTTTTTTAGTGTCAGTAACTGCTCTTTAGCAGGAGGCCGAGAAGCTGCTGTCGAGTTTATCAAACGTAAATCTACGTGTACGGCCGTTATTTGCTCGACCGACTACAATGCCATTGGCATGATCGAACAACTTAAGCATCTAAACGTTTCCGTACCCAATGATGTGGCTATAGTTGGCATTGATAACGTGTTTTTCGGCCTGCAAATTGAACCACCACTCACCACTATCGACCAACAGCTCGAGCGGCTAACACGTTGCGCTTTTGAACGTGCGGTTAAACGTATTCACGGCGAATCATTCTCGAGTCAAATTCAGCTAATCCCACAAAAATTGATCATTAGGCGGTCTTGTGGTTCCTCTACGTCAAAATATGAATCTCATAAGTCCATTCGTCATGCATTACTCGACGTTGGGGGCCGCTCACCCACTGAGGTTTTCGAGAACTTCTACTCGCAAGCACAGAACGGTTTTCATTCTATCCTGGATGCGCAAAGTCTCTACGGAACCAAACTTGATTGGGCTTGCCTTGCTCACTGTAATTTCGAAAAGTACAACATCGAAAAATGGGTTGAGCAAGGTATGACAAAACCTATCGACTATAATGAATATCAGTCAAACTGCGATATAAACGGTTACCCACCACTTAAGAGCTGCGATCATTTTGCGGCGACAATCATACCCATTGCCACAGGTAAGAAAAGCAGTTGGCAGCTCCTTACTGTAATAGATTCCCTGTCGGAACAACAAAATATCGGTACTCAATCTCTTTTCAATAATTACCTCGATATGCTCGCACTCTCTATTGAGCGAGACTTACTCGTTGACACCAGTAACCTCAGACAAAAAAATTCACAGCAACTACTTCAACAATTGGAAGTGGTTTCCAATAGTTCCAACGATGGGATCTGGGACTGGGATCTAATCAGTAACAAGTTGCGATGGAATACTCGTCTCCTCAAAATGCTTGATCACGAAAACATCGAGCATAAACACATAAGCGATTGTGACCAATTATTCCGATTCATCCACCCCGATGACATAAGTGAACTAGAAGCAAGCATCCATGTACATTTAGTGAGCGACACCCCCTTCAAAACGAGTTTTCGCATTCAAAAACGCGATCGAAGCTACATTTGGGTACAAGCAAGTGGCTCTGCTGTGCGTAACGCGCAAGGCGTTGCGATACGCTTTATTGGTTCAATAACGGATATCACAGAGCAACGTAAAAACTCAGAAAAAATCCATCATATGGCTTATTTTGACGCACTCACTGGCCTTGCGAACCGTAGAAAAATAATTGAAAAGATCAGCGAACATATAAACCATTATCCTGACAGACCTGGGGCAGTCATGATGATGGATCTCAATCGTTTCAAAATAGTCAATGACTCCTTTGGTCACCATATTGGAGATGCGCTACTGTGTCATATTTCTAGGGAAATACAGAGTGTGCTAGATGAGTCACAGGTAATCGCTCGTCTTGGTGGTGATGAATTTTTGTTTTTCTGCGATGCAAGTGATGTAGCGCAGGTGAATCACCTCGCAAGTAAAATTTTAAAAGCGGTCGAAAAACCAATGATTCATGAAGAGGTCGAATTGATCAGCCAAGGAAGTTTAGGTATATCGTTCTACCCATTCAATGGTGGTACTCCCGAAGAATTGATCAAAAATGCGGATATTGCTATGTATCGAGCTAAACAGCAGGGCATTCGAAAAATAATGCATTACCACGATTCGATGGACTCCTCTACACCAAGCTCAATAAAGCTTGAAAATCACTTAAAACGAGCAATCGATAATCATGATCTCCAAGTATTCTATCAACCCCAAGTGTGCCAAAAAACGCACCGAGTGGTTGCAGTAGAAGCCTTAGCCCGTTGGACAGATGAAACATTAGGGAGCGTACCACCCGTTCAATTTATTAAAATTGCAGAAGACGGCGGCTTCATCCATCAACTTGGAAACAATATACTAAGTAAAATTTGTCATGATGTACGCGCTTCTCAATGGTTGCGCTCTATGACACAGATATCCGTCAATGTCAGTGCTAAGCAATTGATCCAAAGGAACTTCGCAGATGAGTTTATTCAAACCATTCTTAGTTATGACCTAGCGTTATCACAGTTTTGCATTGAGATTACGGAAACGGCAGCTATTAGCGATTATGACGCCTGTGTTCATTCTTTAAAAATACTAAGAAAGGAAGGAATAAACGTTTCGTTAGACGATTTTGGGACGGGCTTTTCTTCTTTATCGCTACTAAAGAAACTGCCGTTAGATGAAGTGAAAATTGACCGTTCGTTTATTGCTGATATCACTAAAGATCAATCAAGCCTAGACTTTGTTTCAACCATGGTTTCAATGATAAAAAGTTTAGGATATCGTGTTGTTGCAGAGGGTGTGGAGACGGCAAGCCATGCTACGAGTATAAGCAAGTTTGGGGTCGACCTACTTCAAGGTTACTACTTCAGTAGGCCTCTACCACTTGAACAATTCAATAATGGCATCCATGAGACAGAAAACCTAGAGGATGTAAGTCGTGCCAAATCGGACTAGTACCTAGAATTGGACGCCTCAAACACTCTTATTGCACGCTAACCAAACCGTAGCGCTTTAATCTAACAGTAGCGCTTTAATCGAACAATAGCGTATTAATCGAACAATAGCGCTTTAATCAAAAATATTGCCCAAATTTGCAAGGCAACGTATTCCAGTTTTATCAATAACTCCATGTCGTACTCCCTCTTCCTTGGGGTACGTTAGTTATATC
>NZ_JAMKMS010000034.1 GCF_023634655.1 Vibrio methylphosphonaticus | reverse complement strand
AAAACTATTACGATAAAGTTAATTTTATGGGACTTTCGCACGCCATTACCCCACGGGGCGACGTTGCTATTGTTTGAAGTTCCAAGGTAGCAACGATTTGATTGCGCATTCAGCGTAATCGTTGTAGATAGATAAATGACCGTCGTATTCATGCCATTGGTGCCCACAAAGCGTCTAATTTATATCACACTTGCCATCTTGCTATTGAAATATACGATATTCTAATAGTTAATAGCATACTCTCATCAGGCTTTTTAACATTCTTAAAAGCTTCATCGAACGATCTAAATGATGATCCCTTCCAGACGAACAACATACTCACTACGGTCAAAGAGTTAAAAATAGTTCTAGTGATACTTAGCGTTTAGTTTTAGTCTGGATAGCCAAGTGATTGACCTATATTGGTTTTATTTTACTGTATCGATGATGTTTAACTTCCACCACCACTGAACAATGATCTTCGTTTACTGAGAAGTCCCAACGAACACTTTTCTCGGAGCAAGCTCTCATTACGCGAGCCAGCCCATCCTACCACCCTCAGAAAAACCTAATAATCTATTTTCATCTAAACGTTTTTGGTCTTTCTTATTGAGTGGCTTATCTGCACCTGACATAAAAAAACCTCCGACTAAGCGAAACTTAGTAGGAGGTTAAAAAACGACCAGACTTTATTGTAACTGATCAATCTTTATTGTCTTTCGACACCCATGTCGGAGGACAATAAAGTTTGATCAAAAATGTGTGCCCGAATCGCTTTGTGATCACAAAGAGGACATTCATCAGTTAGATCAAAAAATCTGAACAATCCTTTTATCATTACATTCTTTTAACTCAAAGATATAACCATCAGGCTTTGCATTGATCTACTAATCGTGAGTATTCAAAATTCAAGGTAAAGCTTGCCTTTGTTCGCGACTGATACCAGACCTCTACTTGCGCTAGCACAAGCTTAATTACCTCTAACGCCGAAACTGCTGGGTACTTACCCAACAACGCAGCAAATAATATAAACCACTTAACGCCGCTCCCTAGCTGGAATGATTAAGGTTAGCACTAAATCTGCCAGTCAACACTGCAAACCTTAGCCTTTTACTCAACACTAAAATTTATCAAAATGAGATCGCAGAGTTAGCAAAACTATATGTGATGACTCTTTAATTTAAACGAAGCCGAGGGCATGAAATGGAAAAAACAACCCAGCCAGGAACCGTCTCCTCAGTACTAAAGGTATTTAATATCGTCTCTGCCTTAGCGGACCAAAAAGAGGCTGGCCTATCTGAGCTCTCAAAACAATTAAGGATGTCGAAAGCAACGACCTTCCGTTTTTTACAAACGATGACGAGTTTAGGGTTTGTGCAGCGAAATAGGGATGCAGAGAAGTACGAACTAACTTCCAAGCTGTTTGAGCTTGGTTCAAAAGCGCTTGCTCATGTTGATCTTGTCGACGCAGCAAACAAGGAAATGGCGACTGTCTGCAGTGCCTTTAATGAAACCGTTCACCTAGGCGTGATTGATGAAGATGCGATCATTTACCTTAACAAAGTAGATTCAAACTATCACTTTCGAATGCATTCTAGAATCGGTCGACAAGCTCCTCTCTATAGTACCGCAATTGGCAAGATTATCATGAGTTACCTCTCTGAGTCCGAAATCAGGGGGCTACTCGCTCCTGTGGTATTCAAAGCTCACACCGACAAAACACACAAAACTGTAGAGCATCTGCTAGCGGAACTAGATTGGGTCAAACATCAACATTATGCGGAAGATATTGAAGAGCAAGAGCCAGGGTTACGATGTATTGCAGTGCCAGTGTTTGACCGATTTGGAGAAGCCACAGCGGCAATTTCAATCTCTTTTCCGACAAATCGATTTGATGAAAAAAGAAAACGCGATTACTTTAGCGCATTGCATCATGCGGCTCGTAACATTTCTAAAAACCTCGGGTATCATCATTACCCAGTCTAGCTCTTTGGATTCATCGTGGTCGCGAAACCTGAAGAGACACTACGAGAAAAAGAGACACTCTCAAATACAGACTAAAGCGATATTCTATTTACCCACTTATCGAGCCTAGAATAGCTGTTGTCCTCGATAACAACATTCGTTGTTTCTCGACCATCTTCCGGACGAAGGACAATACCCCATGTCGTTGTATCTTTCTCGCGTGAGTCGTCTTGCGTGATTCCGTTGATTATATTGTTCGTCACACGGTTACTCCCTTGAGCGCCGTTGAGTGCGATACCTTCATATTGCTGCCCATACTTGTTTGTTGGTTTTGGAGAATCAGCAACAATAGAGCCAAGATTATCGATACGATTACTGTCTATCACCACATCATTGGCTCGCTCTACACTAATCGGTCTAACCGAGTTTGACACACTATTTTCAGAAATATTAATGTTGGTTGCAGTCCAACCGTCATACACTCTCTTGATACTCAAACCTACTACGACATCGTTCATGATATTGTTTTTCATCTTGATATTATCAGCGCCTCGTTTGCTCGTGATGCCATCATAAGCTCTTTCGACGTAGTTGTTAACCAGTGTGAAGTGATCTCCATACTCCCCTGATACGCCCCCTGCAGAAACATAGATTGCTGCATCACGAACGCCAAAGAAGCTGTTGTTTTTAATAATTGCTTTTAGTGCCCCCGTCATGAGGATTCCGCTATCTCCACCAGCTAGATAATAAGGGTCAGTATCATTTTCAGTACCGATAAAAACAATATCTTCAATAAGTAACTCGTTAAGTTTGATCTTGCCTGAGCTTGTCGCACCTCGGATTGAAAGCGCATCTGCTGTTTGCTTTGTTCCCTCTCTTCCCGCAGGGGTTTTGTAGCGAAGTGGAACAACAGTAGAAACCTTGGCTTTTGACATATTAAATGTGCCACCAGTCCAATCAAAGTTCGCTAGCACACTCGCGCCACCACACTCATCCGATTCTGACGTATGCGTATCGAAACTAAACATATCACCATCTAACTGCTCTGTAGCAATAAAGCTAGCCTCGCTAGCATCTACTTTAAGATCGTTTCTCAAGTAAACTTTTGTATCCTGGCTGATGTAATAAGTGCCCGTAAGTACCAGTTCAGTGCCTGTATTGGTGGCTTGTTGGAGCGCAGCTTGAAGTTTGCTTGTATCACCCTTGGGGTTTATAGGCGCAGAAGTACAGTCTTCGGCGGCTACGGTGCTCGATACTAAGCTGAGAATCAGGAGAGGTAGGTTTTTTGTTAAATGACTGTGGTTCATAAATTTGTCTCATCTTATTTCAGTTACTATTTATATGAATATTTTTATCGCCATTGTAAAAAGTAAGGCGTCCACCTTACCTAATTAATTAATTATTTGATGTAAATAACCACTCAGCAAGGTAACTTATTGCCCGTAGTAACGTCACAATTTGCCCACAAAACTAGAATCCCAGATGTAAAAATAAACTATGGTTCGCTGTAAAAAAAAACCCTTAATGAAAATTAACTCATTAAGGGTTTCGGTATTATCTTATATCTAAACGGTTGCTGAAGCTTGAGTTACTTTTGTACTTTCAAGTTTACGTTCAGACCTAACTAACAAGGTACCGATAAGAGCTAGAATTGCTGCAATAAAGACAAACAGCATTCTTCCCCACAATGGGTTAGGAACGAGAGTCAGACAGAGAATAAAGACAGACGCGATAAGTACCATCTTACCTAGTACAGTGTTTTGCTTATTATCCATCGCAACACTTTCTGGACAGTCTTCGACGACAACTTCAGTGTCCACGTTGGTAAAGAATTGTTTAACTTCAGCTTCTCGTTTCGCTGGTAGTCCTTTATAAAAGAACTGTGAGCAAACAAAGAACGGTAGTGTAATCGACATGTGTCCTATCAAGCCTAACGTTACCGACTTCATTTCTGTGTATTCACGAGACGTCAGTGGCTGATCTAAACCTAAAATCGATTGTAGTACTTCCGGTGTTAGAACAATGGCAATAAATCCTGATACACACATACCTACGATAACCGTACCCCAGCCTGCCCAATCAGGTGTTTTTCTGATAAAGAAACACATGATCGACGGAATAAGGATTGGGAAGCCGATTAGCGTACTCACCAACATCGTTAAATCAAACAGACCAAACTGTTTCAATGATGTGAGGAACAACGCTGAAACAATGATGATGATACCAAATAGAGCCGTCAGTAGTTTACTCACAAAAATGAGGTGTGACTCAGAGTGATTTTTACAGAAATATGGTTGATATACACTCTTGAGAATAATACCTGCATTTCGGTTTAACGCTGAGTCCATCGAAGACATGGTTGCAGCAAACATAGCAGCGAGCATCAATCCAACCATTCCGACGGGCATTTCGCGACTTACGAAAATAAAATAGGTCGCGTCGGCGACTTTGTTACCTAGACCATCCAAGCCCCAAGTGCTTGTATCCGGGTAGTGTGCTGCCACATACCAGGCAGGAACAAACCAAAGCAGTGGACCGATGAGCATTAGGGTACCTGCTAAAATCGCCGCTTTTCGTGCGTTTTTGGTATCTTTCGCAGCAATATAACGGTACGAATCCACCATGTTATTCGTACTAAAGAACTGCTTAATAAACATGAAGATGAACCAACCAACAAACAAGTATGCGTGGTTGTATCCGTCACCAATGAATGGCTGCTCAGGAAGGCCAGCATCAAGCAATGGTGTTAAGCCACCAGATTTCCAAATCGCAACAGCACCTGTTACCAACGTCATTGTCGTTAGAATGATCATTTGCATGAAGTCTGACGCGATAACAGCCCAGCTACCACCAACAAGAGACATAAACAACACAACCGAACCGGCAACTACGATTGTTAACTCTAGAGGAAGCCCAATGACTGCACTGCAGAATACCGCAAGTGCGTTAATCCAAATCGCAGCCTGAAGAACACTTAATGGTACGTTAGCCCATGTAAAAACCTGCTCATTCACGGCACCCAATCGCATGCGTACACCTTCGAGTGGTGTATCCACTCGCATTTGACGCGCTTTTGCAGCAAAAAACAGATAGTTACACAGGTAGCCAAGAGCGTTTGCATAAAAAACTGTTGTCGCTACTGCGAATCCACCCGTTAATGCTTTCCCCATGTGGCCAGTAAACGTCATGGCACTAACC
The DNA here is from genome assembly GCF_023634655.1 of Vibrio methylphosphonaticus. GTDB lineage: Bacteria > Pseudomonadota > Gammaproteobacteria > Enterobacterales > Vibrionaceae > Vibrio > Vibrio methylphosphonaticus. Next base: position 20,551 of record NZ_JAMKMS010000034.1, on the reverse strand, counting down.
GCTGTCATGAATGATGTGGAACCCACCATCCACCACAGCATTTTACCGCCCCCACGAAAATAATCACTTGTGGAGTTACTGAAGGATTTGAATAAGACCCCAATTGCCACAAGGAAGCCAAAGTAAACCAGTACGATTGCTATATCAATCATGTTTCTTCCCTTTTATTTATTTTATTTCAACGTAATTTATTCTAATTTGCTCGTTTTATCCGAACATCAATCACAATCTCATTTGAACAAATAAGTGACATAACAAATTAGAATAAGCAATTTATTCCATTTTATTCATGAGCCACAAAAATTTCATTTTGAGAATTAATTTTACCAACAATTAAAACCAACATAGTAAAGTTACAATCTATGCTTGCTAAGTTAAATGATAATTTTTGGTAATTTTGAGGGCAAAATTTGCATAGAGCGTGGGTTTAAATAACGGAGAGATGTTCGCGTTTCTGGATGATCAATGTGAATCGCGTCAAAAAATGCAATCACTAAGATGATTCCCCCTTTGAAACTTCAAAAAGTTGCAAACAAATGAGCCCGCCTTGAATGACGGGCTCATGTAATCAACGGAATGGTGTAAACTACCCAAGCGACTTGATATACAAAGTGAGCACATCGTCAGAGGTCATGCTGACGGGGTTTCCTCCGGCGCACGGGTCTGCCAACGCACTATCCACCCAGACCGTTACATCATCTTCTGTGACACCTAGCTGGCCAAATCCAGCGGGAATACCAACACGCGAGCTAAGTTCACGGATGGCCTTCACAGCTTCGATACTCGCCTGCTCTTCAGATATTCCATCAATTTTACACCCCAGAGCAACAGCCAGTTTGGCAAATTTCTCTATCCGGTGTGGTCGGTTAAACTCACATACTAGTGGCAAGAGAATGGCGTTACAGACCCCGTGTGGTAGATTTTTATGTGCGCCTGCTGGGTGTGCCATGGCGTGAACCATACCCAATCCAGCACTATTAAATGCCATACCTGCTAGGAACTGACCTAATGCCATTTTCTCTCGCGCTTCGATATTTGAACCATCCTCTACAGCATGAGGTAAGTATTGACTAATCACGCGAACAGACTCTAGCGCAGAGTGATCGGTTAGGGTGTGTGCACCTACTGAAACGTAAGCTTCAATAGCATGAGTCAGGGCATCCATACCAGTTGCTGCCGTAACATCAGCGGGTAAACCAACCATAATGCTAGGATCATTCACAGAAATATCCGGAATAATATTGCTATCAATAATAACGCACTTTACTTTGCTCTTTTCATCGGTAATGACAGCATTACTGGTCACCTCTGCAGCAGTGCCTGCCGTGGTATTGATAGCAAATAGTGGTACGCCTTGATTCTTTACATTGTTCACCCCTGTATAACGAGTGATTGGTTGTGGATTAGCAGTCAGGATCTTTACAGCTTTCGCGGTATCAATTGCACTACCTCCACCAAATCCAATAATGTAGTTCGCACCGGACTCTTTGTATGCCTGATAAGCACTATCAACAACGGCTACAGTTGGATTTGGAACTGTATCCGTGAAGCAAGTGAAAGACAAATTAGATTCTTTGAGCGCTGTAATCAGTGGTTCAAGTAAACCCAGTTCTTTTAATGCATTGTCCGCAATAATGAAGCCATCGCCAACCTCTTTAGAGACTAAATGACAAACCAATTCGTTGATCGCATTTTCCCCAGAGATATTTATTTTGGGTAGTGCCAAAGTAAATGCCATATTTAATCCTTGTAATTAACAACAATATATTTACAAATAATCACAGGTCGACTATTTAAACTCGACCTACACTTTTAGGATCGCTGATTCACCAGCGACAGTAATTTAAAGCAAACTCTAGTCTCGATATCTAAAGCAATAGATACGCAATCAAACTAACCAAAATAACAATCATGGTCGCCGAATAAACGTGACGTTCAGACATGTGTTTCATCAAATAAGCAGCCACAGGAACGCCAAGAAATGAACCGATAAAAAACAAGATTGCGGTATGAATATCTGACTGTCCACCCTTTGCATAACCAGCTGCGGCAATGGCAGACAGACACAATGCCAATACTACCGAAGAGCCAATGGCTTTCTTAATATCCAAATGCAACACATTGTTGAGTACAGGGAGAAGCAAAACGCCCCCACCAACGCCCGTCGAACCCAAAACTGAACCACAGAACATGCCAGAAACAATCGCTTTTTTGGTGTTTGTTTTAGGCTCTGAAATGAAGCCCTGTTCAACCTTAGACGTGCTTTTGTATTTAGAGAACACAGAAACCAGTGACCCAACCATCACAATTGTCACAAGCCAAGTCACCATCTGTTCTGTACTTTGCGAGTAAAGCGGATGTGTACTGTAGTAAACTACCAGCTGAGTGACCACCAATGTAACCGGCACCGCACCAACAAACAGTAGTGCTATCTTGTTCCAAGATACGTTGCGAGCTTTTATATGAACTAGAGAAGCGTTGATCTTAACCATCGCTGAAATCAAACTTGCTGTGCCGACCGCCAACACGGGAGACATTCCGCAAAATAACTGCAACATTGGTATTAACAGCACTCCTCCACCAACACCGGTTAGCCCTAAACATAAACCAAAAATGCTTCCTAAAAGCAGCTTCAAAGCCACTGCATCCGCAGACCACACGTTCGTCAACAGCTCATTGAATGGCATAGACCACCTCCGTCACAACTAAAAACAAAACACCTTTTTACTAAAAACAATCTAACGTACCAATTAGTGTTTAGTTTATGGCGTTGATCATATTTCGTCTGTTTTTTTTGCAGTACACTATCGTTTCCAGTAACACGCAATGACGGCAGTATGACGATACCAATACCAACATCAGTGAAAGAGATGACCAGTAGACTCACCGTTTGCAAACAAGAAGCTGTCTACTTTAGTAACAACAAAGCATCTGGGTTTTATCGCGTCGAAAGTGGATTTATAGGGCTTTACCAAGTGGCAGAAACCGGAAAAGAATCGTTACTCAGACTGTACGGGAAGGGCTCATACTTCGGTTATCGCTCTCTGTTTACTCATCAGCGCTACCCAGCGACGGCTAGAGCGATGGAGAACAGTGTTGTTAGTCGAGTAAATGTTCACACCTTTGAAGATCTGCAACAGCTGGCCCCTTCACTAACCAAAGCGTTAACAACCGAAGTTTGCCAAGAGTTAGGGGAAGCTGAGCGACGTCTTGTTCAATTTAGTGCTTTCAACGCTAAAAACCGAATAATCGATGCGATACAGCATTTCTTCACATACTACCCACACTATCCCTGGACTTATCGCGAAATTAGCGAGTACAGCGCTACCGACGTGACGACTGTGATTCGTTTTTGCAAAACACTCAAACAATCCGGAGTGCTGAGCATCCACCATCGCAACCCCCATCCTGTCGATCTATCAAAACTGCCGAGTGCTAACCAGTTGTCCAAGGAAAAAGTTGAATGAAAAAGTTCCGCTCGAAAAAATCACCATGGCGTGCGCAAGGGAACGCTCCAGACTATCGCTTCTCACTCGCCAACGAGCGAACCTATCTCGCGTGGATTAGGACATCTCTCGCCTTGCTAGCAGGCGCTATTGCTCTCGATCAACTTACCCCGGAGCTTGCGAACCCATTGACGCGACTATTACTTTCTTGTTTCTTGTGCTTCTGCTCTGGAACCGTAGCCATCTATGCTTACCGACGATGGTCTCACAACGAACAGGCGATGCGGTTAAACCAAGAGCTCCAATACACATCGAACATGAAGATTATTAGTGCGACTATTTTAGTTCTCACCTTCATTATCGCATTGGCCATCACGCTATGAATACGGTAAAAGGTCTTCAGTTAGAGCGTACTGTTCTGTCCTGGCTACGAACTCAGTTGGTTCTATTTACCATCGGTGTTGTATTACTAAAGGTTTCGATAGCTCAAGATGCCACTCTCACCTATCTCTGTGGTGCAACGGCAATGCTGGTTTCCATCATATGCTCTTTCTCCCACGCGAGAATTATCAAGCTTTTTACTTCAATAATAATAATGCTGATAGCAGTGACCTACGCCCTAACCATGCTATCTGATGTCTTCATAGGAAAACTACAATGAACCAAATTACCAACTGTCATGTAATGGCCAAGCCATCTGGTTCGGTATGTAATATCGACTGTGACTACTGTTTTTATCTAGAGAAAGAAAAACTCTATCCAGACAGGCAGAAGAACTGGCGCATGGATGACGCAACACTAGAAGCGTTTATTAAACAGTATATTGCCGCTCAGCAGGGCGACACTGTACAGTTCGCATGGCAAGGTGGCGAACCCACCCTGCTCGGTGTTGATTTTTATCGCACCGTTATTCAACTGTGCGAACGCTATCGGGGTAATAAAACGATTTCTCACGCCTTTCAAACCAATGGGATTTTGATCAACGATGAGTGGTGTGAGCTCTTCAAGCAAGCCAACTTTCTTATTGGCGTTTCAATAGATGGCCCTGAAGATCTACATGATGCCTATCGCACCAACACCAGTGGCAAGGGGACTCACAGTAAAGTCGTCGCAGCAATCGAGCTATTGAAAAAGCATCAAGTCGAGTTTAATACCCTCACGGTTGTCAATGACAAGAATGTCAAGCATCCTCTCAGGGTCTATCAATTTTTAAAAAGCATCGGTTCGAACTTTATTCAATTTATCCCATTAGTTGAACGACAAGAATCTGATCAACTGACAAACGATACCTGGTTAGTAAATCCAGATCAAAAACATGGCAAAGTCACACCATGGTCCGTCCAACCCGATGAATATGGCCAGTTCCTTAACACCATCTTCGACTACTGGGTAACCAAAGATGTCGGGCGTGTATTTGTTCAGCAATTTGATACCACATTAACCACCTGGCTTGGGCAACCGAGTCCAATATGTGTATTTGCACCGAGGTGTGGACATGCGTTTGCCATCGAGGCGAATGGTGACCTGTTTCAATGTGACCACTACGTCTACCCAGAATATAAACTTGGCAATATCCACGACCGCACTATCCTGTCAATGAACAACAGCGAAGAAGCCATTAACTTCGGTCTCGATAAATCAAATAAACTCAATAGCAAGTGCCAATCATGTCGATACCGATTCGCCTGCCATGGCGGTTGCCCGAAGCATCGCTTTTTGCCAGGGCCAACAGGGGAACTCGACCATAACTACCTGTGTGAAGGCTATTTTAGTTTCTTCGATCATTCTCAACATGCGATGGCCTACATGGCTAAACTGATAAAGAATGGGCAATCTCCTGCCGAGATCATGGCGCAGTTTGCCAATAAACAGCCTGAGAAAGTGGGTAGAAACGATGCCTGCCCATGTGGTAGTGGTAACAAATATAAGCGCTGTTGTGCATAAAGCACATCTACACTAACGTTGTCACCGGGCTTATAGCGTTAAAGTCCGGAGACAAAAAAAGTCCATAGTAGCGACACTATGGACTTTAGCTCTTACATAAAAGTGTGAATTCACACCATTATTATGCTTCTATGATTTCCGGTTTCGTGCCTTCGATGCGATAGATTTCCTCAAGAAGAAGCTGTCGTAACTCCTCTTTAACCGGCTTCAAATCGTCGTTAGCCACTAAGTTTTCTAACTGATTAGGATCATCTACAAGGTTGTATAAGAACTCTTCTTGATACACCGCACTTTCTTTCTCAAGCAACCCGCCTTGATCCGGAGCCGATACCGAGTATGTCCATGTATCGGTACGAATAGCGCGGCCAATTTGAGACTCACTGATCTGAATGAAACTCACGTTGTCTTTTTTAGCGTTATCAATGTACAAATCTTGCAGCGGTTGACCTTGCATGTAGCTTGGTACCTTGATTCCAGCGGCCTTAAGCAGAGTCGGAACGACATCGATAATACTTGCGTGATCATCAATCACCTGACCCGCTTTCGCTCGTGGATCGTAAATCACGAATGGAATCCGGATTGAAGAATCGTGGCATGAACGCTTGTATTCGCTGTTACGTGTCTTAAAGTGAGAACCGTGATCACTCAAATAAACGATTACCGTGTTGTCATCTAATCCTTTATCTTTTACCGCTTGGCGAATCTTACCAACATTTTGGTCGAGGTTATTACAACAACCTAAGTAGTCTGGGTATTCTTCTGCCCAATCACCATCAACAAACGGTTCTAGATCGCCAGGGACTTTGAAGTTTTTCCATTGCTCTTGTGAGCCATGTGGGCCTTCATAAGTCTTTCTGTCATTTTGGTGATGCGGCTCTAGATAAGACAAGAATAAAAAGAACGGTTCATCTTCTTGGCAATTATCGATGTAATCTGTTGTCAGGTCAGTCAAGAAATCTGCACGATAAACATCTTCATCCCAGCTTACCTTGTTGCCATCGATGTCGAACATGTGTCCGCCATAACCATGAGACGTACCCTCCAGAATATCAGACGCAATCCAGAAGTCTTTATAGCCACCACGATACTGCTTTGGTATTGCAGTAAAGCAGTTATCGATCGTTTCACCTGAGCTTTCTGTCGGCGCTGCGACAACAAAACCTTCGTGAGCAGTGTTATTTGAGGCTAGGTGCCACTTACCGACGTAACCGACACTGTATCCTTCATCCGAAAGAAAGTGAGCCACGGTTTTTTGACCTTGAGGAAGAATAATGTCATTTCGGAAACAACCAGTTTCGGTTGGATACAATCCAGTTTGCATTGTCGAACGTGTAGGACCACATACAGGGTTGACTGTGAATGCGTTCTCGAACATAACACCGTCTCGTGCAAGCTCGTCCAGGTTTGGTGTTACAGGCAGTTCCTGACCGTAACAACCCAACGTATCCCAACGCTGCTGATCGCTAAAAATTACAATAATGTTCGGCTTGTTCATATTTACCTCTTGATACTAATTTGTTTCATAGCATTAGCGGATCATAGTTACGCTAGATAAAACATCTCTGTTAACTCTGTGGATTTAGGGCTGCTATCTGGATTCGTCTCCATGATATCTTCCATATAACTCCACCACTTCTGGCAAGCTTCGGTTTTTGAAACGTCGTTCCATTTATTAGTAGATTCTAACTCAACATAACCAAACAGACAACCTGTCTCCTCGTCTAGGAAGATAGAGTAGTTGTTTGCTCCCGCAGCTTTAAGTACATCAATTAACTCAGGAAAAATATTGTCGTGACGCTTTTTGTATTCTTCAAACTGATCCATGTTAACTTTGAGTTTAAACGCTTTTCTAATCACCTAACGCCTCCTCAAGCCAATGCTTTTTCATTCAACGTAACGTTAAATGCAGATTCTAGCTCTTTGAACTCTGCTGGTTGAATAGTCTGACGTTTGCCACCCATCGCGAGAACTTTTACTAGTATTTCAGCGGCCTTCTCTGCGGTATCCATCAAGCCAAACGCGAGACTTAGGTCTTCCGCAGAACAGAATGTACCGTGATGAGCCCAAATAGCCACATCGTACGTTTTCATCAGTTCGCTAGTGTACTCAGCAATAGCACGACCACCGGGAACCATCCATGGGACAATGCCCACACCAGCAGGGAATACAACTGGGCACTCCGTCGCCATTTCCCATAGTTCACGAGTAAACGTCTCAGCTTCCAGCGGCAAAACAAAGGTAAGCGCGATTAAATTTGTCGTGTGAGAGTGCATAACAACTCGATGCGCTCCACCCGTCGCGTCAAACTTGACTGAATGATTCATAAGGTGCGCAGGCAACTCACTCGTCGGTTTCGCGTTATTAACAAGACCCCAGAGTGTACGGTACTGAGTGCCATCTTCTGAAACTTGGATAATTCCAGCGTTTTCTTCAATACAAACTTCTACGTTTCGAAAGTACTTACCACTACCGGTAACGATAAAGTATTCATTTGCAAGATTGGAAACCGTTACACCGATCTCCAGCCATTGCGATGTTTCTTCAAAAAATGGACGAGCTTGCTCTACTTCGGATTGAGTCAAACGGTAGGACAAATTGCCCCCATTGCGCTCATGCCATCCTTTCAACCATGCGTCGTTGGTCGTCTTTTTAAACTCTTGTATAAATGCTAACTTATCCATTATTTGCCTCGCTTAAACAAAACGTCTTGCTCATAAACTTCGATCGCTCTAAACCAATCTTCGTTTGCTGGTACATCGTTCAATTCACAGAAATAGTTCCAAATATCACCCATTGGATAGGTTTTTAGCTCTTCCATCAGAACCAAGCGCTGTGTGAAGTCGCCTTTATCTTGCAACTCCGTCAGCTTGTCATGTGGCATAAGCATCGCTTCAAGTAGCGCTTTTTGCATATTGCGAGTACCCAATACCCACGCAGCTACGCGGTTGATGCTTGCATCAAAGAAATCTAGACCCAGGTATATTTTGTCCAAGCTGTCTGTACGAACTAGCTCTTTCGCGATTTCTTTAACTTCGTCATTTAGCGTTACGACATGATCACTGTCCCAACGAACAGGGCGAGTAACGTGCAAAGCAAGCTCATCTTGATAAAGCAGCATTGATGAGATCTTGTCCGCAACCGACTCGGTCGGGTGATAGTGGCCATTGTCTAGCAAACAAAGCTTATTGTTCGCGACCGCATAACCCATATAAAACTCATGCGAACCAACCGTGTAAGATTCAACACCAATACCAAATACCTTTGACTCTACTGAGTCCTTGTTGAACTGCTCGTCAACGTCAACAGCAAAAATCTCATCTAGAGAATCTTTTAGGCGCTGACGCGGCGCAAACCGGTTACTTGGGGTGTCTTTATAACCATCTGGAATCCAGATATTTGTCAGACACGTTTGATCCAATTCCTTACCGAAATATTCGCCAATTTTACGTGAAGCAATACAGTGCTTAATCCAGAAATCACGGATCTCTTTATCAGGGTGAGACAGTGTCAAACCATCACTCGCTTTCGGGTGAGAGAACATACTAGGGTTGAAATCTAGGCCTAGAGCACGCTCTTTCGCCCATTCGACCCAACCAGCAAAGTGTTCTGGTTTCAACTCATCACGCTCAACCGCTACACCATGTGTTTCTGCATAAAGAGCGTGGAGGTTAATCTTGTGCTTGCCTGGGATTAGGCTCAGTGCTTTGTCTAAATCAGCACGTAACTCTTGTGCATTTGTTGCTTTACCCGGGTAGCTACCAGTAGCAGAGATACCACCAGACAGTTCATGAGCCGCTTCCTCGAAGCCCGTAACATCATCACCCTGCCAACAATGAATAGAGACCTTAACGCCTTTTAATTTCTCAAGAACAGCATCTACATCAATGCCCCATTTAGCGTAAAGTTCTTTGCTCAGTTCGTATCTATTTTTTAAACTCTGTTCCATGATAATTCCTAATTAAATGCTGTTTCTAATATAGTTTTTCGCTTGTTTTAAATGAGCAATTTCGCCCATGGATAACATTTGTACAATAATATTGCCCATACCAGTTGCTTCTACTGGGCCGACAATAATTTCCTTATTGGTTTCCTGTTCAATGAGCTCGTTTAGCAACTCGTTCTTACAACCTCCGCCAATAATATTGACTTTATCTACGGTTTTTCCGGTAATGCTGACAAGTTCTCCAATGTACTGATTATAAGACTTCGCTAGGCTTCGATAGACACATATACAGACTTCGCCCGTTGTTTGAGGGATGTCTTGTCCTGTTTCTTTACAGTATTCGATAATTTCTTCGATCATATTTTCGCTTACAAAGAAGCGTTCATTATTGACATCGATTACTGATTTAAAATCACTTGCTTCTCGAGCAAGATCAGCTAACTCTGCATAGGAATACTTATAATCCATCATCCTTGAGACTTCTTGAACTATCCAAAGTCCCATGATGTTCTTCAAAAATCGAAATCGCTTATTATATCCACCTTCATTAGTGAAATTACTTTCACGAGAAATCTCGGAAACAATCGGCTTTTCAAGCTCAGTACCTAATAATGACCAGGTTCCAGAACTAAGAATGACACCATCGTCCTCTAGATCGAGAACACTCGCGATAAATGCAGACGCTGTATCGTGCGATGCAGGTAATACCACTTCACAGTCAAATCCGATTATCTCTTGTATTGATGACTTCAAATTGCCAAGGCGATGACCTGGATATTGAGGCTTGGTAAAAATATCTTTGCTAATACCGCATACTTCCAACAAGTCTTTATCCCAATCGTCAGTATTAACATTTAACATTTGAGTTGTGGTTGAGTTGGTATACTCATTAGCTTTGACACCAGTTAAAAGGTAATTTATATAATCAGGAATCATTAAGAATGAGCATGCTTCTTTCTTATGTTTTGAATCCACAGAGCTCATCTGATATAGGGTATTAAACCCCATAAACTGAATGCCCGTCTTATTATATATCTCGCGATGCTCAACTTGAGTACAAATGTCATCCATAACACCTTTAGTACGACTGTCTCGATACGAAACCGTGTTACCTATAATGTTATCGTCACAATCAAGAAGTACGAAATCGACACCCCAGGTATCAATACCAATGCTCTTAGGTATTTTCCCCATGAAAACACATTGCTTTAGTCCCTTTATAATATGACTAAAAAGCTTATCGACTTCCCAGCATAGTTGATTGTTGATAGACGTAAGCTTGTTTTCAAAGCGGTATATTTCTTTAAGCACTATTTGTTCATTTTCAATATAACCTAATAAGTGCCTTCCACTAGAAGCACCTATATCGATTGCCAAAAAGTAATTCATAACTATCTCCTAGCGTTTGAATTAATCATACAAGAAACAGCGGTCGACAAAATGCGCTAAATTGCCCTTAATGGTGTCATTTTTTGCAGCGTAAATCTGGGCATTGGTGTAGGTTTGGAAACGTGTTCTTTATGACTTCAGTGCGTTAACAATTATGCATTACTATTTGAATTAACCATCTATATCAGCACAATTCTGAACTCTTAGACTAACTAGAAAGCGGAGGTTTGAAGACTAGTGTGCACCTAATCGAGAATGCATAGCTATGCTAAATATAAAAATCATAACTCTGAGGGGGTTTCTTTTGAGGTTTATTGATAAATTGGAACAAAAAAACGGTTACCAAGGTTGACAGTTGGTACATTAGAGTCAACAAAAACAAGGTATTTCAATCAAGATCTAATAAAATAACAAACACATTTAATCTTTATCTTAGCCCATAAATCAATCGTAAAATAACGTTATTTCCCGTCAGTTGTACAGTTAATTTTTGCCAAACCAAGTGTCAACCCACAGCATAGTTACAAACATTATATAAGTGCAATTTTTGTCTTTATTAAACTCAAAAATAGACATTAAAACCGACAGTAGAAGCACCTAGTATCTATATTTACCCACAATTCATTAGCATCTACTTTTAATCCAACTTTATAGATCACCTACTGCGAAATACCTAACCTTGCAATAATTATAATATAGGAATATAGATGAAACCTACCAATGATAATCCGTTACCCCAGCAGCTCTGTACTGCCAAATTACCTAGCTTTAAGAAACCGATGTTAGTATCTGCCATGATATTGTCACTAGGCGCAGCATCATTTAGCGTTTTCGCCGATAAGACGTCTCCAAGCAATGGAGAAATGGTAGACTTCTTTGCTAACAATGGATTCGGAAACCCTCTCGCAATAGTCCAAGCCCCTGCAGGTATACATGCGAACGATGTCACCTACCTTACTTACCAAGGCGATCTAGAAGATCCCTATGTGGTATCCTACAACCACAAGACAAAAGAGTGGCAAGGCCCCATTAAAGCGGGTTTTAGTGAGTTAGGTAAGGATAACTATTGGGCACCGTCTGGCCGTGCTATCGACAATCACGGTAAGCCGACAATGATTATTGATGATCTTGGCTACATCCACATTTTCTTCGGCGGACATGGTGGTGGTGCCCGCCATGGTGAGAACCCGTTGGGCGATGTTCATGATGGAAGAAATAAGCATATCGTTTCTAAAAAACCACACGACATTTCTGACTGGGTAGAGCTTGACAATATTCCTCCATTTGGCAACTACAACCAAGCGGTCAAAATGGATAATGGCGATATCTACCTGTTCTATCGCCATGGTGCTCATGAAAGTGATTGGGTGTACCAAAAATCGACAGATCATGGCCGTACGTTCGAAGACCCTGTCTCATTCCTCAAACACAAAGAACGTGACGATGTAGAGGCCGTAGACAGTTGGTATGCTTGGGCCGTCAAGGGACAAGGCGATGACATAATCATCACCTACGACTATCACCTATGTTGGAAAACCCACGCAAACAATGGTCGCGGACACACGACAGAACGTCACAACACTTACTATATGGTATTTAATACCAAGGAAGGGACATGGCGTAATGTCCAGGGTGAAACGTTCGACCTGCCGGTTACCAAAGAGCTCGCAGATAAGAAAACACTCGCTGTTGACACCGAAGACAAGTGGACTTTTAATGGTTCAGTGCATTTAGACCAAGATGGTAACCCTCATATTGGGACAAACATTGGTGTCGACTTAGGCGTTAAGAAGACGGGTGGTCCAAAACAGACGTCTCACATTCGCTGGACAGGTGAAGAGTGGGTCGGTGGAAATCCCGTTAACCCTGCAGCGGTAAACTGGGGCGTCGATACTCGTGGCGATTTCTTTATTTCATCACCTGAAAAAGTAACATTTGCACTGGGGTATAAGGAAAAAGGTGATGGTGTCGTAGCCTACTTTACTTCTGAAGATGGTGGTCAGACATTTGAGAAGAGCACGGAACTCTTACGCAGAGCGAAGTCTGGTTGGTCTATGTCCGCTATGATTAGCAATGCTCATCCAGATGCACGACTGTTTGTTGCCGAGAAAGCAAAAGGATCAACGCAATGGCGCAAGATATACCTGCTCGGAGATAACGGACCAATCCAAAGGTTGCAGGAAGAAGCGCTTACGCGCACTGAATAAAAGCGATAATTAAAGTCTCAACTCATCTAGAATAAGGTGGGTTGAGGCTTTTTCATTTGTCACCGACAACCAGAGATTAATCTGTCCCCATTTCAATCATCAAATCTACATCGAACTCATATTTTGCTTCCATACTCAGGTTATTACATTCTTCAGAGCTTAGACTCCAAGATTTATTCTCAATTCTAGAACGCATTTCGTCAAAGAAATGCACCTGGTCATGAGTACTATTCGACGCTATAGCAACACCATATGCCTCACAAACATCTTGGTCTGTCATTGCATAGGCACTTAATGACATACAAACTGAAACTACTGCAATAATTACTTTCATGTTTTATTCCTCATTTCAACGATGGGTCTCATTGTTAAATGTAGTCAATATCACATTTATAACAAAAATTATTTTCCAACATTATTTATATAAGCAAAAATAACCACTTAATAAGACTAAATTAGCCTAAATTTCAATATTAACATGAAAATAAGGAGAATAAATGGAACCAGAAAACTAGTACTATCTATTGCTCTGTGAACACAAAAGCATAGCTAGCCAGTCATAGTTATTCTTATTTTAACCACTGAACCTATGGTACTTTACGACTACATTTACTCCCATTAAAAAAACAGGCCCTAAAAAAGGGCCTGTTTCTTAATAATATCAGTTAACTGGTTTTATATTAGAAGCTATACAAGAAGCCTACCCTTGTACGGAGTTGGTAGTCTTCTGACGTAGCACTAACAGGAACACCTGCAAATGTAACAAACGGCGTCCAACCCTTAGCCACTCGGTAATACGCTTTTAGCTCGAGCAGCTGCTTAAAGTAATGGTTGTTATACTGTTTTACATCGTCAAGACTCTTAAAGTAATCATACTGTAAGCCCAAACGCAGTGCGTTTATTCGATAATCTAGATTGAATTGATATTGACTTTTTTGGGTAGTATCTTTGTCGTCGCTTCGAACATGAAACTCATGCTTATATTTCAACTCAGTAGAGAAACCGCCACCAAGCTGATAAACAAAACCCATTTGCGGTTTGTACAGCAGACCGCTAGTTACTGATGTCACTTGGATCTGTGGGACTAGTCTAATATCGTCATTAACGTTATAACGATGGCCAAGTTGCACCTCACCACTACCCAATTGATACGTGCTTAGCGTTTCGCCTTTATGAGAAACCTGGGCGCCGAAAAATGTGTTACCAGAGCTAGCTCCAAGTTTAATCAGAGTAGCGTTTTTATTTATTGGATTGCTAGGATCGGTCAAGTTTTCTTGACGGACCATCAATGTTGCTGAAAGAGCAGAGGTACTGATCAGGGTAGAGGCCACTGCTAATGCAATTAGATTTGCTTTGTTCATGTTTCAATTCCTTGAATTATATTTATTACTGAGTATGGTAGTGAAATATACTCGGCTTATTTTCAATGTTTTTTTACTAACGTTATATTCTCAATTTTCTCTACGAGTTATAAGATTTATTTTTGTTAACTCTTGGAACAATTTCTGCGCAACTACCTAGACAGGGGGAACGTAATTATTAAAATAATAGTGGCACTATTAGAACGTAGTGATGAAGTGGCGAGCAATATATGACAAGTCATTGGGCAATAATAATTATTGTAGATAGCATGAATACAATCGACACTGATAGCGATGAATACATTTAATATATAAGGTAATACTGTATGAAAAATATTGCACTTTTACTCAGTGACGGATTCGAAGAAGGTGAGGCAATCAACGTGGTTGACATATTACGTCGCTTGCAGCTTTCGGTGAAGGTATTGTCCTGCGATCAAACCGTTAACCTTACCTCTTATCATGGGGTAAAAATTGTTGCAGATGACTTATTATCCGCCAACATACAATGTGATTTTGATGCAATTGTTCTTGTTGGTGGTCCACCGAATACCGATAAACTAGGTACAGACGGTCAGGTTATCAGCTTTATTGAAAGACACATCAGCATGAAGGCCTATATTGCAGCGCTATGCTCTTCTGGTGCAAAAGTACTAGCCAAGAACTCGCTACTGGGCTCTCACCACTACGTTTGCTGTGGGAGCTTCCACCAAAATTACTCTGATGGCTCATACATCAATCAGCCCGTTGTAATGGATGGCCAATTTATTACCGGGCAAGACTATGGCTACACAATCGATTTTGCGTTTGCTATCGCAGAGGTTCTACTCGGCGACACCAGAACCAGATCAAGTGACGTTAGTGATGTAGACTGGGTAGCAAAGCATATTAATTATCGTCGATTCACTGAATACAAACTCTGATAACTCACCACAGCTCGCTTTCAGTCATCTAGCTTTGATTTATATATAAAAAGGGCCAACAGGATAATCAACTTGTTGGCCCTTTTATTGTACTGATTTATATTATAGGTCTAAGTCGATAACTTGTAGATATAGCGGGCGAGAGTTACCCTTTGCACGTTCCATTAGATAATAATATAACTTACCATCTTGAATGTGCACCTTGCCGTGGCTAAACTTCTTATCTGATTTGGACTCATAGACACGTTCAAATTCGTTAGTGCCGCCTTTTGCCTTTTCAATATATGGTTTGCCATTTTTATTCAAACCAATGATATAAATATTTTCACCAGCAGTATAGATATTAGACGCACCTACAAAATCGTCAGAAATAATAAACTCTTTTGCACCAGCAGGTTTATATGAGTGTAAGTGAACCATCTCGAAATCTGGACGTTTGTTATCTCTGGACTTAACACGACTGATCATGTGTACATCGCCCTTCTCGGTCACAGTCCAATCAAAATTCTGTACAATATGAACCGAATCTTTTTCGGTATGGCTAATGTAGTCGCCTGGCTCAAACACCTTAATTTCATCTGAGTTCACAAGTGGAAACGTCATGCTTTCACCTGAGTGGTTTTTCCATTGGCCATCACCACTTGGGCTATCAGAGTATGCGTAGTAAACACCATTTTGATAAACAAATTTGTCGTCCCGATTAGCACGCTGCTGGAAACCAACCCTAAGCTTACCATCAACGTACTTCATACTGCCGTACAGACCCCAATTATAGGCATTACCATGGGATTTAGCATCTAGAACGTTAAATTGTTTCCAGTCAGACCAATAGCCTTTCTCGGCATCATAATGAGCAAATACATACCCACCGTTGTTGTTACCACCTTTACGCATGTAAACCAACAAGGTGCCGTCATCGTTTGTGTAGAACGTTGGATAAGTGAGACCGTGGTAACTGGCGTAATCAATCTTGCCACTAAGTGTTAAGTGCTTGTAGTCATTGTCACCCGCACTTAACGGGCTAGTATCCTTAGCAAACTTATCCAACGTGAAATCTTTATCCTCAACCTCAGCAGCCCCAGGCACACTATAAGAGTAGCGGAAGTAATCTTCACTAAATGATCCATCTGCTGGTCTATCTTTGCCATATGCATGCATATCATAAAGCATATGAATCGTGCCATCGATCGGACTTATCTCAACCGCAATGGTGTTGTGTGACTCACCGATATGCGGTTGGTTTAGAAAACCTGTATGTTGATGTGGGAACTCAATCGTTTTAATAGCACCGGTTTTGGTGTTAAGTCGACTTAACATGACGTGTCGATCTTGCTTACCACCACGATACCAAGTCATAAAAACGTAATCTTTGTATGTTTTTACACTGTCTCCATGAGCTGATATCTGAGGTCCAAACTTATAATCATAGACATCAGACCCGTTGTCATCGGCATGTCGAGCTTTTAGTCGACTTCCATCAAAATGTAGGGCTCCATCGGTGATTTTCACTTCACTCTCAAGAGCAATAGCAGCATTGGCTACTCCAGCAGGTACAAATAACATAGAGGCTAATATAGCACTCGTACATAAGCTAAATTTAAACTTATTCATTGGCATTCCTATAACAGTTACTTTTGCTTCTCGTTAATCCATCAGTTGCTTATTATTTATTTACGTAGCGGAATTTAGATACAAATAACACTAACTATACATTATCAAGAAAATCAACAGTAAGTAATACAAACTATTGCAGCATCAACTGACAATATTTGCCATTTTTTAAATCTAACATCACACTTTATATATATCGAAGTAAAGTGTAATATTTTAATACAAATCTAGCTTCTAAATTACTATGCTATTAGCTTACAAAGCCACATATCATTCAACACACAAATCTATTAATGATATATTTATAGATCACTACTTCTAATAATTTGTTTTGCAGCAGATAAGTCAGAGATTTCATTAACCGCAATCATCTGGGTGACTATGTTACCGATCCCCGTAGCTTCAATCGGGCCAATAATGACCTTACGATCGGTTTCTGCTTCTATTAGTTCATTGAGGAACTTATTCTTACACCCACCGCCAATAATATTGACAACACTAATTTCCTGGCCTGTTATCTCAGATATTTCATCAATATATTTCTTGTAACAGCTTGCCAAACTACGGTAGACGCACACACTGACTTCTCCTACCGTCGACGGTGGTACTTGGCCCGACTCTTTACAATAATTGACTATTTCCTCGATCATATTATCGCTTACAAAGAATCTTTGATCGTTCACATCAATTACTGAAGTAAAGTCTTTAGCTTCTCGAGCTAGATTGACTAGTTCAGAGTACGAATATCTATGATCCAAATTTCGTGACACTTCTTGGACAATCCACAACCCCATTATATTCTTCAAGAATCTATAGCGCCTGTCGAAACCACCCTCGTTGGTGAAGTTCTTCAGCCTTGACTGTTCGTTGACTATAGGATCGAGTAACTCCTTACCTAACAGTGACCATGTACCCGAACTAAGAATGACACCGTTATCTTCTATGTTCAAAATACTAGCTATAAAAGCAGCTCCGGTATCGTGAGTTGGGGGTAGAATCACTTCACAATCAAAGCCGACTTCATCTACTAACTCTTGTGTTAACTTGCCGACTTTTGATAACGGAGGAAGTGCTTCATGAAACACCTCTTCTTTAAGACCAACAAATTCAATCAGCTCTTCGTCCCATTTATTGTTTTCGACGTTATAAAGTTGTGTTGTGGTGGCATTAGTATATTCGTTAACTTTTTTCCCCGTCAGTAAGTAATTTAAATAGTCAGGAATCATGAGGAATGATTTGGCTTGTAACTTAACCTCTTCTGGGAGTTTCTTTAACTGGCAGATGGTATTGAAGTCCATAAATTGAATACCAGTTTTGGCATAGAGCTCCTCATGACCAATTTGTGAGCAAATCTCGTTCATAACGCCATTGGTTCGCTTGTCTCGATAAGACACTGCATTACCAATCAAACGATCATCACTATCAAGAAGGACAAAATCTACCCCCCACGTATCGATACCAAGTGCTGTTGGCTTCTTTCCCAATTTTGCACACTTCTTTAGGCCGGTTACTATTTCAGAGAACAGATAACCTAGATCCCAGCAAAGCTGATCGTCTACATTAAAGATTTGATTTCCAAATCGATGGATTTCTTCAATCTTGAGCTTGCCATCATCTAGATGGCCCAACAAGTGTCGTCCGCTTGAAGCACCAATGTCAATTGCTAAAAAGTAATTCATTACAACCTCCAATCGTCACTAATCGTTGATTGTAATTGGGTAAAACTGTCCTATAAACACAAAGCTTTGCACTCCAAAACATCATTTTTTGCTAGATAGCCAGACCGTTCTCTCAACTTGTCGTGGCAACGTGTATGGCGCTATGTTGTCGACTCCTCCCTGAGATTGTGACGTAAAGCATAGCGTGCGAATAACGAATGAATCCAAGATGATCTTGTCGATGGCAAGGATAATGCCCCATCGTGATCGATACCTAAAAAAATACATCTCGAACCGTGCCATTATTGACCCGACTCACAATTAAAACACCGGTTCAATTGTTTGAATGTTTTTTGTGTATATTTAAATATCAGTACGGAGCATGGCAAAAGTTGGTTGTTTGAAAGGCAATGTTTGCGCAGCGTCACACGAGTAAAATTAGGTACTAAGCGAGGTTTATTATGGATAGAGGACTGTACGATTTCATGGAAAAGATGAGGTCTACCACTATTGAAGAACAAGCGATAATCAATAACATTTCTGGTATCGATAATAGCATTTTTACGGATAGATATCGAAACATCATATCTTTTGATAAAGTTTGTCCAACAGGGAAGATGATATCCATAAGGAAACATACTCGTTTTATCCATTACCCTGAACATAGCCACGATTACGTAGAGATCTGTTACGTGCTGAGCGGGCGTTCACTACAAGTTGTAGAAAATGAAGAGGTAGAGTTACAAACAGGGGATTTATTGTTCTTAGGCCCAGGAGTCACGCATGAGATATATCCTACTGGAGATAAAGATATCCTAGTTAATTTTATTATCCATAAAAAGTTCTTTAGCTATATCTTTGAATTTATAAGTGAAAACTGCAGCTTATCTAACTTTTTTACTGATGTCGTGTTTAAAAAGTCCTCGACCTCAGCGCTAATTTTTTCAACCAAAGGTAATAATAGGCTTGAGACGTTGCTCAATGAGATGCTTTCAGAGTTAGACGGTGACGAAGCTCTAGCCGAGCCACGTGTTAAGTTCCTACTCGGTATCCTTGTACTTGATCTGACGCTTGAAGAACCCCAGCGAATTGAAAAAGTGACTTATGACCAAGGTGTTCTTTGCAAGGTCATCACCTATATGGAGAAAAACCTCAGATGTGCTAACTTAAACGAAATTTCTGACCAGTTAAAAATGAAGAATTACAATCTTTCTAAGCTTATAAAAAAAGAAAGTGGTGCAACATTCAATAATTTATTAAGAGAGATCAGGTTTAATAAATTTTGTGAAATAATTAAAATCAAAAACATTAGCATTAATGATCTAGCAATAGAGGTCGGTTTTTCAAACACCAGCGACTTCTATAAAAAATTTAAGGCTAGATTTGGTGTATCTCCAAGAGAATATCGAAACACTCATTAATCTATCGGCGATATTTATTTTGGTTTTGTTGCGTAATTTGATAGAACTAAACTAGGAGGTTACGATCTGATTGGGGCTTCAGTTGCCGAATTCAACGTAAGAGTAAATATGATCTATTTCAGCTAGACTCGATGCTTAATTAAACGATATTTTTTTGTTCAAAGTTAACTGGGCTTAGATACCCAAGAGCACAGTGCCTTCTAGTCCGATTATAATCAAACTCTGTGTATTAGAAGATCGCTTGGCGCATCTCTTCTCGCGCTGGGTGGCCTTGTGGCGGTACTTAATCCAGTAATAAAAGCCACTTCGAGAAACCCCGAATACCTTAGCCATACGGACAACATTGAAGTACCGTAGGTGTTAGAGCATAAATTCGTAGCTATCTACTTTAGATTTTTCGCGAAGTAGATTACGGCCAATTGTCTTTTGAGCTAGGGACTTCAACGGCTAGATGTTTTTCCCGCTTACTAGTACTGGTGTCTTTCTTTACCGCCTTACGCAAACCGTAGATCTGAAATTCGTGTAACCCGAGTCTCTCACTGCTGAAGCAACTGCTACTTTCACTGCTAGCTTCAGGGTTTCTACTTTAAATCGGCGTTGTTGCCTAAATCAGTTGAACCTTTTTCGAGTCCTGCGATCTGAACCTTT
>NZ_JAMKMS010000033.1 GCF_023634655.1 Vibrio methylphosphonaticus | reverse complement strand
ATCCTTTAACGACACGATGGTGAAAACCTTTAGAAAAAAAGTTCAAAAAAACCAAGAAAATAACTATTTGATTAGGATTTAGCCAAACAGTAAAAAAATAGTAGAAAAGGGGTAAAGTTTACCTGAAGGGGGCCGACAACCTCCGGCTTACTATTTTGGCAAAGCAGGAAAAGACGTCACGTACCTTGCTAGCGGAATGAGTCAACGACAACGCGAATGGCGAACCAACTAAAGTAATATCCCAACCAAGTTACACCCCAAACAAGTGATAACCCAAATAAGTGATAACCCAAACAAATGTGTTGTTCAGCAAGTGACTGGCGAAATGATGTGATGTGATGTAAACGTTTTGCTTAAGAAAAGAAAAAGCCCCTTTTCCTTTGAGAGAACCGGGGCTGGGTGGTCGCCAGAGGCTGCGTGGAGATCAAGAGAAATGAACGCAAACCGGCAAACCGAACATACCTTGTTACCGTATTAGGGCAGGTTGTGAGAGAGAGCCCCAACACCTTCGCAAGATATGCATGCCTGTAAGTGATGATAGATTGCCACGTCTGGCGGCTATCACTCTTACTTAACCTACGCTGTTTACTACTGGAGTAAGGTCATCGCAGAGTTAGGCAACTGTTTCGCTTGAGCAAGAATCGAGGTACCTGCTTGCTGCAGAATCTGATTCTTAGTCATTGCGGTTGTTTCTTTAGCAAAGTCCGTATCCTTGATACGGCTGTTTGACGCATCAACGTTTTCTTGGACATTGGCTAAGTTATTAATACTGTGGCTTAGACGGTTTTGCTTAGCACCTAAATCCGCACGTTGTGAATCCACATACTTTAACGCAGAGTCGATAATCGAAATACCATTCTGAGAGCCCGCTACCGTTGTCATATCGATATCTTGAACCGTCATTGGTTTCGCTTCGTTGCTCAATCCAAGGTCTGAGGCTAAACCACCAGAGATGGATAGATCACCTGCTAAATCAGGCTCGGCGATGAAAATCTGTAATTCACCATCGTCACCCACCGATGCATTCACTTTATCCGATTGACCGTTGATGTAAGTCGCGAGCTGTTCGATATCATCACCTTGCTTGGCAATGATATCAATCGACACTTCTTCACCACCTTTTGTGACAAATTCAAATTTCAGATCACTTGCATCAGGCGCCACAGACCAATCTTTGTCTTTGCCATTTTCAGCGAGGAAAGTCGAACCACCCATACGGAAGTCATCAGCACGAATGCTCGTCAACCCCATAATCATTGCTTCACCAGAGTTAGCACCGATTTGGAACGAAGCATCGCCAAACGACCCATTTAGTAGACGGCGTCCACCAAATGACGTGGTTTCAGCAATACGGTTTAGTTCAGCTTGAAGCGCATTTGACTCTTCATTGATCGCTTGACGCTCTGACGGCGAGTTTGTGCCGTTAGAGGATTGAATGGCAAGATCTCGCATTCTTTGCAAGATATTTGTTGACTCATTCATTGCGCCTTCTGCGGTTTGTGCAATCGAAATACCATCATTGGCATTGCGCATCGCGACATCTAGCCCGCGCGACTGTGCGGTCAAACGGTTTGAAATCTGCAGACCCGCCGCATCGTCTTTCGCACTATTGATCTTATGACCAGACGAAAGGCGCTCCATTGAGGTGTTTAGATCCCCAGAAGCTTTATTAAGGTAACGTTGTGCGGTCATTGCCGACACGTTAGTACTTACTGTCACTGCCATTTTGCTCTCCTAAATGAGTTCGCAAACATTCAAGATGGATTGCGAAGTGGTCAGCATTGCTCTCATAAGGAAATGCACTGACCGACAACATCCATCTGATACCCCGTATCAGATGGAGTATCTATTCATTAAATTAAACCAACGAACTCCGTTAGTCTTATTGATGCTTTCTGGGATTAATATACAAATACCATGCCAAAAACCAACAACCACTCACGCAATCAACAAAACCTTTATTTATCTGCATGTTAGAGCTAGGTATCATTACGCATAACAATACCATCGCGCATTATTACTCTCAGAGGCAATGGCAAGGCGGGAATTATTGCCGCTTAATCGACCTACGCTCATATGGCATTGCGCATATGGCAACCGAGGCCGTTATCATTGTCTCTACATTCCAAAGGCTTTGCGTTTTCGCGATCCGCCCATAGCAAAAAAGCCAGAATGAGTTAACGATTACAAATAATTAAATAGTGTTAGATCTTTGGTTTTACCAAACGCCAATTGTGAAGCTTGTAACGCTCTCGAGTTTTCTTCAAATTCAATGACCGCTTTGGAGTAATCCAAATCTTCAAAGTTACTTTTTGAACGGGCCAGTGAAATTTTAAAATCTTCGTTTTGTTGCTCTTGCGTATCTAAGGTACTCAGGCGAACACCCACATCGGTTCTTGCCTTAGTAAGATGTAAGAACGCCGTATGAAATTCCTCTGTCACTCGATGCAACTCTGCATTAGCCGAAGCATCAGAGGCGTCAGAGTCTAACGCTTTAATGGCGTCTTTAAACGTATCAAACACACTAAAACTTTCTCTTGGACTAAGCGTAATAGCGTCACCAGCGGTGATCTGCCCCTTCACTCGAAGACTGAAGCCTTCATGCGAAATTCCATTTTTGTTATCGTAATCGCCTGCTTTGACTACGGAACCATTTCGTTCTAATTGATAGCCAAACTGCTCGCGTCCCATATCAACAAAGGTGATTTTGTAAGTACTGCTATCGTTAGCGTTTTGGTTATACGCTTTATCAAGTAGCAATTCAGACGCATTTTGTAATTGAAAATTTGGCTTATAACCACCAAATGGGTTTTCCACTTCCATAAACAGCTTACTGCCAGGATCACTAGTGGGCATTTCCATGCTGTTGGAAATACGCATTTTTCGCTGATAATCATCGCCCGCATAGGCGATACGCCCTTGGTTATCCGCAAAAAATGGCTGCGTTTTCGGCTTAGTTCCCGCAAATGTGTAATTGCCTGATTCGTCTTGATTATTAGCTAACGCGAGAAAGTTTTTTGCGAGTTCTTGCAGTTCTCGTGCTTTTGCTTCGCGGTCTTGCGGTGACAACGCGCCGTTAATCGACTCCATCGTCAAACGCTTCGCCTCATCAGAAAATTGCTCGGTCTCGCGCAACATCACTTCTTGATGCTCAAGGCGGTTACGCGACAACACAATCGCATCAGTAAAATGGTCTAGCTGCTCAGTTTGCTGACCAACCTTTTGTAAATAGTGTATCGCTAACGGATCGTCAGCGGGTTTTTGCAATTGCTTTCCAGAGGCCAGTTGCGCCTGGTTATGATGGATTTTATTTTCTTGTTTGCGCATGTCGTTTTGCACAGTCTGATAACTATGAAAACTTGAGATTCTGTTTATCATAAATTAGCGCTCCTACCTTAACTGCAAGATAGTATCGAAAGTTTCATTGGCCGCTTGCATGACGCGAGAAGACGCCATATACGCTTGCTGAAACTTCATCATATTTGCCGCCTCTTCATCCAAATTGACGCCAGAAATGGAAGCCACTCGACTTTGCGCCGCTTGATGCTCTAATTCCGCCACTTCCTGCAAGCGTGTCGCGGTTGAAGCCTTTAGCCCCACGTCAGTATTCAAGTTATGGTAGACATCAATAATGGTCGAATCATTGCCATTCATTTTTTTGTCGCGCTGGATATCAAACATCTTTCGTAAATTCCCGTTATCACCCTCTGAATGAGTTAGATTGGCAGTGAATTTATCATTCGGTAATGCGCCCGCAGTCAACTGGAATTCTGTTCCTAACACCGAAACGGGACCCGGAGGCGGATAAGGTTGTGGGGCCAACAATATGTTCCCTTTGGTATCCGTTACCGCGAATTCCTTCCCTGTTGGGGAAACCAGCACTTCAAACTCTCGCAACTGACCTGCGGCAAGCATCGTAAACTTTGCCGTTCCTTGCGCTGACGTCGTCGACGCTTCAAAACTCTGTGCAGCAATTGCTTTGGGATCATTGGTGTCCATTTGAATTTCTGCCGCGCCATGTCGGGTAGGACGAATCAAGAGTTTTTCACCCGTTGCTGGCGCGTTACGAACGTCGATAATCATGCCATCAACATAAAATGCGCGACCATCAATATTCAGTTCCGCCGTGATGGTTTCACCATCAGGCTTAGTCACGGTGTAATTGGTGCCATTGTATTTAAGCGCGTATTCACCGCCTTTTAGATCACTGGTGTCGCCAATGTACACCGCTACATCCGCATTCGACTGCGGCGTCGCGACCACACGAGATTTCGCAATAGCTTCACTATTGGTGTCGACAAAAATATCAGCGCCAACCTGACCATTAAGATCAAGCCCCTGATTTTGTAGCTTATTCACCTCAAAGCTAAATGCCGTCGCCACTCGCCCAAGTTCATCCATGATGTACGGAATTTCTTTATCACGTAGCTCAAACATTCCCGCTAATTTACCGCCAATATCGGTCGCGGTAATGGCTTTAATGCCCTTGCCTTCCACCATGGCTAAACGTCGTTGGTGAACGTCGGGATCGCCGTCGATCATCTTCAACTGACTGGATTCGGTGCCGGAGACCAAAGTATGCCCGCTGCCAATATGAACATTAAATCCCTCGGCATTTTTACGCGGTGTGATGGTCACTTTGGTGTATTCAGACAGTTCTTTCACCAAGTTTTCATGCTTGTCCATCAGGTCATTATGAGGTCCCGGGGTTTTCATCATCAATCGATGAATATCTCGGATCTCTACGGCGAGTTGGTTCACTCGCTCAACACCCATTTCTAGCTTTTTATTGGCCGTATCTGCCTGCTGACGAATGGTTTCATGCACATTGTTAAACGTTTGACGGACTTGATTGGCTTTTTCTAATACCACTTTACGCGCACCAACATCGTTGGGTGTATCGGCAAGGGTTTTTACTGAGCTGAACCAATCATTTAAATTTTCAGGTATTTTTTTTGAGGCCACAGAAGATAGCATCCCTGACATGAGATCAAGGTTTGCCAAATTTTCATTACGATAGTTAACTTGTGTTGTTGCCACGTTGAGCTCTTTAACGGCAAACTGATCCCAAGAGCGGCGAACATTTTCCACATGCACACCCATGCCGTAGGTTTGACCGCCAAACTGCCTTGGGCTATTGGTGCCTTGTACGACAGACTGTCGGCTATAACCTTCAGTATTTGCATTCGAAATGTTATGACCAGTGGTGTTTAACTGTCTCTGAGCCGTGAGTACACTTTGCGTACCTAAGTTCAGAAGATCTGACGCCATATCGCCCCCAAAAAATAACCATTCGCGCAACTCAAATACAAATTACGCTTAAAGAATCAACGGACTACAGCATAGCCCGCCATATTGATAAGCAATATATATGCCAACACCTATTTATTATCATTCCTCGGGCAAGGATAACGTTGTTCTTCGCTTCGCTAGATACCAACAAAGAAACGCGACAGCTGTTAGAGATTTGAGATAGAGATTAGAGATTAGAGATTAGAGATTAGAGAAAGAAGTATAAAATTAAGAAGGTTACCCGACGCGACGCTGGGTAACCTTTGGAAGAAGCTACAGATCCATACCGTCAATCTGCGCTTTCACTCGTAAGACCTTATCAGCATAGCTTGGGTCTGTAGCATAACCGGCCTGATGAATATCGCGTATAAACGACTCTGAACCACTATCACGCTTAAGCGCGGATTGATATCTCGGGTTTTCATTTAAGAATTGGACGTAGTCATTAAAGCTCTCTTCGTACGTACCATAAGAACGGAACGCTGCACGCTCTTGAACTGGCACGTTCTGGTGATACTCAAGGGTTTGAGTGGCCACTTTGCCACCATCCCAACTACGATCGGCTTTAATATTAAACAGGTTATTACTGCTACCTTGGCTGTTACTCACTACCTTTTTGCCCCAACCTGTTTCTAACGCGGCTTGCGCAAGTAACAACGATGGATCCACACCCAGTGATTTCGCGGCACTGTCGGCATAAGGTTTCAGCGACTCAACGAAACTCTTAGGTGTGTTGAAATCCACCGCCTGAGTTTGCTTACTCTCATTGAGTCCTAATGTCGCCGCCATTTCACGCGCTTTAGCCTCATCGTACGGCATTTGTAACGAGCTATGGAACGCGTCATTACGCATACGAACTTCTGTGCTTGGCGCTTCATCTTCCAAATCTTGCCCTGCACTTAGCTGAGCTACAATCATATCCGCCAAGCCCATTGAACCCGATGAGCTCAATTCACTGGCCATTTGGTCATCAAGCATTTGTTGATAGAACTGACCATTTTGGCTATTCATCATATCCGATTCAAAGTGCGTATTTGCATCCCGCATCGACTTCAACATCATGGAGGTAAAAATCGATTCAAACTGTGTTGCTGCGGCGCGAAGTGCCGCTTTATCATCGGCTTTATCGCCACTGGTCGCTTGTTGACGAAGCTTATCTAAGCTACTGATATCGTGAATAAAGCCGACATCATTTGGGTTATTAATCATGATGTTTGCCCTATTAAATCACAATAAGCTGGCCTTCAATGGCACCCGCTTGTTTTAACGCTTGTAGAATGGCCATTAAATCTGATGGTGCTGCACCAACTTCATTAACGGCTCTGACGAGATCATCCAACGTCAAGCCCGGTTCAAACTTAAACATTTTACCGTCACCTTCCGTTACTTGAATGTCCGAATTCGGTACCACAACCGTTTCGCCCCCAGAAAACGCCCCCGGTTGGCTCACTCTTAGATTCTCTTTAATCGCCACGGTCATTCCGCCATGCGTAATCGCTGCCGCTTTTAGACGAACATGCTTACCGACAACAATCGTACCAGTACGCGAATTAACGATAATTTTTGCGCCAGCATCTGCCGTATCAAATTCAACGTTTTCAACCGCTGACAAAAAAGCAACGCGTTGACTGAGATCACGAGGCGCTCTGACACGCACAGACGTTGCATCAAGCGGGCTTGCCATCTGTGGTCCTAAGAAATTGTTAATGGCATTCGCCATGTTCTGAGCAGTGGTGAAATCAGATTCGAGCAAATTGAATGTAATGTAGTCACCGCGAGAAAACGGGCTCGGTATCTCTCGTTCAACCGTTGCACCACTTGAAATCATGCCTACCACTGGGTTATTGCCGACAATTTTTGACCCATCAAGGCCTTCGGCACTAAAACCACTCACGACCAGATTACCTTGAGCAACGGCGTACACTTCACCATCCAAACCTTGCATAAAGGTTTGCATCAATGTGCCGCCGCGCAAACTCTTTGCGGCACCAATGGATGAAACGGTCACATCGATTTTTTGACCCGGCTTTGAAAATGCAGGCAGCTCAGCAGTCACAATCACCGCCGCGACGTTTTTAAATTTAGGCTTAAAACCAATTGGCATTTGAATGCCAAATCGCTCAAGCATTGAGCGGAAGCTTTGTTCAGTAAACGGTGTTTTTTCACCTGTCCCCGGTAAACCAGTAACAAGACCATAGCCAACCAATTGGTTACTACGAACCCCGGCAACTTCTGACACATCTTTTATGCGTGCCGCTTGTACGCTTGCCGCGGCAAAACACAAACCTAATAGTAAAAATGTGAACTTTTTCATTACCTTACCCCAAATACAAACAAACCCTCATAGGAGAGGGTTTGCCGCTTTCGATTCGTTAAAACCTGTCCTATAGAGAGACATTAAAAAATCGTGCCAAGAATCCAGGTTCTTGCATATCTTGTTGTGTTCCAGTGCCTGAATATTGAATTCGAGCATTGGAAATACGATTAGAAGCGATGGTGTTATCAAACTCAATGTCGTCTGGACGTATCGTGCCACTCAATCGAATGTATTCATCGCCGGTGTTCAATGTCAGCCATTTCTCACCACGAATGATCAGATTTCCATTGGCAAGCACTTCTATCACTTCCACAGTAATTGAACCCGATAAGCTATTACTTTGATTAGCAGACGCGTTACCTTTAAAGCTGTTGTCGTTTTTAAGCGCGTAGGAGAAGTCATAATCATTAATCGTGACGGGTCTACCGCCGACTTCCAATGGATCCATCGTCGAGTCATTCGCTTTCGACAAATCCGCATCGGAGCTTTTTGCCGCTTTCGTCGCTTCATCAAGCGTAACGGTAATAATGTCACCTAAACCACGGGGTTTAGAATCATCGTACCAATCACGGGAGTAATCGGTATTAAACAACGAGCCTGTCGCTGCCGCGTAATGTTCAGGTTTATTTTTAGGATGAATCGGCGCCCATGCAGGATCATCGGCGACAGGATCGGTTCTGCCTCTTAGCGTATCAACAATACCGGTAGACTGTGTGCGATCGCCTTCGACAGCATCAACGGCGGTGGTGCTGTCGGCCACTTCGTCTACGGACTCTTGCGGCCCAAATTGAGCACAACCCGACAATACGGCTAACACGGTAATGCAAAAGAGTTTTTTCATTGTCCTGAATCCTGTCACTTTACTAAGGCTACGTTTACCAATCACTATTTAGCGCGCGTTAATACCTAGGCGCTTGAATCTATAACTGCTGGGTTGCGAAGCTCATCATCTTATCAACCGATGAAATCACTTTTGAATTCATCTCATACACGCGCTGAGCTTCGATCATGTTGACCAACTCTTCGGTCACATTTACGTTGGAACTTTCCAACATAGATTGTCGAATTTGCCCAAAGCCATCTAACCCCGGTACACCTTCATTAGGATCGCCACTCGCACCTGTTGGCAAGTAAAGGTTTTGTCCTATCGGCTCTAAGCCACCTGGGTTAATAAAATCGACGGTCGTGATGTTACCGACTACCTGATTATCTTGTTGACCACGAACACGCACCGACACTTCACCGTCCGTACCTACAGTGACAGAAATCGCATCTTCAGGAATAGCAATTTCTGGCTCAAGGGAATAACCCGAGCCCGATGTCACAATGATACCTTCATCATTAAGAGTGAACTGACCATTGCGGCTATAACCAATATTGCCATCTGGCATCAATACTTGGAAAAAGCCATCACCTTCAATCATCATATCCATGCTGTTTGAGGTGGTTTGCGCATTACCTGGTGTGTGAATCTTTTGAGTTGCAACGACCTTTGAACCCGCACCTAGCATTAAACCAGACGGGAGCTCTGTATTCTGAGAAGACTGGCCACCGGGTTGGTTTATATTTTGATAGAACAAGTCTTCAAATACCGCACGGCTTTTTTTATAGCCAATGGTTGAAGCATTCGCCAAGTTATTCGAAATGGTTGATATGTTGGTTTGCTGCGCGTCTAAGCCAGTCTTACTTACCCATAGTGCTGGATGCATCGTATTCCCCTAATCCAATTAACCCATGCGAAGCAAGGCATCAGACGCCTTGTCCATGTCTTCCGCTGACTTCATGAGCTTAACTTGCATCTCAAACTGACGTTGAAGGTCAATCAAGCTTGTCATCTCACCCACAGGGTTGACGTTGCTGCCTTCTACCGCGCCCGTCATAAGCTGGACATTGCCATCAAGGCCATATCCTAACTCCGGGTTTTTATTACGGAACAAGCCGTTGGTATCTTTAAATAGTGAACGGTTATCTGGATTGCTCAACTTAATACGGTCGACAATTTCCATTTCATCTGCTGGCGCATCTTGTGGAATTACCGATACCGTACCATCGCGGCCAATCTCAATTTTTCTAAGTGGAATTGGCACCGTAATGGGCGTACCACGCTCACCTAAAACCAAATGGCCATTGCTATTACTTAACAGACCGTTTTGGTCAACCTGAAAACTACCGTTACGAGTTAACCCTTCTTTACCGGTTTTATCCATCACTGAGATCCAGCCTTGCCCTTCAATGGTGACATCAAGATCACGACCTGTCGTAACGACACTGCCTTGCTCAAAGTTGTGACCCGGACGCTCCGTCATGCTAAATACACGCGTAGGCAACCCTTCACCATAGGCTTGCATCGATCGAGCTTGAGCAAGATCAGCTCTAAAGCCGGGTGTGCTGGCATTGGCGAGGTTGTTGGCTCTGAGTTGCAAAGCTTGCATATTTTGCTTTGCGCCACTCATAGATAGATATAGGGCACGATCCATTGATAGCTCCAATATTCAAAGTACACAACATACAAAGCAAGTTGTGTGCCATAATATTTATACCAATAAATACAAATAGTTAACAACAAATAAATAAGGAAATAGTACGATTATACCTAGAGCGGCAAATGAATAGACAAGTGTGGCAGAGAATGTGGCAAGGCAACGTGGCAAATTCACGTCACGTGGCAAAGGTGGCCAGTAGTATCGCGAGCGAGTAATATCGTGAGTCAGTAGTATCGTGAACCAGTAGTATAATGAGCCAATAGCAAGGTCAGCCAAATTGACCGATCTAACGAAAAGCGCCAGTCTAAAACTGGCACTTTTCACAAAGTATTATCTAATTTGTAGGATGTTTTGCTGCAATTGGTTATGCACATCTAGTGCGCGCGAGTTCGCTTGGAAATTGCGTTGCGCCGAGATAAGGTCCACCAGCTCTTGAGTCATATCGATGTTTGACTGCTCAAGCGTACCATTGTTGATAGTACCAAATGATCCTTTGTTCGATTCACCCCAAATTTTCGCGCCAGATGCGGTAGTCGAATCCCATTGAGTGCCGCCTTTTTTCTCAAGGCCTTGCTCGTTAGCAACTCGTACTAACGCTACACGACCCAGCGTAACGTTTTCACCATTAGAGTAGGTTCCAAGCACGTTACCTTTCTCGTCATAGTCGACCTTAGTTAAGAAGCCGGTTGTCGCACCATCTTCATTAAATTTAGTCAATTCAAACGGGGCGGCAAACTGTGTTGCGCCGTCTAATTTAAACGATAACTGCTGTGCGGGATCCGCTCCGTTCATTTCAACGGCGTTAGGGCCTTCACCGATTGCTTCAGAGACAATCGGCGAACCGTTATTTAGGCTAGCGAGTGTCCCGTCGTTGTTAAAACGAATTGTATGACCAACGTGACCTTGCGGTGTTGCAGCATCGCCCCCGGAAATATTGACAGGCTTTTCACCAGCACCATCACTCACCGTGTAATAACTTTGCCAAGTATTTGGCTGAGTTTGATCCTTCACATAATAGGTCGTCATTTTATAAGACTGCCCCATTGAATCGTACATAGTAGACGATGTTGAACGGTTATAAGTTTCTGGGTCAGAATAATCAAATAATGCTGGATTTTTCATATCGCCATTAGCGGGCAGGTTGACGCCAATCTCTATGTTTGCCGTTTGTTTTGGCTTACCAAACTCTGGCGGAACATTGATTGGCTTAGGCTCATAAGAAACCACTTCATTGGTATCTTTGTTGACTTCATAGCCCAGTAAGAACTCATCGTTCGATGTCACCATGTAGCTGTCTTTGTTCAAGTGAAATGCACCGTTTCGAGTGATTTCATTTTGCTGAGGCACTAAACGCTCTTTGGATACGGCAAAAAAACCGGTACCGCTGATGCGTAAATCCATTGGGTTATTGGTCGATACACTTGACCCTTCATGGAACTGCTGAGCAATTTTACTTGGTTGAACACCGCCACCTGGGGTAGTTTTCGAATTCGTGAATAGTGAATTCGAATACACATCACCAAACTCTGCACGAGACTCTTTAAAGCCAAACGTGTTGGCGTTGGCGATGTTGTTACTGGTCGTATTTAAGTCCAACTGAGCCGATGATAATCCGCTCAAAGATACGTATGACATTCCTAATCTCCTAACCTAGCTTATTTTCACGCTTTGCCGACTTCCAATACTTCTGCAAGTCGAACTGGGTTTTCAAAACCAGCTAGATTGAGTAGTACGTTTCCGTCTCCTTTGCCAAGAAGCACGCTGTTGACGTTTGCATAACTAGACACTTCAAGCTCTCTGCTTTCTCCGTCTAGCAAACCCGAGGCTCTCACCTTGTACTTGCCAGGCGGCAATGAATTACCTTGATCGTCTTTGCCGTCCCATTCTACGCGAGCATCACCACCCGGTTTTGCGCCAGCATTGAAGGTACGAACCAATTGACCCATTTCATTTTCTACGCGAACAAAAACATTTTCTAAAGATTGAGGCAACTTCACCATTGCCGCCATACCTTTATCCGCTTCCTTGACACCTGCAGCGCCCGGTACCAATACGTCTCGCCCTACCAAAGAGGAAGCTTGAAGCGCTTGGTTTGATGTCATTGACGAGTTGAGATTCTCGAACTGAGAATTCATCTTACCAATACCATCTACCGTGGCAAACGATGCCATTTGAGCAATCATTTGATCATTACTCACTGGTTTAAACGGGTCCTGTTGAGCCAACTGCTTGGTAAGCAAAGACAAGAAATCTTCTTGCTTAAGATCTTGCTTACCTGTGGTCTCTTCGGGTTTGTTTTGGTCCTGTAGCTTTTTCAGTTGGTCAACGTAGGACAAACCGCTTTGACCAACATTGTTGATTCCGGCCATTTGCTATCTCCTATTTCTATTGACCCATTTGCAGGGTACGAAGCAACATCTGCTTGCTCGCTTCCGCTACCTGGACGTTAGTCTGGTATGAACGAGACGCAGAAATCATGTTGGCCATTTCTTCCATCACATTAACATTGGGCTTATAGATATAGCCTTCGTCATTCGCAAGAGGATGATCTGGGTTGTACACTGCACTTAGGGGCTTATCGCTCTCTACAATGCCCATCACTTTAACAGGCACGGTATGATCACGGTTATAACGCGCTTTACTCAGTTCAGCACCAAACACGGCATGACGTGCCTTGTAAGTTTCTTTCGCTGAGCTACTAACACTATCGGCGTTGGCAAGGTTACTCGAGGTAGTGTTAAGACGAACTGACTCTGCACTCATTGCAGAACCGGTTACGTTAAAAACATTAAATAAACTCATCTTAATTACTCCCCTTTGATTGCCTTAGTCATATTTTTGAACTTACTGCCTAAAAAATCGAGTGATGCTTGATGTCTTAGTTGGTTTTGCATGAACAGGTTTCGTTCTAGGTCAACATCTACTGTATTACCGTCCCCCGTATCGGGTTGGTCAGGAATACGGTAGAGCATTTCCCCTGTCACCGAGGTAGAGGCAGAAATATGCCGTCCATCGGTGCGATCCAGTCCAATGCTTGCCCCTGAGGTTGCCGCTTTTAACGCACGATTAAAATCCATCCCCTTCGCTTTAAAGCCCGGTGTATTGGCCTGAGCGATATTGGTAGAGATGACTTCAGCGTTCTTCTCGCGTACACCAACGGTGTGCTGATGAATGCCGAGTGCATTGTTAAAAGAGATGGCCATTCAAACCTCATTGTTCAAAAATAGTTGCCTTGTAAAATACAAAGCAATTTCCGCGCCAAAACTTAAACTTTAGTCACTTTTATTGAAGCGACGGGGGATGATTTAAGTTTCCTGTGCTGAGGTTAATTTCAAGTACTGTCATTTAAGCTCAGACACGTTATGCAAATGAGTCCATAAACTCAATTTGTAAGCACGCTTGGGAATAGCACAGCAAAATCTGCGCCACGTTCGCGATGGTGTTGATTAGGAATGTCGTTAGTGATTGCTCACGATCCAATCACATGATTACAGCTTAGCAAGAAAGGCATAGAAAAGGGCAAGAAAAAGCCCCGGATGATCCGAGGCTAGCGTTAAGATTTAAGATTTCAGTTTATAGATAATGCCAGGATTGCATCGCACCATCTCAAATTTGTCTGTTAATCCAGTTAACGACTCCGATGCACCCAACAATAAATACCCTCCGGGATTTAAACTGCGCGCCATTTGATTCAAGACTTGTGACTTCATCTCTGGCGAAAAGTAGATAAGCACATTCCGGCAAAAAATAATGTCGAACTTGCCGAGCAATGCATACGAGTCCATTAAGTTCTGTGGCCGAAAATTCACTAAGCGTTTCGCGCTGTCTTTTATCTTCATCTTGCCGTTTTTCGCGTCTTCAAAAAACGCTCGACGACGCTCAGGTGACAACCCTCGTCCGAGCGCAAGGTTATCGTACTCGCCCAAACGACACACATCCAACATTGTGTTGGAAATATCGGTTGCGGTGATCGACACATTCGGCAGCATACCCGGCTTCTTCGCTTGGGTTTCTAGAACGGTCATCGCCATTGAATACGGTTCTTGGCCAGAAGAGCTCGCCGCAGACCATATTTTTATCGGGCGCTTGTTTGCCGCCATTTCTGGTAACAGCTTGTCAGATAATACCGTGAACGGATAATTATCTCGAAACCACAACGTTTCGTTAGTGGTCATCGCATCTACAGCGGCAATGCGCAATTCGCGATTTCGACCCGACA
Organism: Vibrio methylphosphonaticus; assembly: GCF_023634655.1. Classification (GTDB taxonomy): domain Bacteria; phylum Pseudomonadota; class Gammaproteobacteria; order Enterobacterales; family Vibrionaceae; genus Vibrio; species Vibrio methylphosphonaticus. Next base: position 15,681 of record NZ_JAMKMS010000033.1, on the reverse strand, counting down.
CAACATCTCTCAATAGCTGAGACAATGAAGTCAGGCCATTTTTTGCGACCAATGGGCTTAGTCGGCTCCGGACAAGATACTGCTTACTGTCTCCAAGCACGATTCCGCACTGTGACTCTAAAAAACGGCTAAAATCACGATACTCTTGATCGCTTATGGTTATCGCTGTCATTAACTACTCTATTACTGCTTTTGAAAATTGCTTAATACACGTTCTATGTGATTTTATTGTTTCGCTAACCTGCGACGACAGCGGCTTTTACTGCGCCACCTAGTTCTTCAGGGTTGAATTTAGCAATAAACTCATTCGCCCCAACACGCTCAACCATCGCCTGATTAAACACACCACTTAACGAAGTATGCAAAATAACGTGCAGATCTTTAAGCTCTGGATGACGGCGAACTTCTGCCGTTAAGGTGTAACCGTCCATTTCCGGCATTTCTATATCCGAAATCAGCAACGATATTTGCTCACGAATATCACCTTCAGAGGCCATTTCTACCAGCTTGTTGTAAGCTTCCTTGCCATCTTTGACTAAAATAGCTTCGAAGCCAATAGATTCAATGGCTCGTTGGACCTGTTTTCTGGCTACCGCTGAGTCATCAGCGATCATAATGCGCTTCACGATTTGTTTTTGTTGCGTCACTTCTGCTTCTGCGATTTCTTTGGCAAGATTGCCATCCATCGTTTCTTCAACGGGAGATATTTCAGCCAGAATCTTTTCAACATCGAGAATTTCAACTAACTCATTATCAATATTGGTCACAGCTGTCAGGTAATTCGCACGTCCAGCACCTTCTGGCGGCGGCAAGATCGACTCCCAATGCATATTGATAATGCGTTCAACAGAACTGACTAAAAAGCCTTGCACACTGCGATTAAATTCGGAAATCACAACAAAACTATTGGCAATATCGGTGGTTGGCCTTCCGCCGACGGCCAAGCTAAGATCGATAACAGAAATGGTTTGACCGCGGATATGTGCCACCCCTTTGACCAAGCGATGCAAATTTGGCATCGCCGTCAACCTTGGGCATTGCAATACCTCTTTCACTTTAAATACGTTAATGCCGTATCTTTGACGTCCCATCAAGCGAAACGTTAACAATTCAAGTCGGTTTTGACCGACTAGTTGCGTTCTCTGGTTCACCGAATCTAAGATACCGGTCATAAGTTCATCTCCATCTCAAACTTTACGCTAAAAAAGTGATAGTCTACTGCAGGCAATGAGGAACCTGAGAAACAGAATGCTGTATTATAAGACATCTTTTTCGAATACATCCAGTCCCAATTTTAAGCGATTGCTTAGTGGGCTTTTACTCTTTATCGTCTGGCACACGTTTTTCTTTAGTGCATTAACGCACGCCGCGACGCCAGAGCAAATAGAAAACATCCAAAAGGCTGCCGAAGCTCATGTTTTGGATACTTTGGATTCACCACCAGGTGCTGAGCTCTCAGCAAATGCAGGGCGGATTGACTCTCGCGTTCATGCCACAAACTGCGTTAATCCTCTACTCACGTCTTCTTCCAACGCTAGAAACACCAGTAGTAACGTGACCGTTTTAGTCGAGTGTCCCAGCGATAATTGGCGGCTCTATGTCCCCGTAAGGCTGACTATTTCATTACCGCTTGTTGCCGCAACACGACCACTCGCGCGAGGAAGCATTGTCACTCAAAACGACGTCATGATGACAATGATCGATAAAAACCGTTTTCGCCGCCAAGGATTCACTGATTTTGAACAAGTCGTGGGTTCAAAATTGAAACGAAATGTAAAGCTCGGTGATGTCATAGAGCGCAACGATGTCTGCGTTGTATGCCGAAATGAGAAGGTCGTGATACGTGCTGTTAAAAGCGGTATGACTATCTCAACCAAGGGCACGGCCCTGAGTGATGGCTCGAATGGTGACCAAGTAAGAGTGAAAAATGACAAGTCTCAGCGTATAATTGAAGGTATTGTCACTGGCGTTGCTGAAATTACCGTGAATTTTTAATTTATTATTCGCGAATTGTAAATTTTCACTAAAGTATCTACGCTCTAGGTCGATACTGACGGTATACAAGAAAATTCTAGTATTTTCGTACGCTAGTTTTTTGAACACTATTATTTATATTTATGAACACTATGTACAGAAGGCTTAACTATGGCAGGCATTGATAACATTCGTTCTGGTCAGACGCTAACGACGACAAGTCGCGCCCCTGCTCGTTCGGAAGCAAGCACAAGCAGCAGCTCAGCCCCAGTGAGTCAGTCATCAGCAAAACAAGACGCCGTGACATTAAGTCAAGGTGGCAAAGCAATTGGGCAGATGCATCAACAGATGGCATCTCAACCTAGTTTTGATACGGCAAAAGTTGCCGCCATTAAAGAAGCCATTGCTAACGGTTCTTATACCGTCGACCCAGAAAAACTTGCTGATAACATGATTAAGTTTGAAGATGAGCTAGGCGGTTTAAAGTAATTCGCTCTATCTAGGGAGCCCGCATTTTGCGACTCACTCGATAATTAAAAGGTAAAATGCATGGCAGCCCTTGTTGATTTAGTTGACTACCAACTTAAAAATGCAAAAGCCCTGTCTCTTCTATTATCAGAAGAGACCAAAGCCATTGCAGCTCGCGAATCTGGTGATATTGAACGATTAGCCAAAGAAAAAATGGCGCTCATTGGCCAGCTTCAACAAACAGACCAAAGACTCAGCCAACACCAAGACGTCGCAAGGCTAACCGATGAAGCCTTGCTAGCGGAGCAAGTCCGCACCGTTAAGTCCATCATACTTGATTGCCAAAAAATCAACGATATCAATGGACAGAGTCTACAACGGGCGCAACTTAGCTTTAATAAGCTCAATAATTTGATGCAACAAAGCCACGGTAAAATAGGCATGACCTATAACGCAGGCGGACAAACCCATACGCTTTCAACTCTTGGCACTAACCTTAAAGCTTAGCGTTATCTCAGCTTTATAAATGCTCAACGTTTATCCACCTATCACCCTAATACACGATCAAAAAAAGCGACAATCATTGCCGCTCCTTTCTGTACTCTGCCGTTAACGTTAATAGTTAAAACCGTTAATAGTTAAAACCGTTAGCCGCTAGCCGCTAGCCGTTAAAATAGTGTCTGGCGCTTCTTCTCCGGTACACGGCGGATTTCACCGTAGTCACGAAGCCTATCCATCTTTTCAATATCTAGTAGCAGCTCAGTGACATAACTGTCACCCACTTTGTAGCTTCTCACTACTTCAGCGCCACGAATCACACCATCAACCGCCCCTGTTGTCGACTCAACACCAAGCTTTTGGTCTTGCAGATCCGCCCTTGCCGATACCCGAAGGCCATATACTTGTTCTGCCAACTCACGATAAGCATCAATCTTCGACGCTCGCATTGCACGAACTTGCTTCTCTTCTTCATTACGACCAGTTTGTTCGCTAATACTGGCATAACCGACTGCCGTTAACGTATTTTGGTTAAGTGCACTTATGGGCGTACAACCAACCATCAGCATCATGGCAAATGCCATTAACCACATTCTCATCTTCATTTCCTATGGTCGTAGAATTATTGTGTGCGGTGACGTCATCATTGGATCAGAGCGAATCAATACCCCATCTTCTGTACGCATTTGATTCAAGGTATCAAGATCTCGACCAATACGATCCGCAGGTAAGAAACCTTGAGCAGACGCAACCACAACTCGTGATTGCATGCCAACTACACGTGCATTAATTAACACACCACCTTCCTGACGCAGCATCGTGCCCGTCAAGACAAACTGAATTTGTTGTTCTTGCGCTAAGTCTTTCCAATCTCGGCTTAACGCAAAGTCACCTTGGCTCGTCACCTGTATAGAGCCCGTTGTTTTAAAGTCGACAACTTTAAACCCACGGCGCTGCAACTGATGAATAAATCCTTCAGACACCGAGTTACCCAGCCAATTGGTGGATTCCATGCTCTGCAAATCTACAAAAGATGCCACCGCAATAGGGGTTCTCACCGATACACTGGTGTTTGACTCAACAAGGTCTTCGGTCAAACCTTCTACAAAATAGTCCATCGTATGACGGGGACTCTCCATCAGCATAAACTTACTGCCGCTGTAGGTTTCTTTACCGTTATAGATTGGTGAGTAGGCACAAGAGGTCAGTGTTAACACCGATGCCATCAATAGCCACTTTTTCATGTTTCACTCTCCAAAGTTGTGAATTGGGTAGATTAATTCCTGAGCCTGTGAAGGTTGGAACAATCTTTGCTTTCTCATTGTTGTCGTTAATAAGAAAGTCCGCTCCAATATTCGCTGGTAACCGTTTAGCAATAATCATCTAGCAAATATTGTTCCGCATTTGGATTGGTCGCATGAAAAAAATTATTTGTTCTTTAGTTTCAAGTACCTTACTCGCCATCGGTGCCAGCTCGGCACACGCGGCTTGGTATGAGGTCACCGGTGTTTCAACCATCGTATCGTCGGAAAAGGCGGCAAGGATCTACGCCCTGGAAGACGCGGTCTACAAAGCGGTAGATTTTGCCGGAGCCGATATTGGCAGCCTATCAGGGCTAGCACCACTGCTTGAAGATGACAAAGAGCAATACCAGTTCATTGACTCTGAAGTGCGCCATATTGTCATCGATGATAAATACACCAGCGGCAACCAAATGTTCGTGAAAGTCCGAGTGGACATCTACCCATCGGCAAAGGCTTGCCATCAAAGCCAGTACAAAAAGACCTTCGGGGTGGCAATGTTTGACATTGTTGACCCTCAGCAAGCCGTTATGGGGCAGATTTATAAGCTTGGTGAAGATTACAGCTCGGTGATAGAAAAGCAGCTTGCCACTCGCTCGTACAGCTTTGTCTCTGTGGGGACAACACGCTATGAAATTGACAAACGACAGCCAGAGCGGATAAAAATGATTGCGCAAGATCTTGGCGCGCAATATTTGATTACTGGTGAAATCAACGACCTGACTGCCACCATTACCGCCGGCGGGTTGCTAAGTGATGATGTCACCAATCGACAGTTTGCGATGAGTTTAGCTATTTTTGATGGCAAAACAGGCCATGAGATTTTCCAACATTCCTATCGCGAGATCGCCAAGTGGCCGTTTGCTAAAACCAGTAAAGTGGACACGAAAAGTGCCCGATTCTGGACCTCTACCTACGGAGAGATGATGCAGCGCATTAGCCGCAACATCATGCTAGATTTTGAAGCAGAGGTGTCTTGTAAAATGACGCTGCCAGAAGTGGTTGCCAGCTACGGCAATAAAATCACCCTGGATTTAGGCCGTGTCCACGGCGTTCAAGCCGGAGACAAGCTCACACTTTGGCATACTGGATCATTCATTGACCAAAACGGGCTGCCGCGAAATAAAGTCTCACAAAGTGACATTACACTAACAGTATCAAGGGTCTACGAGCGCGAAGCAGAAGCAACGGTCGACCAACCTAGCTTAGCGAACAGTATTCAGATTGGCGATGTCATGCACAAACAGCCATAAATCTAACAATATAGGCTTAACTTATTCAAATAATTGAGTATTATAAGCCATAAGCTCCCGTGGCACAGCTGGATAGCGCGGCCCCCTCCTAAGGGGCAGGTCACAGGTTCGAATCCTGTCGGGAGCGCCAGTAAAATAAAATCCCCTTTAATATAAGCATGTTAAAGGGGGCTTTCTACTATATCCCTATGTCATCCCCAATCCATAACATTAGAAATAATCAAGTGAACGAGTCATTGATGACGGTTAGCAATACACCTTTCTATTTCTTATGAATCGATTTAGATCTTCTAAGTCATACATGACTTTTCCTCCTATCTTTGAGTATGGTAAATCATATCTTTGATTGGTAGCCCAAACTGCTAGCGTCCCAGCGGAAACTCCTAGATATCTTGCAGCAGAAGGTCGTGACAGCAATCGACACTCACGTTCATTGTTATTCATAATAAAGTCGTATGGCTCAAGGTTAGCCACATCTCCATTTGTTAATTATCTTTTTATCTAGGTTACCTAATATTAACTAATTCTAAAACCGTCAGATAAAAGTAATTTCAAATTAGTCGAGACAAATCGATTTATTTAAAATCCCGTTTGACAGAAAATATTTAGTAACTTCGATTAAGCCACAATAAATATACAACTGTAAACAAAATGAAATAAAAATGAACAAATTAAGTTACTACAGATTACCAGCCAAAATACCACAAAAAACAACCATACAATACGTGAATTAAATTTAGCAGGATTGGATAATCTAGAAAGCATACTACAAATAAGTTTTCTTTTTTGCGATATAGAATCCAGATTTTATAAACAATTCCGCATTTCTAAATATGCAATAAATTTCTAAGACTATTCAAATGGTATTTTCAGGCGGTATACTTGCTCAACAGCCAAATAAGTATAAGTTCACTGGGTAGAATAGTCTTGAAAGAAACCTATTATTTAAGAAGTGACATATGTATATCGCCACCAGGTGGTGCTCTGGAAATAATCAAAAGCTTAGGTATTTCAATATCAGACAAACATAATAAAGGGACACCTTGCCCATTATGTGGTGGTAGAGATCGGTTTTCATGGACTTTAAAAAACAACACTTGGGTATATTACTGTAGGCATTGTGGGGGCGGAAACCTAATAACACTAGTAAATAAACTCTACGAGAACAACAATGAAGAAAGAAAGAAGGCACTGAAGATGGTTAGACATTCCTTCGATACCGAAGCTTATAAGTCAATGGATATAGAAAGCTCCGTAGGAAAAAATGATAAATTAAACTATATTTCTGAATTTGTAAGTGACTGCTTTAGAGTTAATGAGCATGAGTATCTTACTAACAAAGGAATCTATGATATCTCAATTTTGGTTTCAAATAGAGATGTACATATTGGAGACAACATCTTCCCTAAAGGTTCTATCTTAGTTCCGGGATATATACGCGATACTATTAGTTGCGTGCAATTAATAAATAAAAATGGAAGCAAAACTTTCATTAAAGGAAGTAAACTGAAAGGAAGTTATCATTTATTAAATGGTAACTCTCCACAAAAAATATTCGTTGTAGAAGGTTATGCTACTGCTATTAGCGTGTGGTTAGCAATGGACAAGCGGCATCATGTTGCAGTCTCATTCTCAGCTAGTAATCTAAAAGAGTCGGCAAAAAATATTAGATCCGACTTTAAGTTACCGTTAACTTTTCTCGCTGATAATGATGAGAGTAATATTGGCCTGAAATATGCTTTAGAGGCGAAATCCAAAAACGAACTGGTTTTTTTACCTCCAACCATAGGTGATTGGGACGATTTTAGACAGAGCGGTGGCGACATAGAAAAAAAGATAGCCGAACTTGAGCTAAGCGAACTACACCTATTTAGACTAAGACCGTGTTTTGATGGTTTCGATTCTGAGTTTGGGTATTTGATTAAACATTATCTTCCGACGAGGTCATTTGGCGTATTGTATGGTGCAAGTGGTAGCTACAAATCATTTCATGCATTGAACTGGGCAACCCATATAGCGCTGGGGCGCAACTGGAATGGTCACAAAGTTCAACAAGGCTCCGTCTTATATGTCGCTGGTGAAGGTGGACTTGGAGTACCACGACGGATTAAGGGACTAGCCGATACTTACAACGATGGAAAACCAGTTAAAGGATTACATAGGTTAGACCATGCAGTGTCTATGAGCAGCATCGATCAAGTAAATCTACTTGTTCAAACACTAACTCACTATATGGAATACACCAAGGAACAGTTTTCACTGATTGTGTTAGACACTCTTGCTCGATGTTTTAGTGGTGATGAGAACCGAACAGAAGATATGGGTGCTTTTATTTCAGCGTGTGATTATCTCAAAACAAAGCTAAATCTAAGTATATTAGTTGTTCATCACTCTGGAGTTTCCGACAAAGACCGAGCTAGAGGCTCGAGTGCACTCAGAGCAGCTAGTGATTTCGAGTACCGTGTTGAACGCGTTAATGACTCGAAGCCAAAGCTACTGCTTTCTAGCACTAAATCAAAAGATGAGATAGAAAACGCTTCACAAACATTTACATTAGAAGAAATGAGTCTATTTACAGATTCTGATGGCGATGAGGTGACGACTCTAGTTGTTTCCGATGCTGGACAAGAGCATGAAGAAACTGAACAGGAAAAGAACATCAATAAAAACCATAAGCTTGTTTGTGACACCGTAGGGGAACTAAACTCACAAAACACCAAAGCCAACTATGAAAATATTAAGGGCGCACTCAAACAGCAGGAAGTAAATGTCAAGAACCTTAGACGTTGGATAGACGCATGTGAATCTAAGTCTTTGCTGAAAAAATGCAATGACGAATACGTCTTAGAAGCGCGATAAAATCAAGAGCTCACTCACATAAAGTACTTAGGGAAAAAGTGAGTGAGCTCTTTATATTTGTGGGTCTCCTACGCTGCAAATGACGTCGACAAGCCGTTTCTCAAGCTCTAGACCTTTCGAATGCGCCTCGTTTGGCGTCACTTTACCTAGCGCATACTTATATTCAAACTGACCATAAAAATAGTCACGAACACGCCGAGGAAATTGGAAACGGAAAGTCCAAGAATGATGACTAGATTGAGTTAGATAGCGCATAGCTCAGTACCTAAATTCAGTACCAGTCGCGTTTTCTATGCTATTTGAAAGGTGTGGTGCGTTATAACTCGTTGATTAAAAATCACTAAGCGCTAGATCGTGATGCTTGCAACACAAGCATAGCCCAAGCAAACTTTCAAACAGTTAGAAGGCAATTTGCAGTATAAGTCAGCATGATTTTGCATTAAAAGTCTGCAAGTTTTAACGAACCTGAAAATGCCTAGTAGTAAAATTACTACATTGCAACCAGGTGTCCTTGAATAGCGCTGGAGCCGTTTATAACAAACGTTTGGACAAAACTTTGTCAGTTATATTACTAATTTAGGATGTAACGGATTAATTGAAGTATGGGAAGGTAACGCCCCAGTCAGCGGGATCTTGGGAGCAGAGCGAGTAAAATTTCCGAGTGCAGTGGCTTGATAGCTTCACAAGCCACCAGAGACAATTTCTCGTAGAGACTCTATTTTTTCTTTAATTTGTTTATCTTTGATGGTGTATGTATCTGCTACTTTTTCAATGAACCCTTGCTCCCATTCATACTTAATAAACGCTGTACTAAAACCAACGTTTTGTAATTGCTTGCAATGCAAAAAGGGCAATGGAATACGGTTATCCGAGTTGGCTCATTTCCTAAAGGCGAAGTTGAACCCATGATAGATAATTCATTTAGCTTGGTTGTCGCTGAAATGACCAAGAAAGGATCTGCAATCTATCTTACTTGATGATTTGAAATAGCCCTTGATAAACATCATGGGCTATTTCATCTTTACTCATTTGTTCATCTTAGTTTATTTCAGTGACCCCTGGGTAGAAACTACCAATGGGGGTATTAGCTGGAACAGTGCTTTGTGTAAACGCTCCTCCAATGAGAGTATACGAGTAGATCTGATCTTCACTTGGGTTACCATTGGACGCAAAACCAACAATATCACCATTGGTATCTTCGGTTAAGAAGCCAACCATTGATGTATTCGTAATTGCGGCAACCTCTATTACGGTATATGCGCCATCGAATTTCATTAACTTACCATTTTCAGTACCATAATAGAAATTGCCATCACTCGCTGCTAATAAGGCTGTGGAAGGTATATCTATTAACCCTGTTACTGAATCACTAGTGGTAGGCATTGCGCAATCGTTCGATACTTTCTGAATTGTTCCCTCGTTTAGAGTAGCGCTTTGGCGTGTTGCAAAAAAGCCATCTGCACCATGTGTTGCGAAGCTTATTGCACGAACAGGGTCATTCGGGCCTGCTGTCGTAAAATTATGAACGCCTCTCAACATGCTAGTTGGCTCTACGCAATAAAGCTTATTATCAGTAAAAAACCAAAGGTTGTCGTTATTAACGACTAACTCATAACTAGGTATATGATCGCTATTGCTGTCGAAGTCACCTAATTCATTAAATGCCAGAGTATCGGGGTTAATCGAATAAAGGGCATAAACGCCTCTGCGGCGCTCTAACCCTAGTCCATAGAGAATATTTGCTGAATCCTCTGCAAGGCCAATACCTGGGCGGAAAAACTTTGGAGGAGCTACTTCTTGTGTAACTCCTGCTGTGGCATCGAAAAATGTTGTCGCACCTCCAAAATTATCACTACTGGCACTATTTGATAGTGTAGAAAAGAAATAATCCCCCTTAGATGTCTTTGTCGCTCGGCCATATGGGAAACCTCCTCTGGCAAAACCAAAGTCCAGTTGATTAATTTTATTGTTTAAGCGATCAAAAGTTATTAATGCTCCGCGTTTGTTAGCCCCACCGTCATAGCTCAAGGTTGTAACAAAGCGGTCATTGATATTATCGGTGGGTCGATTAAGGATGGCTGGGTCACCTAAAAATAAGGTTCCGCGGTCACCGCCACCAATAATTATAGGCTGATCAGCATAGCTGGCTTTTGTTACTGCACTTAAGGTTGGTGCCGCAATAGGTATACCTAAGGCTGCCGCATCAAACCCAATAAAACTTGACGCACTTTCATCCACAATATTCATGTAAGCGGTATCTCGAGTTTCGGAAGCCGTTACGCCTTGAATTTCACGGTCTATTAAATTGGTAAATTGTCTTTCTAGTACGGGCTTTGCTGCTGATGCATTGGTCCGGTAAAGCACTGGAGGAAATCCACCACCTCCTTTACACATTATAAAAATATCGACATTACCCCATGGGAAAGTACCTTCTGAATTATGACAGTCTCTTACTGACCAGCCTCCATCACTATTACGTGCGTGGCCAGTCAAAATAAGCGGTGAACCTGTTTCTATTAAAATAATTGAATCATTATCGAAGGTTATCTTTCTGCCTTCTATTGCAACAAGGCTACCAAATGGGGCAATAGACCAAGGTTTACTTAAATCTGAACTGTCACTAGGTGTAATTTCAATCGCCGGACGCCGTGGCTGTATTCTGGAAAAGCCAAAGGTAGCAATAACTTTATCTGCACCATCCCAAGTCAAATCACTAACAGGTGAAGTTAATGAACCAGCATAACTACCCTGAACCTGCCCAAATTCGGTTAAGATAGATATTTCTTTGAAAGCTGCACTTGCTGGGTCGCTATTAATATGAAATAGCACTCCAGCATTATTAACACCACCTTTTTGGGAATATATCAACATGGACTTTCCATCAGGGTGAAACAATATTTTATTACGGTAAAACCTAACTTTATGTCCACTTTGGGTTATTTCGGGGAGGTTTAAAAATATGGTTGCTGTATTGGTTTCAGGGTTGAACTCTAAAATGGCGCCCAACTGATTTAGCCCAGTCTCATCCGCTAATAAGTAGATCTTATTATTGGTAGGGTGGGTTACCGGAGACTGAGAATGATCGATAGTACTCATTGACGGTAAGCCATGTAAGCTCAATATTTCTGTGGTTTTAGTCAAATCTTTTTCCTGAAGGGAAATGAGTGAGCCTGAGCCGCTTTCTCCCCCTGTGGCGCTTAGCATCATCAAATTATGACCTGGGGGTAAGGGGATTGCCGCGCCTTTAACGGGATCATTCACCTTCACCCTAGCGCTGATCCAGTTACTATCTAACTGTCCGTCATTAACGGCAAATGCAAGGGTATAATCACCTGTTACATCAGGTGTAAAAGAGGGTTGAGCAATATTGTTGTCATTTAAAGCCACGTTACTTGTAGGTGGGGTGAATAAAATCCATTTATAAGTAAGCGTGTCGTTATTGGCATCAAAACTGTTACTGCCATCTAGTACATATGGTGTCCCTGTTTCGCCGTCCAATGTACTGCCTATTCGAGCAACGGGAGCGATGTTTTTTTCGGTATCATGGATAACGATAACATCGGGCAGGCTAATGCTTTTACCATCACTGACAAAAAGCTGGATAACAAAATCACCCTCGACATCGGGAGTAAAGTTAGGATTTCTACTTGTTGAATTTTGTAGTTGCGCCGAACTTCCAACAGGGCGGCTTAATATACTCCAACTATATGTTAAAGCATCGCCATCAGCATCAACGGAACCAGAGCCATCAAGCACCAAATTAACGTTAAGATCTACTTGTAAATCATTACCAGCATGAGCGACCGGTAATGTATTGTTTACACTGTCACGAACCACCATTACATCAGAAGATTTTTGTCCTGCAGCATCAATAACGGTTAATTGCATTACATAGTCGCCACTTTGATCAGGTGTAATGGTTGCTATGGCACTATCACTATTATTGATAACTGTAGCGCTACCACTTGGGCTTGATAACATTGACCATTGATATTGCAAGGGTTGTAATTCAGGATCGCTTGATGTTGAGCCATCCAATGTGACCAATGTATTTGTCGTTGCGCTTTGATCATTGCCTGCTTGGGCTATAGGGGGTAAGTCTTGATCTGAAATGATGACGGTAGCAGGTGCGCTGCTCTTCTCTCCATCATTGACGATAAGTTGAAAGACATAATTACCTATAACATCGGGAGTAAATTGTGGTGCTACAACATTATTATCCGTTAAAGTTGCTGTACTTGTGCTAGGTGCTGAAACTAAAGTCCAGCTGTAAGTTAGCATGTTTCCCTCAGGGTCTGAGGACTTTGAACCATCCAAGCTAATTGTTTGACCCGTTACCGTCTTTTGTGCCATCCCAGCATTAGCTGTAGGTGTTAAGTTGTTGGTAGAAATGGTCACTGTATCTGCCAAGCTAAATCGATGCCCATCGTATACGATGAGTTGTACTACGTAGTTACCCGAAACATCAAGGGTAAAACTAGGATGCATTGTATGAACATCTGCTAAGGTCACGGCAGAGTTTTTCGGTTTTGAACTGATTGACCAACGAGGTGTTAGCGGATCTCCATCGCCATCATTTGAAGCACTACCATCTAAATGAACTATTTGGCTGACTTGACCGCTAATATCTGTACCGGCATTAGCTACAGGCGGGTGATTGTATTGGTGTAGAGTTACAGTGCTTATTGCACTATCGAGTTGTCCATCATTAACTTGTAATGAAAGTACGTAATCACCTGAAACGTCAGGAGTAATACTGGCTTTCACCGAAGTGTCATCAAGGATTTTTGCAGCGCTGCCAGTGGGGGCATTTACAATGCGCCATTGATAGCTCAATGCATCACCGTCGGCATCGCTTGAGCGAAAACCATCAAGAACTAAAGGGCTACCCACAGTGAAAGTGGTGTTTATACCGGCATCAGCAATAGGTGCAATGTTTTGATCGCTAATTAATACGGTGTCTGGTGAACTCTCATTGTTACCATCACTCACTATGAGTTGAACTTCATAGTTGCCAGATATATCTGGAGTTAATACCGGGAAAGGCGAGTCTGCTCTCGCTAATACAGCAGCACTACCCTCAGGCATAGATATTAATGTCCAGCTATAGCTTAATTGGTCTCCATCACTGTCAAAACTTAAACTACCGTCTAGTGTGATCGCATTAGTGCCCTTTGAACTTTTATCCAAACCAGCATTTGCTACAGGGACCGAATCATTATCACTAATCGTTACGGTAACAGGAAGGCTGTCTACAGTGCCATTGTTAACGATTAACTCAATGATATAATCGCCGACTTGATCTAAATATATGCTCGGAAATGGACTTGTTGGATCACTAAGCTGGCTGGAGCTTGCTGTTGGTTTGCTAACGATTTGCCAAGCATAAGTGATTTCTGCGCCGTCAGGGTCAAACGAACCGCTACCATTTAGTACTGCGGTAGCACCTTTTTGCAGCATTATCGAGTGCCCTGCGTTTGCAATGGGTAAGGTTTTATCTTTATGAGAATTGTTGTCACTACAAGCAGTTAGAGCAAAGAATAATAGTATGTATAGAAACCTCATGAAGATCCTTTATTTTTAGTATTAATTAGAAATGCTTAGACTCACTATAAACATTACTAACATAGTCTAATTTCAGTATTTGCGATATGTTATTCAGCATAAATCCAAATATCCATGAAAACATAACGCTTATTCATAGACAGGATCTTAAGAGCTAACTTGTTTATTTAGATAGAAAAAAGGCTTCATTTATGATCAGATAATCGTCGCTAAACAATCCTACATCAACCGTGAAGCCGATGACGATCATCTCCCTACAAAAGCAATTTAAGCAATTCTTTAATGCTGACACCCTTCAAAAATTAGCGAAAAGTACAGGCCTGATGAAACGGTGTCGGGCGATATTACCCGAGCAGTTAGTCATCAGCTTATTGGCCGCCTTAAGTAAAGGAAACTGCACTTCCATTGCTGATTTACTGCGAGCATTCAATGGGATGTGCTTAAGTCCTGAAGATGCCGTGGCATACAAGCCTTACCATAACCAGTTGAGAAAAAATGAGTTTCCCAAGTTCATGCGTCAACTTGTTATGCGAGCGATAGCTCAGTTTGCTCGCCAGCAGAATGCCGCCCTACCAGATAAACTCAACACCTTTGATGATGTGTTGCTTCAAGATGGTAGCTCTTTCCACATTCATCGTGACCTCCGAGTCGATTTAAGCGGAGCCCTGCCGCGGTTGAATGCCATATGACAATGTCGTTGAAAAGCTTTTCTCCAGTCGCGATGAGTATCAGCGCTGATACGGCATCAGAAAGAGACTTTTTACCAGCCCCCAAAACGATGAATAACAAATTGCTGTTGGCTGATGCAGGGTATCCTGACTTCCACTTCTTTCGCGAGCTTGAACAGTATGGCGGATTCTATCTTGTTCGAGGTGCTAAGCCTCTGAATCCTATAGTCATTGAGGCGAGAAACGCTCAAGGGCGACTTCTGCCTAAGTTAGAAGGAAAGAAGCTGAAAGACATTACTCGAGGCACCAATCGCTCACAAGTTCTTGATCTAAAAGTTCGTCGAGGCAAACAAGAGTTTAGAATTGTGCGACGTTGGTTTGCCGAAGAAAAACGATTCTGCATTTGGATAACTAACTTACCTTCAGATACCTATACTGCCGTTGTCGATGGCAGGTGGAGCTGCTTTTTAAGGAGTTAAAATCTCATACCAACTGGCAACGATTTGTCACCGCCCAAAAGCCATCGTTGATGGGCCTATCTGGGCGAGTTTACTCGCACTGATTATTAGGCGCAGTACTGCGCTTCAGATTTTGCCATCGGTCTCGCTGTTTAAGGCGGCAAAAAAAAGTGGATGTATGGCTGTTACCGATATTTGAATGTATCAGCCACGGTGCATGGTCAGAAATCAGTAACAAGCTCGAATGGGCCGCCAGTTATATATCAAGAAACGCCCAAAAGTCGGCCAGAGGAAGTCTAAAGAAAACATTACGTTAGACGGAATTTATGCAGGGCTTAGTGCTTAAGGTTCAGTCTATGAACGCTTATTAGACCTGATTGTCGTTTTTCATCCTTCAGTGATGCAGTCATTTTTATATTAACTCAACCGATAATCAATAATTTATGAGACATAAAGGGAAATTAGACTGCAAGATGTCGCCTAATGACGGGAGTGAGCAGTTATCAACTCAATCGAATAAGTTTTAGTAGGGTAAAGTCACGCCCTATAAATTGAGTAGAGTATTTAATCTAAGAGATTTTGGGGCAAAAGTGAGTCACGGAGATCAGTTACAATATTGTGATCAGTTACAATATAC
>NZ_JAMKMS010000032.1 GCF_023634655.1 Vibrio methylphosphonaticus | reverse complement strand
CGAGAGCCAATTCCAAACCAGCGTCACCAAAGTTGATGATGGTAATGGCCTAACGCCGGTTGGTACCTTAACCATTGATGCCACAGGCGCGTGGAATTACGAAATCGACAACACCGACAGCTCAGTACAATCGCTTGCTGAAGGGGAAACCCGCACTGAGACGTTCCAAGTACTGAGCGAAGATGGTACTACTCACAACATCGTGGTCACCATCACGGGGACCGATGATGAGCCAGTGATTGGTGGCACTTCTTACGGAGAAGCAACAGAAGACAATGACCCACAAATTGATACCGATGGGAATTTGTTCTTTAGTAGTCAAGCTACCATCAGCGATGCTGATGATGGTGAAGGGGCGTTTGTTCCCGCTTCCGTTACGCCAACAGTGGGTAACTTTGTTGATGGTTCATTGACGATTGATGCTGCCGGAAATTGGTCGTATTTGATTCCAAATGACAGCAATAATGTCCAAGGACTTGCTGAAGGTGAGCGTGCGACACAAACCTTTACGGTTCAGACCATAGATGGCACAGAACATACCATTGTCGTTGATATCGTCGGCGTCAATGATGATTCGGTATTGATTAGTGATCCGAGCCAAGCTCTGGGTGATGTCAAAGAGAATGACACTCTTGTCGAACTTACAGACAATGGAGTACTCCAGCTTCAAGATACCGATGGAAGTGACGAGGAGGTGTTCCAGACGGATCCAGATTCAATAACATCTTCGAGTACGCTTAATGGTGCCACGGATGCATTAGGTACCTTGACCATCAATGCGCTAGGGGAGTGGGATTACTCTATTGCGAATGCTTATGTTGAGTACCTTGGAGAAGGCGAAACTGCCACAGAAACCTTCATCGTTCGGTCTGAAGATGGCACGGAACATACTGTTGTTATTACCATCGAAGGTACTAACGATGTGCCAACCATCGTCAGTGGCACTTTTGCTGAGGGTGTGGAAGACCAAGGTTTAGTGGGCAATAACATTAAGGTTGAAGGCAACCTTGTTATTGATGATCCTGACGCAAACGAAAATACTTTCCAAGTTGGGAATGGAACCGCGGATATCACCAACACTTTGGGTGGTTCGTTAGTGATAGCAGCAGACGGCAGTTGGACCTATTTAGTAGATAATCAGCAGACCGCCATCCAGTCTTTGGATGTGGGAGATTCGATCACTGAAAAATTCACCGTTCTTAGTGAAGATGGCACCCCAATTGAAATCGAAGTTAAAATTAATGGTGCTGAAGACCAAACATTTATTACCGATTATGTGCAAGGAAGCGTTAAAGAAGAGGACTCCACCCCAACGCTTTCTCACGTTGGTAACCTTACTGCGACTGACGCTGATGTTGGTGAAAGTCAGTTTGACGCCACGCGCGTTGATACATTAACAAATAGTAATGGCATCACGTCTCTAGGCAGTGTCTCGATAACGTCGACGGGTACTTGGACATACACTATTGATAATAATCTAGCATCGGTACAGCAACTTGGGGCTGGAGATAGTTTTACAGAGCGCTTCCGAGTCTATTCCATCGATGGCAGTACTTCTCAGATCGTTGAAGTGGTAGTCAATGGTACTAATGACGGCGCATCTATATCAGGAGGTGCTGCGGGCACGGTGGTTGAAGATATCACTGTCGTCGGAAATGATTTGCAAGAATCCGGCAGTCTACAAGTGAGTGATATTGATAGTGGTGAGAATATTTTCTCCACGACGGTAACCAATGTAGCGGATGCTACTGATGGATTGCCGTTAGGCAGCATTACAATTACCCCTGAAGGCAATTGGACTTACCTTGTGGATAAGGACAACGTCACCGTTCAGGCATTAGGGTTAGGCGAAACGCGGACTGAACGCTTCCAAGTAACCTCGATAGATGGCACTGCGACGCAAGAAATTGTGGTGACAATTCATGGTACCAACGATTTACCAACGGTTTCTGCAACTAGTGAACTAACGGGTAAAGTCTTTGAAGACTCTGATCCTATTCCTACGGCGACGGGCACTTTGGTCCCTAGTGATGTTGATGTAAATGATAGCCATACTTGGGGGGTTGTTGGTTCGACGAGTGGAGCTTACGGTA
The DNA here is from genome assembly GCF_023634655.1 of Vibrio methylphosphonaticus. Taxonomy (GTDB): domain Bacteria; phylum Pseudomonadota; class Gammaproteobacteria; order Enterobacterales; family Vibrionaceae; genus Vibrio; species Vibrio methylphosphonaticus. The sequence continues at coordinate 28,043 of NZ_JAMKMS010000032.1, read as the reverse complement.
CCCTAGCGTTAGATTCTGGAACAGGCGTTTGGACTTATTCCTTAGTCAACAGCTCAGTTAACCATTTGCAAACAGGCGAAAAAGTTTACGAGTATTTTCAAGTTCAGGTTTCCGATGGTAAAGGTGGAATCGGTTTTGATACTGTTACGGTAGAGATTGAGGGAACCAATGATGACCCATCCATCTCAGGTGATAACTCAGGCTTAGTCATTGAAGATGGCGGTGCGTTGAGCGTCGCGAAAGGTAACCTTGAAGTCGCCGATGATGATCTTAAAGATACTCACGATTGGGCTGTCGTCGATGGTGACGGACTTTATGGTACGTTGACGGTTAACGATGATGGTGAATGGACGTATACCTTAGATCAAGCCAAAGCCAACTTTATGGAAGAAGGGGTCATTTATGCAGAAGACCCATTTACCATCACGGTTGATGATGGGTTTGGTGGCACCGATAGCTACGTTGTTAATGTCAATGTAGAAGGAAATAATGACGCGCCTGACATTCGCAACGTTAACCTAATTCGTATTAATGAAGATACTGGAAACCAATTTAAACAGGGACGATTGCGCGATCAAGACCCAGATGAGAATGAAGACCATACTTGGACCATATTGGATGCAAACGGCAATCCGCTAGCGGTAGAAAATGGTGTAGCGGTTGGTGTGTACGGTAATATGTCGCTTGTCGAGAATCCACTTAATGGCCGTGTATTCTGGCGTTACGACTTACAAGTTACCGATGATCAAAAAGATTCGACGCAGGCACTTGAGCGTGGACAGCGTGAATTTGAAACCTTCACTATTCAAGTGACGGATAAGTACGGAGCAACAGATACTCAAGTACTTCAAGTCCGAGTGACGGGTACCAACGATCAGCCGCAAATTGAAGGTACGGTTGAAGGTACGGTGACGGAAGATGATTTCCCGAATGGCGATACGTCAGCGGATATTGTTACGTCCGGCACTTTACAGCCTGGCGATGTAGATACTAACGACAAGCATACTTGGTCGATAGATACCAATACTGGCGACTACGGTACGATAGTTATTTCGTCCGATCCAGTAACAGGCGAAGCCATTTGGACTTATACACTCAATAATAACAACCCTGCGGTTCAAGCTCTTCGAAACAGTGGCGAAACTTTAACGGAGACCTTTGAGGTTACCGTGATAGATGATTCTCGTAATGGCAACCCAAGTTCAGATCGGGTTGATACCCAAGAAATTACGGTAATCATTGAAGGTTCTAACGACGCACCTATCCTTAGCGGCGAAGTCACAGGCAGTGTCATTGAGCCAGTGGATAAAGATCCGAACAGTGAAGTCAAAGCCTCTGGTGCATTAGCGGTTTCTGATATTGACACGACGGATTCACATTCGTTCAGCGTAGATTCGGTTAATGTTGACGACACAGACCCTAATCAGGGTGAGTATGGCTCATTGACCGTCGATGCCAATGGAGTTTGGACTTATACATTAAACAATGCGCTTGATGCGACAAAAGCCATTCCACCAGGTACCACCGAGACGGATTCGTTTACGGTAACAGTGACCGATGTTGGAGGGTTAACCAGCGAAGTCGTGGTGAATATTTCTGTTGCGGGTACCAACAATGACCCTGATATATCCGCTTCGAATATGTATAGCGTAGTGGAAGATGGTGATGCCCTTGAAGGTCGATTTGTTAAGGGAACCCCAACCGCCGATGAGCTTGCCAACGGAGATATCGGAACGGGTGATTTGGATAGCGGTGATGATGCTACATGGAGTATTGTCCGTGATGGGCAATACGGTAGTTTTACCGTGAATGCGGATGGTACATGGACCTATACGTTGTACACGCTTGCCGATGTTAGCGCCGATCCTAGTAAGCGCGATGCTTATAATACTGTTAACGCTTTGGCGGAAGGTGAGTCGTTACCTAGTGGAGATACCGTCGAACTCCGTGTGACAGATGAGTTTGGGATGACGTCCACGGAAGTGCTCAATATCGATATTATCGGTGCTAATGATGCCCCAGTGATTGGTGGACTCAACAAAAACTTTGCAGAAGATAATCTAGAAAATGGTGTTTATCAAACATCAGGGCAACTCACCGATGGGGATGTTGACACAACGGATAACACGCACACGTGGACATTGGTTGATGCTAATAATGGACTCGGTGATTACGGGGTATTGGTTCTAAACGAAGATGGTTCGTGGACTTACCAAGTAGACCCAACAAAGTACGATGAAATTCAGGCGTTGAACCCAGAATTCAATCAGAAATTCACTGATACGTTTGAAGTAAAGGTCACGGATGGATTTGGTGGGACAGCCACTGACACAGTTACTATTAATATTACCGCAGACAATGATATTCCAGAAGTGACTGGAGGCTTAGAGGGCGCTTATACGGAAGATGACGGTGGTGTTGTTGAAGGTCAGATGATCATCACTGATCTCGATACCGGCGTTGCTGGCGACGCGAGCGATGACGATACGCCAGAGTTCTTAGCAAGGTCATATACAGGCGCCTTCGGTACATTGGTTGTTGATGTTGACGGTAAATGGACTTACACACCTGATGATTCGTTGCTTCAACCGCTCGCCGAAGGTGAGGTGCAAGAGGATAAATTTGTTGTTCTCGCGCGAGATGACAACGGGGCCACCATCACAGAAGAACTTGTGATTGATTTAACGGGCAAAAATGATCGCCCAACAATTGATGGTGAGGATGAAGGCACTGTCATCGAAGATGGTACCGAAGATATATTTGGTAGTGATTTGACGCGAGCGGAAGGGCAGCTTTTTGCCTCGGATGTTGATAATGACAGTCCTTCACGAAACTGGAGTCTTGTCGGGGGAACTAACGGCGATACAAATGCCACAAGTGAAGGGACTTACGGTACGTTAAGTCTGGATAACAATGGTAAATGGGTTTACACGTTGGATAATGAAAGTCCAGCGGTTCAAGATCTGGTTTATGATCCAGAAAACCCAGTAACAGAAACATTTAAGGTTGTAGTCACCGATAATGTGACCGATTCAGATACGAACGCTCCTGGTATCTCAGAAGAACTCACTATTACCATCAATGTCTTCGGCCAAGACGAAAATGGCGGTAGCGGCGGTGGAAGTGCCGATTTCACGATTGTTGCAGAGGTTAAAGAAGACGGAACCGCTGATCAACCCATCGATAAAATTGACGAGGGTATTACCGAGAATAGCTCAAATATCGTTGCAAGTTCGATAGCACCTACGGTGGGTGGCTTTATGGGTACCCTAGTGGTTGACTCAGACGACCCAACGAAGTGGCGATATGTACTTGATAATGATTCAGACATAGTTCAAGGGCTGGAAGAAGGCGACGTCGTCACGGAAGTTTGGCGATTCACAACAGACGATGGTATGACTCATCGAGTTGAGGTGACGATTCATGGTTCAGCGGATAAGCCAGAGATCTATGTCGGTGACACTGAGCTTGTCGATGATACTGTGATCGGTGAAGTGATCGAACAAACGGTCACGAGTACCTCTGGCCGATTAAGTGTTGAGGACCCAGACAATGATGAACAATTTACTTGGGGAGTATTTGATACCGATACGCTGACCGGTGGTTCAACCGCAACAGGAGGTTATGGGCAGCTGGTTATCGATCCAAACACTGGAGAATGGACTTACCAACTTAACCCCGGCGTGTCCATTCCTGTCGGCACGGAATTGGAGGAGACATTTAGAGTTTCGGTTACTGATTCAGATATCGCAACGGGTGAGGCATTAGCAACAACCGTCGACACTCATGATATTAAAATCCGAATTGTCGGTACCGCGCAAAATGTAGACAACCCAATAGATCAAGATGTACCGCTTATCGTTGCTCGCGTGAGCGCGACTGAAGACGATAATGTTGCTGACTCTCAGCCGGATACCGTTGTTTCAACTGGCACACTATCGGTTGATGATGTTGTTGATTCAGACAATAACGGTGTTGATATTGCACTTGGCGATACGATTACCTGGACTCTCATTGATGGTTCAAGTCCATATGGTTCTATGGTGGTTGATGAGACCACCGGTGACTGGACCTTTACATTAGATAACGATAGCAATGCGGTTCAGAGCCTGCGAGAAGGCGAGGTGGTAAGTGATACCTTTGAAGTTTACGCGATTGACCAATACGGTAAAACAGTCGTGGACGATAATGGCGTACCGCAAACCCTGCAAATTATTGTTGATGTCACGGGCTTGAATGATGCTCCGGTAGCGTCTTCGTTTGTTGAAAGCTTGATTGTCGATACTGATACAGGGGGCACACCGCCTGCGCTTAATGGACAGTTATCGGTTAACGATATTGATGATGGAGATACACATAGCTGGGACGATTTACAACCCGTCACCGCAAATCCTGATTATGGTACGTTGGTCGTTAATAGCGATGGAACTTATCAGTTTGAATTGACGACGACATATGGTCCTAATGGCGATGAGCCCCACCCTGATATCGTTGCATTGAATGAGGGTGAGCAACTTCCTCAACAGTGGACTGTCATCGTTACCGATGGGGCTGGCGCGACTGCAACACAAACGCTGAATCTAAATCTTGTTGGAACTAATGAGCTTCCAGAGATTACGACAACAACGTCAGCAGTTGATAACTCGATATCGGAACCGCTAACTGATGACGCTGACCAAACACCAAGTATTGTCCGTGATATTACTTTAACTGATGCCGATAATGCGGGTACGTTAGGTGATAATGTCACTCTACAAGCGGCTGATTTGAATGGTACTTACGGACAATTTGTTGTCGACCCTGCCACTGAAACTTGGAGCTATCAGCTTTACGATCAGCCACATGTGAATGCCCTCGCTGAAGGGGTTAAAGTCACAGAAACATTCGTCATCCGTGCACAGGATGAGTATGGCGCTGAGGTTATCAAAAGCGTAGAAATCGAGGTGGTTGGAACGAACGACCAACCGTCACTAGAAGGTAAGGTGATTGGTACGGTTGTCGATTCTCCTAATGATTCGGTTACCGGACAATTAGTCGTTTCTGACCCAGATATCGGTGATACTCATACCTTTGCGTTTGTAGAGGAAGATGCGTCTCTAGGTTCGTTCACTATTGATAACGAGGGTAACTGGGAATTTACTATCGATAGTGATAGCGAAGTGGTCAACAATTTGCCGAAAGGCGAAACCATGCAAACCACTATTTCAGTCACGACGACAGATCTAGGAGGCAGTGGGTTAACCAGTGAAACGAAAGACATTGTGATCACGATTGTGGGTACTAATGATGCGCCAGCAATTAAAGATGTTGATGTACAACGGTTAACAGAAAATGTGACTACAACGCTAACCGGACAATTTGATAGTGGAGATCTCGACAATAATGCTGACGGAACGGATGGTAGTCGTCTCGAAGATCAAGGTGCGACTGATTCCGATGATCAAACTTGGGAAGTTATCGATAGCGATGACAGAGGTATTTTGACGGTTAACGCTTCGACAGGGGCGTGGGAATTTGAGTTAGTTGATCCGTTTGAAGAACTCTCTAACGGAGAAACATTGGATACGCCGCTTCAATATACCGTTAAAGTGACCGATGAATTCGGCTTGTCCTCTGAGAAAGTGGTTGAATTCCAAGTCACGGGTACCAATGATGCGCCATCGATTGTGGTTAGTGATACGACTGCAGTCGGCACCGTGTATGAAGACCCAACAGGATCTCAAGAGGATACGGCTAACGGCGTGGTGGCGATTGATGATATCGATCAAAGTGACACGCATAGTTATAGTCTCAGCAGTAGCAGCGTAGTGACCGAGATTGACGGTATGTACGGTACTTTAAAATTGGTCGCAGGCGATACCGCAGACAGCGTTAAATGGGTCTATGAATTGGACCAATCAAAAGCTGATGCTTTAAATACAGGACAACAAACGGAGCAATTTGAGGTTTACATTGAAAGTCTCGTTGCTGGTGTCGGTCAAGGCGACACCATTAGCCAGACGATTAATGTCACGGTAGAAGGTAATAATGACGCTGCGGTTGTGACCACGGGTAGCGTCGACCTTACTGAAACCGACGCGGTGTTAACCGCGACAGGAACATTAACCTCGACCGATGTCGATAACCCAGACAATACCTTTACGCCGCAGTCTAACGTGAGTGGCACCTACGGTACCTTCTCGATTGATGGCAATGGTGTATGGAACTTTACCGCCAATAGCACCTTTGATGAATTGAGCGATGGTCAGGAGATTCAAGACGTGTTCAATGTCACTAGTATTGACGGTACACCGTCAACGGTCACAGTGAACATTACCGGTACTAATGATGCGGCAACGGTGAGCTCTGCAGATGTTGAGCAAGATGAAACGGATGCGGCACTCACAATTACCGATACCCTGACATCGAACGATGTTGATAATGCAAATAATACGTTTACACCGCAAACGGGTGTTGTTGGCTCTCACGGTACATTCTCCATTAATGCTGGCGGTACATGGACATTTATTGCTAATCAATCTTTTGACTATCTGAATGTAAATCAAAGCGTGAGTGAATCATTCCCAGTGACCTCTGTGGATGGCACAACCTCATCCGTGACTGTGAAGATTAATGGCACGAATGATGCTGCCGATATTAGTGCAGAAACGATTACTCTTGATGAAACGGACAGCGCGTTAACGGCAAGTGGCACGCTTACCGCTAGTGATGTTGATAATACGGATGATAAGTTCATTGCACAGACTGATTTCATCGGAACAATTGGTACCTTCAGTATTGATGAAAACGGTGCGTGGAATTTTACCGCGAACAGCGAGTTTAATAGCCGCAATGTGAATCAAACGGCTGAAGAGTCTTTCACGGTTACGTCGTTAGACGGTACGACATCACAAGTCAACATTATCATTAAAGGGACAAACGACGCCGCAACGGTAAGCTCTGCTGATGTTAACGTACAGGAAACGGATGCACCGCTCTCTACGGGTGGTGTGTTGACGGCAACCGATGTTGATAACGCGGACAACACGTTTATTGAACAAACCAATGTTGTAGGGAATCATGGTACCTTCTCCATCGATGGAAATGGTAGCTGGAGCTATATCGCAGATGAGTCATTTGATAGCCTGAATGTGGGGGACTTTGTTGATGACCAGTTCAATGTTCAGTCTAGTGACGGCACGATATCTACGGTGAAGGTAACCATCCAAGGCACCAATGATGCACCAACCATTAGTGGTGACTTTACTGCAGGCGTGCAAGAGGGAGTAACAGACACGACCAGCGGTAATATCACGGTTGCAGATGTAGATACTGCAACACCAATTTCAAAAAGCCTACGAGGTGGTTCATTAGTAGGGGACACGTATACAAAAGCGGGTACTTACGGAACCTTGACCTTTAATGTCATGACTGGGGTATGGGCGTATGTACTGCTCGCGGGAAGCAGCAATGCCTTAGAAGCTAACCAAACGGCGGATGATACGTTCTATATCGATGCGAGTGATGGTGGGCTTAACGGTAACTCAGAACAACCGATTACCATCACAGTCACGGGTAATCAGGGATTAAGAGGCGATAGTGCAACCAATGATATTCTTGTGGGTACGGCCGATGATGAATGGTTATTTGGTAACGACATACCACTGTTAGGTGGTGTTAGCACTGATAATGACTCTCAGGATACCTTTAAGTGGGAAACAGCAGCATTGGCAGGCACCGATACGGTGAAAGACTTTGATGTTCGAGATTTCACGAGCAATGATCCTGCCGTGACACATGATGTTGTTGATTTAACGTCAGTTGATTTTAAAGCCGACGAGTTGCTGACCGATCAGCTGAGTATCCAAGAGCAATCTGGCAATACAGTGATTGAAATTAGCGATAGTGGTGCACTGCTTCAATCAATTGTCTTGGAGGGGGTGACACTCACCTCTTTACTCGGTGTGACTCAACTTGAATTAGACGGTATGACACCAGCAGATGTTATTATTGCGCTACACCAATCAGAGCAACTGACCTTACCTGACCAGATTGTGGTGGGTGACAACACATCTGAGACGCTATTAGGTAGTGCTGAGAGTGACATCATTTTTGGTGGCGGTGGTAATGATATCTTAACGGGTGGTGATGGGCATGACCTGTTCTTATTCACGGAAGATTCGGCAGGAACAACCTTGAACCCTGCCACGTCGACGGTGACGGATTTCAGTGTTGGTGATGACCTGTTGGATATTTCAGACTTGTTGCCTGAGCACAATAATCTTGGCGAATTGCTTGGCAATATCTCTGTGACCGTTAATGACGATATCAATGACGCGAACGATGCGACCAGTACCGTAATCAGCGTGACAAAAGGAAACGAGCAAACGGATATCACCTTAGATGGTGTGGGCTGGAGTGAGTTGGGAATATCGGATGCTAATGTCATCAATGACCCAGCCGGACATCAGGTCGATCTCATTAGTCAGTTAGACACAATGAACATCATTAAGGTTGATTTGTAGCTGAAAGCGGCGTGATAAAAAAGGCGGTACATCAGGTGATGTGCCGCCTTTTTCTGTTTGAACGAGCTTGATAAAGAACGTACTGCCTTACCGCTGAGTAAGGGGGGTGGGTTTGTTTTGCCTAATAGCGAGAATGACTTGTGGCAATAGTGACGTCACGATCATGCCAGACATAAGCAAATACTGCGGTAGGGTGAAAGACTCCCCAAGTAAAATAAGCCCACATACGATACCGGCGATTGGGTTGGCAATACCGCCGAAGGTGAAATCGACCACTGTCATTCGTTGTAATAGCCAGACATACATGCCGTAGCCAAGAGCGGTATTAAGACCGATTACCCACAGTAATCCCATTAAGTTTTTACTGTTAAAGTTATGGTAAACATCAAGGTAAATCGATGGCGCGACAGTCATATGAATGCTGGCCGCGATTGTTAGCATGATACCCCCTAAAATTAATTGCCACGTTAGGACTGTCCACCAGTGCATTCGGCTACCAAGAGACTTGGTGATGCTGCTGCCGACGACGATACACATGATGGCTGCAAGCATCGCACCGAGTCCAATAGGATTAAGGGTCATAGAGCCAGGTGAAAATAAGAAATAGGCTAACACCACTAATGCCAATCCGCTTATTGCTTGAATCCAACTAGGTTTGCGTTTACCTACTAGCCAGTGAAATAACATAGCGAATACAGGAACCGAGACCATTCCAACACCAGAAATAGCGGATGGGAGTGTTTGTGCCATGACAAAAATGAGGCCGAAGAAAGTCGCAATGTTGATTAAGCCAAGGCTAAATAACACTTGCCAGTCACCCTTTTTCGGTAAAGTAGGTTTTACCGCGAGCAATAGTAACCCCGCAGGTAGCGCGCGCAATGCACCAAGTAGAATGGGTGGCCAATCGGGCAGGGAGAATTTGGTCACAGCATAAGTCGTTCCCCAAAAGAAAGCAGGTATCATTGCAAGTAATATGTTCATGGCTATTTATCTTTACGTTAAGATATTTGCCGTAAATGTACTAGCAAAATTGAATAATGTAAAGTATCTTAACGTTAAAGTAATCTTGACGCGCGTTATCATTTTCAACGAACGTTATCTTAATGGAGAGTAACACCAATGGATGCTGTAGATCGTGTAGTCACGCAATGGGCGAAAGAGAAGCCAGAATTAGAAACTGAGCCAATGGCCATGATGGGTCGAATGATGCGTCTTGCGAAATATATGGAAACCCAAGTTGCTGAAGTTCATAAAAAATATGACTTGAAAATGGGAGAGTTTGATGTGCTTGCAACGCTTAGACGCAGTGGGAGCCCTTATCAACTGACGCCATCTGAACTGATTAACTCTATGATGTTAACCTCTGGTGCGATGACAAACCGTATGGATAAGTTGGAGTCTAAGGGGTACATCTCTCGAACGCACAGTAAAGAAGACAGACGAAGCGTGAGAGTAAAGTTGACAGATGAAGGACTCGTGTTAATTGATAAGATGATGGAAGAGCATGTTGAGGTACAACAAACGTTGGTTAAATCCTTGTCCAAGCCCCAAAAGAAAAATATTAATCAGTTGTTGAAACACTGGTTGGCACAGTTCGAATAGAACATGATGTTTTAGCCAGTTGATGCCGCTTTTCAGCGGCTCATTTAATAAAAATAGTCACTATATTCTGAGTATGACTGGTGTTTTGTCTATATAAGGGCTGCTGAAAAGGTGCTAATTGTCGTCCCAGGTTTGATTAGCAGCCAATGTATTAGCAGCCAACGTATTAGCGTTGCTGGAAACCATGTTAAGCGAATCGAGATGGTGCTCGGCATAGAGACATAATAATCCCAAAACAGATGCCTTGGGTAATCATGGCCGTCCCGCCATAACTAAAGAAAGGAAGTGGACTGCCCATTACAGGGAGTAGCCCACTGACCATGCCGGTATTAATAAAGGCGTACAGGAAAAAGCTCAATGCTAACGAGCCACAAACCAGTCTGCCAAAGGCATGATGACATTGGCACGAAATCCACAGTGTCCGCAGCGTAATAAAGAGGTACAAAGACAGCAGCAGTACGCAGCCGATAAACCCCCATTCTTCTGCATAGGAAGAAAAAATAAAGTCGGTATGACTTTCAGGAATAAACCCCAGTGCGCTTTGCGTGGCGTTCGCCCAACCTTTACCCGTTATCCCACCAGATCCAATGGCGATATGTGATTGGATAATTTGATAGCCAGCCCCTAAGGGGTCACTTTCTGGATTCAGGAATTGCAGAATTCGTTTCTTCTGATAAGTCTCAATAACGAAGAGCCATAGCAGTGGAAGGAGGGTGGTAATTAAGCCAACAAAGCCGCCAATAATCTTCCAACTCATGCCAGCAAAATACAGTACAAACAGCATGTAAATAACGCCAAAAATGGCGCCATCGAGATCGGGTTGAATAAAGATCAATCCGGTCGGAACGGCGGTGAGCAACAATGCGTAAAAAATTCGAGTGCCAGTTGGTCGCTCGCCATCTCTTTGTACAAACCAAGCCACCATCATAGGGATGGCCAGTTTAACTAATTCGGAGGGCTGGAAGCGAAAGCCCGCGATAGACAGCCAGCGCTGAGAGCCGTTTGTGCTGTCGCCAGCGAACACCACCGCCACGAGCAGGCTCACCGTGACCAAATATAGGTAAGGTGAAAAGCGGCGATATTGTTTCGCCGGGATGGCCGACATAATCAAAATACACGCTAACGAAATAGCGCATCGAATGAGATGGTTAGTAATGACAGACTCACTGAATCCACTGGCGCTCCATATGGTGATGGTGCTAAGCAGCATGAGCGCCAAAATGGCCATGACGATGAATAAATCAAGTTGAGGGAAGAGGTACTTTTTCAATTTATTGCCCGGTAAAAGTGGCGCAGAGAATCGTCACCACTATTCGTTGAGTATTGAATCAGTCAACTCTGAGTTAGGCTGATTCATTTATGGTTTAGGGGGGCGTTATGGTGAAGCCGTTAATGGCCTCACGAGTTAACAATATTGGTAACCGAATGGACCAGATTAACTTTTTTTCATCGCTTGTTTGAGCCCGCGAATGGCGTGACGAGCTCGCCAAGTTAGGAAAGTAAAAATTGCAGCGCACAGGGTAATGATTGGGGCTGCCATTAGTGCCATTGTGGTGAAGCGGCTGATGGGTTCAGGCAAGGATGGTAAGAGAAATCCTACACCCGCCAATAGCCCAACCCACAAGGCGGCACTTAGCCAAGAAAAGTAGTGGAATCGTGGTGTTTCTTGGACACGCATTCCCATGACCATAGGAACCAAAGAACGTACGCAAGGAACAAAACGAGCGCTAAACAACGCTACTAAGCCATGTCGGCAGAGTAGGTTGTCGACCATTCGCATATTGCTCTCAGGCACTTTTGCGAACCAACCTTTTACGATAGGCAGTTTGTTGAGCCAGCGCCCTTGTAAATATGCCAACCAGCTGCCTATGGCCGCTGCCATAATAAGCAATGAAAACGCCACGACAGGATTGAGTACCCCAACGGCAGAGAGGGTGCCAACTAAGACCACCACGCTGTCACATGGAAGAGGCGCTGCGGGTAAAAAGCTGCTTTCTAGTGCGATAAAAAAAGTCACGAGAACGTAAATTAGGATCGCGCTTTCTGGCGCGAGTAACGCGTTAAAGTCTTGATGCCAAAGGGCAATCAAGACATCTTGGATAGCTTCAAACATAGTTGCTCCAATGAACCTGCAATAAAATTAGGAGTTATAGCAAAAACAATGAAGCGGTTAACGTGAGTGAATAAAACGAAACTGTAGGTTGGTATCTTGCCAGCCAGCAAGGCGATTATTTTCAAAAGAAAGGTAGCTTCGTGGCGTGTGATGAGTGAATCGATAGCCCGCAGTAAATAGCGTCATTGCTGATATCATCACTGGCCACGGAAGCGTTGCTTTGGTATGCGTTTGCGCTTTTTGCTGCGGCACTCGTAGGGTTGAGCTACGCAGCAGTTGTGTGTCGTTGTCGATATGAGGCGCCCGCTCGGGGTTGACGGTGGTGATTTGATGCGGAGGATTTCCCGAGTCACTGATATCGGCGATATAGCTAAATAACAATAAGCTAAATAACAATATCGCCGTGCATAGCGATACCGTAAATAGTGCCAAGATAAAAGGGAATGTATCGAGTCGTCGTTGCACGCTAAGCGCCTTATAAGGGAATCTGCTTATATGTACTGCTAACCACAAAAAAAAGCAATCTTTCTTATCTTATCTGAGCGTGCGACATTTTAATGAGTGCCCCTAGCGAATGATAACTGGGGGCACTATGTATCAAAGAACTTAATAACCCATTAATTGCAGCAGATTTTCTGCGGTGCTGATGGCCTCTTTACGGTTCGCAATATTCAATTTTTGATAAAGGTTACGAATGTGTGTTTTTATCGTGGTACCCGCAACATCAAGCTCTTGCGCAATTTGCTCATTACTAAACCCTGAGTAAATTAACCCTAGAACCTGCCACTCACGTTGAGTTAGCGGGCTAGTACGTACTAACTCCGGGATATTAGGGTGATTGACTAATTTCTCTACGAACTCTTCATTAAAGTGTACCGAGCGACTGCGTTGGGTTGTGTTGATATTTTTCATCAACAGCTGTGCGCGGTGACGCTCAAGATCGCCAAGCTCGGAACGAGAAGCGAGCTTCTCAAGTAAGTGACCAATCGTGCTACCATCAATCAGAAAGTTGCCAATCATACCGGTCTGGTTAGTGAGCACTAGTGCTTCTTTTAGGCGCACTTTCGCCGCGTCGTCATCACCAAGTTGAACCCAAAGAATCGCTTCAACTATCAGATTTCGATTGGTGTCGGTGATCAATTGATAGGTGTCTGCTTCTTTGGCTAAAAACGCGAGGGTTTCCTTTGCGGCATCAAATTGTCCGAGACTAATTTGAGCGCGGGCAATGTTACGCCATTGAAGTTGTAGAAAGTGATTACATGCGTTTTCCGGTCTAATCGCGGTTTCAAGCCATTGCTCAATCGCGTCTGAATCTCCTCTGGCCTGCCAATAGAGCAATAGAGATAGTGAAGCGTTTGCCGTCCAGTCAACGTGGTAAGTTGACTCTTTCATTAGGTGCTGGATTTGTTCGATGGTCTTAGACGCTTTATCTAATTCGCCACGTCCAATAGCAATACGAGCAATCATTGAATAGCTATGTAGGTGCTTGCTTGGCTCGTGCTTTCCAAGGATATCTAACCCTTTGTATGCGCATTCTTCGGCTTCATCAAGGCGGTTCCAACACCATAAGATTTGCGCTCTGACACGCAGTAAGAACTCGTGCATTGGGACTTGATGTAACTGTTGCTCTTCAATTAAACGAAACGCACTTTCTTGCACTTCGTACGCGGCTTGTACATAACCTTGTGCGATTAATATTTCACTTTGTTGTAGCTGTGCCCATAGCGCTTGGTGGTAAACGTGATATTGACGAGCAAGTTTCTCCGTTTGCTGCATCATAGGCAGCGCTCGGCTGAGTTGCCCTGTGACGTGGTTGACCTCTCCAACCACTGAGGTGGCGACAATACGGCTACGATAAACCGAGTGGTCCAGTTCACCAAGGGCTAACTCCGCCAATTCTAACGCTGTTTCTGGTGAGTTTTGGTTGATGGCGACTTGCGCTCGAAGTGCGTTAAATTCGCCGTCTTCTTTCTGAGAGCGCTCAATACTGCGAGTGGCCATTTCCTCGTCTGACTTGGCTATTAGCTCACCCACTTCGTTGTAACGATGTTGGCTTTGCGCAAGCCATGCTTGCAACATACATAAGCGAGGGTGGCTATAAAGTTGGTCGTCGCTTAGCACTTTAATCGCTTCTTCTAACGTTTCAAGCTCACCTTGATTAAACATTTTCCAGCCAAACTCATTGAGAATCGTCACCACAAGCTCGCTGTTGGCAGCCAATCTAGCGTGTCTCAGTGCTTGGTGAGGAGCGCTTTGCTCAAGCCAAGCTTGAGCAGCAGCAAGGTGAAGATCCAGTTCTTGTTGGGGGATGCGCGCTTTACGCTCATGTGAGAGAAATTCAGCAAACAGATTATGGAACCTAAACCAGTTGTTTTCGCCTTCAAGCGGGTAAATAAATAAGCCAAATCGATTGAGGGATTCAATCATACTTAGCGCATCATTTCTTTTGGTTAATGCCGTAACAAGGTCATCATTGAAATGGTCTAAAACAGAACATTGCATCAGGAAATTTCGGGTGTCTTTATCCAATAAATCAAAGACTTCTTCAATGAGATAATCCCAAAGGTGCGCGTGGTTAAATTGCGATATTGTTTCCACAGATTGCGCTAATGTGCGTTTTTGGTGTTGCGCTTGCAGCGCGAACAATTGCAACGCGGATGGCCAGCCTTCAACATAGGTTCTGAGAGAATTTGCGGTTTCATCATCAATATCATCGGCTAGACGAAGGTTAAAGAATCGTGTGGTTTCTTCGGTGTCAAACGCGAGCAATTCATTACCGATTTCGATCATAAGATCACGTACGCGCAAGTTGGCAGTACCCAGCGGTGGGTTGCCGCGGCTGGTGACAACGAGTGTAATATTATCTGGCATATGTTTGAGGAAAAAACGCATTGCCTCATGAATGTCTTCATCGTAGATGAGATGATAATCATCAAGCACAACGTAGCATTCATTGTGGTAAACGGTTAATTCGGAAAACACCTCGCCAAGTAGTGAATGCAGCGATGAAAACTGTCGACGTTCTGCCAGCTTTTGAGAATTTGGGCAACTATTGCCCGTGGCTTTGTTAATGGCTTGAAGTAGGTAATTAACGAAGCGAAATGAGTCATTGTCACTTTCATCAATGCTATACCAGCCTACATGTGGTTTGTCTGATAACCACTGAGCCGCCATGGTGGTTTTACCGTACCCTGCAGGGGAGCGAAAAAGAACAAGCTTGTAAAAAGGGGCCTGCGAAAGCAGATCCAAAACTCGTGGGCGAACGATCGCATTATGCAGGCGTCCAGGACGAGTTAATTTTGAAGGAATCCACATAGATATTTCCTGTCATTTTTATAGTAGGTGTATGAGCTGACCGTTAGCGTTATTGATGGCGAAATTAGGTATGAAATTGAACGATTTAACGATGTCACCTGATGGTAATCGAGGTTCGTCTCTACAATGTTTGATCAATGGCTAAATTTCGTGCACAAATCATTTTCAACCTCAGCTACGCCGCAACTATGTGATAGGTGTCACGTTTTGGTGGCTGTTGATGGTCAGCTCTTGGCGTCATGTATACAAAAAAACGGCTTGTTTAGGGAAAATTTCAGAGATAATTGTGATCTCAGGCTCAAATATTGAATCTGATATGCATCTAATTAACCGTACGGTCTTACTTAGCGATTACAGTGAAGATGACGTTGGCGTGATCGGTATCACCGGATAAAAGCCAAAGCTCGAGCGTAATGAGATGTTGATCACCCTATGAAGGGGAGTACGCCCTCTACGCCCTCGTCACTCATCCTCCATGGAGTCGGAAATAGGAGGATGTTTAAGGAGACGTCACCATGCACGATATGTGACAGATGGATAAAACTTAAAGTGAGATTTCTTAATGAAACCTGCGCAACAGAAAAAATTCAATAAAGCTTCTTTCCAAGACAGTGTTAAAAAGCACCTATCTGCTACTTACGCAACCACAGTAGAAACCGCGACCGAGCGCCAATGGTATTTGGCAATGGGTCGAGCGTTGGCAGAGCTCACCACTTTTGACCTACTTGCAACTGAGTCAGACGAACGCATCAAAAATGCGAAAAGCGTTAACTACCTATCTTTAGAATTTCTAATTGGCCGCCTGACAGGTAACAACTTGATCAGTATGGGTCTGTATGAGCAAATCACTCAAGCAATGGAAGAGTTGGGCCATAACCTAACGGACTTGCTTGAAGAAGAACGTGACCCATCGCTAGGTAACGGTGGTCTTGGTCGTCTTGCTGCTTGTTTTATGGACTCTTGTGCGGCTCAAGAATACCCAACAGTGGGCTACGGTCTTCACTATGAATACGGTTTATTTAAGCAATCTTTCCAAGACTGCCGTCAAAAAGAAGCACCTGACGCATGGCGTGGTGTTGAAGGCTACCCATGGGAAGTCGCTCGTCCAGAGCTAGCACAACAGATTGGCTTTTACGGTCATGTAGATGTTGAATTCATTGACGGTAAAGAAGTACGTACTTGGGTTCCTGGCATGGAAGTAAAAGCAATGCCTTGGGATCTGCCTATCGTAGGTTACGAATCCAGCACCGTTTACCCGCTGCGCCTTTGGGAATGTCAGGCTATTGCCCCTTTCTCACTAGCAAGCTTTAACAACGGCGATTACTTCGAAGCGCAACACTCGCTCATCGATGCTGGTAACATCACGAAGGTCCTATACCCGAACGATAACCACGAAAAAGGTAAGACTCTACGTCTAATGCAGCAGTACTTCCACTCTGCAGCGTCGGTTCGCGATATTCTACGTCGTCACGAAGCGGCTGGTTTTGCACTAGCGGATCTTCCTAAGCAGGAAACGATTCAGCTTAACGATACGCACCCAACGATCGCGATTCCTGAATTAATGCGCATCCTAATTGATGAGAAAGGTCTAACGTGGGACCAAGCGTGGGAAATCAGTGCTCACACGTTCGCATACACGAACCACACACTACTTCCAGAAGCATTAGAGACATGGTCTGAATCTCTTATCAGCCGTCTGCTTCCTCGTCACATGGAAATCATCTTTGAAATTAACCACCGCTTCATGCAAGAAGTTCGCAAGATGTGGCCGGGTGATGGTGAGAAGCAAGCGAAGCTTTCTATCATTCAAGAAGGCTTCCACCGTATGGTTCGCATGGCAAACCTATGTGTGATTGGTTCTTACAAAGTAAACGGTGTAGCGGCACTTCACTCACAACTGGTTAAGAAAGACTTGTTCCCTGAGTTCAACGAAATCTTCCCAGGCAAACTGACTAACGTAACGAACGGCATCACGCCACGTCGTTGGTTGAAGTTCTGTAACCCAGGTCTATCTACGTTAATCACAGGTAAGATCGGTACTGAGTGGCCAGCAAAACTTGAGCAGCTAGAAGGCATCGCTCAGTTCGCAACAGACGCGAAATTCCAAAAAGAATTCATGGCTGTTAAGAAAGAAAACAAACAGCGCCTAGCTGATTGGGTTCAAGAGAATATGGGTATCGAGCTAGATACTAACGCTATCTTTGACGTTCAAATCAAGCGTCTTCACGAATACAAGCGTCAGCACCTAGATTTGCTACACATTCTATCTCTGTACCACCGTATTCTTAATGAACCGGGTTTCGAGTGTGAGCCACGCGTATGTTTCTTCGCAGCAAAAGCGGCGCCGGGTTACCACCTAGCGAAAGAAATCATCTTCGCGGTTAACAAGATTGCAGAGAAGATCAATAACGACCCACGTATCGGTAACAAACTGAAAGTGGTATTCATTCCTGATTACCGCGTCAGCATGGCTGAAATTATCATCCCTGCAGCAGACGTGTCTCAGCAAATCTCACTGGCTGGTAAAGAAGCGTCAGGTACGGGCAACATGAAGATGGCTCTAAACGGTGCGCTTACTATCGGTACGATGGATGGTGCAAACGTTGAGATTCGTGAAGAAGTTGGCGATGAGAATATTTATATCTTTGGACTGGATGTAGATGGTGTTCAAGCGGTGAAAGCACAAGGTTATAACCCTTATGATTACTACAATGCTGACCCACTGCTAAAAGCCTCTTTAGATTTACTGTTAGGTGAGGAGTTCTCACCAGGTCAACCGGGTTTACTTCGTGCGACCTACGATAGCCTGCTAGATGGCGGTGACCCTTACCTATGTTTGGCGGACTTTGCGTCCTACGTGCAAGCGCATGAAGACATGGGCAAGCAATACCAAGACCAAGCTGGATGGGCGAAGAAGGCTATTTTGAATACGGCCTTAGTTGGTAAATTCACATCCGATCGTTCTATACGCGACTATGTGAACAACATCTGGAAGCTTGAAGCGGTTTCTCGCTAAGCAAGTTTAGCCAAGGCCTCGTGCCTTGGCTTTTCCTATTTTGATAATTTAATTACCCTACCGATTTGAAGGTAATAGACGTCCTTCGGAGAGAGCGATGACAGAACAAACAGCATTAAAGCAAGTTGCTGAAATGGCAAAAATAGCCGACAGCTACGTGAGTGCGTGGGGCAGTGAAGCGAAAGTTGAAGATGATATTATTCTTCGTCTGCTTGCGTCTCTAGGCTATGACACCACCAACGATGAAACTTTGCTGAAATCAGCAGAGAGAAAACACAAAAAAGAAGTGCTTGAGCCCGTACTAGTCGTGAAAGACGGCGATGCGATTGAGGTGGAACTTCACCTTGGCGCTAGTGCTCGTGAGAGTGATTTTAGTTGGCGTCTAGAAACAGAGCAGGGAGAAGTACTTGAAGGCTATCTTCAGTCTCAAATCGTTCGTGATGAGCGCGCCGAGGGTGGCCCTTTAGTATTTTCGTTACCAAATGATTTAGCTTGGGGTTACCACAAACTCTATTTAGAGCGAAAACGTCGCAAGACGCCATATGAGATGACCCTGATTCGCACACCAAAGGCCTGTTTCAAGCAGTCTCAAATCGAGCAAGGGAAAAAGCTTTGGGGACCAAGTGTTCAACTGTATACCCTTCGTACTCAGCATAACTGGGGCATTGGCGATTTTGGTGACCTAAAACAGTTGGTGAATGATATTGCTGCTCGTGGCGGTGATTTTGTTGGTTTAAACCCCATTCATTCGCTGTTCCCTGCAAACCCAGAAGGCGCGAGTCCTTATAGCCCGTCTTCACGTCGTTGGTTGAATGTTTTATATATTGATGTGAGCTCAGTACCAGAGTTTGCGTTAAGTGCCGATGCACAACAAAAAGTAGGGAGCTCGGAGTTCCAAGCTCGTTTACAGAAAGCGCGTGATTCTCATTGGGTCAATTACACAGAAGTTGCGGCACTCAAAATGAGTGTGTTGCCGTTATTGTTTGACCAATTTAAACAGCGTCATCTAGACAAACAAACGGAACGCGCTGCGATGTTCTTGGATTTTGTTGAACAAGGTGGCGAGAGCTTAATGCATCAAGCCGCATTTGATGCCATTCATGCTGATCTTCATGCCGCGGATTCTAGCGTTTGGGGTTGGCCTGTTTTTCCTGACAAGTACCGTCGATTTGAGAATGCTGCCACCCAGAAGTTTATTACTGATAATCTAGATAAAGTACATTTATACATGTACTTACAGTGGATTGCGGATACGCAAATTAATGAAGCTCAGGCGTTAGCGGAAGAGAAGGGTATGGCGGTGGGTCTGTATCGAGACCTTGCGGTTGGCGTGGCAGATTCTGGCTCTGAGACATGGGCAGATAATGGTGACCTTGTCATGGATGCCAGTATTGGTGCGCCACCAGATATTTTAGGGCCTCTAGGACAAAACTGGGGTCTACCACCACTCAACCCACAAGCATTACATGCGACGTCTTATGATGCCTATATCAAGCTATTACGTGCCAACATGAAGCATTGTGGCTCATTACGTATAGATCATGTTTTAGGTCTGTTGCGTTTATGGTGGATTCCGAAAGGTGAAAGTGCAACAAAAGGAGCGTATATCTACTACCCAGTAGCGGATATGCTAGCCATCTTAGCGCTAGAGTCTCACCGTCATCAGTGTAGTGTGATTGGTGAGGATTTAGGAACCGTACCAGACGAAATCGTGGCTATTTTACGTGAAGCGGGCGTGCATTCATACAAAGTGTTCTTCTTTGAAACCGCAGAAGATGGTGGGTTTATTTCACCTAAGCATTATGCAGAACAGTCAATGTCAGCATTGTGTACTCATGATATGCCAACCTTACGTGGTTTTTGGCATTGTGATGATCTGAAGATGGGTCAAGAGATTGGTTTGTATCCAGATGCCGCACAGCTGAAAGAGCTGTTTAACGATCGCTTAGAATGCAAACAAGGTATTTTGGATAGTGTTGCTTGGCATGGATACTTACCAGAAGGGGTAGGACGTGACGCAAGTAAGGTCCCAATGGATACCTACTTAAGCGAAGCGCTGCAATTGCACCTTGGTGCGGGTTCATCAACGCTGTTAAGTGTTCAGCTTGAAGATTGGTTAGAAATGGATAAGCCGGTTAATATTCCGGGCACCGTTAACGAATACCCTAACTGGCGTCGTAAATTATCGATGAACTTAGATGAAGTTTTTGCAAAAGAAAGTGTCAACCGAATTGCAAAAAGCTTGTCGCACGTGAGAAGTACCGCTAGCGAATAATCGTCCAGCAGATGGCAGAAGCACAGCATAATTAAGCGCAAATGACTTGCGTTTCTGAAGGCTGTGCTTTTTTGTATTTATATGCAATTGAAGTCATTCGCCATAGTGAGTCTGTGGTGATGAGTTTATCGTGTCAAACCTGTGTTTTATGACCGTTTGCACCCGAAAATCACGAATGAATCACTTCCTGTATAACGGGATTTAAGTACAATGAAAGATTGCTGGTAGCCCGCCTTGCGCGGGCTTTTTTATGAAGTCTCTAATGCTTAAAAATTACAATTAGGAGACAGATTTGGTCGAGGGAGATGAACGTTGAATAAAACAAGGCTTAAAAGACAAGAACAGGCGTATGAACGACTGTCGAATGCAGCATTTGCAGACCCGTTTTCGTTCTTAGGTCCCTATTTACCAGATGACGGTATTGCACTTCGTACTTGGATTCCAGGTGCGGATAATGTGACAGTGATTTTGGCATCGGGCGAACGCCTACCGCTTATCCGAGAAGCGGCATCCGGTTTTGTCTTAGAATCAGACCTCGATTTGAGATACACCCATTATCAGTTGGCTGTTGATTGGAATGGTACTGAGCAGATTATTGATGACCCGTATCAGTATCATGCTTTGTACGCAGAATACGAAGAGTTGCATACCCCAAAGGCGATGTATCACCATATGGGGTCGCAGTTTGTTTCTTTGGAACGTGACGGTAAGCAAGTTCAAGGCACGCGTTTTCTTGTTTATGCCCCTCATGCGACGGCAGTGAGCTTAGTCGGAAATTTCAATGAGTGGGATGGGCGTCGCAACCCAATGCAGCGTCTCGATTACGGTGTTTGGGGGATCTTTATCCCTGAACTTGCTGAAGGCGCACAATATAAGTTTGAAATGAAAGGTCCAAACGGAGAGGGCTTGCCTCATAAAGCCGATCCGTGGGGCTTCTATTCAGAGCAGTACCCGTCGTTCTCGTCGGTCACTTATGATCATAGCCGTTATCAATGGCAAGATGATGCATGGCAAAACCGTCCGGTGACGGAAAAAAGAAAAGAAGCGCTGTCGTTTTATGAACTGCATGCGGGATCTTGGAAGCGCAATGCTCAAGGAGAGTTTCTTAACTACCGCGAATTGGCGAGTGAGTTAATTCCGTATCTTACCGATATGGGCTATACGCACGTTGAGTTGATGCCAGTATCGGAACACCCATTTTATGGTTCTTGGGGTTATCAACCGGTTGGTTTGTTTGCGCCAACCAGCCGTTTTGGTTCACCAGATGACTTTAAATACTTTGTTGAGCAATGTCATTTAGCGGGACTAGGTGTTGTACTGGATTGGGTGCCTGCGCACTTCCCTTCTGATGATCATGGTTTAGCTAACTTTGATGGTACGCCATTGTTTCATGACCCAGATCCACGTCGCGGCTGGCATCAAGATTGGAACTCGTACATTTACGATTTAGGTCGTGAACATGTTCGACGATTCTTAGTGTCGAATGCGCTTTATTGGTTCGAACAATTCCATATAGATGGCATTCGCGTCGATGCCGTTGCGTCGATGCTGTATCTCGATTATTCGCGTAGTCATGACCAGTGGATTCCAAATGCAGACGGTGGTCGTGAAAACTATGATGCGATTGCCACCATGAAGTGGATGAACGAAGAAGTATACAAGCACTTCCCAAATGCGATGACGATAGCGGAAGAATCGACAGCGTTCCCTGGTGTTTCTGCTCCAACCTTTATGGGTGGTTTAGGCTTCGGCTTTAAATGGAATATGGGCTGGATGCACGATAGTCTCTCTTATATCCAAGAAGATCCCATTAACCGTAAGTATCATCACGATACGATCACCTTCCCACTGGTTTATGCTCACAGTGAAAACTATGTTTTATCGCTATCTCATGATGAAGTGGTTTACGGTAAACATTCTATTCATAACAAAATGCCGGGTGATGAGTGGCAGCAAACGGCTAACCTTCGAGCTTATTTAGGTTACATGTACGCGCAACCAGGTAAGAAATTGAACTTCATGGGGGCGGAGTTTGGTCAAACAGGCGAATGGAATCATGATGACCAATTGCAGTGGTTCTTGTTGGAATTTGAGCGCCACCAAGGTGTGCAATCTGTCACGCGAGATCTTAATAAACTCTACCAAGCTGAAAAAGCGCTGTTTGAATTAGACTCGGATCCAAAAGGTTTTGAGTGGCGCCTGCAAGATGCTGCCGAAGCCAGTATTCTTGCCCATGAGCGTATTAGTGATAATGGTGAGCGTGTGTTGGTGGTATCAAACTTTACTCCTGTCCCGCATGAAGCGTTCCGTTTAGGGGTGCCCCTAGCGGGAAGCTATGAGCTATTGCTGAATACGGACGATGAGAAATACGCGGGTAGTGGTTTTGATGTCACTAAAGTTGCGAATAGTGAAGGGGTAGAAAGTGAATCACAACCTCAATCGCTAGCGTTGCGTCTACCGCCATTATCCACCGTGTTCTATAAATACAAAGGTTAGTGCAAGCGTTAAAACTAGCATAAGTATTAAGCCCAGCATTTGCTGGGCTTTGTTTTATCTGGAGAAAATTAAGGACTGTTCTACACTCAAACATTACGCGTTAACACGATAAATAACACATTAAGAAATAAGGATTATTAATGGTCACTGCTTTGTATGCGTCATTATTAGCGGTATTGATGATTTGGTTGTCAGTACAAGTCATTAAACAGCGTAGAAGTAATCAGGTCGCTTATGCCGACGGGGGCGTCGAAGGGTTGCAAATCGCCCGCAGTGCTCACGGTAACGCTGTCGACTATATTCCTATCACGCTTATCTTGATGGCGTTAGTCGAATTTAACGGGGCGCCATTGCTGTGGGTTCATATTATGGGTTGTGCCTTCATTATTGGACGAGTGCTGCATGCTCACGGTATTTTATCCAAGAAATTCAAGGGACGAGTGTTGGGGATGCAACTCACATTGGCAGTGATGCTTGGCTTAATTATCTCTAACTTGTTCTATTTACCTTTCGAACGCCTTCTCTAGTCTATGACCGTCAAATTTCCCCCAACATGGGTGACAGTGTCTATTGGACTGATGCTTAACGTGATGGCAATCGTGTT
Source organism: Vibrio methylphosphonaticus (assembly GCF_023634655.1). Lineage (GTDB taxonomy): Bacteria > Pseudomonadota > Gammaproteobacteria > Enterobacterales > Vibrionaceae > Vibrio > Vibrio methylphosphonaticus. Next base: position 4,118 of record NZ_JAMKMS010000032.1, on the reverse strand, counting down.
ATCTAGCCAAGTGCTCGATAAGATGGCGACTGACTTGACACAACTAGACGACAGAAAAGCCGCAAACCAATACTCCATTCAATTGGCATGGGATAAGGTCGAGACCTTAGAAAGAAAGCGTGAAGGGGTACTGTTGCATTTAGAGGCGTCAGAAATGTTAGTAGACGCTTCAGAAATATTACCTGACCCAAAACATAGTGTGATTAAAAATGCGGTTGCCAATCAGTTGTCGTCCTGGGTCATTGGGCCTGTGCCCACGTTGACCATGGCTAATCTTGACGAATTAATGCGACTCATTGATCTGTCGCAGCAGGCTCAAAGGGACATCATTGATAACTGGTATTTAGAGAATTTGGTTTTGACAGAAGAGATGCAATTGATCGAGAAGGACATGGCGTTTTACAAAGATATTGCCCTTTTCCTCCAGGTATTTGGCTTAGCGCTAATATTGGCTAGAGACTTATCGCGACGTTAGTTTGAGGATTTATAACGATAAGTGAGATGTTCTGATTTACTAATGGCTTTCTTTACACAATAAAAACGGCCAAACATGTTGGCCGTTGATTAGAACTGTTAACCGCTTAACTAACTATTACTTGTATTAAGAGGTTCAGCTGGCTGCTCTACTTTGTCATCTACGGCTTTAACAAGTAGTAAACCAACAGAAAGTACAATCACGCCACACAATACGAAGACTAAGCGTCCCCACAATGGGTTAGGCAATACAAACATAGTCATCACGCCTACACCTGCGACGGCAATCAAAGAGCCCAGCATACGGCGTTGTTTGTTATCCAGTTTCTTCTGCTCAGTACTCTCGGCGACCAAAGGCGTTGACAGATTGGTAAAGAATTTGTCTACGTCTTTCTCACGATGTGCTGGTAACGGCTTATAGAATAAAGTCGATAGAATGAAGAAGCCTGCCGTGAAAATAACATGACCAATAAGACCAATTGCCACTTTCAGATCTGACCATTCGCGTCCCGTTAACTCATTAAGACCAAACCAGCTTTCAATCATGTCAGCAGTAATAACAAAGCCAACAATGTAAGAGACAACACCACCCACAACGAGTGTGCCCCAGCCAGCCCAGTCCGGTGTCTTACGGATAAAGAAACCACAGAAGGCAGGAATGGTCATAGGGAAGCCGATAAGCGCGCCAACGTACATCATCGTGTCAAACAGACTTAGCCCCTTCAAGGAGTTGATGAATAACGCAACAAGAATGATTGCAATACCAAAGAAGGTAGAAGTGAGTTTAGATACCACAACTAATTCTTTCTCCGTCGCTTTTGGACGAAGAATCGGTTCATAGAAGTTTTTAACAAAAATGCCAGAGTTACGGTTAAGCCCCGAGTCCATTGAAGACATTGTTGCGGCAAACATAGCTGCAATAAGAAGTCCTACCATGCCTACTGGCATATATTCTTGAACAAAGTATAGGTAAGCAAAGTCAGCGGCTTTGCTGCCTGCTTCTGGATATTGTGCCGCTAGGTCGACGCCTTGACCAGCAATAAACCAGCTCGGCATGAACCAAATAATTGGACCAATAGTCATTAATACGCAAGCTAGAAGCGCAGCTTTACGCGCGTTGTTAGAGTCTTTCGCTGCAAGGTAACGGTAAGAGTTCAACATATTGTTTGTGATACTGAACTGCTTTAGGAAGATAAACACGGCCCAAATACTAAAGATGCTGAGGTAATTTAGGTTGTCACCAGTAATAAATGAATCAGTAGGGAAGTTTGAAACAATATTACTAACGCCACCGCCGTGATAAACCGCGACGATTGCACAGGTGACGGTAACCGCCATTATGATAACCATCTGCATGAAATCAGATGCGATAACCGCCCATGACCCGCCAGTAACGGACATAATCAATACCACTAAGCCGGTAAGAATAATGGTTGTGGTCATATCAAAACCGAAGATACCTGATGCGATAATGGCAAGACCATTCAACCAAATACCCGCAGAGATAACACTGTTTGGCATGCCTGACCAAGTAAAGACTTGCTCGTTGACTTTACCAAAACGCATTCGAATAGCTTCAATTACCGTCACTACTCGCAGTTGACGAAACTTAGGCGCGAAGTAAAGGTAGTTCATGAGGTAGCCAAATGCATTGGCGATGAAGATAATTGCAACGGCAAAGCCATCAGTGAATGCTTTACCCGCAGCACCAGTGAACGTCCAAGCACTGAACTGAGTCATAAATGCTGTCGCGCCAACCATCCACCACAACATGCTACCGCCGCCACGGAAGTAGTCACTGGTTGTGCTGGTAAATGTTCTAAACATCCATCCTATTGCGATGAGGAATAGGAAGTAGATACCTACAATGAGAGTATTAAGTTCCATCTGTGAGACCTTATTTTTAGTGTTTTTGTTAATCACACTATAAGGCTCATTAATGGTCACTTGTACTACAATAAGCCAAATGCGTGACGTGAGTTGGAGAAGTTGGCCGATAATTAGTCATACAAGTGATCGTTGTCAAAGTTAGCGTTTCTGATAGCTATAAACGGAATTTGGCGACTGAAATTAGAGTGTCGGTTTTTAAGTTGTTGATATTTAGTGCTTTAGTTTCTATGTTATTTGAGTTTTATTCTGAGAATAGAGAATAAGGCGTATTTGTGGTCTAGCTGTCTAATTGATTCTTTTGCTTAGAGGATGGCTAGATATGTAGGGCAATATGTAGGGTAATTAGGATTGAGGTTGCAGAAGGCAAAAAAAACGCCCATACAGCCTGTATCTGCATGAGCGCAAGGGTAGGTTCCCGCTACCGGACGCTATTATTAAATTAATAGCGATTCATTATATGAGTAATAAACTGATAGTTATAATACCACATAAATAATAAAGTAATACAAATGAGAAGGTCAATATTTGCAAGATCTTGCGGCCCACCACATTTTTACCCAAAAAAATACAACAACTACTTGCTGTTCAAGTTCAAAAAGTAATGAAAAACAGCATGTTAATGATGAGTCGGCAAATTGTAACTGGCTGTAAGTCAAGAAGTTCCCAAAATAAATTGATCAGGTTCACATCTATCGACTAAAAATATAATTAGTATTGTCATACATTAAGACATCAGGCGGTGTTTTAAATTTGTACTGTCTCCTGTTCCGAGCAGTGTGTGAACCGAAAATGGAATCAATACCATGATTAAAATGAAAACTCTTGTTATAGCAATGGCTTCTGTGATGACGGCGGGAGCAGCTTCTGCTGCTTCATTTGATGTTCGTCACGAATATAAGCATCACACTGAACAACATGCTACACGTGTAAAGTTAGCGGATAATATCGGTAATTTCTTAGTCGATATAGAAGCGAAGTTTAAAGATAGACAAAATGGCGACTTCTTACAAAATTTAGAAAATAATGGTTGGGAACTTGGCCTAAATTATCGTCATAAGCTTGATGATAATTGGACGCTTACTTACGGTATGCCAATTGAAGGCCGCGATAGCGGTATGACTTACAAGCCCCAGATTCGCGCCACTTACGCACTCGAGAGTGTTGAAGGGTTGAGCTTGAGTGCTCGTTATCGATACGACATGCGTCAAAATAGTGATTATACTAATGATGCTGGTGAAGTGGTTACCACTGCTAATCAACGCCGCCACCGTATTACCGGTAATATTAACTATGCGATGAATGATTGGCGCTTTGGTTTTGAAGGTAACTACTATAAGGCGGACGGTTATAATATTTATGACAACGGCGATACTAATTATGAGTTGAATGCATCGATTCGCCATATTATGGGTCAGTGGGCTCCTTATGTGGAGTTCGGTGATGTGAGTACGAGTTCAGAAAAATCGACTCGTGAGCTGCGTAGCCGTATTGGTCTTACCTATAGCTTTTAATCGACGTGTCAAACTCTTAAACGAAGAGTGCATTTGACCATTATTAAGCCTCGAGAATATCGAGGCTTTTTTGTGTCATAAATAAAATGAGCGTAGCGTTGAGGAGGGGATGTCATAAGTCATTCAATGCAATGGATATTTTTGACTCATATAGAACTATTTACAAAAATTGAGATAAGTGCAGGACACAATCAAAGGGCATTGTTTAATCACTGAACCTTAATCAATGAGTAGCGCGATAGT
>NZ_JAMKMS010000031.1 GCF_023634655.1 Vibrio methylphosphonaticus | reverse complement strand
CTAAATTGTTAAAGAACATAACTTCGACTGACTAAACTTTCGTTTTTAAGCCTTTCAGCTCTCTGTCGAAGTGGGCGGCCATTTTATCTAAATAACTTGTCGTGTCAACCACTTTATCAAACTATTTTATTTTGGCTCATTCCCTTCCAGACCAGTCTGGCTCTTGCTTTGCTGCCTTTCCGTCTGGAGTGGCGCATTATAGGCAGATTGAACTAGTACGCAACCCCTAAATTGATTTTTTTTAGAAAAAAGGTTCTTTTGGTGAAAAGAACAGCAGAAAAACAAAAGGAGAGTATAAAAACTCTCCTTTTAGCACCATTTCACTAAGATTTAGATAAAAGCGAACGCATCAGAGTACATATGCTCTGGTGTCACTTGCTTGTTTTGAGTGAACTGATCACGAGCCGCGCCCGCCATTTCAAAACGACCGGCTATATAGATATCAAAGTTTTCTAATGACTCAAAGTCATCACTTACCGCTTGCAGTACATTACCTTGCTTGCCACTCCAATTTGCTTCGGCCTGCTCAATAACAGGAATGAACTGAATATGCTCATGCTGATTGGTAATAGCTACTAGCTCGTCCTTGGCATAGAGCTGTTTCTCATCACGCCCTCCCCAATAGAGATAGATTGGCTGAATGATGTTTTGACTGATGCAGTGATCAAGAATTGAACGCACGTAGCTGAAACCCGTACCACCAGCGATCAATAACATAGGTCGCTGACTGTCTTCACGAATCCAAGCATCACCATGTGGTGCATCAATATTAATGTCGCTATTCGTTTCCAAAGCGCTCTTCATTGCTTCAACAACTTCAATCGCATACGCATTATGCTCAGCGGCACCAATGTGAAGTTCAACTTCGCCTTCATGTCGACAAGGGCTACTTGCAATAGAGAAAGGACGCTTGTCTGATTCACCCATTTCAACCATTAGATACTGACCCGCTTTAAAGCTTACTGGCGTCTCTGGGTGCAATAGGATTTGATAGGTATTTGAGGCTAATGGTTCTATCGACTTTACTTTACATTTTATTGTCATGTTATATCTCTTTTATTCTTCACCAAAAGTAATGACTAAATCACTTTCAGCATGAGCAAGACAAGTGAACATCCAGCCTTGCTGTTTTTCATTTTCGGTTAACATGGGTTCAAGGTCGTAACTTACTTGCCCTTTGCTGATGCGGCATAAACATGAAGCACAAGCACCGACCTTGCAACGATGAGGAAATGCAACACCTTGGTCGAGTGCTGCATCTAATATCGATTGACCATTTGCAACGATAAACGTTAGGTTTTGTGGCAACAATGTTACGTTATGACTCATAGGATATCTAATTCATCCCACATTTGGTCAATTTTTTCGACAACTTCTGGGTTTTTCTTAATAGGAACTCCCCATTCGCGTAATGTTTCTTGGCCTATCTTATTCGTGGCATCAAATCCAAGCCTTGAACCGGCTTCATCAATCATTAACGTATCACGTGCAGGATCCATTCTGGTTGTAATAGCCCAGATAACATCATTCCAGTCACGAGCATTAACATCGCCATCGCACGCAATGAGAAACTGAACATTTAGACTAGGCTGCAGTAACGCCCAAATTTGCTTCATGACCGCCACGGCCTGTCCTGGCTTGTGCTTATCCACAATAACAATTCCCATCCGCTCAAGACCACTGCCGGGTACAAGGTGAAAATCCAGTACTTCTGGAAGCTGAGATTTCACTTGCTGATTATAATCTTGCTCTTCAATGTTATCTCTCTGCTGATAGGCACCATGTTTTGCGTGCTTCGCACTTCTCAATGCAAGTTCCGCATCCCACTTAATTGTGGCATCAAGACCCATTTTTGAGCCCAAACCAACCACTGGCGAAGCAAAATCCAAGGAATCAATGGGAGTCGTATCGATAAGTAACGTATCGCCGACTGGATCCATATGGGTATTCATGGCTTGAACTACGTCATTCCAATCTCGGGCATCGACACTTTCATCGCAAACCACGACGAACTTGGTGTACATGAACTGACGTAAAAAGGACCATACTCCCATCATGACTCGCTTGGCATGACCCGGGTACTGCTTTTTCATCGTCACGACAGCCATTCGATAAGAACAACCTTCAGGTGGCAAGTAGAAGTCCACAATTTCCGGGAACTGCTTTTGTAAGATAGGGACAAACACTTCATTCAATGCAACACCAAGCACCGCAGGTTCATCCGGTGGACGTCCCGTATACGTGCTGTGGTAGATAGGGTCCTTTCTCATCGTGATGTGCGTGACAGTAAAGACATGATGCTTTTCGACCTCATTATAGTAGCCCGTATGATCACCATAAGGACCTTCATCCGCAAATTCGTTCGGGTCAATAAACCCCTCTAAGACAATCTCTGCACTGGCTGGGACTTCAAGCCCATTACTGACTGATTTGACGACTTCGGTTTTCTCGCCCCGCAACAAACCTGCGAACGCATATTCTGATAAGGTGTCCGGTACAGGAGTCACCGCACCCAAAATAGTGGCAGGGTCAGCACCAAAAGCAACGGAGACAGGAAAAGGTTTGCCCGGGTGGGTTTCCATCCAATCACGAAGATCAAGCGCCCCGCCTCGATGTGCTAGCCAACGCATAATGACTTTATTTTTCGTTAACTTTTGCTGGCGGTAGATGCCTAGGTTTTGACGATTTTTATTCGGGCCCTTGGTGACGGTCAGTCCCCACGTCAATAATGGGGCGACGTCATCTTGCCAGCAACTCATCACTGGTATCTTATCTAGGTCAACTTGATCGCCCTGCCAGACGACTTGCTGACACGCCGCTCTTTTTAGCCGTTTAACTGGCATGTTGAGTACTTGTCGAAAAACGGGCAGCTTATCCAGCGCGTCCTTAAAACCTTTTGGAGGTTCAGGCTCTTTTAAATACGCTAGCAGCTTACCCACTTCGCGTAGCTCTTTGACCTCCTGCCTGCCCATACCAATGGCCACACGTTCTGATGTACCGAACAGATTCGTCAATACAGGCATGTCGTACCCTATTGGGTTTTCAAATAACAACGCAGGTCCGCCAGCGCGCAACGTACGATCACTGATCTCTGTCATTTCGTAATGTGGGTCAACAGGGTGAGTAATACGCTTCAATAGCTGTTTACTCTCTAGATGATCGATAAAATCTCGTAAATCCTTAAAATTCATAGGGTATACATCGCCTTGAAAGATGCAGGCATTATATACGCAAACTTCGCCAGTTGGCGAAGTTTGCAGCAAAAATGATAATTATCCTCGACAAAGCCGCCTCAATTAGACAACGCTCGTAGTATCAAGTTTTCTTTAACATCACTATTTGTCGAAACAACATCCCTTACCCAACCACTATGCCCATACTGAGCTAACTGCTGAGCGACAAATGAAGCGTCGTCTGAAGTCGTCATCCTAGAAACTAAGAACTGTTTCACCTCATCGGGGAGTGGATTGATTTGTGCTAGCTCAGACAAAGCTTGGTTTTTTAAACTTGGATTCATTGCGGCAAGCATAATTTGCTGTTGCGAAAAAGGGGTGTCAAGCGCAGCTAAACGCTCGAGCTCTGATTGGCTATTGTGATCTGCTCGCATCTTCCACAGCAGTTGATAGAGTTGTTCATCTTCACTCTCTTGAGCCATTCTTACTAGCACCCTTGTTGAAGGTAGCCACTCTGTGACTTTGGTATTGGTTAGTTGACCAATGAGAAAATCACTTCCTCTAGGAGACAAGCTATCAAACTCATTCACTAACACGCTTTCACGATTTTGCTTGTCGTAATCGCTTCCCTCAGAGAGCCATTCTCGAAGATTCAGCTGTCCACTTTCTGTAAGCAGAATGAAGTCCAAGGTTTTTTGATCGTTTTGCCACTGTTTTATTAGTCTTGAGGAAATCGCTGGGTAATTAAAAGCTGGCACAGAAAATTCATACCCCTCACCTCGCTCAAGAACGGTATAGGTTGGGGCCAAAGATTGTTGGCCCCGAACAAAGATGGCCATTTTTGATGTCAGTATAATGTCGCGCTGCTCAATATTTTGTAGCAGCAAGAAGCGCGCGACTTCTTGTTGCGGCAAAGCCAACCGATTGATGGAAAATTTAAGGCTGTCTATCTCATCCTTTTCAACTAAGCGGACAAACTCTGAAACTTTGAGCTGTACCTGCTTACTGTTTAACCAGTAATTTACTTCTTCTTTCGCCATCTCCTTAGATGCTACTGCAGGTGAGGTAATCACAACCGCAAAGCTGAGGAGTAACGATGCTAACCATCCTTGTAGCATTTTAACCTCCTGTTAACACTTCTTAGATTTTGCGCTCGAAACAAAAGAAGTGCAAACAAAAACGCCACCCTTAAAGGGTGGCGTTTTAAAATTGAGAAATGCTATCAATTATTGACGGCGCATTGCATCAAAGAATTCATTATTGGTCTTAGTCATCGCCAGCTTATCGATGAGGAACTCCATTGCATCGATTTCGCCCATTGGATGGACAATCTTACGAAGAATCCACATTTTCTGTAGCTCATCCGTTTTTGTCAGAAGCTCTTCACGACGAGTACCTGAACGATTAAAGTCAATCGCAGGGAAGACACGTTTTTCAGCAATCTTACGATTTAGGTGCAGTTCCATGTTACCTGTACCTTTAAACTCTTCGTAGATAACTTCATCCATCTTAGAACCAGTATCAACCAGTGCTGTTGCGATGATTGTTAAGCTACCGCCTTCTTCTACATTACGTGCAGCACCGAAAAAGCGCTTAGGGCGATGTAAAGCGTTGGCATCAACACCACCTGTTAGTACCTTACCAGATGAAGGAACAACGGTGTTGTATGCACGTGCAAGACGAGTAATAGAATCAAGTAGGATTACCACGTCTTTCTTGTGTTCAACAAGACGCTTCGCCTTCTCAATAACCATTTCAGCAACTTGAACGTGACGAGAAGCTGGCTCATCAAATGTTGACGCGATAACTTCACCCTTTACAAGGCGTTGCATCTCGGTAACTTCTTCTGGGCGCTCATCGATAAGTAGAACCATCAATTCACAATCAGGGTGGTTGTGCGCAATGCTCTGTGCAATATTTTGCAGTAGCATTGTCTTACCCGCTTTAGGCGGAGCAACAATCAGACCACGTTGGCCTTTACCAATTGGAGAAGCTAGATCCAGAATACGAGCCGTAATATCTTCAGTTGCACCATTACCGCGCTCCATAACCATACGCTCATTAGCGTGCAGAGGCGTGAGGTTTTCAAACAGAATCTTATTACGTGCATTGTCAGGCTTGTCGTGGTTAACCGTATTAACTTTCAATAGAGCGAAGTATCGTTCACCGTCTTTTGGTGGACGAATCTTACCGGCAATAGAATCGCCCGTGCGCAAATTGAAACGGCGAATCTGACTTGGAGAGACATAAATGTCATCGGGACCAGCTAGATACGAGCTGTCTGCGCTACGCAGGAAGCCAAACCCGTCTTGAAGAATTTCTAGAACCCCGTCGCCAAAGATATCTTCACCACTTTTCGCATGCGCTTTTAAGATGGCGAAAATAATGTCTTGCTTACGCAGACGAGCCAAGTTTTCTAGGCCTAATGATTCGCCAAGCTTGACGAGCTCAGAAACAGGTCTGTTCTTTAATTCTGTTAAATTCATTGTGGTGGATGTTTGTTTAGTCAAAATAGGATCTATTTTCTTATTTAAGATGGATTTGGTCTCAGGAACGACCAAGAAGTGAACGTTTGTTTAATTAACGTGCGATAAATTAGCACTAAAAATCATTCTAGTCTAGCTTTGGGAAAAACAAAACCGCGTATTTGTTAAGATACACGGCTTTCGTTACTTATCATTATAAGTTTGCGTCCAAAAACTCTTTCAATTGAGTTTTTGATAAAGCGCCAACTTTCGTCGCAGCAACCGCACCATCTTTAAATAAAAGCAGTGTTGGAATGCCGCGAATACCAAATTTTGGTGGTGTACCCGCATTTTGGTCAATGTTAAGTTTACCGATAGTGAGCTTGCCTTCGTATTCTGTTGAAATCTCATCCAGAATAGGCGCAATCATTTTACAAGGACCACACCACTCTGCCCAGAAGTCAACAAGAACCGGGCCTGCAGCATTAATCACGTCAGATTCAAAACCGTCATCAGTCAGCTGCAAAATCTTTTCACTCATCTTTCACTCCGATATTTTTTGTGTTGATGAGATAATCACCAACAATTAGTTCTCCTATTGGAAAGTATTTAACTTCGTATTGCAAGCTTAAGCTGATATTCTGTGCCGATGAAAAAGACGCATATCACAGAGCAAAAATTCGCCGATTTGGATTTACAACCGCAAATCATTGAAGGACTAGGAAAAAAAGGGTTCGAATTCTGTACCCCTATCCAAGCCTTGGCGTTGCCGGTACTGCTCACCGGCCAAGATATTGCAGGCCAAGCCCAAACAGGGACTGGAAAAACGCTCGCGTTTCTCGCTGCTACCTTTAATCACTTACTGATCACTCCTGAACATGACGGTCGCACGGCTAATCAGCCTCGTGCGATTATTATGGCCCCGACTCGTGAATTAGCTATTCAGATCCACAATGATGCTAAGCCACTTATCGAGAGCACAGGGTTAAAAACAGCATTAGCTTACGGTGGCGATAGCTACGATAAGCAACTTGCTCAGTTTGAACAGGGTGTCGATATCCTCATCGGTACTTGTGGTCGTATTATCGACTTTTACAAACAACGTGTATTTAACCTAAATAACATCCAAGCCGTCGTTTTAGACGAAGCTGACCGTATGTTTGATTTAGGCTTTATTAAGGACATTCGCTTTTTATTCCGCCGTATGCCGGAGCCAAAAGATCGTCTAAACATGTTGTTCTCAGCAACATTATCTTATCGCGTTCAAGAGTTAGCCTTTGAACACATGCACAATCCAGAGCATGTAGTCGTTGAACCTGAACAAAAAACGGGTCATCGCATTCAAGAAGAGCTTTTCTACCCTTCAAACACTGAAAAGATGACACTACTACAGACGTTAATTGAAAATGACTGGCCAGATCGCGCCATTGTTTTTGCCAACACGAAACACAAGTGTGACAAAGTGTGGGGCCATCTCGCTGCCGACGGTCACCGTGTAGGTCTGTTAACTGGCGATGTACCACAAAAGAAACGTGAAAAAATCTTAGAGCAATTTACTCAAGGTGACGTTGACATTTTGGTTGCAACGGATGTTGCTGCGCGTGGATTACACATTCCACAAGTGACACACGTTTTCAACTTTGACCTACCTGACGACTGCGAAGACTACGTTCACCGTATTGGTCGTACTGGTCGTGCTGGCGCGAGTGGACACTCAATTAGCTTTGCATGTGAAGACTATGCTATCAATCTACCTGCGATTGAAGAGTACATTGAGCATTCAATCCCAGTATCGGATTATGACTCAACAGCATTGTTGACCGATCTACCGGCACCTTTGACAACGATGAGACCTCGTAACTCAGGTCAACGACGTACCAACACAGGTGGCTCCAGACAGTCAAACCGTAAGCCTCAAAGAAGACCAAGAGCTCCACGCTCTTAATAAGGACGTAGCCACATTTTATGAGTCACGCAGTTAATTCTTCACCTCTTTATGCCGCGATTGATTTAGGGTCGAACAGCTTCCACATGTTAGTAGTTCGACACATCGACGGTAGCATTCAAACGATGGCTAAGATAAAACGCAAGGTTCGCCTTGCTGCTGGATTGAATGACACCATGGCGTTAAGCCCAGAAGCCATGCAACGCGGATGGGATTGCCTTAGCCTCTTTGCTGAGAGGCTACAAGATATCCCGAAAGAGAATATCCGTATTGTTGGCACTGCAACGCTTAGAACGGCGACCAATGTCGATATTTTTCTCGATAAAGCCAATGACATTCTTGGCTATCCGATTCAGGTGATTTCAGGTGAAGAAGAAGCGGCAACGATATACAAAGGTGTGGCTCACACGTCTGGCGGAACAGGTCGTCGGCTTGTTGTTGATATTGGCGGTGCCAGTACCGAGCTAATCATCGGTGAAGGCTTCCAACCTAAAGCGTTAACCAGCTTAAAAATGGGCTGTGTTACTTGGCTTGAACGTCACTTTAAAGATCGCCAATTAAATAAGAAGAATTTTGACTGCGCGATCAGCGCAGCGAAAGACACGCTGGCACCTATTCTTGCGCAATACCAACAGATTGGTTGGGATACCTGTGTTGGCGCAAGTGGTACCGTACAAGCACTACAAGAGATTATGCTGGCGCAAGGGATGGACGAAGTCATCACGCATGCCAAGCTAAAACGCTTGCAAAAGCAAGCGATGCAAGCCGATCACTTAGAAGAGCTCGACATTGAAGGACTAACATTAGAGCGTGCTCTGGTGTTCCCAAGTGGATTATCCATACTCATCGCTATCTTTGAACTACTCGAACTGGAGTATATGACATTAGCTGGCGGTGCATTGCGTGAAGGTATGGTTTACGACATGGTGTCTGAACTTCAACAAGATGATATTCGAGCGCGTACCATTAGCAGTATGCAATCTCGCTGCCAACTTGACGTGACTTATGGTGAGCAGGTAGCAACAACGGCACTGCAACTTCTCAATGCCTGTGGTGGTGCCCGATGTATCCACGAACCGCACGGAGAAGCACTGCTCGCAACCGCAGCAAAATTGCATGAAATCGGCCTTACTCTCGATTTTAAAAAAGCAGGAGAACATGGTGCTTACTTACTTAAAAACATCGATCTCCCCGGCTATACACGAGCGCAAAAGCACTTTTTAGCCGAAGTGATCCGACGTTATAAAGATCAATTAAGTCCACTTCCACCTCAGCATGCAATTTCAGCAGAGAGTGCGACACGAGCGCTACGCTTACTGCGCCTCGCGGTGATTATAACCCATAGGCGACAACGCGATTTGCAACCCAATGTCACGCTAGAGAGTCATCAAGATCAACTCACACTTACACTCGATAAACAGTGGCTTGAAAGTAATCCACTAACCGCAGCGGAACTCGAAATCGAGTCGAATCGACAATCTGACTTAGGCTGGCCATTGTTCATCAAAGCCGTTTAACGCCTAAATTCGTCAATACCAACACATAAAAAAACCGAACTTTCGTTCGGTTTTTTTATGTCTACGCTTTAACCCCAGATATCTTAAATTCAGCATCATTGGCCGTCAGCTTCTTCACTAAGAAATTAAGTAACACTCCGTACATCGGCACAAATAACCCCAAACTAATGATTAACTTAAAACCATAGTCGACCAAAGCAATTTCGGTCCAGTGCTCTGCCATAAACGGATCAGGACTTTGATAAAAGGCAATCGCAAAGAACGCCAGCGTATCAAGCGCATTACCAAATAAGGTTGAACATGTCGGGGCAACCCACCACTGTTTCATTTGGCGCAGCCGGTTAAAAACATGGACATCCAATATTTGCCCTAGCAAATACGCCATAAAACTTGCCGCCGCAATTCGAGCCACAAACAAGTTGAACTCACTTAGCTGACCCACACCTTGAAATTGTCCTTCAAAAAAGAGTACCGATAATCCGTATGACACCGCTAGGGCCGGTAGCATCACCAAAAAGATAATTTTTCGTGCCATTCCTGCGCCAAAAATTCGAACGGTAAGATCAGTTGCAAGAAAAATAAACGGGAAGGTGAACGCACCCCAAGTCGTATGAAAACCAAAAACCGTGAATGGTAACTGGACTAGGTAGTTACTGGAAGCAATGATGACAAGGTGAAATAAAACGAGCAGCGTTAATGCTTTGCGCTGTTGCGCAGGGGAAAAATGATTCATATTGTACCTTTTTCGTTTTGCTTGGGGTGGAGGGAACCCAAGTGAGACAACGTCTCTAATGATAAAAATAAAATATCGATGTTTCCACCGATTCGCGGCGGGCGATTATACATTAATCAATTGAGGGTGCAATAGACGCAATAAAGGCAAACGTTTACTCAAAACAATACGCCAATTGATGCTCTAGATTTGCTAAAACCCCTGCTTAAACAGTTTGGCAAGAAAATCCAATTCTTCTATAGAACTCGTTTTATCTAACGCTTCAAACCACATAGATTCGCTGTAATGCTCGCCCTTGAGCAACAATCGACAGCCTTCAAAGTCAATGAGCCAAGTGTGAATATCAGCATCCCATTGCTTTTCTATCACTTGCGCAGACAAAGACTGTATAAGCATCTTCGCTAACTCGTCAAAGCTATCAAAATCAAACGAAGGCGTGATGATGAGCAGCTTACCCTGCTCTCGAATGTATCCACGTAAACCGAAATCAACCATGGTTGGTTAAGTGCTCCTGGATTAAGTCTAAAAATGGGTCTGCGTATTTATCTAATTTACGCTCACCCACGCCATTCACGGCCAGCATTTCGCCATACGAGGTGGGTAGAATTTCAGCCATATCAATCAAAGTCGCATCACTAAAGACCACATAAGGAGGCAAGCCATCCTCATCGGCAATAGACTTTCTTAACTTTCTTAACTTCGCAAACAGCTTCTTATCATAATGCTTCGACACCAACTTTTCAGATTTCGCACTTCTTGCCGCCGTATCCAGACGAGGAACCGCTAACTCTAATGGCATCTCACCACGCAGCACAGGGCGCGCTTCTTCCGTCAGTTGTAACGTCGAATTTCGAGTGATATTTTGATTAAGAAGGCCTTTATGAATCAATTGCCTAAAAATACTGACCCAATAATCGTGGCTATGATCGCGACCAATACCGTAAGTCGTTAATTTGTCATGCCCATGTTCTCTGACACGAATATTTGCCATGCCTCTTAGCACTTCAACCACGTAACCAATACCAAAGTTTTGATTCACTCGATAAACACACGACAATGCCTTTTGTGCTTGCTCGGTTGCATCAAAACGCTTAGGTGGGTCAAGACAGATATCACAGTTACCACACGGCTCCTCTCGATACTCACCGAAATAGTTGAGAAGTACTTGGCGTCGGCAAGTTTGCGCTTCCGCGAACGCGCTCATCGCATTCAACTTATGACTCTCAACTTGCTTTTGCGGCCCTTCATCTTTTTCATCTAACATTCGGCGAAGCCAGCCAATATCAGCAGGGTCATACAGCATCATCGCCTCTGCCGGCAATCCATCACGACCCGCTCGCCCCGTCTCTTGATAATAGGACTCAATATTTCTTGGAATATCAAAATGAACGACAAATCGCACGTTCGGCTTATTGATGCCCATACCAAATGCGACGGTCGCCACAACAATTTGGATATCATCACGCTGAAAAGCCTCTTGAACATAAGCACGTTCGTCGGCATCAATCCCGGCATGATAGCTCGCGGCACGGACGTGGTTATTGCACAGTTTTTCTGTCAACATTTCGACTTTTTTGCGGCTACCACAATAAATAATGCCACTGCCGCCTTTATTCTCAGCCAGAAAGCGAACGACTTGAGACACGGGCTTGTGTTTCTCCACCAGCGTGTAACGAATATTCGGCCGGTCGAAACTGCCGAGATACTCATGAGGGTCTTGAAGACTCAAGCGTTGAATTATGTCTTTGCGAGTTGCATCATCAGCAGTGGCCGTTAACGCAATCACAGGAACAAAAGGAAAGAGTTCTTTCAAACGCCCTAATGACGCATACTCAGGTCGAAAGTCATGGCCCCACTGCGAGATACAGTGCGCTTCGTCAACCGCAATCATAGACAGTTCGATATGATCCAAACGCTCGATAAAATCTCGCATAAGCACACGTTCAGGCGAAACATAGACCAACTTTGCCTGACCGGTATTCATTCGTCGATAGGTTTCAGTAAGCGCCTCTCGACTCATCGTCGAATTAATACATTCCGCAGCAACGCCATTGGCCTTAAGTTGGTCGACCTGATCTTTCATTAAGGAAATCAACGGTGAAATCACAATTGTGACACCGGAACGAACTAACGCAGGAATTTGATAACACAGGGATTTACCCGCTCCTGTTGGCATGATGACCAAGCCATCGGCGCCCGCGATCGCGTTATCAATCACTTCTTGTTGGCCAGGTCGAAAATCTTGATAGCCAAAAACCGACTCAAGGACAGACTGTGAACTTGGTAATGATTCGGGCTGTTCAGCAAGTAACACAGCAGTCATGCAATATCCTGACAATAAATGAAGGGCAAAAAGACGCTACATTGTAGAGGGGTTCAAGGGGGAATGAAACTGGAAATCACGTCGCCAATTAATTAACTGCCGCTTACCATTCATACAATAATTAGTCCCGCAGCCAACGAAGCGCTATACTAGCCAACTTCCTCTTTTTTGGCCAATTGGCTACGCTTCTGAGAATCACTGCATGTCCATAGAACAACAACGCGCTAAAGAAGGCATTTTACTTGCCGTCGGCGCCTACACCATGTGGGGCATTGCCCCTATCTACTTTAAAGCTTTGGGGGAAGTGTCACCCCTAGAGATATTAAGCCACCGTGTTCTTTGGTCGTTTTTTTTACTCGCCGGATTACTGCACTATAGTCGTCGTTGGCGCGGTGTACGCGATGTACTCAAATCCAAGCAAAAAATGGGCTTTTTGGTCACCACTTCGCTACTTGTGGGGACCAACTGGTTAATTTTTATTTGGGCAGTAAATTCAAATCACATGCTTGATGCAAGCCTTGGCTACTACATTAACCCTTTGCTTAACGTCATTCTTGGTATGCTATTTCTCGGAGAACGACTACGAAAACTACAGTGGTTTGCCGTTGGGCTTGCCACTATTGGTGTACTCATTCAGCTGTTTGTCTTCGGATCAGTACCGATTGTGGCCTTAGCGTTGGCGACCAGCTTTGGTTTCTACGGATTATTGCGAAAAAAAGTCAATTTGGACGCTCAAACCGGGCTTTTCATTGAGACCTTGGTATTGCTTCCTGTCGCTGCGATTTACCTAGCCATATTTGCTGATAGTGCCACTTCAAACCTTTTCAATAACAGCGTAAATTTAAACATACTGCTGATTTCCGCAGGTGTGATCACCACCTTACCTTTGCTGTGCTTTACTGGTGCTGCAACTCGCTTAAAACTGTCGACACTTGGATTCTTCCAATATATTGGTCCAAGTTTGATGTTCATGCTTGCGGTACTTATTTATGGTGAAGATTTCTCTACCGATAAGGCGCTCACATTCGCCTTTATCTGGGGCGCACTATTGGTTTTCAGTATTGATGGGCTTAAAAACGGCACTAAAAAAACAAAATAGTATTGGATTGTTAAACTATGAATGAAATTACCATCTTAATGACTTTGGCGACGGTACACTTTGTCGCCTTGATGAGCCCTGGACCAGACTTTGCGCTTGTGGTTCAAAACGCTACCAAGTATGGGCGACAAACCGGCTTCTATATTGCGCTAGGGCTCTCGTTCGGTATTTTAGTTCATTCCATTTTTAGCCTAACGGGCGTGAGCTACATTATTCATCAACATCCAGCGCTATTTGCCTTAGTGCAATGCGCAGGAGGGTTATACCTTTTATACTTAGGTGTTGGTGCTCTACGCTCTGTCATGTCACGCTGGTCTGCCGAAGATGAGCCAGACATAATCAAAACAAACGACCGCTTGCTACTTGCTAATCGTCGCCAAGCCTTTTCTCGCGGCTTCACTACTAATATCCTCAACCCGAAAGCGCTGGTCTTTTTTATTAGTCTAATGTCGAGCTTAGTTCCCGCGACTATGTCGATACCTGGCAAAATCAGCGCCCTATTTATTTTATGGGCCCTATCGTTAGCTTGGTTCTCATTCTTAGCTTGGGCATTATCCACTAAAAAGCTGCAGCAGCGCTTATTATCAGTCTCTATTTATATCGACTCACTGTGTGGGCTGCTGTTTTCTGGTATTGGACTCGCTATCTTGTACCAAGTCGCTATCGCATTCTAAGGTCACTATTACGCTTTTCGACATCCAACGTGTGCGAGATCTCTTACAAAGCAGTAGGTCATTATCACTTTAACTATCAAGCCTTCAACCCAGTACTATATTAAATCATTGATAAATAATGATTTTGTTGTTTTTTGCATTACTCTTCTATGGCGTATTTGCTTAATCAGGTAATTGTTCTACGTGTGAATTGGTTTAATATTATCTGTGTCGGAAGGATGCTGACACGGAACAGGAAACGCTCAGGGATTTGGGCATCTTCAGGAAGAAGTTACGGTTATTCAGGATGAATAGTCGGCAAGGAAAGCGAATTGGACATTGAATGGACGCAATAGTAACTAGGATGGTTACTACTAAGGAAAGACAATGGACACCTCTGGATGAGGAAAGGACTTAACATCAGGATGATGTCAGGGACACCGCTCAAGGAACAAGTGAAGCGCGCTAACGAGGATTGTTGGCAGGTCAGGATAAGACCAAGGACACCGCTAGGATGGCGATGAAAGGAATACGCTGAAGGAATACAGCACACTATCATGGATTAGATGCATGGAGCACCTATAGTAGCCGGATTGCTGCGAGTAAGACCATAACCCCGTAGGGCGCAAGCCCTCGGGGTTTTTCTTTGTCCAAAATACAATATTCTCGTAAACGTAAAATATTCTCGTAAACATAAGTTTGGGTGACATGGCTTTGAATGGGAATTCACGCCATCAGCGCAAAGGTAAATCAACGACATAAAAAAAGCAGCCATCGCTGCTTTTTTCGGGGGTTCGCTAAACGCTAAACCTAAAGTTGTTCTAGTTTAGCGTATTGCGTCACCAACCATTTTATCCCTTCCCCATTAAATGCGACTTGTACGCGGCTTTGCGGTCCACTTCCCTCAAAGTTGATGATGGTCCCCTCACCAAACTTAGGGTGTTTAACGCGTGCACCAAGATTAAACCCGGTCTCATTAAAGTTTTGCTTCACTTCTGCTTGGCTAAATCGCCCAGTACTAGTGGGTCGACTCACCTGAGCCTTCATTCTCACTTCTTCCAAACATGTCGGTGGCAGCTCGCGGATAAACCTTGAGGGCTTATGATATTTATCTTGCCCATACAAACGGCGCATTTCTGCGTAAGTAATATGCAGTTTCACCATAGCTCGAGTCATCCCGACATAACAAAGTCGACGCTCTTCCTCTAGGCGCCCAGCCTCTTCCGCTGACATCTGGCTTGGGAACATACCTTCTTCAACTCCGACCATAAAGACCATGGGGAACTCTAAGCCTTTTGCACTGTGCAAGGTCATGAGTTGTACGGCATCATCAAACTCATCGGCTTGTCCCTCTCCAGCCTCAAGCGCAGCGTGAGTGAGAAATGACGTAAGTAATGTCATATCATCAGCTTCTTCTGGTTTCTCATACTGCCTTGTTGCCGTTACCAACTCTTCCAAGTTCTCAATACGGGCTTTAGACTTTTCACCTTTTTCCTGCTCATACATTGCAAAAAGACCAGATGTTTTAATCACATGGTCCGTTTGTTCATGAAGCGGAAATTCTATCGTATCATCTTCTAATGCATTAATTAGCTCTACAAAACGCGATAAGGCCCCAGCAGCTCTACCCGCTAAGACTTTTTCATCCAACAAGGCCACACATGTGTCCCACATGGTTGCACCACGATCCCTTGCTGCGTATCGAATGGTTTCTAAGGTTTTGTCTCCGAGCCCACGGGTTGGCGTATTCACAATACGTTCAAAGGCGGCATCGTCATTACGGTTACCCATCAACCTTAAATAACTCAATGCATCTTTGATCTCTTGACGCTCGAAGAATCGCATTCCGCCATAAATTCGATACGGAAGTTGTGCTTGGATCAATGCTTCTTCTAATACTCGAGACTGTGCGTTATTACGATAGAGCATGGCGCAGTCACTTAAGCTGCCACCATTTTCTTGCCATTCTTTTATTTTACTGACGGTAAAACGGGCTTCATCAAGCTCATTGTAGGCAGAATAAACCGAAATTTTTTCGCCTTCATTACCATCAGTCCAAAGCTCTTTTCCCATACGTTCGGTGTTATTGGCAATGAGCTCATTCGCTGCTTCTAAGATTGTTTTCGTAGAACGATAATTTTGCTCCAAACGAACCGTCTTAGACCCCGGATATTCATCAAGAAACTTCTGAATGTTTTCAATCTTTGCACCACGCCAACCGTAAATTGATTGGTCGTCATCCCCAACTATCATCACTTTACAGTCCGGCCCTGCCATCATGCGGAGCCAAGCGTATTGGATGTTATTGGTATCTTGAAATTCATCCACCAAAATATGCTTAAAGCGAGCTTGATAATGCTCTCTAATGAATTTGTTATCTCGTAATAACTCGTGAGCACGAAGCAATATTTCAGCAAAATCCACCAGCCCAGCTCGATCGCACGCTTCCTGATACGCGGTATAGATTTGCAGGTAGGTTTTCGTCACTGGGTCTTGATAACTATCAATGTGTGAAGGCCTTAGTCCTTCATCCTTTTTGCCGTTAATCCACCAGGCGGCTTGTCTGGCTGGCCATTGCTTTTCATCAAGATTCTGAGCTTTAATCAGGCGTCTAAGCAAGCGCTGTTGATCATCAGAGTCAATAATCTGAAAGTCTTCTTGCAGCTTTGCGTCCAAGTAATGCGCGCGCAGGATTCTATGGCAGATACCATGAAAAGTACCATTCCACATACCGGATGCGCTGCCCATCATTAACTCTTCGATTCGACCTCGCATTTCAGCGGCAGCTTTGTTAGTAAAAGTTACCGACATGATAGAGAACGGAGACGCTGCCTCGACCGACATCAACCAAGCAATACGATGCACCAGAACGCGTGTTTTACCACTGCCGGCACCAGCGAGTATTAAAAGGTGTTCAAGAGGGGCGGCAACAGCTTCACGCTGTTTATCATTTAGGCCGTCAAGAAGAAGAGAAGGGTCCATGGGCATCGCTACTGGTTATTTATACATATCGTTTGATTATAACTCAAACAACTCTCTGTTTGAGAAAAAAAACCAATTTTACCTCATGACAAAAACTGCTTAATAATCAGTGAAGTGAAATAACATTTAACATTTTATTAAATAATTTAGCATTTCTTTGAAAGATTTTTGCTCGCTCTCCTATCCTATTGATTAAGCAAGTTGGCAAATAACCACTTGTGAACATAATTACAAGGATCAAGTCTAGAGGAACTTACTATGAAATCATCTAATCTCGCTATCACCGCTGCTGTTACAGGTCTTATCGCTCTTGGTGGCACTATGCTCACTTCAGCTCCAGCGGTGGCTGCTGAAAAAGAAAAGTGTTATGGCGTGTCGAAAGCTGGGAAAAATGACTGTGCCACGAAAACGAGCTCATGCGCAGGTACAGCAAAAGAAGATAATCAAACCGATGCCTTTGTTGTGTTACCTAAAGGCCTTTGCGGTAAGTTGGCTGGCGGCAGTACAGAATCTGCATAATCACGCCTTTGCTAAATCAGCGGCGTGTTTTACTCCGCTGTTAGAGTACCGCCGTTTGGTCGGTGGGCTCTTAAGTTTTATCCAAGAAGGGTGTCAGTTGAACGCCCTTTTTGTTTTCTACAGGTTATGCACATCTAGGCATTGATCAAGGAGATCGAAATGGATCGACACTCGGCATTCAAATGGGTCGGTGTGGGATTACGACACCCACACTTAGACTATTTCCAGCAACACCGCAATGCATCGAGTTGGCTCGAGATTCACAGTGAAAACTATTTCATCACCACATCCCTCGCACGACAGCAGCTAAGAGCGATCAGACAACACACCGAAATCAGCTGTCACGGTATTGGCTTGTCATTAGGCTCTGTCAGTAAGGTTAATAAACACCACTTATCATTGTTGGTGAATCTGGTTAAAGAGATACAGCCCACCATGGTCTCTGATCATTTAAGCTGGAGTGAACATGGTGGTCACCACTTTAATGACCTCTTACCACTGCCTTACACAGAAGAAGCACTTGACGTATTTTGTCGCAATGTTCTCCAAGTTCAAGATGCTTTGCAACGCCCACTACTCATAGAGAACCCTTCAAGTTATCTTCAATTTGAGCACTCCATCATTCCTGAATGGGAATTCCTCGCACAGGTGCAAGCGCGCACAGACTGTCGCTTATTGCTCGACCTTAATAATGTTCACGTCTCATGTTCTAACCATCGGTACGACCCAAAGCAATATCTGTCAGCAATAAAAGCGAGTACTGTCGATGAAATCCACCTTGCTGGATTCACGAAGAAACAGCTTGATCAGGGTGAGATTTGGATAGATACCCATAGTGCTCGCGTCAGTGAAGACGTCTGGCAACTCTATCGCAGTTGGGTAACACGTCACGGACCCGTTCCAACACTCATCGAGTGGGATCTTGATATTCCAGAACCTAAGGTATTATTAGAAGAGGCCGATAAGGCGATCCACTTACTGCAGGGTATAGCTATGCAGCCAAAGAGGAGTGCATAATTATGATGACGCTAGCTGACATACAACAACAGTTTTCTCATGCGTTACTTAATCCCGCATCCACTCAACGGGTCGGCATCATTAGTGATCACTTCTCAGCACAAGAACGGATTCAGATCTATCGCAATAACTTCATTATCAGCCTAAGCGAAGTGTTACAGGCTGCCTACCCAATAACATTTGCGCTCGTTGGCGAGGAATGTTTCGGTGCAATTGCGAAATTTCACATTACTCAACACCCACCCGAATCAGGGAATACTCTCGATTATGGTGCAGGATTTGAACAATCCGTCGCACAACTTGAACACATCACCAGCGCCGTTCCTTACCTACTTGATGTGATGAACTTCGAGTGGAAAATTGATCAAGCCAGTCGATTTGAGGTGCCCGTATCCCCCGAGAAATCGCAACCCATTATTAGGCTTGCAAATGTCCCACAAGAACAGCACGGTGACATTCAGCTTCACCTTAACCCCAGTAGCCAAATCATATCATCTCAGTATGCATTGATTGATCTTAAGCAGGCAGTAGAAAACAACCATTATGAACAGCTCAATCTTGAGCATTCGCAAACTATCTTATTGCAGGGAAGTACCACTCAGCCGCTTACATTAACGGAAATTGACGCGCCCCTTAGCAAACTTATTACGCAACTCAAGTTAGCGTCGCCCCTTAAATCCCTGCCACCAGAACAGCTAGCTTTAATACCTACATTGCTGTCTATGGACATAGTCACGGGTTTTAGCATCAACGATGGCGAAGCAACTAACCTAAAGGAGTAACACGATGACAAACGGACTCGCAAACTTGCTCAAGACGTATGATTCAACCCTAGAAACCTTTCAAAAAGGCTTCATCCCGTTGCTGCTACTTTTTTGTCGAATTTGGGTCGCATGGGTATTCTTTAATTCCGGTCTAACGAAAATCGCTTCTTGGGATAGTACATTATATCTCTTTGAATATGAGTACCACGTTCCGCTCATACCATGGCAGTTAGCCGCTTATATGGGTACCGCCGCAGAGCTCGTACTGCCGGTATTTTTAGCATTTGGTTTACTGTGTCGACCAATGGCACTAATCCTGTTTATTTTTAATATTACTGCTGTTATTTCTTATCCGGTACTTTGGGAGCAAGGGTTTTATGACCATCAACTCTGGGGGCTAATGATACTAATCGTTGTCGTTTGGGGACCTGGTCCACTGTCCATCGATAAAATAGTGCGTAACAGTATTCAATAGGTTGACTTGAATATTTACCTATTCAACAAGTGCTTATTCAACAAACACCAATAAACGCCAAACACAAAAAAGCCCTGTCGATTACGCAACAGGGCTTTTTATTTGGAAACTAGATTATTTGTTTGCTAAAAAAGCCTGTAGCTCTTCAACAGAAATACCTTGGTCTGCTAATTCTTTTGCCAAAGATTGAACCTGTTCACCTTTGCGCGACTCTATCACTCTTTGAAATTGATAAACGATATCTTTAAGCATGTGAATAGGCACTTGTTTTGCAGCGCTACGGATGCGCTCTTCACTTTGATTGCCAAGTTCGGTCAGTAATTTACCGAACATGATTTTTTCTGGAGACTCTTCCATTTGCTCAAGAATGCGAGCCATTTCGTAAGTAGTCAAAGACATGCTTTATCGATCCAGTTAATAATAGAAAGGGATATACCTTCAAATATACACCTGTTTACTCGATAGGAAAACTAAATCGTTTTCAAATTAACCGTTTTTTACTAATTGCTAATATTTACTATCTGATGCCACGCTTTTCCTGAGCGGCTACGCAATATAAATAGAGCGGGAAGGACCAGCCACATTAAAAAAGCAATCATATACTGAGGTTCTAAACCTGTTCGCTGCATCGTCCCTACAAGCAAACCTGAGCCGCTCATCTGAAATAATCCTAATAGAGCCGCTGCGGTCCCTGCTTTATCGCCAAATGGCGCCAACGCTTTACCTGCTGCAGCGCCCAAAATGAACGCAAAACCAATGGAACCGAGAATAACGGGCAGCATAAACGAGATAGGCGTATTAAGAGACGCACCTAAAGCCATCAGTGCACCAGCAACCAACAGTACAAGGATGCCACATTGCAACGTTTTATGAGTACCCAGCTTATCCATAAACTTCGGTGCTAACATACAAGCCGCAATATTAAAGACCGCATTGAGCCCAAACCAAAACGTAAACTCGGACATACTTAGTCCCATGTTCTCCATCAGGAGTACCGGGGCCGATGTGACATACGCCAAAATGACACCCATCGCCAGCAGACATAACGTTGCATGAAAAACAAACGTCGGGGTACGCAGCACATCAACATAACGAGACAATGCGAAATACCGAGCGTTTTGCTGCTTGGGATTGGTCTCTTTCATATTAAGTACAACCATTAGTCCCACCACTAGTGCAAATCCGGCCATAAAACTAAAATTAGCGCGCCAGCCAAACTGATGGGTCAAGTAGCTACCTAAAATTGGGGCGAGAGCCGGTATAAAACAAATAGCCCCATTTAGGTAGCTAATCATCTTGCCGCTTTTTTCTGGTCCATAAAGGTCGCGAACGGTTGCAAAGGCTGCTACCGATGTGGCGCAAGCACCCAAGCCTTGTAACAACCTAGCAGTCAGCATCCAGTCAATCGACTGAGCGGCCCACGCCAAGCAAGCGCTCAATCCATAGATACTGATACCGCACAATGCAACCGTCCGACGTCCGAGCTTATCCGCAAGTGGCCCAGCAAATAGCTGCCCAACCCCCATCGCAAATAAAAACCATGTGATCGTGTCTTGAGCAAGAGTATGGTTGACCTGGAACGCGGCCGATATTTGCGGCAATGCGGGCAGATAAATATCAATAGCCAGAGGACTAAAGAAAACCAACATAACTAAGGCCGCAATTTGTATCTTTGATATACGCTGTTCCACGTGAAACTTCTCTTCTCAATTTTGATTGCCGCATCATAGCGGCAATATGATATGAACAGAAATGGTTTATACTCATTAGTATTATTCCCGTATGGAATTTCATTTCATGAATTTGGAAGCACTCAACAAAATCGATCTTAACTTACTGTTATGCTTAAGCGTGTTGCTAGAAGAGCGTAATGTTACTCGCGCGGCTAACCGATTATGTGTAAGCCAGTCAGCGGTCAGTAAATCACTGGCTAAGCTACGTTTGCTGTTCAATGATCCGCTATTCACTCGCCAAGCTCATGGATTAACGCCAACCCCTAAAGCCATGTACTTAAAACCTAAGCTTGATGCTCTGGTCAGTCACTTACAAGCGATCACCCACCCACCAGAGTTTTCCCCAACAAGCAGTGAATATCGTTTTCACATTGCAGCAGTAGAAAGTGTTTACCCACTTATCATGCCTCATTTTTTACCCGCAATTTTCAGCCAAGGACCCAACCTAAGTATCAGCACGCATGCGTGGAACGAGCGCACCTTTGAACAGATGCAAAAAGGAGAATTAGACTTAGGTATTACTGGTAAAGATATTGATATTCGCGATGCGATTCGCACCATGTATCCTCCAGAAGATATCCGCGAGCTAGAAGTATACCGCGATAATCAGATGTGTTTAGTCCGCGCTAACCACCCCATACTATCCAAGCCTTGGAACCTTGACGCCTATTTGTCGTTACGACACGTACAGGTACGTTGTGATGGTAGTGACCGTTGGTTATTAGATTATCGCCTCTCAGACATGGGGAAAGAGAGAGATGTTGCGATTACGGTGCCTGACTTCAATAATGCAGCGGCGTTATGTTCATATACTGATTTTATCTTTACTGCCCCCCGTCACTTTGTTCATCTGGTCGCAGACCAATTGGGGTTAGTGATATTACCTTTACCATTAGAATTTCCCCCAATGGCCTATACATTATTCTGGCATAAAGAGCGTGACACAGACCCTGCTCTGAATTGGCTCATCGATATCATAAAGCAGAAAACACTCCACCTTCGTTAACGCTTGGCTACATTCAATGTCAATCTTATTGCACCGTAAAAGCGGTGCTCTAAAAATCGAAAACAATGTCTGCTACATAATGGATTGTAACTGCTCATTAAAAGCGCTAGCTTATAGGCAAATAACAGTAGGCCGAGCTCACTCGCCCAATAGAAGGAATTACCGATGCAATCTTTCACATCCCAACGAGTTAATGCGCTTCAAGCATGGCTTGAGACTAATCAACTCGATGCTTTTATCGTCGCTCATGAAGATGAGTACTTGGGTGAGTACGTACCTGAACACAATGAGCGCTTACACTGGCTAACCGGCTTTACCGGCTCAGCTGGCGCAGCAATCATTACCAAGGACCGCGCAGTCATATTTGTTGATGGTCGTTATACGGTCCAAGTCACTAAGCAAGTCTCGGCTGAAACGTTTGAGTATTGCCACTTGATTGACACCCCACCAGTTTCTTGGCTACTGGAGCACCTCCCGGCGGGTTCTAAAGTAGGGATTGACCCACGCATGCACCGCGGCAACTGGTATCACAGTGCACAAAGTCAACTTGCAGGTCAAATTCAACTTATTGCTTGTGACACTAACCCTATAGATCTTCACTGGACTGATCGCCCTACTCCTCAGCTTAGTGAAGTGATGCTAATGTCTCTAGATTATGTTGGCCAATCTAGCTTAGACAAGCGACGCGAACTCAGCCTGAGTTTAAATCAGTCTGGCGCGACAGCCGCTGTTATCACTGAGTTGGATTCCATTTGCTGGCTGTTGAACATTCGAGGTCTTGATGTCTCTCGTCTACCGGTTCTTCTATCACATGCGATTCTTTTTAATGATGGTAGCGTGAAGTTCTTTATTGATTCAGCACGTATCACCGACCGCCAGTTATTTGACCAACACGTCGGCGCAAACGTCACCGTTCATGCTCCAGGTTCTTTGTCTAACGAACTCGCTGCATTAGCAGGAAAAGTCGTGTCACTAGATTCAGGAACCAGTAATGCCTGGTTCCAACTTGAACTCGAACGTGTTGGCGCTATTGTGCTTCCCCTTGCCGATCCATGCTTGTTACCGAAAGCAGCAAAAAACCGTGTTGAGATGGCAGGCATGAAAGCAAGCCATATCCGAGATGGTGTGGCGATGGTCAAGTTCCTTTCCTGGCTGGATAAACAAGTTGAAGACAACGCCACGCACGATGAAGGCTCTTTGTCCGACAAACTAGAATCATTCCGTCGAGAGGACGCTTCCCTTGTCGACCTGAGTTTTGACACAATTTCAGCATCAGGTGGTAACGCTGCAATGTGTCACTACAATCACATGAATCAAGAACACCCCGGGGCGCTAATTAATGACAGCCTATATTTGGTTGATTCAGGTGGTCAATACCCTGACGGTACTACTGATATCACACGTACGATTGCAATCGGTCAACCAAGCGATGAAATGAAGCATCAATTTACTCTCGTACTCAAAGGTCATATTGGACTCGCTTCGGCATTATTCCCGAAAGGTACTTGTGGGCACCAGCTTGATATTCTGGCTCGACAACACCTATGGGCAAAAGGCTTTGATTACGATCATGGTACCGGACATGGCGTGGGTCACTTCCTAAGTGTGCATGAAGGGCCGCAACGTATTTCAAAAGTCGTCAATAACACTGCTCTCGTACCAGGAATGGTATTATCTAATGAGCCTGGTTATTACCGTGCTGACGCCTTTGGAATTCGAATCGAGAATCTAGAGTTAGTCGTTGAGAAAGCAACACAAGGTGACCTAACCATGCTTGGGTTTGAATCGTTGACACGCTGCCCAATCGACAAGCGCAACATTGCGCTAAACCAATTAAGCGAGTCTGAGATTCGCTGGCTTAACCAATATCACCAAACCGTTTTTGATGATGTTTCGCCGTTAGTGACTGGCGAAACACTTGAATGGTTACGTGAAGCATGCTTACCAATTAGTTGCTAATTGGCTTACTAAACAAAAAGAGCTGCAATTGCAGCTCTTTTTGTTTCACGTGAAACAAGGGCATCTACGCGTTAAGTTACTATTACTTTAACCAGAATAGGACTGATGCCAATCTTTCCATACCGGCTCCATCGCTCGCTGCTTCACTGATAACGCGACGTCTTCAGCACTACGTTCATCGCTTATTTCGAACTGCTCCAACTCTTGTGCATCATTCGCATATCCACCAGGTTGCGTTTTAGACGCTGCACTAATACTGGTGATCCCCAGCGGATAGACATTGTCACGAAACTCAGGAGACTCACGGGTCGAAAGCGATAACTCTACTTCATTATTGAATAAACGATAGGCGCAAATAAGTTGCACCAACTGCTTATCTGACATGACGGACTTGGGTTGTACCGCCCCTTCACAAGGTCTAAGCCTAGGAAAAGAAATTGAGTAGCGCGTTTTCCAATAACGTTTTTCGAGGTATTGGAGATGTGCGGCAACGTAAAAGCAGTCCGTCCGCCATTCCTCTAACCCTATCAACGAGCCAATTCCTATTTTATCAACACCAGCTTGAGCTAATCGATCAGGGGTATCCAACCGATAATCAAAGTCCATTTTGTTACCTCGAAGGTGATGCTCAGCGTAAGTACGACGATTATACGTTTCCTGATACACCATCACCGCATCAAGTCCTAACGACTTGAGTTCCTTATATTCATCAGTATCCAACGGCTGAACCTCCATCGCTAAATAACTGAAGTGCTGTTTGATAGATGGTAACACCTGGCGGAAATACTGCATTCCGACTTTGGTTTCATGCTCTCCTGTTACTAGGAGTACACTATCAAATCCCATCGTTTTGATTACGGCGGACTCGTCTTGTATTTCATCAATCGACAACGTTTTGCGCTTAATTCGGTTCTCCATTGAAAAGCCACAATACGTACAAGCATTCGCACACAAGTTCGACAAATAAAGGGGAATGTACATCCCCATAGTGTGGCCAAACCGTTTACGAGTCAGAGCATAAGACTGTTGAGCCATTTGCTCCAAATAAGGTTCAGCCGCTGGCGATATTAACGCGGCGAAATCATCAAGATTGAGCCGAGTTTTTGTCAAGGCTCGCTCTACATCTGCGGCAGTCTTGCTATAGATCGATAATCGAATATCGTCCCAGTCATATTTTGCATGCTCAGTAACGAAGCTCATCGTCGCCTCCTAATTACTGCCAAGAAATGACGTAAGTGGACTAGACGCGACGGCATGATTAACCGTACCGGCCAAACCACTTTCATACGCCAGTCGACCAGATTCAACCGCAAGTTTAAACGCCTTCGCCATTGCTGCTGGGTTCGCAGCCGAAGCAATAGCGGTATTAACCAGAACAGCATCGGCGCCAAGCTCCATTGCCAGTGCCGCATGAGAAGGTGCGCCAATTCCAGCATCAACGACAACAGGAACATTCGCTTGCTCAATAATAATCTCTAAGAAATCCTGTGTGACCAAACCTTTGTTGCTACCAATAGGCGCGCCTAGTGGCATGACCGCCGCACAACCTACCTCTTCCAATCGCTTACAAAGCGTTGGATCTGCTGGGCAATAAGGCAAAACAATAAAGCCATCCTTGACCAATTGTTCCGCGGCTATCAGTGTTTCAATTGGGTCTGGCAGCAAATACTTAGGGTCAGGATGAATTTCTAATTTTAACCAATTGGTACCCAAGGCTTCCCTTGCTAAATGAGCTGCAAATACCGCATCTTTGGCATTCTTTGCGCCTGATGTATTCGGCAGTAGGTTTACCCCACGCTCTATAAGAGGACGAAGAATGTCGTCATCTTGGGTGTCTAAGTCGACACGTTTAAGTGCCATAGTCGATAACTCAGAACCACTTTCAATAATGGCATTTACCATCAGTGATTTATCGGCGAATTTCCCTGTTCCTGTGAATAAGCGAGACGAGAAATTTTTTCCTGCAATCGTTAACATGTTAGCCCCCGGCAATGGCTTGAAATACGTTGATGTTCATTTGTGATGTCAGCGCGAAAGACGCCCAGGTGGTTCGTGGAATAATATTGTCATCAATCGCTACTGCGCAACCAAGTGTGTCGATCGCGAGCGCATCGAGAACATCCTGCAGTGTCGCGGTCGTTTCCACCTCCATTGATGACCCATTAACTTGTATCGTAATCATGATATGGACTCCTTTTGACCAGACGCGCAAACCTTGCATTCTGGGTCATGATGTAATTTTAGTGATTGCCATTGACCATTTAATCCATTAAACATCTTAAGCGTTGGCGACACACTTTGAATTCTTCCACTAGCAATTTTGATCGCTTCAAGTGCGGAGTAGATGCCAATCATTCCAACTACGGGGCCTACAACGCCACTACTTGAACAGTCTGTTGGCGATGACATATCATCGAAAGGATAGAGACAACGATAACAAGGTATTGAAGGTTGGCTAACAAAGCTGAATACGGTCAACTGACCATTCCAGCCAATTGCCGCACCTGATACCAAATTGGTTTTGGTCTCATAACACGCATGATTGATTGCATGGCGTGTTGCCAAATTATCACTGCAATCGATGACAACATCAGCCAATGACACTTCAAGCTTCAACTGATTACCAGTAAGAAAGGTGTTTATCGTTCTTATTGAAACATCTTCGTTTCGCTCCAATAATTGCTGTTTTAATGCCGCAACTTTAGGGGTGCCAACATCTTCCTCTCGGTATGCAATCTGACGAGGCAGATTAGAACGCTCAACAATATCTTGATCTGCAATCACTAGTCGCCCAATACCTGCACCGGCAAGATACAGTGAGGCGGCGGTCCCTAACCCACCACATCCAATCACTAAGACATGGCTAGATAGTAGGTTTTCTTGCCCTCGCTCCGCTATCTCAGGTACGCTGATCTGCCGAACATAGCGTTGAAATTGGTTATCTAGCACCATTAATGTCTCCTCATTATGCCGGAGAATTTATCGATCACAGTTGGTATATCGTCGGCCTGCGTGATCGCCCTTACGACGGCTAAACTCGACACCCCACAATTCCACACTGGTTGCGCTGTATTAAGATCGATGCCACCGATCGCGACGGTTGGGTATCCAATTGAATCGCCGTAATTGATAGTGTCGATGAGTTTCTGGTACAAGGCTAAACGAACAAGTCCCTGTGGACGTGAAGGCATATCTTTTGTGGTTGTTGGGAAAATATGACCAAGTGCAATATAGCTAGGATTAATTTGGACAATTCTCAATAACTCATAGTAACCGTGGGTTGAAAGACCAAGTCGAATACCCGCGTTTGCGATCGTTCTGAGGTCAGCGGTTTCTATATCCTCCTGTCCAAGATGAACACCATAGGCTTGATACTTAAGTGCAAGTTGCCAGTAATCATTAATAAACACTTGCGCGTTATATTGGTTTCCTAATTCAATCGCCTGTTTGACCTTAGATTCTAAGTTCACATCATCTGGGTTCTTAATTCTCAACTGTATCGTTTTGATACCAAGTTCAAGCAACGTTCTGATCCAATCAACGCTGTCTACGACGGGATAAAGACCGAGGCTCGCCTTGCTCATTGTTGAAAACGCAGTTGTACTCGCCTTGACCGCCCAACCCACTTGTATATCGAGTCGTTCATCTTCGATCACTGGTGTGGGAAAGTGTTGACTCAAATAAGGCCATGTTTCACGTGAAACGTCCCCAGCACGAGCCAAAACCAACGCGTCTTCGACAGGAAAGTCGAGCAGCAATGAAACAACAAACCATGAAAAATGGTAACCCATCTCTTGAATAGCTGAAGCACTAGTAAGTGCTCGGTTGGAACCACTATTGCACGACCACACGTCCATCGACCGTTGATCATCTATTACATTTAAATAGATTCGAGTATTTATAGCTACATAGCGCTCTCTCGATAGTTCAGCTTTGGCCTTCTGATGTTGATAAAACAACACGTAATCAACATCATCAGTAAACTCTGAAGCAAACAGATCCGTCGCAACAACCGTTGTGCTGAGATTATCTCCAACAAGCTCTACATGAGTAGTTGTGCTAGTCCCTACTGAGATTGATGAAGTATCAAAGCCTGCTTGTTTTGCAATCCCTAAAATCGATTGTAAATGGTTGCCAATATCGAGGTAGTTAGCCGGCAATAGTATTTTCAAAGGGTACTCCTATAGTATTTTATTCAGTCACAGCTGGATGGTAGAGCTCTGCCCCAGAAGCGAGAAATTCTTCTGACTTCTGGCGCATCCCCTCTAAAGGATCTTCTATAAGTTTGATGTTTATATCACCTTGAGATTCTAAGCCTTTGGCATACTCTCTGACTTCCTGTGAAATCTTCATTGAGCAAAACTTAGGTCCACACATCGAACAAAAGTGAGCGACTTTCCCAGACTCTTGAGGCAAGGTTTCATCGTGGTATTGGCGGGCAGTATCAGGGTCAAGCGCGAGATTAAACTGATCTTCCCAGCGGAATTCAAATCGAGCTTTCGATAAGGCATTATCTCGAATTTGTGCGCCAGGGTGACCTTTAGCAAGATCCGCCGCATGAGCAGCAAGCTTATAAGTAATAAGCCCTGTCTTAACATCTTCTTTATTGGGTAGCCCTAAATGCTCTTTAGGCGTGACATAACAAAGCATGGCGCAGCCATACCAGCCGATCATCGCGGCACCTATACCAGACGTAATATGGTCATATCCAGGTGCGATGTCGGTTGTCAAAGGACCTAATGTATAAAATGGCGCTTCGTGACAGTGCTCTAGCTGCTCTTCCATGTTTTCTTTGATCATGTGCATTGGAACATGACCAGGACCTTCAATAATAACCTGAACGTCATAGTCCCAAGCAATTTTGGTCAACTCACCCAATGTGCGTAATTCAGCAAACTGTGCTTCATCGTTCGCATCAGCGATAGAGCCTGGTCGTAACCCATCCCCCAAAGACAACGCAACATCATACTTAGCACAAATCTCACATATCTCTTTAAAGTTAGTGTAAAGGAAGCTTTCTGTATGATGCGCTAAACACCACTTAGCGATAATAGAGCCACCTCGTGAGACGATACCCGTAACGCGTTTTGCTGTCATCGGTACATAACGGAGTAGCAGTCCTGCATGAATCGTAAAGTAGTCGACACCTTGCTCTGCCTGCTCAATTAGCGTGTCTCTCATCACTTCCCATGTTAGGTCTTCGGCAATGCCATTCACCTTTTCTAACGCTTGATACATAGGGACAGTACCAATTGGGACCGGGCTATTACGCAGGATCCATTCACGAGTTTCATGAATGTTACGCCCTGTAGACAAATCCATTACGGTATCGCCGCCCCATCGTGTGCTCCAGACGAGCTTTTCAACTTCTTCTTCTATCGACGATGACACCGATGAATTACCAATATTGGCATTAACTTTAACCAAAAAGTTTCGGCCAATAATCATAGGCTCAGATTCAGGGTGATTGATATTTGATGGGATGATCGCTCGACCCTCAGCCACCTCTTTACGAACAAACTCTGGAGTGATTTCTTTTGGTAGGTTTGCACCAAAACTTTGTCCTGGATGCTGCTGAGTCAACATTTGATCGGCGATTTTCTGGCGCCCCATGTTTTCTCTGATTGCAATGTACTCCATTTCAGGAGTGATCACTCCTTGACGAGCATAATGCAGCTGAGTGACGCACTCGCCATCCTTAGCTCGGCGTATACGAGGTAGTTGCCCATAGCGAAGATCATTGAGGGTTTCATCATTCAAGCGCTCCTGAGCAAAGTCAGATGTAACCCCGGACAGAACTTCGGTATCGCTTCTTTCATCTATCCACTGCTCTCTAAGCTTTGGTAGACCAGAATAAAGGTCAATCGTGTAGTTGGGATCCGTATATACACCCGAGGTATCATAAACGTTTATTGCGTCATTTTTTTCAAAAACAGGGTTAGATTTAGAGCCACCAACAAGGCTGTCGGCAAGATGAATCGTTCGCATTGGAACTTGTATATCTTCACGCGAACCCTGAATATAAGTCTTTTCAGAGTTGGGATACGGTGTTACCGACAGGGTGTCGATAAATTGTTTAGCTTCCAGTCTGGTTTGTTTACGAGTCGACATAGCATTTCCTTTATTATCGTATAAGAAAGATAAATGCTTGACGGATATGTGAACACAAGAGGTATCAACAGCAGTAATGCGAGTAGAAAATCAACACGCACGACATGATAAAGAGGAAAATTCCATTCTTTTCTCCTGTTCCCTTCGCAGGTATTAGCCTGATCAGGTTCAACGGATCCCGAATAAACGGTCTCAGCCCAAAAGGGCACTCCGACAAGTATTGCGACAATAATAAACGAAATTCAGTTAGAACGCTAATGAGCAAATGTTAGATTAATCAAGTTTTCATTAATAACTGAAAACCTATCCACGCAGCTGTAATGCTCAGAGATACATTCAAAAGTACATTTAAACCCATTTTGAAAAAAGCCCCTTGCTGCATTAGCAAAACATTGTCCATTGAGAATGTAGAGAATGTGGTTAATGCCCCTAAAAACCCTAATCCAATAACTTGACGCCACGGCTCAGTGACCACGAGTTCCGCTTCGAATGCGGCGATCAACAAACCCATAATGAAGGATCCGACAACATTAACTGTCAAAGTCCCGTACGGGAACCCTCTCCCTAAAAGTACAACACAAAGTTCAGAAATTAGATATCGAGAGCAAGCACCAAAAGCTCCTCCTAAAGCGATATATCCCAAAATTGCAAATTGTCCCATAACTCCCTCACTAGAAAATGTAACCGATACTGCAATAATATACGAAGAAAGAGTTATTACGACATTAGTATTAAAAATTAGTCATTATAATGAGCAATAGCTTTAGTGAAATAACCTCACAGATTTCAAACGTTACATATGTCACTTCTGGTGATATTTACGGTTACGAACTAGACTGGCATCACAGATCGAGTATATAGCCAGTTAAAGTCGTCAATATAATATCCAAAGCACCTAGCACGCTCTTTAACATCGACAACCCTAATAACTAATGTTCGGTATCCCCCAATTAACAGATCTGCTATCAAAAATAAGGTCGCCACTGTTGCTCATTTACTCT
>NZ_JAMKMS010000030.1 GCF_023634655.1 Vibrio methylphosphonaticus | reverse complement strand
ACGTGTGATGTAACCACTATCGAAGCGACCTATCCGAAATACTGTTCCTCCAATAGAGAAACCACCCACTTTTGTAGCGGATCGTCGCTATACCTTGGGTGCCATGCGGCGATAACATCAAACGGCTCGGGTGACTCACTCATATCAATTTTCGTCACGCTTAGTCCCTCAATCGCTCTCGATGGTAAAAAAGCAATAGAATCGGTTGTTTCAAGATAAAGAGGCACCACGGAGAAACAAGGTGCTGAGACAACAACATTACGCTCTAAACCATACTGCTTGAACCAGTCATCTATTGATCCCTTAAAGTTGGGCCTTGAAGGCGAAGCGATAATCGCTGGATAGGCTGCGATTTCTTCGAGTGACGGACTTACTTTGGAAATCGTTGAATGATGGGATGTGATACACACATGATGTTCTTCAAACAACTTAATAATTGGATAAGACTCGGGGATATAGTCAGGAAATGCTATCGCTAAATTCACTTTTCCACTTTCCGTTAAGTCATTTAACTTGTC
This sequence comes from Vibrio methylphosphonaticus, assembly GCF_023634655.1. Lineage (GTDB taxonomy): Bacteria > Pseudomonadota > Gammaproteobacteria > Enterobacterales > Vibrionaceae > Vibrio > Vibrio methylphosphonaticus. Next base: position 37,982 of record NZ_JAMKMS010000030.1, on the reverse strand, counting down.
TAACTCAAAGTCTCTAACAATGATTTTTAGGTTTGGCGATTGAACTCTCAACATTGCAATTAACGGTGGCAGAACGACTTGTTGTGCATAATCTGTAGCGGCTATGACATAGGTACCTTTTACCGTTGTTGGATCAAACGTTTTTGGAGAGAGGAGAGTTTGAAAATCCCGAAGCAGTTTATCGATTTCTAGAGAGAGTTCTTCTGCTAAAGGCGTAGGTACAAAGCCATTGGTTTTTCTAAGGAACAGTCGGTCTCCAAATACATCACGGAGTTTTTTGAGTTGCTCGCTCACCGCTTGCTGGGTTAAGCCGAGTTGACTTGCTGCCTTGGATGCACTCTGCTCTCGAATCAACGCCTGAAAGACCCTGAGTTGTTTAATATCTAACCTATCTAGCTTATTCACCTAAGTTACCTTTGCTCAGCGTAGTGTTACCAATTTTTATTGTATCACTTACAAAATAATGTTGTTTCTATTTGTTTTTGGTAGTCGCTAACATGGCCCCTGTTGAAACAAATCATAGAGACGGAGAAAGTCATGAAAACAGTCATTCTAATTGGTGCTTTGGGTAAAATGGGACAAGCGGCTTTAACTGGTTTAGGTAACCATAAGGTCATTACCGCAGGCCGTTCTGGTAATGTTGACCATATTGTTGATATCACCGATGAAAACTCGATTCGAGCATTATATGAAAAAGTCGGTCATTTTGATGCTGTGGTTAACACGGTTGGTTTTTGTGAGTATGCAACGTTCGCAGAAATGAGCGAATCACAGTGGATGACCACGGTAATGAGCAAAATGATGGGGCAAATCAACCTTGTTCGTATTGGCCAAGAGTACATCGCAGATAACGGTTCATTCACTTTAATCAGTGGCATCTTAAATGTAAAACCTATCCCTTATGCGATTGCGGATGCCACTACAAGTGGTGCAATCGATACCTTTGTTAAGTGTGTTGCAAACGAAATGCCACGTGGTACACGCATCAACGTTGTGAACCCAACAGTATTGGAAGAAGCATGGGGCGTATATGGTGAAATGATGCCAGGCTTTGAACCAGTGCCAGGAAAACTCGTTGGTAAGGCGTTTGAACGTTCCGTTGACGGCTTCATCAATGGCAAAGTACTGTTCGTTGACGCTTAACGATCTCTTACTAGTAAGCATGCCTTTCACTGCGTACTTCCTAGGTAAATAATGTACGTACGCTTTGGGGGGTATAAACGGTTTAGTTTCCGTTTTCCTCCAATAACAACATCGGCCGTTCTCATAAAGCGCGTAGACAATGGAAACACTTAAATTAAGTTAATTTGGTTAAGTTCGTAACGCGCTGAATGAGATTCCCTCGTTCAAGGGAATGACGATGTTTCTTCTTAGGTTTAATCTAAAAAAATGGGCAGAAGTCAGTGACCGTACCGATCCACGAACACCGTAACTTTCATCGCCACCTAAGCTCGCGCTACCAGTAACACCGCTTAATTTTAAATGAACCACGAGTCGGAATTTTTCGTCGTTAACGGCTGTTTGGCGCCTAAAACAATCCTACTTATTCTTAAATTAAAAAAGCCTCGACTAATTCGTCGAGGCTTTGTTTTTAGTTTAAACATGACATGCGAAGACTAAACGCTATCTATCCATATGAAGGACAGTACGGATTGACTCGCCTTTATGCATGAGTTCGAACGCTTCATTCACGTCTTGTAGGCCCATAGTGTGAGTAATGAATTCTTGCAGTCCAAATTCACCCGCCATGTAGCGGTTAACGATTTCAGGTAGCTCTGAGCGGCCTTTTACACCACCGAAAGCAGAACCACGCCATACTCGACCCGTCACCAGTTGGAATGGACGAGTAGCGATCTCTTGACCCGCACCAGCCACACCGATGATCACGGATTCGCCCCACCCTTTATGACAACACTCTAGCGCTTGACGCATCACGTTAACATTACCGATACACTCGAAAGAGTAATCAACGCCGCCATCTGTCATCTCAACTATCACGTCTTGAATTGGCTTATCAAATTTCGTCGGGTTGATACAATCCGTCGCGCCCAGTTGTTTCGCTAGCTCAAACTTACTTTCGTTGATATCTATGCCAATGATCGTTTTCGCGCCTGCCATGCGTGCACCGATAATGGCAGAAAGACCGATACCACCAAGACCAAATACCGCAACCGTATCGCCTTGTTGTACTTTAGCCGTATTTAGCACAGCGCCCATGCCTGTTGTAACTCCGCAGCCAAGTAAACACACTTCTTCAAGTGGTGCTTCTTTAGCAACTTTCGCTAGTGAAATTTCCGGCAGTACGGTGTATTCAGAGAACGTTGAACACCCCATATAATGGAAAATTGTCTCGCCATTAATAGAGAAGCGGCTTGTGCCGTCTGGCATTAGGCCTTGACCTTGTGTTTCACGAACCGCTTGGCATAAGTTTGTTTTGCCAGAAGTACAGAACTTACAAACGCCACACTCTGCTGTGTATAGAGGGATGACATGATCACCAACTTCAACACTAGTCACACCTTCACCGATCATCTCAACAATGCCGCCACCCTCGTGACCCAAAATTGAGGGGAAGATACCTTCTGGATCGTCTCCAGAAAGCGTGAACGCGTCAGTGTGGCATACACCCGTTGCAACGATGCGAACAAGCACTTCACCCGCTTTAGGAAGTTGCACATCAACTTCTTCCATTTTTAGTGGTTCGCCAGCAGCCCAAGCTACCATAGCTTTAGATTTAATTGATGTTTGACCTGGTTTAATTTCAAGTGCCATTGGTTTTTCCTTCTGTTTACTTTAGGGCAGTACAGTGAGCAGGTAAAATTGACGTCGCAATAAAGCGAACCGAGAGTATGCTCACTCGCTGTTTCGTTTTGTTGGGCTCAGTATAAATAATTACGGATTTTTGATAATCCCATCAAAATGAAATTAATTATTACTATTTTGTAACAATTGGGGTTGGATGACAGCCACACACGTCCGCAGTACATCGTAGCTATCCAACCACAGGATCGATTACTACAAACAAAATCTCATTACAGTGTAGTGGGTATTTTTGGACTTAATAGGAAAACGAACGCACGTGATTGGCGGTTAGGCTTATTAGCAACGAATGGAAAAGTAACGGACGAGGGTATCATTTGTCCCGAGGCTTATTGGCTTATTGGCTTATTGGCTTATTGGCTTATTGGCGAAGTACACATGGTTTTCAACAAGTACTCCATAAAAATCGAATGATATTTGCCCAACTTGAGTAAAACCAAGGTGTTGATAAAATCCATTGGAGGTATTCTCCACCCATGTGTATAACCAAAACCTCTCGCCATAACGCTGCGCAACGTCATTCAAAAGCGCACGCCCTAAACCTTTCCCTGAAAATGGAGCGTGTATATATAGCTTTTCAATTTCATAGCCATAGTCCTCAGATTCAAAACGAGACGCTAAGTTGACCATGATAAAACCTTCCAACACACCATCACATACACTTACTAACACTCTATAGTTGGGTAGAGTTAGTCGATTCAAAAAATAGCCTTCAGTGAATGTGTTCAGCACATAATCAGCGTATTCTTTTCGAATACCGTTTGCAGCGTAGGTGTCTAGCCACACTTTTATGGCGAGAACCGCTAAATTTGTGCAGTCCTCTGGCGTTGCTTCCCTGATCAAGTTACGTTCCCTCGGTCATCATTTGAATTAGAGTATCACGGTCCTGATCAGAGTCACGCCTCAATGCAGTACTCCCTACGCGTTTTCACGTCATTACCCTTACGCTACTACTAAAACCCTTGACCAGTATAACGAATCGACGATAACACGGGATAACGTCCATCTGGCCACTTTACTGTCGGATAATGATATTGCGGCGACTCAAAAATGTTAACCAATTCGGGTAGAGAATGCTGTAACTCTTGACGAGATTTTAGTCGCATCTCATCACTTGTTAGATCAGCAGTCGATGCTAAATATGCGGCGGTGCCTAAATACAAGAACTCAATGGTTTTACATGCACTATCGCAAGTAGGATCATCATAGTGATAGTAACCCTTGTCCTCAGCGAGCTGCCATTGCTGCCGTAGCTGACTATTCACTTTCCCGTTATCACTGAATACAGAAGGTAGCATGGGTTGCCAACCTGCATTGGCGATTAAATGATGAATCTCTTCTTGCGACGCGTCACGATCATGTACAGGGTTTGTTTCATTATCAGCTAGGTCTTGCAACATCATCGTAGCAAAGTACGGAGTGAGCTGTTCGATAGCGGCGTCACTAAACCCTTCCTCGGACATTGCTAAGGTTGCATGATTACGGCGTAAATGGGCAAGTAATCGCGGTTCATCAACGTTGCCATCCTCGTCATTATCTAACCACTGCGCCGTTACATTAGCCGCATGCTGTAATTTGCTCTTGTTTACACCTTTAGTTGCACATAGTGTAACCGCGTCAAAGACCCGTGCTTTCTTTACAAAAAACTGTCCTGGGCACCCATCAACAGGTGCCGTTACTGGTGAAAACTCAGAAGCCGTTGCAACGGCTATACCCGTACACACAACGAGTGCACATTTAACAACAAAGCTTGCTCGTGATTTCATCGTCACTCCATGTCTATGATTTAATCAGAGCAAACTCTACCAGTCTGAGCTCAATTTCTGTGTAATGTTGCGTCAAACCTTGTCGGCGTTATGCACATTTGGTACTGCACGCAACATCTGTTACGCCATCAACGGGCGTAACTCCCGACGGTTGGCCGCCACTATAACTATCAATCCAATCACAGGGATGACGACTGCAGCAAAAGGAATCATACTTGCCCCTAACTGACTATCAATAACAATACCGCCCAACAGGCCACCAAAAGCGTTTGCCAAATTAAACGCTGATATATTCGCGGTTGCCGCGAGCTCCTGGCCTTCACCACCATGATTCATTACACGCAATTGCATGGCAGGCACATTGGCAAAAGAAGCAACACCGAATACAAATACTGCTGCGACAAACAACCATTGATTATTCACGGCCAGTCCTACCAGAACTAACGACACTATCATTGCCAATGCCCAATACACCGAGGCCTTTTGCAAATTCACATCAGACGATCGCCCACCAAGTGTATTACCAATAATCAACCCTACTCCCACAACAACCAAAATCCAGGTCACGGCGTTTTCATTGAATCCCGTAATATGCATAGCAATAGGCGCAATATAACCATATAACGTCATAAAGCCAGACCACGCAAACACAGTAATGGCAAGACTCATTAATAACATCGGGTTCTTAAACGCCTTGAGTTGCATCGCGCTACTTTTAGCTTCCGTATGCCCTGTCGATTGAATACCAGATAAAATAAAGATCATCGCAAACAAACCAAAACCCGCGACGAATAAAAACGTCACATGCCAACCGAACTCAAGCCCAATCCATGTTCCTCCAGGGACACCAAGAACATTGGCCAGCGTTAACCCTGCAAACATCTGACCCACCGCTCGGCCAGCAAGTTTTTCCGACACTAAACTTGTCGCCACAACCGCACCGATACCATAAAAAGGACCTTGCACTAAGCCAGTGATCACTCGACTCCACATAAGAACTTGGTAATTCGCGGCAAATGCAGACATCAAGTTGCCCACTATAAATAACACCATTAAGCTTGCGAGCACCGCCTTCTTATTAAACCGCGCCAAATAAATCGTCAGGATTGGGCCACCAAATACAATCGCCAACGCATAGGCACTAATCAAATAACCAGCCTGCCCTTCTGTAATCGACAATGACTGTGCGATTTGCGGCAAAATGCCGGCTATTACAAACTCTGCTGTACCAATCGCAAATGCTGCTAGGGTTAATATCCACACCTGTATGGGCATCTTATTACTTTTCATACTGAACTCTCTTCATCTTAACGAGGCGCGTCATATCACGGCCTCCATTAGGTAATCATTGAATTCCTCTAGTATATTGGTTTGTTGAATTTTGATAATTGATAAAAAAAGGAATTCAATATTTAGAAAAACCAAATAATGATAAGATGTTTAGCCTATCTACAAAGCGCATAAAAGGTGGACGGTAAATGGATAAGTTCTCAGATATGGTAATGTTCGTCAGCATCGTCAAACATCAGGGGTTAGCCGCGGCAGGACGAGAGTTAGGCTTGTCTCCCGCAACCGTGACTTCCCGGTTGAAAACCTTAGAGCAACGATATGGCGTAAAGCTTCTAAATCGCAGTACACGCCATTTGTCACTGACCGATTCTGGTGCGTTATATTATCAGGCAAGCTTAGATATTATTGATAATGTCAACGAAGCGGAAAGCTTACTTCAAAGTGGTGTAGACGAGGTGAAAGGCACGTTAAAAATAGTAGCGCCAAGCGATATCGGGCGCCAAGCCATCTTGCCTATACTCACATCATTTTGCCAACGATACCCAGATGTCATCCCACATTTATACTTAAATGATAGGCTCACAAATATCACAGAATCAGGCATGGATATTGTTATTCGTTATGGTGAACTGGCTGATAGCAACCTTATTTCTAGACGCCTTGCTCTGAGCCATCGGGTACTTTGTGCTTCACCAGAGTATTTACAGACACATGGAATACCAACCACTCCTCATGACCTCGTAAATCACCACTGTCTTGCCATGCTGAGAAGCCATGAGGAACTCACTCAATGGCATTTTCGCCAGAATGATGCCCATCATTCCGTCGCCGTTCAACCCTCTCGCTTTTCTGACGACGGCGAAGTGATTCGCCGCTGGGCGATCGATGGCTATGGAATCGCACTTAAATCTCTGCTCGATGTTCAACACGATATTGACTTTAGAAAACTGCATATCGTATTGGAAGACTATCGAGTCAATTTCACCGCATCGAGCTCTATATCGAGCGGTGATTTAAATGTTATCTATGTCAGCAGACAATACCAACCGAAACGAATTCGGTTGTTTATCGACTTTTTATTGAACGAGTTCGATTGAAGGTGATTCCATTTGGTTATCAGACCAATAACAACTAATCAATTCTCACAGACTGAATCATCTCGTAACATTCACCTCGTCCCAACAACCCAGAGTGAGATCGAGAATGACATTTACAATTAAGCATGCGAAAGCCGCTATGGTGGCAGCGACATTGATGGTGCTTGCAGGATGCTCTTCACCCGCCTTTGATTCAGACAATGAAAATGCAGCACGTAATCGCGGCGCAGCAGGTGGCGTCTTACTCGGCGCAACGATGGGAGCCTTAACCGGTGACGCAAGTCTTGCAGCAAAAGGGGCAGTAGCAGGTGGTGTTACTGGTGGTGTTGCCGGTTCAATGAAAGATCTTGATGACTCTCGCTCATCAAACGATACACAAGTACTGGCAGATGGCGTATCACAAGACCATCGCAGTGACGCAGAAAAACGCGTCGCAGAACTTGAAGCCGAGATTCGCATCAAAGAGCTAGAAGCGCAACTCGCAGAAAACGATTCTAAAAATACAACGTCACAAAATAAAAACGACTCTGAGAGCTAATCACGCTCCACTATTCACATTATTCGTATCAAGTGACAATGTCGTCATTTGAAGACACAACTAATCATTATCATGGACATATTAGAACGGACGCTACAACGACTAAGGTTCTAAGACTATGACATTTAGCAAATTTATTCTTCCAACGATCTTCGCTTTTTCTGCCGCTGCACCGGCTTTTGCTTCTAACAACACTGACGTATCTGGTCATCGTGTCGGGCTTGGTTATTCAAACACAGACCTCGTTATTGATAACAGCGGCCTTGATTGGGGTGACGGTATCAAACTCGAATATGGCTATGACATTAACCGTATTGTGGGCATTAACGCCTCGTACCAAAACAATAATGGCAAAACAGGTAATCTTGAGATTGATGGAAGTAATTACAAAATAGATACCGACCTAGGTTACATGTTTACGCTAGACGGCTGGGCAATCAAACCCTATGGTGCAGTCGGTCTCATTCGTGCCAATGAAACACAAACTCGTAGCAATGGTAAAACATTTTCAAATAAAGAAACATCATTGATGGGTGGGTTTGGCGTACGAGCGAACATCGATATGGGTTTGTATACCGATTTGCGCTATGACTTCTATAACGTAAATAATTTGAACACTGACCAACTTTCACTAACTGTGGGCTACAAGTTCTAACCAATCTCATTCTTTTTGTTGTTAAGGCTCATACCATTTGAGCCTTAACTGCCACTTATTCATTCCCCCCCCCCTCTCTTCCCCCCGCAGCTATTTAAATTCATTACTAATCCCTTTAAACACCTCTAGAAATACAAGCTGATATACCATTCCTATTATCACTTTATAACAAGGACTTACCAAGACTAGGACGGTCTCCTATAGAGAAGATATGAATGAATAAAATACTGCTAGCTACCCTCTTTACCGCCTCTTTATCTGGCTGCTCTGTGTACAATATGGCGAAAGAAGTTTCTCAAATGATCAACTACGACGTCACTTCCAACGATGTCTATTTTAATTCATCAGACGGTAGCCAATATTTAGTGGCACCAAACCGTAACAAAGAAAAACATCAAATTCTGGTGTGCTATAACAACGAAGGTCTCTTTTCCTATACCGCCGAAGAGCCACTGCGAGCGGTCGCTAATGAATGGCTTGAACAGAACCGAGATGGCGCGATTGCGACCGAAGGAAATAAAAACTCTGGAGTAGTAGAAGCGCGCGTTTGTTATGAGTATCTATACGAAGCTCCACAACCTATTGGCGCATATCTTGATGAAGAAACAGGTGAGGTGGTCATTGTTGGAGAGAAAACCCTAGAAAATGACAAACCTGGTGAGGTTACAACATTCGACGATGAATCGTAGATAACGTCGAGAAAAATCCATCACAGACATTAAAAAAGCGACCATTGGTCGCTTTTTTAATTCATACGTACGTTACACCATCTTAGAAGATGTGCAGCGTTGCGTTGATAGTGAAACTATCTAAATCTTTGCTGTTTGCAACCGTTTTTACACCGTTGAAACGCTGCCAGCTTGCGCCCACAGATAGCATATCAGTTACAAAGTACTCAGCACCAACACCGTACATAAAGTCAGTACCGTTGTCGCTGCTTTGGCTGCTTAAACCGCTTTTGTAATCAGCATTGTAATAATGTAGACCGCCTTTCGCGTACAGCTGAACCGGACCAATATCAATACTTGGCTTAAGCGCCGCATACCAAGAACCTAGCTCTGCATAACCATTACCTTGGTTTGCATTGATATCAAAGTTACCGTGCTTCCAGTAACCCGCTTCAACACCAATAATTGGTAGAATACCTGTACCGACATGGAAGCCCATCGGAGTATCACTGTTGTCATTGTAGTCAGCACGACCGGCAGACACACCACCATATAACCACGCGTCAGCAAATGCAGACGTTGATGCACCAACAAGCGCAAGCGCCAAAAGTGTCTTTTTCATTATAAACCTTCTTGTCTATGAAATAGCGGTGAATCCAATCAAAGCCACCGCGGAGCTTTATATCACATACCATATCTTAAGTGGAATCCCTTGGTTTCAAATTTTAGTAAAACTTCCGGAATTCCTTTGTAATCAAGTGTAATTCACGTACCTAGTGACTATCTTATGCCTAGCATGCATCAATAGCATTACGAACCCGTTTGTCTGAAACTGGGTAAGGTGTACCAAGTTGTTGCGCAAAGTAACTGACTCTAAGCTCTTCAAGCATCCATCGCACTTCTTTCACATCTTCAGGGATTTTCATGCCCTTGGGAATTTTATTCAGTAACTCTTTGTAATCTTGAGTTACCGATTCCACTTTAAGCATGTGCATTCTGTCTCGATTCGGATCAATGGGCAGCTTCTCCATTCGACGTTCAATCGCACGTAAGTATCGCAAAATATCCGGCAGTCGTTTCCAACCACACTCGGTTGCAAATCCTTTAAATATCAGCCCTTCAATTTGAGCTTTGATGTCAGATAACGCGAATGCCATCGACAAATCCACACGCCCTTTTAACTTTTTGTTCAAGTTAAACGCTGTGGTTAGAATCGTCTCTACTTGCTGAGCGATATCGACCACCGTTTCATCTAACTCAGCGCGAACGTGTTCTTTCAACACATCAAATTTGTCTGAATCCCAAACCAAGCCACCCTGCTCTTCAATCAATTTATCAATACCACAGGATATGCAGTCATCAATCAAGTCTAAGACTTTGCCATATGGGTTGAAATACAAGCCAAGCTTTGATTTATTGGGCAAGTTAGTATGTAAGTATTTAATGGGTGAAGGGACATTAAGTAGCACCAATCGACGCTGCCCTTCTTTCATCACAAGCTCTTGCTCGACTTCGGTTTCAAACAGCTTTATCTCGACACTGTCTTTTTTATCCACCAGCGCAGGGTAAGCTTTTACGTCAAAGCCACCACGTTTTTGCGAATAGACTTTAGGTAACTCACCAAAGCTCCAAGTATGAAGACCTTGCTGTTCAATATCGTCATCAGCTACTTTCGACAGTGTTGCTTGCACCTGGTCTTTCAGGCTTTCTTTTAACTCAAACAGATCACGATTTTCTTTAAGTTTGCGATTGCGGTGATCAACGGCTCTAAAGGTGATTTTTAGGTGATCCGTTATTTGGGTCAGATTCCACTGCTCACGAAGAATCTCAATGCCCGTCATGCGTCGCAGTTCTTTTTCTAGCGAATCCAATAGCGGCGCTTCCATCACCTTCGTACGCGCTAAAAAAGCATCGGCGTAGTTAGGCGCTGGAACAAAGTTTTTTCTAACCGTTTTGGGTAACGACTTAATCAAGCTCACAATCAGTTCGTGTCGGAGCCCAGGTATTTGCCAGTCAAACCCTTCACTGTCGATTTGGTTTAATATCGGTAGCGGAATGTGTACGGTCACGCCATCGTTGTCTTCACCCGGTTCAAACTGATAGCTGAGCTTGAGCTTAAAATCACCCTGATGCCAAAAATTCGGGTAATCCAACTCCGTAACATGGCTTGCATCCCCTTTGAACAGCTGCTCTTTTTCAAAGTTCAGTAGATCTTTATTGGTCTTACTGACCTTTTTCCACCAAGAGTCAAAGTGCTTACCAGAGACAACATCGGTATCAACACGTTGGTCGTAAAAATCAAACAGTTCATCATCATCAACCAAAATGTCGCGGCGACGAGATTTGTGCTCCAACTCTTCTACTTCTTGCAGCAGTTTACGGTTTTGTTTAAAGAAAGCGTGTCTTGTCTCCCACTCTCCTTCAACCAAAGCACTGCGAATAAAGATCTCGCGACTGACTACTGGATCAATCTGACTGTAGTTAACCAACCGTTTTGGCACGATAGGAATGCCATATAACATCACTTTTTCGTGCGCCATGACCGCAGCTTGTTTCTTCGACCAATGGGGCTCGCTGTAGCTGGTTTTCACCAAATGTTTTGCTAATGGTTCAATCCATTCGGGTTGAATTTTGGCGATAATACGCCCCCACAGCTTCGATGTTTCAACCAGTTCAGCCGACATAATCCACTTTGGCTGCTTCTTAAATAAACCAGAGCCTGGGAAAATATGGAAACGCGCATTACGAGCACCTTGATACTCGTTTTTCTCTTGGTCCTTAACACCAATGTGAGACAGTAATCCCACAAGCAAAGCGGTGTGAACGGACTGCTCATTTGCAGGCTCTTGGTTCAGCTTAGCGTCCATTTCGCGCATCGCTTGATGGATTTGGAAATAGACATCTTGCCATTCGCGAACACGCAGATAATTGAGGAAGTCGGTTTTACAGTGACGTCTAAATTGATTACCCGATAACTCTTTTTGCTTGGTTTGAATGTAATCCCACAAATTAACAAACGCCATAAAGTCGGACTCTTTATCAAAGAATCGACGATGCTTATCATCTGAAGATTGCTGTTTATCACTTGGTCTTTCGCGGGGATCTTGAATCGACAAGGCCGATGCAATCACCATAATTTCTTTCAAACAACCCAATCTTGGTGCTTCAAGCACCATACGACCTAAGCGAGGATCAATCGGGAGCTTAGCAAGCTTACGACCTATCGACGTTAGTCGCTTACGAGGGTCCTTCGCTTTATCGTTAATTGCCCCTAACTCTTCAAGTAGTCGGATACCGTCTTGAACATTACGTTTATCTGGCACTTCAACAAATGGGAACGCATCGATGTCGCCAAGCCCTAATGCGGTCATTTGTAAAATGACTGATGCGAGGTTTGTTCGTAATATCTCAGGATCCGTAAACTCAGCGCGAGATTCGAAATCTTCTTCTGAATAAAGGCGAATACAAATACCTTCAGCCACACGCCCACAACGACCTTTACGCTGATTGGCACTCGCTTGAGAAATGTCTTCAATTGGCAGTCGCTGTACTTTAGTACGGTAACTGTAACGGCTAATTCTCGCGGTTCCCGGATCGATAACATAACGAATACCTGGAACGGTAAGCGACGTTTCGGCGACATTGGTCGCAAGTACTATGCGGCGACCAGTATGAGACTGGAAGATTTTATTTTGCTCGCCGGAAGACAATCGAGCGTACAACGGCACAATTTCAGTATCGCGCAGATTTCTTTTGTTCAACGCATCCGCTGTGTCACGGATTTCACGTTCACCATTCATAAAGATGAGAATGTCACCGAGCCCTTCATCGCACAACTCATCAACGGCTTCAAAGATACCTTCGAGTTGGTCGCGATCAGCATCATCCTCTCCACGTAATGGACGGTATCGAGTATCCACCGGATAGGTTCTGCCCGACACTTCAATAATAGGCGCATCGTTAAAGTGTTTTGAAAAACGCTCTGGGTCGATCGTGGCTGAGGTAATGATGATTTTTAAATCAGGGCGCTTTGGTAGTAACTCTCGCAAGTAACCCAAGATAAAGTCGATATTAAGGCTACGTTCGTGCGCCTCATCAATGATGATGGTGTCATATTGATTTAAATAACGGTCATGCTGGATCTCGGCTAGCAAGATACCGTCCGTCATCAACTTAATTTGCGTACCATCCGAAATCTGGTCGTTAAATCGGACTTTATAGCCGACAAATTCGCCAAGTGGCGATTCCATTTCTTCTGCAATACGGTTAGCGACCGAACGGGCAGCCAGTCTACGCGGTTGAGTATGGCCAATAAGCCCAAACTTGCCTCGGCCAAGTTCAGAACAAATTTTTGGTAACTGCGTTGTTTTACCTGAGCCCGTTTCACCGGCGACAATCACCACTTGATTCTCTAGGATCGCTTTGGCGATATCCTCTTTCTTTTGGCTAACTGGCAGCAACTCAGGGTAATTAATAGTCGCAGTATGTGCGCTTCGCTGTTGCGCTTGCATCATGGACTTCGCGATATCCATCGCTATTTCGTCAAACACCGCAGCTTTTGATTGTTCGTTTTTAATGCGACTTGCGCCTGAAATGCGCTTATGAAGACGAAAACGATCGCGAATCATGCACTCATTTAACGCTTTTTTTAATGAATGCGCGTTATTTGCTTTGGCTGCAGGGTTGTTTTTATTGTTTTCAGAGAGAGAGGAAGTCAAAACATTTCCTAGTTCAATATCGATTTACAAACTGGCCGGATTGTAGCATAGCTCGTTGTTTGCGTTAACTCAGACATAATAAAAAGCCCCGCTTTCGCGAGGCTTATAAGCTTAGACACCGCATGTTTTAACACAAACTCGCGGCTTCAACAGCAAAAGGTTAGAAATCGTACTGGAGATATACCGTACTATAGTTACTGCCGCCTTTGATGCGACCGAACTGCGATGACGCTTCAAAGATCGCACTGCGGTGATGCAGTGAGTAACCTAACCACAGGCTTTCCCACTCAGGCTTTCTAAAGATAGAACCGATATTGACGTCATAAGAGATGTCAATGTAGTTCATTACGTGGCTTGCCGTCTTTTCTTTCTTATCCATTTCTTGCTGTTCAATATAGGAAACATTGTCGATATATGACACACCATTACCCACACCAAGTCGCATTTTCACAGGCCAATTGAATGTATAATACGCCTTAATTAATGCAACAAATTCGTTACCGGTTTCTTGTACTTCCGAGCTCCAATGATGGGCATAGCCCGGGCTAAAATAGATATCAAGCGGCAAACCAAACAACTCATCTGTCAGCGGGTGACCGTAAAAAACCGACGTCAATTGGTTGTTATACGGATCACGTTTCCCGTTGAATGTCAGAATGTCTCCCATGTCCGATGGCGACGCATAACCATGTGCCACACGTACGTACGGTTTAGTACTGATATCACGGCTATGCTGTTTAGCTTTAGACGTCGATTTTTTCTTCTCGTTAAAGAAACCGAATCCTACATACACCTCACCTTCAAAGCGATCTTTAATAACATCGGAATGATAGGCTGAGTTATCAAGCATACGAATATTCGTTGCACCGAGCATATAAAGGTTTGAAACCAAGTGATACTTAGCATCCACACCCATTGCATAATCGAAAGCGCCGTTGATATCTTGGCTTTGTCCATTGTATGAACCGTAGTACTCAGTATTAAAGCCAGAGTCCTTATAACGAAGTGTCACATTTGGCTTAAGTTCAAGATCACCGTAATCAAGCGTGCCTTGCAATCTTAGATTCGCATGCTTGTTATAGTCATAATCGGTCATGAGTTCGGTATCAAGATGCCATGTGTCATCGAGGTTGTAACGCAGTTGCAAACCATAATCGAGAGTATCGCCACGAGATGCATTTTGCTCATCTGCGGGGATATCAATAAAACGCAATCGCGTGATCGCATTCACTTCGAATTGTTTATCATCCGCTTTATAAAGATGCGCGCCCGCTGTCATACCATCGAGAAATACATAATCATTCTTGAAGTACATCATCGGAATGAACGTACTCACTGTCGAATCTTGGCTTTGTGTTTCAAACGGTATATTCGCGGTACGCCAAACCGCTGCGATACCCCACTCAGCCTCTTGCGCTGCGTTTGCCACCGAGGTGCTACCTAGAATCGTAGCAATTCCCAACGCGAGATTTTTCTTTATCATGTCTTACAGTGTCTCCAACCGGATTATCAATTTTTGCTAAATAGTTAGTGCTATAACGTAGGTTACGCTGGAACAAATTGAACGCGCTCGCCAAAACCGGCAAACCAAATGTCAAATATAGTAACAACCGCTACCGTATAGTAGAAGAGTTGTTATATTATTAGTTTTATTGAATTTATATGTCACGAAACTGTGAGTCGCTGAATGCGGATAAATAACCACAGATTATCGGAGGCATAGTTTCCACTATTTAGACCAATCGTGAAAGTATCAAATTTAAAAAAAATTCTCGATTCTTTACCTATCAATAAAGAATACCATATTGTTACTGGTGAAAAGTGGCTACCAGAGCGACTGGTTCACACTGAACTCGACAACGAACTACTCTTCCTTGAATTTGATAATGCACCAGATGAAGGTGAAGAGGGAATCGAAGGTCGCGGGTTTGTTGATCACGAAATTGACTTGCTGCGCTCAAGAATCACAGACATTTTGTGCCAAAATGACTGCCCCTCTGCGACCGCTGATGCGCTGTTGGGCTTTTTCCTAGTGGGGCATGAGCTTTCGAGCAGTGATTTCGTGGAGTTATTAGAGTCCATGGATGTAGGGAGCCAAAGTACTCCAGTTGAAGAGTCGAGAGCATTGCAGCGATCATCAGCTGAGCTATCATCAAATGAGGTCAGTGTATGATAATAAACACGACTCAGGCGCCACTTATCTCCCCATTAATAGCGGGGCCTATTTTAAGGCGAGTTAACCCACATGAGTTTTCATTATGGATGGCATCATCCGTTGACCCAAAACGATTAGTGGTTTGCCTAACTCAAAAAAATCCTGCTTACTTCCCTGTTTCCTACGAACAGTGCTATCAAATCAGTTCGAAACTATGGATAGTCCAGTGTCATATACCTATCGAACTCGACCCTAACACCAGTCTTAGCTACGATGTTTACCTAGACGATATCGGTAACAGTGTAATTGGTCAGGATTCGCTTTACGCCTCACAAGCTAACGTCAAGCTAATGGTTTCAACTAAAGCCGACCACGTTCTTCATGGGTCTTGCCGCAATCCCCACCACTCTAGTACCGACAGCCTTCTTACCATCGATGAGCAACTCAAACACCAGACGGGCGATCAACCCGATATGTTGTTGCTCAACGGCGACCAAATCTACGCAGACCATGTCGCAGGTCCTATGCTCGATGCGATTCACCAAGTCATCACTTTACTGGATTTACCGGAAGAATCGTTCGCTGGCGCAGATGGAATTTCCAATAGCCAACAGCTTTACCAACATCCCAAACAGCTTTATGGTCGAGAGGCTTTGCTTCCCCGCACCCAATCGACATCGTTTTGGTCCAAGTCTCATTCTCAGCCTATTTTCAGTTCCAAAGACTGTTATAACCACCTTATAACCTTCTCTGAATTCATTGCCATGTACTTGTTAGTTTGGTCACCTGAGCTTTGGAAACACATTAATCTCAATCGGTTGGAAGAAGCCAATTTCGACGTTAATGGACAAGTATTGTCACGACGCTTTCAGCAACAATGGCAACGCGAGAAAGATCATCTTTTGAAGTTTGTTGACGGTTTGCCACAAGTTAGACGTGTATTGGCACATATACCGACTTACATGATTTTTGATGACCATGACATTACCGACGATTGGAACCTCACGGTCGGATGGGAAAAGGCGGCATATGAGCACCCGTTTTCTAAACAAATTATCGGCAATGGCATGCTGGCGTACTTACTTTGCCAAGCCTGGGGAAACGATCCAAACGTATATCATGC
The DNA here is from genome assembly GCF_023634655.1 of Vibrio methylphosphonaticus. Taxonomy (GTDB): domain Bacteria; phylum Pseudomonadota; class Gammaproteobacteria; order Enterobacterales; family Vibrionaceae; genus Vibrio; species Vibrio methylphosphonaticus. The sequence continues at coordinate 21,152 of NZ_JAMKMS010000030.1, read as the reverse complement.
AGACTGGCACGATACGCTGTCCGCGTTGTTCAACCCTAGTCCAGCACAATGCGCTAATTCTACTACTACCGCTGTAGATGCAGATGTAGATGTAGATGTAGATGTAGATGTAGACGTTGCCAGTGCCTCCTTTAACACACAAGCCTCAGACGTTTTAGCCCTAGACCATAGAGCTCTTGATAGCCACGTTCTTGACAGTAACGTTCTTGATAACGTGCACTATCAACTCCTTAGATATGAGCGTTGGCATTTTACTACCGATAGTCATCCCAAAGTGGTGGTGCTTGATACCCGAACCCGACGCTGGCGTTCCGAATCCAACATGAATAAACCCTCAGGTCTTATGGATTGGGAAGCACTCGTCGAGTTCCAACATGAATTACTCAACCAAGATTCGGTGATCGTCGTGTCTGCCGCGCCTATGTTTGGTGTTAAGTTTATTGAAACCATGCAACGACTCGCTACCATGGCGGGACAACCATTAGTTATCGATGCGGAGAACTGGATGGCCCACCCCGGTAGCGCCAATACCTTGCTATCCATTTTCACACATTCTAAAACGCCAAAAAACTTCGTCATTTTATCTGGCGATGTTCACTATTCTTTTGTGTATGACATCGCTCTTCGCTACAGAGAAACGGACTCTCATATCTATCAGATCACGTGTAGCGGAATCAAAAACGAGTTTCCAGAACCACTACTCAGTCTCTTCGCCACACTTGATGCTTGGCTCTACACGCCTCGTTCACCACTTAACTGGTTCACTAAGCGAAAAAAACTAAAAGTGTTTAAACGACACCCTAGCCCTTCGGCTTGTCACCATCTTGTCAATCGTAGCGGTATTGGGCGCTTAAAACTGGATAAAGACGGCCAACCAAAAGAAATATCTGTTGTGCATGGTGACGGAAGTGAAACTCATTTTCCTGAAACTGCTGCTAGCACCGAAATCGTCTCTAAAACGAAATAACATGCATTCTCTGGCGCTTTACACTTGAGTTCTTTTGTAAGCGCCACTATTTATTAGTAAATAGATTATTAATGATTAGGCATCAAAAGAGGAACCGCTATGTTTACGTCCATCACCTCTATATTTAAGCAACTCATTGAAGGCAGTGACTTATCCCAAAATCAGACTGTCAGCCCCAACCTTGCGATTGCATCATTACTTTGTGAGGTCTCTAATGCCGATCACCAAATCGATGAAAAGGAAGAACAAGCAAAGCGCTCGTTGATCTCTCGACTATTGAAGCTATCCGATGAGGAAACGAACTCGCTTATCGAACAAGCCAAATTGAGAGTGGAAGAGTCGGTGTCTTTGTACGATTTTACTTCTGGGTTACGTGAATTGTCTCAAGAGAAACGCTTTGAATTGATTACCGCAATGTGGGAAGTCGCAAATGCTGATGGTGTAATCGACCCCCAAGAGGATGCGGTGATTCGCAAGGTAGCAGAACTGCTCTATGTTGATCACAGTGAATTTATTCGCGCGAAAATTCAAGTCATAGATAAGTAGATAAGTAGATAAGTAGATAAGTAAAGGAATAAACAGCTTCAGGTAAACCGTCTCCGTTTACCTGAAGCTTTTTGTCATCTGGCAGCTCTAATCGTTAAAATAGAAAAATAGTTAAAATAGAAAGAGCGCCTTACAGCATTGTCAGTGCAAGCTTTGCAAGGTTATAAGCATCAACATAACCTGAATGTTGACGTCCTTCCCACTCAATACCCTTTGCTTCTTGCGCGGCTTTGTGTCCGATACGTTTTTCTTTTAAGCGATTTTGCATACGATAAAGCGTGGCGAGGTTAACAAACTCTTTAAACGGTGGCGTAATGCCTTTTTCTTGACATTCACTGAACAAAATTTGGTCATCTCTGCCCCATGCCGCATAAATTTTATTTGGGCCGCCAAAGTTTTTCACCATTGATTGAACCACTGACGCAAGCGGTCGACCTTGTTTCTCAACCTTGCGCGGCGTGATGCCGGTAAGTTCAGCACAAAACAAAGACACTTCGTCTTGCTCAGGTTTGACGTAGTATTGCGCTCGCTTCACTACTTGCTGAGTCACAAGATCAATCTCAGCCAACCCTACTTCAATAATTTCACCCGTCGTACCGACACCGTCCACATTCCAGCAGCACATTTCAAGGTCAAAACAAACGACTCGATTATAATTCATAGTGATATAGGCTTTGTAATAAACAACGGCTCGAAGTGTAACGTAAAATCACCTAAACCTCGATAGTCACAGGTTTAACTGCTTTAGAATCAAACAATGTTGGCCCTGTTTCGCCCTTGCTCCTTACTGATATAAAGTTGTTCATCGGCACGATTTAACAGTTTTTCTAAAGGCTCGCCACGATAAACTGCAGCACCAATACTTAACGTGCAGCAAAATGTTTCATCGATACCTGGCCACTTTATCAGTTGAACGCGCTCACAGATCCCGTTGAGATAGCGCTGCAACGGCGAGTAATCAATACATCGACTAATCACGGCAAACTCATCCCCACCAAGTCGAAATAAAATATCGTCGGGATTCATAGTCTCTTTAATATGCACTGCAACTTGTACCAGTATTTCATCACCCGCCACGTGACCGTATTGATCATTAATCTGTTTGAATGAATCAACATCAATGATTGCGAGAGAGAAAGGCTTATGGCACGCAATGTGGTACTCGGCCAAACGATTAAACGCCCTGCGGTTATAAACCTCTGTTAGCGGGTCCCTCTCAACTAAGTACTGTAGGTCTTTCGTCCTGCGATTAACTAACTTCGTCAGACGACGTTGTTCACGAAGCATCAATTGCACAACATATCCGAGCAACAACGAGATAATGAGTCCGCCAGATGCCACGCACAATAAAATAAACGAGTCATTCGTGGAGATACCACTGCTGCGTTTAAACTCAATACTCCATTGTCGGTCATACAAATCAATGACGACCGCATCTATCTCACCATCGATGCTATCCCAAGAGTGGTTGCGGTACATAATCGGATCGTCTTCGGCATCAAATCCCATGTCGACCACTTGAATGCCCACAGCCTGACCAATCGCCGTTCTTGCAACAATTTGTTGGAAGTAAGCGGTAGTCCGGATCACACCAATGACAACGCCTCGCAGTTCGTTTCGCCCTGGCTCAAACACCGGGTGATAAACCAGCATACCTTGTTTAGGCAACGAGCGGTCAAAACCATCCTGCAATAGCCTAATTTTATCAGATAAGCTTGGTTGCTCCGTTTTCATAATATTGGTGATAACGCGGCGAACTCGCTCTCTTGAGGAGTAATACCCTAACGCCCGAAGATTCGCGGTGTTCACCGGATAAATGTCACTGGCGACATAAATTGGCTCATCATTTTCGAGAATGTAGCCCTTTGTGACGGGTTTATCTTTCGGCACAGTATAAATTTCGTAACTGGGAAAGTAGTGCTTTACCCTTGCAACATGGGAGTCGATTTGTTCTGGATAGACTTTTTTCATCCATTGCATCGCGATCAAGGTATTTGAATCCGCGATAATGGGCTTAGCAAATGAAGAAAAACTGTTCCACGAATCTGGTGAAGTCGCATGATAAAAGCCGGCGCCAGAACCAATTAAACTAACGTCTAACATAACCAATTCTTTTATATTCTCTGCTTGATTTTGTACTAAAAAATCAAAGTTTGATTTGGCGAGTTGTTGCTGTCCTTTGTATACGAGATGGGTAATAAAAATGGTAATCGCGATTCCAATGAAGAACACGACGACTGAATACCGTTTTACACCACGGTCTTCCCTGTTTAGCCCTATATCCATTCTGACGTACTGCATTACTGACTCTTTTATTGCTTTCAGTTTTACTACTGATTTTTTTTGATGTCAGTGTCGTTATTTTCATAACAATACCACTAAAAGCTAGAAATATGCGTCATATCCAGACGTTGATTTCTAGTCTATGCATCGGATTTTACATCAGTTTTTTATCATTCTTAACATTAGGGTGCAAAAAAACAGCAAAGATCACTTAAAATTAATAAAACGCAACTATCTGCTGTAATCTTCACCAAGAAACTCACTTTCAAATGACATTATTGCGAAACCATCGCGCTAAGAGCCTTGATTATGCTAGACTTCGCCCCAAAGTTAGCAACTAATGACAGACACATAGAGAATCCCCTATGACCTTCGATCTAAATGTTATTCCTACCACCTTCGACATGCTGCATGCGGGTCTTGCTGCATCAAGCGTTTTATTACTGGCTATTGCCGTTTCTCGCAAAAGTAAAGTCGTTGAAAAAGTGGTAGAGAAACCTATCGAAAAGATTATTGAGGTTGAGAAACCTGTAGAGAAAATCGTTGAAGTTGAGAAAGTCGTTGAAGTAGAAAAAGTGATTGAGAAAGTAGTTGAAGTCGAATCCAAGCTCGCTACCGCATCAACCGATTCTGCTATGCAGTTACTTTCTCTCATGCAGCAAGAAGCTCGCATTATCGACTTCTTACAAGAAGACCTTACCTCCTTCTCAGATGAAGAAGTGGGCGCAGCCGCACGAGTTGTTCACTCTGGCGGTAAAAAAGTTATCGGTGATTACTTTGTTCTTTCACCTATTCGCACTGAAGATGAAGAATCACGCTTAACGATTGAAGAAGGCTTTAATCCGCAAGCGATTCGCCTAACAGGCAACGTAACTGGTACGGCGCCATTCTCTGGCATCTTAGTTCATAAAGGCTGGAAAGCAGATAACGTTAACCTCCCTAAACTTTCAGAGAACTACGATGCGTCTATTATCGCACCGGCTGAGGTAGAACTATAATGGACCACAACGCTAAATACAGTGTTGGTATCGATCTTGGTACCACGCATTGCGTCATGTCATTTGTTGACGCACAAGATGAAAACGCCTCCGTTGAGGTGATGGCAATTCCTCAACTAACCTCTCCGGGCACCGTTGAGAGTTTGAGCCAATTAGGCTCGTTCTTATACCAGCCACATGAGCATGAACTCGGTCACGGTTCAAGAACACTCCCTTGGACAGAGCACCCAAGTGCGCTTGTCGGGGCTATCGCCCGTAACCTTGGTTCTAAAACACCGATCCGTTTAGTCGCGAGTGCAAAATCTTGGCTGTGCCACGGTGGTGTGAACCGCCGCGAAGACTTTTTACCACAAGGTAGCCCTGAAGAAGTGGCAAAAGTGTCACCTCTACGTGTCACCGAGCTGTACCTAGAGCACCTTAAAAATGCGTGGAACCATGCTCATCCTGACGCTTTACTAGAAGAGCAAGACGTTACAATTACGGTACCAGCATCATTTGATCCTGCCGCTCGTGATCTCACGGCTGAAGCCGCTCGTAATGTCGGTCTCATGCATTTGACCCTTCTAGAAGAACCGCAAGCGGCGCTGTATAGTTGGATTGATAACAGCGACGACGCATGGCGTGACGAAGTAGAAGTCGGTGACATTGTATTAGTGGTCGATGTGGGTGGTGGTACCACCGATTTATCACTCGTTGCCGTAACAGAAAACGACGGTAATTTAAACTTAGAGCGTGTCGCAGTTGGTGAGCATATCTTACTTGGCGGTGACAACATGGATCTTGCATTGGCTTATCGCCTAAAGATGAAGCTCGCGCAAGATGGCAAAGAGTTACAACCTTGGCAAGTTCAGGCAATGACTCACGCTTGCCGTGACGCCAAAGAAGCCCTACTTAACGATGCCGATCTTCAATCGGTACCGATTGTCGTGCCTAGCCGTGGTTCTAAATTGCTTGGTGCAACGTTAAAAACCGAACTTACCCAGCAAGAAGTGCAACAAACCTTAGTGGATGGCTTCTTCCCACAAGTCGGCATTCAAGAACACCCAGTACAACGCTCTCGCGGTGCGTTGACCCAAATGGGTCTGCCTTATGCGCAAGATGCTGCCGTCACACGTCATATTGCTGCGTTCTTAAGCCGTCAGAGTAACGCTGCAGATCAAGCGTTTTCCGGTATGCCTGGCATGCCAGCAGAGCCTGAATTTATTAAACCTACTGCGGTGTTATTCAATGGTGGCGTACTTAAGTCGTCTCTGCTGTCAGATCGTCTCTTTAGCACCATTAACAGCTGGTTAAGCTCTGCTAGTGCAAGTTCAGCTAAAATGTTAACTGGGCTAGACTTAGACCTCGCTGTGGCAAGTGGCGCAGCCTACTACGGCAGTGTTCGTCGTGGACAAGGCGTTCGTATTCGTGGCGGTATCGCATCTAGCTACTACATTGGTATCGAAAGTGCCATGCCTGCTATTCCAGGAATGGCGCCTCCAATGGAAGCATTGTGTGTTGCGCCATTTGGTATGGAAGAAGGCAGCAGTGTTGACGTACCAAGCCAAGAGTTTGGCTTAGTAATTGGACAGCCTGTCCACTTTCAGTTCTTTGGCTCGACAATACGTCGTGAAGACAATGCTGGTCTCCACTTAGATTATTGGAAACCAGAAGAGCTAGAAGAGCTGCCAGAGATCCAAGTAACACTTCCAGTATCAGAAGGAAGAAACAGTGGTGAGGTCGTCCCTGTCACGTTATCTTCTCGAGTCACTGAACTGGGGACCTTGTATCTTGAAGCTATCGCAACAGATAATGGTCAGAAATGGCATGTTGAGTTTGACGTGCGCGAAGACGCTTAGTATCAGGCTGAGCAGATTTGAATTCTGATAAACCTCTATTTCAAACGGCACTTTTTAGTGCCGTTTGTGTCTTTTCTTTACCTGATTGGAGCGTATTATGGCCTCTTCTCAATATTTAGTCGGTATCGATTTAGGTACAACCAATACCGTTGTCGCATTTTGTGATATTCAAGATGACCTATCCAACGCACCAGTAGAGCTGTTCGAAATTGACCAACTTGTGGGTCCCGGCGAAGTAGTGAGAAAACCACTACTGCCATCGTTTCGCTATCACCCTGCATTACAACAAATATCTGATGCCGACTTAACACTCCCTTGGGAGCACTCACCTGTTTCAGGCGATCTTGATAAAGTCATCATTGGTGAATGGGCACGTGAACTTGGCGCTAAAGTTGAAGGACGTCAAGTCTCCAGTGCAAAAAGCTGGCTTTCACATCAAGGTGTCGATCGCGAAGACGATATTTTACCTTGGGCGGGTGCAGCTGATGTTGAAAAAGTCTCTCCCGTTATCGCGAGCGCCAGCTACCTCAACCATATACGTCAAGCATGGAACCACCGTCATCACTACAACAAGCTAGAAGATCAAGATGTGGTGATCACCGTTCCTGCTTCGTTTGATGAAACCGCGCGAAAGCTCACCTTAGAGGCAGCAAAACGCGCAGGTTTACCGCGAGTTCACTTACTCGAAGAACCTCAAGCGGTTTGTTACGACTGGTATGCAAGGCACAAAGAGACCGCGTCTCAAGAGTTAGCACAAATACCACTAATGCTCGTCTGTGACGTAGGTGGTGGTACCACCGATTTAAGCCTCATTGAAGCCAAGCACGATGAGGACGACAACCTTCAGCTCAACAGAATTGGGGTTGGTGAACACCTCATGTTGGGGGGAGACAATCTCGATCTCGCCCTCGCTCATGTGGCAGAACAACGATTCAATCAAAGTAAAAAACTCAACGCAGCCAGTTTAACAAAGCTCATTCAGCAAACACGTAAAGCGAAAGAAACCTTATTATCTGACTCTGCGCCTGACGAAATGAAAATCACCATGCTCGGCAGTGGCTCTCGCCTTATCGGTGGCACAAAGAGCGTGTCGATTAGTCAGCAAGAAGTTCATCGCATTGCCTTAGATGGCTTTTTCCCGGCGACGGAATTTGGCGAACTTCCGGATAAAAAACGCAGCGCCGTGGTTGAGTTTGGTTTACCTTACGTCGCCGATCCTGCTGTTAGTAAGCACGTGTCGGAATTCTTGCACCTGCATCAGGAAGTGGCAAAAGAAGCCTTAAACGACGGCAGTGAGCCCGCGATACCTGTTGGGATTTTATTGAATGGCGGTGTGTTCAACAGCCCATTGATCACTAAACGTCTTGTTAACCTTATCGAAGGGTGGAAAGGCGCGCCGGTTACCCTACTCAACAACCCACACCCAGATTGGTCGGTGGCTTTAGGCGCGGTTGCCTTTGCAAAAGCTCGACGTGGCGCCCAACTCAAAATTGGTGGTGGCAGTGCCCGCTCCTACTTCCTGCATTTACAAGAGAAAAACAAATCTGGGCAAGCACTGTGTTTGCTTGCTAGAGGCACCGATGAAGGGCAAGAAATCCGTCTTTCTGGTCGCCGATTCTCTTTAACCTTGGGAGAGCCGGTAAGGTTTAACTTGTTAACCTCAACCCATGACTTCTTTGGACAACACCAAAAAGTTCAAAATGGTATTTTGGTCAACATTGACCCTGACCAATTTTCACCGCTTCCTCCGTACATTAATACGTTACAGGGTGACAATGTAACCCTTGCAGAGAACCAAAAACAGCGAGTTGAAGTTCAACTCGCCTGCCAGCTCACTGAAGTGGGGACGCTTAAAGTTGAGTGCGTGAGTGCCAGCGATGAGCAACAGCGATGGGAGCTGGAGTTTGAGGTGCGCAACAAGCAAGCCGATCAAGAGCAAGTAAAAGCGCATCCCGGATTAGAAGCTTCTCAAGCAATCATTTCTCGGCTTTACAGTGGCAACAAAAATAGTGCGGATACCAAGGAAATAAAAACGCTAGGTAAAGATCTAGAAAAGAAATTGGGTAAGAAAGAGGCGTGGGACTTCCACTCTCTTCGCTCTCTCGTGGATACCTTCACGCTTGGTCGTAAGCGTCGTCGCCGCTCTGAACAACATGAGAAAAACTGGTTACGTCTGACCGGGTTTTGTATGCGTCCCGGCTTTGGTGATGCAACAGACTCTTGGCGCATGGAGCAGCTATGGGGCGTTTATCAACAAGGGATCCAGTTCCAAAACAACCAAGGTTGGAGTGATTGGTGGGTCTTTTGGCGCCGCGTTTCAGGAGGGCTAAATGAAGAACAACAGGAAGCCATCCTGAGTGATATCGCGAAATACCTTCACCCAGGTGCCATGAAAAACGCCAAGTCGTTTCAGTCAGCTAAGGACAAAGGCTATGAAGCTATGGTTCGCTTATCCGCGAGCTTAGAAAACCTCTATGTGGATGACAAAGTGCTACTGGCCAGTTGGTATCTGAGTAAGATCATTAACCAACCACAGTTCTTGCAAGCTCACTGCTGGGCATTAGGTCGGTTGGCTTCGCGTACCCCCCTCTATGGCAGCCAACACAATGTCATTGCCAGAGAACAGGTGGAGCAATGGTTACCTAAATTGCTTGCGCTTGATTGGTCTAAAGAGTCAATGATTGGCTTTGCTTGTGTTTTAATGTGCAGGAAAACTGGTGATCGCTCGCTCGATATCGCCGACGATTATCGCGAGCAAGTGTTAACCAAGCTTCGTCAGAGCAAAGCACCAGATAGCTGGCTATCGTTAGTTTCTGAGGTTCAAGCATTAACTGAATCTGATTCCAAACGAGTATTCGGTGACGCACTACCCGTTGGACTTCAGCTCATTAAGCAGTAATGTCAATAGGCAGTAACGTCAATGAGCACTAGGTTCAATAAAAAGAACGTTTAACAATCAAAAAGAAAAAACGGCGGCTTTGAATAATCATCACAAGCCGCCGTTCCTATTTCAATCTCTAAAATTCATAACTCACCGAGCCTGCGAGTTTATTATTGGTGCCATAGTCGTCTTCGGCTAAGACCCCAAAGAAATTAAACGAAGTGTGGCGACTGAGTTTATAACTGACGCCCAATCCGCCCCAGTAACTTCGGTAGTTGTTCGACCCGATTGCGCCACCCGCAAAGCTCAGCACACTCCAATCTGAATCTTCGATAGGACGGACACCAAACATCCCTAAGTAGGCACCATGTGTTTGACTGCGCATCAAAACAAATTCGTTTTCTACCTCTTCTGAGGGTACGGCCATTTCCCCATCGTTATAGCTATAACCCGCCATCGGGAAAAGCATCCAACCTGCGGGAGCAATATCAAAGTAACTGAGGGGAATGTATGTCCCAATACTGTAATTATTTCTATAACTGTCATTTTCATAATCGGTACGACTAAAGTTAAAATTGACAATGCCTAAATCAAATAACCACGACCCGCCTAACCGCCATTCACCAGTCTCGTTGTAACGAGCATTAAGCATTCTCGCCTCATCTAAGCCAATTGACCCAGACACAAACGAAGAGTCTGAATAGCCGGCTCCTACTTTGGTGACAATTTTGGTTGGGTCTTCATGATGCTTGTCATCCGCAGATACGCTTCTAGTAAACAACAACGCAAACACCACGCCAAACCCAACGGTTTTAAGCATATAGCGGAGCGCAAAATTGACATAGTGGTGCGCATACGTAACATTATGGAGCGCTAATTTTTTTATCATTACAAATTTCTTTCTCATATACCTTGGCACAAAAACAAAAACGCCCCTCACTCTGTGAAGGGCTTAACGGCTAACAGATCCTTTCTCGAATCCTGTTTAATATTCTTTATCGATTAGTACGCGTAACTGACGCTAATCACGTGAATTCGATTCGTATCTACGCTACCTGTAAAAGTATCGCTACCGACAGGTGTATCAACAGCATAATTCACATCTTGTGTTCCCATATGACGATATTGGTAAGCAATACCAATACGGTCTCCGTTTGAACGTGCTTTTTCAGCACCAAGTCCTAGCGACCAATTGGCGCCTATCGGTAAAGCGGGCGTCATATTTTCTACGTCATACATTGTCGAGTCGTAGCGTACTCCGGCTTGGTAGGTCCAGTCACTTTGGGAATAGGCCAGCGCGGTACCCACGCTGTACACATCATTGGCTTTATCATCAAAATCAGACCATAGCTCAACGCCCGTCATCGCTTTGAACGTCAGTTGTTCCGAAATTTTGTGTTGTACCCCTAAGTCAAATCGCGAGGGCCACGTGGCTGAATCTAATCGAGCGTCTGTTCCCGATACGCCAATATCACTCAAATCATGCTTAACACGGTGCTTGTAGTTGGCAGATAGGAACGTCGACTCAGAAAGATCGTACATGGCAGACAACATAAAGCTTGCTGCGGTAGAATTACCTTCATTATCAATGACAGCATTAGCGCTTGAGTCAATAGAGGTCATCAAATGCTGAACCACCACCGCTCCACCTAACGACAAGTTATCGCTCGCTTGATAGCCTGCAGCGAGTTGTAAATTGAGCGCCTCTTGTGAGATGGAGTTAACCTGGTCATAACCAATTAGCCCGCCACTGTAATCCATGCCCAGACCGCCGTCTCCATGAAGAGAAGCAGCAAGTACCCAACTGTCGCTAACGCGCTGACCGTACGCTAGGCTCGGCACCAACGAGCGAGTTTTACCATTGCTAGTAACGGAGCCACCGCCGTTGTTTGTACCATTGTGCTCAGTATAGGCATCCAAATATTGAGCACCCACAGACAGACTTGAGTCGGTAATCGCGGTTAATCCCGCAGGACTCGTAATAGCAGCGCTGGCATCAATACGGTTGGAAGCGTTACCCACGCCAGCAGAAGAGACACTATCAAACGTCGCCACTTCATGAAGCAAGATGCCACCCGCAAAGGAAGAAGAAGCGAATACAGTGAGTAACGCGACGGCTACATTGGTTTTTTTCATCGATAGGAACTCAGTATGTTAAAATTACGCCCATCCTAGCCAAAAGCCCCTTACCATATTGCACTCACAGTGCAATGCAGCTAAATAACTCAAAAATCAGCCAAGCGTTTGTTTTGATGCGAGTAAATTCAACCAGATACCACCATACATAAACTGTGGTTATATTTTATATAACTTAAACTCGGTATATCGTGGCATTGCAACGAATTATAATGGCTCAACACCTGCCCTATTTACCTATCCGTCTTTTCTAAGCGAAGGGTAGCAGCAATGATCGAATAAGAGACCATTAATGAACGCTCACCATGCCCTTCAGTGCCACTATCACGCAACATCAGCATTAGCAGACAAGCTGGTAAAAAAAGGCCGACTGATGACGATTCCGAAAGGTAAATTTTTATGCTTTCAGGATCAGCCGACTAACGAGATTGTTATTCCCTTACAAGGCGTCCTTGGGTTTTGCCCCACTATAGACGAGGGAACGACGCTAAGTTACAACCTGATTACACCGGGTATTGTGCTCAATGATGTTCCTTTCATTTTAGGCCAAAACACTCAATCTGATGTTCAAGCCATGACCCACTGCACGGTCTTAACGCTGCCTTTTCCTGTGGTGGAAGCACTAATAGCCACGAGCTGCGAGTTTTCAAAAATGCTCAACCTTTCATTAGCAAAAAAACAACGATTTTGTTTGACGCTGTTTCGGCTTCGCGGAGAAAAAAACACGCCATTAAAAATCTGGCTCGCCATGCAAGCTATTGCAGACGTAACCTGTGATGGTTCGATCCCATTAAATATCAGTACACTGGCATCATTACTCAATATGTCTCGAAACACCGTAGGGCGCCATATCAGTCAAGCCATCGTGGCAAAACAAGTGATCAAAGTAGATATTGGCTATCGTTTGGTTGATCCCATGACGACGAACAGACAACCGCTGGTTGCTTAGTGCTCTGCCTTGCCTTTCGCATGCTCGCGAGGACTTGAACAGAGGCTGCGCTGTTCAAGATTAAAGATCATAGGTTTTGGGTTTAAGATTAAAAGTTAAAGGTTGTGGGTTAACAGTTAAAGATTGAAGATTATCAATAATACAGACGCCATATACAACAAAGGCCTAGCGAAACCGCTAGGCCTTTGTTATTCACAGCAGAGTGGCGTGAGAGCGCCGAATTAACCGTGTTGTATCGCTATGTGGTATATCGATGGTGGATAGCTATGTTGGCTAGCTATGGTGTATCGCTATATTTGAACGATATGGTGTCCAATTCTACTGGTATTCTAAGCGCATTATTTAGCGATAAAAGACAGCGGGATCTCAACTAATTGAGGGCCTTGGTTCATTGGATACACTAAGTATTCACCATGGTACTTAACCTTGGATTTGTAATCGGTACGTTTGTGCAGCATAAAGCCCGCTTCATACGCTTTAGTAATAAACTCGGCATGATTCCCACGAACAAACCAGCTCATCGGTTTGACGAGTTTCTCACCATCAAAGCAGTCATCGCACTGATTGGCGCACAAAGCAAACGAGTTTTGACCGTCGGTAAAGAATTGCACCTTACTGCCATCCGTCAGGATTTCTGATGTGGTGACGCCCCAATCGGCCTGTTCCATTTGCTCTAGGAACGCTTCGATCATCGCATCGGTAACGACTTTAGTTTCCGCGCCAAAGAATTCGTTGTAATAGGCTGCAATACGACGGAATGTCGACTCTAACATGGCATCATTGCCTTTAGAGCGTCCCATTTTTTGCCATCGAATGATATCGGGAGCCACTACCTTATGAAAACGCTGCGATTTAATACTTTTCGTCACCCAACGTAGTAAAAAAAGGTTATTTGAAGTTGGTGAATCAATCACCTTGCCACTTTGATGTCCTTGATTAAGTTCTTCAAGAGCACTGTTTACCACGTTTTGAATTTCTGAATAATACTCAGACATTATGCTTTTTTTCCTAGTGTCCAATATAAGCCGGCGGATAATACCGAACAAATGGTCATTAATACAATCATTGGCCAAACTGTTCCTGCTGGGAGCGTCGCAACGATTGCGCCTACCACCGAACCAGTGCCAAATCTCAACGTCCCCGCAAGAGAAGAAGCGGTACCTGCCATAGTGGGATAACCACTAAGCAACAATCCCATCGAGTTACTACCAATCGTAGACAACGTCCCAATAAATAGCATCACAAATGGCACGATTCCCCAAATACCTAAATCCAAAAAGCCACTTGCTAACAGCCCTAGCCCAGCAAAAAGCTGCACGCTTAAACCAAACCGGAGCATGCCATGGAGACCGACTTTTTTAACTAAGCGACCATTTATGCTCGTCATAATGATCATCGTCACGATGTTCAAACCAAACAAATAACCAAATTGATCTGGCGACACTCCATAGATATCGATATAAACGAAGGAGCCTGCGGTTAAAAATGCAAACATACCAGCAAATGAAAATGCACCAGAAAACATTAACCCCATCGCGACTGGGTTTTTACATAAGCGGGCATAGTTCTTTAGGGTGGTCCTAAGCCGCAGCGGTTGACGGTTTTCCGGCGCCAACGTTTCTGGAATTTTCCATAGTACCGCCGCAATAACGACGACAGAGAATGCCGTCAGCAACCAAAAGATCGAGCGCCAACCAAACCAAATCGCTAAATGTCCACCTATCATTGGCGCGACTAACGGCGCTAAGGTGATCACCAACGTGACAAATGACATGGTGCGAGCAAAGTCTTCTTTGTCGAACATGTCTCTCACAATGGCTTGAATAATAACGGCAGCCGCGGCACCAGCAAAACCTTGCGCGGTTCGCACTAGTGTTAGTGACTCGATGCTCGTCGTTGTCGCACTCACTGCGGAAGCGATACCAAAAAAGAACACCCCAAACAGGAGAATCGGTCTGCGACCAAAACTGTCCGCGAGCGGGCCATGTAAAAGCTGCCCTAGCGCAAAACCAGCCGTATATACTGTGAGCGTAATTTGTACGGCCCCGGCATTAACGCCAAAATCTTTGGCAATAGCGGGCATCGCTGGCAGGTACATATCGATAGCAAGAGGCGTCAACGCTCCTATTGCGCCCAACACTATAAACAACAATAAGCCTAATTGAGGGACGTCGGGACGCGGTCTTGATTCAGAACTCATATAGATCCTAGGTTATGGTGCTATTTTTCAGCATTCCTTGCCGTCAAATACACTTAACAACTCAATCACTCCGAACTGAGCTAACCATTTGTTCTTATCTGTTATAGCGGTTTCCCTTAATGCTAAGGGGTTACTCGTTGGTAGCAGCAAGTCATTACATGCAGATATTAACAATATAATAAGTGCCATGCTCATGGTAAGGCATAACACTTATTACCAACGCTGCAATGATAGGAAGGACGAATTCACTGCAGCAACAACACATTATCGTTTGTTATTTTTTCCAGATTGAGTCGACTTCTTCTTGAGTTAAGTAACGGTATTCACCAAGCTCTAACTCTTCATCCAACTCAATTTCACCGATTCGTTCGCGGTGCAATGCTTCTACTTTATTTCCAAGCGCGGCGAACATACGCTTCACTTGATGATATTTACCTTCGTGAATGGTGAGCAGCACTTCTTTCTCCGCTCTCACTTCTAGATGAGCAGGTAACGTTAAGCCTTTTTCACTGCGAAGCTGAATGCCCTCTTTAAACTTCTCGACGTAATCGTCTTCAACTGGCTCATAAAGCCACACACGATACGTTTTTTCGCATTTGTGTTTTGGTGACGTGATTCTATGTGACCATTGACCGTCATCTGTAATGAGAACAAGACCGGTGGTATCCACGTCTAAACGCCCCGCGAAATGTAGCGCGTCCATTTTAATTTCATCAAGCAGCTCAAACGCCGTTTGATTAGATCCATCTTCATGAGAACATACAAACCCTTCCGGCTTGTAAAGCATGATGTAACGAGGGCCTTTAACCGTAATTTCGCGCTCTTGCCATTCTACGCAGCACTGCTCACTCACCTTAACGGAACCACTCTTTTTGATTTCGCCGTTAACCGTGACTTCCCCTTTTCGTAAAAGGATAGTTGCTTCTCTACGGGTGACACCTAGCGAATCACACAAAAATTTATCTAAACGCATGAATACCTCAATCTGATTAAGTTCGCTATTATATGGACTTTTCATCCAGATGTAGAGTCAAAGTCACTCATATGTACACACTTCGTCCATATCAAGCCGACTCCGTGAAGGCAGTTGTGCACTATTTTCGCAAAAACGACACGCCAGCGGTCATTGTCTTACCCACAGGAGCCGGAAAAAGCCTCGTTATCGCCGATTTAGCTCGACTGGCTCGTGGGCGTGTTTTGGTACTGGCGCACGTCAAAGAGCTGGTTGAACAAAATCACGCGAAATATGAAGGCTATGGACTCACCGGTTCTATTTTTTCCGCCGGATTAGGACGGAAAGAAACCTCAGAGCAAGTTGTCTTTGCTTCCGTACAATCTGTGGTGCGCAATCTTGAGCACTTTGCCAATCAGTTCTCGCTACTGGTCATTGATGAATGCCACCGTGTACCCGAGGTGAAAACTTCCAGTTACCAAAAAGTAATTACGCATTTAAGTGACATTAATCCGGGCATCAAAATTTTGGGGCTTACCGCTACCCCCTATCGGCTTGGCGTGGGTTGGATTTATCAATACCATACCAAAGGCTTAGTGCGTAGCGATGAACCACGCTTCTTTAAAGATTGTATCTTCGAACTTCCTATTCAGTACTTGCTTGATGAAGGGTTTTTAACGCCGGCTAAACTTATTGACGCGCCGGTGTTAAGTTATGATTTCTCACAACTTAAGCCAACCAGTATGGGGAAATACAAAGAATCGGAGCTCGATTTAGTTATCGAGCAGTCTAAACGCGCGACGCCACAGATTATCGAACAAATTATTCGTTACAGTGAAGATAAACAAGGCATCATGATTTTTGCCGCTACCGTTCGTCATGCCCAAGAAATCCTATCGCTTCTGCCAGCGCAATGCAGTCAAATTGTCATTGGTGATACACCAACTCCTGAGCGAGATAGCATCATCAACGACTTTAAGGAAAAACGACTTAAGTATTTGGTGAATGTCTCCGTTCTGACAACAGGCTTCGATGCCCCCCACGTTGATCTCATCGCCATTCTAAGGCCAACTGAATCTGTCGGATTATATCAACAAATTGTTGGCCGTGGGCTTCGCCTCTCAGAAGGAAAAACCGAGTGTTTAGTTTTAGATTATGCCGGCAATACCTACGACTTATATCAACCAGAAATTGGCAATCCTAAACCCGATAGCGATTCTGAGATCATTACCATTCCCTGCCCTGCCTGCGGGTTTAACAACAACTTTTGGGGGAAATTGGATGCTAACGGCTTCTTGCTTGAGCATTTTGGCCGTAAATGCCAAGGCTACTTCACCGATGAAGAAACCAAAGAACGCGAGCACTGCAACTATCGCTTTAGAGCGAAATATTGCAATGAATGTGGCGCTGACAACGACATTGCAGCCCGAATTTGTCATGAATGTGATGCCACACTCGTTGACCCAGACAAAAAGCTAAAAGAAGCACTTAGCCTTAAGGATGCATTGGTGTTTGAATGCATCGACATGCAGCTGTCTGTACATAAAGATGACAAGGGTAAAAACAGCCTACGCATTGCCTACATTGGCGAAAACGATGCCCAAGTGAGCGAATTCTGGTCACTGAATACCAAAAAACAAAAAGCGTTGTTTTTGGCTAAGTTTGTACGACCGCATCTCGCCGATAAACACCGCGAATTTGATGCCACATCACCGACAAAAATCGTCAATAATCAACATCGGTTTCGTCTACCAACCTTCATCATTGCACGAAAGAGTGGTCGATTTTGGAAGTTACGCGATAAGATTTTTTCCGACGAATTGAAGTAACGCATTCAGCTTCTATTCATATTGAAAACTCTATACTTTACGGTAGAGTAACCATTAACCCCAATCATAGGTGAGAGTCATGCACGTTCAACGAAATCGACGATTTTCGACATCTTTATTGCCTGTATTCGCGCTTTCTTTACTTTGGATGGTTTCTATTACCTCTCATGCTGCATTTTTGTCAGATTCACCTAATGGTCATGAGTTGGTGCAAGACGTTGAAACCGGCGGCGCACATATCGAGTTTGATGAAGACCAAGAAGAAGTATTTAACGCGGTGCAAAACGGACTGATCAGACCCTTTTCCGAATTATTCGCGACCGTAGAAAACGATCTTAATGGTCGAGTGATCAAAGTAGAGCTAGAAGAAGACGACGATGAATGGGTTTATGAACTAAAATTGATGCATAATCAAGATATTATCAGAGTCGAATATAACGCGACGACGCTTGAGTTAATGGAAATAAAAGGCCATAACCTTCAACAAGTCATCAAAAAATAATAAGAGACACCTTTAAGAGACCATACTAATGAAAATTCTCGTAGTCGAAGATGACCCAAAATTGGGTGAGCAAATTCTCAGTACGCTAGAAAGTGCGGGGTGGGTACCGGAACTCTCACAAGATGGCATTGATGCTTTATATCGTGCAACATCAGAAGAATGGGATGCTATCGTTCTGGATCTAGGTCTACCCAAGATTGATGGACTCACCGTTCTTAAAGGCATCCGAGACGAAAACATCAACACGCCTGTCGTTATTCTTAGTGCCCGAGATACGTTGAGCCAACGTGTTGAAGGCCTAAACGCTGGCGCCGATGACTATCTAACCAAACCATTCGAAATGGTGGAGCTGATCGCCCGTATTCGTGCTCAATTGCGTCGAGCTTCTGGAAATGCCTCACCCGTCATGCAAATTGGTGACCTTAGCCTAGATACTCGCTCGTCTAAAGTCATGTGGCAAGGTCAAGCGGTCAGCTTAACGGCGCTAGAATATAAGGTCGTTGCGTATTTCATGCATAACGCAGAGAAAGTTATCTCAAGAACAGAACTTGTCGAGCACATTTACAAACAAGACTTTGACCGCGATTCCAATACGGTTGAAGTCTTCATCGGACGAATTCGTAAAAAGATATCACCAAAAATCATTAAAACGGTGCGAGGCTTAGGGTACCAATTGAATGCCTAACCAAGACGCATCAGCGATCCGCACTTCGGCAATTAAAGCTGGGTTTAAAAAACTCAGCTTAAAAACCCGTTTGTTACTCGCTGCGACCTTGTGGCTATCTGTCATGACTATTGCAGCGGGCATCATGATTCCCGGTTTAGTAAGAGATTACTTGATTCAAGATTTGGAGACTCAGTTAGGTCGCTCCATGGACGAAATAGCCGCCAACCTTGAAACAAACAAACAAGGCGATCTAGTGTTAGCGACTCGCCTCTCCGATCCGCGTTTCAATCAGCCCTATAGCGGTCTGTACTGGCGTATCACCACAGAATCCAACACATTGCGTTCTCGCTCGCTTTGGGATCAAAACATATCAGAAAAAAAACGCCCTCATACTTCTTTATTCTACGGCGCCAAAGACGAAAAACTCGTCACCATTAAACGTACGGTTTTCCTTCCTGGTGTTAGTGACGGCGTCACAATATTGGTCGCGCAGGATGAAGAACCCATCAATAAAGCATTGCATAAGCTCACTAATCAAGTTTGGATGTTATTAAGTATTATGGTCGTTGGCATCCTTAGCCTGGTCGTTGCCCAAGTCAGTTGGTCTCTACGGCCGTTAACTAAAATGCAAAAAGAACTGAAGATGCTAAGAAGTGGCGATCGCCAATCTTTAGATGAACAGTACCCAAAAGAAATCTCTCCCCTAGTGAACGATCTAAATGCGCTCATTTTTCATTATCAGGAGCTGCTTACTCGAGCCCGTAACCATGCTGGTAATCTATCACACGCGCTAAAGACACCGCTTTCTATCCTTAAGAATGAACAAGCAAACTTAAGTGAAGAAGACCGTAATAGACTCGCCCCTGCTTTGCTGCAAATTCAATCTCAGATAGATTATCACTTAGGCCGTGCTCGTATGGCCGGCGCAATGAACATCCTGTCAGTCAAATCAAACCCAAGCGAACGTGTTGATGCGATTTCTCTGGCGTTCGATAAGGTCTATGCCGAACGCGAAATCATACTCATCAATGAGCTTGAAACCGAGCTGTATGTTTCTGTAGAAAAGACCGACTTAGACGAAATGCTGGGTAACTTAATAGAAAATGCTTACAAGTGGGGAAATAGCCTCATTCGAGTCCATTCAACCACACTAAGCGACAACATAGTTCAGATTATCATCGAAGATGACGGCGTTGGCATCCCAGAAGAACAGTGTCGAAGTGTCATTAAACGCGGGGTTCGCTTGGATGAAACTACACCCGGTACCGGTTTGGGGCTTAACATTGTTAGCGAGATGGCACATGGTTACCGAGGAGAGTTGGTGCTATCTGCGAGTAAATTGGGTGGTTTACGAACAACCCTTACCCTACAAGCCGTAAAGGACTAAAAAATCAGTTAATCTTAGCTTCAAACTATTGCTCAGATGACTATTGGATGTTAGTATCCGCGCTCGTTTTGAGAGTATCTTACGATACGTCAAAGCGTTCTATGTTCTAACTAGGTCGCTAAGATTAGAACGATATTTATTAATTTTACTATTTGAGAGTAAATACTATGAAATTCGAAGCAGTAGTACGTACTGAACTAGGTAAGGGTGCGAGCCGCCGCCTACGTCACGCTGGCAAATTCCCAGCAATCATCTACGGTGGTGAAGCAGCACCAGTTTCTATCGCGCTAGCGCACGATGAAGTAATCAACCAAATGGACAAGCCTGAGTTCTACGAAGCAATCACTCTAGTGATTGACGGCGCAGAAGTTAAGGTTAAGCCGCAAGACGTTCAACGTCACGCGTTCAAGCCAAAAGTTGAGCACATGGACTTCATCCGCATCTAATTCCCCTACCAAGGAATTAGTTGGATTAAATCCAGCCTTTTGCATAAAAGATTCTCAGTCTTACCAACTAAGTAATCTAAAGAAATTCGAAACCCCGATGCTACCAACATCGGGGTTTCACCGTTTTTGAGCCCTCAAAAACGTCGTAAATCTCGCGCAATACACTGAAAATAAGCAACTTTCCCCTTCCCCACTTTATCCCAGCTTTGCTTAGGTGGATTAAGGGTGGACGAAAGGTGGACTTATACAGTAGTTTTTCTATCAAATATCTTAGACCCATTTTCACCACTACTCAAATCACTACGCACCTCTCCTACTCTATTCTTCAACTTTAGAACATACTGGAAAGTCTCTCCGAGAGCTTCTCATTCGCTTCCGAGTAAATTCCACATTAGTGCTATACTTCCATTTAAATCGCTTACTGGTGAGCCACAGGAATAGATAAGAAGAGTTTTACCGAGCAAGAGCTGCTTGAAGGTTTAGATGCTCGTACCGCGCATACTGATGAGTTTGCGGGTTTGGTTGAGACTGAGATGGATTTGGATGAAGTGGAGGAAGAAAACAGCCATTA
>NZ_JAMKMS010000003.1 GCF_023634655.1 Vibrio methylphosphonaticus | reverse complement strand
ATGAGTTTCGGAGAGCCAAGTATTAGCAAATCACGAATTAGCATAAGCGGTAAGTATGGAAAGTCACTAAGCTCACTGTCCAGTATTGATGATGCACATCACTGTTTTGCTTTCACACAAATCTGACATTGATGAATGCCATAAGCTATCGATATAAACATCAATATATTGTATTATTAGATCCGTATTTATACTTATTAGGATTTTCTATGTTGATTCACGAATTTTCGAATAAGGACGTTACCGCTGAGCATGTAATTTTAGCTCAAGCAATACTAGCAGGGACTGCTCAAGGTGATAAAAGTAAAGCACAGCGCTTTATGATTTTTGTAAATGAGATTCCCGATGCGCCGACTGTGCAAAGCCTGATTCCACGCTTTAGTCAATTTATGAAGCGCTTTAAAGCCAGCTGACATTCAGAATACATTACACAGGGATGTGTAATTAAGATCGACAAATCCCCCTAACCACTACCTACTTTAAAACTCTATCTGACCCTATGCTCGCTCTATATCTAGACATTGTTGTCGGAGGACAATAGAGTCTGATCAATTTTTAAAAACGTTTCTGGGCAACACTGTTTTAGCTTACCTAATCTCCCGTCTGTGATCACCCATCTGACTCAATATAGCCAAAACGATCTATCTTATTGTCTTCCGACAGCGACAGAAAGGACAGCGAGGTAGAGGCGGTGTGTAAACATGTGAACTGGAATGAGATAGACGCTGAATAGCGTCTATCTGTAGAATGATAATCTTGGTGCTAGTCTTGATATCGTTCAAAAAGCGCAGCAATACCTTGACCGCCGCCAATACACATAGTGACAACCGCATAGCGAGCGTTTGTGCGTTGAAGCTCGTAAAGGGCTTTAACGGAAATAAGCGATCCCGTAGCACCAATAGGGTGACCTAAACTGATCCCTGAGCCATTTGGGTTCACTTTTTCAGGGTCGAGGTTTAACCCTTTGGTCACAGCAAGGGCTTGCGCAGCGAATGCTTCGTTGGCTTCCCAAATGTCAATGTCATCGACGCTAACCCCCGTCTTATCGAGCAACTGTCGAACTGCTGGTACAGGGCCAATGCCCATAATTGCAGGATCAACGGCGGCGATAGCATAGCCTAACATGGTTGCCATTGGCTTGAGCCCTTTCGCTTTGGCGGCGGCTTTTTCCATAAGCACTAGTGCCGCTGCGCCATCGTTGATTCCTGATGCGTTGCCGGCGGTGACGGTCCCTTCCTTTTTAAAGGCAGGGCGCAATTTAGAAAAATTCTCTACCTCTGCATCAAAGCGGACGTGTTCGTCGGTATCAAATAGCGTGGTACCGCGACGAGTTTTTAGTGCAATAGGTAGGATTTGGTCGCCAAAGCGCTGTTCTTCAATGGCACGTTGTGCACGTCGATGGCTTTCTAAAGCGCAAGCATCTTGTTCTTCTCGGCTAATATTGTACTGCTCGGCCAAGTTCTCAGCGGTGATCCCCATGTGGGTATCGTTAATTGGGCAGGTGAGGGCACCGACCATAGGATCGATAAGTTGAGTATCCCCCATTTTTGACCCAAATCGTGCGCTAGGGGACCAGTAAGGGACGCGTGTCATTGACTCGGCTCCGCCAGCAACCGCGGCATCACAGTCGCCCAGCAGAATCATTTGTGCCGCAGAAACAATAGACTGAAGCCCAGAACCGCAGAGTCGGTTAACGGTTAGCGCTGGTGTTTCGATTGGCAAGCCCCCTTTTAGTGCGGCGACACGGCTCATGTACATATCACGTCGGTCACTATGCGTGACGCTGCCGATAACACAATGACCCACATCTTCGGGGGCGATATTGGCTCTTTTTACGGCTTCCGCGATCACTTGACCAGCAAGTTCAGTCGGAGCCACATCTTTCAATGCTCCACCAAAATCTGCGATTGCGGTACGCACACCGCTTAGTACAACGACTTCTCTTTGAGACATGTAAACTCCATCTTGTTTGTTATAGGGTGACAAAAGTTATTATTGGTTTGTGAATTGTTACCAATAATAACATTTCGTCCACAACTGCTCATGTTGTGTTACAGGGAAGTATTGGAAGTTGTGGTCCTTTGCTGCGGGAAGTATCGGTATGTTTAATGGAATCGCTTTACGATAGGGTGAGCGGTGGGAATTAGAAAGCCGTGCCGCACACGACCTTCCAAGTGCTTGTTGTTTATAGAATGATCAATTAATCGTTAACATGTGACGTCAAGAATAACCGATTGATACGGTTTTAGTGTGACCGCGTTGAGGGATGTCCAATTGGGTTCATCAGCTGGATAATTGTTCAGCACCAATTTTTGAATGTCGAATGAGTAATGGCGAGTTTGAACTTGGTCGGTAAAGTTACTAATGACTAGCAATGCGCGCTGATCGTTACTGCGTAAGTAGGCATAAACGTGTTCGTCTTCCGGCTCAATGAGATCATAACGCCCATAAACGATCACATCTCGATAAGGAGGCGTTTTACGTAACTCAATGAGTTGGCGGTAGTGATGATAGATCGACGCTGTGTCGTTGACGGCTTGTTGAGCATTGATCTCGGTATAATTATCATTTAACGGCAGCCAGGGTTGTCCGTTGGTAAATCCAGCATTGTTGCTACTGTCCCAGTGCATTGGGACACGGGCATGATCACGAGAAAAATCATTAAGAAACGCTAACCCTTCTTCTGGCGACAGACCCTTTTTCATCATTT
The DNA here is from genome assembly GCF_023634655.1 of Vibrio methylphosphonaticus. GTDB lineage: Bacteria > Pseudomonadota > Gammaproteobacteria > Enterobacterales > Vibrionaceae > Vibrio > Vibrio methylphosphonaticus. The sequence goes on along the minus strand of NZ_JAMKMS010000003.1, from coordinate 339,791 downwards.
TTTCATAATGAAACTTCGCCATGAGATCATTAAACTCTTCAATAGACTCAAAGTGTTTATTTGTCATGCCAAGCTCTTCACCTTGGTAAATGTAAGGTGTACCGCTCATACAGTGCAGCACGGTCGCGAGCATTTTGGCGCTGATAATACGATATTGAGGGCAGTCAGAACCATAACGAGAGACAGCCCTAGGCTGATCATGATTACTCCAGTACACGCTATTCCAACCTTTCTGATATAGGTCTTGTTGCCAACGTGACATGATTTCTTTGTACTGCACGAGATCGAAGGGTTTTTTAACGGCGTTGTGTTCTTCGCGATCAATACTGACGTGCTCAAACTGGAAGATCATACTGATTTCGTTACGATCAGGATGTGAGTAGTAACGCCCATCTAAAGTGGTGGTAAAGGGCGTTTCACCAACGGTGAGTACATCATAGTGCTGCAACACTTGGTCGTGCATTTCGCGCAGGTATTGGTGAGCAAGCAGATTGTTTGACCAATGCTCCCACCCAGCAACACCTGCATCAAAGATAGTGGCATCTGGAAAGTCTGACGGCTTTCCTATCATATTAATGACGTCCATCCTAAAACCACCTAAGCCCTTTTTCAGCCAAAAATGCATCATGTCATAAATGGCGTGTCGAACGTCTGGGTTAGCCCAGTTTAGGTCTGGTTGTTGATGGCTAAATAGGTGTAAGTAGTACTGACCCGTCGCCTCATCTAGTGTCCATGCTTGTGGTTCGAAAAATGACTCCCAATTATTGGGTGGCGTGCCGTCTGATTTGGGATCCTTCCAGATATACCAGTCGCGTTTAGGGTTGTCTTTACTGCTTTTGGATTCTTGAAACCATGGATGTTGATCAGAGGTATGGTTGACCACTAGATCCATCACAATTTTAATGTGTCGCTTATTGGCTTCAAACAGCAGCTTTTCCATATCTGCCATGGTGCCAAATTCTTCGGCGATTTCCCGATAGCTTGAAATATCATAGCCATTGTCTTCCATTGGGGACTGATAGACAGGACTTAACCAAATAACGTTGCTACCAAGGGACTGAATATAATCGAGCTTTTCAATAATGCCTGGAATATCACCAATGCCATCACCGTTTGAATCATTAAAGCTACGTGGATAGATTTGATAAACGACAGCATCGTGCCACCATCTTGGTTCCATACTCATGGTTATGCTCCTTCAAAAGAGAGTGGCATCGAATGACACCTATACATATAACGATAAACTGTGGTTAAGAAGAGGTTTATTTTATTCTTTTAATCACTGGAATAATGGCTAGGTTATCTAAGTTTTATCAAACAGTCTAAGGTGTTTCAGCCACATAAAGTGGGTGAAATTTCATGGCGCCAGCGATTATTATGAGCTCGGTCACCCTATGATGGATGGCAGTTTGTAAAACATGATCTCAGGCACAACACTCAGATAAGAACTGGTTGAAGTATCAATTAGGTTTTAATGTGTAATTTATAAGTTTAGCTAATTAACCGTGGGTATAAACGGTGATGTCTGAGCTTCTTTGGCACACAGTAAAACGCCAGAGTAATCCGTTGTAAACCGAGCAATCTATTATAAAAAGAGTCAAAGCACTGACTTAATAAACCAGAGTATCTAATACATGGAGTCTGACCGATGAAAACCTCCCTACTTGCTACTGCAGTAGCTGTTGCGATTTCTGCTTCTTCCGCATTCGCTGCTGATCTTAAATTTACCCCGGGTGATGACGACCGCTTTACGTGGCAAAACTACGAAGAGCTGAAGAAACTGGATCTTAAGGGTGAAACCGTCACTATTTTTGGCCCGTGGTTGACCGAAGATAAAGAGTTGGTTGAAAGCGTAATTGCGTACTTTGAAGCCGCCACGGGTGCTGATGTTAAGTATTCCGGCTCCGATTCATTCGAGCAACAAATCGCCATTGATGTTCAGGCGGGCAGCGCACCTAACATTGTTATTTTCCCTCAACCAGGTCTTGCCGCCGATCTTGCATCGAAAGGGTTTTTGTCCCCACTCGACCCTAAAACCAGTGACTGGATTGAAGAAAACTACGCGGCTGGTTCTTCTTGGGTAGACCTTGGCACCTTCCCGGATGAAAAGGGTAATGAGCAACTGTTTGGCTTCTTCTATAAAGTGGATTTGAAATCGTTGGTTTGGTACGTACCAGAAAACTTTGAAGACGCTGGCTATGATGTTCCAGAGACAATGGAAGAGCTGAAAGCACTGACCAAACAAATCGTTGAAGATGGCGAAACGCCATGGTGTGTTGGCGTCGGCTCTGGTGGCGCGACGGGCTGGCCCGCGACAGACTGGGTAGAAGACATGATGTTACGTACGCAGTCTCCAGCTGACTATGATAAGTGGACCACGAACGAGCTTAAATTCAATGATAAGAAAGTCGTTGAGGCGATCGAAGAATATGGTTGGTTCACACGTAATGATCAATTCGTTGATGGTGGTGCGCGAGCGGTAGCAGCGACGGATTTCCGTGATTCACCAAAAGGGTTGTTTACTTCGCCAGCGAAGTGTTACATGCATCGTCAAGCTTCGTTTATCCCAAGCTTTTTCCCTGAAGGGACAGAGTTAGGCGAAGATGCAGACTTCTTCTACTTCCCATCCTACGAGTCTAAAGACTTAGGTAAGCCAGTATTAGGGGCGGGGACGTTGTGGAGTATTACTAAGGATTCAAAAGCGTCTCGTGCGTTCATGGAATACCTACAGTCGGCACTGGCTCACGAAGTGTGGATGGCGCAATCTGGTTTCTTAACGCCTCACAAAGGCGCGAATGTTGAGACTTATGGCAATGATACCTTGAAGAAACAAGGGAAAATCTTGCTTGATGCCACGACATTCCGCTTTGATGGCTCAGACTTAATGCCGGGTAAAATTGGCGCGGGTGCGTTCTGGACCGGTATGGTGGACTACAGTGGTGGTAAACCAGCACAAGAAGTGGCTGACGATATTCAGAAAACGTGGGATGCGCTTAAATAGCGAATAGTTCAATATTGGGTTTTAGTGTTTACACCCAACAGTAAAGTAGTATCACCGGCGATCGGTTCACCGTGAAGCGATTGCCGGTTTTTGATTGTATTTTTTGTGTAGTCTAGGGCTGCAAGTGAGGCAGTAATGGAACAACTTTATTCCTCTTTATTCATCATGGCACTGGGCGTTGCGGTTTGCGTTTTCTATTTCGTAGGCAGTAACTGGCTATTAGGCATTATTTTCCCTGCTCGCGGCGTATCTAATCAAAAAATGGCTCAGAATTTGCGTCGTGCCGCCTCGGTAAGGCCTTGGTTATTTCTTGGACCTGCGTTAGCGTTTCTTGGTTTATATCTTGTTTATCCGGTTTTTGAGTCGGTGTTCTTATCTCTACACGATCGCAATGGCGATAAGTTTGTTGGGATGAGCAATTATGTGTGGCTGTTTAATGATGGTGAATTTAGAGAGTCACTGTTTAACAATATTCTTTGGCTTTTAGTGGTGCCAGCCGCGTCGACTTTTTTTGGTTTAGTCATTGCCGCGCTGACCGACAAAGTTAGCTGGGGCAATATTGCAAAAAGTCTAATTTTTATGCCAATGGCCATTTCTTTCATTGGTGCGTCCATTATTTGGAAGTTCGTCTACGACTATCGTGCGCCAGGCTCAGACCAAATTGGGATCCTGAATGCTGTTGTTGAATTCTTTGGTGGTACAGCAGAAGCGTGGGTCACGATGCCTTTCTGGAATAACTTCTTTCTCATGGTGATTTTGATTTGGATACAGACTGGATTCGCGATGGTTATTTTGTCGGCGGCGTTGCGTGGCATTCCTGAAGAAACCGTTGAAGCGGCGGTGCTTGATGGTGCGAGTGGTGTTCAAATCTTTTTCAAAATATTGATTCCGCAGATTTGGGGCACTATTGCGGTGGTATGGACCACGATCACTATTTTGGTCTTGAAGGTTTTTGATATTGTGCTGGCCATGACGAATGGTCAATGGAGCACACAGGTTCTTGCGAATATGATGTTTGATTGGATGTTCCGAGGGGGCGGCGACTTTGGTCGTGGTGCTGCCATTGCGGTGATCATTATGGTGGCGGTCATTCCGGTGATGGTTTGGAATATGCGCCAAGCCCATGCTCAAATGGAGGGACGTTAAATGAACGATAAAACCGCGACTTCCGCTGTTGGCCATGTGAGTAAAGCGGCATTTAGCTTGAGCAAACTGCGTCGTTCTCCTTTAACGATGTTGGTGCATTTGTCTGTCCTTATTATTGTCATTTTATGGACGCTTCCTACGGCAGGGCTATTTATCTCGTCGTTTCGAGATAAAGACCAACTTGCCCTGACCGGCTGGTGGACCTCACTCACCAATTCAGAACAAAATTTAGTTGATAGAACAGGCGCACCAGATTCGCAAGTTCAGGAAGGTGATGTCTATGTTTTAGCGGGACAAGTATTGGTAGACGGCAAACCGACACAAGTGCACGCTTTTGGTTTTTCATCTCGCGCGCCAACGGCTTATCAACCGGGTGAAATCGCTGAAATGAAAAATGGTGGCACGTTGAGCATGACGGTAGACGGTCATTATAAGATGACGTCCTTAAAGCCGTTTAAAGGTAAACGTGGTAAGCGGGTTTTTTATACCGCTGTTGTGCCTCCAAAGTTTGGACTGGACAACTATAAAGAGGTGTTAACCGCGGAAGGGATTGGGCGCTCATTTATTAACTCTTTAACGGTGACTATTCCGGCGACCATTATTCCAATACTCATCGCGGCGTATGCGGCTTATGCATTGTCGTGGATGAAAATGCCGGGGCGCAATTTGCTAATTGCGGTAGTGGTAGGCTTGCTAGTGGTGCCATTGCAGATGTCCTTGATCCCGCTTTTACGTCTTTATAATGATGTTGGTGCATTTTTCGGAGTAGGAGCGAAAACCTATTTGGGCATATGGCTGGCGCACACGGGATTTGGTTTGCCGCTGGCGATTTACTTATTGCGTAATTATATTTCCAGCCTCCCAAGAGAAATTATAGAGTCAGCTCGAGTTGATGGTGCGACAGACTTTGAAATATTTATGAGAATCGTGCTGCCACTGTCATTTCCAGCCTTAGCGTCGTTCGCTATCTTCCAATTCTTGTGGGTTTGGAATGATTTACTTGTGGCAACGGTGTTTTTAGGGACGGGTGAAGAGCACATGGTTCTGACGGCTCGACTGCGTGAATTACTTGGTTCTCGCGGCGGGAATTGGGAAATTTTAACCGCCTCCGCGTTTGTATCGATTGCGGTACCACTGGGCGTCTTTTTTACTTTGCAGCGCTATTTGGTGCGCGGGCTTCTTTCTGGTTCTGTTAAATAAACAGTACTTGATTCAACGATGAGAATAATGAGATGACAGGATTATCTTTAAAAAACATACAAAAATCATACGGTGAAACACAGGTACTTCATGGGATTGATCTCGATATCAATCAAGGTGAGTTCATTGTATTTGTTGGTCCCTCTGGTTGTGGTAAATCCACGTTATTGAGAATGATTGCGGGGCTTGAAGAGATTACCGCGGGCGAGTTGTGCATTGAAGGGGCTCGGGTAAATGAATTACCTGCCGCAATGCGCGGTATTGCGATGGTTTTTCAAACCTACGCACTTTACCCACATATGACGGTGTACGACAACATGGCTTTTGCAATGCGTATTGCAAAAGAGCCGAAAGAGGCGATTCACGAGCGAGTCATGGAAGCCGCGCGTATGTTGCAGCTCGAACCGTATTTAGACCGCTTACCGAAAGCCTTATCGGGCGGACAGCGTCAACGAGTAGCCATTGGACGTGCTATCGTCCGTCAACCTAAGGTGTTCTTATTTGATGAGCCGTTATCCAATCTTGATGCTGCGCTACGAGTGCAGACTCGTATTGAAATTGCCAACCTGAAAGAGGCAATGACAGAAACGACCATGATTTATGTTACGCATGATCAAGTGGAAGCCATGACGCTGGCTGATCGCATTGTGGTGCTGTCTGCCGGGCGTATTGAACAAGTGGGCACACCACTAGAGCTGTATACCAACCCTTGTAATGTGTTTGTGGCGCAGTTTATTGGTTCGCCTTCGATGAATATCAGTCCTGCATCGATGATAAAAGCAGGAGACGTTTCTCGTATACGCGCCGAGAATGGCATGGAAGTCGATTTACCTATTTTGGCCTCTGATACCTTAAATGGGTTGCCATTGCAGATAGGGATCAGACCGGAGGACTTCTTGGTATCGAGTGAGAGCGAGGCATTGATTTCCGGTGAGGTACTATTTGTCGAATCATTAGGAGAGGTCACGCTGCTGCATATTCGGGTCGAGGGTCATGAGGAAAGCACCGTGGCTAAACTGCCGGGTATTTTGGATTTCCATAAAGGAGAACGCATTCACCTGACTGCGCCATCAGAAAAAGTGCATGTCTTTACCGAAGATGGAGACTCTCTCAAGTACCTGTAACGGTCGTAGACAGTATCGGTGGCCGGCAATAACGGTCGTGGACAATATCGGCAGTGAGTACGTTTGATCGCGGTCGATGTAGAATAATGGTTTGAAGTGAAACGACAATGCCCCTTATCTTAAGGGGCATTGTCGTTATAGTGGTTTCTTGACCGCACCATAGGGTAGTTTGGAAAATATTTTTGGCGTTAGATGTAGATTAGGGCCTGATTTAGGTGCTTGCCAACTGAGCAACATGATGGCAAGCACATTACGGTGCTCACCGTAAGCAAAGTCAAAGTCCCCAGACGCTGAAGGAATCATACCTTTTTCTTTATTTATTGCTTTGATAATAGCTTGTCGAGTTTTATCTACCACCGGATCATCGTCAAGTCCTGCGAGCAAGAAGGTGATCCCTACCTCTGCAATCACATCTTCTTTGGTATGTGCGATGATATCGTCGATATTTTTTCTAAAGTAATCGAATATCCACTGATGATCGCTTTCGTTGACAGTACGTTGGTAATACTCTGAGTCTGCCAAAATAATATGAGTCATACCATACAGCTTGTTGGCAAATTGCTGCTCGTTGAGGCGATAGTCCTCACCTTCTGGATACGTCTCTTGGAAGGCTTGTATGAAGGATTGCGTATAGTCTTGCTCACCAATTTGCTTAAGCCAATAGGCTTGGTTAGCGAGTTGTGCCGCCCACGCTTTTATCATGGTGGGATTGGTGAGAGTCGATTGGAAATCATAGCGCTTAAGGCGGGCGCGAAGCGTTTTATCGTCTTTATGCTGTAGCCCATACTCATTTAATCTGGCCATATAACGCAATAAATCTAACCCCATGTAGAAGTACTCAGGGTCTGACTTAGTGGCGGCGTAACGACGTTGGCTACGCTCGTCTTTGCCTTTTTTGTAATCGTTTAGGCGGTCGTTTGAATAGTCTCGAATCTCTTGGCGAGTTTTTACATACTTCGATAGTGTATTAAGCCGGCTGACGACGTTTGCCATATCATTCCAAACCACAACAGAGTATTTGGAGTCTTGAGTTTGACGATACATTCTCAACCCATAATGACCTTGCTTATACACAGAAAGGGTGAAAAGTTCGGCTTCATAGGTTTGTTTGATGATCTGAGCATAAGTATCAAACGATTTGGGAGACGTGAGTGAGTCAAAGTGAACGGCTGTCGCACCAGTGACCATACAAACACTTGCTACGATACCTATAAGCCCCAGTTTTATACGCATATTAACGCCCCCTATTCGTTAAGTGAATGAATAGCATATAGGGATATTCATTTGCAAATGTTATTTCTACGTCAGTTATTATTCGCTTTAGTAATATTTTAATTAGAGTGATATATATGAAGTGTGATATTAGCTCCGTAATTTACTGAGAATAACTAACAATTTTTGAAATGGATAATTAATATCCTACACTTTTTATGTAGTTATAATTCAGCTACCTATTTATTATAAATCAAAGGAAGGAAATGGCTTATGAAACACATAATGGTTTTGTTCGGGTTTTTAGTGTTGTCATTTAGTAGCATGGCAGAAGAGGGAGGGGCGCCTGGTACTATTTGTCTTACTGGCGATGGTCATGTTGTGACAACACATCTTCAATCATGCCCCAAAGATATGAAAAAACTATAGATTTTATTTAATTATTTGAAATTTATATAAGTCGATAACAAATAGAGCCAGCTATACGCTGGCTCTATTTAATTTAGGTGTTGTATAGTTACTTGTTATATTAACTATCCTCTATCAGGATAGTCCTTGATAAATAGCGCTTATCCCACTGGCTGAACACAATAATAATGCACCAATTCTAATTTTTTCTTTTGGCAAAGAGTGTGTCGTTAATAGAGCGAGCTTATAGCCAAACCATGATGCGGGAATCAGTGGGATGGTGATAAGCAAGTGATGGGGGGTTAAAAAACCAATTGGCGCTTGTACCAGTAGTGAAATGACGGAGCTAAAGACGAAAAACGCGGACAAATTACCACGTAATTGGTTGGCTTCCTGATGTTGAAGCAGCAGAGCCATCGGTGGGCCACCAATACCAGAGCTGGTACCAAAAAAGCCAGAGAAGAAACCTGCGATCCCCATTTTGGTCGGTGTTGGCTCAATTCGAAATGGTAATAGGCTTATCACAACAGCGATAACGACAAGCACTCCCAGCCATAAAGATAAGACTTGCGTTGAAACGTAGATTAGTAAGAGTGCGCCTGCTAGTGACCCAGGTACTCGGCCGATCAATGCCATTTTTAGTCCGCCAAGCGCAATACTACTGCGATGCTTAGCAGCGTTTAGAATGGAGATAAATAATGCGACCAAGCAAATTGGTGCGGGTACATAATCGGGCGAGACTTGAAACAGCAAAGGGGCGGCAACAATAGCTAAACCAAATCCGATAGAAGTCTGCACAAATGATCCAATAAAGATCAGTAACATAGCAATAAGTGCAGGTTGACTGAACCAGTCGCTGAACATAGAGGTGCCTACATGAAGGTAATTAACAAACAGGAAGATGCAGTGTATAGGATATCTTGTAGACTGTATCGATTATTGTCGGCTGCCTCTTAATTATTATTGAAACCTCAGACGGGCATGGACGGTTTTGGCAATACACTATTGATTTTAACGTATTGAATTTTAGAGTTTTTATTTTTGGAATATAGATAGAGGCTTTAGAGTTATTTGTCGTTGATTCGGTGTATGTATAGAAAGAAGGGTTAAGCTTTCAACAGCCTAACTTAACGTTGGGGTAAGAATTTTGTGAGTTATTTGTTATAATTTGGCGGTAATTGTCATCATTAGCGCCTCTTATCCAATGCTAATGATGACGGTTAGTCTCAAGCATACTTAGTATCAATAATATTTAGTATCAACAGCACTTAGTATCAATAATAGTTGGTATCAACAATACTTAGTGTCAATAATGTTTAGTATCAACAATGGAAAGTCGTCGAAATGTTGAATATGGATTTTAGTAAGCGTGTTGTGATCGACACAGCATCACAAACATGGGTTGAGTCGCCCGCCAGCGGTGTACGACGTAAGCCATTGGAGAGAGAAGCCCGGGAGTCAGGTCATGTCACCAGTATTGTCGAATATTTGCCCGGCGCTAGTTTTAGTCAACATGCTCATCCATTAGGCGAAGAAATTCTAGTCTTAGAAGGCGTATTTTCTGATGAAACAGGTAATTATGGGGCGGGAACGTATCTAAGGAACCCACCAGGTAGTCACCATACGCCTTTTAGTGAGCAAGGCTGTATTATTTTAGTGAAACTCAACCAATTTGCTAAAGATGATACCCAGTTTGTACGCATTGATACTACGCAGTCAACCTGGGAGAAATGTGGGGAAAAACTTGAGGTGATGGTGTTACATCAACATGGTAACGAGCAAGTTGCGCTCATTCGTTGGACAGACGCCGACAGCTATCATTCGCATGGTCACTATGGGGGCGAAGAGATTTTTGTTCTAGAAGGAGAACTTAAAGACGAGTTAGGCTCCTATCCTGCAGGAACCTGGACCCGCAGTCCGCATGCAAGTCATCATGAACCGTATGTAAGCGGTGCGACAACGCTGTGGTTTAAGTCTGGGCACTTACCTGAACAGCAATAGGCGACGACTTGTTGCCTATTGCTCATGCTTCAGCATACAACGGATTGCGAGCTAGTTCCTTTCTAGTGTAAGGATTACGGCTGCTGGCGAGTAGGAGCTAGTACAATTTCACGAATACAGACGTTTTGAGGTTGTGAGTAAGCGAACTCAACGGCTCTTGCTACGTCATCCGCCGCTAATACCCCGCCCATGACTTCTTTCCATTGGTCGTAACCGTCTTTGATGTCTTGCGATGTCGTGTGAGATAACAACTCAGTTTCCACAGCACCAGGCGCAATGGTAACGACACGGACATCGGATTCAGCGACTTCTTCACGTACATTTTCTGAAATCGCATGCACAGCGAACTTAGTCCCACAGTACGCAGCATGGTTACCAAATGTTTTACGGCCAGCGATTGAACTAATGTTAATGATTGTGCCTGAATTGCGTGCTTTCATTGGTGCAAGAACGGCTTGCATACCATTGAGAAGACCAATCACGTTGACATCGAACATAGATTTCCATTCACCCGCGTCTTGAGTATCAATTTGGCCAAGCAACATCATCCCAGCGTTGTTGACTAGTGCATCTGCAGGCCCAAATAGCGCCTCAGCTTTTTTGATAGCATTTTCAAAGGTCACCTTATCGGTGATGTCTACTTTCTCGCAAAGCGTATTAGGTAAACCCAGTTGCTCTAACTTCTCGACGCGACGCGCAAGTAACAACAGAGGGTGTCCGGCAGCACTCAAGCGACGAGCGATAGCTTCACCAATACCAGAACTTGCACCTGTGATAACGACCAATTTTTTCATCTTATAGAACCTTCAATAGTTAAGAGGTCACACCCTCTTTTTAACGACCAATACAGTGTAGATTAAAAAACATTGTTGATATATGCGCATTTTAAGTAATCTGTGTTGCTATATTGCAACAATAAGGTTGTTGTACCCTAACCTATACTTTTAGTAGGCGACTGTGTCTTGGAATATGGTTCGAGTCGGTATAAACTCCGGGCGAATAAAATTGGGGAAGTAGATGTTAATGAGATTCGTGGTCGTTGTATTCGCCATTACAGTGACGTGGGCAGCACAGGCATTTGAGCTACGCACAGAGAGCGGGGCAATCGTGCACCCAGCAAACGCAGAGTCTATTGATACGTCGCCACAGAAGCTGCAACCTGCTGCGGCTCCCAATGGTATTCAAACCAATAAAGGCGTGAGCCCAGCCTTACCTGTCGATACTGATTCAAAAACGAATAACGACCGTGTCGCGGTTATTGACCGTGTCGAAGTGAAAAAATCGATACGAAGAATGTTTTTAATGTCGGGTGAAAGTGTCGTAAAAGAATATCGAATTTCACTTGGACCCAGCCCTCGAGGGCATAAAGTTCAAGAAGGGGATAATCGCACACCAGAAGGAAAGTACTATCTGGACTTTGTGATGGATGATTCCGCATTTTATCGTTCAATGCACATCAGTTATCCAAACTTACGCGATCGTCGCCGTGCTGAAGAGTTGGGTGTTAGTGCTGGTGGTAACATAAAAATTCATGGACTCAAGAACGGTTACACTAAACCGGTTAAGTTCATCCAAAGTTTTGACTGGACCAACGGTTGCATTGCCATTACCAATACAGAGATGGATGAACTGATCACTTTGGTCAAAATCGGCACGCCCATCTATATTCGATGGTAGCGTGGGGCGGTGACAACAACATAATGATTTGTTGGGGGTTGGAGCATAAACCGAGATGATGAAGCCACCGCAATTCAAAATAAGCACTTAGAGCTGACAAAGACCAATGAGTAACGTCAAAGCAAAGCGGTGAAGCTTACTTTTATCGGCAGTGAATTGGCTTAAGTAATACTTAGCCATAGGACGATGACCGTTATCATTGTGTTTCGTTGAATTGTTCATGGAGAATCTACCTCGTTGTTAATGGGGCCAATGTGTTAACGCTGACGCCTATATTTCCATCTTTCAATACTTCCATGTCTCTACACGTCTTTGTTTCTATGCCGCTATTATCTTATTTATAGGGAATAATAAAACAGATAGGATTTCTTAGAATGTGTTCCGGTTATTGCCATTTTTAGCAAGAAATTTAAACTTTTGGCCATATAGGTTAAAATAAGGAATTAACTTTGCTTGTTGTCGGTAGGTATCTTGGAATTATCAAACCTTTATCGCTATTACTCTAGACTGCTAAATTACCCGCTTAATCAGGAGTGTAAGGTGCTGCTGGCCGATGTTGCAGAGCAGATGATCACCAGCCCTAGGCATGCACGCACGTTACTTAAACAAATGACTGAGTTAGGTTGGGTAAATTGGTTGCCAAAAGCCGGTCGTAATCAACGTTCTGTACTCGCACGACTATTCGGTGTTGAAGAGGTAAAAAGACACGTTGCTAAATCTTGGGTGACAGCGGGTAAATATGAAAAAGCGCTTGAATTTTTAAATGGCGACCAAGTGTTGTTTGGCACTTTGCTTCAACAAACATCGGGTGCGGTATTAAAAGAAGGGCGAGTGAACGTACAGCTCACGTATGATCGTTGTTTTGAACGACTTGTTCCCCATAAACCTCAAAGAAATAGCGAGCGCTTTCTTATTCGCCAGCTGTATTCGTGTTTAGTTTCGATGGATAGAGACGGTAATTTACAGCCTGAACTAGCACATTATTGGCAAAGTGATGACTCATTTTGTTGCTGGAGCTTTTACTTACGACCAGGGTTGCAGTTTGACAACGGTGAAGCGATCACTGCTCAAGCCGTTTGTGAGCTGCTGTTGATGTTATCTAATCTGCCTTTCTATCAATACGAACTGGATCATGTGGCATCTGTTGAGGCTAATCATGGTCTGAAGGTAGTCGTAACGTTGAACCGTCCGGATCGAGGGTTTTGTGCGCTGCTAAGTGACCTAAAATATTCTATTCAACCCCCACAACAACTCAATGACACATGGAATCTCACTAATAGAGTGGTTGGATCAGGCGTGTTTTTACTACAAGAACACACCGAACAGAAAGTATCGCTATTAGCGAATGAACGTTACTTTTCTCTACGGGCATTAACGGATGAAGTGACGATATGGCTGCTCGAAAAAAAGCGAACGGATGACCCATCGTCGTTTTGTGGGCATGAATTGCTAGGCGGTAAGGTGAAGAATACTCTTTGTGGTATTAACGATGCTGCCAATGCTAATACCAATACCAATACCAATACCAATACCAATACCAATGCTAATACGAATACTAATACTAGCGCCAACGCGAGTGCTAATAACATTTCGACAGAACCTCTAATTGATGTCCATAGTAATAATTTGTTGAAGCATGACTCAAACAAAGGTGTTTTAACTTCTTCAGTTTCAAAGCCGGAGTCGCAAATTCGCATTGAAGACGGCTGCCTGTTTTTGCTGTTCAATCAGCGAAAACGATCGGGAAACTTAAGCTTACAACAACGAAAATGGTTAAGTGAGTGTTTGCAAGGGGAAGCCATTTGGCAAGCATTGGTCGACAACAGCATCACGTTCGGTGCTCAAGTCGCGCATAACTTTTTCCCGTTTTGGCATCAGGTCAATCGCATCTGTGCAGTGAATACCGATCTTCCGTCTTCGTTATCCCTCGTCGTTTATGATCATCCAGGACTGATCCGTTGTAGTCGAGCAATACAAGCGATCCTTGCCAAGCTGAGTGTTACCGCGACGATAACGGTTCTTTCGCATCGAGACTTTCTCCAACAGGCGATGGGAAAAGAGTGGAATTATGATCTGGTGCTAACAAACTTAAATTTAGATGACAACCGACAAGTGTCAGCAATGCTTGCGTTTGCCAGTGATCCCGTCATTGATTCAGTTTTGAGCACGCAATCGAGTGACTGGTTACGAGGTCAGTTAAAGAGAATAAGAGGGTCCATTGCCGCTCGGGACTACCTTGAGCACCTTGAGCCCATTTGTTCGGCGTTGATTCATGAAGGGTATGTCAGCCCAATGTTTCATCATAGACAAACATTGAGCTTTCACGGGGTCATAAAGGGGGTCGAAATCACCACATGGGGTTGGCCTCAACTGAGAGAGGTTTGGTCCGACGATTGAGTTTGTGCGGTGTCGTTATTATTTATGCGCTCTGTTATCACTTTCTGGTTTTCAGTGGTGGTTTCCAAGGCGGTAGCTGTTTTTTGAATCGCGCTTGCCATTTGGGATACATTTCTTGTGGCGAGCAAGATAGTGCCTTGCATAGGGCGTAAGATAAACCAGTAAGCGGCAATCAACGCCAATACAATGGCAACCACCACCACGCCCAACAGTAATAAGACATTAAACCGAACGTCATAAACAAAGCTCTTTGTGCTTTTTGCTATTGAATTTTGTGATTGCTCTAACGCTCCCGGTAAAGCAATTAATGAGGCTTTTGATATTTCTGTTAGCTCATCAATGTTCTCTATGGTATCTATAAGTACTTGACGTTGTTCGTCATTCAAGCTCTCGTTTTTTGATAGTAACGTTAACGATACCGCTAGATTATCAATTGACTGACTAGATTGAGCAATCGACTCTTCAATACCTTTGAGGTCAAGCATCATCGTCAGGTTGACGAGAGCTTGCCCAGCGTCTTGTTCTGAGTCTTGTGTATTATCAGGGGTGGCACTAGCCATACACATAACTGGAAATAGTAAACTTAAAATCAGCGATTTGAGAGCGACATTCAACATAATTCATCCTAAAGGGTGGAAGCGTATTCGACGCTTAAATTAGACTAAGTAGCGCAGAGTTACCAATTATCCTTTTGTATCTAATTTACCGTTGTATTGGTGGCACGGTTTGTTTCTACTTTGCGATATTATAGTGAGCACACTTTACGATATTATAGTAAGCGCACTTTGCTAAAAGAGGCGAGTGCGATGCCACCGAGAATCAGTAAGGTAGCAATACAAGAATAGACGGTTATTTGCTCGCCGATGAACACCATGCCAAGCGCTAATGCAATGACAGGGACAGTAAGCTGCAACAAGGAGGCTTGCAGTAGGTCGATTTTTGGCAGCAGTAAATACCACAAATAGTATCCGATGGCCGACGCGCCGATACCAGAAAGTAGCGCAAGGCCGACCCCTTGTGGTGTTAGGTAGAGTGAGGTGGTCGTCACGATCGCATCATTTAAGTAGAGGGCGTAGCCTAGATAGAGCACCGTCATCATCCCAGCACCAAAAATAAAACCTTGTTTGGTCGCGATCAGTGCATGTTTAGATTGTTTGCCTAGAATAGTGAAAATAGCCCAACTTATACCTGCCAGCGACATCAGGAACGCTGCACTGAAATCGGGCTGTTGTTGCGAAGGCTGCATAAGAGTGACAAAACCCACCAATGAGAGTCCAATGCCCAACATTTCCATTTTCGATATAGCATGACCGCTTAAACGGTGATAACCAATCAGCGTCAACTGAACCGTTCCGAACAAAATCAGTGCACCCACTCCAGTATCTAAACGGTCATAAGCAAGAGAAAATAGGATAGCGTATCCCAAGAGTGATGCACCTAAAGTACAAGAGGGTAGAAACCCCAATGAAGGCGATGCTGAATCACGTGTTGATCTGAACGACAACAGGGCCAGAAGGATTAGGGCGAGTGCGCCGCTTAACAAGCGAATAAGGGTGTAACTCATAGGATCGATGGCCTGAAATCCCAGAGCGAAACGTGCAAATAACGAATTGAGCGCGAATGCCGTCATAGTAGTGATTGCCAACAAGTAATTTGAATTCATAGTTTTAGCCATCGTGTCTTTGCATTGTTATTACAATTGATGTTGCGATTAGTATTGCGAGTGTCAGCGTAAATAGCCTACTTAAGTGATGATAGTAGCGTGTTGAGTTTAAAAGTGAAATCACATCTATGTTCTATCTTATGCCTTCATGCCCCTTTTAACACCTTCGCTATATCAATGGCTAAGGGCATGGTTTATGCCAATAAATTCCTTTCAATCCTATGGGGTTATCGTTAGTCTAATTTTATTGCGCGCATAACTTAATATTGATGGGGAATTACTATGCAGGTAGAAATTGTAGAGATAACGGAACCACATAATGATGCCGTTCGGGATATTATTAAGCGAGTAGGCGAAGAGTTTGGTGCGATCGGCGAAGGATTTGGTCCTTCGGATGACGAAGTCAATGCGATGAGTGTCCACTATGGTATTGACTCGAACAGTCGATATTTGATTGCGTTACTTAACGGTAAAGTCGTTGGAGGCTGTGGCGTCGCCCCTTTTGGTAGCGAATCTAACGTTTGTGAGCTCAAAAAATTATTCTTACTTCCTGAGAGTAGAGGGCATGGAATTGGCAAGGCGCTGACGACGCAATGCTTATCTTTTGCGAAAGAGCAGGGTTTTACATCGTGTTATTTGGATACGCTAACGTCAATGAAATCAGCGATTCATCTTTATGAATCCGTAGGTTTCCAGCATTTGGATGCGCCTTTTCCTGGCACTCTACATAATGGATGTGATGTTTGGATGACCAAGTCTTTGCGTTAGCCGAAATCAAAACCAAAACCACAACCAACGAGATCGTCAATCTCTATGGGGCCCTTTGAGGTTGTCCATGAGATCTTGCGCTGTGAACAGTAAGTTTCAAAGGATAATTGCGTGAACCGTTAGCTTTTAAGTAGCATAGATTGCAATTTGTTTACATTTTATTAGTATGTAATCAATGGATATGACAATAGTTAAGTAGTAGGTACTATTAAATGGATTTTAAAATAGCAGAATATTCTGATTATAAACGTATCGCTCAGTTGCATGCTGAAAGTTGGCAATCGAGTTATAAAGGAATGATGCGACAGTCGTATCTCGATGAACAAGCACTGGATGATAAATTACTGATTTGGCAAGCGCGATTATTGAATCCACCATTCAGCCAACATGTTATTTTGGCAGAAGAGCAGGGTGAGCTATTGGGCTTCATTTGTTTATTTGGCAACCATAGTGCCGAGTATGGAACTATCATCGACAATTTACATGTGTCTTCATCCGCACAACGACGCGGCGTCGGTCAGACTTTACTGTTGCAAGCAATGGAATGGGCTGGAAAATACTATCCTGATAATGGCGTGTTTTTGGAAGTGCTTGCAGGTAATAAAGATGCGGTGCACTTTTATGAATCGGTTGGTGGTATAAGATCACTAAGCCAGCGAGGAGATTCACCTTGTGGAAAAAAAGTGGATGAATTTGTTTATACATGGTCAACGCCTCAAGAGTTAGTCTCGGCATCTAGATAATAAATGAGAACGCAATATTGGTGACGCTGTCACAATTTTGAATGGCAGTAACCTAGTATGACCAAACGCAAAGAGGCCAGCATAATGCTGGCCTCTTTGCGTTTGGTCTTCCCAACTAATGACAAAGAATTGGCTACTTTCGTTGATGGTCAGAAGTGAGTGAGCGAATCATGTCTATTTCTTCCTCACTCAGCAGGTCACGATTACGTTTTGTTGTCGTCATAGCGTCTATAAAGCGTTTAACTTCCAGTAACTGAGCATTGTTAAGGTCATGCACCGTTGTGACGATTTCCTTTTCTAGGGTTCTTACCATAACGCCATGCCTCCAATCAACGAGTTTCTATGTTTTAAACTAGTGCAATTTCTGGCAATAGCAAGAATTTATTAAGGGATGGGTTGCTTATGCATTCATATCGTGACGCTTTAGATTCGCGACGTTTCGGTCTACTGAGAGAGTCGACTAACGATGTCGTATTATTGCGGTTTGGATTACTTTCAACTCGGTCAGTAACTTACATTTACATAACTATTAATTAACGCAGTGGTATCAATGTTTCGTATTGTTTCATTGATCTAAGCCGTGATCTCAATCACTGAATTTATTTTCCCCGATAAAAAGTTCCCATAAATTACCTTAAGAAATATCTTTTATGCTAAATGTATATTTATTTATATGTAACTTATTGATATGTAAGGCTTTTATTGTATTTCTAAAAGCGTGATTTAGATAGGCATTTTTAAATTATTAGGATTGTCCATATTCGTTTTTTTAGTGAAAATTCACCTCGTTCATTCGGTATATAACTTTTAGGCATCTTAGTTATTCACCTTGCGAATGATGGGCTCATAGAAGCTTACTTAGCAAAGACGGATATAAGAGCCGAACAATAAAAACAATATTTATTACATTTTCTCGGGGTTCATAATGAAAAACACTTTTAAGCTTTCGCTTGCTGCAATCTTAGTGTCAACAGCAATGGGTGCCAATGCTGGAATTAGCATTGTTGATAACGAAACAGGTAACTTCTCAATCGGCGGTGACGTTGAATTTGACTTCAACTTTGAGCGTTTAGAGCGCGCAAATGAAAAAGAAAATGCATTTAACCAGTCTGGTCGTATTCTCCTTGAATTCGCAGGTGAGCGTTACACTCAAAATGGTCACGTATTGCAAGTTAACGTGCAGCCACTGATGGAAAGCAGCGGCAATGTTGCATTAGATGACGCATGGTTCGCATTTGGTGCGCAAGATGGTTGGAACATACGCATGGGTCGTTTCGAAGCGTTTGATATGTTCCCTGTAGGTCAAGACACATTCCTAGAGTACTCTGGCGATACAGCTAACGATCTATATCGTGATGGCGCGGCATATGTTTACCAAATGAAAGAAGGTCGAGGCCGTGGTTCTGATGGCCAAATCATGTATAGCCAAAACTTTGGCAACCTATATTTAGAGCTAGGCTCTATGATTGGTGACCGCTCAGTGTTGTTTGGTAGCCCAGCAGGGACTGACGGTGATGCGACTTATCACGGTGAAAAGGTTAAGAACAACAAAGATTCTGTATTGCTTCGCCCAGTAGTCGGTTATCAAGTAGGTAACTTTGGTATTGCTGCCTCTTTGGAAGCAAACTTAGTTAAAGATGCGGTTATTACAGAGACATCAGGTGTGGATATTTCAGACCGTAAAGGTTACGGCATCACAACTAATTACTCGACAGCTGACTGGAATTTGATAGCTAACTTCGCATATATGGATGCGGTAGATGAAGACAACATGACGGTTGGTGTAAACGCACTATATAAAGGTTTTGGTCTTGGCTATATTCACGCAGCTAACGAATATGAATCAAAAGAGCTAGGAAGCTACGCTGACGGTAAGGCAAAAGTTGATACCGTATACGCTTCATACGAGTTTGCTGATGTATTAGCTGTTGATGACTTTTCAATCTACCTAGGTGCGTACTACACGAAAGTAGACGATAAAACGGCACAGAAAATCTTTGAAGAAAACCAAGATACAGGCATGCGTGTTCGTTTCAAATACTTCTTCTAAGCGCATCGCTTAAACGTATAGAATTAAAACACTGCTAATAAATGTAGATAAACGGAGCCGATAGGCTCCGTTTTTGTATGTCTGGCATAAAGGTAAGCAATGATCTCACTTTAGGTACCCAGCATAGTGTTTGTGAATGCGCCTTATTGCACAGTGTGTAGCTGGATTACAGTGAGGCTGCTGCTTTGATGCACTCAGGGTAGATGCGTAGCCGCTTAGTCGTCTCTTACTTGCTGCCTAGTTGTGATTGAGTGGGCTGATATCATCAGGTGCGAATCACACACCATAAGAGTTAGCTTAATAAGATAAAAGTGACGGATGGATATTCACAACGCAGAGCTCTAAATAGACCTATGGGTGAGTTGAAAGCTATGGGGTGGCGTAACCCTACAATGAGCGATAATCGGCTCTCTGGCGGCTTTAAGCTGACGTTGTTTAACGATCAAGGCGGTGTTTACCGAGAAAATAGATGTTGAGGTGTGCTTGTCGTAGCGTAGCGGCATAATTACTCGCTACGTTAACTCAATGACGGGAGAAGATAGAAAATTGCGAAGGTAAAGGTGCGTTGCAATAAAAAAGGCTCGCCGAAAGCGAGCCTTTGATTGAATCATTGGTGATTAGAAAATCAGGTGAGCAACACCAGCAATCACAGGCAATGTAATCAGTGTACGTAAGATGAAGATAGCGAACAGCTCAATAATATTGACTGGAATACGGCTTCCTAATAACAAAGCGCCCACTTCAGACATGTAAATAAGCTGCGTCACAGACATCGCAGCAATCACAAAACGCGTCATTTCGTTGTCGATAGACGCTGCTAGAATTGACGGGATGAACATGTCGGCAAAACCAACCACAATTGTTTTTGATGCGGCAACTGCTTCTGGCACGCCCAATAACTCAAGGTAAGGAATAAATGGCATGCCCAGTATTTCAAATACCGTGGTGTACTCAGCAATGACCAACGCAACCGTACCAAGCCCCATTACTACTGGCAATACACCAAATACCATATCAACGGCATTTTTAATGCCTTCACCAAATACGGACTTTGCAGAGGTGACTGTACCGGCACGCTTAAGTGCCATGTCCAAACCCCAAGAGAAGGTAGACATGCCAGTCGGGGTGACTTCGGCATCTGCGCTTGGTTTGGTGCCATCAATAAACACGTCTTTTTTATTACGAAGTGGCGGAAGACGAGGAATAATGATTGCTGCAACAATACCGGCTAAGCAAATCGCGCCATAAAACGGTAAGAATAAGTGTTCTAATTCTACCTGAGCAATCACGACCAGGCTAAACGTGATAGATACCGCTGAGAAGGTAGTACCGATCACCGCTGCTTCACGCATGGTGTAAAATTTTGCTTCGTATTGCTTACTAGTCAACAGAATACCAACGCTGCCGTCGCCAAGCCAAGACGCCATACAGTCGATGGCACCGCGACCAGGTAGGTTGAATATCGGGCG
The DNA here is from genome assembly GCF_023634655.1 of Vibrio methylphosphonaticus. Taxonomy (GTDB): domain Bacteria; phylum Pseudomonadota; class Gammaproteobacteria; order Enterobacterales; family Vibrionaceae; genus Vibrio; species Vibrio methylphosphonaticus. Next base: position 318,932 of record NZ_JAMKMS010000003.1, on the reverse strand, counting down.
CATAATTTTACTTAATAGCGCACCAAACAGTTCTAATAAACCGAAATTGAGCAGCAGTGGAAGGAGTAATCCAGCGAAGATAAACACCGAAAACAGTGTCGGTAATAAGCCTTCTAAGACAAGACCGCCAGTGTTTTCTTCCCAAATAGCTTCTGGACCAAATTGAAAGTAAGTCATGACGGCCGCAAGACCACCGATGAGTCTCACCGCTAACCACATTGGACTTGGGTTGAATAAACCATTTAGGAAGTCGTTATTGTTGATGAAAGCAGGCTTGAAAATGCGAGTTAAAATAGACGCTGCTGCCATCAAAGCAATGATTGCTGTCACAAGAGGGACGATAATGTCGCCAACTGCCGCTTGTAGAGATTTGGCTAAAACGGCGACAGGAATAGTCAAACCACCATCGTAGCTAATAGGTGCCATAAACAGGAATAAACCCACTAATGACGGGATGAAAAACATCCAGAAATTGCCTTTTTTACCTGTTTCAGGGACAGGTTGAGCGCTATTTTGCATTTTTATCTCGTGTTACAACTAGTTAATATCAGCGATTCCGTCGCTTGATTATTCACTAAACATCCATATTTGCTCAAGTGGGGCAGAGATTACTTTTTTTTGCTCGTCGAAGCAATACTATTCATCAATGAAGACTAAATATTCATAATATCCGCGAAGTTTGCCCCGCTTTATTCATCTGTAGTGTTAGCGATGGTTACAGTATAGAGGGTAACGAAGACTTTGAGCGTGCGAGTTAACTCGCGACACGATAGAATCTCATGTAAGGGTGGTACCAGACACATGGTATCGAAATGGAACTGCTTCAAAATATGGAATCAGAGCTGAACGCGTATGAAAAGAAAAAAACTGCCTATCCCACTTATCTTATTGGTGCCAATTGTTTTGCTACTCATCGTTGTGGTTGCAGGAGTGTATCGTTTCTCTTTGACTGATGAAGAGATCCTCGCCAAATTTCCCTCTCATCATGTAGAGAGTGATGAAGTAGTGAATGAAATTCTAGGGCTCTCGACGCCCAATCCATGGACATTACAGGTACCAGATACCAGCGCGTTTTCTTTGCTTACCGATATTGACCCAATGAAGCAAGTGGCATCAGGGCGATACGATAATGGTATGGAGCGAGGGCACGTTTACTTATTGTATCAATTTAAACAAGAGCAAACGGAGAAAGGGGTGCTGTCTCAAGTGGTGGTCCCTTTCGCTGTTAGCAACCAAGGTTCAGGGGTATTTTACTACTTAGGACTGTTTGATTGGGATAAGGCTAGGCAAAGAATCATCCTTGTAGACTCTGCGTGGCTTGGTGACAGGGTTCAAGTGTCACAGGTGGACTGGGAGCAATCTGTCATTGTACGTTTTAAACAACACAATGCGGCGCAATCGATGAATGAGGACCCGCAGGATGAGGTCTCGTTGACGTGTGACATTTCAAAAACCAATCAACTAAAGTGCCAATAATTTCTTTGCATCATTAGCCTGCTCGATAAATTTCTCACGCTCTCGGTGTTGTGAATGTGAGTTTAATTGAATAGTATGCACTTAGATGTTGTTATTTTTTGTACAAATGGAGCTTGCGATGATCAATAAGCGTTTTTTTAAAACTAAAGATGAAGTAGAGGTAACGTTCGAACTTGATGGGGCGAACGTTGATAGTGTGGTATTGATGGCGGAGTTTCATGATTGGCAACCAATCCAAATGAAAAAAGTCGCCAAAACTAAATCGTTTAAATATCGCACTCGATTACCTAAAGATGCTGAGTATCAATTCCGTTATCTGGTTAATGAGACGGAGTGGGTAAACGATGCCGAAGCCGATCACTATGTGCCTAATGGTTTCGGTGCAGATAACGGTATTGTTAAGACTGCATAACTGCATAACTGCATAACTGCAAGAGCAGCATAACGGTTACAACCGCATAGTGCGTTAGCTCAATTTGATGAAAAGCGAAGCGATTAGCTTCGCTTTTTTACATTACAATCACATGTTTTACGTTTTCTTTCCCTAACGATTGATGCAATTGACAGCAGAAAAGTTTACTCTATAGCCCTTCTTATGAGCTGCATTGGAACCATTGTGCAATCGAATCAAATACCGGGCGAACCAAGTGTGGCAAGCACTCAAGCTCGTAACTCAAAATTAAAAAGAAGCATCGCTTTCACCGTGCCGTTTTTGGCAGCCTTTGCTTTTTTACACAGCCTTCCTGACTCTACGCTAAAAGGAACGGTCGATTTAAACCTTAACGATTCCCCAGTTGTTGAGGCTTTATCGGCAAATAAAGCGATAGTTGTTCAGCCTCCTAAGTACGCTTACACCGTTCAACCTGGCGACAGTTTGAGCCAAATTTTTGATCAGCTTGGTTTCCCATACAGAGATATGATGTCTGTAATGGAAACAGATCTGAATTTCCTAGTGTTGGATACATTGCGCCCTGGCGATAAAATTCGTTTTTGGCAAGATGAAGAAACTCAAGCTCTGACTAAGTTAGAACTAGGTCGTAATGTCGCAGAGAAAGCAGTTTATCATCGATTAGATGATGGCAGTTTCGAATTTGAAGATATATCGATACCTGGAGTTTGGAACAGCGCGGCACTAGTTGGCGAGATTAACGGTAGCTTTTCGGCTTCCGCCAATAAGCTTGGTCTTGGTCCAAATGAAATTAATCAAGTCGTTACCCTGTTAAAAGATAAGCTTAATTTTGCCCGAGATTTACGCGCGGGTGATCAATTTGAAGTGGTTAAAAGTAGTCAAACGGTTGAAGGTGTAGCAACCGGCAACTCTGAAATTCAAGCAATTAAGATTTTTAACCGTGGTGCCATGTACTCGGCTTATTTGCACTCTAATGGTCAGTACTACGATGCCGCAGGTGAAAGCTTGCAACGTGCCTTTATGCGCTACCCAGTAACAAATCACCGAATTACGTCGGGCTTTAATCCTAACCGCCGTCATCCTGTCACTGGACGAGTGTCACCACATAACGGCACCGACTTTGGGGTACGTACTGGTACGCCGGTGTTGACCACAGGGGATGGCGTTGTTGCCATGGTGAGAAATCACCCCTATGCAGGTAAGTATGTTGTGGTTGATCATGGTGGTCCATATAAAACCCGTTATCTACACCTAAGTAAGATACTGGTGAAAAAGGGACAAAAAGTCACGCGTGGGCAACGTATTGGCTTATCTGGTGCGACTGGACGTGTCACGGGTCCTCATTTGCATTATGAGCTAATCGTACGTGGTAGGCCGGTTAACGCTATGCGAGCAAACATTCCTATGGCAGACTCTGTGCCAAAGAGCGAACTTAAGCAATTTATCGCCCGTCGAGATGAACTGGATGCGATGCTTAAGAAACAAGAAATGAAAGTTGCGAGCTTATAATCGCAACCACAATATGGTGACACTAATGCAACAAGATGAATTCGAAAAGTTGGTAAAAGAGCTGTGCTTATTTAAAGTACTCCCTGATGCGTTAAATGCACTAAAAGCATGTGATGATGAAGACGTTGCACAAGCAGCAGAAAGTCTAACTGGTCAATTTGCTTTGGCGGATGTTGATGGTGAACAACGTATCTATCACGTGTCTGTTCGCACCAGTGATGCAGGTGAAGAAGAAGAGTATGTTGAGCACATCATGAACGAAGGCGATGACGTCATTAAGTTTGTCGCTTGGTTCTTCGACGCACTGTTTGACTTAAAGCAAAGTGACACGTACAAAGCGGCTGGCAAGACCTATATGCAACCTAAACGTTCATAGGTAACAGGCTTTTGCTCAGAAGTACCCGAGCACAAAGTAGAAGCTAAAAAGAAACGGCGCTCTAAAATGAGCGCCGTTTTTTTATCCGTTATTTATCGTGATTCGCAACCTTCACAGGTGTGCTCGGTTTTAACCGCTGCTTGTGGCGCATCACGAGTATGTTGCTCAGTTAATTCAAAAACATTCTGCGTCGTGACAGCATTGCAATTTGGGCAGTAATCATGCGTTACGTAAAATTTCAGATCGTCCATGCGTTTTCCTCTCCGTTTTTATAATAAACCGTAACAATCAATTAACATCTTTGCATCGTATATTCTACGGAGGGTGGTTTTTTGAGGGCGAGTTATCAAATTTAAACACAAAATAGAAACGAAACGGTATTCTGACGGAAAAGAGCATAAAAACAGATATATACCATATAAATAACGCGCAAGGCTTCAATAATGTTTTTGTATGTGCTGTGTATGTAGATCAAGCTGATCAGTGTTGCTATTGATGCTTTCGGTCTAAAATATAATCAGGAAAAGTGCAGCAAGGTGAGAGGTATCATGGACAATGTGCAAGTTTGGGCGGTGGGCGCTCCACAACGATTTGGATTGGGCATACGGGTTGGAGATGCCAATGCACCTCTTTCTTTGGCAAAGCAGTTGCCGATGGATAGCTACACGCATGAATTGATTGCCGAGTTGCCATCTACCCCAGAAATGCTGGCTCATATGGGAGAGCTGAACCGTCGACGTAAGGATGCCAAAACCCCGGAAGAAAAACAGACTCTGTCTAAGGCCAATAATGCTTTCTTTCAAGAGAGTTATCGGACCCTTGTTCATGCTCGTAATCTTCAATCACTGTATTCACCCTATGGATTTCAAGAACGGCTGATTCAATTCTGGAGTAATCACTTTGCTATTTCTGCTGACACTCGACGTGTGAGACCTATTGCGTCAGGCGTAGAAAATGAGGTTATTCGTACGGCTTGGAAATCTGACTTTAGTTCTATGCTGATATCTGTCTGTCAGCACCCATCCATGCTGATCTTTCTGGATAATCATCAATCGATTGGACCGAATTCAAAAGCAGGTAAAAAACGCAATAAAGGACTAAATGAGAACCTTGCACGGGAGATACTTGAATTACACACACTAGGAGTGAGTGGTGGCTATACGCAAACGGATGTTATTGAGCTTGCTCAGGGTATCACGGGCTGGTCTGTCACCATGGGGCCAAAAGAGGCGGGTTATCGTTTTAATCCAGCGTTACATGAACCCGGTGCGATACGAGTATTAGACACGGTTTATTCTCAAGAGGGCGAAGCGCAGGGCATGGCATGCTTAACGGACTTAGCGTTACGTCCAGAGACCGCGCAACATATATGTGGGAAGTTAGTGCAGCACTTTTACGGCGAAAACCATGAAGATCTAATCGAAACGTTGGTTAAGGTATGGTTGGAAAATAAAGGGCAGTTAATGCCCGTTTATGAAGAGTTAATCGCGAGCCCGCTAGCAGATGAGCCAAAGCACTTAAGGTTTAGAACGCCTCAAGAGTGGTATTTTGCGGTGTTACGTAGCGCAGACTTTGAGCCGAATCAAAAACAAATGCACAATATGTTGAGACAACTCGGCCAAGAGCCTTTTATGGCGGGATCGCCAGCAGGGTGGTCTGATCAAGATGCTGATTACAATAGCGCATCTGGGTTGACCCAGCGATGGCAGGTGGCGAATCAGGTCGCGCAACTTACGGTTCGGCAACTAAAACGCAATAAACAACGTCCGCAGGATACGATCAATAACATTCTGCAAAGGCTGTATGGTGAGCATGTCGATGAGCACACCCTCGTAGCGATCGAAAAAGCGCAAGATGTGGTCTCCAAGCTAGTGGTGCTGTGGATGAGCCCTCAGTTTCAATACAGGTAGGTGAACAATGACATCACGTAGAAATTTTTTGAAAGGCATTGGTGCAACGTCACTGGTGACTTGTCTACCTAATCTCGCATTCGCGACGACAGACAGCCCGAATGTTTTCATATGGGTGACACTTAGAGGAGCGATGGATGGGTTGAATGTGGTGGTACCAACATTTGACACAGCGTATTCCACGCTTAGACCGACTCTTGCTTTTGATGCCAATGAATTGTTGAGTTTAGAAGGTGGTTATGGGTTAAACCCAGCGCTTAACAACGTCTTTGAGTGGTATCAAAACGATCAGGCGATGTTTGTCCATGCTTGTGCTACTGGCTATCGTAGTCGATCGCATTTTGATGGTCAGAAGGTGCTAGAAAACGGCACGGTAAACCCATTGGAACGGGAAGGGTGGCTTAATCGGTTTTTGATGACTGAGAAGCGTAATTTAGCGATTGCCATCGACTCTGGTTTGCCGTTAATTGCTCAGGGTGAGATGAAAGTGAGCAGTTGGTACCCTCATAAACTTAAAGCAAAAGAGGAGCAAGCGATGATCTTGGCGGATCTGTTTCAATCCGATCCTGAACTTGGCTCTAATTTTTCAGAAGCGATGAAGTTAGAAAAAATGCTAGGAAGTGCAAGCCAAAGCAAACAGTTTTCAAACTTGATGACGCAGGCGGGCAAGTTTATCAATACGCCGCAAGGTCCTAATATTGCGGTGTTAGAGCTTGGTGGTTGGGATACGCATTCCGCGCAGGGAACGACACAAGGACGACTCGCCAACCAGCTTAAAAAATTGGATGAAGGGTTGCTGGCACTGAAATCAGCGTTAGGGGATAAATGGGCATCAACAGTGGTGATGTGTGCCAGTGAGTTTGGCCGCACCGCACGAGAAAATGGCACTAAAGGCACGGATCATGGCACGGCCAATGTCATGTTATTAGCAGGTGGTGCGATTAAAAAAGGACAAGTGGTGTCTGATTGGCCGGGCTTAGGTGAGGCGCAGTTATTCGAAGGTAGAGATTTAGCGCCTACGACGGATACTCGCTCTGTCATAAAGGGTGTGCTTGCGGATCATTATTTAGCGGATAGCGCTACGTTACTGAATGTGTTCCCAGATAGCGAGGCGATTACACCCATGACAGGTTTGATTGCAACAAAACAAGCTTGAAAATCAAGCCATCGAGTTATACTCGATGGCTTGTCTGGACTCGTAATTGAATAGACGAATAGCTGGCGAAATGATCAGATGAAGAAATTATTCTCCAGCCACCATGTGCTTCTTCGTTGTTATGCTAGCAATAATCATGTAAATGGCCGTTGCCATCATTGTGGCCAGTAAGTAGGCCATTAGACCTTGGGTGCCATTCATAAACCAGTTAGCAATAACCGGTCCCGCGACCGAGCCAACACTGTAGCAAAACAGCATCACTTGCGTTGCCGATACAATATTGTTTTCATCTAGCTTGTCACAACCTAGGTTGATCGCAATCGGGTACAGTGCGAAGCATGAAAAACCGATCAAGAATAAACTGACTGCCAATACGCTCAGATCGCTGCTCAAAATCACCAAACCAATCGCAAAGACACCCACTAAGCAAAACATGCCCATCAGTGGTGTACGACCCACCTTATGAATGAGCTTAGGAACAATAGGCTGGACTGCCATACCACCTAGTATCACCAATGCCATTAGCGCGCTAAGGTGTCCTTGAGACACATTGCGATGCGATAACTCCACAGGCATCAGGCCGTAAATTGATCCAAGAGTTAAACCTGACACGATGCATCCAATGATGGCAGCGTGGCTTAATTTGCTCATTTGCTTCCATGTTAATGGGGTTGAATGTGCACTTTGTGGCTGTTGTGTTGGGATGAAAAGCAACACCATAATAGCGGCACTAAGCATGGTCAAAATAACGATGAAAGGCATAATACCTTCAACGCCAATGAGACCAATACCAAGCTGCCCTAGAGCTGAACCGCCATACAGCGAACCCATGTACAAACCAAGACGTTTTGCTCGGCTTGTTTCGTCGCCGGTAAGCAACCAGGATTCAACGATAACAAACACTCCAGCTACCGCAATACCCGCGATAAAACGAGCAATTAGCCAAACGCTGGCAACAGGCACTAGGGGTAGTGCAATAATTGTTAGTACGAAAACCGCTAGACACGCAACGAAAGCAATACGGTGTCCTACGTATTTCACGGCTGGCTCAATAGCCACCGCCCCTACAAGTAATCCGGCATAAAATACACTCGCCAACCAACTTGCTTGACTGGCATCAATACCGTATTCGTTAAGCATAAGTGGGATCAGGCTCATTAAGTAACCTGATGCTACGGCATAAAGTGATAGCGCAATTACCGGTACTTTAAAGCCAGCGTTAACTGCGAAATCGTGAGTGTTTTCCAAGGCAGGATCCTCATTGGTTGATAAAAAGAAAAGGGTGATTGATTAAGAAATCACCGCGACTATGAGGCTTGAGTATCGAAGAGTAAAACGAATAAAAATGACCATAACGACAAAAAATCGTTATCGAAATATTGTGAAAATTGATAAGAGAAATGAGCGTAAATGATTCAAGCGATAGTTTATTTAAGTGGTTGAATTTTATAGGGTATGTGGCGGTTTGTTGACTGTGGGAATATCGGCGAGTTTGACGTGTGGTGATAAGAAAAGAAATGATGAGGTCGTTTTATATATCGCGTGTAGCTGAGTGGGTAAAGAAGAAACGCAGGATGTGTGACTTGTTGCGGTTTAAATCAATAGCGCGATACAAATTGAATGACCCATCCTCGCTTTGTGATAAAAGCAAGTCAGGGCCATGACGCTCATTTAGCGACTATGCAAGGCGCTGAAAAAGTGAGCACTTTGCATAGTCGTCATTCGCTCATGTGAAGTGCGTAATCAACTCGCGGTATCTTGCGCGGAACTTACGTTTTTAGGGGACTTACCACACAGCAATCGGTAGGCCGCCGGAACAAAATAGAATGAGATAATCGTTGTTAGTACGGTACCGCCAGCAATCGCAATCGCAAATGGCGGCCAGAAACCACCTCCAGCAATGATCAATGGAATGAAACCACCTACGGTGGTGATGGTTGTTGAGGTAATATGGCGAGTGCACGACATGACGGCCTTAACAATGGCTTCGTTATCGCCAAGGCTTGTTTCGGGGCGGGCTTTTAGTTCGGCCAATATGACAATAGCAGCATTGATCGCAAGACCGATAACACCCAGTAAGCCAATGATCACGGTAAAGCCAAATGGGTAGTTGAATAAGTAGACGGATAAAATGGCTAAGCCTGCAGACAAACCTGCAACCGTGAAAATGATGCTGCTGATTCGAAATGAATTAAACGACATGACCACGACCAGTACCATTAAGGTCACCACGACAAATACGTTTGATATTAAGTTATTAATGGATTCATTTCTGCCAGCTGATTCTCCACCAAACTCAAGATAGTATCCGGGAGGCAGTGTATAGTTTTGAAGTGCTTGCTTAAACTCAATGAGTACCGATTGCGGGAGTACACCAGACTCTATATAGCCTTCAATCGTGTTGACTCGTTGCCCGCCACGGCGAGTAATTGCCCCTCTGCTGGTGGTCAGTTCCATTTCTGCAAGGGTAGAGACGCTCACACCCGTTGAATAGTTCTCAGAGGCAATAGGTAAGCGTAAGTTGCCTAAATGGGCAATGTTTTCCCGTTCATCGTCGGAAACCCGAACCCGGATAGGAATGGATTCTCCCCCTTCTAGAACCGTACCACTGTTGCGACCAATCAAGCTTGTTTGCAGTAAACGAGCGAACTTATTTAATGTAATGCCGTTAAGTTGTGACGCTTCCTCATTCACCATGAGCTTCACTTTCGGCAAGCCAGGCTGCAGTGTTTCTCTGGTGTGAGTAACATGCTGGGTATTTGACATGATAAGGCGAATGTCTTGGCCAATCGCTTTTAATGTATCCAAATTGTTTCCAAACACTCTGAGCTCGATTGGCGCTTTAAATGGAGGTCCTTGTTCTAGCTTGCGAACCAAAATTTGTGCCTGAGGAACTTGACGATTTAATGCATTTTGCAGCAAGGGAATAATACGATTCACGTCAGAAAAATCGTTAGTTTTAATCATGGCCTGCGCGAAGTAGGGAGCGTTTTGTTGGCTGGCCTGCAAATTGTAATAAAACGATGGGAAATTGGCGCCAATCATCCAGTTGGTGTGTTCCACGCTAGGGTAGGTACGGATAATGTCGTCAACAAGCATTGCTGTGTTGCGTGTTTGAATAATGCTCGCTTGTGGAGGAAGAAAAATTTGAATTTCGAACATATCTCGGTCGGAAGGAGGAAAAAACTGTTCAGTTAATTGTGTCGTACTCCAAAAGCCGGTGAGTGCGACGCCCAATACCAAAGCGATAGCGAATATTGGAAATCGAATGGCGGAACGAACACTGGCTTCGAACCATTTTGACATGACCGGGATCGACAGCCCGGTATGGTACCAATGACGACCTTGATAATGCGCGGGTAAAAAGCGAGTCGCGAAGCCAGCAATTAGGGTATGGGAAATAAGGTATGAACCAATAAGAGAGAAGCACACCGTTATGCCGATGCCACTTACAAATTCACCGGTTGCTCCTGGCATTAAAATAATCGGCATAAACGCAAGGACCGTCGTCAATGTAGATCCAAGTAGAGGAAGCCATAGATGTTTGAGCGCTGTGCGTGTGGCGTTGCTCTTGGAGTGACCTAAGATTCGGTTATGTTGAATAGTGTCGACCATCACCACAGCGTTATCGACCATGATCCCTAACGCGACAATCAGTCCAGTCACCGACATTTGATTAATCGGTAGGCCGGTTATTTTCATTAACGTTAGTGTCAGCATTGATGTTAACGGCAAGGCAATGGCAACCAAAATCGCGGCCCTTACCCCTAACGTGAGAAGGAGCACGATTAAAATGAGCGCAAAGCCAAGAAGTAAGCTGTCTCGGAGATCACCCATTCTGGTATCGGTATACCCTTGCTGGTCAAAAATAACCTCAACATGAATGTTGCTAGGAATATCACGTTGAAATTGTGCGACCAGCGCTTCCATGCTGGCTGACCAACGGTCAACGCGCAGATCTTGCTGCATGCGGGCGGCCACGATGACCCCTACTTTTCCGTCAATGTAGGCTAGTTCGGTGGCTGGCAAGCTTGGCATTCGGCTCACGGTCGCAATATCCTCAAGGCGAATCATGTGCCCTTTATCGTCGACATTGATAGGGATTTGCCTAACGCGATTGAGTGAGTCTAGTTCAGAGGCGATCTCCAGCCCAAAGCGATGGTTGAGGCTAAGTAATTCACCAGCGGGGTTTTTAGCGTCAGCGCCATAGATAGATTCTAAAACGTTGCTACTAGAGCGGCCTAACGCGGCGGCAGAAGCGGTATCAAGGCTAACGAGAATTTCTTCTTTAGGTTGCGCATATTCATCAACAAACTCTGTACCAGAGAGGTTACGTAAGCGCGAAGCGAGCTCTTTTGCATAGCGGCCCAAAATTAGCAGATCGACGTCACTAACATCATTCCAAGTTAGGGCAATAATACTGGTAAAGGCATAGGTATGGTCGCTATCAAATTTGGGCGTGTTGGTACCTTCGGGTAGCAAAGAGGGGAGGTCTGCTAGCTTGTCTCTTGTTTGTGACCAAACGGGTTCAGGCTCGGTGATAGTATCATTGAGCTCAACGGTAACTATCGATACCCCGGGCCGAGATGTGGAGGTGAGTACCTTAATTTGATTGAGCTCTCGCAGCTTGTTCTCAACGACTTCGGTGACCAATGCTTCAATGCGCTCAGCACTGGCACCGGACAATACGGTGGTCACGGTTGCAAAGCGATTACTGATGATAGGGTCTTCTGCGCGAGGCAAGGTTGAATAGGCAGCGTAACCACTCACCAATAATAAAGCCGTAATCAATATTAATAGTCGAGTGTTGGCGATGGCCTTAACGAAATGCATGATAACTGCCTACTATTGTGAAATGCTAACCTGTTGCCCAGGTACGATTCGGTGTAAACCACTGGCGATAATTCGCTCGCCAGCGTGAATAGCGCCTTGGACGTAGGCCTTATTTTGATCGGCAAAGAGCACCTGTATAGTGCGGCTTTCTATCGTTTGGTTGTCGTTAATGATATAGACATTCCAGACACCACGCATGCCATCGGTTAGGGCTGAAATAGGCACCCAAAACCCAGTTTTGTGGTATTTTTCGTCAAAATCTAGGTAAGCCAGCTGTCCTTCTAATAACCCAAGATTGTTGGGCAGAAGATAACGCAATCCAACACTTCGTGAATGGATGTCAACAATGGCACCCGGATTGACAAGCGTGGCTGAATACGTAGCTTGTCCGACTCTAATTTGTGGAGAGGTGAGCGCGGACACCTTGCTTAGCTGCTTCGCAGGAATACCAATCGCGGCTTCTTTTGCCTGATTAGATAACAAGGTTAAGGTTGGTTTACCTACATTTACTACATCACCAGTGGTGACCAAACGGTGGCTGATGATGCCAGAGAAAGGGGCTCGGATAGTCGATTTTTGTTGGCGTAGTTGGTTTGCATTTTGCGAGGATTTCAGACCAAGTAAACTTGAGGTTAATACACTTACTTCGCTATCTAACGCATCCATTTCCGCTTCCGCACTAAAGCCACTCGCTTTCAAGGCTTGTTGACGTTTGAGGTTCGCTTTTACCAAGTTTAGGCGCGCATTAAGCTCTTTATCCCGAGCTTTCAGTTGATTGGCTTCTGTTTTAAGTAATTCTGTATCCAGTGTTAGGAGCGCTTGTCCCTTTTCTACGTGATCGCCCACATCCACGTAAATTGCTGAAATTTTACCTGCAAGCTCAAAGCCCAAGTTCGCTTTTTGGGCGGCTTTGATAATTCCGACATATTCTCGTTTGACGTTATAGTGGTCCGCTTGCACCAGTTGTAGAGCTTCGACCGCTAATTTTGGTTCTACTTCAGTTGTTGAAATGGTTTCTGAATCGCTACATCCGACGATGGTAGAGGCGAATAACATAACCCAAACCAAAAACGGGCGGCGTAACGTCGATGATTCCATTCATAACCCCTAACAATGACGATGTTTTATAACATTATGCAACAGGTGGTTTTGTGTCTAGGCAACAAAGGTTGGTTTTGTGACTGGATGTCGCATATTCAACTTTTTCTTGTGTAATTCCGTTGTTTATCAAGGGGGAGCGGGCGCAATGGCTCCGCGAAAGGTCCTGATTAAGGCGACCGTTCGTCATGTTTTTGAGGGATTTAAACCTGCGAACTTGGCTAAGCGTCTGAGTATGGTTTTGTGCTTGACGATAGCGATGTCATCATATCTACCAGAAAGGTAATTATGATGAGGACATCGCAGTACGAATTTTCGAGGCGACTTCCATAACGATCACCACGAGTATTCCTGAGACCACTCCGATTGCACCATTGAGCAGCACTGGAACCGCCGCTTTGGCAAGTGAGATGTTAGGTAGGTCCATAATAATGGGTTCTATTAAGTGATGCACGGCCGGAACGTTATGCACGACGATTCCCCCACCGACTAAAAACATGGCGGCGGTGCCAACAATGGTTAGGACTCTCATTAGTCTAGGGGCAAAAGCAATTAAGCCTCGTCCAAACCAAGATAGCACCCCTTTTCCTTGTCCTTTTCTATCTAAGTAGAAACCCAAGTCATCAAGCTTTACGATGCCCGCAACCAAGCCATAAACGAAGATGGTCATTAACACTGCGATTAATGACACCACCAAAATTTGTACGGTTGTTGACTGCCCTTGAACCGTACCTAATGCAATGACAATGATCTCAGCTGATAGGATGAAGTCGGTACGGATGGCGCCAGCGATTTTCTTTTGCTCGTATTCTTCTATCGATTCATTGTTGAGAGAGGGAACGTCTTCTAAATGGTCGTGTTTGCTATGAAAAAGTTTTTCGATGATCTTTTCTGCCCCCTCGTAGCAGAGAAATAGACCACCTATTAGCAGCAATGGATTGATTAACCAAGGCGCGATAAAGCTAATGATGAGTGCAGCAGGGACCAATATGCATTTGTTTTTGAAGGAGCCTTTAGCGACAGCCCAGACCACCGGTATTTCTCGCTCTGCTGTCACACCAGACACCTGATGAGCATTGAGTGCCAAATCATCACCCAGAACACCAGCGGTCTTTTTGGCGGCAACCTTTGATAACAATGCGACGTCATCCAGCACTGCAGTGATATCGTCAAGAAGAGTGAGAAGACTTAAACCTGCCATAAGCGACCTATACATTTATATTATGTAAGTGAATGTAACACCTATTGGTGTCTTCTCAAGTTTTGGGAAGGGATAGTTGGAAATTAGAATAAATATTGAGCATATATATATCATTGGGTGAGGATTTGTTGGTAAAACCTGACAATGAGCCGAAAAACGTAAATATGATCAATGACAATAAAAACGCAATTAATCATAAGAATGATATTGATTCCTATTTATGTTGAGGTGATAATGAGCTTGTTTAATATAACCACAAGATATATAGGGTGTTACGGGATGAATCAGGTTTTTAGCTTTATCAAGCGTGCAACTATTGCAGCTGCCGCGTGTTCAATGTTTGTCACTAGCGCCTTCGCCGTTACTGTTGATCACTACAAAGGAAGCGCAGAGTTCAAAGAAACACCAAAGCGAGTAGTGGTGTTGGGGAATGGTAGCTTGGATGTATTAGATCGTATTGGTGTTCAACCTGTCGGGGCTCCGCACGCGCTATTACCGCCTTATCTCACTCAGTATAAAACGTCTACCACCAATACTGGCTCGGTGAGCGAACCTGATTTTGAAACCATTTATACCTTGAAACCAGATGTGATTATTGCTGAAAACCGCATGTTGAGAGTCTACGATGAGTTGAACCAAATTGCTCCGACGGTGATGTTTCACGTGGATAATGGTCAATATTGGCAAGATACTCAGGCCAACTGGCGTATGCTTGGTCAATTATTCGATAAAGAACAGGAAGTGGAAACGCTGATCGAAGAGACACAAGCACAGCTCACCGCCGCTGCTGACCAAGTCAAGGAAGGGCAGTTAAATGCCTTAATGGTGATGAATAATGGCAATAACGTCGCCATGTTTAACAAAGGTAGCCGATTCTCTATTATTTTTGACGATTTTAATTTTGCAGAATCAACCAGTCAAAATATTGCGCCAGTTGAAGGGTCTCATGGCAATTTAATTTCTTTTGAATACATCTCTGACGCGAAACCGGAAGTGATTTTTATTCTAGATAGAGAGCAAGCGATTGGTCGAAGTGCTGGGAAAGCGCAAGAGATGTTTAACAACCCTCTCGTTAACTCTACGCCAGCCGCACAATCGAACAAGGTGGTCTTACTTGATCCTAATGCTTGGTACATTTCTGGTGGTGGTGTGACGGCAACTCAGACCATGATCTCGGATATTACGAGCGCACTATAATCATTCACCTTCTCAAATAGCACGAGCAGCGAGTCTTTTGACTCGCTCTACCGACAATGAAATGGCATTTAAGCCATATAGCTTTCTGAGTTTCATCTAATTTTCTGAGTCTAATGTTGTTTCATGGCCATTCATAAGTATCTCTTCGCCCTAATATTACTAGGTGCTCTTGCGGTGTCATCACTGCTAATTGGCGCGGCCAATGTTTCGCTCGCGGATGTATTTCGTGGCGACGAGCACGCCTATTCCATCTATGTAGTGAGTCGGATCCCGCGTTTAATCGCTATTATGTTAGCGGGGGCAGGGCTAAGTGTTGCTGGTCTTATCATGCAGCAGATTGTGCAAAACAGATTCGCCTCGCCTTCAACCACAGGCACGATTGATTGTGCGCTCTTAGGGTATGTTCTGGGTTTGATTTTCCTTGGCGGCGCCTCTCAGTGGGTCCACCTAAGCGTGATCTTTGCTTTTTCTGTTGCTGGGACATTACTTTTCGTAAGGTTTTTGCAAAGGTTACAGTTTAAGAACGCCGTCCTTGTGCCACTCATTGGCATCATGTACGGCAATGTGGTGTCTGCATTGACCACGTTTATTGCCTACCAACATGACTTGGTTCAAACGATGTCCTCTTGGACGGTCGCCAACTTTGCCAGTGTGTTGCAAGGCGGCTACGAAATCTTGTACTTAGCCATTCCCGCATGTCTATTGGCCTACTACTACGCCAGTCAGTTTAGTGCCGCAAGTATTGGCGAGAGTTTTGCTAAGAACATTGGGCTGGATTATCAAAAAATCGTCTTTCTTGGAGTGATTCTAGTCGCTGTGAGTGCTTCTACTGTGGTGATGATCGTCGGCGTTATCCCATTCTTAGGGTTGATTGTACCCAACATTGTGTCGCTGTTTATGGGTGACAATATGAAGAAAATCTTACCGTGGACTGCGTATTGGGGCGTCGTACTGGTATTGTCATCTGACATTTTAGGCCGCCTGATCATATTCCCGTACGAAATGCCTATCTCAATGATCATCAGTATTTTTGGTGGTGCCGTGTTTATTTATTTGGTGTTAAGAGATAAAGCCCATGCGTGATTCTTATAAAGTGACTTTGTTGGTGGCGGGGTGTATCGCCATCATTGCATGGTTTATTGGCCAAGGCTTAACCGCAGATAATTATCAGTTCTTTTTATCTCGTCGGACGCCAAAGATACTGGCAATAGTTTTGGCAGCCGTGGCGATTTCAGCGTCATCATTGGTCTTTCAGACGATTACTAATAACCGTATCTTAACGCCATCTATTTTGGGTTTTGATAGCCTCTATCTCATGATTCAGGTACTTATGGTCGTGATATTAGGGAGCAGCAGCTTTTGGGTTATCCATGCGATGAGCAACTTCTTATTGTCGACGATCATTATGGTCTTCTTTAGTTTATTGTTGTTTCATTTTTACTTTAAGCGACAAAATAACAATGTATTTACGCTATTACTGATTGGTATTGTTTGTGGAAGCTTATTTAGTAGCGTGACTGGCTTTTTAACAATGCTTGTAGACCCTAACGAGTTTGCCACCATTCAAAATTCCATGTTTGCTAGCTTTAATAACATCAACGCAACGTTAGTCTATTGGAGTTTAATCCCATTGGGTCTGTGTTTGGCTCTTTTGTGGTATTACGCTCCAAAACTCGATGTGTTGTGGTTGGGCGTTGATAATGCAACGAGCTTAGGTGTGAATACTAAGCAGCTCACGCAACGAATGATGATGCTGATCACTGTGATGATTGCCATCTCAACCGCATTGGTTGGCCCAGTACTATTTTTTGGACTCATAACCGTCAGTCTAACGCGTGAAATGTTCAATAAATACCAGCATCGATTTTTGATAGTGGCGAGTAGTTTGTTAGCGATATTTTTGCTGGTAACAGGGCAATGGTTTGTCGAAAAAGTGTTGGTATTTCAAACCACAATCAGTGTGATCATCAATCTTGTTGGTGGTTCTTACTTCTTGTTTTTGTTGTTAAGAAATCGAATTAACTAAAGGTACTAGAGTGATTAAGTTAACTGGGCTGAGTAAAAAATACGGTAAGACGTTTGTGGTTGAAGATGCAGACGCTCTGTTTCCCAAAGGTGAAGTCACATCCATTATCGGGCCAAATGGTGCAGGAAAAAGCACGTTATTATCGATGGCTAGCCGCTTAACTCAAAGTGATGCCGGCGAGGTCTTAATCGGCGATAAGTTGCTGGCAGAATGGGAAACCAAAGAGTTAGCTAAGCATTTAGCGGTATTGCGACAGTCAAACAACATCAACATGCGTTTTACGATCCGAGAGCTGGTTTCATTCGGTCGCTTTCCACACTCGCAAGGAAGACTGACTCAGATTGACGATGACATTATTGATCAAGCATTGGGACATTTAGGTATTGAAGACATCCAACATCGATATCTAGACCAGCTTAGTGGCGGGCAGCGCCAAATGGCGTTTATTGCGATGGTGGTTGCACAAGACACGGATTATGTTTTTCTCGATGAGCCACTGAACAACCTCGATATTAAACATTCGGTTGAGATCATGCATACCTTGCGTCGTCTTGCCCATGAGTTTAATAAGGCGGTGGTGATTGTGATCCATGACATCAACTTTGCATCGTGTTATTCAGATAATATAGTGGCGATGAAAAAGGGCAAAGTCATCAAAGCAGGCGCTGTTCATGAGGTTGTAGAACAAGATGTCATGGAATCCATATATGAAATTCCATTTGATATTAGAGAAGTGGATGGTCGTCGAGTGTGTCTGTACTTTAATAGCTAGTGACTAAGAGCATTTTTCTCGCCTAAAGTATCCGTTTTTATTACTAAAGTGAGCATCTAAAAATGCGCCTCGCCAACCGAAATATAATGACTAAGTCAATCAATTGAGCTTTCAACGCGTTGTGTGAGACCCCCTATTAAAGGGGGGGCGCATGTCTCGGTGCGGAGGTGGAGCACGAAATAGGGGGCATGTTTTTAGCGAACGTGCTTCAGTTACTTGCTCTAGAGAGCATTTGTTGCGTCTACGGTTTTACTGGGTGAAAGAACTAAAACGTCCCCATCAGTGAAATAGTCATGACGGTTATCAATCGCGATCGGAGCGGTTAACGGGAGCTTTTCCGCGTGCCACTGAGCATTACTTTTTAGTACATGATCTTTGAGCTTATCTCGCTCGCGATCGACATCTGGCGAGACACGATGGAGAATCGTCACAATGCCACTATAAGGTGTGATGGCCAAACCATTATCAAAGCTTAAAGCCCCAACCCAGATAGGCTCAGAAGTTAGGGCATCAGTCCCTGCTTTCCACCACCTGACATGAGAGCGTTTAGTTAATGTTCCGGGTAGTTGGAATGCCAAATGCTGAGGTTCTCCATTCCAGTTAAGATCTGACACCGGGGGTGTTTTACGTCTAAGTAAATTGACGTAGTCCCAAAATTCCAGCTCATTACGAGAGAAGGTTTTGTTTTGTATCCAGCCCAGTGTTTGCATCAACGGGGTAGGAGACTCCCCCAAATAAATAATATTTAACGCTTGAGCAGAATAAATGGATGAGCGCCCTGCAAAGACTTTGTAGCTAAGCGCATTCAGGTCTACCGTTTTACTGTTATCTGACGTAGAGAGCGGAGTAATTGCGTCGTCGCTGAACCAAAAGAAATGGGAATAGTTGAGCGAGAGTATGCCAATAATAAACACGCCACAGGCTTTGACCCAAAGATACCGCCAATGTTTTTTAAAGCCACAATAGGTTAAAACAAGGGTTAAAATCACGATACCAAGTGAGTATTTGTGCTCCGATAGAAAGCCGCTAATGTCACTGAGAAGTGGGATGTTGTTGAGGCCTGCCGCTAGGAGATAACCCCAAATGACAAATTGCCCAATACCCAATATTAAGCCGATTGAGGCGTAGAGTGAAAACGTGCGCCATTGAATACGGTTTGCGCCTGCCATAAAGGGCATGACCCAAGCGATCGGTCCTAGTAGCCGAGAAAAGGCCAACAGTAAAAAGGTATGTCGGCTCATCATGAGTCGACAACGTGCCAGTGGTCGTCGAACTTTAGGTTGCCATGCTAACAGTCGTTTTTGAGTGTTGAAGCCATAGTGATGACCAATGAAATAGCTTAATTGATCACCGAATAGCCCACCAAGTAATACCGCGAATACAGCAAGGTATCCCCCGCTGTACAGTTGATATCCTGCCGCAATCATAAACGGTTCGCCGGGGACAACTAAGTTTGGACCAATAGTCGCATCCAGCAGTGATCCTAGAAATAAACCTAGAGTTTCAAACATATGGGCTTGTTACATCCTTTTATACCGGTGCTGTTCTTTAATATCTGTGTGATCATTTAATACTAGAGTGATCATTTAATATCGATGTGGTTCTTCCGGTGGTTAGCCGTGCTGACGGTAAGTAGTGCTGGGGGTTATTGGTAATGACCAAATTCGTACTTCATTTCATTGTTTCGCATCTCACCAAATAGGAAGCGTCGAAGGTTGGCTTTTAAATAAGTGCTGCCCATAGTCATTAAGCCATCTTGTTCTAAACGACGAGGGTCGAATTGAAACGTCAATGGGAGAAAACGAAAGCGCCAAGTCATTGCTGCCTTTTTCGCGTAGTGGCAGTCTTCACAAAGGACGATGGCTTCATCAAATCCACCGATTTCGTTATGGGCCCTTTGAGTGGAAAAAATGCATGCTCCAACAGCGGTAGGGAAGAAGTATTGAGTAGCAAATAGCCCCGCATTAAATAGACCATAGCCTGCTTTGTACGCCAGGCTGAGCTGTTGAGCGCCCATATACACGCCAGCAACTTCGAGCCTTTCTCTGTGTAGCTTGGTTATTGCCTTGTGTAAAAACTGTTTGTCGAGTCTGACGTCGGCGTCAAGAAAGAGCAGTCTTTCATGCTTAGCAAGTGATACCCCTGTATTACGTCCTCGACTGACGCCTCGCTCGGTCATAGTGTGCACGGTTAGCGAGGGCAAAGCGGGTCGAAATTTTTCCGCCACTTGAGTGGTGAGGTCATCGCTGTTTGAATCCACAAGGATGACTT
The DNA here is from genome assembly GCF_023634655.1 of Vibrio methylphosphonaticus. Taxonomy (GTDB): domain Bacteria; phylum Pseudomonadota; class Gammaproteobacteria; order Enterobacterales; family Vibrionaceae; genus Vibrio; species Vibrio methylphosphonaticus. The sequence goes on along the minus strand of NZ_JAMKMS010000003.1, from coordinate 298,698 downwards.
CGAACTGCTGAAAAGTTTGCTTTGATAAATCACTGAGCAGTTTCGCAATGCGTTTTTCTTCGTTTAGCGTGATGATGACGATGCTGATTGGTTTCATATCCTAGTCCCTATTCCGTGCTTTGATGGTCGTAATCTCGTTGATGACGTCATAGTAATATTGGTTAGGTTAATCAATGCTGAGGAGGAAATTCATATTGCATTCATGAACATGGGTCGGGATGAAAATATGTGATGTTGGCAGCGGGATTTCGTATTGTGATAATTCATTACAGTTTCCGACGTTACTTTTACGTACAATGGTCAAAGAGGAATTTAAGGACAGGGACACGTATGTTTATGCTTAAACGAAGCTTGAAGTGGATCGTACCGATATTTATTGTTGGCATTGCTGCTGTGGGGTATGGGATTGTTCAGAAAACGAAACCTGAGATTGAACAGCAAAAACCGCTGAAGTTGAAAGCAACCGTTAAGACTCAAGTGTTAACGTCTACGCCGCATCAGATTTTGATTTCAAGCTTTGGAGAAGTGGTACCGCTAGAGCAGACAGCATTGGCGACACAGGTGTCGGGAGAGGTGGTCAGCTGGCATCCTAGCTTTGTCGCTGGAGGCGTCGTTAAGCGTGGCGAAGTCTTGTTTACCATAGAGAAGGACAACTATGAAGCTGCGGTATTACAAGCTGAAGCAGAATTGGCACAATCCCAGGCTTCTTTGATTGAAGAACGAGCAAAAGCAAAAGTCGCGCAGCAACAAGCGAAGAATATCGCCAACACACAAGTTTCTGACCTTTATCTGCGAATTCCTCAAGTATTGAGCGCAGAAGCGCGTGTTAAATCTGCGCAAGCAGGACTAAGGCGAGCAAAGCGAGATTTAGACAACTGTGAAATAGAAGCGCCCTATGATGCGCTAGTTGTATCGCGAAGCATTGGTGTGGGTCAGTATATTACGGCTGGATCGCAAGTGGCGGAAATCAATAATATTGAGACCGCGGAAATCATGGTACCGATCGCGGGTTTTGACGCGCCATTTTTACCCCACAATATCATTGGTACCCAAGCTAATGTTATTGCTAAAGGGCGAACCGAAGCCACCCGAGAAGGGATGATCGTGAGAGATCTGGGGGTGGTGGATAGCGCGACTCGTATGGTGAGTATGGTGATTCGAGTAGAAGACCCCTATGGGCTTAAATCTGCAGCCGCTCCGTTGCCGTTTGGTTCTTATGTCGAAGTGCGCTTCTTTGGTAAAACCGTTGCCGATTTATATGTAATTCCTCAAGAGTTGGTCAGCGATGACCGAGTTTGGTTGGTTGACCCTGATGATCGTTTGATACCAAAGCCGGTTCACGTCCTTCGTGAAGAAAAGGCCAACTTCTATATTGATTCTGGACTTGAGAACGGCGATGTTCTCGTGCTGACCGTCCCTGAGTTCCCCCAAGTCGGTATGCAAGTTAAGCGTGTCGTGAATGATGACGGCGACGGAGGTGCTCAATGAGTCAGAATGCTCAACGAGGGATCATTGCATTATTTGCGCGAAACTCAGTCGCAGCCAATCTATTAATGGGCTTTATCCTGATCATGGGAACGGTGAGCTACTTCCTGATCCAGAGACAAATGTTCCCGAATTTTGAAATTAATTATATTCAAGTTAGCGCGTCCTATCCGGGGGTTTCTGCTCAGGAAATAGAAGAAAGTATTCTGATTAAAGTTGAGGAATCACTTAAGGACGTGACGGAAATAAAGAAAGCGGTCACCGATGCCTACCGTGGAGGTGGGATGGTGACATTGGAAATCGACACCAAAGCGAACTTGATGGAGGTACTAGACAAGGTCAAGCAGCGCGTTGATGGGGTCGCCAGTTTCCCCAAAGCAATGGAACCGATAAAAGTCACCCAAATAGAGTTTAAGCAAGATGTTATTGGTATGGTGCTGTCGGGGAATACTTCATTACCTGAACTTAAAACCATGGCGCTGCAAATTGAAAAAGAATTACTGCAGCTCGGTGATGTGTCGTTAGTTGAAGTAAGTGCACCGCCTGATGAAATTGGCATCGAAATTCACCCGGATGAACTTCGTACCTATGATTTGACCTTGGACGATGTGGTTAGTGCCATTCAGAAATATTCGGCGAATTTTTCAGCAGGGCAAGTGCGCACGAGTACTGGCTTAGTCTCCATCAGAATCGAGAACCAGTATTACAATGGATTTGAATTTAGACAGATCCCCGTCAAGCTGGGGGCAAATGGTTCAAAAGTGTTGCTGGGGGATATTGCCGATATTAAAGATGCCTTTACCGAGGGACAACACTACTTTAAATACTCGGGAGAAAATGGCATTTATCTCACGGTAAAAGCGACCAAAACCCAGAATATGGTGCCAGTGGCGGAAACGGTAAAACGCTATATCGAAGCGAAGAATGAAGTGCTGCCTCATGGTATTCAACTGCATACGTTAATGGATATGACGTTTTATCTTAATGCGCGTTTGGACATGATGCTGAAAAACTTACTGCAAGGTGCAGTACTCGTGGCGATACTGTTAACCATATTCTTGCGCTTTCGTTTGGCAATGTGGGTCATGGTTGGTCTCCCCGTGTGTTTTCTTGGCGCGGTTATGCTGATGCCTTTATTTGATGTCAGCATCAATATCATCACATTATTTGCCTTTATTATGGTGCTAGGGATCGTTGTTGATGATGCCATTGTTATTGGCGAGAGTGTTTATAGCGAAGTGGAAAAAAGCGGGGGAGGTGTGACAAATGTCGTTCGCGGCGCCCAAAGAGTCGCGACACCCGCCACATTCGGCGTTCTGACCACGATAGCGGTGTTTGTGCCGTTTTTGTTTTCAACGGGTCCAGAAAAAGCGTTTTTCTACGGGTTATCGATTGTGGTTATTTTCTGTCTGATTTTCAGTTTAATTGAGTCGAAGCTGATCTTACCTGCTCACTTAGCGCATACGAAATTTACGCCAGTAAAAGAAAGCAGTTATCGCGCGCGTTTCAATCGTCGCTTCTTTGCGTTTGTTGATGGACCATACAAACGAACGGTATCTTGGTGTGTAGAGTGGCGATGGTCGGTGGTAATGGGCTTTATCGCGGTTCTTGTTATAAGCGTTGCTATGCTGACAGCGGGGCACGTTCGTATGATTCCAAGTCCTAAAGTCCCGTCTGATTTTCCCATGATCACCATTGAGATGAACAGCAATGCCTCAGACGAACAAACGATAGAGGCACTGTTAACGCTTGAACGCATTGTTCAAGAGGTCAATGAAGAGATTGAGCAAGAGTATGGTCAGCGTGCAGTGCGAGATATGATGACCATCAATACCAGTCGGACCAAAGGCATGATTATCATGCCTTTGGTTGATGAAGATATTCGCCCGGTGGATGCGTTTGAGCTATCAAAGCGATGGCGAGAAAAAATGCCAACCATCGTTGGGTTAAAGTCAATTGTGATTAATGACAACGTGACGGGTGGTGAAGGCGGTGATGAATTTGGTTACCTGCTTTATGGTCCCGATATGGAGGTACTTAACGCGGCAGGTCGGGCATTGATTTCTGAGCTGCAACAGCAGACGGGACTTTATGACATTAGCTCATCGATGGATACAGGTAGTCGAGAGGTTCAATTGTCTTTAAAACCTGTCGCGTACGATCTTGGGCTCGATCTGGCGAGTATAGCGTCTCAAGTGGGTGGCAGTTTTTACGGGGGGGAGGCTCAGCGAGTATTACGAAATACCGAAGAAGTGCGCGTGATGGTGCGTTACCCCAAATTGACTCGTGAGGCATTTTCATCTTTACGCTATGCACTGATCACAACCCCTGCGGGGAAAAAGGTCATGTTAGGTGATGTGGTTAATATTGATAGTAAACCGGGCATCAACCAGATACGCCGAGAGAATGGCTATAGAACGGTTTATGTTTACGGTTCTATCGATGAAGCTCAAATAGAACCTGATCAAGCCGTTAAGAATATCGAAGAAAATGTGTTGCCCAATATACAGGCTCAGTACCCACAAGTGGTGACGGAGCTAGGAGGAACGATTGAGGAGCAACAAAAGCAAAAGGCAGAGCAGATCGTCTTTTTCATCGCCGGTATGATTACCGTGTATATGCTACTGGCGATCCCACTAAAGAGCTATGCGCAGCCATTTATTATTATGTCGGTCATTCCGTTCAGTTTAACTGGCGCCATATGGGGACACTATTTTTATGGTCTAGATATGAGCATGATGTCGACTTTTGGGTTGATAGCCGCGGCAGGGGTGGTCATTAATGACTCCTTGGTCATGACCGATTATGTTAACCAAATCAAATTGCGTTGTCAGTGTGCTAAGCAAGCGGTGGTGGAGGCGGGTTGTGCTCGATTTAGAGCGATAACCTTGACGTCGATTACCACTTTCTTTGGGGTATTACCCATCATGTTTGAGACCAGTCTACAGGCAGCATTTGTGAAGCCGATGGCTGTCGCACTTGGATTTGCCGTGATGTACGCCACTGTTGTCACACTGATATTGGTACCATGTTTGTATGTCATGCTAGAAGATATTGGGCACTTGTTCACTAAGTTAAAGCGAGTGTATTTTCCTCATAAGCTCAACGATGATCATTCACATTCGTCTTAGTTAACGTCAGTCTTTGTTTTAACTCTGCCTCGACTTTTTACTCACTACTTATCCTCAAAAGTGGTGGGTAAAAGGTGGTTGAGTGCATAGTTCCATTTCCTCTAATTGCAGCCTAAAGTCTGGGTGAAAGGTGACATGTTGGTTGTGATTGAATTTGTATTTTTAAATTATAAATCAGTTGTTTATGTGGATTTTGTTTGAGCTTTTCAATAATTCCCCAACGTTTAAGTCCAAGTCAATGGACTATTTCTACTCCCTCACCTTCTTCTTCCGAAAGTCGATAAATTACGATTTATATTCGATTTTCGAATAACTCCTGCTTTTACCTATTTGCTCGTTGCCTATAAAGTTTGCCCCACCTCGAACGAGTTGATCTAAGTACGCTGTTGTTACTACTTAGGTCTATTCGGACAATGAGTTTTTGATACGACAATCATGACACTTTGTGATGAAACGTGCCGTTTCCACCGTGTCCTAATTTCTCCACGGAAGACTGAGATAAATGGAAGTTGTTTACTTGGGTAATGAAATGAAAAAAACGATCCTTACAGTGGTTATCAGTTCGCTCGCTTTTGGTGCTTACGCTGAAGAAGCAACGACAAAGAACACAGAATTAGCTCAATCTGACTCGGTGGAAGATATTAACTATGGTGATCCGACAGCATCATTTTCAACATTAGGTTTATCACGCTCAGGTGATGCGACTCAAATCAACGGTATGCTTGGCTTTGGGGCAAATATATTTCAACTGGATGTTGGAGTGGCGGATAAGAAAACGGTCGATGATAAAATTGCTTATAACTACCGTGCCCGTTATTTTCATGTTACTGATGGGCTTGGCTTTAGTGTTGATGTACTTGGTGACCGTGACAGTACAACCGCATTAGCAGGTATGATATATAAATTTGAGATTACGGACAATTTTCTTCTTTTCCCTATGTTATCTATTGGACGTACTCATGTAGACGAGAAAAATACGCATGCTGTTACAGATAAACAAGATAGTAATATCTATCAAGCGGGCCTCTACGGGATGTATGCGTTTGATGCTAGGCACTGGTTGTATGCCAACCCGAAATCTACTTATGTACAGCGTGCAAGCGAATGGCTGACGCAAATTGAAGTTGGCGGTGGCTACATGGTGACGGATTCCGTCTCGGTAGGGTTTAAAGTCGAGCATACGGCGGAGTCCGACATTTCTCGTAAGGACACCACAGGATGGGTTCAGGCCAACTACTATTTTTAATTTCGCTGGGTATTAGCCTTATTGAAGCGTTAACTTAAGCGTTAACCATGCGGGCGTGTACGTTAATGGTCCTGCTATAGGGCCATTACATAGGGCCATTTCATAGGGCCATTTCATAGAGCCATTACATAGAGCCATTACATAGGGTCTACGACGGGGCGAGTAGTTTGAAATTGCTTTGGCGTTAGACCGTACTCGTCTTTAAACAAGCGAATAAAATGGGAAATATTATTGTAGCCAGACTCTAATGCAGCATCGGTCACAGACATCGAAGCTAGATTTCGATACGCCGCTTGTAACCTTAATTGGGTTAGGTACTGCTTAGGGCTAAGCTGTGTCACTGCTTTGAATTTTTGTGAAAAACTTGAAAGCGACATGCCCACTTCTTCTGCGATTTGTGACAGACTCATTTGCAACCCTGCTGATGAGCGCATAATACGTATCGCTTTACTGATAGGGTGTTTGTTGTGGCTGGTAATGATGTTTTGGCAGCTGGTTTTTCGCATCAATTCAAATACCATCTCTTGGCCGGTTAAATCAATAAGAAAGTCCATGCTGGTGTCTTGTGAGCGAAGGATTTCTTGCATCCTAGAGTGCAGAGCTTCTATTCGATGGTCAACAGGGTTGATGGCAAATTGGTGTGAGTTGAGTGAGCCCGCCGCATTAAGTTCGAGGGTGTCAGACACCCGCTGGCGTACTTGTTCAACGATAGGCTCGTGAAATTCATAGACCAGCGCTTTCGTCTCTTCTGGCATGGTCATGTAAATAGTAGAGTTTGGCGGTAACAAGATCGATTGATCGCTCTGATATTGGAAGTTTCCCGATTGGTTAACGACAACAGATTTGCTTCCTTTTAAAATCGTACATAGCCGGGGGGCATCGTAGGAACGATATTCATCGTGAAAGTGTTGCGGGAGATCGTAATAGAGGACATTCATATTGCCCGTAGAAAGTGCGTACTCTCGCTCGTCAATTCGACAAAAGTTACTAATTTTATGCATAGACGATCGGCTCTCCATTACTCAGCTACGTATATACTAAGCACAGCAACCGCGTGTAACATTGATCTGCAATAGGAAAGGGGAAGGGTTTACAAAATGAAAAATGCAGGTAATCGATTAACCTGCATTTTTGAGAGCTACCGCAGCTAGTCTGTCGTTACGCTAGCTTGTTTGTAGTAATTAACATTGCTACAAAGCGGCAGCTAGAATGTCGACGACTTCATCGTGACTAGCTTGTTTCGGGTTTGTGAAGCCACACGCGTCTTTTAATGCATTTTGAGCCAATACATCAAAGTCGTCTTTGCTAACCCCTAGCTCTTCTAAACCAGAAGGAATGTCGACATCTTTTGATAATTGGCGAATAGCATCTAGCCCTGCACTTGCCGCTTGTGCATCGGTCATGTCTGCTGTGTTAACACCCATGGCACGTGCGACGTCGGCTAAGCGAGACGGAACGACTTTCGCGTTGTAGTCCTGAACATGCGGTAATAAAATGGCGTTGCATACACCATGAGGCAGGTCGTAAAAGCCACCAAGCTGATGGGCAATAGCATGAACATAGCCGAGTGAGGCGTTGTTAAATGCCATACCAGCCATAAACTGCGCATAAGCCATGTTGTCACGCGCTTCTAAGTTGTCGCCGTTGCGAACCGCTTCTCTTAAGTTCGCTTGTACCATTTCAATAGCTTTGATTGCTACCGCATCGGTAACAGGTGTTGCGGCAACGGAAACGTAAGCTTCAATGGCGTGCGTCAGTGCATCCATGCCGGTTGCAGCGGTTAGTGAGGCCGGTTTAGCCAGCATAAGCTCTGGATCATTTACCGAGATAATTGGTGTGACATTTTTATCAACAATCGCCATTTTAATGTGGCGGGCGTCATCGGTAATAATACAAAAACGTGTCATCTCGGATGCCGTACCCGCCGTGGTATTAATCGCAATCAATGGCAGTTGTGGTTTCGTTGATACGTCTACACCTTCGTAATCTTTAATCTCACCGCCATTAGTCGCTAACAGCGCTATGCCTTTTGCGCAATCATGTGGTGAGCCACCACCAAATGAAATAACGCAGTCACATTGGTGCTGTTTTAATAACGCCAAACCATCATTAACATTTTCAATTGTTGGGTTGGGTTTTGTGCCATCATAAATCACCGAAGCAACATTCGCTGTGTCTAGCAATGCCGTAAGTTTGTTGACCGCACCGATCTTATTTAACACGCTATCAGTGACGACTAATGCCTTTGTAAACCCATGTGTTTTAATGGTATTAACGGCCTCAGTAAGACAACCCGCGCCCATGAGATTAAGTGATGGAATGTAGAAAGCGTTAGACATGCTGTACCTCGTTTAATGTTTAAAGACTTCAGACACTTCTAAATAACCTTTAGAGTGGCTTTGTTTTATTCATTGCAGAGTAGCAGTAGTCGTTTTACACAAACTAGCGCGCATTTTACAAAAGTAGTCGAGATTAAATGCATGAGATAAACCGTGAAGTTAATCCCAAAAAGAAGCGCAGAATCGGTGACTAGGCGATTCTGCGCTTTAGGGGGAGCGGCACGTCTTTACTAGGATAAATAACACCGCTATTTCTCATGTTTTATACGTTTAATTGATTTACGCATAGAGAGAAATGAGTTGAAGTCTGCTCTGTTGGTGAGGAGCAGGGAGCCACCTTTTTCATCTGATGGCTCGGCTGATAGTTCGTATTATTGAAATAGACGTAGACGATATGGTGACCGATTCAGCATCGCTAGGCTTTAAAGCCGAGTAAACGTAGGGACTTTTCCCGAGAGGATGCCGCCGCTTTGGCGACGTTTAGGTATGTAAAAGCATCGAGTATCTTCGATATTGTCGTAGTTTGAGGGCATAACCGGTTACCGTTATGGGTAGCATGGCATCGTAAATGGTAATTCATGCTCAATGCTGTCAACGGACTCGTTATTGGATTTTTTGCTATTAATACTATTGTATGATTTATGTCACAGCAAGATAAAGTGAAATAATTGTAAACTAAGGGTCCCCCAAAGCTAAAGAAAATAAAACGAATGAATACCACAACTACTTTGATTTACGATACGTTAACCCGTCTTGCTGATCATGCTCCTGAACAGCATGCCGAAATTCGCCAAGCATTGTATGAACATTTAGGTCTGCCATTTTCTAAACAACTTGCCTTGTATGCCAACGTACTTGGCCCGGTAAGTTCGGGAAAATTAGAAGGGAGCCATCATATTGACAAGGCTGTAGAGTTAGCCATTGAATTATTACAAACTCCAAGTAAGTAACAGAGAGTATGTCATTAAAATGGCCCGTTGAATGAACGGGCCATTTTATTATCAATCATAACGTTACCTTACATTTATGCGTCTAACCTTACCTCTTCCTTTTATCTCACTTTCGATTCGAGTTAGTCACCAAAGTGGTCAAATAACACCCGCTTGGTATTTGATATCACGAGCCATTTTACTGTGTGAGCCACCAAAGGCTGGGCCTTACTAGGGCACTAAACGCTTGAGATTTAGCGATGGGGAAGGGTGATTGTGTTGAAAATCAGACTAAACGTGGTGAGTTAGCCTGTTCTTATCCGGCGATTAACACCGTTCAGATGTATGATTTTGTGTTGTTTATCAGGTCTTAGAGAGCGCCTCAAAGTGAGAGCATTGAACAGTTGGATTGATAGCCAGTTTTAGCCTGTACTATCAATCCATTGACTGAAATTTAGAAAGGATGATCAACCATAATCCAGAAGTTGGTGCTCTCTGGTGATTTTGCTATGTCTGCCCGAACCACCAAGCCTGCCATTAATGCTCGAACTGAACCACCGGCATCGTACTTAAGATCGGTTAGGAGTTCGTTTGCCGTATAATCGGCGCCAACTCGACCGACTTCAACAAATCCTACGAGTTGGATCCAGTCAATACGCAAAAAGTTTAACCAAGAGACATCTTTCGCCGGGTTGTAGGCCAAAGTATAGCGATATTCTGCCGAGCCATAGATAACGGCTTTATCGTGGAATCGGTTGTTGTCATAGCCACGCATACGGGTGAATCCACCCAGTGTGGCCCCTTCATTATATGGTGCCCCTCCGCTGACGGTCTGTTGTCCTTGGCCATCAGTCTCTACGTTCCACGTTGGAGACAGCCCTGTCCAAAAGTTCATAGCGATAATTCGTTGAGACGCCCAATCTGATTTACCCAATGAAAAATATTTACTTAAGTCAACTTCATGGAATGACCATTGTTGTTTCGATTCAAACCAACCCCAGTCATGGGATGTGGCGACATACTGTCGGCTACCAAAAGAAGGGTTAGGTGCAAAGTCCGTATTATCATAAAGGAGCCCGAACTCCATCGCATGGATAGTGCCATCAGCAGTGCCTTGAGAAAACTCAAACGATTGATAGCGGTTAAACTGTCTCGCGACAAAAATGGTTGAACCGCTGGTCATTGGATTCCATTCTTTGCCACCTGAAGGTTCAGACACCAACAGGCCATTTCTGATGGAATAATCAACAAGTCCGTGTTGACGGTTGGCACCGATTGGAAGTACATACTCCATTTTAATATCGAACCAGTTGGAGGTGCCATCTGCTTCAAAAAACTGCTGGTTAGAAGAGCCGTTGCTGCCTGGCAGTGGCGTCCCTGCAGGGTAAGAATCTGGTCCAGTGGTATAGGCTCGTTGCTTCGGGTAGTAACCTAGCATGCCGTAGGCACTTAAAAATACGCGTTCGGTACCAGGAATCATGTAGTTCCAGACACCGCCTGCTGCGGCTCGGCTGACATCGCCACCGAATACGGTACCCCCAATGGTCATTTGGTCTTGATGCCAACCTTTTACCATTCCGCCAACACCTATGTTTAGCCCCATGGTCTCTGTGCTAAACAAGTAGGGAAGGATCATTGATTCACGGACACGATCTGGAGTTTCAAGTCGGTCGACTCGTGATTTTACGCTGGTGGGTGTCGATGCTTGGCTCAGTGGTGTGATGAGCGTGCAACTGAGTGCGGTAATGACACCTAAGATACGACGATATGTCATGCGGCTTCCACTTCCTTGTATTTGTTTTTGTTATTTTTAGACTTTATGACTATAGCCTACCGTTATTTTAGGTCAGATAGAATAGGAAGTGATTATTTTGCGGGGTTATTGGTCTGGAGTTTATGAATTGATGTGATGGCGCTGCGAATTCATAAAATTATCTTAGAGTTTGGGTGCGTTTTGGTGATGATTTACTATGGCTTGTTTTGTTCATCACTCTATTTGTTGAAAGCTAGAAAGGAAGCTGTGTTTTTGCAGGTGTGCTTCTTACTGAAATGCCACTAGGCAGGGACTTTTTTATACCGATACATTATACCGATACGTTGTACCGGTAAGTACTTAGGGCATTCGAGTAAGGGTGCGATACCGCACCCTTATAACCGTTAAGCGTTTTTCTGTAGGTAGTGAATACCACCTAAAATAGCGGCGACTTGCGCATCATTACACTCTTGCTCATCCACTTTAGGGCTATCTGGGTAAACTTCCGTTGTGGTTGAATAGAGGCAGTCGGTCATGCCAGTACAAAGACTGAGCTTTTTCAGTGGGTAATTAATCACACCATGTTGAACAACGGTGGAACCAATAATCTTACCTTCGTTGTCTGGTGGGGCAATGTGCGTTACTTTTTCTACTGACTTAATAATAGCGGTTTGGAAGGCTTCAGCGGGATTGTCTGTATTACCGACCAGGTAGAAACCATCTGGGACACTGTCCTCAAAATAATCGAGACCGTCGCGGGCTGCGAGAGCGGGTCTAAATTCACTTTCATCAGAATCGGTGGTCTCATGCAGATCGATGTGCGCAAGGATCGGAACGCCCAGTTTTGCAACCAGTGCCATGACATTTGCTGACTCTTCTGCTGGCGAATTAGAATAAAACGAACGGTTTGGATCAACAGCGTTTGGATTCCAACGATTGATGGTTTCGTAGCCCCAAGGACTGACACATGGGACGATGACGATATTAAACTCGTCTTCAAAGTCTTGGGCGTTGACTTTGGCAAATTGCAAAGCGCCATGTACACCAGAGGTTTCATAGCCGTGAACACCACCAGTCACCAAGATCGTCGGTTTGTCCGCATGCCATTTTTTCGTTTTTAACGCAAAGAGTGGAAAACGCTCGATATCGTAGGATAACGCACCGTACTGCTCCACATCTAATGTGTCTCTCAGTGCTTCTATTTTAGGTAGGACATCTTGTTGGTATGTACGTTTAACAGACGTAGTAGCGCGCCATTGAAGGACTTCTTGCTCAGTCCATTTTTGACCGGGGGTGCCAATTGGATATTGAAAGCTATTATGCATCTTACTGTTCTCTTTTTAGTTTTGCCGTTAGGATAGCGACGAGTTAAGAGAACAGCAAGGGTGGCAAGGTGAGGATTCGGTAAGTAACCGTGTCTTAGTCATACCGCCACACGTCAAACACTATGTTGTCATCGATTTTTTGGGGTAAGTTTCCTCGATGGCGAGCATAAGCTTGTCTGGAATATTGGCTTTTCTATTGGTGGCGAAATCGAACATCACAATGGTCGCCGTGCCTGTGGTGGTCACTTTGTTCATTTTTTTACTGACGATTTGGTATTCCATCGTAAAACGATCAGATTCGACCTGAGTGATTCGTGAACCAATCAGTAAGGTATCAGGATAAGTGACGGGCAATCGATAGCGGCAATAAGTGTCACCTAATACGGGACCAACCTTCGTGACCGCCATGTCTTCCATAAGGTTTATATGGCTAAAGTACTCTAAGCGAGCCGTTTCAAAATAGCGAAAATACACGGCATTGTTGACGTGGTTTAACGCATCCATTTCACCCCATGCCACCGATATTTCAGTGATCACAGGGTAGTCCTTTAGTAGCTCTTCCATTGTTACCATACCTTGTTAAGTGGATTATTTACTCTAATTAGTAATTAACAAACTTGCAACAAGAGAAAGGGTAAAGTGCGTACTCAATTTGGGGATGGTATAGCGATTCATTTGAATCTTAAAGCCCAGCGATCGAGGTCCAACGCCTGAGGTCTAGAGAGTTGACCTGTACGTTATTTAATGGGAAGTGCCGATAAACATTGACGACACAAACAGCGAGTAGAGGTGGTAAGTGATGACGTATCACGTTTTTCTATCTCGAAGCACCAACAGCTGTCATTGCCAGCAGATATTTCACAATAGGCGGGCTCGCCGCACTGTTCGCATTGGTGTGTGGATTCCACGCCCGAAATTTGTTCCATCTTTTGCTGGCGACTGTCATTCGTGAGGTGTCGCCAATCGGAAAGTTCGTTCATGGTGCGATGGCAACCACTGCATATTCCGCCGTTATTCTTGCATGCGGCTCTGCAAGGGGTGTGAATGGCTATATTCTCCGTCATTGATCGTTCCCTTATTTGCCTTTTAGTGAGGTGTTGAAATGGTCAGTAAAAAAGAGAAACGCCCCATTTATTAGGGGCGTTTCTTAACGGGTACTCAGTGCCTATCTTGATAAATAACCAATATATGGTGACTTAATATTGACTAGCTCATTATTTATGGTGCCCGATATTTCTAGCGCTCAATCGCTATCACACGCAATTTCTATCGTACCCGTTATCTTTAGTACTTATAAGCGAGGCACTTATTTTACTTTCCAGACAATTTGTTCGCCAGCGCGAATTGGAACTACGATGTCTTGGCCAAACGGCATGGTTGCTGGTACATCCCATGGTGCTTTTTCTAGCGTGATGGTATCAGTGTTACGTGGAAGGTTGTAAAAATCAGGGCCATTATGGCTAGCAAACGCTTCAAGGTTTTCTAGCTTACCTTCTTGCTCAAACACTTCCGTGTAAAGTTCGACAGCAGCGTGCGCCGTATAAGAACCCGCGCAACCACATGCCGCTTCTTTCATACCTTTAGCATGCGGCGCAGAGTCTGTGCCGAGGAAAAATTTCTTACTTCCACTCGTTGCAGCCTCAACAAGCGCTTGCTGGTGTGAGCCACGCTTTAAAATCGGCAGGCAATAAAAGTGTGGTTTGATGCCGCCAACCAGCATGTGGTTGCGGTTGTATAAAAGGTGGTGAGCAGTAATCGTTGCAGCGACATTGTCGTTTGCGTTCTTCACAAAGTTAGCGGCGTCAGCAGTCGTGATATGCTCAAGGACGATTTTCAAGTTTGGGAAGTCGTTAACAACGGGTGCTAAAACGGTTTCAAGGAACTCTTTCTCACGATCAAAGATGTCGATGTCATGTGTCGTCACTTCACCGTGAACCAAAAGCAACATACCTACTTCTTCCATGGCTTCCAATGTGGCGTAGACATTTTTCGCCGACGTAACGCCAGAATCAGAGTTAGTGGTGGCACCAGCAGGATAGAGTTTCGCGGCGACGACACCAGCAGCTTTAGCTTTGCGAATCTCGTCTGGGGAAGTGTTGTCAGTAAGATAAAGCGCCATTAGTGGCTCAAATTGCTCTGAAGGCTGCTCGGCCATGATGCGCGCTTTGTAAGCAAGGGCCATTTCTGTATCGGTGACGGGTGGGATGGTATTTGGCATGATCAATGCGCGGCCATTGTAGCGGCTAATGTCGCGAACGGTATCTTTCAGAACTTCGCCATCGCGAAGGTGAACGTGCCAGTCATCAGGACGAGTAATAGTCAATGTAGTCATTTCGGCTCCCACCAAGGTTAATTGTGCTTGAAACGGAGCCTAAATCGCAGCGAAAAGTGTGAATGCAAACGCTTACGTTTAGGCGACAGGATGATAGTGGAATTCGAGTAAGATTTCACTAAGTTTCTGGGACTGCGCCATAAAAGGCGATAAGATTGCTTTAAAAGATAATGCTCAAAGGAAGAAATCGTGACTGAAACAGCTCAATTGTCCCAAATTAATATTTACCCTGCCAAGTCGGTAGCGGGTATTGCTTTGTCATCGTCGTGGGTTGAATTACAAGGCCTTTCGTTTGACCGACGATTTATGGTGGCGTTAGCTGATGGCAATATGGTGACGGCGAGAAAGCACCCGAACATGGTCAAGGTTTCTTCTAGCATTATTCCGTCTGGGATTGTGTTTACTTACCCTGGACAACCACCACTCAAGCTCGAATACACACATTTCAAAATGCAAGAAGCGTCGGCACAAGTGTGGAGTGATAAGTTTACCGCTTACACAACAAGTGATGCCGCTGATGATTGGTTTAGCCAAGTGCTTGGGCAACGCGTAGAACTGCTCTATACCGGTGAACAATCCAATCGCATTCGTGAAAAAATTGGCCACAATGTCAGCTTTGCTGATGGCTATCCGTTGCTAGTTATTAGCACTGGCTCGTTGGCGGCACTTAACGCCCGTAGCTCTGAAGTGCACAGTATGGATCAGTTCCGTACCAATCTGGTGGTTCAATCTGATGAAGCGTTTATTGAAGACTCTTGGAAACGCATCAAAATAGGTGAAGTTGAATTTGAGGCGGTTAAACCGTGTGAGCGTTGCGTATTGACCACGGTAGATGTTGAGAAAGGGGAGTTCAGGGCAAGCAAAGAGCCGTTGACGACGTTTTCTCGTTTTAGAGCGAATGAACGCGGTGGTGTATTCTTTGGTCAGAATTTAGTCGCTAAGAATGAAGGCATGATTCGTGTCGATGACGTCATTGAAGTATTGGAATATAAAGAAAAGGAAGAGTATCTCGATCTTGATGCTAGCAAACAGACGTTTGTTTGCGTGGAAAGAGAGCATGTCGCCAAAAATTTTGAGACGTTCTGGTTAGAGCCACAGCAGGGTGAGTTACCCAAGTATAAAGCGGGTCAGCATTTACCCATTGAGTTATCTATCGATGGTACGCTGACTAAACGTTTATATACCTTGTCTTCGTCACCCAGTCGCCCTGGGCGGTTAGCAATATCGGTAAAACGCTTGGACAGTGGGGAAGTCTCTAATTGGCTTTTTGAGCACCTCCAAGTAGGTGATACTCTCGTTGCCGATACGCCCAATGGTAACTTTCATCTTAATAATGATGAGCACCAACCATTATTGCTACTCTCTGCTGGCAGTGGTGTGACCCCTATGATGTCTATGTTGAGAGATCTCAGTGATAGAGAGGAGATCAACGATGTTGTCTTTTACCACCAGTGTTCAACGTCGGAGGATATTCCATTTAAGCAAGAGCTAGAAGAGCTGGCCAGTAAACATCAAGCCTTAAAGGTCGATATTGCACTTACACAACCAGGTAGAAGCTGGGAAGGGCGAGTCGGGCGTTTGAGCTTAGCGCATTTAGCATCAGTGGCAGACGTGGCCACACGCCAAGTCTTTGTTTGTGGGCCAGATGGCTTCATGCAGTCAGCCAAGACGTTACTTATGTCATTGGGGGTGCCAGTGACGAACTATCACCAAGAAGCATTCGGTCTGAATACTTCCATGACGGAACCTGAAAAACAGCTACAAATTTCATTTGATGGCAAGGCGTTTTCTGGTAGTAATCAGCAAAATTTATTAGAACAAGCAGAAGATGCAGGTATTAACATTGCGTATTCATGTCGAGCTGGATTTTGCGGGGCCTGTAAGGTAAAAGTGGACAGCGGTTTGGTCCATCAACCAGACGTACCAGCAATTCAAGATCATGAAGTCGCGGAAGGTAAAGTGCTGGCGTGTTGTGCGATACCCAAAACAGACGTTGTTTTGTCTAGCTGCTAACGTATTGCACTATGCCGCTGTAACGCGGAAATTTAAGTGATATAAAAAAGGGAAGTGTCATGCTTCCCTTTTTGATGTGTGTAACTATTTGATTTATTTAATTATCTAACGCTGCCCATCATTCGTTAGTCTAGTTTTCTTGGTCAACCAAATGTTTATGCAGCACATCCTTTAATACAGCGCGCTCATGTTTTAGTTGGTGCATCGCGGCGTCATCGATAGGCGCCCCATTAAGTTCTAGTACTCGAATTTCCTTATCTAACGCATCGTATTTTTTTGTTGTAGCAGCGAAAGATTCATTGCTTTTCATCAGATCTAGGATGGCATCTTGAAAATCTGGAAACTCTTTCAGAAGAGAATGGTTTTCACCTAACATAGTTACCCCTTATGTGTTGATCAATTAAGGCTAAAAGCAGTCGCTAATGCGCGTAATGTATGGTCACAATGACTAGGTGCACGTTAGCTTACTATAAACATGGCACAAGAATAGGGTTACGCAATATTACAAGGTAAAGGAAGGCAAAATTGTTGAGCTAAATCACGATGAAAATGAGCTAGCGGTGTAAAGGTAAAAGTTAAGCCAGTGAGAGCCCTCATTGGCTTAACTAGATAAGGGTTAGCGGAGAAACTAATCGTAAAGCGTTGGAATAGGCTCACGCTTATGCTGTGTCGCTTTGTAGATAGCAACGAGGCGATCAGATACATCTTTAGCCACGGGTTTGCCTTCTAAGAAGTCGTCAATTTGCTCGTAAGACAGATTAAGTGCATCCTCATCTGCTTTTTGCGGAGCAAGCTCTTCTAAATCAGCTGTTGGTACCTTTTTAACAAGGAGTTCTGGCGCACCTAAGCAAGCCGCAACTTCACGAACTTGGCGTTTGTTGAGCCCAAATAATGGTGCCATGTCACAAGCGCCATCACCGAACTTAGTATAAAAACCAGTAATGTTTTCGGCGGAGTGGTCGGTGCCCAGTACGAGCGCACCCACATACCCTGCGATTTCATATTGAGCCACCATACGGGCGCGCGCTTTAACGTTGCCTTTCACGAAGTCAACTTTGGCTTTGTCGGTTGGCAATAATCCAGTACCTTCAAGCGCGACGTGCGATGCCGCATGTAAGCCATCGACCCCTGCTTTAATGTTGACAGAGACTGAATGTGTAGGCTCGATAAACGATAAAGCAAGTTGCGCTTCATCTTCATCTTTTTGATCTCCGTACGGTAGGCGTACAGCAATAAATTGATAGTCAGATGAACCGGAATGAACATTTAATTCATTGACGGCGAGCTGAGCCAGTCGTCCACATGTGGTTGAATCAACACCGCCGCTGATTCCTAATACAAGCGCTTTGCAGCCTGAACTGAGTAACTTGGATTTAATAAACTCTACACGACGCTCTACTTCAAATTGTGGGTCAATTGAGGGTAGCACACGCATTTCATCCCGAATAAGTTGTTCCATTAGCGTTCCTTTTCCTGCAAGCAAGTTGAATTGTTTCTATGATACCTACGAAAAGTGATGAAAAACAGTTACAGTAGCCGAGAAAATAACGAAGATAGTGAAACAAGCAGGACATTCATGACAAAGATTGCAATATTTGGCAGCGCTTTTAATCCACCTAGTCTAGGACATCAGAGTGTCATTCAATCACTTGAGCATTATGATAAAGTTCTCTTAGTGCCGAGTATTTCCCACGCTTGGGGTAAGACAATGCTCGACTACGCCAAGCGATGTGAATTAGTTGACTTATTTATTGCAGATATGAATCAAACAAACGTGGAGCGCTCTTGCATTGAAGAGTCTTTGCTTGAACCTAATGCTTCTGTGACCACCTACGCCGTTCTTAACGCTATTCAAGAGCAATACCCAACGGCGGAATTAACGTTTGTATTAGGTCCAGATAATTTGTTTAGTTTTGGGCGATTTCATAACGCTAAAGAGATCGCTGAGCGTTGGTCCGTTTTAGCTTGTCCGGAGCGTGTAAAAGTCCGGTCGACACAAATTCGTGAGCATTTACAACAAGGATTGAATGTAGATCACTTAACCACAACATCTGTTGCTAAACATTTATCGTTAAGTCCGCTATATTAGTAAAGATAATAAAACGGATTTTAATATAAAAATGAAAGCAACGTTGTGCAGTATTGCTTTGTTAGTAGTGGTGAGTGCGCCAGATGCGCGTGCGTTTTGTAAAGACGAACAGCAGCACTCCGTCGTGTTTAAAGTGACGGAGGAAGAGTCGTTTTGTACTCTAGTAACTAAGCCATTTAATTATATCGGTACTCAAGTCGTGACACTTGGGGGGCTTATCGAGCCTGAAAACCCACTAGGTGCATTGCAAGATTCTTATTGGGATGAATGGCTGTTGAACCAAGAGTCGGAACCAGTGCTTACCGGGCGTTATGAAAGCAGTTTTGTTGGAATAGGACTTTGGGCTCCACCCGACATCGTAAGAAAAAAAGATGAAATGTCGATGCAAGAGTGGCTCATGTCGCAAGGGTTGCATTTTGGCGTTGGTTTTGGCGAAAAAGGCAAAGAGCCTCGATTACGTTTAGATTATCGCTGGCATGAAGAGTATCAAGGCGACATGATGATGCAGGTTGAAGTGCCGTTTTAACCAGTAAGTTGAGTTTTGACGTTATTAAATAAAGCGAGCCTAGGGCTCGCTTTTTAGATCGATTCACCGAGTAATGAATGATAGAGCTGGGTAAATTGTGCTTCGTTGTTGCCAAATAGCGCCGCGCAAATTTTGTCGGATTTGATGCCTGATAACTTCATTTTTCTTGCTTCACGTACTCGCAGTATGAGCGCTAACTCACCAGTAAGGTCAGTTGAGTCTGGAGTCCATTGGGATACTTGTTGGCTCTCTAACGACAGACTCAGTTTGGGATGTGTTCGAAGTAAATCATGCTTAACAACCGTGAGTAAATCTAAGTGTAAGTCATCCCTTTTCTCGCTGTGAGCCCATTCTACGCGAAGCCTATCAATAACTGCTGTCATTAATGGAGTGAGTGAGACTTGTCCCGCTTTGTTGGGGAACGGATCAGATAATCGAACCGACAGCCTGATACTATTTACATGACTGCCCGGCAAAATGGTCAAGCTCGATAAACAATCAAATGGAAGCCAAAAGGCATCACCTGCATTGTAGACGTACTCATTTTTGCCGAGTTTCAACAGGACTTTCCCGCTCTCAACACGAAATAATTGATTATGGAGAGATTTTTTACGAGGAGTAATGGTCAACAACTCATAATGAGTAGATTGGAACTCAATAGCGTGGTTCATGATTCACTTCATTTGGCTAAACTGCGCATAGATTAACGTGACTCCTTATTAAAGCCAACCATAGATCATGGTTTTGTATGAATGAAAATGAACATTACTGTACAATAGTGGTCTGACCTTATCAGAAATAGACTTAAGATAGCTGCGGTCTTTAGAGTCTCAGCGTAGAATAGTGCAGCTTTTAATTTGATGTAGCCATAATGACTAACAATACAGACCCATATATTGACATTCGTCCTTACAATGACGAAGAAATTCCAGCGGCGATCGATCGCTTGATCAATGACGCTGAGTTCATTGACGCGATTCTACACCATCGCTTTTCTAATCATGCGCCTTGGTTTAAGGCATTGATGAGTCCTATCCTTAAAGTGTACTTAAAGTTTAAGTGGGCGAAGTTTGATAGCGTTGAAGCGATTCAGATGGAAGTGAAAAAATACCTCACGAAAACTTTGAAGGCGACCACCGAGGGCGTCACGTTTAAGGGCCTGGATAAGCTGGATAAAAATACCGCTTATCTGTTTGTGTCTAACCACCGTGATATTGCGATGGATCCGGCTCTAGTGAACTATGGTTTGCATCAGAGTAAACACCGAACAGTGCGTATTGCTATTGGTGATAATCTGCTTAAGAAACCATGCGCCACTGAACTTATGCGCTTAAACAAGAGCTTTATTGTTAAGCGATCGGTGAAAGGACCGCGTGAGATGATGAAGGCACTCGGAACGCTATCGTCATACATTAAACATTCTTTAGATACTGAGAACTCAATCTGGATTGCACAAAAAGAAGGTCGAGCCAAAGATGGCAATGACTTTACTGATCCAGCTATCCTTAAAATGTTCCACGTTGAAGGGCGTAAACAGAAAACGCCGTTTGCTGAATACATTCGTTCGCTACGAATTGTACCGGTGTCGATTTCTTATGAGAACGACCCGTGTGACACCGCGAAGGCGAATGAGCTGTTTGAGAAAGCAGAGCATGGCAGCTACGAAAAAGGCGAGTTTGAAGATATCGAAAGCATTGTTCAGGGCATTATTGGACGCAAAGGGCGTATTCAGGTTGTGTTTGGTGATGTTATTGACCAAAACTTTGAAACACCAGATGCGTTAGCGGCTGAAATTGATCGTCAAATTCATGAAAACTATACCTTATTTCCGATCAACATGTTGGCCGCTGGGTGTGAAGATGAGTCGATCACCCACAAAACAAGAGATACGCTACAAACCAAACTGGATGAATTACCTGAAGGCGCTCACGCATATCTAATGGATAGCTATGCGAATCCGGTTAAAAATGTGATTAAAGAACGAGAAAACCAGTCTGCTTAAGACTCGTCGTGTTGAATGAACTAATCACCGCTCTTAATGAGCGGTTTTTTTTAAAAGTTTTACGACCTATAAGAGCCTCTGATAGTCATCACACCAGAACCTCTCCCTTATTTTACGGTTTTCTTGCAAAATTGTTTGACGTGAATCACACTCTAAGTAGAATTCGTTTCAGCTGTAATATCACTACCATCGTAAGGGGACCTCATGAACTCAGCATTTATCTCTATGCTTAATCCAGACAAGGCGCAAGTAAAAGCGTCAAAATCATCAACGTCAACAAAAGCAGACATCGCGACCATTGCTTTAATGTATTTAGCAACGACTGCTGTGATCGTGCTTCTTACGACGATTTGGGTTCAATAATCTGAGATAGTAGATAGTAGATAGTAGATAGTAGATAGTAGATAGTAGATATCAGTTGTTCAGCAAAGCCAAACGGCGCAATGTCAGCGTCGGCTTTGAATGGAACCGTGTTGTATTTTACCCTTTCTGTTCTGTCAGGTTATTCGCCCAATTGTTACCAAACACTCGCCATGCCGCAGGAAATACTTTCACCAGTTCTTCAGACACCATCATCAAAAGTACAATGGTGAATGGCCAATCAAATATAATCGCCCCAAGCGCTGTCATCGGTACTGCCCATAACCACTGACAAACAAAATCCATATTCATACAGAATTTACTATCGCCTCCACTGCGCAATATGCCAACAATCAGCGTAATATTGATCGTGCGCATAAAAATACTCATAGCGATGACCGGAAAGCTAAGAGTCATTAATATTGTGACTTCTGCAGATACTGCACCATACAGCGTTAATATGACTGTTTGCATGCCGAGCAATGCGACGCCCAATATAGACCCGAGTGTAACAGCACAGAGTAGCGCCCATCTAGCGTACAAACGGGTGACCTCAAAAAGGTTTGCACCCAAAGCATGACCTATCATAATAGCGACTGCACTGGCGAGGCCATGAGCCGCGGATAACCCGAGAGACTCTAGTGGGGTGATGATCGCCATCGTGGCGAGTTCAGTTTCTCCCATCCGTCCGAGGATGAGGTGAAAAGTAAAGATCCCAGCACACCAAATGAAGGTCCCGATGATGATGGGATAGGTAATGCGAATAAAGGGCGTAACGAGTTCACGCTTTAGTGCATGTGCGAAGTGAAGACCGTTCAAAATGAGTATTGGGAAACGAAAGTAAATAGTGATCAACGCAATGAGCAAACGGATCCCTCTAGCCATTACAGTACCAATGCCTGCGCCAAGGAGCCCAAGCTGCGGAGCGCCAAAGTGACCAAATATCAGAACGTAGTTGAAAATGATATTTAGAGCTATCTCGACAATGGAAAAATACAGGTTAATTTTAGTTTTCCCAATGGAGCGCAATGCGGTATCAACCGATAGGGCTATACCAGAAAATAATAATGTGATTCCAAGCAATTGTACGTACTGCTGAGACAGTAACAGCGTCTCTGAAGAGGGATTAAATAAGCTGGGTAATAAACTGGGAAAGAAAAAGCACATTACGAAGCAACTAATGGCAAAAAATTGTGCCACTATCGTTCCAAGTGCAAAGTTGGTTTTAAACCCATCGGTGTCTTCAGCCCCCCAATACTGCGCCAGTAATATCCCCATCCCAGAGCTGAGGCCCCACAGGAAAACAATAGAGACCCAAAATATTCGAGCGCCGATCCCTGCGGCTGCAACTTCTTCTGTGCCAAGTTGGCTAATCATCAAGGTGTCAATGAACCCCAAGCTACTAAAGAGTAAGCTTTGCAGTGCAATGGGAAGCCCGAGCATCGTTACTCTCTTGATAAAGGTTTGAAATGTTACTTGTTCCATTGACGATCCTTAGACGATAACGAGTACTCACACAAAGATTGGAGGCTAGATCCTTGTACGTTGCTAATTATTGGTTCGTTATTTATTCGTTTGTTACTTGATGATAACTAAGTGTGTAGTGGTACGGTGACCACGGTAGCGGGTTTACCCCATTAGCTCAAATTTTATACTGCTTTAACGCTATGAACTGAATCGCATTTTTTAACTCTTAATGACACAGAAGTGATGCTGACGGCGCTATAGGTAAAAGTTATAGGTAAAAGCTATAAGTGCAAATAGGCGACGACGTTAACTGACTTACACTAAGGAGATCTTTTGCCTCAGAAATGAGTCTTCGGCATTATTATTTGGAAATGACGGCAATCTGGGTAATTCAAGCTATCAGATTATCCTATCTGCATTACGCTTAGTGATGAGCATGTAATTAATGGGCGGCGTTATGTTTCAAGCAAAACTAATGGTTTGGTTGACCATCATTGTATTTGTTATTTTTGGTGCACTATTTGTTGTTTCACCGAGTGTGATGTTTGAAAGGGTAACCGATACCGAGATCACGTCGACTTCCGGTAAGATCGACATCAGCGCAATGTATGGCGGCTTGTCCATTGCGATCGGGGTGATACTGGCAAAACTGGTGTTAACTCATGATACGTTAAGAACGGCAGTGCTTGCTGCGTCGTGGATTGCCGGATTGATGGCGCTTACACGCGGGCTAGCTATAGCGGTAGTGCATAATCCAAATGAGACAATGTGGTTGTATTTTTCTACAGAGCTCTTTTTTACGATGTGGGGATTGTTTATTCTGCGTAAGCTGCGTTCACGACGGTTTTATTTTAAATAATAGGTACAAGGTAACAGGCAATTATGGTGAGCATGCGACTGGAGATGTGTCGGTTTTATATTATTAATTGGATTAGGGCGAGTTAGACTTTACAGAATCCCGCCTGAATTAAACTACCGGAGGAATCTATTTAAAAATACAGTGCTTTGCGTAATCGCTGGCTTCGTTTGCTGTCCAGTCACCTTTAGGCTTTTCTTTCATATCCTGACACCAGGTTTCACTGCCAACCTCAGTACAAGCTATCAGAGAGCTGGTTATGAATAACATTAAAAGGATTTTCTTCATGGTTACTTCCCTTGTGCGTAATTTAATGGCGCCAGTTTATCGAAATAATCGCAACATTGTCACAGAAACTTGTGACAATCACCTTTGCTTAAATATTTGAGGCACGTAATGTTTAGCGCGCTAAAACCGATCAAGCGACTTGAGTCATGTCCCCATTTTATCTTGTCGTTTCTTTGATTAACAGCATGCTCGATAGCGTGTAATTAAGCGGTAGTATTAAAGCGTTTGGCGTATACGATATATCATGTTACAAATAGTAACGCCTTGTTTAAGAAGAAAAAGACAATTGTCTACAAATTGAGACGCACTTAATAGCCATCATTTCATTAAAATAGCGGCTGAAGCTAATTGAGATGCTACGAAAACAATGAGTACAACAATCAATACAATGAAAAGTAAAACCGTCAGGTGGATGTTTGCGGCAGTGATGGGCATGAGTACGGTTGCGGTTGCAGACGAAGCAGCGCCTGAAGTTGCTCAGACTAAAGCAGTTTCTTCTGATAATGCTCAAGAGAGTGACCCACTTAAAGGGAACTTTGACCTTACCTATGCAGGATGGACGGAGCATTTGACATCAACTGGACGAAATCAAGACAACTATATTGTGGGCTTTAGATACAAACAATTCGAAGCGTTTACATTGATTAATAGTTTCGATAATCGCTCATACATTGTTTCTTATCATCCTCAATATGACTGGAAATCTTGGGCGAGAATTGGCTTGAGAGTCGGTGGAATAAGTGGTTACTCCAAAGAGGACAATAGCGTTCAAATTGGCGGTATTACTCCTGTGTTCGCACCAACCATTACCTTTCACTATAGCCATTTCGGTTTTGAAACTGCCCTGTATACCGACGTATTGGTGTTTAGCCTTAAGTTAATGATTTAATATATAAACACGCCGCCCCTTTGAACGAATCCTTAGGGGCGGCGTGTTTATATAATATCTTCCTTCGATTTTAACTAGGCTCTACTATCTCCAGATCCCCAACTCACGCATGTTTCGCTCATTCGGATTGATGTTAACGACTCGCTTCGAACGCAAGCGCTTGCTTTTCGACCTTTCTAAATAGCAGAGTAAGTAGGCCGTTTACGGCAAGATAGAATAATCCAGCGATGCCAAATACCGTTAACGTATCATAAGTTTGGGCATTAATGCGCTGCGCGTAGCCCATGATATCCATGATGGTGATTGTGCTGGCAAGGGAGGTTCCTTTAAAGACTAAGATCACTTCGTTCGAATACGCAGGAACTGCCCGACGTATAGCAAACGGAAGTAATACACCAAGCGTGGCTTTCATATCCATGCCTAATGCGCGGCAAGCTTGCCATTGACCATCAGGAATCGCGCGAAAAGCGCCTTTAAACAACTGGGTACTGTAGGCGGCCGTGTTAAGTGCGAGTGCTAGCATCGCACAAAACCATGGCTGACTTAGCCAATGCCACGCAACGCTTTCTCTAATCACCTCAAACTGCCCAGGCCCGTAGTACACCAAAAAGATTTGAATCAATAAAGGGGTACCAGTGAAAACGGTAATAATGCCACGGCTCAACCAATGGATGAGTGGGGTGCGAAGAATCAGGCTCAACGTCATAAGTAAGGCTAAAATACAGCCAACAAGCAATGAAGCGGCGGTAAGTTGTAAGCTCGTCATTAAACCTTCAAGCATTTGCCACACGTGTTGCTGATTCATGCGGTGACTCCTTTCTTTGATGCCGACATTTGTTGTATAGAAAACTTGTTGTCGATGCGCTTAACAGCTTGTTGTGTAATCAGTGTGATGGCCAAATAAATGGCAGCGGCGGTGGCGTACCATGTAAAGGCTTCGTGTGTTGCTGCTGAAGTCAGTTGTGCCTGTTTCATTAAGTCAGTGACACCAATTAGTGACACTAGCGCGGTATCTTTTAATAACACCAACCACTGATTGGTAAGGCCAGGAAGTGCATGTTTAACCGCTTGTGGCAAAATAATCTTGATGAAAGTACGAGAGCGACTCATACCCAGTGCACGTGCTGCCTCACTTTGCCCACTAGGAACGGCTTTCAATGCACCACGAATGGTTTGTGCCGCATAGGAAGCAAAAATCAATGACAGCGCAATCACACCGGAAAGAAACGGGCTTACCTCAATAAAATCACCAGTAATAAGAAACAGTACTTGTGTAGAACCAAAAAAAATAAAAAGTACGACTAATAGCTCTGGCAGCCCACGGATGATGGTGACAATG
The DNA here is from genome assembly GCF_023634655.1 of Vibrio methylphosphonaticus. Lineage (GTDB taxonomy): Bacteria > Pseudomonadota > Gammaproteobacteria > Enterobacterales > Vibrionaceae > Vibrio > Vibrio methylphosphonaticus. The sequence goes on along the minus strand of NZ_JAMKMS010000003.1, from coordinate 272,329 downwards.
GCGGTGGTAGGCCAAGAGATTAGCTTCTTACGTGACATCTCACCACTGGCAAAAACGACAGCGAGAACCAACCCAACCAATAGGCTGACAAAGGCAAGCTGAACAGTGACCCAGCTTGCTTGAAGGAGTGAGGAGGAGTAGCCCGTTAGTCCCATATTACTTACCAAAGTACTTGTCAAAGATTGCTTGGTATTCGCCATTTTGTTTGACAGTGCTAAGTGCTGCATTCAATTGGTCAAGCAGCGCTTGGTTACCTTTGTTTACGGCAATACCAAAGCCGTTGCCAAAGTATTGTTGGTTGGTGATGGGTTCACCGACGTAAGTGAGCTTGTCATTTTTATCGAACCATTCAGCCACCACAGCAGTATCGCCAAATACTGAATCGATACGACCGTTTTGCATATCGATAAATGCGTCTTGGTAGCTCGCATAAGGTACAGCAGTGACATCGGTCATTTGCTCAAGCAGGTAGCTTTGATGTGTAGAGCCATTTTGTACGCCCACACGCTTGCCTTCAAGTGCGCTTTGGTTGGCGACTTTACCTTGCAGGGCAACAAATGCTGCTGAATTATCGTAGTAAGGCGCCGTAAAGATCACTTGTTGCTGGCGAGCCTCAGTGATGTCGATACCAGAGATAGCAGCGTCGTAACGCTTAAATTTTAGTGCTGGTATCAGGCTATCAAATGCTTGGTTGTGAAAGCTGCATTTTGCTTCAATTTGATTACAAAGCGCATTCGCTAAATCAACATCAAACCCTTGAATTTGGTTGTTTTCGTCTACGTACTCAAATGGTGCGTATGTCGCTTCCATAGCGAACTTAATTTCTTGTTGAGCTGCAGCGTTAGCAGAAACAAGGCCGATGATTGATGCTAATAGAACTTTTTTCATAATACTTCTCCAAGTGAGGCGAACCATGGCGGTGCCCTCGTTGATATATTGTCACCTTCGCGCTGCCGACTTGCTGCTAATCACTAGCGGTTGCGCCAATGAGTAGGGAGGTTAACGACAGTGTGGTGAGTGAATTAGTGTGTTAAGTACTCGGCAAAAGCTTGAGTCTTAGGCTGAGTAAACGAGGCGTTGGTCCCGTGTTCAACAATTCTTCCTTGTTCTAAATAAAGAACATGGCTGGCAATTTTCTTAGCAAAATCCACTTCGTGAGTCACAACGATCTGAGTGATCCCAGTACCGCTTAACTCATTGATGATATTTACAATTTGTGTTGTGATCTCTGGATCAAGTGCAGCAGTTGGTTCATCGAACAACAACACATCTGGCTTCATCATGAGTGCTCTTGCAATCGCAACCCTTTGTTGCTGACCTCCAGAAAGTTGCAATGGCCATGCATCGGCTTTATCTGCTAGCTGCAACGTTGCCAATATCTTTAATGCTTCTGCCTTCGCGTCTTCTTTATTCATGCCCACAACTTTGACGGGGGCTTCAATCAAATTATCCATGACTGAAAGGTGCGGCCACAAATTGTATTGCTGAAAGACCATGCCCACTTTTTTGCGCAGTGCTAAGCCCTGCTTTTCAGTAATAGTCGCGGTAAAATCAAAGGTGTGATCTGCGATGTCGAGCGTGCCATTATTCGCGGTTTCCAATAAATTCAGTACTCGGAGTAACGAACTTTTACCTGCACCACTTGGGCCAAGCAACACCAGAGTTTCACCTTGTTCACAGGTAAAACTGACGTCATGGAGAACTTGTGTCTCACCATAGGATTTGTTTACTTGCTTAACTTGAATTCTCATGCTGATTTACTGCATTAATAGTCACTAGGTATGTATACTACTCAAAGTGACATATTATGCAATAAAAATGTATAAAAATTTAATTTGTTAATATTATGTTTCGCATTTTGTTGTTTTTCCAGCGGTGTAAGCTGTAGTGGTGTTGTGCGTTATTTGAACGTGCGTAATGTGAGATTGAAGGCTAAAGTATAGAAAGACGTGGAGCACTGAATCGATTGAAGCGAAATTACCGACTACTGACACTGTATTGATGAACGTCTCTGCATAACCATGAATACTTAAAGAACACATTTAAGGAAAGTGACACTGCATTAACATGAAACCATTACCCATGATATCCACCGTTTTAGCATTAACGTTACTGGCGGGCTGCTCATCAAATTCGATCAACGCATCGCCTAAAACTCAAGAGTATGCCCAGAAACACCAACTTACTGGGCTTGCGTCTTGGTATGGCAGTCAGTTTCATGGCAGACTCACTGCCAGTGGAGAAAAGTATGATATGAGAGCGCTTACTGCCGCTCATAAAACGCTTCCCTTTGGCACGCTTGTTAGAGTCATTAACACCGATAACAACAAGAGTGTTGATGTGAAAATCAATGACCGAGGCCCTTATGTAAAAGGAAGAACCATCGATCTTTCTCAGAAAGCATTTGAGAAGGTGGGCAGCACCACGCAAGGTACGGTGCCCATCAGAATTGAGATTTTGGATGATAGTCGAACATTTAGATATAAGCACTAAGAAGAGTAAGTGAAGAGACTACATTAAGTCACAGGATTATATAAACTCAGGGAATATATAAACTTAGGAGATGATATAACGTCGATAGCGGCCTTTCGTTAGCGGCTATTATATGGTTGTCTTGCTGACTTCGCACTTGACTACAGGGGGAGACCACAATGCCTCCCTCTGTGGTTTATGGGTTTATAGGTTTATAGGTTTATAGGTATATAGGTTTTAGCGTCGGCGCGGTTAATGGCTAAAATGATAAAAAGCGACTGGGCATTTTACTTGATGAACATGCTTAGCTAATGAGAAAAATAATAAAAGTGACTCGCTTGCTCAACAATGAGCTGTGTTGATGCAGAGTAAATGTGTTCTTCTTTACAGCCGACAAGCTGGATCAACGTGGTTTTATTAGACGTCATACATTGACGCAGAACTCTGAGAACCATAGAGAGTTCGAGTTTTTGATTTTCGAGCTTCGACATGGTTTTTGAAATAGAAGGCAAGTCGATAGTGATGACCACTTTATCGCAATGATGCAGAAAACGTGCAACTTGAGATTTAATCATACCTTTGTTCCGATAGTTAACTTCACTCAACAGCGCCCAATCACATCCCATATCTTCGGCGTAATCTAACAGACTTTTGCTCGCCGTATTTGGGTCAATACCAATATGGAACGCTCGACATTCATTGTGTCGATTCAGAGCAAAATGGAGCATTGACCCAGTTTTTACTTCTAAGGTTTGATCCATTAAAAAATTTGCATTGATATTGATGAGGCCAATTTGCTCAGTGTCAACAATTAGACTTGGTAACAGGTTGAGAAGTGTTTCGTGGCAGTTGGTAATCACCATCGGCGTCGCATTGTGTGACAGGTGTTGAACAATCAGAGCATTCAACGCGCCATTTGCATACGGGCTTTCGAAGTAAGGCTTATCGGCGGAATAAACAGAAAGTAAAGGGAAATGGCCCACATTTCTCATTGAATGAGAATGACTTTGATCGCTTAGCCAGTCATAGGCCGTTTCTAAAAGCGATTCAGCGTCTTCAAATTCTATGTTACTGATCGGCTTTATTGATTCACAAACCGTAAAGATAGGCAGTTTGTGTTCAATAGTTGGATGGTAACGACTTTTCCATAATTGTTTGAAGACGCTTAACATAGTTATTAACCTGCGAGAAACTGAATCACTGTATAAGTGATTGGTTTACCTTTCTGGTGGCAGTGCTCGGGCCGCTTGTAATACGTGCAATATAAATCGGTCTTTATTGGCTTCGACTCGATACGCTGGAGCCATGATAGAGACCGCGCCTAGTAATTTACTTCCTTTCATAACAGGGGCACTGATACCGGTTACGCCAGGGTCAAATTCTGATGTACTGACAGCAAATCCTTGATGTCGAATGAGTGTTAGTTCTGCCATCCAACGATCAATATTGTCTTCTTCACCGAAATAACGAAGAATTTTTTCACAACGCGTTTCTGGTAGAAATGCGAGCATTACCTTAGATGAAGCGCCGCGCAACAAAGGTTGGCTTTGCCCACGTACATAGCTACAGCGAATAGCCTGTGCACTTTCTTGTAAGCTAACGCATAACGCACGATAGCCGACGGGCACCATGTATGCGGCCATTTCTCCAGTCTGTTTTTGCAAGCGACTCAGAATGCTTTCAATCGCCTCAGAGTTATGAGGGTTGGATTGATAGCTGTGCATGAGCATCAATGCTGCGGGTCCAACAATGAGTGTTTTGTCCTGCGTGCTTTCTTCTATTAAATTCCATTCTTTTAGCAACTTAATGTGACGATACAAACTGCTCAGCGGCACACCCATTTGCAAGCTGAGTGTCTTCGCTGACACGGGTATTTCTGAAAGCGCAACTTGCATCAGAAGCTGCAGAGGCTTCTCATTAACTTGATTGGTGGATCGCTGCGTGTTGTCCATATTAGTTATCTACTTTTCAGATCGTATGCGCAATTTATATTCCTATACAGTAAGAAAGGGAATATAAATTCGCATGTAGTTTCTTACTGAATGAAAAAAATGACCAAAACCTTTGAAACTATCCGATTTCGTCAGGATTTTGTTAAAGCCGATAGATTACTTTGACCATGAGTCATGGGTTGCCTACAGTGCGGCTTACTTTCCCTATGACATGATAAATTGAATGAACAAATCACGTAACAATATGATTTTCTGTGCTGCTCTGATCGCTGCAATGCACACGCCTGTTCTCGCGAAAGATACGGAGGGGAAGCTTTCTGTGTTGGGTGGCGTGTCATTTTTAAATGCAGGTAAAGCGTATTCTTTGGGTGTCTATCAACTAAACGGAAAAGGGCAGTGGGGGTTTGGAGGTGGCATAGAGGCAGGACGATTTGAGGAAAATCCAGATGGGGGATACTACACTCAATCAGATTTCTCTGCCGCTAGGCTTGCACTTACTTATGGTGTCACTGACGAAATTTATCTTGCACCGAGTCTAGGGGTCATCCATTCAACATTAGACAGAAGTTACTTTTATGCTGGGCGTGATCACGTTGACCACCATACTCACACAGGCGTAACGCCAGGCGTTGATTTTATCGTTGAAAGTGAAGGTTGGACGGGAAGTGTCGGTGTGAGTCAATTACCATTGGTTGATCGCTCTGAAACGGCATTCAATTTTAAAGTGGGCTGGTCATTTTAAGTAGGAAATTATCTTCAATCGCGTTACAGGACTCAAGCGTTGACAAGACCAGTTAGCGCTATAACGAACCACTATGCATCCGTTATAGCGTCGACTTCATCAATGCTGGTGGTAAAGATATTATCGTTTAGTGAGTCCCTTGCTTTGGAGATAAGGCAGCATATGTGGTCGTGATTCCCCTGAAAGTTTGCTGGTTGTTTGTTGTGACCACGTTGTTTGTTTTTGATTACCGGCCCGGTGTGCATAGTAATGCTGCATGGACGCATCGTAGGTGTGGATATCATTTTTATCTAACGGTTGATATACGTTCTCATGCATGATGACATCCGCAGGCAGGCGGGGCTTAATATCAGGATCTTGATCTGGGTGCCCTAGACACATACCAAACAATACGGCCGTCCCTTGTGGTAGGTTGAGTAGCTCATCCACTTTTTGGGCGTTGTTGCGTAGACCACCAATATAGACCCCACCTAATCCTAAAGACTCAGCTGCAAGTAGACAATTTTGCGCCATAATACCCGCATCCACCGCGCCAATTAATGTTAACTCAGTGAAATCAGCCTGTACCTCTGGATTTATCGCAATGTGGCGCTGATAATCGATGCAGAAAACTAAAAATTCAGCGGCTGACGCGACATAGGCTTGTCCACCCGCGTATTCAGCCAAAAGAAGCCGTTTATCTTGGTCGGTTACCCTGACAATGGAAACAACTTGCAGCAAGCTTGAAGATGATGCGGCTAAGCCCGCTTTTACGATAACATCTCGTTGCTCGGCACTTATTGGTTGTGACGTGAATTGACGAATGGAGCGGTGCTCTAACATAGTAGCGATAGTTTGGTTCATGATGTCACATCATCCTTGTGAGTTGGGGTTATACAACTCACGAGTCTATCGACATTTTCTAGTATGGTAAGTGATGAGTATCTCAGATGGCAAGATGGAGCAGACTAAGAGCGCTAGTATGCCTAACGCTCATAGTGAATTCGAGGGCGTGTATTGAGTTATAGACAAATTGCGACAATACCGGCAGTCGTCAACGCAATTAACGCATACCACATATATTGAATGGTTTGGTTGGCGACGTTGTTTTTAATGTAAGTGATCTCTTCTGTAGCAAAATGAACAAACTCACTGTGGCTTATTGAAAGTTCATGCTGAGTATCTTTTACTTCTTGCTGCAGTTTTCCAAAGACAGTATTGATGAAGTTTTTTGCTTCCTCTAGTGGCGCAGGTGCAAACGCTAAACTATCCCAAATAGCCATTCGAGATTTGAACTCGTTGTCACCTACACAATTTAATTTAAGCAAATCATGCTCACGTTTAATGCGTTCTTTATTCATTTTATCGGAACATAAATTTTTAAATGCATTCACGACAATTACTCCAAACGATTCATATCAGTTTAAAAGAAAGGACGCTTTTCGCCCGCTCTTAACTTGCAGCGCATACTAGTTGATGTTTCCAAGAGACATCAACTAGTGAATTTTGTCACCACGATAGATATTCATTGTGTTGGTTTACATGGTTGATAAATAATGTGTTTGTGGGGTTTTTTATGTGTGACAGGTGGTATCTGATGCAATATTAATTCGTAGCTTCAGGGTTAGTGGTGCGCCCCCTTTGAGTATTTAACATATTAAGATGTTGGGTTTTGTACATCACTGGCTAAATCCTGAACGCATTGTTTGAGTCGCTGTAATCCACTAATTTCACCACATTCAATATGCTCAATGGGTGCATAACCGTTAAACCGGTTGGTATTACTGCGAACATTAATAAAGTTATTGATGAAGTGCGAGTTGTCAAACGCGGTACGTAAATAGCCATCTATCTCAACAATGATGTGGATTCTCTCCATCGTTGAGGGGGTAACCGCAACCGTAGCCGGCGTAATTTTAAGACGGGCATGCTGGGCTGGAGAAAGCTCCAATATTGCTTCTGTTTGAATATTTGAGGCACCCCAGCCATCAAGAATGGTGAGGGCGTATTTGACTAATGTAAGTCGTTCATTTTGCGACAGTTCCATTGTTCACCTTCACTTATGTGCCTGAAATATTCAGCGCCACTCTATTCACTATAGTGGTCGGTTTTTGTTCCCTCAAGATGGCTGACGAAAATTGAAGTATGAATTTAGTATTTTTTATTTGTGTTTGTATTCGGATAGGCGAATAATGGCGGCGTAAATTCATTGAGGTTAAACCGTGTCGAAGTCCTTGTTGTCGTTTGTGCTTTCATTCTGTGTCGTAGTTCTTACGTCCTTTGGAGTTACTGCGTCTGAAAACATAGCGTCTGAAAACATTTCGTCTAGTATTTCTTTTGATGTGAGTTCTGGTGTTGCCTCAGGGCAAGGTGCATCGTCATTTACGCCGGATATTGCTCAGAACCCTCACCGTACGCAGACGTCGTCTCAACCTGCTCACCCGATGTCAACGCACTCTGATGATAATCGAATTAAAGCGATTTTATCAAACCTTCGTTGGATCAGTAATGGCAACGAGCCTCATGAGTTTGAATCTGCAAATTTTGGTGTCGTTACAGAAGTTGGCGATGCTTATTGCTGCTTTAAAGCGGGCTTGATTACAGACATCCCCCTCTCATTTGCTAATTACTACTATTTCCATATCAATGATCACCGTGTCAGTGGCTGGAAAGACAGCAATACCTTCTACGTTGCCTTGAATGGGCACTACGCATAGCGCTTGTTAAATTAACGAATAACAATGTGCGGATAACAAAGTAATAGATGGTTCACGATGTGTGAATTATCGGATTTTGTCTCCTCTCCAAAGGTCAATTTTTAATTATCAGCTCAGTGCTGAGGAAGAATTATGCGTGTAAAAAATAAACCATTAAAGCGCTTGAACCATTATTCCAAATGGAAATATTTGGTCCTTATTACAACGTGTTTGCTGTTAGCATTAAGTGCCTTGCCATCTTGGTATGGTGAGAAGCCAGCCATTGAGCTGAAATTTACGGATAGCAGTAGCCAGTTCGACAGTCCATTCAAAATTAGCAGTTTACTGGATGCTCAAGGTGTTAAAGCCGAATCTATAGCCCTGACTGGCAACAAAGCGACGTTAGTTTTTAATGATGAAGCGGATCAAACCAAAGCCAGAAATACCCTCAATGACGTAATAGGTAAAGGTGATAGCCTTTCCTACTCCTACACGTCGATTGCACCAGCATGGCTAAAAGAGATGGGCTTTGCTCCCATCAAGCTGGGTCTTGATTTGCGTGGTGGTGTTCAATTTTTGCTGAATGTGGATGTTGACCAAGCGATTTCTGAGCAGCGTGATGCCGTTATCGATGAAGTGAAGCAAGCCTTGCGAGAGCAGCGGATATTTGGCGTCACTGTGAGCCCTAAAAATAGTAATGGCATGTTAGTGCGCACTAAAGATAAAGAGGATGAAGTTACCGTGCGCCAGTTCATCAATAGCCAATACCCAGAGTGGTTAGCTAAAGGCGACAGTGAAGGACTCTCCATTACTTTGCGTGAGCAAAATAGTAGTGAGTTCCTTAACCTAACGATGCAACAGAACTTAAAAATCATGCGCCAGCGCATTGAGGAACTAGGGATTACTGAAGCGCTAGTTCAACGTCAAGGTGAGTCGGGCATTCGCATCGAATTACCAGGCGTGCAAGACCCTTCAATGGCCAAGCGCGTTATCGGCGCGACGGCGAGCTTAGCATTTTATGAGGTCAAAACTCCGGGTGGTGAAGCGGTATCAACACTGAGAGTAAAAGACGAGCAAGGCAGCATGGTTGTGCTGGTGAAAAAGCCAGTATTAACTGGTGAACATATCGTCAATGCTAGAGTCGGTTTCGACCAAATGCATCGTCCGGAAGTAGATATTTCCCTCGATCACATGGGTGGAAAAATGATGAGTGACTTTTCTGCCACTCACATTGGTAAACCTATGGCAACGGTGTATCGCGAATATGGTGTGAATGCTCGTGGAGAAACGCAAAGAAGCGAGAAAGTGATCAGTGTTGCGACCATTCAGTCTCAGCTTGGTAGCCAGTTTAGAATTACCGGATCTGGTGACTTAGAAGAAGCACAGCAGCTTGCACTATTGCTACGTGCAGGTTCATTGACGGCCCCAGTGACCATTGTTGAAGAGCGTACTATCGGTGCTTCACTAGGTGCGGAAAACATTCAAAATGGTTTTGCTGCGCTAGCGCTAGGTCTAGGACTAACGCTAACGTTCATGGCGTTGTGGTACCGACGCCTAGGTTGGGTTGCGAATGTGGCGCTGATGCTCAACATGAGCTGTTTGTTAGGCCTGATCGCATTGGTTCCTGGTGCGGTATTAACACTGCCTGGTATTGCCGGTTTAGTACTTACTGTGGGTATGGCGGTGGATACCAACGTGCTCATCTTTGAAAGAATACGTGACAAACTCGCCGAGGGGAGAAGCTTTGCTCAGGCTATTGACCAAGGTTTTAATTCGGCAGTAGCCACAATTTTGGATGCCAATATCACCACGATGATTACTGCAGTCATTTTGTATTCAATGGGTAATGGCCCAATTCAGGGCTTCGCGCTGACGCTAGGTTTAGGTCTATTAACCAGTATGTTCACCGGTATTTTCGTTTCTCGAGCCATCATCAATCTTGTATGGGGCAAAGATGCTCGCAGAGAAGTAAGGGTATAATGATGAAAAACTATCTAACCACTCATATTCGTTCAATTCGCTATTTCACGAACATGTTGTCAATCGCTCTTGTGGTGCTATCTATCATTGTGGTGGGCATCAAAGGCCTAAATTTGGGCTTAGATTTTACTGGTGGCGTGGTTTCTGAAATTCAGTTATCGCAGCCAACCACTCAAACTGAACTTCGCGATGCATTAAGTCCAGTATTGGGTGAGGGCATTTCAGTGACCAAGTCCGGTGATGAAGGACGTTGGACTATCCGTTACTCTGCTGACCGTGGCGACGCGGTACACCAAGAGTTTAAACAAGCACTGGCCAAGGCATACCCTGACTCAAGCATTGTGAGTGATAGCATCGTTGGCGCTCAAGTTGGTCAAGATCTCTATGACCAAGGTGGCTTAGCACTACTGGTATCGTTGCTAAGTATTCTAGGGTACCTGAGTTTTCGTTTTGAATGGCGCCTCGCGAGTGGTGCATTGGCGGCGTTACTCCATGATGTGGTTTTAGTCTTAGGTTTCTTTGCTTTAACTCAGATGGAGTTTAATCTTACCGTTTTTGCAGCGATTTTGGCGATACTTGGTTATTCCTTGAATGACTCGATTATCATTGCCGACCGTATCCGTGAGATCTTAAAGTTCAAGCCCCATGAAGATACGGCGTTAGTCAGTGACCAAGCCGTATTGGGGACATTTGCCCGTACAATGGTGACGTCAGGCACAACGCTAATGACGGTAGGAGCTCTTTGGTTCTTAGGTGGCGACGCCCTACAAGGCTTTGCTACGGCTATGTTCATCGGCATCTTCTCTGGTACATGGTCCTCCATTTCAATGGGTACGGTGCTACCAGAATGGCTCAAGCTAGAAGGGAAGCATTACCAACCTGTTGAGATCGACTCTGCGCCGTAAGCGTTTTTACTATAAAGAACTTATTGTGTATAAAAGGCGACTTAAATGTCGCCTTTTATACATTCTTTGTTGTCATTATTGAATCTGCCAATTTGTTTTTTGCACTAGATAAATGGGTTATGTAGCGGTAACACCTCGCGTTTATCTAAAGCCAGTTCCTTCTCAATATCACCAAAGTATTCTTGATATAATGCTTCAAATCCCCCCGTTTCCTCCAATATTCGAAGACCTTGTTCGACTCTTTTAGCAAGGTCAGGACGATTGGCGTTGACGTAGAAAACGAGTGGGAAGGGGTAGAGGATCATTTTGTCTTTTAGGAGGATAATACTCTTTTTATCATCTACACGTTGCTGATAAATATCTAGCGCCTCATTGGCACCAAAGCAGACAAAATCACAACTTTTATCTGATAAAAGGGTAAAGAGACCCTCAAAGCTGCCTTTTTCGACGACATTGAAACCATTGTGGCGAAATAACTCTGCGTCTACCCAGGTCTCAGGGATACCAATTTTTAACTGTTTAATGGATTGGATGGAATGAAAACGAGCTTGGTCATCAGCTCGAATAAATAAAATTCGCTGACCGAGTAATGCTTTCGTCAACGATCGATTGACCTCTATAAATGGTTTCCCAGAAAATTTCTGATTCCCTTTAACCGTGACTAAAATATCAACACCTGTCTGGAATATATTACCTTCATCATCCGCGTTGGGATAATCACTACAGTCATCAAAGAGTAAAGTGTCATCTGCTGATTGCGAAGTGGTCTGGAGTATTTTTTGGAGTAAGCTTCGCTCAAAATTCTGACGAGGTCCTGATTTATTGCCATTCCAAAAGTGAATCTTCATATTGCCTCCTTTGTTGTAAGCGTTTTCAAAATTATGCCATAGAATCCAGTGTTAATCAGTGATGTTGCTGTGTTCACTCAGAAATATAGTAGTGATAAATTGAGTAACTATATGTTTTTGAAGTTTATATTTACCATGTTTTTTGTTGTTGTATCTGTCATTGAAGGGAGGTTCAGTATTTATCCAAAATAAAGCGCTTTCATAAAGTTAGAGCGGTCACACTTCTGTATGTTGGCAACTGACTCATGGGTAGCTTTATAAGTTACTGATATTAAAGTGTTTTATTATAATATCTCTTATTTTTATTTATGTGTTTATGTCTAAGTTATTGATTATGCTAATTTTGTCTTTTTGTGATCCGTTCGAGGTTTATTACTGAAGGCTTTGTTATCCGTGCATTCATTGAATAGTATCTGGAAAAGAAAGCGCTTTCTTTTGTAAATGTTAACCCCCCTATATGACGAGAAATTAGAAGATCGCGCTTGTCCACTCTAAAAGAAAAGGATTCAGAGATGCAAAAAATAACTCTCATCGCCTCAGTATTATGCGGAGCTTTAATGACTGCTGGCGCGCAAGCGGAAGAGATTAAACAGGGCGGGACGCTGACCGTTCCAATTATCAATACGGGGTTTGTTGACAATTTCAATCCATATACAACAAAAGATCTCTATCACGGTGTGATGTTTGAACCTTTAATGGTCTTTAATAATATGACGGGTGAAACGAACTGGAGATTAGCCGAGTCAGCAGACTATTCTGATGACCTCAAAACCATCACGGTTAAACTACGTGAGGGCTTAAAATGGTCTGATGGTAGCCCACTTACTGCTGAAGATGTGGCGTTCAGTTTCACGATGACTAAAACAGCGCCAGCTTTTGACCAGAAAGGTATTTGGTCAGGCGGAAATCTTGCTTCGGTAAATGTCATTGATGAACGTACTGTGACATTCGAACTTAATGACGCCGACTCAACATTTTTATGGAACTTCCCTTCATACCATATTGTTCCAAAAGCAGTATGGAGTCAGGCAAAAGACTTAACAACATTTACAAACCCGGATCCAATTGGTAGCGGTCCAATGACAACGGTGAAGTATGTTAAGCCTCAACAAGTTGAGCTCTGCCGAAACCCTAATTACTATCTAGCGAACTTACCTCATCTTGATTGCATTACGTACCGCTCATACAACGACAACTCTCAAATTCAACCTGCACTAATCAAAGGTGAGATTGATTGGGGCTCCAACTTTATTGCTGACATTGAAACGACCTTTGTCGCTCAAAACCCAAGCGAGCATCACTTTTGGTATCCAGCGAATGACGCTATCCATTTGTACGTAAACACCAAAGAAGAACCTTTCAACGACATACGAGTACGCCAAGCGTTATCCATGGCATTGGATCGTGAAGCAATTGTAGACATTGCCGCTTATGGCTACCCAACTGCCAACTTTAACGTCGGTGGTATTGGGGAGCTCTACATGAGCAGCATTGATAAACGTGTAAATGATAAATTTTCTGAGCTTACTCGATATGACGTTGATAAAGCGAAAGCTCTACTCGACGAAGCGGGCATTAAAGACCGCAACGGTGATGGCTTTAGAGATGATAAATCCGGCAATACGGTTGAGTTTGATATTGAAGTGGTCAACGGCTGGACAGACTGGATTCAAGTGGTTCAGATGGTCTCTGAGTATTATGAAGAAGTCGGTATTAAAGCTAAGGTGAAAACCGTTGATTGGGCCGTTTACGACAGCAACCTAAAAGACAGTAATTACAAAATGTCGATCAACTGGTCGATGGTCGCAACTAATCCAATTTTGGCTTATCAAGAGTATTTTTCGACCTCTCGCATCGGTAAAACATGGCATGCCGGACATGGTGTTAACAGTGCTGAAATCGATCAGTTAATTGAAAGCTTCGGTAAAACTGGGGATAAAGCTAAACAACAAGCCATCCTTTCTGAATTACAAAGCTTTACGGCAGAGAATTTGCCATTTATCCCACTTTTCTCAAATCCTACGTGGTTCCAATATAACTCAACAAAAATTGTTGGTTGGCCAAGTGAGAAAAATCCGTATATCCAGCCAGTATGGTACGACGGTGGCAAGCGCGTAATTATTCTTAATAATTTACATCTTAAGTAACTGACGTCATTGGGGCTATCACTTTGCTAGCCCCTTTTATAAAGGTATTGCTATGTCGTTTTTAGCTCGCCGTTTTGGCTTTTATTTTACCGCATTTATTATTGCAATTTCGTTCAACTTTATGTTGCCAAGGCTGATGCCTGGCGACCCTGTAGATGCGCTGTTTGCGGCAGCACAAGGACGTATGGATCCGTCCCAAATGGATGCTGTGCGTGAAATGTATGGTTTTGTTGATGGTAATATTTTCGTTCAATATTTTTCTTATATTAAAAGTGTGTTTACGTTGGATTTAGGGCCTTCGGTTTTAATGTTTCCAGTGAGTGTCTCTGACGTGTTGGCTATGGCTTTGCCATGGACCATGTTTCTGGCTCTGGGGTCATTAATTGTTGCGCTTATCATCGGCGTCAGTATTGGTACTTATGCCTCTTATCGCCGTGAAGGTTTTTTCGGGCAGGTGGTTCCGCCAGTCTTAGCTTTTATCAGTAACTTTCCTTATATCGTCACGGCCTTATTACTGTTTTATTTTTTCGGTTTAAAAATGGAGCTGCTGCCGCTTGCGTATACGTATGACCCATCTTTAGAACCAGCCTGGACATGGGAATTTATTTCTAGTGTGGCTAAGCATGCGATTTTACCTGTTGGCTCTATGGTTATTGTTGGTATTTCAACTTGGGTCTTCAATATGCGAAATGCCATGATCAATGTTCTAGGGGAAGATTATGTCACCATGGCTGAGGCGAAAGGGCTGAGCAGTTTCCGTGTGATGTACCGCTATGCAGGACGTAATGCCATTTTACCTGTCGCGACGGCGATTGCGATGGCCATAGGCTTTTCGTTTGCCGGTTCCATTATGACCGAGGTGGTTTTTAACTATCAAGGGCTAGGGAATATTCTGCTCAAAGGAATCATTGCGCGTGATTATCCACTCATCCAAGCTATTTTGCTCATTCTCGTTACCGCTGTATTAACAGCAAACTTTATTGCCGATCTTCTATATGTTTGGCTCGACCCACGTATTTCAAATTAGGGTGCATTATGGACAAGTTAATTGATGCTCATAAATACACAAACCAGCCAAACTTAGCTATCCGTGAAGCTCGCTTTTCATGGAAGAATATCAAAAATAAGCTGAGTACGGTTTACGCATTTTTTTACGGAAACCCTCCGGCCATTATTGGTGGAACATTGATGAGCTTAGTGTTGATCGGAGCAATATTCGCTTCTTCACTAGCAACCCATGACCCTCAAAAGCGTGTGGCAAGACCTCATATGGCACCAAGTGCGGACCATGTTTTGGGGTCAACTCGAAGTGGACGTGATGTCTACAGCCAAGTGTTACATGGTGCGAGAAAATCACTCACCGTAGCCTTGAGTGCAGGGGTGATCGCTATGACTATAGCAGTGCTCGTTGGGGTATCGTCTGGGTATTTTGGAGGGAAAATCGATGACCGTTTGAACTTCTTGACCAACGTTTTTCTTGTTTTTCCTCAATTACCTTTATTGATAGTGTTAGCCGCCTTCTTAGGGCAAGTCGGGTCCTTGGTGATAACGGTATTGTTGGGGATTACCTCCTGGCCCTGGGGGGCGAGGGTGATTCGTTCACAAACCATGGCGATAAGAAATAAAGAATTCATTATTTCTGCTGAGGTAATGGGGGAATCAAAAGCACGTATCATTTTAGTAGAAATACTGCCGAATTTGGTCTCGATCGTGTTTGGTGGTTTCCTTGGAACTGTTATCTACGCCATGGGTGCGGAAGCTGGCCTTGGTATTCTTGGACTGGGAGATGCGACGGAAGTGAGTTGGGGTTCTATGTTGTATTGGGCACAGACCTCTTCATCACTGTATACCGGTGCATGGTGGGAAATGTTAGTACCTGCAATGGCACTTGCAATTACAGGCGGCGCGCTTGCTCTGATTAATATGTCTATCGACCAAGTGAGTAATCCGAAATTACGGACGGGACCACACATGAAACTGTGGCACAAACTAAAGAAAGAAGCAGACAAGCGTCGAGGCCTATAATGAGTGCACTACTTGAAATTAACAATTTATGTGTTGATTACGTTTCACCAAACGGTATCGCACGTGCAGTAAATAATGTCAGCTTAACCATTCAACCAGGCGAAACCTTAGGTATCGCCGGTGAATCAGGTTGCGGAAAAAGTACCTTAGCGTTTGCCATTTCACGGTTACACAAAGCTCCGGCATTGATTTCAGAAGGTGAGGTCCTCTACAAGGGAGAGGATGTGCTGAAAATGAACGCTCGTCAGCTACGTAAGTTTCGTTGGAATGATGTGTCTGTTGTGTTTCAAAGTGCGATGAACTCGTTAAACCCTGTTATCACAATAGGTGAACAGCTGGTGGATGTGATCCTCGCGCATAAAAAGGTCAGCTACAAGCAAGCATATGAACGTGGTGCCGAACTATTAGAAGTAGTGGGGATCCATGCCGATCGAATGGGAAGTTTTCCCCATCAACTCAGTGGTGGTATGCGTCAACGTGTCGTTATTGCTATCGCTTTAGCGCTAGAGCCTAAGTTAATAATTATGGACGAACCGACCACGGCTTTAGATGTGGTGGTAGAACGTGAGATTTTGAACGAGCTTTATGATCTTAAAACGAAGTTTGGTTTCTCCATTTTGTTCATTAGCCACGACTTAAGTCTGATGGGTGAGATTGCTGATCGAATTGGTGTGATGTACGCAGGAAACTTGATTGAACTGGGCAGTGCAGGTGAAGTGTTTGGTTCGCCTAAGCATCCTTACACAAAAGGGTTGATTGCTTCATTCCCGACAATTCATGGACCCAAAGAGCGCCTTTATGGTATCCCGGGCAACCCTGTGAATCTGTTAAACATCCCGACTGGCTGTAACTTTCAAGAGCGCTGCGGCGAGTGCACGAAAGTATGCACTCGTGAAGAGCCAAAGTTAATAAAAACTGATGCTGACCGCTTGGTCGCTTGTCATCTGATGTGAGGTAAGAAAGATGCAAAGTAATGAAGTGATTCTTTCCGTCAACAATTTAGTCAAAGATTTTCCTCTTGGTCAATCGGCAAAAAGTAATGTAATGCGTGCAGTCAATGATGTCTCGTTTGAACTTAAAAAAGGTGAAGCGTTAGCGATTGTTGGAGAATCTGGGTCAGGCAAGAGCACGGGTGCTCGAATCCTAACTCGCATTTATGATGAGACATCCGGCAACATTAGCTTTAAGGGTGTACCACTTAACACTTACATCGAAAAAAATGGGGCTCTTGAGTACGCACGTCAAGTACAGATGATCTTTCAAGACCCGTTTGGCAGCCTAAATCCCGTGCACACGATCTATCATCATATTGCACGTCCGCTACTGATACATAAACGTGCAGCAAAAGAAGCCGTGCCACAGTTAGTATACGACTTACTTGAATTGGTAGGTTTATCACCGGTAAAAGAAACGGCGGAAAAATTCCCCCATGAATTGAGTGGTGGGCAACGGCAACGTGTTGCTATTGCTCGTGCGCTTGCCGTTGACCCTGAAGTCATCTTGGCTGACGAGCCTATTTCGATGCTAGATGTCTCTGTTCGACTGGGTATTTTGAATTTAATGGCGGACCTTAAAGACAAGCATGGTATCTCATTTATGTATATTACTCATGATATCGCCACGGCTCGTTATTTTGCTGAGAAAACCGCAGTTATGTACGTTGGTCACATGGTGGAGTGGGGAGCAAGTGATAACGTAACTCAAAACCCGCAGCATCCTTATTCTAAATTGTTGCTTTCCGCTGTGCCGGAAGCAGGCAAGGCTGGTCGTCGTGAACTCATGGTGAAGAAAGGGGATATACCGTTGTGGAAGCCTGATAGTGTTGGTTGCCCATTTTATATGCGCTGTCCGAATGCATCAGAGCAGTGTCAGACCCAGATGCCAGAGCCAGTACAAATTGCACCTGAGCACTTTGCTCGTTGCCACAACCTTTAATTCTCATTTTAGCGCAAAAGAAAGCGCTTTCAAATAAGTGATATACATTATGGAAAATAGACCAAAAGAGAGTGCTTCAGCCGTATCAGGGCAATTTGTCGATCGAGACGGAGAGCGATTTTACAAAATTAGTGATGTGGACCAAATGTCCCCATTTTTTATCAGTGTGGTATCAGCAAGTAATCATTGGTTCTTTATTTCGTCTACTGGTGCTTTGTCTGCCGGGCGTGTTCGTCCAGAGAACGCCCTTTTCCCGTATCGTTCAGTGGACCATATTCATGAGAGCGCCCACAACACGGGCGCGAAAACCATCGTCAAGGTTGTGAGAGGGGATGGGGCGCCATTGCTATGGGAACCCTATAATGAGCACCATGATGGTCGATATGAGGTTCAAAGGAACTTATATAAGAACTCAGTCGGTGACAAAATTATTTTTGAGGAAGTGAACCACTCTTTAGCACTACGCTATCAGTACAGTTGGAGCTGTGGTGAGGCATTTGGTTTCGTAAGAGAAACGGAAATCACCAACTTATCGCAAACGAATGTGCACATGGAAGTGATCGATGGTATCCAGAACTTACTTCCATCGGGGGCGCCATTACAGGCGTTGCAGACTCGCAGTGCACTTGTTGATGCTTACAAATGGAACGAGCGTGTTGATGACTTGCCTATGGCAACGTACAGCATGTACGCAAAGCTTAGTGACCGAGCCGAACCGGCAGAGTCTCTAAGGACAACGACAGCGTTTTCTATCACGGATAATGACGCCGATATTTTACTGAGTGCAAAAGCATTGGGGCAATTTAGGAAAGGCTTGCCGATACAGCATGACCAACTTACCCGCGGTGAACGTGGCGCTTATTTTATTCATCAAGCTATTGAACTAAAGCCAGCAGAGAAAAAGGCTTGGTTGATGGTCGCTGATATCGACAAAACCCACGTAGAAGTCGATGAACTAAGGCAGTCGATACACCGTGGTGACGACCTCCTGAAATTGGTACAGGAGGATGTCGCGCGTAATCAGTTGGATCTCGTTACGTTAATGTCAGGTGCTGACGCTTGGCAATTAACATCAAATGAAGAAACGAGCGTGCACCATTACGCCAATGTATTGTTTAACAATATGCGTGGTGGTGTGTTTGTATCGGGGTATCACCTTGATACTGCCGATGTCATTAGTTCATTAAAGGCGATGAACAGCCGCGTGTTTGAACGACATAGTGATTTCATTGCCTCTTTAAATGCGAACCTTACGCACCCAGAGTTAATGGCAGCAGCCAAAGCTACAGGTGATGACCAGCTTGTACGCTTATGTTACGAATATTTACCGCTAACGTTTGGTCGCAGGCACGGTGATCCAAGCCGGCCATGGAACCACTTTGAAATAAAAGTGCGTGATGATGAGGGAAATCGACTCCTTGCCTATCAAGGGAATTGGCGCGATATTTTCCAAAACTGGGAAGCTATGGCGCTGAGTTATCCGCATTTTATTGGTTCGTTTATTGCTAAGTTTGTCAACGCATCGACGGTTGATGGCTATAATCCTTATCGAATTACAAAAGAAGGGGTGGACTGGGAATTATTGGAACTGGATGACCCTTGGAGCAATATTGGTTATTGGGGTGATCACCAGATCATTTACCTACTTAAGTTCTTAGAGCTTGCCGACAAATATCACCATAATGACCTGACATCATGGCTCTCTGACGCGAACTATAGTTACGCCAATGTGCCTTATGAGCTGTGTAATGTAGAAGGGTTACTTGCAAACCCGAAAGACACGGTTTCTTTTAATACTCAAAAGCAACAGTTAACAGAAGAATTAAGCGCAACGCTAGGCAGTGACGGTCGCTTACTACTCGATAGAAATGGCGAAGTTTATCAAGTTAATCTGCTGGAAAAATTGTTGGTCCCTCTGTTGTCAAAGTTGAGTAACTTTGTTCTTGATGGTGGTATTTGGCTTAATACCCAGCGCCCAGAATGGAACGATGCGAATAACGCAATTGTTGGTAATGGTTTATCGATGGTGACGTTGTATTACATTCGTCGCTATGTCACTTTCTTGCGAAAGCTTGTCTGTAAAGCGTCTATGAGTGTTGAGTTGTCTAACGAAGTGTCAACATGGTTACTGAACACGAATACTCGCCTAAAAGAAATGTTAACGATTGTACGAAGTAATGACATTACACCAGAGCTTCGCAAACAGATGTTAGTTAACCTTGAAGAGAGTGCAGATGCGTATCGCCAACGAGTATACGCGGATGGGTTTAGTGGTAAATCCAATATCGATATGAGCAAAATCAATGAGTTGTTGGACGTCAGTGTGTCATTGCTTGATCAAAGTATTATGAATAACAAACGCAGCGATGGTTTGTACAATGCTTACAATATTCTGGACTTGTCTCATGGCACGGCTGAAGTTGCGGAGTTGTACCCCATGCTAGAAGGGCAGGTTGCCATATTGAGTTCCGGTATTCTGGATTCCAAGCAAGCTATTACGTTGTTAGATAAGCTATTTGCTAGTGATATGTACCGGGAAGATCAACAGAGTTTCATGCTCTATCCAGATCGAACGTTACCAAGTTATTTAGATAAAAACCAAGTCTCAAGTACTATGCTAGAGCACTGTGAATTACTCCAAGTCATGTTAGCTGCCAATGACAAGCGATTGGTCGTTGCGGGTGGCAATCAACAGGTACACTTTAATGCTGATTTTGAAAATGTGGGTAAGTTAATCGATAAAATCGCAGAAGTGAAGGATGATTACCCTGCCCATTCAGAACAGGACTGGGAACAAATAAAAGACATCTACGAGCTGACGTTTAACCATAAAGCATTTACAGGCCGTTCAGGCACGATGTTTGGTTATGAAGGCTTAGGTTGTATTTATTGGCACATGGTTTCTAAGCTGCTACTCGCAGTACAAGAGAATTATCAACGTGCATACTTGGAATCTCCGGAAAGCGAAGAAACGGCTAAGCTAGCTGATTATTACTATCGCGTCCGCGCGGGGATAGGGTTTAATAAAACACCAGATGTATATGGCGCATTCCCTACAGACCCTTATTCTCATACTCCTAAACAAGCGGGTGCACAGCAACCGGGAATGACAGGACAAGTGAAAGAAGAGATTTTAACGCGCTTTGGTGAACTGGGTATTGAGATTACGGATGGTGAAATCCATATCTCACCGACGTTGTTACAAAAACAAGAGTTCATTACTCAACCGAACACGTTCTGTTACTTTGATGTAGAAGGGCAGCGACAAAGTATACCAATGCCAGTCAATAGCCTTGCATTTACGTATTGTCAGGTGCCATTTATGTATGTCATTAACCAATCGAAAGAGTTGAGTATTGACGTTGAAATGGTTTCGGGTGAGGTGACAATACTAAAATCGGCTACGATACCAACGCTGCTCAGCAACGCTATCTTTTCTCGTGCTCACCAAGTAAAAGCAGTAACGGTTAATTTGCCAATGAGCATGATGTAACAGGGCTATTCAATAGTCGCTATGCGACGTTGGGGGGTGGTAAGTAAAGAAAATACTTTGCGTTTCTGCCTAGGCTATAAGTATTAGGCTTAATCATATAAAGGGGAGTCACCATTTGGTGCTCCCCTTTATTATTCTTGAAAAGAAGTGCGCGACAAAAATTGATTGGCAATGAAAACTGAACAGCGATAAAAATGTTTTTCCGATTTTGCAGGGAATCACTCTGTTAAATCTTTGACTGAGCCTCTAACAATAACGTCTGGGACAATAGGTGCGCTTGGCTGCTTCGCGTTACTCTTGCCTTGCACGATTCCCATGACTTTCTTAGCGGCTTCGGTTGCCATGGTTTGAATTGGAAAGTCAATGGTGGTCAATCCCGGTGTCATATATTGACCAAATGATACGTTATCAAAACCGATAATTGAAATGTCTTCGCCAACAGTGAGACCTCTTTCAATACACAAGCTATACGCCGTCATCGCAATATTATCATTCATACAGAAAATTGCGGTGAGAGGAATATCTCGGTCGAGCAAGCGACGAATGGCTTCATGGTTGCACTTGTGATCAAAACGTCCTTCAACAACCGCGTGTGGATTGTAGTCAATACCATATTGGCTCAGTGCGTTTCGAAAACCTTGTAGACGATCTCGGCTGTCGACTTTGCTTAATTGACCCGTCACACAGCCAATATGTAGGTGGCCTTTTTGAATAAGGTGTTCGGTTGCAAGAAAGCCGCCTCGTTCATTATCTATCCAAATACAACGATCGGCTATCTCTGGAATATAACGGTTAATGAGCACCGTCGCTTCGACTTCGTTGGCGATTTCTAGCAGTTCGCTATCGGGTAGGGTATCGACAGTCAGTACTAGGCCGTCTACTTTTTTGGAACGAAGAAAGCGGATAGATTCATGCTCTTCGTCATATTTTTCATGACCGCTGGTAATGATTAGGTGGTAGTTTTCTTTACGTACGACTTTTTCCACTTCATGCATCATCGGTCCATAGAAGGGACCATCTAGGGTTCCCACCAACATACCAATACTGCATGAGCGGTTTGAAGCTAGCGCCTGGGCAAACGCATTTGGTTTATAGCCCAATTGCTCGATCGCTGCATATACTCGAGTTTTGTTTGCTTCTTTGACAGAAGCGTGCCCATTAAGCGTTCTTGAGACCGTTGCTTGAGAAACTTGAGCGAGTTCAGCGACTTCTTTTATCGTAATCAATCTTATATTCCTAATCATTTAACGATGAAATTATACAACAGAATCATAGTAATACCGTGATGTGTTAACGTAAGTTCGATGTTTCAAAAAGAAAAACGTGATCAAAGTTGCGAATTTCATTTCTTGACGGACAGGATTGGGAAAAGTTGATGATTTAGTGACCAAGCACACGTTGTGAAATGTAAGCGCTTTCTTTATGGTGATGTTGTTCAAGGTTTAAGATAGGGAAGCCGATCATCCGTGTACAGTAAGGCTATTTTCGATTACTCTTCTATTATCAAGAGAAAAGAGGATTAGACGCTTAAATTTCCGTACATTTAAATGAATGGTTAATTAAGAGTCAGCACTGTTTTTTTAATTACAAAAGAAAGCGCTTTCTTTTTCTTGTGCTTATAGCGTGATTATCAAACATAAGGAATGTGAGAATGGCTATTAACGAATTAAGCGTCTAGGCTGACCAGTTTTTGTCGGGATAGTGTTATTTGGGGGAGGAAGCATATGGGGATATGTGTACTCAGTTATCCCGACGTTTTTATTTCTAGTATTAAGTGTCGCAGTTTGTAAAAGGCAAAGGAATGTATATGAAATTACCATTACTAGCATCGATATTGCTCTCAACTGTCGTAGGGTGCAGCCAAATTCCTCAGCATTCAGACGTTTCTGGCACGAGCGTATTAGCGGCGGCTCCGTTGTGCTGCCTAGACTATTCAGAGCTGCATTATCAAGAGCTGAGTCATACAAATGAGTTAACCATCGAATTGAATCATCGATCTCAAGCTTTCGAGTTTCCGACTGGGAAGTCGTTTTTTCAGGCTTATGACCTTTCACGCTTTGGACATATTCAGCGTTTTGATGTTTATTCCAATATAGAAAACCAAGTATTTGTACCTAAGGTTCAGCTACTTAATAGTGATTATTCTGTTATTCACACTAGCACAAATGATGATTTGATTTTGGAAAAGCAAACGATTTTTCATCCAGATCGCTATCACTTATCAGTGGTGATGAATAAGAACGAACAAGCCGAATATTTGGTGATATACACCACACAGGCGTCCCTGGTTGAAAAAACGTCGCGGCAGTTGCCAGACTCGTTTGCAGCGCAACGCAGTCAAAGCATTGAAATGCAGAAACGTGTGCTTCAGCCGTTTTCTATTCATAGCGCCATGGGAAAGTTAACGTTATCCATCGATGGTATAGAAAAAGGGCTACCGCCTAAATCTAAATCGGGACAAGTGGAGCCTGTTCAACAAGCGGCATCACTACCTATTCTCACCGTCAGTTCATTTGAACAATATAAAGCCAGTTTAACTCAGCGAGACCTCAATAATTACGGTTTAGAAATTGTCGATTTGGTAAAACAAAATAAATTTGAAGAAGCATTATCGCTTGTTAATAGGGCGACGAACCCGGCGATAGCCAAAAACATATTCATGCAATCTGTGAAATTACACCCCTAATTTTTAATCGTAAGCATAACAATATAAATCAATAGTAAAGACGGATTCTTTTCATTGTAAAACGGAAGGTATCGTCATACAGGGAATTAATATGATCAAGAATGTAACTACACGTTCCGCTCTATCTTCTGCGCTGCTCGTAGCTTTATTTGGCTGTAGTTCTACCAGCGAGCCACTGACATTTTCTAAAGAAGAATTGAATGACCCTACCGGAAGTCCTGACGCTGTTTGGAATATGGTTTGGAACGACGAATTTCAAGGAGATGAAATTGACAAGTCGAAGTGGAGTCATGAAGAGAACTGTTGGGGTGGGGGAAATAATGAGCAGCAATGTTATACCAAGCGGAAAGTAAATTCATTTGTTGATAATGGAGTCCTGCATATTGTCGCGAAAGAAGGCAGTTTCACTGGACCAAATAACAATAAAGGCGATATGCGCTCAAAAGCAACACTGCCTTTTACCTCTGCAAGACTACGCACATTAAATAAAGGTGATTGGAAATACGGTCGTTTTGAAATAAGAGCAAGGTTGCCTCACGGACAGGGCACTTGGCCCGCAATATGGATGCTACCGACGGACCAAAAATATGGGACTTGGGCAGCTTCTGGTGAAATAGACATCATGGAGGCGGTTAACCTCAAGGTGCAAACCGATATAGAAGAGGCTCCTGTAGGTGAGTTAGAAAGTCGTATATATGGCACGCTACATTATGGGCGTCAATGGCCTGAAAATGTCAGCTCTGGCACTGACTATCACCTGCCAAATCAAATCAACCCTGCAGATGGTTTCCATACATACGCTGTTGAATGGGAAGAAGGTGAAGTCCGTTGGTATGTTGATAACATTCATTTTGCGACTCAGCGTCAAGATGGTTGGTATAGCCAGTACAAAGAAAATGGTTCGCTTACCACTGCAAAGGAAAGCGCACCATTTAACGAGCGATTTCATATGTTGATTAACCTCGCGGTAGGAGGCTCTTGGTCAGCTAATCGTAATGAGGGCGGGATTGATAATGACATCTTCCCGCAAACATTGGCGGTTGATTACGTTCGTGTATTTGAATGTAGCGTAGACCCAGATACTGGCAAGGGGTGTGCTACCGTTTCTGATGACGCTAAGTTCGTAAAAGGAAACGCTGCACCACCAATTATTATTGCTGATAAGGACTACGGTAAAGGTAACGAACTGTCCATTTTTGGTGATGAGCTAAATAAGCACCTTGTTGTGAGTGGTTACGATCCGGATGGTCAAGTTAGTGTGTTATTCATCGACGAGCCTAAACGTGGCAAAGTGATTGAATTAACTAAAAAAGGCAAAGTCGGTAATGCGTATTTCATCACTCCTGAACTCGATTTAAGTGATTGGGCGGATAAAGGTGAGTTGGTATTTGATATTAAAGTTCCGACGGCAAATAGTGATTCTCAGTTATTAGTCAAAATGGACAGCGGTTGGCCACTTGCTGGCGATTATGAAGTGCCTTTAAAAGTGGGAGAGCAGTGGCAGGAAGTAAGAATTCCACTCTCGCAACTTGTGAGTAACGGTAACCGATTTGCGAAAGGAAGTACGGTCGATTTATCTAAGGTTAAGAACCTACTCGTTTTAGAGCCCAATGCATCCCTGACCGTATTCTTAGATAACATCCGTCTTGTTCGTTAATTTTTACTCTTAATATCGCTAATACACGTCGTTATTAGCGATATTAAATAAAGTTCAGCAGTTATATATCGCAGTGGTTAAGCGTTTTTATCAGAATCATTAACGATCATAAAGAAAGTGCTTACAAAAAATGGAGTGGCATTTACATGAAAGTATCACAAATAGCGTTAGGCGTTGTTGCCGCATTGAGCGTCAATACCGGGATTTTTGCACAAGAAACAGAAGGGTTTGAGTTTCATGGATACTTTAGGACTGGTGTCATTACCAGTGCAGAGAATGATTTCAAACGCGCAAACTACGCAGGACAAAAAGAGACATTAGGTCGCCTTGGAATTGAAGCCGACAATGACTACAAAGCAAACTTTGCCAGTACGTGGGTATTTGAAGATGAACGCAGCTTCAAAATTCATTTTGGGATTGGTAAGTCAGGGAAGGAGTCAGCGTTAACGTCAAGCTCTGATGCGATTGATGCTGGTATTACCAATGCGTTCATCGAACTTAACGGTATTACGCCGTCGGGTACGTTTTGGGCGGGACGAAGAGAATACGGTAAAGCGGATAATTATATATTCATGACCGACTTCTTTTATACTGACATGTCAGGAACGGGTATTGGAATTCAAGGTTATGAGCTCGGTGACTCAATTGTTGATTTAGCGTACATCGGCAGTGATAGAGTGAATGAGGATGTCGACCGCTGGGCCACTTCACCGGCTGCCGTTGGTAATAATGCTACGAACCTAAATAACTTAATGCATGCCCTTAATATTTCATCAACGTTTGGTAACTTAAAGTTATCTGCGTTGCTAAAAGCGATGCCAGACAACTGGGATACAACCGGTAAAGAGTGGGCGGAAACGGGTTATGATTTGACGGCTACTTACAATCTAAGCAGTTTCTTTGCTATTCCTGGAAATGGTTTCTCTAAGATAATAGTACAAGGTGGTAAGGGTCTAGGAGCAGGTAATTTATTAGGGGGAACAATCACAGACTATAATGCGTATCATCCAGGTTCATTGGCACAGGGACAGCATAATGACTGGGGAGCCGCAGGAGAAGCCTCGTATCTTCTTACCCAATTAGAAGACGATGATACTTCCGCTCGTATATTAATGTGGGGCGGATATACTTTTGATAATGGCGTGAGTTTGTTTCCTTCCATTCAAGCACAATACAACGATATGGCTACGGGTAGTGCGCGTACCGATGGCGGTTATAACTACTGGGCATCTGCAATGGTAAGACCAACGATACCAGTGAGTCAGCACTTTTATCTTCAAGGAGAAGCTGGCTATGTTTACAACAATTGGAATGGTAACTCATGGAAGCAGACAAAATATACTGTCGCGCCAACGTTTATTCTTCCAACCTCACTTGGAGTGGCGCCGGAAGTTAGACTACTTGCAACCTACCTTCCTGAATCTTGGACTAGCAAAGACAGTAAGGGTGATGCGGCAAGTGACTTTATTGTAGGCTTTCAAGCCGATGTATGGTGGTAGAAATAAGATCAATAATGTTATTAATATTGTGATCTTGTAATGTTTAAGTAAGGCAAAAAATAGAAAGGCTGATTGATTCAGCCTTTTTTTGTGACATTAATTCAAAAAATGTGCAGTGCGTAACGAAAATAAACTTTGGACTTAGAAAAGTCGTTAAGACGCAGGAATAATCGTCAACTAGGGTTTAAACTCTAGCATTCTATATTCAACCCAATGCATTTTATAAAGCGAATTTATGCTCGATCTTATATTGTCAGCACATCAAGGATCTCAAGAAGAGTTACTAGGCTTATCAGAAGTCTTTGACGCTGTTGATGCGTATATCTTTATAAAAGATAGCAACGGCAACTACCAATACGTCAACAAAAAGGCAGTCGATACCTTTGGTGTTGATTTAGATGGTATTCGAGGCAAAACGGACTGGCATTTGTTTAGTTATGGTACGGCTAAATTGATGCGCGCTAATGATAAGCGCGTCATTGCATCCCGCAAACCCGCTCAACAAAAGATCCCGTTTTTTATTGGTGACGAAGAGCAGTACCATTTGACGGTCTCTTCCCCCATTGTTAAAAATGGCGAAGTGCTGGGTGTTATTGGCTTTGCTGTTGATATATCAAAAGACATGGAAGAGCGTCAAACGCTATTAGAAGAGGCTAATACGGACGGATTAACAGGTTGTTATAATCGTCGGTATTTGCATTTAGCGTTGGAAGAGCAGTATCAAAAATACCAAAATGACGGGACGCAATGTTCAGTTCTGATTATTGATGTCGACCGTTTTAAACCCATTAATGACAAATACGGCCACTCCGTCGGAGACAGGGTTCTTGTAGCGGTGGTTAACGCGATAAATAAAGGCACAAGAGAAGAAGATTTATTGTGCCGCTATGGTGGTGACGAGTTTGTCTTAATCCTACCGGGAAGCAGTCTTGAACAAGCCCACTTATTGGCGAGTCGTCTTTCTAAAAAAATAGATGCGTTGAGCTTCGTCAGCAGCAGCGGTAAAGCGTTTGGAGTGTCGTGTTCTATTGGTGTCGCGACGCATTCGGCGATTGAAGGCAATATTATCGAACGTGCTGACAAGGCGCTTTACGTGTCGAAAAAAGGCTGTCGTGGTCGGGTGCATATGTATTGCTCAGAGCGGCAAGACATCGTCGCTTGTGACTTATGCGGCTAAGAATTCAGCACCTTTGCGAAGGTACTGCAAACTTTAATGTTAAATCATTTCTTAATCGGCTCTACCCCTTGAAAACCCCGTGAAATACAGCTATTTATAACAGTATAATCAAATTTACTTGTTGTTAGCTTGTAAGGAAAAGGACGCCTTAAAACGCCCTTTTTCTATTTTAGGGAGAAAGGGATGGCAGTATTGAGAAACGTTGTGTTGGTTACACTAGGATGGTTCGCCACCAGTGCAATCGCCGCAAATACAATAGAAAGTACCACTTTGGTTGGTTTTGGTACCGCTAAGTATCCTGAAAACTTCACTCACTTTGACTACGTTAATCCAGACGCTCCCAAGTTTGGTAAAGTCACTTATGGCCAAATTGGCACTTACGACAACTTCAATCGTTTTGCCTCTAGAGGCCAACCAGCCGCCGCTACCGGCAATTTGTATGACCCACTTATGTTCTCACCCAGTGATGAAATTGATTCATACTATCCGTTGATCGCGCAAAAAATTCGCTATTCAGATGATTACTCTTGGTTAGAAGTGGATATCAACCCCAAGGCTCGATTCAGCGATGGTCACCCGATTACCGCCAAGGATGTTGAATTTACCTTTGATAAATTCATGAAAGAGGGCGTGCCTCAGTACAGGGTTTACTACAAAGATGTTAAATCCGTTAAGGCGATAAGCGAGCGGACAGTTCGTATCGAAATGTCAGTACCTAATAAAGAGAAGCTGTTTGGCATCGCAAAAAATACCCAAGTGTTGCCTGAACACTTTTGGAAAGACAAAAATTTTGCCGAACCACTGTCTCAGCCTCCTGTAGGCAGTAGCGCTTATAAAATCGTCGATTATAAAGTTGGACAGAGTTTGACTTATGAGCTTGATGAAAACTACTGGGCTAAGGATCTACCAGTAAACGTCGGGCGCAATAACTTCAAAATTGTACAATATGACTACTATCGTGATGATACGGTTATGCTTGAAGCGTTTAAAGCGGGGGAGTTTGATCTTAGGCAGGAATCCAGTGCTAAATTTTGGGCGAGCTCTTATTCGGGCGCAAATTTTGACAAAGGCTATATAAATAAAGAAGAAATAGAACACCATAAACCAATGTCGACTCAAGCCTTTGTGTTCAATACAGAGCGAGCTGTTTTTAGTGATCCTAAAGTCCGTGAGGCGCTAAATTATGCAATGGATTTTGAGTGGATGAACAAGAACATGTTCTATAACCAATATACAAGGACACGTAGCTACTTCCAAAATACTGACTATGAAGCAAAAGGTGTACCTAGTGAGGCTGAGTTAGCTATTTTGAATAAATATAAAGGCCAAGTTCCCGAGCGAGTATTCATCGAAGAGTACAATCCGCCAGTGACGGACGGGTCAGGGCGTATTCGTCCTCAAATGCGCAAGGCATTTGCGTTACTCAAAGAAGCTGGCTGGGTATTAAAAAACAAGGTCATGACGAACGTTGAAACGGGTGAACCCCTGAGCTTTGAGTTGTTGATGTATAGCCCAACGACAGAGCGAATAGCGATTCCGCTACAAAAAAACATGCGGGCGATGGGTATTGATATGCGATTACGTACGGTCGATACCACTCAATACCTAAAACGTTGGCGAGACCGTGATTTTGATATGGTTTCTTCAAGGTATTCTGAGCACCCTTACCCAAGCTCTAACCTAAAGATTGTGTGGAACTCTAACTTTATTGATTCTACTTATAATCAAGCAGGGGTTAAAGACCCTGTGATTGATGAGTTGACGGATCTTATCGAGCAGAATCAAGAATCCCCTGAGATGCTTTTAGCGTTAGGTCGCTCCCTTGATAGGGTATTGCAATGGAATTACTACATTATTCCTCAGTGGTACATTAAAAAATATCGTGTGGCAACATGGGATAAATTTGAGCGCCCTAATGTTCTACCTACTTATGACCTAGGTATTGATACCTGGTGGGTATCTAAAGAGAAAGCTGACAAGCTTCCTGAAAAGCGTCGATAAGAGGACATTATGGCGGCCTATATTTTTCGGCGACTATTGCTGGTTATCCCAACGCTTTGGGCGATCATTACTATTAACTTTTTTATCATTCAGGTCGCACCTGGTGGGCCTGTAGAGCAAGCTATTGCGCAAATGCAGGGATTAAACTCCGGTGTTATGGAGCGCTTTAGTGGTGGTGGTAAGGAAGTCGAACTGGATACTAGCTCCGATGATGTATCAACAGGGTACAAAGGGTCGCGTGGCCTAGACCCTGAAGTGGTGGAAGCGATTCGCAAACAATTTGGTTTTGATAAACCTATCCACGAGCGTTACTTTGATATGCTGAAGAATTACGCCATGTTTAATTTTGGTGATAGCCTGTTTCGTGGTGGCAATGTTATTGATTTAATTAAAGACCGCCTCCCTGTCTCGATTTCTCTAGGGCTGTGGAGTACTCTGATTATCTACTTAATCTCGATACCTCTAGGGATATTTAAAGCGATTCACCATGGCTCTCGGTTTGATATTTGGTCCAGTGCCATGATCATTATTGGTTATGCAATACCGGGTTTTTTGTTCGCCATTATCCTTATCATTCTTTTTGCTAGCGGCAACTATTTCAGTTGGTTCCCATTAAGGGGGCTGGTGTCGAGCAATTTTGATCAATTGAATTGGTATCAGCAAATTATTGATTACTTCTGGCACTTAACGTTGCCCATTCTGGCGATGGTGATTGGGGGGTTCGCCACACTCAGTATGCTGACTAAGAACTCATTTTTAGATGAGATCAATAAGCAATATGTGGTGACCGCTCGCGCCAAAGGGTTGGATGAAAATAGCATCCTTTATAAGCATGTTTTTCGTAATGCCATGCTAATTATCATTGCCGGATTTCCAAGCGCATTTATCAGTATTTTCTTTACGGGTTCAATGCTCATTGAAGTGATGTTCTCGTTAGAAGGGATAGGGTTACTTGGCTTTGAATCAACCATTCAACGGGACTACCCAGTGGTGTTTAGTTCTTTGTATATCATGACGCTCTTAGGTCTGATCTTGAGTATTATTTCTGACTTAACCTATATGTGGGTCGATCCACGTATTGATTTTGAGGCGCGATAGATGGCAGCTAACCCTCTTACCAACGCAAGATGGCAGCGTTTTAAAGCCAACAAACGGGGCTTCTGGTCTACATGGATCTTTTGCTTATTGTTTTTTCTTAGTTTATTTGCCGAATTTATTGCTAACGATAAACCGCTGTTAGTCGAGTACGACAACCAGTGGTACTACCCGATATTCAGCCAATATACTGAGACAGAGTTTGGTGGTGAATTTGAAACGGAAGCCGATTATACCGACCCTTATGTCAGCGACCTTATTGAAGAAAACGGCTACATAATTTGGCCACTGATTCGCTTTAGTTACGATACCATTAACTACAACATAGTGGGTTCTGTGCCGTCTGCTCCGGATTCGGCTAACTGGTTGGGAACCGATGATAAAGGTCGCGATGTTCTCGCTAGAATTATTTATGGTTTTCGGATATCTGTGTTGTTTGGCGTCATTTTAACCATAGTGTCGAGCATTATTGGTGTTGCGGTGGGGGCGACTCAAGGCTACTACGGGGGTTGGATTGATTTAATTGGGCAGCGCTTTATTGAGGTTTGGTCTGGTATGCCAACCCTGTTCTTATTGATTATCTTATCCAGTTTCGTTGAGCCCAATTTTTGGTGGCTGCTGGGGATTATGGTGTTGTTTAGCTGGATGAGTTTAGTGGGCGTTGTACGAGCAGAGTTTTTACGATGCCGCAATTTTGACTACGTTAAAGCGGCTCACGCCATGGGGGTGAGCGACAAACGCATTATGTTGCGACATATGCTGCCGAATGCGATGGTTGCATCTTTAACCATGATGCCGTTTATCTTATCGGGATCAGTAACCACACTCACGTCGCTCGATTTTCTTGGCTTTGGCTTACCTGCGGGTTCACCGTCACTGGGTGAGTTATTAGCGCAGGGCAAAGCAAATCTGCAAGCGCCGTGGCTTGGGCTGTCTGCATTTGCTGTTCTTTCTATCATGCTGACACTTTTAGTGTTTGCTGGTGAGGCCGTTCGCGATGCTTTTGACCCGCATCAACAGGGCTAATACTGAGACTTAATTATGAAGCAAGAGACCATTGCATCCACACCCGTTGAACCAGCAAACGCTGCGCAAGCGCATGTTAAGAGCGTGCTTTCCATTGAAAAGCTTTCGGTCGGTTTTGGTAGTGGGAAAAATATTGAACAAGTCACTGATAAAGTTTCGCTAAATATTCACAAAGGCGAAACGCTCGCTTTGGTAGGAGAAAGTGGTTCTGGTAAGTCGGTGACCGCGAACTCGGTGCTGAAACTGCTCCCTAAAGGTTCAAGCCATTATATGGAAGGCAGTATTACCTTTGATGGTATTGATATGTTGTCGTGCACTGACCGGCAACTTAGAGGCATTCGTGGTGGGCGTATTGGGATGATCTTTCAAGAACCCATGGTGTCTTTGAATCCGTTGCATAAAGTCGGTAAGCAGCTGGTGGAGACACTGGCTATTCACCGCGGGATGAGAGCGACTAAAGCCGAAGCATTAGCCGTTTCGTGGCTAAAAAAGGTAGGTATACGCTCACCTGAGCATAAAATATCCGCTTATCCTCATGAGCTATCAGGAGGCGAGCGTCAGCGCGTAATGATCGCGATGGCGTTAATCAATGAACCAGAATTACTGATTGCTGATGAGCCAACCACCGCACTGGATGTCTCGGTTCAGGCTCAAATATTGGACTTGCTTAAAGATTTGCAACAAGAGCTTGGCATGGCGATGTTATTTATTACTCATGATCTAAGTATTGTGCGTCGTATAGCAGATCGAGTCGCAGTAATGAAACAAGGTGAAGTGGTCGAAATTGGTACATGCCAACAAGTCTTTGCAGCTCCATCACATGCCTATACTCAAACATTGATTAATTCGGATCCGCGTGGTTTACCTGTTGATATTGAGCCTAGCGCTAAAACGTTATTGGCGGTGAACGACTTAAAGGTGTGGTTCCCAATCAAAGGTGGGTTGTTTAAAAAAGTGGTGGACCATGTCAAAGCTGTGAATCACATGCAATTTCAGTTAAAGCGTGGTCATTCTATCGGCTTGGTTGGAGAAAGTGGCTCAGGAAAATCTACCACGGGCATGGCGATACTTAAATTGGTACAAAGCGAAGGACTAATCGAGTTTGATGGTCAGGATATCCAAACCCTAGACCGAAAGGGGATGTTACCTTATCGCAGCCGAATGCAGGTAGTATTTCAAGATCCGTTCTCCGCACTGAACCCTAGAATGTCAGTCGCACAAGTGATTGGAGAAGGATTACGTGTTCATTTTGAGCATGATGATGACGTGTTGGATAACATGATCTGTGACGTGATGAAAGAAGTGGATCTTGATCCCGAGACTCGTCATCGTTACCCCAATGAGTTTTCAGGTGGACAGCGACAACGTATTGCAATCGCAAGGGCACTGATCCTAAAACCCGAGTTTATTCTCCTTGATGAGCCCACATCATCACTGGATCGTACGGTGCAAGCGCAAGTACTCGACTTGCTCAAATCACTGCAAACGAAACACGCGCTGACCTATCTTTTTATTAGTCATGATCTTAATGTGGTGAAATCACTGTGTCATTACACCATCGTGATGAGAAACGGTGAAATTGTAGAGCAGGGTGATACACAAACGATGTTTGCCGCACCGGAGCATGACTACACAAAGACATTGGTCTCGTTGTCGTCATTTTAAAAATTAAACCTAGCCAATAGAATGCTAAGGGGAGAGAGTCACCGATGAAAGGTGTAAGACTAAACAACTAAATCGCAGACCAGTAACAATTCAGCACGAATGCCTTAAGCGTAAGGGTATAAGCGTTAATGACTTAATAGCCCAACCAATATGACTAACTCAACCAGAATGCTGATCAACAAGGATAAAATAAGTAGATTGAGAATCAAATTCGATTTCTCTATTTAAAATTGAAATTAAAACCAAATTCATATGTGCCTTCTGTTGTTCTCGGTTCACCGGGACGAACGCGGTGTTGACCGTAGCGATACTTCACATAAGGTTCCACATATTTTGGTTTGAACGTTAGCGTGAAGTCAGCATGTAAGATATTAGGCTCTAGATCCGTATGGGACATGATTCGCTCGTGATTAAGCGAATAGCTGACGTTTAGCCAATCTATTGGTGTATAACTGGTTCCAATGCTGGTTTTCCATTCTTGATGCGCCTGTGCTCCTGTCTCTAAAATTTTGCCAATGACATTTTTTCGCCATTCATAGGATGTAGAACCAAAAATGAGCACATCATCGGTCAACATTCTTCCAGCAAAGACACCAACGTTATAAATATCAACAATGTCAGCGCGCCCATAGGTAACAAAGGCTTCCGTATAAGTCTCACCAAGTAGCATGCCGTAGCCTGCGCCAAGTTCAAGATAGCCTGTAGAGTCCAATTCAAAGCCTAAATTGATTTCTTCAGTCGCTTGTACGGTTCCGGAAACCGTGCCAACCCACGAATCGCCGACTTTTGATGTTTGCAAGCTCATAGAAGGTTCGTAATACGCCAACTCATGGTGATTGGCATAGGCACTAAGCGGTAAAAATAATAGGGCAATCAGTTTTTTCATCGGTATTACTCAAATAAAAAGGAGCCGATGAAATCGGCTCCTTTGATTTTATGGTTATTATGATTTTATTATTTACGAGCGGCTCACTCGGTCTTTTACTGCCTGTTTAATTTGCTGACGTTGCTCTTGAGATAACGATTGAATTTTAGATTTAAGCGCTTGGCGGTCTACATCGTTGCCGATTTTGTCTTTGAAGTATGCTTTTGCTTGCTCGTTGGCATGAATACCGACAACCTTACCATGTTGGTCAGTGGTAAATTCAATATCTCCTCCGTTGAATCCTGAGATTCGTACAATTACGGTTCCATCTGCTCGTTCAAAACGTTCAATGTCCTTGATAACTCGGTCGTTACCAAAACCTGGGTCTGTTTCAATTGGGTTATCCATCTCTGGGGTATCCCAACCAATTCTCGTAATAACACCATTGTCTATCGTAACGGCAAGGCGACCTTTGCCAGGAACTTTGATCTCAACGTAGCCACCGTAGTTTACGACCTGAATGTGCTTAACTTCATCGGTATCACCAATGGTGATAGTATATGTACCAGTCCCATCTTTTACGTCGTCAGTAGGTGTGATTGTGCCCAATGGTTCGCCGTTGAATGTCAGCACGCCAGTTTCAGAATCGATATACCAAACGTCAGTTGGAATAACCCCAAAATCAGGGTCGACATTCGGCAGATCGTTGCCTGGAAGAGGAGGTTGGTAGCCAGAAACGACTAGGCGACCGTCAACATTTGTCAGGGTTATTTCACCACCATTGTTACCGTGGAAGATGTAACCGTTATCTTGACCTTCAATACTACCTACCGCTTCACCATTTTTGTCGGTAACATCACCGTTCTCAACAAAGTAAGTTTCACCATTTAGGTGGACGTAACCACTTCCTTCGTTATCAACGGCGACAAAAGCATTGTGTTCACCTTCATCACCTTGAATAAGTGCTGCGTTGAAAATATCACCTTCATAGGTCGTGATGTCTGCAATGCCGTCTTGTGGTGCAGGGCCCGTGTCTCCATCGTTGCTAGAGCCATTCGATGAACAACCTGCTAAAAAAGTCGCTGCGATAAGAGTGCTGATAAGTTTAAGTTTCATTGGTATCTCTCAAAATAATGTGGAACAAAGGGGGATGCTTCATGCTTGTGAAGTGGCGTCCCTAGCCGATGAGAGAAGTATAGGTTTGCTAAAGAATAGTCACCAATGAAAGGCTTTTATTAGGAAAATAACGCTAAGTTATTAATAAGTAGCTGTTATCTCATTAATAACCATAGGTTATTAATGAGTTCGTGAGGTTAAGTGGTGAGTGTTAGATGCAATTTCTTACGTAACCATTGTGTGGTTGCGTTATTTCTATTTTTATAATGGAAGAAGGTATTAATGTCGGTATTCACCCCTTCGTTTCCAAACAAGATAGGCAGAGAGCGTAAGCCGGAATTGTCTTCAAGGTTAAGGAACATTGAAGCAGGGAAAAGAATGTCTGAGTGCTTAACAACATCAATAACAGCGGAAGGCAGTTCGGAGCGAAATACGACATTAGGCTCTATGCCTCTCATGATGAGCATTTTTTCGGTATTGGATAAATTGGAGTTCCAATCTGCGGCAATCAGGGTGGCGATTTCAAACTTTCCACCATCGTGCATTTCAATCTCATTTTTATCAAAAGGGTGATCTTTACGCATATAAGCTCGAAAAGTATCTGTGGTTAGTTGAGTTTGTACCAGCTCTTTTGGCGCGTGGGCAATAGAGTAATTGAGGCCAAGTTGGACATCGTCATTGACGATATCTTGTAGCGTCGTTTTGTTCCAGTTTAGCAACTGGATCTGAACGTTTGGTGCTTCTTTTCTTATCGATTGAAATAATTTACTGGCAATACTACTTAGGAAAAAAGGTGATATGGCAATTTTGACGGTGCCGTCGAGTTCACTGGGGTCAAACTCTGAGGAGTGATTGACTGCGTTAGATAGCTCATCCAAAATCGGACTGACTGATTCTGCAAGGATATTGGCTTTTTCTGTTGCGCGTAGCCCATGATGGGTTTTGACAAAGAGCTCATCACCAAAATGGTCTCTGAGTCGCTGCAGTGCTTTACTCACAGCAGGCTGGGAGACAAAGAGCCGTTCAGCGGCTTTTCTCATATTACGCTCTTGATTCAAAATGATGAAGGTACGCAATAAATTGAGGTCGAGATTTGAAAACAGGTCTTTGGCCATGGGATATCCTTAACTTTAGGTTACCTATTGATATTAAGAATAAACGCGTTATCGCGCAAAGACTTATTTATAGAAGTTACAATAAATTGTGTAGATTTTGTTACCGTTGCCGATATAGTAACAAGTTAATAAGGATTTTATAAAAGGGTTAAGGATGAAGTTCTCGATATCGGGTAAGCTTAGAATGGGTTTTCTAGCGCTTGGTGTACTGTTTATCGTCTCTTCGTTATTGGTTTATCGAAGTGTTATTCACGTACAAGACCACACACAATCTTTACTGCAGTATGATTTGCCAACGGTTGACGCGAGTCGTCAGGTGGGGCAGTCCCTCCAATCGACCGTCTCTGTGCTTCGTGGGTACATGCTATTAAACGACTCGGAAGATGGCCAACAGCTTGGTCAGGAAAAGGTGTTAGCGGCGTTTGACACAACCGACATTCAACTGATTAGTCTTGAGTCACTAATTGCATCGAGTCAGTATAATGACTTAGATAGTAATTGGGCTGAAATTAAACTCATTGCCCAAGAAATAGTGACTCTCAGTCACAGTGATGAAAACCTTCCTGCTCACTCTATGTTTATCAATGAAGCCGCACCTATCGCTGAAGTTGCCTTAGATCAGTTACAAGGTTTGATTAATGATGAAGCCGGCAGATCTGAGGGGGGCGAGCGCAAACGCCTGTTCAAGCTTTATGCCGATGGTTATACATCGTTAGCAAACGCACTCGCGGCTCTGCGAGACTATTTACAATATGGCCAACAAGATTATTTAGAAAAATACCATGACTTAATGAAATATCATCGTCAGGTCGTTGATGAAATTTCCGGAAAAACGTCACTATTAAGCTCAAGCGATCAAAGTTTGTGGTCACTGTTTAATGAAATGAAGCAGCTCTATTTCCCACTAGTAAAACAAGTAATTCAAATTAGGCAGTCGGAAGATTGGGACCATGCAAGTTACCTGATGTCTTCTTCACTCGTGCCCGCTGTCGACGAAATGCAAAACACGCTTAATACGATTGTTTCTCAGCAACAAGCCAATGCGGTGAAGACCGAAGAGAGTATAGCAACGAGTATCACCATGGTTGTCGTCATTCTTCTGAGTAGTTGTGGTGCTGCATTACTGGGTGCTTTCGTAGTGTCGAGTGTAATGGGGCATCACATTGGTGCGCGTATTAAAACGCTTGCAGGCAGAGCGCAACAAATCGCCTCTGGTGATGTATCCAACCCAGCATTAGTGATCACAGGTAGCGATGAACTTGCTGATTTAACGCGTTCAGTGAATGCTATGAATCAATCATTGGCAGATCTCGTCGGTGGTGTCACAGAGAACGCGGTGTCGGTTCAAGGCGGCATGGCGCAATTAATGCGATCTAGCCGAGATGGGCTTCAACGAATGGAGCGTCAATCTGAACATGTTGATGAAATAGGACATTCGTTATCAGAGGTTGCGGTGGGGGCCGAGCAAACGGCTCATCAGGTGCAGGCGTCGTCGATGACGTTATTTGAATCTAAGTCAGAATTGCAAAGCGGAGAAGTGGCATTAAAAGCTAACCAAGAGAGCATGACATTGTTAGCGGAAGCGATTGAAAAAACGCAATCATTGGTACAGACATTGAGTCAAGAAAGCCAAGCGATCAGTAAAGTTACCGATGTCATCGAAGGGTTGGCGGAGCAAACTAATCTGCTGGCTCTTAATGCGGCGATTGAAGCAGCGCGAGCAGGCGAGCAAGGGCGAGGGTTTGCTGTTGTGGCTGACGAAGTACGTATGCTTGCCAGTCGCACTACAGAATCAACGAGCGAGATTAATAGCATCATACAGGCTATTCAATCTTCCACGGGTAAAGTAGTGGAACAAATTGGCATTGGAACCACTATCGCTGCTGAGGCCGTCGAACATACAAACAAAGCGGCCTCAAGAATTAAGTCAACGGCTGAGCAAGTGGAGAACGTCAACGACCAAATGAGTACCTTGGCGGCGACAGCTGAACAACAAGCCTCTGCGACACAATCTATTTCAACACTGGTTAATGAAATAAACGAATCACTAAAAGTGGTCGCGCAACAATCTCGTGATGCGAATCGTGTCACGGATGAGGTGACGGCGCGTGCAGATCAGCTTAGTGGGCAAGTCGCGCAGTTTAAGTGCAGCTCGTCTTAGGTTTCAGTTGAATAATGATACAAACTAGCCAACAACGTTAAGCGTCTAGTTTGTATCATGCTGAGAAAGGCAGCTTAATCTAATGATTGAAGCGGAGTTATCACTAGATTTTGAGGTGATTATTTTTGTCTCGGCTGCTTTTGATTAATTCGTCGTGATTAATCTCTTGCACTGACTTCGCCAATCGGTCGTAGAGTAGAACATTGGTCGTTGCCGCAAGGTTCATGCAGCCAATTGTTGGTACATAAACAACCTCATCAGCCTGCTTCACGATTTTCTTTGGAATGGAGTTGTCTTCCGGTCCAAAAATATAGATCGCTTTTTCAGGGTGGACGAAGTCTGGCAACGGCGTTGCCCCTACCACGAGTTCAACACAAACAATTTTCATCTCTTCAGGTAAAGTGCCGAGTAGATCTTCGGTTCCGACTAGAGGAATGGTCTTGTTTATATTTTGAGTATCAGTCTGAAACTTTGCGGCTTTATCGAATCGCTCACCACTATAACGAACCTCCGACGCTTGATAGCAACCCGCAGCACGCATGACCGCACCGACGTTGGTTGGACTTTTTGGATTAACGAGACCAATAATCACAGACTTATCATTTGCCACAACAGAATTCCTCTACTTAATTAGGTTGGGGAGTATACCTACTAATTGAGTCTTGATAAGACTTACTCCAAAAAAAACGGCCTCAATAGGCCGTTTTATACAAAATTTATGTCTACTTACGACTAAACGAGGATGTTCATTAAGAACATTGCGCCAAAAGCATTCAAAACAGAGATCGCAATCATCACTGGAATATAGCGGCCTTCAGTGCCGATTGGTCCCATGATTCGACCCATATACTGGATTTGTGAGCCCATTAGGTAAATGGCAGGCGCTAGTATTGCAATGTGCGTACCATTGAGGATTCCTTGGTCAAACAACGTAATTACCACGCCTACCGCGCCGCCCATCGACATCCATGCACCAATCAAAACTGCAGCTGATTCTCCTGGTAACCCAAACACTGCCATAATAGGGGCAAATAGCACGCCCATTGCACCCAGTGCACCGGTGATTTGTAGAGCTTTGATAATTACAAACGCCATCAAAACATTTGGTACCGTTGAAGTCGTCGCGATGACCCAGCCCTTCTTTGCACCTTCAACAAATATGTCGGTGACCATTGGCTTTTTAGCTTTTACTTCACTCATTATGCCATCTCCTGCTTTGTTGATGTGTCGTTGTCATTTTGGTTTTTGTCTTCCTTGCCTTCAGTGATGTTTAGGTAAAGGCGGAATAGGTTCGCACCAACAAACTTAAATAAGAACATAACGGCGACCGCGAGTCCTATCGACGATGTGACGGCCAGAGAACCATCCATCATAGTTAGGGTAAACAATACGGCGCCAGAGGAGAAAAAGTTAACAATGGCTGCGCCTGCGGTGAATTGGAACATGGTAAACACGTCGGTTTCACGTTTGGTCAGGTGACCTTCATCTTTAAGCTGACGAGTCATCGCCGCACCGGCATCAGTACTTTGTAGCGAGGCAATAAGCGCTAGTCCAGAGTTACCAGGGATTCCCATGAGAGGTCGAAGAAGCGGAGAAAGCAGCTTACGAGCAGCATCCAACGCACCGTAATGTTCTAAGACGTTGATCATGCCTAAGGCAAACATCACCGTTGGAATAAGCGTTAACGCGAAAATAAAACCATCACGAGCACCGCTTCCGCCAACACCACGAAAGGTGGTCTTCGCGGCTTCAACGACACCGTCAGAGGTTTCACTAACAGAATGGGCAACTTGACCAAACGAGCCATTAAGCGTCGTAAAGTCGAAAACGCCGTACCATTCG
Source organism: Vibrio methylphosphonaticus (assembly GCF_023634655.1). Lineage (GTDB taxonomy): Bacteria > Pseudomonadota > Gammaproteobacteria > Enterobacterales > Vibrionaceae > Vibrio > Vibrio methylphosphonaticus. The sequence continues at coordinate 231,250 of NZ_JAMKMS010000003.1, read as the reverse complement.
TTGGATTGTAATAGACCAGAAAAGAAAACGATTGCAAACGCAAGAGCTAGATAGCTTCCTATAGTGACCTTGCGTTCTGGAGTGTTTGGATCAGACATGATGAATCCTTGTAGTTCGAACAGGATGCGTATTGTGGCGTGCCATTGACTGGTGAAGAATGATCGTCGTCAATGTATTGATTAATTTTGTATGTGTAAAAAATAGTTGTTGTTTGTTTGTAATTTATTGGATGTTTTAGTGTTTTATTCTGGTGTTGAGTAAGAGTGAAAAATGAGAAAATTACGTGAAATGTAATGAATAGACGATATTTTATTATAGGTCACTGGAAGGATAGGTAGGCAGTCATACCGCGATGTAACTTTTGCAAATGGTGAACTTTCCGTATCATTTTTTAAAACTCTATATCAGAAGCTTACCTACAATAACCGACCACATTTAGCTTTTTTATTAGGAAAGCGCTTGCTCTTCTCCTTTTCTATTAAGCGGTGTGATTTGGTTCTCAATTCAGTGTTGTTTTTTGCTTTTGCTCACGAAACTATAATGACAATGCCCAACATTAGAGCGTCAAAGCACACTTTTTATTCAAGATAGAGGATTTTCAAATAACCATTAGCTAGAATGAAAATCAAACTAGCAAGACAATAAAGCAAACTTTTAAGAAACCGCTTTCTTTTGTGCGTTGATGAAAGGTTAACCTTTTGGCTTTGTTTTTTACTGTTGAAAGGGGTTTATTTGGCTTTGTCGCCTTAAAGTAGTGCTTTATACCTTGGCGATTATCATTTTGCTATTTATCACACGATGTTCACGTAAGGCTGATTGTAGCTATTAATGAAAGCGCTTTCTTTTTAGGTTGTGCATCAAAACCACTCTATACATGAAGTTATTGACTACCAAGGAAATGTAGGATGAGAACAAAAAGCAAGAAGTTTAAGTTGGCAAATGTCGTTTTGGTTACAGCGTTATCAGCAGCGATGGTCGGTTGTGGTGATGATAGCTTGGCGGTAAATGAAACCCCTCAAACGCCAGATGTGCCGGAAGTTCCAGAAACTGGAAGTGATTTCGTTGTGTTTAAAGATTCGTTGAATAGTTATTGGCCGACATGGGACTGTTGTGGCGGGACAACGCCGAGTAATCCCGAAGAACTGAATGCTTACGGAACGGTAACCGAGTTTCGCGTAGGGGATACGCCAGCTGTTTTGGGCTTTGTACGCGATGTTGCTCGTGGTCCATTAGATGCGAGTGCCTATGAACTTGAAGGGACGTTAGAGTTTGACATAAAACTGATGGCCAGCCCTGGTGAGACAACGTGGAGTGTGAAGTTAGAAAGTAATGGTGGACCAGAAAATGGCAACCAGGGTGAAGCGGTAGAAGTCGCGCTTACTACGCCAACAGACAGCTGGCAGCATGTAACCGTTACACTCGCTGATCTTGCTAATAGCGGTTTGGATCTGTCTAGCATTGACAACATCCTTATATTCCCTAAATGGGGAGAAGGAGCGGGGGCTGTGTATCGTGTCGATAATGTTGAGTTTACCTCTGATGGTAATTCGTCGACCCCAACTGAACCAGAGCCAGAGCCGAATCCAGACGCTGATGCCGGTGATAAATTAGATATCACTAGCGTGGAAGATTTTGGTGGGACCGCGACGGTGTTAAATGCAACTAACCCAATTTATACCGACATTGCACCAACAAGCGCTAGTAATGTGGTAATTAAAACAGATAAGCCTGCATCTGCTGAGGATTGGGCGGGTACGACATTGGGCGACACTACTCAGCTGGCTCTTTCTGCCGAGCGCAGCAAAGTATCAGTGTGGGTTTATTCTCCGGAATCTAGTGTGCCGGTTTTGCTGAAAGTTGAAAACCAAGCCGACGACAGTCAATTTGCGGAGGTGTTGGTTTATACAACGGTTGCGCAGTCTTGGGAAAAGCTGACGTTTGACTTCACCGACTTAAACAGCGGTTCGATTGATGACAGTTATACCTTTGACAAAAAATCAATCTTCTTTGATTTTCTCGTAGACGCAGCGGAAGACAAAGTTTTCTATTGGGATGACGTGACGTTTGTTGAGGCCGATGATGAAGTGACGCCACCCGTAGAGCCGCCTGTGGAACCGCCTGTCGATGAAAAGACACCTGCTTTTACCATTTATTCTGATTTAGCCAACCCTAAATGGGCGGCGTGGGACTGCTGTGGTGGCACAACCCCTTCTATTGTTGAGGATGGCGAATACGGTAACGTCACGAAATTTGAAGTAGTGGGTGCGACCGTACTTGGGTTCACGACTCGAAGCGATGCTCAAGATGCTGGCCATACCGCAGTGGATGGTGTGCCTTATGACGCAAGCGCGCTTGCAGAGACCGGCACATTAGAACTTGACCTTAAACTTGTGACTCCGCCAACGGATGGCGCCGCTGCTTGGAAGTTAAAAATTGAAAGTGTAGAAGGCGTACCCCTTGAGGTTGATTTACCGAGTGCACCGACATCTGATTGGCAGCACTTTAGCTTCAACTTGGCAGATTTCGCCAAACAAGGCGTGAATCTAAGTGCCATAGACTTAGTGATGGTATTTCCAGCATGGGGAACAGGCAATGGTGCTGTCTTCCATGTTGATAACGTCAATTTCTTTGCTACTGGCGCCACACAAGAGCCAGATGTGCCAGTCGTGCCGGACGGGCCGACTGATGGTGTAGGGGATATCGGTGATACTGGTTTAGTTGTGAATGGTGGGTTTGAGCTGGGCAGTTTTGAGGGCTGGGCAGTGGAAGGCGCGCACATGGCTGTTGAACAAGATACCGGTGGAACGTATTTGGCCAAGTTAGTGGCCCCAGAGGCGCAAAACCCATTCATCAAGCAAACTCGAATTGGCGAAGGTGTGATCACGGCGGGTCAAAGTTTAACGGTATCTTTCGATTTGAAGGGCTCGGCGAGCGATGGAGGGGTTGTTAATGCATTACTCTTCTCTGAAGGATCGGCAGGGGTTTCTAAGACAGACCCGTTACTCTCTATTATGCCTACCGATGATTGGGTAAGTCATAGCTTCGATGTGACTACTGGATTGGATGTTGAATGGGGCGTGTCTATGCTACTGCAGCCAGTGTGTGGCGCGGTTGCAGGATGCGAAGTGACGGCATATTTCGATAACGTTTCTATTACTGCGAATTAATACTGCCCAAAGGTCTCTGGAATTAACGTTCTAGAGGCCTTTTTAATTGATGAAATGAACCTCGATAGAAATAAAAACAAAAGTGTGCAAGGAAGAAGCAATGAAAAAATGCAGTTTAAAAGCAGCAATGCTAGTAGGTTTAACGCTTGCGATGTCGGGATGTGGCGATGAGAAACTCACCGCCACGCCCTCAACACCTGACGGAGGAGGCTCTGGCTCGACAGAGTTAACCCCTCAACCTATTCCGCTTATTCAGCCTACTGCCGCAAACGGCGATGCTTTATTGGGTAACCCGGATTATCTTGCTATATCTTATGGAGCATGGCGCACCACGGTTCGTGAGTCAGGTGTCAATGTACCGACTGTCGACCAACAGAAAGAAGACATGAAAATTTTAGCCGCAATGGGAATAAAAGTGCTGCGAACGTATAACACGCAAGGCTTTATTGGGTTAGATGGAAAAAGCAATACAGAAAATCTCCTACAAGCGATTAGTGAGTTGAAAGCTGAAGATAGCAGTTTTGAAATGTATGTGATGTTAGGGGTTTGGATTGAAGCGCTAAATTCCTGGACAGATCAACAAGTCATTCATGACCAAGAAAGCCCTAAAAATGCGCTGGAAATGGCAAAAGCGAAAGAGCTCGCGTTAGCCTATCCGGAAATTGTCAAAGTGATTGCCGTGGGTAATGAAGCGATGGTCAATTGGGCTGAATACCATGTGGTGCCAAAAATTATTTTGGATCATGTGACGGATTTACAAAGCTGGAAATTTGATGATCAAAGTACCTCTCGTATCTGGGTTACCTCTTCGGACAACTATGCGGTGTGGGCGGGTACGGACCCAAGCGGTAATACCGGTGACCAAGCGAGTCTCAAGGCCTTAATCGAAACCGTTGATTATGTCTCTATGCACTCTTATGCTCACCACGATACTTACTATGATCCAACATTCTCTGAACAATGGAAAGTCCCAGAAAGTCTTCAGAGTTCAACGCTGAAAGAGCAAATTAACGCGTCAATGGATAAAGCGTTTGACCGTACTGTCGACCAGTTTGCCCAAGTGCAAACCTTTGTGAATAACATTGATGCAAGCTTGCCTATTCACATAGGAGAAACGGGCTGGTCTTCCGTGTCTTCAGAAATGTTTGGCGCGGGTGGAACACAAGCCGCGGATGAGTATAAACAGAAAATCTTCTATGACGATATGCGTGACTTTACTAATGAATTTGGTGCGTCTCTGTTCTATTTCCAAGCCTTTGATGAGCCGTGGAAAGGTGACGCGAACAATCCCACCCATTCGGAAAAACACTTTGGATTGATTGATATTGATGGCAACGTCAAGTATTTGGCATGGGATAAGGTTGATACGCTTAATGATCTCGGGTTGACCCGTGGCGACGTGTCTTCTTTTAGCGCCAGTTTTGGTGGGGATGAACTGACGTTGATGGATTCGGTGCTGCCTCCTCCATATGCGCCAGTGACGGCGCCACCACAAGATGGCGAATTTAGAGTATTAGGAAGCGTTCTTTATGACGGTGCTATTGCCTATGGTTGGGATAATCCTGCCACGGCATGGGCTGGGGTGGATGCTGACACGGGTGTATTGACTATCGCGGCTAACCCGGCAACGGCGAAAGATTGGGGGTGGGGCGCGGGTGTTGGCATTAACAACCAAACCAGTAACTTAACGCAGTCAACGAAAATGACGTTTGAGATCCGTGGCGTTGACGGAGGAGAAAGTGTCTTGGCTCGATTCGGATTTGATTTGGGTTACCAAACGAAGGCTTCCGGTGGGTCGAATCACTGGGTAAGATTTAACGCTGGACAGGGTTACACGCTGACAACGGACTGGGTCAAATATACGATTGACCTTAGCGACTTCTCTGATGCAGCCGGCGCCGATCTTAGCGTTGTTAACTCTCCATTTACTATTGGAGATGTCTATTCAGAATCTGGTGGTAGTGCACCGACTCGTAGCGATATAGAAATCAGAAATATCTCTTGGCTAGAGTAGCGTAAGCGATTCTTTCATGCGCTGAAGGGCGCTTTCAAATGGGCGATAGCTGAATCCTTGGTTATCGCCGCTATCCAATATTGTTCATTTCCATGAGGGCGATTTGCCATCGTGCGAGTGAACTTTGTCTGAAGAAATTGAGGCGATGATGTTGTACAGAATGATATTACTGGCGGGAATAATGATGGGGGTCGCTCAGCCTGCTTACGCTGGGTGGGAGGTTCAATGGATTGACCGATTCGATGGAAGTGGGGTGGATTGGAGCGCATGGACACCACAAACCAAAGCCAACTATAACAACGAGGTGCAATGCTATACCTCCGATGATTATTCTGATTTGCGAAATTACGAAGTATCAGACGGTACGCTGAAGATCATTTCACACAAGAAAACACATAATTGCATGACGCTTGGTGGGCAGCAACGGACGTGGACTTCTGGTCGCATCAATACCAAAGATAAGCAGGAGTTTTTATACGGCCGTGTGGAAGCTCGAATTCGATTCCACAATCTAGAAGCAGGGACATGGCCGGCTTTCTGGATGCTAGAAAATCGTATTTTCGAACAACCGATTAAAGGCGATGGCGATAGTGTGAACTGGCCTTTGCCCGGTGCGGGAGAAATTGATGTGTGGGAGTGGTTTGCCAATCAACCAGACGTTTATATTACCAATTTCTACAATGCGAATAGTTGTGGCCATGAAGTTCGGTACCCTTACCCAAATGGGCGTCTACAAGTAAAAGAATGGCACCAATATGCGATGGAGTGGACACATGACGATATTCGTTTCTTTGTGAACGATACCTTAGTTGCCGCTCACGATGTCAGTCAGTGCCCGCAATATAAGGAACCCATGTTTGTGTTACTCAACTTGGCAATGGGTGGCAACCTAGGTGGAAATATCGACCCTGATTTAAGTACCGCCAAATTGGAAATCGATTACGTTGCTCATTGCCAAAAGAGTGAAACCAGTAGCGCTGAATATTGTAATGAGCAAACACCTGTCTCGGATAATACATCGCCAGACCCTTCCCTTCCGGATGTTTATTTGACGATGCAACAAGATGGTAAAGTAACGTCTCTTGTTGACCCAGAAAACGGCATCGTGACGTTAATTGCAAACCTTGAGTTAGCGGATGGTACAGAAGAAGACTATTCCCTCATTTGGCAGTCTCAAGCACTTCCTAGCCCTGAAACTCGTTATAACACGCTCGTTTTTGATCCATCTTCAATGATCGATGGGACTTACCGTGTCGAAGTGGCGCTTCGCCACAACTCAAATTCAGCCTTGTCTGCCCAAGATGACATTGAATTCCAAGTGATGACCGCTGGAGATATTGAGCCGGCGCCTCATGGTTCGTCTGACTCATCGGGCGGAAGCAGCGGTTTATTCATTTTATTAAGCCTATTTGGATGTGCCTTACTAAGGCAGCGTCGTCGTTAATTTAAATGTAATTAGAAGGAACTCGAATATGATGTGGAAAAAATTAGGCGCGATGCTGTTATGCACAACATTGTTCGGTTGTGGCGGTGGAGGTGATGGAACGGAGAGCGGGCCAAGTGGGTCAACGCCACCGCAAGAAGAAGCAACACAGCGATTAACCTTACAATTAACCGACGCTAACAGTCAGTCACCGATCAACGGTGTGTCACTGATGATTTCAGGCAAATCAAGGACGACTAACGCTCAAGGCTCGGCCTATTATGACTTAGAGCCAGGTACTTACATCGTATTAGCGACAAAGTCGGGGTATGTCTCTGAACAAAAATCAGTCCAACTTGGAGAGAATGACCAGACGGTTTCAATAGCACTAGAACAAGATGTTGATGAGCCTGCACCAGAAGAAATGTATGTGTTCCACTCAGAACACGATGACTCCTATTATATGGAGTTTTGGGGGGATGATTGGGGTTCGGGGGCGACAATGTCTAACCAAGTCGTTGATGAAAACTTTAGTAAAGTACTCGAATTAAGTAGTGGGACTAACTGGGGCAAAGGCGCGGGTATTGCTTGGGGAAATGAGCAAGCAAACAGCATTGATGCCTCGATGTATAATTACGCACGTTTTAACTTAAAATCCAATGGATTTGAGAAGGTTGAAGTCCATGTTCAAGGCTTCAATATTCCTAATTTTAGCATTACTCTACTTACCAGCTCTGGCACGGCATTGGCGGATGGTTGGAGACAGTTTGAGGTGGCAATACCTGCTACGACTCAACTTCGTTGGTTTGCTTTAACCTTTCCGAGTGAGGTAGAGGCATCAGTGTTAATCAGTGATATTTCTTTGATAAATAAAACCGTACAAAAGAGTGAACCATCGGTCTCTGCGCCAATCCCGACTGTTTCTGATGCCGATGTTTTTTCAATTTATAGCGACAGCTTAAATGAAGACAAGTTTGTCTCACTCTGGAATGAGAACTGGTGGAATGCGCCATTTTATTCTGAAGAAAGCATGAATGGTGACCATTACGCACGTTATGAAATTGTAGGAGAAGGCTCCCAAGGTGGCGTGACAGGTATCCAATTTGGCATTGAATACGGCAGCGTTGATGTATCACATCATGATACGTGGAATGTTGATCTCTATATAGAATCAGGCATTAGCAAGGTGGTGCTGCAATTAGTCTCGACGGATGGTTCGGCAACATACGCACTGGATAATCCTCAGACTGGTCAATGGTTGTCGCTTGCGATTCCATTTTCAGATATGACGCTTAACGGCAATGCAGCGTTGAACACGGCACAATTGCAGATGGCTGGTATTCAACTTTGGGGAGCAGAAACAAAAGCAATCTTTGTTGATAATTTTTACTTTTCAGGTACATCCAATCAATATGATATCAATGTGTTGGTGAAGGATGAGCAAGGGTTTCCTTTAGCAAGTGCTGACGTGTTAGTCGGCGTTAGCGGGGAGTTTGATGAACCCTATACAGTAAAAACGAGTGATAGCGGCATTGCAGTTCTGACGCTAACGCAAGGTACTCAAAAAATAAAAGCACTGGCGGATGGGTACGGTATTACACAAGTACTAACTGCCATTGGCAGTGTGAATGACCTGACGCTTTCGCTTAATCCGCTGGCATCGCAGCCTAGTACGGCCGCCCCTGTGCCGACGGTTGCCAATGAAGATGTCATTGCCCTATTTAGTGATTCACTGTCTAGCCCGCACTACGTTACTTATTGGTCAGATGCGTGGTGGAACCCGCCAGTTCATTCAATGATCTCAATTTTGGGCAATCAAACGTCGAAATTCCAAATTACGCCAGATGGTGTGGCGGGCGGAACAACAGGTATTCAGTACGGTGTTGAACCGGCCAGCCCAGTTGACGCATCGCAAATGACAGGACTACGGTTTGATTTTTATGCGACTGCTGGAGTGACGCAAGCTCAGTTCCAGTTGCTGTCCGAAAGTGGTCCATTGCTGCTTATGATGGAAAATATTACCACCGACGAATGGGTATCGATTGAATTGTCATTTGATGCGCTAGGGGCGACACATCAATATGATAAAACCCAAATGACCCAGTTAGGTATGGCGCTATGGGGAACAACAAGCGACAGTGTGTACTTGGACAATCTATATTTTTACTAGTGTAAGAATACTTACTAGGATATGTGAGCGTAACTATATACTTCATGTTCAGGTACAGATCGGCAAGCCAAATTAATATAAATGCCAGCGATAACACGCTGGCATATTTTCACGTTACCTTACTGTATATGTCTAAAATTGCTTAATAATGCTTAGTTTTAGCGAAAAAATTCGACTTAATGCCTGAACTTATATAAGCACCTTCCCATACTTCTTCTGTTTCTATTTTACCCATAATTACGCGCGGCAATTACCGTTTCTCGCCATGCTCATGAACAACAAACAACAAACAACATAAAGGTTCGCTGTCATACCCATTATCACTGACGAAGGTATTCGGTTCATCGAGTTGTTCGACGAAACTTTCGAATACAAAGTGTCACACCGCGGATCTTCTGATAAATCAACGTAAATGGGCAAACCATTACTACCCGTTGGAAATAGAATTTTTGTGGAATTCCTTCTACGGCTTTTTCCTATTTGTTCAGAGCTTTCCTTGGCCGAGCCTTAATGATGTTGATGTCTCGAACAGTAGAAGCACCTGAGAGCGCCACTTTCAAGTCAGCGATACTGGATAACTGATTAACACGAACTCTTAAAACACCCTTCTTCGCCCAAAGATTAAAACGTTGGGAGATAGAGTTCGAATCCTCAGACTCAGGAGGTGAATCCTCTCGTGAGCTGCCTGTCATGGTTCTAAAAAATATTCACGACAGATTAACATGGTCTAATAGTACCCGACTATTAGAGTCAGCGTATAAAGTCGCATGACGACTGTTCATTAGCACTAATCCATATGTGACATCATGATGTCTAAATGACTTAATTCGTAGTGAGTCATTTAGACATGAATTATATCCAATAATTAGATTAAATAACGTTAATACTAGGGTTTCAAAAGTTGGAATGATAGTTGCTTAATGATAATCATTAGCAACTATCATGATCGTGAGGTCAATATGAAACAACAATTTCAAACAGTACTTTTCATTTCTAATGTAACTTTATTCACGACGTTACTTTTGATGCTGCTCAGTATCATTATTGCTTATCCAATGGCACATCACTTTTCGCTTCCAACTCAGGTTTTTGCACATATCAGTACAATACTGATCGCGGCCCTATTGAAGGTAAGTTATGTTGGACGCTGCCTTGCTCAGTACAACCTGGGCCTTGAAGTCCGATAGCTAAACGCTACTCGGCATACCAATATCCCTTATTGACAAGCTCGGTGAGTAAAGACACAGCGCTAGTGGAAGGTGCTGGAAGCTGAATCGTTGTATTGTGGCACAATGCCATAATGAGAGGTGCTAGTTCTTCTGGCACCTTGAGCATTTCACCATTCACATACAGCATCGAAGGTTCATCTTCATGATGCAGGGCGCGTAAACCCGCGACTTTGGTCAACTCACCCGAATTACTTAAATGTTGCGCCAATTCTTCTTGCGTCCATTTAGGCTCTGGCGCAATGATATTCAAATGATGACGAGACTGGCTGAGCATTGTAGCCATAAAATCTTTCATAAGCAGCGGGTCATCGAGTTTCGACTTGAGCATCTCGGTCAGTGATGCGAGATCACAAGCTGTAATGGCCCCATAGTTGTCCTGTGTGGTTAGATCAGGTTTGTGCATGTGCACGTCGCCGTAGTCATTCGCAAGGATGTAGTCGGCAAAGTTACTCACTAATTCTTGTTCTTTTGGTGAACGGAACCCAACGGAGTAGCTCATTGAAGGTTCGAGTGCGTAGCCATCGTGAGGAAAGCCAGGTGGAATATAGAGAATATCGCCAGGCTCCAAGATTTGGTCAATTTCAGCATCAAAGGATTCAATTTGACGTAGTGCTTCGTGACGGCAGGTTTCTTTATATTGACCTATGTCTTTTGCGCCAACGCGCCAGTGACGTTTACCCATACCTTGGATAATGAACACGTCATATTGGTCAATATGAGGGCCTACACCGCCATCTTTAACCGAGTAGCTAATCATCAGATCATCGAATAACCATTGTGGCATCGCTTTAAAAGGCGTGACAAGCTGTGCTGCACCTTCATGCCAGTGGTTAGCCGCTTGGACGATGAAGGACCAATTAGTCTCTGCCAATGACGAAAATTTATTTTCATCAAATGGGCCATGTTCGGCTTGCCACTCGTCATTAAGATTGGAAACGAAGCGAGAGTCGACTTCCTCTTCCATGGTCAATCCGGCGAGTTCTTCTGGCGATAGTGGATCTTGAAAGTGAGCGAAGCCACCTTTAATGATGGTGGGTTTCTTCTGCCAGTAAGTGGAAAGAAACTCTTGGAGCGAGAAAGTTAATTGGTACATGGTATGAGTTCTACTCTAATGAAATCTGAGCGCATTCTAGCAAGAACTGAGCAAGAGTCATAAAAGCGTTCGCACCTTTTATTGGTGGATTGCCGTCTACCTGCAATCGCAATATTTTTTCAAGCGGGTGTCATCTCCAATGGCATTGATAGAAATCACACCTATACTCAAACTATAGGGCAGAACACGTTAACGAAGATACTGAAAAATAGAGTAATTCTACAAATAGATTGATATGGGACAGTCTGAGTGTATCAAAGAGATCGTGAAGAGACAGCATTACCGTGGGCAACAAGAAAGGTGGCAAATGAAAATAGGGATTTTAACGTGTGGCTACGTAGATCAGGCGCTTTCGAGTGAACATGGGCAATATTTCGATATGATTAAGGCATCATTAAGCGAAGTAAACCATGCATTTGAGTTTGTAAATTTCAATGTGCTGGATGGGGAGTTGCCCAGCTTTGACGAGTGCCATGGCTTTATTGTGAGTGGCAGTGTGCATAACGCTTATGATGATTGCGAATGGATTCACAACCTGATGGATTGGATCCGTGCTTGCGAAGCCAGACGCAAGCCTTTAGTCGGTATTTGTTTTGGTCATCAAGTGATTGCGAGAGCGCTAGGGGGAACGGTAGAAAAGTCACCCAAAGGCTGGGGGTTGGGTAGCTATGAAGTGTTTGTCACTGCCCAAAAGAAGTGGATGAATTTATCGATGGATACTATTCGTTTGCTGGTGAGCCATCAAGATCAAGTCACGATTGTTCCGAGAGGGGTTCGAGTGATTGCCAGCAATGAATTTTGCCCTAATTTTATGTTGGTAAAAGATAATCATGTATTAACGGTGCAAGGGCATCCGGAATTTAGCGCTGAATTCACGACAAAAGTACTGGAACAGCGTAAACATCTTGTCTCACCTGAGCATTATAAAGACGCGTTTAATCAAATTGATAAGCCGCAAGATTCGGTGCTTATTCTGCACTGGATAGACGCGTTCTTTGTGCTAGGAAGTCAAAAGCGTCTTGCAGATCCTCTTGATGAGATGACGACGCAATGATTGTTGTGGCGAAGTCGAAGGACTAGAGTTATTAATGGCTGGGTAATGCTAAGACACAAATCAGTATTAATAACTCTATGGACACATTCTAAGGGGCGTTACGCGAATTCTTTTTGCAAGTAGGACACGATATCTGATGACTCGTACATCCACTCAACTTGTCCATCTTTTTCAATTTTCAGGCAAGGAACTTTAACACGGCCACCACCTTCTAGTAGTTGCTCGCGTGCTACATTGTCATTTTTGGCGTCTTTGAGCTCAATGTTGACAGACTGTCGCTTCATTTCACGGCGAACTTTGACACAAAAAGGGCAAGCTTCAAATTGATAAAGCGACAGTGCTTTAGCTTTTTCGTTGGCTTGCTGCTGAGCTTCGCTTGTGCGTTTAACACCGCGAGGGGAAAACACAAAATTGAGCACCAAAATAATTTTTCCAAGAACAATACGAATGACTTTCATAACGACCTTTGTTGAGCGGTTTTTTATTGTGGGGCGATGTTAACATTTTATTTACGCTTCAGACATCTCTTTACTGTTATCACCTATGACCTTGATATCAAATTATCCTGATACCTGATACCTGATACCTTGAACTTATCCACCTTAAGTCAATTTACTTTGACACTAAGCCTTCGTGATACCGCTATAACAGTTCGATATTGTTATGGTCTAATTGATCTCTGATGAACGTAAGGCTAAAAGGCGTCAAAGTTTAACGCCACTGCATCCCCCAACCAATAAGCAAAGGTTGTATGATCTTTGATGTCGTCACCAGTGTCAGCATGAATGAGTACGCTTAACCCATCTCTGTGCGCATCTAACCAAGGCACCAACAGATCGAATGATTGATCGCTGAATAAAATTTGACAGCTCCACTTGGTATGGGGTCCAACGGTTTTTTGGTTAACTCGCCCTATTTCTAGACCGAATTTTTTACCGGCAGCATGGCATAGGCGAGAAGCAAACGGCAGAGTGGCTTGGTCGAAATAAACATGAGCGTGGTAGGCTTTATGGCTATTAATAGGTCTTGGTGGGGTGTTCATATTCATGTTTCTGCTTGTCCATTCTATTTGCCCTAGTCGGGTGATGCCAGAGTTGAGAAAGGGAAATGACTTAGGCCATTCCCTGTAAGTGTGTTGTGTCGATTAACGCTATAAGCGACTGATTTGAGGGTTTTTAGAAACGGTAATGCCGAGTCGCTTCGCAAGCCGTATTAGGTTCGCGCGATCAGTCTTAAGCACTCGACTGGCTTGTGCCCAATTATAATCGGCTTGAATCAGCGCATCCGAAATGACCTTTCTCTGAAACTCTTCTGTTGCCTCTCGTAAACCACTGTTTGTATTAATACTGATAGGAGGCTGAGTGTGGCTAGTAGTGACGGTGGGAGTCGCTTCGTCGTCAAATTGTCCACAGTCTTCAATACTCACTGAAATTACTTTTTTATCAAACATGCGTGCTTTTGCTTTTAGGGTTGCACGATTGATGACATGCTCGAGTTCGCGTACATTGCCCGGCCAATTGTAGCGATTTAGATAAGCGCTTACGTTCGGGCTTAGTTTTAGCTGTGAAATCCCTAGCTTACGTCGAGCCTGTTCAAGGAAGAAACCCGTCAGTAATTCAATGTCGCCATTGCGATCTCGAAGGGGAGGAACGGAAATCGGGTATACCGTTAGTCGGTGATACAAATCTGCGCGGAACTTACCTTGTTCCACTTCTTCTTTTAATTCCCGGTTAGTTGCAGCCAGTATACGTACATTTATTTTTTGAATTTCATCTCGACCCACTGGCTGAATTTCATTGTTTTGTAATGCACGCAACAATTTACTTTGCGCAGCGAGTGGAAGTTCGCCAATTTCGTCAAGAAAAAGGGTGCCGCCATCAGCTAGCGCAAACTTGCCTTTACGATTTTGGTCTGCACCAGTGAAGGCACCTTTAACATGGCCAAACAATTCGCTTTCGATAAGATTTTCAGGGATAGCGGCGCAGTTAACGTAAACCAATGGGTTTTGTTTTCGTGTCGATTGGTGATGAAGCGTACGCGCCACAAGCTCTTTACCGACACCTGTTTCACCATGGATGAGAATATTAAAGTCTGACGGAGCGACTATTTCAATGTCGGATTTCATAGCTTTCATCGGCGCACTGTTGCCAATCATTTCCCCACCGTCTCTTTCCCACGCTTCGACGTTAAGCTCTTCAAGTAGCTGTTTGGATTGTTTCGCTTGGTATTCCAGTTGAGAAAACGTCATCGCCATTTTCAGTGTAGAGGCAGCAATGGCGGATAAAACATCAAGGCTTCGTTTAGGGATATCGTCAAATGCATTTGTCGACAAGCTGTCTAGCGTCAATGCGCCTAACATTTTGTCTCCGAAAATCAGCGGAAGCCCCATGCAAGAGTGCATCGGTAAATCACCATGATGATCAATAAGTAAGCCATCAAAAGGGTCTGGAAGGTCACTATCGGCATCAAAAATAACCGGTGTAGTGGCGGCGCAAATTTGTGAAAACCGTGGGTGCTCGGCGATGACAAACCTTCTTCCCATCGTGTCGCGAGACAAACCTTGCATCGCAAGGGGAACTAAGGTGTCACCTTGTTGAGAAAGTAATGCGACCGAATCACAATGGATGGTTTTTCGAATAGTATTAAGCAGAGTGTCAAATCGTTGTTGGTCATTGCTGCTACTGGCAAGCCCTATCGTCAATTCGACCAGATTGGATGGAGAAAAATCTTGCATAGTTACCGTCACTTAGAAAGAGTGTTAATTGCATTATAGAGTCTAATTGACTTGTTTAAAAGAGGTCATTTGGACATAATCTAAATGCAAATCGTAATAACTATCGTTATAGGCCGGGGAGGGAGCGAGTTGGCACAGTATGTGCTTTGTAAGTCCTAAGCTGGACGACAACTCGGTATAGGACTCAACTTATACTCTTCGTAAATCAGCGACATACATAATTATAAACGGTACGGGTGCCTCAATGTCTATTTTGAATCAAGTAGAGCACTCAGTCCAATTTAGAAAGTCAATCTAGTTAACCATTTTAAAGTAAGTCATTATCGTCTTAAGGGAGTCCATATGCTAACTAATCAACACATTGATATCGTTAAAAGCACCATTCCACTACTAGAATCAGCGGGTCCAGCGCTTACTCAGCATTTTTATCAAAGAATGTTCTCTCATAACCCTGAACTCAAAGACATCTTTAATATGACGCATCAAAAGACGGGGCGCCAAAGCGTAGCCTTGTTTGAAGCGATTGCGGCCTATGCAAAAAATATTGAAAACTTAGCGGCGTTAAGTTCTGCGGTTGAACGTATTGCTCATAAACATACGAGCTTCAACATTAAAGCCGAACATTATCAAATTGTTGGACTGCATCTTATTGAAACACTGCGAGAATTGGCACCCGATGCATTTACCACTGAGGTTGAAGAAGCGTGGACTGCGGCGTATCTGTTTTTAGCCCAGATATTTATTGATCGTGAGTCTGCTTTGTACCTTGAAAGCGAAGTGGCTCAGGGCGGTTGGGCTGGCGCTCGTTCGTTTATTGTTTCCGATAAAATAAAGCAATCAGAAGTGGTGACAAGCTTTGTTCTGACGCCAGAAGATAATCAGGCAGTGATTGGCTATAAAGCGGGTCAATATATCGGTATTGAAGTGTCGCCGTCGAAAAGCGAAAACATTGAGATCCGTCAGTACTCCTTATCTCAAGCGCCTAATAGTAATAATTACCGTATTTCAGTAAAAAAAGAAGGGGCGGGCTCTCAGCTAGGGTTGGTTTCACATTACTTGCATGACGAAGTGAACGTTGGCGATAAAGTCAATCTCATGCCACCAGCAGGGGATTTCTTTTACGTTGAAAAGCAAGCACCCGTTGTTTTAATCTCTGCGGGGGTGGGTTGTACGCCTATGCAAGCGATATTGCAACAGCTAGCGACAGCGAAAAAAGCGGAGAAAGTAACCTATCTACATGCGTGTGAAAATCAACAGCAGCATTCATTTCTTGATGAAACGGAGACGGTTGTTGAGGGGAGTGGTTGGACAACTGAAACATGGTACAACCAGCCAACTCATGAACTGAGTAAAGCGGGCGCTCATCAAGGACTTATGGACCTTGCTAACACCGCTAACCCACTGCCACTGGCAGACGGGGACTTTTATATTTGCGGTCCAGTGGTGTTTATGGAGAGTATTGTGAAGCAGTTAGAGGCGTTAGGTGTGTCTCGAGACAACGTTCACTATGAAGTGTTTGGTCCCCATGCCTACTTATAATGCGGTGACTTGAATTGCGTACGCAGACACTTGATGCATTAGGTGTCTGCTTGCCATATTCAACGGACTTAATCGCCGCTTAGCTTAAGCATCAATTCGTTTAAATATCAATTAAACCATTTTTCAAACCACCGCTTCCATCCGGTTGCGGGTGGTTTGTTTGCTTCAAAGTAACGCACTCCAAGATAGTAGCTCTTGGTGAATGTGACGCGTAGCTCATCGACATCTTGCGGATTAAACTTGGTGACCACTAGGCTCGTTTGTTCGGCATGGTCATTGGCCAAACTGTAGTCCATACCTAAACAGCCCTGTATATACAGCCACACATGGGTAATCATAATTAGATCATTAAGTGCTGGTAGCCTAAAGATCTGTGCCTGTTCTTTACCCAGTTCATGTTCAAAGCTACTTTGCATGGCATGAATTTGATCAGTATAGGCTTCTAGTGACGCAATAGACTCAACATGTAACTTCGTAAACAACCCTAGCTCAATACCAAGAATCGGCGTTTCTGGTTTGTTGGCTTTTGCTCGTTCAAACAGCGCGTTTTCCTGAGCACATAGCTCAGAAAAGCGGGCGGAATGAGCGGCTACGACAGCGATTTTTTCGACATTCACACTGCGTAGATGGGTCTCTAGTGGGGTCATTTCTCTTGAAGTTCCTCAACAAGAACTTCCACAGAACCCTTGTCTCCATCGACAAATAAAGACGTACCGGTAATCATAACGGAAAGGTCCATGGTGCGAGCGACTAAACCGGTTAAGGCTTCAATGGATTCATTGTTGAAGCGATATACGCTGGCGTTTAGGTAACCAAACTTTCCTTGGTTTTGTTTCCACCACACGTCACTTTTTGTATTGAAGCTATAAACCTTGGTTTCCTTCGACAAGCGTGTCGCTTTTTTTACGCGCTCTACATCCGGTTCACCAATTTCAATCCACATTTCGGTTTGGTCATCGAGTGTTTTTTGCCAAATATCCGGTTCTTCGATATCGGATAGGCCTTTTGTAAACTGAAGTTCGGGTGAGGCATTCAAACAAAATGCCATCAGGCGTGCCATCATTCGTAAATGAGTTTCTGATGGATGTAATGCTACCGTCAGGTTAAGTGAATCATAATAATCACGATTCATGTCGGTAAGTGCAACACGGAACTTGTAGATGGTCGGTTTGATAGCCATAGGTGGAATACAACACAATTAATGAGAAGACAGGGTATCTTACGTAGCTTAGTGGCAAATTGGTACAGAATTGGCAAGTTAATGGACTGAGTGGCAAAAAAATAGCCAGCTTTCGCTGGCTAATAGTATCTGGAGTATCAACAGTAATTAAACTGGCATGATCTCTTCAGCTTGAGGGCCTTTTTGACCTTGAGTTACTTTAAACTCAACCTTTTGGCCTTCAGCTAAAGTGCGGAAACCGTCTGCTTTGATGTTGCTGAAGTGAGCGAACACGTCTGGACCATTCTCTTGTTGAATGAAGCCAAAGCCTTTAGTTTCGTTGAACCACTTAACGGTACCAGTTACTGTGTTAGACATAGTGTAATCCTAAAATTTAGTATTTTCTTTTTGTTTTGCCGATTCGGCAGCTATAGCGCGAAAAAGTAAATTGCTATTGCGTACAACACGACAAGGAATTGCTTTGAATTCAACGAATGTCTTTTGTAAACAACGTAACTTCATTTCTAGCCAGAAATGAATATAAGCCACTACAGAGTTAAGTCAACGATTCTAAGTGAAGCTTGTACGGAATATTTGAACTTAAGCTGGTTTTTTGATTTCAATTACATGACATTTCATTTCTCTGACAAAACGCTTAATTAAAGTGCTGCGGTCGAATAAGAAACAAATTTTTAACCTTTTGATATAAAAGAATAATTTTTAGCCGAAAATTAATAAAATTGTAAACTTAGTAGAACAAATATAAAGGGGTTGGTTTAGGGATGCACTAATAGTTCATCCCTAAATATGACTAACGGTCTATTTTAGGAGAGTACAAAGAATAGGCCGTAATTTGCCCGGCAACGATTGCAGAGAACATAAATAATGCGGATAAACCGATGTTGGGGATCGGTAAAATCGATTGTTCAAACACCGACTGACTAGCACTGACCAATACTCGGCTACCGGGAACCAGTATGATGATACCTTGAACGATATAAATAGACCCGGTCAGATCGAGCCGTTTGGCAACCCAAGTTCCGTATAAAGTAATAAGTACGGTTGTAATCCATGTGCCGACAATCCAGCCACTGCTAAAGCCAAGATAAAAAGGGCCCCACATGCCAAGGACCGCAACGGGTAATCCTAGCAGTACATCTTTTGGGCGAGCGTTAAAAATCACTCCGATAGATGATGAAATCAACAGTAGCCCAAAACAGTGTAACCATAGAGGGACTTCGTTGGTGTAAGACAAAGATTCCGCTTGCCCCCACCACGCTTCACCAATATTGAGTCCCATTATCACCCCAATGAACAACTTGATCAGTGTTAATGCACTTTGCCCTAGTAGAGCGGTACCAGAAACTAAATCATTAAACGCGAGGCATTCTAATGAATTGGCAATCGAGAGTCCGGGGACAAAAAGCACCACCGTAGCGATACATAATGCCCAAATGGGAATTGCTGCCCCCGTACTGGCGATAAATGCCACAAAAATTCCTGTTAACAGTGCCGCTACAAACTCGACGGCGATTGAATTACGCCCCTTCACAACTAACTGAGTGAGCCAAACAATCAAACCCAGTACAACGGAATAGGCGACGGCTTCTAGGGTGCTGCCAACCAGCATTAAGTATGCGGGTGGAATGCCCATATTGGCCAACGCAACAACCCACTTTGGATAACCAATCGGTTCAGGAACGGGTTCATTGCTGGGCTGATTAATACGAATAATGGTATTAGCCAGTAGACCAAGGTTGATGGATGCAGGTTTGAGTCGTTTTAATACCACAGTGTTATTTTTATCAGGGAATTGATAATTAATCGCGGTAGGCGTTGCTTGAACCATGACGTCGATACCATGCTTCTGAGCATAGTATTGCGCGTACTTTTCGACTTTATAAGGAGCACAGCCACTGCGGTGTAATGTATCACCAATTTCGACGATTTTTTTTATGGTATGAGGTGAAGGCATAGGTGCATCGAACTCAGGTTGTAACTATGTTGTTAAGTGGCGTAACGGTAGCAGAGCTTTACGGTTTTGACGAGAGGTATTATGCGAATTTACACGGATTTGTGTTTGTGAATTAAATTGACCATTAATTGCGCATGATAGAGGCTGGCGAGTTGTCGGCGAATATAACCATTCATCCATCATTTATCCCTTTTATCGCATTGCCATGCACACTATTACCGCTATAGATAGAGTTACCTTAGAACATCACAATAACAAGATAAAAAGGTGACGCCAATGACCATACAGAATACACAGCAGACTTCTATCTTTAACGATCTATCGACTTATAAGGCGTCATTATCGCCTGTAGGCCTTCCTAAAAATGTTGTTTTAGCGAGCGCACTCTTATTCTCTTCATTTACGCTACAGGCAGCTGACAAGCAAGGTGCATTTGTGGGTGGTTCTTTGGGTAATATGCAAACACATTCGATTGAAAACAGTTTCGAAGGTGAACGCTATAATCATTCCAGTCCCGCGATAGCCGTTTATGCAGGCTACCATTTTACAGATTGGTTTGGCTTAGAAGGGCAGGTATTAGGCGCAAACACTTCAGTGACTGGTTTATCATCGGTTGCGGGAGTCGTGTCAGTGTCGCCCAAGTTCTCTTACTATGTTAATAATAATGTCGCCTTGTATACAAAGCTGGGGGTATCAGGGCTTTTAATGGCTTGGGACGGTAAGCCAGATAAAGAGAGTGCCAACGATTACTCGTATGGTATAGGTACTCATGTTGGCATTGGCGTTAATATAGCGATGAACAATAGCGTTAATATGAGGCTAGATTACACGCATATGATGCCCAATTTTGAACACGGTAGTGGCGTGAACCTTGGGAATGCGGAGATAGGTTTGTTTATGGTGGGCGTCCATTATCAGTTCTGACCGGAGTTATACGGGGAGTATTCGTTCTAGTGTGAGCGTGACTGTTGTCCCCAGGGTTAAACGATAGATTCAACTACCCGAGTCATAAACCGTGTGTCATATCACGGTTTTTGTTTTGTGCACGCTGTTTGGTGTACAAGCACTAAGCAGTAAGAATAAAAAACGAGCAAACAAACACTTAAGTGCAAAATAACGCTTTTCATTCTGAGCGATTGTGGCATTATCTATCTCGTACCAACGATGTGCGTGCATCGTATAATGGCTATTACCTCAGCCTTCCAAGCTGATGATGCGGGTTCGATTCCCGCTGCACGCTCCAATCTCTTCTTCACGATTACACAATCCAAATGGTTGAAATAACACGCTTAATTGCGTGATTTTTTGTATCTAAAATTCAGCGTTAAACTCGAAGTAAATAGTTGGTGGCCAAATGGTGGCTATGTTGGTGTCCACTGTTGTTTAGGGGTCTAGATGGCGTTAGATGGGCTTTAACATGAAAGTCGTCAGCCCAACATTACCTTACCTAATCTGTACGTTCAGAGATCCTTTCGAATAGCTCCGCCACTGTAATCTCAAAGTAACCGCAAAGTGTGTCAATCACCTCTAATTCGACTCGTGTTGCTGTTTCGTTATACAAACGCGTAATAGTGCCTCTATTGATGCCCGTATCTCGCGCAACATCTGAAATTTTAAGCTTTCTCTCGCCCATTATTTTCGATAAGTGGCACTTCAGCATGGTCTTCTCCTGTTAAAAATGACCTCCTGTAGGTTAAAAACACTTGCAAAAGAGTATTTCTATGATACATTTTGTTCTATAGGAGAGCATTAGGCTCTTTTAAAAGATATTTAGTTCAGTAGGAGATTGTACGATGGATAATACCTATTTGACAACGTCAGAGCTCTCAAAGCGAATCAAGTATGACGAAAGAGTGATCAGGGAGCAGTTGAAGGACAGTGTACTGTTTGAGGGAGTACATTACATTCGTCCATTCGGTGGTAGAAAAATACTCTTCATTTGGGAAAGAGTAGAAGAAGAAATGCTTAGTGGTGTTTCAATGCAATCATTAATTACTGGTTTGTAAGGGGACAGTCATGGGGGTATTGAACGTTCGAAATGGCAAGCTTGTTCTTCAGTTTCGCTATCGCGGTCAGCGTTGTCGAGAGCAAACCCAGTTTCCTGCGCCTGCGCATTTCAAGTGAGAAATAACCACAGGTACTCGGGCATGTAGACCTGTCTCAAAGGCCTCTTCCATAGCACTCAAGATTTCTTCAAATTCAGTGCGCATATGAGTGGTATAGATACCGCCGAACTCAGCCAATACCTCTGCTAAGCGCATCACTTCACTGGCCGTGGCTTGCTTAGCGCTGGCGTAGGCCAAACCGGAGCTTAATCCCAGCGCACCTTCGGCCATCGCTTGTGCTAATGCAGTCTGCATCGACTGAAGCTCACCTTCTGAGGCTTCACGAAGCAGTTCATCCATCACGTTATTGCGAAGTGTGGTGTGTCCTATCAAGGCAGCAACATTAACCGCAGGCTCCGCTTGCTCAACCGCAGTCGCGTACTCTGCAAACGTTGGGTACTTAAAGTCTTCTTGCTTACCCAACAGATTCATCGGATCTGGCGGGGCAACGTGTAATGTTGCCGGTGATGCACTGATGCCGCAGTTACCAACAATCACCGTTGTCACGCCTTGACTGATTTTCGGCAAGCAATCTGGGTAGCGAATAACATTGGTATCATCGTGAGTGTGAACATCAATAAAACCAGGGCTGAGCACCTGCCCCTGACCGTCGATGATCTTGCTCGCCTCAAAGCCTGCAAGATCACCAATTTTAGCGATGCGATCTTGCTTAATAGCCAGATCCGCATGGTAGGACGCCTCATTGGTTCCATCGACGATTTCTACATTTTTTATAATAGTGTCGAACAACATGACCTTATCTCTCGTCTTCACGCTTTCCATGACACCTATGTTAGAAATTACCCACATAAAACTCAGTGACTAATTACACAAAAACACCAACAAAGTTTGATAGTTTCTAACATTGGAAGTATTATGAACACCATCGATCATTATTAATCAATAACTTAGTCCGTGTTAGTGTGAGAATTAAAATGAATAATCTATTTAAAAAAGATAGAAACAATCACAAAACCCATGCGTTGGGATATGCAATCGGTCAAAAAGGAATGGCGTGCTGCGACCATGAATTGCCGAGTTACAGCTTACTTAAAGAAGAAATTAGCTTGCCTGCTGCCGTGATTAAGCGCAGTCATTTAGAAAATAACATGCAGTGGATGCAAAAATTTGCCAATCATCACGGCGTCAAACTTTGTCCACATGGCAAAACAACCATGACTCCGGAATTTTTCCGCCAGCAGCAAGAGTGTGGTGCTTGGGGAGTGACTGTCGCCACCGCCCCACAAGTTGAAGTGGCCGCTCAAAGTGGTATCACTAATATCATGATGGCCAACCAACTCGTCGGCAAAGCCAACATGGCCATTATTCATCGTGTACAACGAGACACCGATGCTCGCGTTATGGTATGTGTCGATTCAAAGCAAAATATTCAGCAGTTACAGCATTACTTTGAACACGTTAACAGTGCAATCGATGTTCTGATTGAATATGGCGTTGCCGGAGGTCGCTGTGGCTGTCGTACGGTCGATGAAGTCATCGCTCTTGCTCAGTTTATAGCAAACATGCCAAACGTTAATTTGGTCGGGATTGAAGTCTATGAAGGCGTTATACACGGTGGCGATGAAGAAGCCCGTGTACGTCAGTTTCTTGCCAATACTCTTGAGTTAGCAGGTCAGTTAGTTGCAGACAATCTACAGCCGGAAAAACCGATCGTCACAGGTGCTGGCTCTGCATGGTACGACGTGGTCGCGGAAGAATTTGCCCACCTCGACGCTTTTGATGCCATTTTACGCCCTGGTTGCTACGTCATTCATGACACTGGTATCTATCTAGATGCCCAGCATAAAGTGATGCGACGTGCTGAGAAAACCAAGGTTTTGCTTGTGAGCTTGGCGGCGATCTCTCTTCCGCTTTAGAGGTTTGGGCGTATGTCATTTCTCGCCCTGAAGCCACAAAGGCCATCTTAGGGCTAGGCAAGCGCGATGTCGCATTCGACGCAGGGCTTCCTATTCCTGAGCGAATCTATCGCGATGGTGAACAAATAGATACAGCAGGCCTTGTGGCGACGGATGTGATGGATCAACACACATTTTTGTCAGTTCCAGAGGACTGCGATCTCCAAGTTGTTGATATGATTGCCTTTTCAACATCGCACCCTTGCCTAACCTTTGATAAATGGCGCTACATTGCCATTAGCGATGACCAGCATAATGTCGAACATTGGGTCGAGACAGCATTCTAGAGGGAACATTTTGAGCGTAGAAATAGACATTATTTCTCAAATCACGGAGCGCTACAGTGCGCTTCTATAGAATCCGCTCACCCCAAATTGGGGACTTACTGTCAGGCATTTTGTATAAGCTTCAGATAGGGTGAAGCGTTTCTACAGAGCACCAATAATGCTCCGCTATAAAATGACTCGAATCCACATCTGCTCTTATGCCAATAAGTCTGATCAGTGAGTGTAATTTTTACACACGCACTTAATCGCTGAGACAAGTGCGCCACTTAGATTTATTACTACCTATTTAATACGGACATTGCTAGGTAACACAGGCTTTGTTGCCGAAATCGAATGAACTAAATCAAAATCTTACGATCAGATCAGGGACATTCATTTACTGACTTTGATTTCATGCCGAAGCCTCGCTATAAAACCACCAACTGGCGCAAGTACAACAACTCCCTAGTCAACCGAGGTTCACTCACTTTCTGGATTGACGAAGAAGCAATAACAGAGTGGAAACAATCTAAACAGCATAGACGTGGTAGACCGCGATTGTTTAGTGACTTAGCTATCACGACCGCTCTCATGGTCAAGCGCATCTTTTCCCTGCCCTTAAGGGCGCTACAAGGCTTTATAGACTCAGTATTTAAATTAGCGAATGTCCCATTGGTTTGTCCTCACTATACCTGTATAAGCCGCCGAGCCAAGGATGTAGAAGTTAATTTCAAAGCCTCAACACGAGGCGCCATCCAACACCTAGCCATTGATGCAACTGGGCTCAAGGTATACGGTGAGGGAGAATGGAAAGTGAAAAAGCATGGAACTGATGGCAAGCGTCGAGTCTGGCGTAAACTCCATCTTGCGGTTGATACAGACACACATGAAATTGTCGCTGCAGAGCTGACACTCTCAGGTGTGACCGATGCAGAAGTACTCCCTAACCTACTCAAGCAAACACGCCGTACCATCAAGGAAATCTCGGGAGACGGTGCATACGATACAAGAGAGTGTCACAGAGCGATTAGGGTTAAGAAAGCGATACCTTTAATTCCTCCGCGTGAAGGTGCCGCTTTCTGGGAAAAAGGGCATCCACGTAATTTGGCAGTTGGCTGCCAAAAGCTCTATGGCTCGAACAAAAAGTGGAAACAGAAGTATGGTTACCATAAGCGCTCATTATCGGAGACTACTATGTATCGGGTGAAACAGTTGTTAGGTGGGAAATTAAGCCTAAGAAATTACAACGCACAAGTTGGTGAGGCTTACGCCATGATCAAAGCACTGAACAAGGTAACTGGGATAGGTATGCCCGAAACTCAGTATGTTGTTTAAAATACGAACTATTTAGCTAGCGTTCGCTCTTTTGCTGAATTCGGCAACAAAGCCCTATAGAGGGTAAAAAAAATGAAGAGTCTGATTGCTCTTCATTAACGAATAATACAAAGAATGTTAGCGTGTTCTTTATGCGAAACTAGGGCAGAATGTTACCCGCAACAGCGTTTTGTTTTCTTGCCGCTTCCACAATGACAAGGGCTATTACGACCACCTGTGAATTGGTGGCTAGCAAGTTGTTTTTGCAAGTAGACGTACATGATGTCTGATGCTGGTCGACCGCGATTGATGAGGTCTCGCATGGTCTTCATATCTTTTTCTGTGTGTTTGAAAAAGGTTTGGTAGCCTTCGCAAAAATAGCTATGACCCGGCTGGCCAGACTGAGACACGGCAAAGCGATGTTTAGGGCAGCCACCAT
Organism: Vibrio methylphosphonaticus; assembly: GCF_023634655.1. GTDB lineage: Bacteria > Pseudomonadota > Gammaproteobacteria > Enterobacterales > Vibrionaceae > Vibrio > Vibrio methylphosphonaticus. The sequence goes on along the minus strand of NZ_JAMKMS010000003.1, from coordinate 205,653 downwards.
GGCAAGCAAATCGATATTCGCATTGTTTGCATTGTGAAGTCAGGGTGTCTTTTTTAGCTTGACCGAATTGATGGGCGCGATCGGTTTGGTTCATATCTTTAATGCTATATTGATGAATATTGCCTAGTTTGTGCTCTGGGTAAACAAAATGGTCACAATTGTACATGTCACCGTTCGCTTCAAGAATGAAGGCATGACCACAGGTTTCTGATTGCACGCAAATACCAGACGGTTCATTACACCAAGTTGCTAATGTAGAATCGAAAGTGTTAACGAATATTTTGCCAACGTCTTTTTTCACCCAACGGTCAAAAATTCGATTCAGGAATTCACCGTAAGCTTTTGGTGCAACCGACCATTGGGTTACCTTGGCTTCTTGAGAGTGTTCTGGGCTGATTAAGTACAAGCCATTTTCTGATTCTGTCTGGGCTTCACGTTCGACAATAGGAATGAACTGTAAATAAGAGGAACCAATGCCGACCAGAAAGTCATAAATTTCTTCTGGATACTTGGCATTTTCGTTATTTATTACTGTCAGAGTATTGAAATCAACGGAGTGTTCCTTCATTAAATCAATAGCGGCCATTACTTTAGCGTGGCTTGGATTGCCTGAACGTGATACTCGATAATGATCATGTACGTGGGCGGGTCCATCGATGGAAATACCAATCAAGAAGTTATGATCCTTAAAGAATTGGCACCATTCTTCGTTTAGTAGCAGACCATTGGTTTGGAATGCATTCGTGATGCGGTGATGTTTTTTATACTTATTTTGAAACTCAACCGCTTTGCGGAAAAAGTCCAAACCAAGCAGCGTCGGCTCACCACCTTGCCAGGCAAATTCAATGTGCTCGCCATCTTGTGCGTCGATATATTGTTGGACGTACAACTCAAGAGTGCTTTCCGACATTTTCCATAGGGTTTTGCGTTCTGAGTATAGTTTTTCCTTTTCTAGGTAAAAGCAATAGGTGCAGTCCAAATTACAAATAGAACTGCTGGGTTTTGCCATTACGTGACATTGATTAGCGGAAGTCATTGTTTCTCCTTGGTCGGTAGAAATTCAAATTAGCAATGTTCGGTTTAGAGGTAATCATGATTACCTCTAAACCTTGCTGAAAGTTGTCTTAAGGGTAACTGATTACGAATTTGTATAAACGTTTATATTGCTAGGATTTATACAAGAGGCGTGATTGCTATTCAAGGCTTGCCTGATGACTTAGTCGAGATCTATGAGCTTTTATCCGTTAGTGTGACGGTAGTCTTAGGCTGTTCATATGGGTTTTCTTGTGAAACGAAAGTTAGTAATCAAGCTGACTTTCGCTGTGAGTAAGAAGTCTAAGTGTGAAGGACGGCTTTATAGCCTGATTAGTAGCAATGTAATCACTATCGGGTATGGGGAATAAAACTTGGATACCATCACGCACTGCCTTTAATCACTCTTAAGAACATATCCATTTAATCATTGTATTTTGGTTGGCTACCATTATCAGATAGAAAGATGATAATAGCGGCTCCAACTTTCCAAAAATTTTACCGACGTTGGTGTCCATGTTCCGAGTAGTTGCGATAGTTAACGCCACTGTACTAAGGGGATAGCTTTGGTATCTATTATCATCACCTCATCTTCCTGTTTTGACTCATGTCTAAAAAAGTGTGACCAAAGTTCATGATTTCGCACCTTATGTTGACACTTATACTCTCGTCTCATATTATCTGCTGAAACGTTTCTACAACCTTATTCAGAAGAGTATACTTATGGCTCAGGTCAAGCTCAATAATATAAATAAGATTTATAAAGGTGGCTTTCACGCTGTTCATGATTTCACACTCGACATTAAAGACGGTGAATTTATGGTTTTGGTTGGTCCGTCAGGATGTGCCAAATCAACGACGTTAAGAATGATTGCTGGCTTGGAAAGTATTTCGAGTGGAGAGCTCGTTATTGGCGAAAAGTTATGTAATGAAGTCCAGCCAAAAGATCGTGGCATTGCGATGGTATTCCAGAACTATGCTTTATACCCACATATGACAGTTCGAGAGAATTTAGCATTTGGTCTGGAGACGCGTAAAAAGCCGAAAGATGAAATCGCGAAACGCGTTAACGAAGCGGCTGACATTTTAGAGATTACAGAACTACTTGATCGCAAGCCAGGAGAGATGTCTGGTGGCCAGTGTCAACGTGTTGCGCTAGGGCGAGCTATGGTTCGAAAGCCAGAAGTTTTTCTTTTTGATGAGCCACTATCAAACTTAGATGCGAAGCTTCGAGTGTCAATGCGTATGCAAATCTCGAGACTTCATGAAGACCTAAAAACGTCCGGCAAGCCTGCCACAATGATCTACGTGACTCACGATCAAGTGGAAGCATTGACGATGGGTGACCGTATTTGTGTGCTCAATCGCGGCGCCATCATGCAAGTCGATACACCGATGAATCTATACCATAAGCCTGCGAATAAATTTGTTGCAGAGTTTATTGGGTCACCAACGATGAACATGCTCTCTGGCAGGCTAATTGAAGCGGAGAATGGTGACGTCGTTATCCAAGTAAATGGCAATGTTTTTACTTTCCCTAAAGAAAAGCAAAGTCATCTTGCGGGTTATGTTGGTAAAGAAGTCTATCTAGGTGTGCGTCCAGAGCAATTATCGATGACACCAGGTGAAAACAATTTTGATGCATATGTAACAGAGGTTGAGGAGATGGGCTCAGAGTCTTTCCTTTATCTGAACTTTAACGGAGAACAACTTATTTGTAAGGAAGCTAATCCGGAGCTTTCTCTTTGTAAGCAGAGTGTCCACAGTGTGTCAATAAATATGAATAAAGCTCACGTTTTTAATAAAGAAACCGAAGAAAATATTCTTCTCTAAGCAGAATCAAACAATTTAATTTTAAGTAAGTAGGTATTTTTATATGATTCACGCTATTTCTGATTCATTTCATTCAATCACTAACGGTCATTTAACGTTAGATTTCTCAGAGCATAACGTTCTGCATACGATTAAGTATGGTACCGTGATGCTTAATTTGTATAGCCCAAGCGAATTTGAGAGTGCACTATCCAATGTTTATCTTCGTACTCATCATGAAGATATGATTGAATTCACGCCACTAATGCATTTCAACAAAGCGATGCGTACCTATCGCAATGATGAAGGTTTAGTGGTTTGGGAAACGAAAACGGACGCCTTTTGTGCTTCTGTTGTTATCTCTTTCGCTGCCGATTCTGAAAAGCTCTACTTCACGACTAAGGTTGAGAACGTATCTGCATCAACGTTGACTTATGATCTTGTATTCGGGCAAGACTTGGCGCTAGCTGATGAAGGCGCAGTAAAGAGTAACGAATGCTATGTTAGCCAGTACTTAGATCACCAAATATTCGAAACTAAAGACGAAGGCTATGTGGTGTGTTCTCGACAAAATCTTCCTCAAAGTACGGGCAACCCTTGCACTCAAATTGGTTCGTTGACAGATAAAGTAGTGGCATATTCTACGGATGGTTACCAATTCTTTGGTAAAAGTTACCGTTTCGATGCACAACCAGCAGCGTTGTTTGAAGAGCAACTTCCAAGCTTTAAACTACAGTTTGAGATGGGCTATATTGCGCTGCAAACAGAAAAAGTGAACCTGTGTAGTTCAGAGATTCGAGAATCGGTGTTCTATGTCGATTTTGGCACTGATCTTCCGCTTTCTAACGTCGCTGAGTCAAAAGAGCTGAATCAATTACGACAAGAATATGTGCAGCCGAGCGAGCACCGAGTTTCTGAGCAAGGACTTATCGACTTTTATTTGGATACAGCAAATAGTGTCGTCGGAGAGGATTTTTCTTTAGCTGAAATCGAAACGTTTTTTTCAAAAGAACAGCGTTTCCCTGAAGAGAATAACGGCCAGTTGCTGTCATTCTTTTACGGCGATAAGCAAGGCGATAGCCGTTACGTGACCTTAGCAGAAAAAGAGTACCTTCTTGAGCGCTCTACGGGTCATATGATTTCAACGGGTAACAACCAGAACTTTGAAAATGCCGTAATGAGTTCTACTCATGGCATGTACGGTGTGTTTAACTCACATATTGTTCTTGGCAATACCTCTTTCAATAAGCTGCTAGGGGTAGAGCGCACGTCTTTGAATATGTTCAAGTTCAGCGGTCAACGTATTTGGATTAAAGAAGATGGCGAACACCGTCTCTTAACGATGCCATCAGCATTTGAGGTGGGTTTAAATTTCTCTCGTTGGATATATAAATATCAAAGTGGCTACATTATTGTCACAAGCTTTAGCTCACAAGAGCAAACGGCAGTTCAACTTGATGTTGAAACGCAGGGCTTATCAGAAGCACTCGAAATTACGGTTACCAATCAGCTATTGATGGGTAATAACGAGAGCGAAAATGATGTCACCGTCACGCGTGATGGAAACACTTTCCGTATAGATGGAAACAATGAACTTGTAGGGTCAACTTACCCTGAAATGGCGTACGTCATGTCTGCAAGTGACTTTTTAACAGACGTATCTACGGTCGTGTGTAAAGACTCAACCCGATACCTACTATTAACAGGCACGGTGACGACAAAAGCCAGCATCACAATTTCAGGTACGCTAGATGGTAAAGATGATTTAGCTATCGGTATGCTAGATTTTGATTCTGAGGTTAGTGCCTATCAAGAGGCGCAAAACCAGCTTCTGAACCAGTTCAACGTAGAGTTTGAAAATGACGCTTACAATGCTCAAAAATTAAACGATACAATGCAGTGGTTTACTCACAACGCCTTGGTTCACTACAGCACGCCACACGGCTTAGAGCAGTACTCTGGTGCAGCATGGGGCACTCGTGATGTTTCTCAAGGACCGTTTGAACTGTTCATGTCTATGCAGCGATACGATCGAGTTGTCGATTTACTAGAGACTATTTATAGCCATCAGCACATTGAAACAGGCACATGGCCACAGTGGTTCATGTTCGACAAATATTCGAAAATTCAGCAAGAAGATTGTCATGGTGACATTGTGGTTTGGCCGCTTAAGGCAATCGCAGACTACATCACCACAACAGGGGACATTGATGTACTAAATCGTGAGGTGCCTTATACGAGTATCGAAGATGGCTTCGAGTTCACTGATAAAAAGTACACGATCTTTGCTCACGTAGAACGTCAGGTTAAACACATCTTCGATAACTTGGTTCCTGGTACACATTTATCATGCTACGGCGATGGTGATTGGGATGATACGTTGCAGCCTGCTAATCAGTCTTTACGAGAGAATATGGTGAGTGGTTGGACAATTCCTCTAACGCTTCAGTCGCTAAAAACACTGACGAAAGCTCTTTCTTCAAGTAAGAAATATGCAGAGTTTGTTACTTTGATTTCTGAGTTGACGGTTAACATGGAAGCGGATTTCAATAAGCTCCTTGTCAAAGATGATGTGATTGCAGGCTTTATCCATCTGCCTAACAAAGACGTAGATAAAGTCGAGTACTTGCTGCACCCATCAGATCAGCAAACAGGTATCAAATACCGCCTTCTTCCTGCATCAAGATCGATTATCTCTGAAACGTTCAGTAAAGAGATGGCAGAAAGCCACATGCAAATCATCGAAGAGAACCTAGTTCATCCTGATGGCGTGCGTTTAATGGAGAAAATGGCGGAATACAACGGTGGTAAGCAAAGCTACTTTAAACGCGCTGAGCTTGCTGCAAACCTTGGCCGTGAAGTCGGTTTGCAGTATTGCCATGCTCACATTCGTTTTATAGAAGCGTTATGTAAAATGGGTAAAGCTGACAAAGTTGTTGAGAACTTATACAAAATTGTTCCGGTTGGAATTCAACAAGCAGTACCAAATGCTGAAATTCGTCAATCGAATGCGTATTTCTCTAGTTCAGATGGCAAGTTTAACGACCGTTATGAAGCATACCGTGATTTCGACAAGCTGAAGTCAGGTGACGTTGCTGTTAAAGGTGGCTGGCGTATCTACTCTAGTGGTCCTGGTATTTATATCAACCAAGTAATGAGTAACGTGCTTGGTGTCCGCTATGAAAACGATTCTCTAGTTTTGGATCCAGTTATCGCTAAAAGCATGGGTAAGGTAAGCTTAGACTTCACGCTTTATGGAAAATCGTGCAAGCTTAATATTCTACCTGAGCAAGGTGAATTTACACCTAAACGTATTGAACTCAACGGAAATGATGTAGCGGTTTCGTTAACAACTAATGCTTACCGAACGGGTGGAGCTAAGATAGATAAATTAATTATAAACAGTATGTTAGATGATGGGGGTAATCAACTGACAGTTTGGCTGTAACGTCATGCTCCCCCCACTTTAGTGGGGGGAGAGCATTCCATGATTTGAATGTAGCTCTATCAAAGATTTTGCCTATTGCCGACTAGTAGAAACGTTTTATCTAATGCAGTATACTCCAATAAAGCGGTTAGAAAACGCAAGTGATTCAACTAGATAAGAATACTTTTAAGTGAAGGAGCAATTCTGACATGAGACATACAATCAAAGATGTTGCTAGAGAAGCGAATGTGTCTATTTCGACAGTTTCTTACGCAATGAATAACAGTGACCGTATAAGTGAAAAAACGCGGAATCATGTTCTTGAAGTTGCGAAAAGGCTCAACTACTCGGCAAACAGTAATGCAAAACGTCTAAGACAAAAAAATGTTGGCGCGATAGGAGTGTTCTTTAACTCTTGGTTTGGTCCAATTTATAGTGAACTTGTGCAAGGAATTGAGCAAAAAGTGCATGAAATGGGGTATGACTTGATTGCTTGTAGCCTTTTTGGTGGCGCAGAGTCAACAGCTCATCGTTATCTGAAAGATCAGATGATTGATGGCGCTATTATCTTGAGTAATGCGTTTGATGATGACTTCTTAGAATCTGTGGCAGCAAACAATCTTCCAATTGTTGTGCTTGATAGGGAAATTACGGCACCTAATATCTACAATATCTTGATTGATAACTTCGGTGGTGCATTTAGTGCGACTAAGCAATTGATCGATAGTGGTAGTGAAAAAGTTTACTATATGAGTGGTCCTACCGACTCTTACGACAACCAAAAACGGTTAGATGGCTACATAGCAGCACTCGGGTTTTATAATCTCAAGTTCAGCAATGAACTGATCATTCGTTCAGATTTTACTGAAAAAGATGCCTATGAGAAAGCACTAGAACTTTTCTCTAAGAAATCGATACCAGGTTCAATCTTTGCGGGTAATGATGAAATGGCCCTCGGTGTAATTAAAGCCGCTAATGAGAAAAAGATTAAAATTCCTGAACAATTAAAGCTGGTTGGCTTTGATAATATTCGAGAATCTGAAAGGTGTTTACCTGCATTGAGTACGGTCAAGCATGATAAATTTGATATGGGAGTCAAATCTGTCGAAGTGCTATTTAATGCAATGAATAATGAAGACTATATTGAACCAGTAACAATACTACCAACTAAGTATGTTGCTCGAGACTCTATTTAGTATTTAGAAAAACGCTTTTTAGTTCTTTATCGTTGCCATGAGAAATTATGGTAATAATATGCCGAAATAGTTCAGATGTGATTTATATAGCCTTACGAGGATAACATATGATAAACCGTTGGCTTACGATTATGCTACTGACTGTAACTTCTTCAGTAGTGGCAAAGGAACGAATTGAGTTTATGGTGTCGTCAGGGGAGCAAATGACGTTTGTAAACGAGTTTATAAAACCCGAATATGAGCGCCGCTATCCTGATGTAACTTTAATATTAACAAATGATACAAACCTAGAAACACGCATGGCGGCTGGTGATTATCCAAATGTATATGCTGGTGTATTTGGTTATATGGTGCCGAGGTATGCAAAGCTCGGGCGTTTAATGTACTTGAATGAGTTTGATGGCTTCAATCAATTAGAAGAAAGAATTGAACCTCAATTTATGGCCAAGCATTTTAACCGCAATTATTTTATTCCTTGGCACGCAACAACTCAAATGATGATTTACAATAAGGATTTGTTTCGAGAAGCAGGTTTAGACCCAGATTCGCCACCGAAAACATGGGATGCATTTTTATCTGCGGCTGAGAAAATTAGTAATCTGCCAGCAAGAAAAAATGGCGCAAATGTTTACGGTTCCGCGCTATGGAATGATGCTTTATCTTGGGGAGGCTGGTATTGGAATATGCTATCTCCACTCTACTATAACTTTAATGGTGGTAAATATCAGTTGTTAAATCGTTATGGTACGCACCCTGTATTTGATAAAGAAGAAGCTTCGATGGTTGCTTTTCTAGAAACCATGAAAAAAGTACAGCAATTTGCACCATTGACAATGGAGCAGAATTTTTTCTCTCGAACAATAGGGATGTGGCCTCAGTACGGAATTGCGTGGAAAACTAACTTACAAGACGCAGCGGGTTATCCGATGCAAATTGGTAAAGATGTTGGAATTGCACCTATTCCGACCTTAGCTGAAGGGGATACACATTACTCAAATTTGGATGGCCGTGCACTGATGGTATTCAAAAATACACGAAAAATTGAACAGCGCAGTTGGCAGCTTATTGAGCTTTTAATGGAAGAGGATTATCATTTGCAAGCGAATATGGCGTTGCAGAACCTCCCAACACTAGGTTCATTACAGTCTCATCCTTATTTCCAGCAAGAAGATATAAAGCCATTTGTCGAACAGCTAAATAATGTCGTGATGAACGAATCATCCGCTGCCGTAGCTGAAGTGTCTAGTATTGTGCTTAAGTACTATTCTCAATCTGTTGTTATGGAAAAAATGACGCCAGAAGCCGCGGTAGAAGCTGCAGCAGAAGAGGTTAAAAAAATACTAAAAAGATAGTGTGTAATAAAACATCTCTGACAATTATTATATTGGAATAGTTATGAATATTAAGCGTTACTGGGTGTCTTACCTATTTATGTTACCTTGGGTTGCGTACTTTCTGGTTTTTATGTTGTATCCGTTTTTTCTATCATTAGAAAATAGTTTTTTGGATATTAATATATTAAACCCTGAAAATACTGAATTTGTTGGTATTGGAAACTGGATTAATGCCATTACAGATCATAAGTTTTGGAAGTCGATATTTAATGTTTTCTTTAATCAGGCGATATTTATTTCACTAAGCTTTGTGATTGCACTTGGTGCAGCTCTGATGCTGAATGAAGTGACCGTGTTGTCTGGCTTATTTAGAACAGTATTGTTTATACCCGTTGTGACATCGGTCACCGTTGCCATGCTGATCTTTGATTTCATCGCAGGACCAAACGGACCTATTCAAGCGACGATGCTCGAGATTCAAGTGCTTGATTCTCCTGTGTTCTGGAAGTTTGAAAAGTGGTTACCCATGCCAGTCATTGCAGTATTTAGTGCTTGGAAATGGTTTGGTGTGCAAATGATCATATTCCTAGGTGGTATTGCAAGTATTAACAAGTCGTTATTAGAAGCCGCAGACATTGATGGTGCTTCATGGTCGAGAAAAATCACCAAGATTATTTTGCCGCTAATTAAGCCTCAGATTATTTTTGTTCTTACGATTAATGTTATCAACGGCTTGCAGATGTTTACCGAAGTCTTTATGAACTTTGACTTGCAAGGTGGTCCTCATAATTCGGCGTTAACCCCAGTACTTCACTTGTACCAAATTGGTTTTGAACAAATGAAAATGGGTGAAGCATCGACAGTTGGTTTATTACTTGCAATCGTGATCTTTATATTGACGATGATTCAGTTAAAAATAACAAACGGGAGTAATAAAGAATGAAAGAACTGAATAAAGGCAAGGTGATGATATATGTATCACTCACAATTGCTAGTATTGTGGTGCTCTATCCATTTTTCTTTATGATTATCAACTCGTTTAAGCCGGGTTCGGAAATTATGCACTCTCCGAACTCATTACCATCAACATGGTCACTAAATGGTTATATTGAGATTTTTAACAGTGTTAATCTAGGGCGTATATTTTTTAATACAATATTCGTTTCTGTATCAGTGACAGTGTTGAACTGCTTGCTATCGGCAATGGTTGCGTTTGCTATTGCCAAAACCAATATGCCAGGTCGTCAGGTATGGCTGCGATTGATCTTGTCTTCTATGATGGTTCCGGCGATTTTGTTTACGATTCCTGTTTATATGATGATGTATGAGTGGGATTGGATTAATACTTATCGGGTGCTTATCATTCCGGGAGCCATTAGTGCTTACAATATATTTCTTCTGTATCAGTTCATGACTCAGGTTGATGAGGCGTATTTGGAAGCGGCAAGAATCGATGGTGCAAGTGAGATGCGTATATTCTTCAAAGTGGTATTACCAATGATGCGTCCAGCGATGGCAACGGTCGGTATCCTAACCTTTATGGGGGCGTGGAACGACTTCATGGGACCACTACTGTATATTCGTGATGACTCTATGCTGACGCTGCAAATGGCGCTGTTTAAGTTCCAGCAAGATATACCAGCAGGCAACCTTGAGCAGGTTTGGGCAATGACGACCATGATTGCTGTGCCTGTTGTTTTTGTTTTCTTCTTTATGCAGAAAAACTTTATCAAGGCATTTACGGGTGTAGGAGTTAAATAATGGTGCAGTTAAAACGAATCAGCATGCTCCTTGGCTTTATACTGATTGCTTATTTCTTCGCATGGGGCAAAGTCTACTTTTTATCAAAAAGTTATTTTGAGTTTGCTCAACAGCAGGAAGAACAAGGTAATTACGTCATTGCGCTAAAGGGATCGAATAAACTGGAAATTCGTAATGACGAGCATTATTTGGGTGGCTATCAGCAGGTGATAGATGCTTGGGATAATGTCACATTAGGCATTATGCCGGCGTTTTACGATAATGCCCTTTTAGCTCCTGAGCGATTGATGCCGAAGTTGTCTGACGATGAATTGTATCAATTCATCGAACTATATGTTCAGCTTGATAGTAAATACGTTCCTGAGGTTGCAGAAATACTGCTAGAACGCGCAATAGCATCAAATAATGAAGAGCTAGAAGCTGAAATGACGGAGTTTTTGATTCAAGCATTCCCCGATTACGTCCATTCTCAGATCTAAATGATAGGCACGGTCATATTCGTGACTGTGCCTCTCTTTTCCAATCTTAAACGACTCTTGGAGTATATATGGCACAGCCGTATCAAGACACAACTCTATCTATTCATCAGCGAGTAGAGGATTTACTCTCGCGAATGACAACAGAAGAAAAAATCGGTCAACTATGCCAGACCCCAATGCTAGATTATGATGATAATCGTGAGCAGTACTTATATGGTGTGAAAAAAGGATCTTGGGGTTCAAGAATATTGGCGGATACTGCCTGGGCGGGCAACGCTCCGGGAGAAAGTGTTGATCCCAAGCAATTAAATGAATTTCAAAAAGTTGCAGTCGAACAAAGTCGATTAGGTATTCCTTTGATTATTGCTCGAGACGTCATCTATGGTCAGCAAACTGTATTACCGATCCCTTTAGCGCAGGCATCCTCTTTTAACCCTGACATGATTGAATCGGCTTATCGCTGCATTGCGAAAGAGGCGGCTTCGCTCGGTATTCACTGGACGTTTGCACCCATGTTGGATATTGTTCGCGATCCTAGGTGGGGGCGGGTAATTGAAAGTGCAGGAGAAGACCCTTTCTTGACCAGTGCGATGGCGAAAGCGGTAGTTAAGGGTTTTCAAGGCGATGATATGGCCGATGAAAATTCTATGGTAGCTTGCGCTAAACACTTTATCGGCTACGGTGCGGCTGAGGGGGGGCGTGACTACGATACTACTGAGATTACCGAAAATACGCTTCATAATGTGTACTTACCCCCTTTCAAAGCGGCGGTAGAAGCTGGCGTAGCTACTGTGATGTCGGGGTTCAATGACCTAGGAGGTACTCCAGTATCGGCCAGCAAACATTTAATAAATGGCTGGTTAAAGCAGCAACAAAGCTTTAATGGCTTTGTGGTCAGTGATTGGGGTTCAATCTCAGATTTAGAGTATTTTGGTGTGGCTAAAGATGCCAAAGAGTCCGCTAAAAAGGCGCTAGAAGCTGGCGTTGACATGGCAATGACCAATGAGGCGTATCAAGACTTCTTACCTCAATTAATCTCTTCAGGTCAGATTGACATGGCGACTATCGATGAAGCGACTCGCCGAGTATTAAGCATCAAGTTTAAGGCGGGCTTGTTTGAGAAGCCGTATGTTGATGAAGACCGTCACAAAACCATATTACGTCACCCTGAGCATGTTGCTAAGGCTCAACAACTCGCTGAGCAAAGTATGGTGTTATTAAAAAACTCTGGGATCTTACCACTCGCCAGCCCTTCCTCTTTACAAAGTAAGTTGACGATTGCGGTTATCGGCCCACACGCTCATAGCAAACGACAGCACTTAGGCTCTTGGTGTTTGGACGGGCGGTCGCAAGATGTGACTTCAATTTATGGGGGTATCCAAGCGTACATCGAGCAAAATAATCTAAATGTCGATCTCATCACTGAAGACGCTTCTTTTACTGATGAGATGGTTGAATGTGCTCATCGGGCTGATCTCACTATTCTATGTACTGGGGAGAGCCATCGTCGAACCGGAGAAGCGAGAAATATCGCCGAGCTTACGTTGCCAGCTGGGCAGGAGCAGCTTATTCAAGCTATTGGTGAAACCGATACGCCATTAGTTGTTGTTCAGTGTACAGGGCGCCCTGTACCGTCAATGGCAACGGAACAATTTGCTGACGCGTTACTGTACGCTTGGCAAAGTGGCACGGAAACAGGGCATGCGGTTGCTCGCTTATTGTTTGGCGCGGTGTCGCCTAGTGGGTGTTTACCCATGTCAGTGCCTCGCTCGACTGGACAAATCCCTATTTATTACGCGCGTAAAAAACTGGGCAAAATGCGAGCATTTCAAGAGTATCAACCATATAAAGATCAAAAGCATACGCCATTGTATGCGTTTGGCTTTGGTTTAACCTATGGTGAATTTGAATACAGTAATTTAGAACTCAGTCATAGTGAACTGTCTTTGGAGGATACGTTAAAGGTTCAAGTCAACGTGCGCAATATTGGAGAGCATGTGGCGACAGAGGTTGTGCAGTGTTACACGCGGCAGATCCATGCTACGACGAGTCGACCAGAAAAGGAATTGAAGGCATTTTCTCGCGTAGATTTGCGCCCTGGTGAAGCGAAAACAGTGTGTTTAGAGATCCCATCTCACTCACTAGAATATTACGGAGAAACACAGCGCCTAGAAGCCACAGAGTCACGTATTGAGCTCTATGTCGGTTCTGACAGTAACGCGTCGTTAGAGGCTTCGTTCTTGTTACAAGCTTCTAGCTCTATTAACGGTTAAAGCAATACATAATTTACAAATGAATTTGGACCTGCCGTTGCTTGCAACGAGCAGGTTTTTTGGAGGTGAATCTATGGAAAATCAAGCTCTATCAAGTCAGAAACAGCCAAACATTATCTACATCATGTCAGATGACCATGCCATGCGAGCCGTTAGTGCTTATCAAAGCGATATTGCCCACCTTGCCCCTACACCGAATATCGACCGTATCGCTCGTAACGGCGCACGCTTTGAGCAATCCTTTGTGACAAACTCACTCTGTGGTCCTTCACGAGCGGCAATGTTGACGGGGAAATTTGGTCACAAAAATGGTTTTAACCACAATGGTCAGCTATTTGATGGGCACCAACCAACTTGGCCAAGACTACTCAAGCAAAATGGCTACACCACGGCGTGCATTGGCAAATGGCATATCAACTTAACGCCAGATGGACTCGATTTTGACCATTGGGAGTTGTTAAACGATCAGGGTGAGTATTATAACCCAGACTTCATCACAAAAGACGGTGTCAAGCGAGAACATGGCTATACAACAGAGCTGATCACTGAAAAGTCACTCGAGTGGTTATCAAAACAAAATGATAACGATCAGCCGTTTGCGCTTCTTCTTCATCATAAAGCGCCGCACCGGAATTGGATGCCAGCACCCCAGCATACTAGAGCGTTTGAGAATACCGAATTCCCGGTACCAGATAACTATTTTGATACCTATGAAGGGCGTTCTGCTGCGGCCAAACAAACCATGAACATCTACCGTGATGCTCAGGAAGGTCATGACTTGAAAATGACACGCGGTGTTGGGGAGACTGCGTGGAGGGAAGATATATGGCCATTTTTGCTCGAGCGTCTAACGCCAGAGCAACGCAAGCTGTGGGATGAAGCGTATCAAGCGCGTAATGATTGGTTCAATGCCAACGAGTCTAATATGAGCGATGAAGACATCGCAATTTGGAAATATCAACGATATGTTCAAGACTATTTAGCGACAATTATTTCGGTGGACGAATCGGTCGGCGCAGTGCTTGATTATTTAGAGCAGCACAATCTTGCAGATAATACCATTGTGGTTTACACCTCTGACCAAGGTTTCTACATGGGTGAGCACGGGTGGTTTGATAAGCGCTTTATGTACGAAGAATCTTTTCGTGCGCCGTTACTAATACAATACCCAAATAAGATAGAACCGGGCACTGTAGTGAATAATCTGGTGCAAAACATTGATTATGCGCCAACGTTCTTGGAGTTTGCTGGTGTAACAGTTGATAGCGATATACAAGGGCAGTCTATGGTGCCATTACTTACGGGCCAAAAAGCTGGAGATAAGCCAGTAGATTGGCGTGAATCTTTGTATTATCATTTTTATGAATATCCAGCCATGCATGATGTGACGCGTCATTACGGCACTCGAGATAGCCGTTATAAGCTGATGCATTTTTATTATAAGATGGATGAGTGGGAGTTCTATGATCTAGAGTGCGATCCCACTGAGATGAATAACGCCATTAATGATCCCAAGTATCAGCCTATCATCAATAAGCTAAAACAGGATATTGCGCAGTTAGAGTGTCAATACGATGTTCCACCAAGAGCGGAGTGGAGAGACACGCCGTTAGAAAACGAGCCTGCCCCGACACTTGAGGAGTTGTATCCTGACAGCTTTCATGTAGCTTTAAAAAGTAGCTGATACATAAAAGGGCAATTTGAAAAACGCCGATACGCTCACCATAGTACGCTCACCATTTATTACAGAACTGATGATGTTTCCCTTTAAATTAACTAAATGGAGGCTAGGGAAAGTAAGAAATGGCTGTTGCTAGACCAACAATAAAGTTACCAACGTACTAAGGGAGCACGGGTTAGCTTTGTTCTAGCTCGCTTTCCTCTGGGCACCATCATAATAATTGGAACATAAGAAGAGGTAGTTTTGATCATAAATAAAATATTAGGCGTACAAAATCATGTACCAAGAATTTTGGCACTGGGAGGTGCTCTTTTTTTAAGCGGATGTGGATTGGGAGGGGCACAAGATGCCGATACAATTTTGAGTAATGAAATTAACCTTGATCTTTCGTACTGGGAAATTGGAGGAGATGGTTTTAATCACTTGGAAATTAGGGGACTCGAGGAGAATGACAAACCTGGTATTCTAATGGATTACCAATTAGTGTCTGAAGCAAATAAAGGTTGGGTTATGATTTGGACGGAACTGGATGAGCCGGTTTCTAGAGATCTCCCTATAGTTTTCGATTTAAAAGCGGACTCTAACAGTGAAATGGAAGTCAAGTTTATTGATTCTGATGGATCTGTATTTCGGAAAGTTTTTGACCTTGGAGAAAAATATCAAAGCTGGAATACGATGGTGATCTACGCGGATAGCATGGATTACGCTTGGGATGGTGAGGATGATCTATTGCAAGACATCAGTCGTATAGAGGTAGTTATTGCCGGGCAACTTAGCTCTGGGACAGCAAGTTTGCTAGAACCAAAACTCGTAGAACCGGGACTTCCTGCGACATTTCGTGAAGCTGGTCCTCAATTAGACCCAAATCGTGAGCTAGAAGGAATTGGTTTTAAACAACGTCGTGACATATCTATGATACCAAAAGATCCCGGTGTTCTTGAGTATATGAAACAAGTTCAGGATACGTTCACACCAGAAAAGGCCTTACTAGCTTCTCAGGAGGGCGTGAGTAATCAGCTTCATACCTTTAATAATGCGTTGGCAGCAATGGCTTTTATTGTTGAAGATGAACAAGAGCGAGCAGAGAGAATCTTGGATTTCTTTGCTAACGCTACGGACGTAGATAATTCTGATCCCCATCTTCAACAATTTTACTTGAATGGTGAAGCGCGAGGTTTTTATCAGGATGTCAAAATTGTAGAGCAAGACGGAGTTGGGCCATATAAAACTACAACATCAGATCGTTGGATGGGTGATCTTACTTGGCTATTGATGGCGTACAAACACTACGAAAAAGCATATGGTGGTGAACGTTATGAAGCCATGACCAATAAGCTTATAGACTTATTGATTGAATGGTATGTTGACGATGAAGCTACTCAGGGTGGTTATCTAGCGCATGGCTGGCGAAGAGGAGATAGCTATCTGCATGAGGGTTTTGGTCATCATGAAGGAAATATCGATGCGTTTGCCGTGATGAATTTAGTTGATAAACCTGAGTATGCCAAAAACATCAGAATATGGTTGGATTCTGAGCTTAGGGGTAATAATCTACCATTGGATCTATACACTTGGCGGGTGTTAGCTTATGGTTCTGAAGCTTCTGAACTTTTGAATATTCCAGAATACGATCTTCGATTCCGAAAAACTGTCGAACATAACGGAGAAAAAATTAGCGGTTTCTATCATGGAGCAGATATCGATGTATCAAACATTTGGTTGGATGGTACTGGCCATATTGCTGTAGCTTTTCTTCATTATGGTGACAAGCAAAGAGGGTATTTCTATACGAATCAGCTAGGACATTTATTGATAGATAGGGAGATAAATGGTGTCGATACACGTGCATTGCCGTATACGGCTAATAAGACAGGTGGCTATGATTGGGTAGATCCTAATCGAGGCTTTACTTCAGTTGTCGCTTGGTATTTGTTTGCTCAAAATGGTTTTAATCCAATGACGCTAGAGCAAGTTAGCATAGATAGATAGCAAAATGCACCGAAAATATTTAGTAAAGTTAAACAAATAACGATACTGAAATTATCATAAAAACATTAAGAGCCTAGCTCGTACTGATAAATATGTAAGGTATGTTACTAGGCTCTTTTTACGAACGATTAATAGCGATATGAAGAATCTTTCAACCTCGTAACCACAGAGCAATCAATAGCCCTCTAAAATAACAAAAATATCTCTTCAGTCCTCGTCAAACTTTAGTAAGCGTCTACGAACCGACTCATTGACTTTCTAATATCAACACAGATACCGCCAACTAAGGCGGTATCTGTCATTCTGAACGCTATTACGGGATGGGGGACTAGTTCGTTTTTGGCATGTTCCAAGGTAGAAGATGACCATGGTCATCCTCACTCTTCAGTTTCGGTATTTCTCGTAACACGTATTCGAGGTACTCATACGGCTCACAGTCGTTAGCCTTCGCGGTTTCGATAAGACTGTACAGCACTGCACTGGCGCGGGCTCCATTATGAGTCTTAGAGAACAACCAGTTGTTCCGCCCTACCGTGAACGGACGTACTGAACGTTCCGCTCGGTTATTATCCATGCTTAACCGACCATCATCGATAACTCGTACTAGCTTCGACCATTGATTGAGACTGTAGCTAATCGCCTCACCCAGTTTACTTTTAGGGGGCACCTGAGTGACCGATTTATCTAACCACGCCTTGAACTCATTGAGCAGAGACTGAGTCTTTGATTGGCGGGTAACATATCGCTCTTCCCTCGTCTTATCTTTGAGTGCTTGTTCAACACGATAGAGCTTTTGGAACCAACTGACTGCCCACTGGATTTTACCCCCTTTTCCTTGCTTGCCTTTTGGTTGGCTCTGCTCTGCCTCTATGAACTTACGTCTTGCATGAGCCCAGCAACCCACCAACTTCGCTGCTGTCTTTTCATATGCTTTATACCCATCAACATGAAGGTATCCAGTGTAGTTTGACAGGTACGATTCAGGGCAGTGGTGCCCCCGACTCCCTTCCTGATAGTCGAACAAGACGATACCGGGAGATTGCGCATTACCGCCCCGGTCTGGACCACTCCCATACAACCAGATGTAACTTTTCTTTCTTTCGTCATCGAGCACGGTCAACGTGGTCTCGTCAGCGAACAGAACATCTTGAGCAAGGAGGGTTTCTTTCAGTAAGGCGATTAACGGCTCGACCTTATCAGCGCAACGCAGTATCCACTGACTCATCGTTTTTCGGCTGAGCGCTAGCCCATATTGTCTGAACAGCGATTCTTGACGATAGAGAGGCAGGGCATAGTGGTATTTGTTCGTGATAATTTGCGCAAGCAAAGAGGGCGTCGCGATGCTTTTCGGGATAATCGATGCCGGCGGTGGAGCCATTGCAACAACACTCTTCTCTCCTAACGCATCACATTGACGGCAGACGTATTTGGGTCTTTCAGTGACTTCGACATACAACTTGGCCGGGATATACACCAGTTTCTCACTGGTGCTTTGCCCCATCCTGCAGAGTATCGACTGACAACACGAGCAGGTTTTTTCTGATTCTGGTATGTCCACCACGACTCGCTTTCGTGGCAGGTCTTCGGGAAGCTTTGGGCGACCACGACATTTTGTCTCGGATGAAGGGTTTTCCGCTTCCGAGGCGTCATCATTCGGATTATCGGGCGCTTCCTCTTCACCTGTCGTATCGGCATGAGTCTCCGCCTCATTGAACTCTAAGTCCTGAGGGGGCATAGTTTCACTACTGCTACCAAAGCGTTTACGCCGCGCTAGGTTGAGTTTTTCAACCAGAGATTGGATGGTTATTTCGCTCTCGTTTAGAGACTGGCGAAGTGTGAGTACGTTCGATTCACTCTCGCCGAGCGATTGGCGAAGAGTCAATACGGTGGATTCAAGTTCAGTGAGTTGCTTATCTTTATCAGCCAATAACGCTTCTAAGAGAGCTAACTCATTTTGATGATTTTCATAGGTCATATAAGGAAGATCGCAGAGTTACGCGAAAGTTCCTTATACGCAATATTTTTTTTAATTTAGTTAAGGCTTTGGTAATTCAATGCTTGATGGGGTTTCATTTTTTCAATGTCGAGTCCATCAAGCAACCAATGCCACTGCTCTTCCGTTAATGAGAGTGTTTGCCCTGGCATTTTTCTTGGCCAAGCGAACTTGTCTTTTTCGAGTCGCTTTTGCCAGAGGCAAAAGCCATTACGCTGCCAGTAGAGAACTTTGAGCTTATCCCGCGTGCGATTACAGAAGACGAATAGCGCTTCGGAGAAGGGATTAAGGTTCATATTCTGTTCAACGATAAAGCTCAAGCCATTAATGCCCTTTCTAAAATCGACGGGCGCCTTGTGAAGATAGATAACAGAGATATCAGGGAACATTTTCATACAACAGCAAGCTCCTTCAATAGAAGGCCGAGCCACTGAGGTGTTACATCACGAGGTATATGAAGAGAGCATGCTCCCGCTTCAAGGCGTAATTCCGTGGGTAGCTTAGAGGCAGGCTGTTGCTCGGTTTTGGTGTTTGGCTTGGTTATTTTTTCAACAACAACGAATTCAGAAAGTGAATCTTCTCGTTTTTTAGGCATGTTGACTAAGTGGTGTAGTTTACGACGGTTGTTGTCAAACGTTTTTGGATGAAGATTGTGCTCTAAACAAAACTGAGCGGAAGACTGCTCACTATTGTAATACTTCTGCACAAGACGTAGCCATTCTTGTTGAGATCTATGCTGAGACATTTTCGAGTACCTTTAACGATCAAAGTTAAAGGTTACGACGTTTATTGAAAAGATTGAATGAATCGATTTAAAGACGCTTACGAAAAGTCGAAGCGCTGTGAGCTTTCCTCGTGCTAAAGACTGCATCTTAGAGCTTGGCCGTTTAGTGGTGCCGAGTAACGAGCGCTTAGCGACCGCGGCCATTTACTGAAGGCTAGGTTAACCATGCGCTCAAGACTTGACGCAGCATTAGGCGACGCAGCCTTTGATGTGTGAGTGTTAACAACACAATTATTGGATTGCTTAAAAAGAAGGCCAGCGTTCATTACATCAACGCCGAACAGCTGTAGATACCCCCGTGCATGCACGGGGTACTTACTGTTACAACTCCATGCGGAGTTGACCAGAATCCTTTTCGCTCTGATGCCTAACATAATTCGCAAACCCGTTCATTCACGCCTACGCTACTGACAAAGTAACCTGGCGACCAAACAATGTTCTCTTTCCAGTAAACCTTACTTAGCCAACTGAAAGTTTTTCGCATGTGGTGCGACGATTGGCTTTTTAGTTTACCCATTACGTCTGAAATACAGTATTTCGGTGGGATAAGCATTATCATATGCAGATGATCTTCATCAAAGCCTATCGTCTCGATCTCAACGCCAAGTAAACTTCGCAGTAACTTTGGCATAACCTTCCGTAGGTAGCTGCACATACCAAGATTCAGGATTTTCCGACGGTACTTAGTCACCCAAACTATGTGATATTTCGTGTAATAGACACTGTGAGAGGAGGTGTAGTATTGCATTTAGCCATCGTACCGCCTCCAAAGGCATTCATCCACGGGTAAACCCGTGGTTTTCTGTATCCACAGAATAAAAAAAACCAAGTGCATTAAATACACTTGGATTTTTATTAGTAAAATAATTGTCAACTGAATAGCTTGTGCTACTGACTGAGACTAGATATAGGACTCAGCTTTTCGATGAAAATCAATTAGAATGCGAGTTTAACGCTGCCAACTCTGATCCACATGCCTTCCAGTGTATCTTGGTTTTCCACCCATTCAGGCAAAATGGAAAGTGGTTTTTCAATATTGCGAATCGCATTGACATTCAATGTGCCATCTTCATTTTTAAGCAGCGCCGCGAGCGGAATTCGTACTTGTTTCCATTCGCCTTCAGCGAAGCCCGCATCGAGGTACTGCGGTGTTCCATTTCCAAAGTTAGTTTCCATCTGTACCTGTAGACGCTTGGTTGGGTGTGAGCCGTAGCTGTCAACCTTAAGCATAAATTCTAAATGACCACCGTCGATAAAGGCAGAGATATCGCGACGCTCATCATCGGTTAAGGTGTCAAGGTTGGTAACAGCAAGAACAAGGCCGCCATTTTCACCAGCACCGATTCCGTCGTATGTGATGTAGATGTGGTCATGCTGCCACTCCTGCTGAATATTCCCATCAGTTGCCCAGGCAGTGATAGTTTGGCCCCATCCTGCAGGATCCCAGCTGTCCGGGATATCTTGTACAAAGATGCGCCACTCGTGTAAGTCAACAGGATTACTCTTGTTATCACACTCCAGCGCTTGTGGTTTTTCGGCGGGATCAATGTCGTATTCAGTGAGGTGAATATTGCTGATTTCAAATTTCAAATTACTGTCTGAGGCAAGGGCAAACGGAGTCGTCACTTCATTTAAATCTTGACCATCAAAACAGCTAAAAGGAACCATCATAGTTTGCGGTGGCATACTGGAAAGGGCCATCAGTGCACTTGTGATATCAACATTTTTGTCATCATCAACTTGGTACTCTGACTGCGTATGTAGTTTAACGCTATTAGCGGTATCTGGCTTATCAAGTACACGCACATCAAACTCAAGTGCCGTAAGCTCAGCACTAAAATCAAGGTCTACAGCGGCATTTGTGACACTGGTACTTTGAATGCGAGCACCTTGACCATCTTCAGTAATCGTGACTAACAGTGGTCCATTCTCTTCATTAGAAATCGGTTGAGTGCGTATGTTACCCTGTGAGACATGACCATTTGCATCTACGTCAGCTTCAATGCTGTCTTTATCAACTACTGCTAGTTTAAAACGGTCATCACTGTCTTTGCCATAAAGAGTAATTGAATCTGGTGGGGTAACGACAGGTGGCTTAACTTGATCATTGGGGTAAACGTAAGGGTCGTCTAGGCAACCAGCCAGTGCAGTGAGTGATAAGCCACTAACGAATAGTGCTTTGGTTTTATTAATCATCATATCCATATTTCCAGATGTTGGCTGCATATAAATTTGAACAGCTTTGAATGTTAAGTGTAAAAACGTTTCTATAAACGGGTGAATTGAATATATATGATCATGGCTAAATTGGTATGAGGTCTTATTACATTTGTGATGGTTGTCATTCATTTAATTGTAATTAAATATAAGTGCTTGTTTTAATTCAACTTTTTGTTTGGTTGTTGTTTTGTGCGGGCTGTTTTATCTGCAGGTTGAAATTATGTAAAAACAAAAAAATAACGATAGACGCGTCACATTTGTCGGCGTTGGTACCTTGCGATGTGCAAGATTTGCCCCCAGAATGTAGAAACGTTTTACATGGGGTTAAAAGTACACCTCACCTTTAAGGACTAAGAAAATGACAATTAATAAAACTAAAATTGCTGGGGCATTAATGCTGCTGCTGAGCGGGCACATAGTTGCAAGTGAAGTTAGCCTAAATGAATTGAACCTAAGGGAAGAATTCTATCCAGAAAACTTTCGAGAAGACCTGCAAACAAATCTAAACTTCTTCTTAGATGGGGTCGGTGTTAATGTAGACGCAAAGGTGCCTTATGACACGGTGTTCGTAAAAGATGGTGTTGTGTATCCTGAATACTATGTAAATACGACTGAAATCGGTTTATATCTCAATGTCCTTGTTGAAGCAGAAAAAGCTGGCAATGAAGATGCGT
Source organism: Vibrio methylphosphonaticus (assembly GCF_023634655.1). Lineage (GTDB taxonomy): Bacteria > Pseudomonadota > Gammaproteobacteria > Enterobacterales > Vibrionaceae > Vibrio > Vibrio methylphosphonaticus. The sequence continues at coordinate 182,998 of NZ_JAMKMS010000003.1, read as the reverse complement.
TGATACGCATTGCAGAAGTGCTCGACACAGTGGAAGCGGCACCAAAGTGGAATGGATTATTCTACTGGCCGTATGAAATTGAAGGCGATAAGTTAGAAATGAACAAAGACGAAATCGTTCCTGCTGTCGATAACGGTAACTTCATGTTTTCATTGGCCGCTGTTGCGGGTGCTTATATAGACTCTACGGAACCAGCAAAACAAGACATTGTTGCACGTATCGAAACGATTTTTGATAATACGAAAGAGGGATGGGTTAAGCTTTATGACCCGACCCGAGACCTACTGCGTGCCGGTTGGAAAACAACCACAAATGCAGCTATTCCTTACCATATTGATCGCAAGGCAAATGAAAGTCGCCTCGCTCCCCTTTGGGCTGCGCTAATTACTTCTGATATGGACACGCCTGTTCCACAAAGTGCGTTTAATAATATGGAGACCTACACTGCAAAGTATAATTACGCCGGTAGAGAGTTTAATCCAATACTGACTTGGGATGGTTCTTACTTTCAAGCTATGTTGCCAGCAATATTTCTTGATGAACGTGCGTTGACACCAGACTATACCATGATTGAGGACATGACATATGGACACATGGCCTACGCGGCTAAACACAATGTCCCTCTTGTATCGGCCTCTGCGACAGTAGATGATCGTTATTCTGCATATGGCGTCCCTTTCCTATCTGAAAGTAAAGTGCTTTTTAACAACGAAATGCATGGTGCTAATGACCCTGTGACAGGTACACCACATGCTCTTGCATTGTCTTACATCGTTGACCCTGCCATGGCGGTTAAGGCCTTGTCTCAACTAAAGGAAACTCATCCAGGAATCGTATCTCCTTATGGTTGGTTTGATGCAGTCGATACTGAAGGGCGTATTTCAACCAAAATCCTTTCGTTAGACCAAGGTATGTTTGTAGGGGCATTTCTAGCAACCAGTATCAATGAAGATGTTTATCGCTACCTAGACGCTCGCGGCCACGCAGAGATGGTCAAAGACATGTATCAAAGTTTCAAGCCTGATAATAAATCATAAAAGCATATAAGTAGGGATTTTAGATGAGAAAAGCAATATTGACAGTAGCCACAGGCTTGTTATTTGCCACAGCAGTAACGGCGGAAGAACAGCAACGTCAAAATATGTGGGATGACGTCGAGCTAAAAGGGTACGAAAATACCGAGATGCAAGCATTCCTTGATTCGCTTCAAAATATTGGTGGCGTAGGTGATAGCTATGGTGATACCTATATACCATCAGTAACTGGTGTTGGCCCTAAACGCACAAGGTTTTTATCTGGTTTCGAGTATGAAGAGTTTACGTACAAAAACAACCCAAGAGATGTGTACCAAACTATTATTTTTGCCGATGGAGGTACCCAGTTAAGTGATCGCTGGTCTGTAAGATATGTGTTGAAACAAACAGAAAGACTTAGCGGTGAAAACAAAGACTACACTGGTACACCAAAGTTGGGCTTTGAAATAAAGCCGACTTATGGGCACTGGGTTAACGAATCGTTCAGTTATTCAATTCAAGCAGGTTATAAAAAGAGAACCGGAGCTGATTATAATAAATGGGATGACACACATACTCCAGTTGACCGGACTGAGTGGTCAGTTAAACCTGCGGTGAACTTTAATTATGGGAAACATTTCTTACACTTGGATTTAGAAGCTATTTACAAAGATCATGATGATGCTATGGCCTATGAAACAGAGCCTTTATATGTCTATCGCGTTAATGATTGGCTGAACGTAGGGGCTAAGGTTCTTTATGTTGAAGTGAAAGATGATTGGAATTACCAAGAGCAAGCGGTCAAGCCACTGGTTCAGTTTCGCCTTCCTTACGATGCTTATTTGGAATTAAGATATGAAAAAGGCGAAGTCGAGGGGGGGGAAGGACAGTACCGTGGAGGTTATAAATATGATAACTATGCAATTTACACTGAGATTCCTTTCAACTCCTCGATGAGTTTCCTTCTTGATGCTGCGTACCGCGACGGTAAACGATACGGTGAATCAGGTTGGGGTGATAGAAAAGGCCTGTTTGCCAAAGCTGGAATAGTTTGGTCATTCTAACCTTTTGGTAAATAAATACAAAGAAGTGGCAGAGTGTCACTTCTTCTTTAGAGACGTTTACTTTATGAAAATACCTAACGTTGTGATTGTAATATTGGCAACAATTACTATGATCGGTTGTAACTCTTCGGAGTCAAAATATAATCCAGATGATCAAAGTTGCCCAGCTCTTGATTCTTCGATTGATATTAGTGGCAAATATTACCCAAATAACTTCAAAGCAGAACTGCAAAACAATCTTAACTTTTTCCTTGATGGTGCTGGTGTCTCGGAAAAAGCTCAGGTGCCTTATGACTTCATAGTTGTGCGTAATTGCAAGGTTGTTGATCAAAGGCCCGTTACCAATATTTCGGCGGTTGGCTTATACATTAATCTGTTAGTCGAGATGCAACGCGCCGGCGATAATGAAGCAATACTAAAATTGGAAAAACTCCTTACTACGTTAGAGGACGCACCGAAATGGAAGGGGTTGCTTCACTGGTTATACAGCGTTGAAGGGGCTGAGTTGAAGCCAATGAGCAAAGCACTGGTATCTGCGGTTGATAACGGTAACCTTTCGTTCTCATTAGCGGCGTTAGTTGGTGCTTATCACGACAATGAAAACTCTCGTCTTGCTGTTATCGCTGAGCGTACACAGGCATTATTGGATGCCCAAAAGCTGGGTTGGTCTGATTTGTATGACAAAGAAAAAGGGTGGCTTCGTTCTGGTTGGAACGTAACAGAAGCGGATTACATTTCTTATTACATTGACCGAAAGTCCAATGAAAGTCGCTTAGGAACCTTATGGGCAATTCTGGCTACCGAAGCAGAAGGCGCGGGCGCTGTGCCTGAAGAAGCGTTCACTAGCATGAAGATGTATGCTGATAACAAACACCCAGCAGGCTATCAACCTATTTTGACCTGGGATGGCTCGTATTTTCAGGCTATGTTGCCGGCGTTGTGGATAGATGAGTCAACATTGAGCCCTGACTACACCATGATGGACGATTTTAGTAAAGTTCACTTAGACTATGCTAACCAGTTTGATAAACCTATCCCGTTTGTATCAGCCTCTGCAACCGTTGATAACAAATACTTGGCGTTTGGTTTAAGGTCTGTGGCAGAAGCTTCGGATAGCCAAGTCCATCAAGAGACAACAGGTACGCCGCACGCTACTGCGTTGTATGCAATCATTGATAAGCCGGGGGCTGTTGAGCATTTGCTAAAAGTTAAACAAGCACACTCGCGTATCGAAACAAACTATGGCTGGTTCGATGCAGTTGACAGTGACGGAAATATGAGTGAACGTATTCTAGGTTTAGATCAAGGTATGTTTGTAGCTTCGTTTTTCCATGAATCTATACGTGAAGATGTGAAAAACTATTTACAAATTCACGGTCAACAGCAAATAGTGGAGTCGGTCTATTCTAGCTTTATTCCTGACTAATTTTTAGTAATCAATCTACGTTATATAAAGATTGATAAGCATTCCTCTGTCATATTGCCGAGGAGTGTTCGTGTTAAATATGACTTTGATTTGTGAAAAATAGATTAAAAATATAAAGTAATCATGTGTTAATATGCTTTGCACGTATTATATAGTAACCGGTGTCATATTCTATGGGTGAACAAATATAGGTTTAATAAACGTAACTATAATGTTGCAAGGGAGTCATTTCGAAATATCTATTTTTCTAGTGAGAAACTCCCGACTTCGAACTTATTTGGAACGTTGACGCTAGAAAGGTGGGTTGTTCATCCATCAGGTTTATTCCTTACTCGTGTGAATTATAAGCTCTCTTATCTCATGTTTTTATCTATTAATGTAGTATTAATGTGGCATCAATTTTTGTGTTTTTTTTGGGGACGTGCTTGTTAAGTTTTCTATATTAAGTTTTATTGGATGTCTATCGTATTTTATTTTTTAAATCCTATTCAAAAAGTTTCGATGGGGTTGTAATGGTTTATTTTACTGGGATGATTTGAAAAGTTATGAGAATAATATTCAAGCCGACATTTTTGGCGCTAAGTTTATCGTTAGGAGGCTATGCAGTGGCAAGTACTACGATGTTTAAGGATGTAATCCAAGTCGAACAACAGAGCCCAGCCTCTAAGGTGCATTGGCAGGATGATTTACCGGAGATGAATAAGTTCATTGATGGATTGATAAACAAGATGACACTAAAGGAAAAAATCGGTCAGCTTGATCTACAAAGTGGTTTTCGTAATACAACGGGCCCCTTTATTAACGAATCGTATGAACAACAAATTAGAGATGGGCAAGTTGGTGCCATTTTTAATGCTTATGGTGCGGATTTTGGTCGTCACTTACAAAAAATTGCCGTAGAGGATACTCGTTTGGGTATTCCTCTTATTGTTGGACATGACATCATCCACGGTCATAAAACCATTTTCCCACAGTCTATTGGTGAAGCCGCAACTTGGGATTTAGATGCAGTAAAAACCAGCGCGCAGTTTGCCGCAAAAGAAGCAGCAGCCGATGGGATTATGTGGACATTTGCACCGATGGCAGACCTAGTCAGAGACCCTCGCTGGGGTAGAGTATCTGAAGCGGCGGGCGAAGATGTATTCTTGTCAACTGCAATGGCGGTGGCGCGTGTTCAGGGTTTTCAGGGGGATGACCTGAGCAAACCTGACACGGTTATGGCAACGGCGAAACACTTTGTTGGCTATGGACTATCGCAAGCTGGACGAGACTACCACTCCACGGATGTTTCTGAGCATGAGCTTTGGACGACCCAGATGCCTCCTTTTAAAGCGATGGTAGATGCAGGCGTCGGTACTTTTATGACGGCGTTTAATGATCTGAATGGTGTTCCAGCTTCAGGTAGCAAGCGACTGTTAACTGAAGTTTTACGTAACCAATGGGGTTTTGAAGGGTTTGTGGTTACCGACTACACCGCTATCAATGAATTGGTACCACATGGTTATGCTCGTGATGATAAACATGCCGCGGAAATCGCGTTCAATGCGGGTGCTGATATGGACATGGTTGGTCAGCTTTACATCGAACATTTAGAGTCATTGGTAGCTGAGGGTAAGGTGTCTGAACATGCGGTCGATAAGTCCGTTCGTTCGATTCTTGAAATGAAATGGCGACTAGGGTTATTTGAAGACCCATATCGTTACAACGACAAAGAAAGAGCTGCTCAAGAAATTCTTAGTATTGAAAACCTTGAAGCCGCTCGAGATGTCGCAAGAAAATCGTTTGTGTTGTTAAAAAATGACAATGACGTATTACCTCTTAATACAACAAAAGTCGATTCTATCGCATTGATCGGACCGCTTGCTGACAGCAAAGCCGATATGATTGGCAACTGGGCCGCAGCAGGTGATCGTCAAAGCGATCCTGTCTCGGTACTTCATGGATTAAAGAGTCGTTATGGCAATGATATAGAGATTCACTATGCAAAAGGCGCGAGCAACGAGTACCTATCGACCCAAGAGGAACTTGATTCTTTAGAAGGGTTGACGGTGCCTCGTATTCATAAAGAAGATCCACAGTTGCTGTCAGACCTTAATGCCGCCATTGCTGCTGCTGAAAAGTCTGATGTGATAGTGATGGTGATGGGGGAAGATCAACGTATGTCAGGTGAAGCGTCAAGCCGAGTTGAGCTAACGTTACCTGGAAATCAAGAAGAAGTAATGAAGGCGTTGAAAAAACTCGGTAAGCCGATGGTACTTGTTGTGATGAGTGGGCGTCCAAATGATTTAAGATGGGCAGATGAAAACGTCGATTCTATTTTACATGCGTGGTATCCGGGAACAGCTGGTGGCTATGCCATTGCCGACGTGTTGTCGGGTGATTACTCACCGTCTGGAAAATTGCCAATGACATTCCCACGCTCAGTCGGTCAAATACCGATGTACTATAACGAAAAGAATACCGGACGCCCTTATAAAGCTGATAACCCTGACCAACGACAAGAGCATTATACATCGCGTTATGACGATTCACCGAATACGCCGTTATACGCATTTGGTCATGGTTTAAGCTATGGCCAGTTTGATTATTCTGATATAGAGCTAAGTTCGGATTTCTTAAGTTCAGAGAAAGACTTACAAGTAAGCGTTAAGGTGACTAACTCCGGTGACTTTGCTGGTGAAGAGGTTATTCAGCTTTACACTAGGCAGCATGTGGGATCGATTACTCGCCCAGTAAAAGAACTAAAAGGTTTTCAAAAAGTTCATTTTGAAGCCGGTGAAAGTAAAACTATTTCATTTACTCTCTCAACCGATGACCTCGCATTTTATCGCGCAGACATGAGCTGGGGTTACGAGTCGGGCACGTTTGACGTTTTTGTAGGAAAGGCTTCAGATAACGTTAAGAAAGCAAGTTTTTCTATTACTCATTAATCCATTACTTATAAGCGAGTGAGCCTGCCTTGGCAGGCTCTTTTTGAAGGAACAAACGATGAAAAAATCAGTATTGTCAGGTTTGGTGGTGGGGGCATTATGCTCAGTTTCATTGTCCTCTATTGCGGCTGATACGCCTAGCTCAGTTGAAAGCGAACGTCCAAATATTCTTTTCATTATGTCTGATGACCATGCAGTACAAGCGCTAAGCGCTTATGGGCATCCGATATCGAAGCTTGCGCCTACGCCTAATATTGACCGAATCGCGGAAAACGGGGCAAGATTCGAACGCTCATACGTGACGAATTCACTGTGTGGTCCAAGTCGTGCTGCGATGCTGACAGGTAAGTTTGGCCATGAAAATGGTTTCACCTATAACGGGCAAGTGTTTGATGGAAATCAATTTAATTGGGCTAACACGCTGCAAGATGCGGGTTATACTACGGCAATGGTTGGTAAGTGGCATATTAACCGTATTCCTGATGGGTTTAAGTTTGATCACTGGGATATTTTGAACGACCAAGGGGAATACTATAACCCCGACTTCATAACGCGTGACGGTGTCACTATGGAGATGGGGTACACCACCGATATTATTACCACCAAATCTTTAAACTGGCTTGAGAATAGCCGTGATAAAACAAAACCATTTGCATTACTGATGCACCACAAGGCCCCTCACCGAAATTGGATGCCCGCACCACGGCATACTCAAACTTTTGAAAATACAGAATTTCCGCTGCCAGAAAACTTTTTTGATAATTACGATAATCGACAAGCGGCGAGCAACCAAACGATGACGATTGCGCATCATACTCAAGATGGTCACGACTTAAAGATGACTGTTGCAGAAGACAGTGGTGAATGGCGCGAAGATATTTGGCCACATCTTTTAGCCCGCCTTACACCAGAACAAAGAGCAAAATGGGATGCGGCTTATCAGGCACGTAATGATGAGATGAATCGTAACGAAGCCAAATGGACCGAACAGGAAATGGCGGAATGGAAATACCAACGCTACATGCAAGATTATCTTGCGACGATCATTGCTGTCGATGAAAGCGTTGGTCAAGTACTCGATTACTTAGAAGAGGCAGGCCTAAGCGATAATACGCTGGTTGTCTACACTTCCGACCAAGGTTTTTTCCTCGGTGAACACGGATTTTATGATAAGCGATTTATGTATGAAGAGTCTTTTTCTACACCGTTAGTCATGCAATTACCGGGTGTGATTGAAAAGGGCATTGTGATTGATGATCTGGTGCAAAATATCGATTATGCTCCAACCTTCCTTGATATTGCAGACGTCAAAGTGAACGAAAAATTGCACGGTCAATCTCTTAAACCATTGCTTGCAGGTGAAGAAGCAACAGAGTGGCGAGAGGCTTTGTATTACCACTATTATGAGTTCCCTGGATTCCATGATGTAGCTAGGCATTATGGCGTATCTGATGGACGATATAAGCTCATTCATTTTTATCACCCAAATGATGAGTGGGAGTTTTATGACTTATCCGCCGATCCTTCTGAAATGAACAACGCGATTGATTCTCCTAAGTATCAAGCTGAAATAAAGCGTCTCAGAGAGCAGTTGGCAAACCTACAAAAACAATACGATGTGCCCCCAATCGAGGAGTGGAGAGACGCTGAGTTAATGAGGCAGCCTAACCCTTCACTCGAATCATTGTTTCCCGAGAGTTTCAAGTAATAACACGTTTTTTGTACGACGTGGCTCTATATGCAGAGCCACGTGATCAATAAATAGGATGATTGAGTGTAATGCTCATTCGGCATTTGTGAATGTTGAATGGTTATGAATGGCAATACAAGTTTAGTGTTAAGCGAAAAGCTATTTGGCGAAAAACTGATTTGGCGAAAATGTTGAGCCAAGTAATGACTATTGGCGCAGTGAGCCTAGTAATAATGGGCTGTAATGGCGGTAGTGGTATTGATGAAGGGGGACAGGGGGGGGAATCCACCTCCTTCAGATAACGATATTGTGATTAGCGATTGGCACTTTTCTGGGGGCAGCGCCGATATCGCGGTTGCCGCCAAAAATGCGGGTTATTATGCGATTGCCAGCCAGGAGTCACTGCATATTGAGATTCGAGATGTGCGTGAAAACCTTCTACATACTATTCAATCTCAAGACATCATTAATGCCGTGCCTGATATGGATCTTTCACATGCTAACAGTCTGTGCGGTTTAACATTGACGCCATCGGGTCGATTTTTGTATATGGCGTTATGTGATGCTGACGCAGGTGTAAAAGATGATGTAATCCTCGCTTATAACACTAACACTAAACAGCTTTCAGAGTTCACGCGTTTGATGCTGCAATCTTCCGATGTTGCGCAAACTCAACCATATGGAATGAACTATTTTAAATCTAAGCTTTATGTTGGTAACCATCAAGGTGCTTATAGGGTAGAGGCTGCGCGAAACACAGTATACAGAACGACCCATAATAACCATCAACCAGTCATCACAAACATCACCTTGGGAAGTGCAGTGCAAGACATCGCGGTTGATGCGGAAAACCAGCAAATCTATTTGATGTCTCAAGATCAAATTGCCAAGGTTTGGCATACTACATCTAGACCCACAGTCGTGCATCAAGGAACCGATTTTGTAGGGTTGTCATTTAGCAGTGTGTTTGGTGAAAAGGGCAGTGAAGGCTTGTATTTGGCGGCTAAAGATGAGGGGAACACCAACCTATCTTATGTTCCTAAGAGCGAACTCGACAGTCGGCTTCTCGACAAAATTAATGATGTCAGCCTCAGAGTTGAGTCCCATCACCCCAAATTCGGATGCTTGCTCTATTGGCTTCTCAATACAGGCTACGGTGACATCTGCACCACTTTCGACATGAAAGTTAACCATTCGAGAGTAATCCATTTTATAGATGTGATCGCCACCTAAGATAAGGACGCGCTCTGTTGATTCTTGGCGCTTCAATAAATCTAAGTTCTGATAGATGGCATCTGCCGTTCCTCTATACCAACTTTCTCCAACTCGCTGCTGTGCAGGGATAATGTGTACACCTTCTCCTAAAGCGGAGTAGCTTGACTGCCACCCAAATTGGATGTGGCTAATGAGATCGTGTGCCATATATTGAGTTAGAACACCAACTCGACGAATACCAGAGTTAATACAGTTCGATAGGGCAAAATCAACAATTTTAAATTTGCCACCAAATGATACTGCCGGTTTAGCGACACTTGACGTCAATCCTTTAAGTCTTGTCCCTTTACCTCCGGCCAGTATCATGGCCGTCGTATTTCTCAATCGTGCGTTACTCGAAATGTGAGAGTAGTTATTTCCTTTATTCATTTTCAATCCATTAAATTAGTGAAGGAGAGTCGGAGCAGTGTATCCATAGCCATGTGGAGGGAGACCCCAGGGTAATATGTTATCTAGCAATGTAGCCTTCATTGATAACAAGCTCGTAATCATTACAGACCTGTATCAGTATTTGTCTTGCTCTTGGGTTTAACATTTTAACTCGACGGCTGGTCCAGTTTTCTGCAATATACTTTCCTACTTCAACACTTGCCGCAGGGAAGTCACTGAAATATTCCATTAAGTAGGCTTCTGCTTCTTTTAAAGACAGTCCATTCTTATCCCAGTCGACCATTCTTTGCCCGGTGAGGCTATACCAATCGTTAAATGAATGAGAAGTGGCGTTCATTATATTTTCCTAATATTAAAAGCACTAAAAAGGCAGAGTCCTACTGCCAATACATCAGTCTTATTGAGCATAAAGGTGCTGGTTCATTTCTTTTTTGGATTGACAACTAATGCAGTGTGTACACGTTACATCAAAGGCTAAGCGAGCCGGTTCGATGTCGTCACCACATGCCTGACAATACCCGTAGTCATTCAAAGATACTTTTGCTTTAGCGAGAGTTAACGCATTTGCGCGTGCATTCAAACGACCCATAATCGTGTTGAGTTGGTAGTGGTGTTGCAATTGGTCAGCCGTATCGCAGCAATCGCTTGATTGAACGGCGGATTGGCTTAATTGTGTTCGGGTATCGTCGATACTCGCTAGAGTAAGACTAAGCTCTTCTTGAATACGAGCTTGAATGTGATTCAAATCCATGTGTTGTTTTCCTTTTATGCGCAAAAAGCTATTTGTCAAAATAAAGTAGCCCCGAGAAGTAAAACCATCATCGGGTCTAAATTGACGCAGTAGCCCCTATGCTACTTATGTTGCTCAATGCAAATCATCCTTAATGAGCGGGCTGTTATCGTCCAGCTTCTGGCTCCAATCGCTGTCCTAGCGGTGTCCTATGATTCCGTTCTGGTTTTTCTGTCCTCAAAAACCATGTCCGTCCCTAAAGGCATTCCTTTTAACTCGACTAGCCCCGTCGATGAGAGATATTTTACGTGCTCAGGAAATGAAATGGGTGTTAACGCTAGGTAAAGATTGATTTAACAGAGCAATATACGGGTTGGTGGAACAATAAAACAAAGGGTTATGTGTATGGGCAAGTAGGTTTGGCCATGAATCCAGATGCATTATGTCAATGCTATGGACGATCTCTTACAAGTTTTGCTGACAACATGCTGACATTGAGACGATAAGCATCTTGTTTATGTTAGCAGTAATTCGCACGCCCAATGGTTTGGGTACAATATATGAGCTTGGGGGGCACCAAGTTGAGTCCTGCGCCTATTGACTTGGGCGAATCACGCACGGCTCTGAAAAAATAAGTTATTTACATCTTCACATGGAGTGAGATTTGTTTATTAAATGAATCTGCTCATAGCTAAACTGACTCAAATGACAGAAATTAGCAGTTTGTGTATGAAAAATGCGCATTCGTATTGTGCGGTCTTTGCATTAATTCGCAGGAATAGACTTTATTCCATTGAATTTAAAGAGTTATTTCGTCAGTGTCTCGATTGAACGATGTTGCTGGCTTTGGTTGAATTTTCTACACATTTTTAGTGGATAACTTGCAATAAAACGTTTGCTTCATAGAGTTGACAGATTGCAAGCAAAACAGGAAAGAGCAGTGAATACATCAAGGGGAACACGTATTCACTGAGGCGAGTTCCCATCGCTAAGCCATACTCATTAACGGCGAGCTACCGACTACCTTTTCTTAACTTTAGGTTATGTGCAGCAAACTTCAAGGTATACGCAGTCGTTTAGCATTTTCATTGTGATATTGAGATGGCTTGTGAGTAAGGTATCGTAGATACTTTCAGTATATAATTGTCGTCATATCAGCAAGTAACGGCAGCGTTATTTGTGACCATCGATCAACTTAGGAAGACGTTTTGTTAGTATTCAATTGCACTAAAGCCGCTTCGGACTTTTTTACTGTTACTCGTCGTGGTCAAAAGCAAACCCCAATTGAAGATAAACCCACCGAATCCATTTCCGACGTAGGTACCGCTCTTGAGCCCATTTCACAGTGGCTTGTGCATGTCATCAAGGTCCAGCGAAAAAATGTACTTGTAGCGATGCATGTGCATACGCGGTATGCGATGGTGTTTTGTGGCGTGAAGAAGGGGGATTGGCTTGAATTTACGAACTTACTTGTCGAGCGGCTGTTTAACAATCTTCACTTTTTTATGGAGGAGTTTGAGTGGGGCGATGATGACAGCTTTCGTGACATGTTTAATTGCTTCCTTACTCATCATCCACGTCCTTATTTCTGCCAGAGAGGCGATCGCAGCGTACAAAGCCATATCAACGACGTAGCTTGGCAATTCGAAAACCGCGTATACCAAGTAGGTACGCTACCAGATAATGAGCTTGAATCCGCTTCGTTTGACGAGTGGGTGAATAGCTTGCTTCGCAAGACTAAAGCAAGTAAAGATTACTTTTATCCCGACGAAGAGATGTTCCTGCAGTGGGCAAGCCATTATGGCCAGTTGCACGACAATGAATTGGAGCTAGTTCGTCCGTTTTTCTCCTCCCTACGTTGTCAAATGATAGATAGTATTCAAGATGAAGCAAAAATAGCGGAAATCCAATCACAAATGGTCGCGGCATCGATGACGAACAAAGCTTCACAAGAAAACGCGACTATCCCCGATAACGTGGTTGATCTCTTTGCTTTCAAAAGTGACGTTAAGCATTAAGTGGCGTTCTGGAATCCTAAACAGGTGTGCTTTTTAGGACGTCGATTCACCACCATTTAGTTTCATCATCATAATGCCCATCATATGGAATAAATGCAGCAAAAGTGGGGATGATTGCTTAGTTTTTGACTTATTGTTCATTCGTGAACTTGGGTGTGCTAATTCCAACCTAACCGCCCCTTGTGCTTTTTTACTACGACCTGATGGTTTCCTCTCCTTGTACGTTTTAATACCTTTGAGGGCATCGAGCCATTCCGATTTTTTTATGCTGCTATCCAGGTACTGCGTTGCCGCGCGCCAGTGTGATTTAGGGATAAATAAGTGGGTGGTCTCCAGAAACTTGCTCAACTCAAGTGGTGAGTTGAAATGGATACCTGAGCGAGAAACACTGGCGTGCTTAAGGGCATACGTAATGGTATCGACGATAGCTTCATGATGTTGCTGGTAGTGCTCTTTTAAATCTTTTATGTATTGATTTTGCGTTTTCATCTCAATGGAAGTTTTGAGTGCTGAGGGCAGAAGTTTCGTCGAGCGGGCATTAGAAAAATGACGGGAGTATTGCTGACCAGCCGACTCAGTGGAAAATGCTTTGATGTGTTTAGCATTGTTGATCCACTTGTTCAGTGTCGCCTCGGTGATTCTTAGCCTCGAACAAATATCTTCATGACTAAAACCTTGCTGATAAAGCTCTAAAGCACTCTGGCAAATCGGAAAGGAACGGATTTCTTTATCATCTTTAATATGGAGCGTAGGCACAATGCCATTGTCTATGTTTGTTGATAGCTCTTGAATAGCGAGCTTTTTCATCAAATAGGGTAGGACATATCGTTTGAGTCTTTTCTCTAGAGGGACTCTTTGGGGCAATAAGCCCACTTGGCTCATCGTGCCTTGAGGAAGCGCAAAGTCGATATCTTTCAGTTTTTGAGCAACGGTCCAGTCAGAAAAATGGAAATAATGCTCAAATGTCATCCGTGGCGACTCATGACCCGCCATAAAGGCAATGACATCGTAGCCGTTCATAGCCGATTTTCCAAACACGATGCTTTTGATTTGCTTGAGCTGGTTTCTATCGTATGGAGATAACTGTTGGGGTAGTGAGCTTAAGTCATCTATTTCCAAGATAAGTTGCAGTCTGCTTAAGCAGCTATGGCGAAGGTGGTGAAACACAAAATAGTTCAACTGGGAAAGGGACTTGAGTAGTTCCCCAACGAGCATAGAAACTCGAAAGTTATCGACCGGAAGCTTTGCGTCGGCGCCAAGCGAAAAGAAGGGGTGCTTTTGTCCAAGTGATTGTTCCTGCTTGATATGGTAATAGTCGTTGATGATTTGGGTTTCATGCTTAAGCAACATTGGGTAGAGCGGTACTTTCCGTAAACTCGCCGCGGTTTTGTTTTGACCAAGGTGATTATCTCGAACGGATAGCCAGCCAATTTTGGAATGCTCAATGTCCTTGATTCGTAACTTGGCCAATTCATTGAGTCTTAGACCGCATCGATAGGAGAGGATACACATCGATTGAAGGCACAGCTCATCGGCTTCATTTAGCCCCTCAGTAGAAGAGATACCGTTAAGTAGGCCTGTAAATAGTGCTTCATCGACAAATGCGGCGCGAGTATGGGCTTGAGTCGGGTCTGTGTGTAAATAATCACTCGAAATAGGCGTAAGTACATTGGCTTCCACAGCAAAGGCGTGTAAGTCTTTGAGCCGACCTGCAAAGTACTTCTTCGACTTGTCTGTTGTGTGTCTGTCGATGGTTTGCTTATAGATTTGTTCTAATGCTTCACTATTGAGTGAATTCAGTTGATATCTTTCGCAGAGGTAAAGCCATTTGCGTGTCAGGCTCGAATGGTACGCTTTTAAGGTGCCGACACTGCAAGAGTCTAGTTTGTAGCGATACCACTGAACCAGTAAGCGTTGGTTTATTGCGTCTTCACTTGATATGTCTGTTATTAACGTTTCTAAGCTTTGCTTGAGTGTTGCTTTGCTCACTGGTTTGAGTGTTCCCTTGGGGCGCAAACACGCTTTTAGTTTGTCAAAGAGTTCAAGGTGTTGTGATTTTGGTTTCGCTTTCCTCGCGCTTACCTCTGAATCTGAGGAAGCCGAACCGGAGGTAAAGTCAATCTTCGTTAATGGATAGACCATTGGGTGAATCAAGCGGGCAAGATTGCTCGTCGGAAGCCCGTACGATTTTGTTTTGCTCATCTGGTATTCAATGAGCGCATGGCTGATTGCTAAATCAGATTGGTTTTCTGCCACGTATACAGAGGTTTGGCAAAGCTGGCTGAAAGTCAGGGCGCATTGGTTGTTTGTTAATATTGCGCTCAGCTCGCCTCTATCTTTAGGCGCTTGCCAGATATGACGCTGCCACCGTTTCCACATACGCAACAAGCCAAGTGTAATTGGATGAAGATAGCATTGAAATTGAGTGAATTTATTTCCCGCGATATCAACATTGGTATTAAACCGCTCTGAGTCGATGGTCACGCTAATAAAAGGTGAGTGATTCCAATGATTCACTTTGACGCTTGAGTTAACAATCAATTGTTGGAAGGCGTCTACAACATCAGGGTTCGCTTGACCGCTATGATAGATGAGCGAAAGGACTAGGTTCCGAAAGGCTTGGTCCTTGGATTGAGCCGGTGACTTTAATAGTTCATCGTAGTACCAATGTTGATAGAATTCATAGCCTTTCCAAGCACTCTGCATCCAGTCTAGTGTGCGTAGTGGCTTCGATGACTTTTTAGTGACAATGTAACTTGGAGGGCTGACCTTCCAATTATGGAGTTTTTGATAACTGAGGACGTTTCTTACACCGATGTTAAACGCACGTCGGTAATCACCAACTCGCCCAAATGTGTTGGTGATTTCATCGATGAACTTTTCCCAATTTTCATAAAATCGTTCTGGTTTCGGCACTATGACTGGGTTCGGGAAATATTTCTCGAATACTTGCTGTGCTTTTTGATTGACTCGCTCTATTTGGTTAAGTCGATTTTTACGGCGAGCCTCGACGCCAATCTCAGTCATATGTGGCCTCCACGCCAATATCTAACAGATGTTCGTTAAGGATGTTTGAGACCGTCAGCATATGTTGGCGGGTGAGAGTACTAAACTCGTGAAAACTTCGCTTAGATTGATTCATATGCCCCATCCAGGCGTTAATGACAGAGAGGTCAATGCCCTTTGCGGTTAATAGGGAACGTGTGTGGTGTCGTGCCCAGTTGGCTTGGAGAGGGAAGACTGCGTCAATGAAAAATGTGTAGCTTGATGGTGTACACGGCTCGTACTGATTTTCTTTAAGGTAGAAAAAGAGATGCGTCTCCCCTGTAAGTAAACGTTGATATTCGAGCGATAGTTCCGGTTGAGTGTTGGCGAGCTGTAGTACGCGTCGTTTGCAATAGTTCAAATAGTTGTTGAGGATGTTAATGGCGATCTCTGGAAGCTTGATGACGCGGCTATTATCACCAATACCGGACTCTTTGTCCGAAATCCAATAGTCTCCTGTTTGTAGTGATAAGTGCGTGATTTTCCCAAACCAACCGGTCACGGGCCGATAGCCTGATGCAATAGCAAGAATAAGCTGAGTGTAAATCGTGATGTCGTTATGAAAGCATTCATTCGCTTGTTTTTCAGCGCTCAGCTTTGACTGAAGCTGGGAAAACAATGAAGACAAGACATCCGTTTCGATATACAGGGGTGAACCAAGCGATGAAGGGTTGGGAGTTTTATCGAAGAGAGTTAACACGGATGGATCTGTTGCTAGGTGTGAGAGGAAGTCCAGATAACGGCTGTATGTTTGAAGTAGGTAGCCATTAGAAAGTTGGAGGTAAAACGCAGCAGGTATGGTGTTAATCGGCTCACCTGCAATCAAAGCAATAATGGTCGAGTCAACGTTTTCATGCGACAGCTTCTGTCTAAGATAGGACGAAACTCTCCTCAGTGTTAGATACGTGTCATGTTGCTTATTGATGTGACTGAGCAACCCTTTCAACTCCGCTTCTTCCACTTCTTTGAAAGTAAGGCTACTCATCTTCTGACAGACAATCTGCGGTAAAGGTAACCAAAATTCTTCCTCGGTTTTCGTAAGAAGGGGTAAGAGCTCAGCCCGCTGTTTTTGAGAAGGCAGCTTGTGCTTTCGGCAAAAGCCTATGAGTTTTTGGTTTGAGGAGCGCTTACTTTTCAGCTTTTTTGCTTGATTGTAGGTGCTGCCACTGAATAGCATAACAAGTAGTAACTTGGCTGCCATCAAAGTGTTTGAATTGCTTGTAATTTGTTCCATGCAATAGCGTACCAATGCACCTATTTCATAAATTGTCGCACTGTCTATATCGCAAGCAAGACTCATGTCTCGCTTTTCAATACGAGCTTGAATGGCGCGAGCATGTAATGCTCCAGCCGCATAGCTCGGTTGAGTATGGGTATAGCTGCTGACTATACTTGTCGTTCGACTGCTTTCACCGTGATGGTCTTCTTTTTGCCAGCTATGACTTGTTGATTTAGGGCCCTCGTTGAACTGTGTTAGCTCAAATAACCCCTCTTCACTATCGTCATCGAGTGTTTTGAGTTCACCCTGATCAAGGCGTCCACTTTTTTTGAATTCACCGCTCGTAACATTACGGGTGTAGCCGTGTGAGTAGTTTAAAGTGGATTCGTAGGGTCGGCGATAATGATTAAGGTTGTCGACCACTTGGCTCGGGGGACGATCTTCATTCTCGTCATCAACAAGGATTTTAAAAGCGTTGACAAGCTGGTTAAAACTGAGCTGCTCAATGTCTGGCAGATAAGCGGCCATGGATTCTCGTTTACCATTGGCAAATAACCTTACGTCATTACAGATTGCTTCGATCTTAGATTGATGGGTACCAATAAATGAAAGGCGCGCCACGGACAAGAAAGTCAGCGCTTTATATTGGTCGAATTTGTTGTGGTCATAGGAGGTCAGTAAAAGATTGGATGATAAGAACGCGGGTAGATAGTGGACGCGGAGCTTCTTGTTGTTTGAAATTGAAATAACTACGTCCTGTAAATTTGCCGCAGTTGGGGGGCGTTGTACTTTTTTCGCTTCCGAAACAAGAAAGGATAATTCAGAAAACTCGTCTCTATATTCTTCTCTGATGATTTCACATAGCCGAATAACTTCGGCTGCGATGAGGGCATTGTGACTGTCGTCAAATGGGAAGAGCTGCTTTAGAAAGCGTTCGATATTTTTGTGTTTAAACCGCTCTTTTACGCCTTCAATCATCGCGTTTGTTCTCCTGTAAGAGGCGCTCAAAAATGGAGGGTTCTTCTTCGGGGGGTATCTCTTGGGTTTGTGCTTTGGCGTTTTGCTGAGCGAGAGAACTTCTCGAAGAATGTGTCATGACGGAGAGCTGTTTTTGGGTCAATTTATTCTTATCAAAAAGAGATTTAATGATTGTGTTTGGTGCTTGTTGATTAAGTACTCGACGAAAGTCTTCTGCTGATTTGTTGTCGATTGAGGAAAGCATAGTGCGCAACACGGCCAACCATGCTCGTTTCTCGATATCGATATCACTCATGTCGTCGTGAACAATGACATCGCACTCGACAAGATTAAGTGTTGTTAGTGAGAAACTTAACGATTCAAATCCGGAGATAATGGCGATTTTGTTGTTTGATATACGCACGGCCTGAAGCATGAGACCGACATTAATTTCTTCTAAAGACGACTGCTGCAGAGCAGCTTTGTCCACCCAAAACTGCCGAGAATGAAAGAACGAAAAGGCGGGTAGGGCAGCACTATGAATCGAAAATTCTAATCGGTTTTTTGAACGATTCGATAAAATATGCGACATTTCAAACGCTCGTTTAAGTCATAAAATGTACAATAAGTATACATTACTTGAGGCTCAAAGTTAAAAAAGTCGATCAAAAATGTTGAAAAATGGGGTTTTAATTTGATAGGGGGTTTATAGATAACTATATGAAAGATTGCCTTATTTCAAATTTTTGACAGTAAAAACTTGAGTGGGTGTAATGCTTCCAAGCTGATGATGCGGGTTCGATTCCCGCTGCACGCTCCATATAGCTCAATTCCTTCTTTATTTTACATCCTAAATTAATTCCAATTGAATTTTATTTCCTAGCGCTTTATTGCGTGTTTTTGTCGTGTCTGACGTTTAGGTGAACACTGTAATTTAAGACCTTAGAATTCACTGTGACCATTTTGAGACCACAGTGTGACCAACGTGACTTAGGTTGTCTAAATTTCGATTGGTTGAGAAGGTTAATTTAGTCAGCCTGAAGATCATTATCTGGGATCACTTCGAGCAGCTCACCGACGGTGCAATTTAAGTAAAGACAGAGTTTTTCCAGTGCTTCAAAATCAATTCGGTTATTAGTCTCGTGAAAAGTCGGTTAACTGTACTTCTATTTATCCCGGTATCCCTTACTACGTCAGCAATTTTGAGCTTTCTAGCACCTAGTAAAGTTGACAAATGGCATTTAATCATTTCTATAAAGACCCTAAATGTTTCTCTAGAGTTACAAAATGTAGTGACAAAGATAGGAAATGATTATGGCATATACCTACCTAACAACAGAAGAGCTTTCTTTGGTCATTAAATACGATCAAAGAGTAATTCGTGAGCAACTTAAAGATTCTGTGTTATTTGAAGGCATCCATTGCATTCGTCCGCTTGGTGGACGAAAAATTCTGTTTATATGGGAACGAATAGAAGAATGATTTCGATTTTGCTCAAGCATTAGAAAAACTGGGTTAGATGGTGTTTAACTCAGTATCCAAAACTGCGGGTGCGGATCATAATTCGGATTAGTACAACGTGATGCAGGCTAAGTGGCTAACTATTAATAACAATTAGTTAAAACATCAAGGCCAATGTGCGACGAAACTGTGCATGGGCTTTGTACAGCCTAAAAACGAGGGGAGAACGTCGGCGTTAGCATAACATTACCGACATCTAAAAATGACCATTTACCAAGTAAGATGATGTATTAATTTGATCTGAATCAAGTTTGATTTCTTTCCTAAACTTATACTTTTTTGATCTGAGAAACTATGGTCAGCAGAACGCTATGCAGTATACGTTAGACAAGTATTTAGATATTAACCGCTTGCAAAAGTTACAGAATAATTTCAGTCAGTCAATGGAAATTGCACTGGTTGTCGTTGACTCTCACGGGGAACCTGTCACCAAGCCAAGTGGGTTCTGCGAATATTGTGCCCAAGCGAGAAAAGATCCAACAAGAAAAATGCAGTGTTATGAAAGTGATGATGCTGGTGGTCGAATTGCTATGCAAACTGGTAAGCCAGTTGTCTATCGTTGTTACTGTGGTTTTGTTGAATGTGCTGTACCTATCATGATTGAAGGACAGTATTTAGGGGCAATGATATCAGGTCAAGTCAAAGTGGAAGACAATACGAAAAGTAAGATTCCGTATATTCTTGAAGAGAATAAGATCTGGGAAGATAATTCTGAACTCATTGCTTTATACGATACAACTAGAAAGATGGATTATGAACGCTTTATATCGACAGCAGACACCTTGTTCGATGTTGCTTCATATTTAGTTGAGCAAGCACATTCACGGCTTATTCAAACCGATTTACATGAAAAAGAACTTGAATTAAAAAATGAATTACAAAAAAGTATGGAGATGGAGAAGGCTTTACATGAAGCCGAGTTTAAAGCCCTTTCCTACCAAGTAAATCCTCATTTCTTATTTAATGTTCTGAATACCATTGGTCGTCTATCTTATTTAGAAGAAGCAAATAGAACTGAAAATATGGTGCATAATTTCTCTGATATGATGCGTTATTTATTAAGGAAAAGTTCATGTAGTGTAATCACGCTGGGACAGGAAATAAAGTATGTAAAAAATTATATGTCTATACAAGAAGTTAGGATGGGAGACCGTTTTTCATATACTTGTAATGTGCCAGATAAATATTCTAATATCCCTTGTCCTTTTTTGATTCTTCAACCTTTGGTAGAAAATTTTTTCAACTACGTTGTAGAGCCTAGAGATATCATTAGTACGCTATCGATTAAAGCCTACGATAATGGAAAAAGTATATTTGTTGAATTGCAGGATAACGGTGATGGTATTTCAAAAGAAAAGATAGAAGATATAATTTCTGGTGAGCAACATTCTAATAGTGGTTGCATCGGTATATACAATATAATAAATAGAACAAGGCTTTTATATGGCGATGGATACAAGTTAGATATATCTAGTCCTAACAAGCCTAAAAAAGGAACTAAAATAGTTTTAAAAATTCCCATGAATAATAACTAAGTGAGACGCCGTATGTATAATATAGTAATTGTAGAAGATGAATGGATTGAAATGGAATCTATTGAGCGAATTGTATTAACATGCATCGATAATGCTATTGTTCATAAGGCGTCAACAGGGAAAAAAGCAATTCAATTAATAGATGACATTAAAAATATTGATTTAATATTGGTCGATATTAATATCCCTTTGCCTAATGGAAAGGAGGTTGTTGATTATTTAAGGTCAAAAAATAATACAGCGAAAGTTGTAGTAACCTCAGCGAACGACGACTTTGATATGTTAAGGGATATGTTCAACTTGCAGATTCAAGATTATTTGTTAAAGCCGGTAAGACAAGAATTACTCAGTGAGACAATTAAAATAACACTTGGATTTGATGAAAGGAAGAGCAAAGAAACTAAAAAAATTAAAGATAAATTAAATGAACTCTTTCAAAATAAAAATTATGTACATTGGAACAACTTCGTTTTAGATACAATTAACAAAATTTACATTCGAGATAACGAGAGTGAAGAAGCAAGAGAGAAAGTAAGAACATTTCTTGATACTTTAGGCTTTCATCTCGACTCATTGAGTGGTGATTATTCCTCTACTTGCTCGAAGCTACATGCTCTATCTGAAGATATTGGACGATTGGGTTTAAACCAAAATATATATCCACGCCTGATCTATTTATTATTTCATGTCGGTGATGTTGTATTTACTCCATTTTTTAAAAAACAAGCGTCTAGTTTGGATTTTATTGATAGGGCAAAGTTTCACATCGAAAAAAATATATTAAAAACTGTCACGTTGGATGATGTTTCTGACAAGACATTTGTCAGTTCATGCTATTTGAGTCGAGCATTCAAGAAAAGTGAAAATGTCGGATTTTCAAACTATGTAGCACAGAGAAAAATCATTATAGCTTGCTCTTTATTAAAGTTCAGTGATTTAAAAGTAAATGTAATTTCTTTAGAGCTTGCATGGAGAGATTCGAATTACTTTTGTCGAGTTTTTAAAAAGGAAATAGGTATATCTCCATCTGATTATAGAGAAATAGGATAATAATGTTGTATTATCTTGCTTAATTAAAGTGTGGGATAACAAAATACTCCACCACTTTGGCAATAAAGTGCCTTTTCGTCAACCACTCAAATGCTTAACATAAGATATGGTTACGTATGAAAGTATAGATAATGGAAAGATACTTATTTACTTCAGAGTCTGTTTCAGAAGGGCATCCGGATAAATTAGCGGATCAGGTTTCCGATGCGATTCTAGATGCTTTTTTACTCCAAGATTCTTTTGCAAAAGTCGCTTGTGAATGCTTGATCAAGTCGGGGGTGATTATCGTTGCTGGCGAGGTCAATTCATCCGCAAAGGTTGATATTGAGGCGATTATTCGAACCACGATCAATCGCTGTGGATACAACAGCTCAATCGCAGGGTTCGATGGTAACAGCTGTGGGATTATCAATTTACTCGGACTTCAATCTAGCAATATATCTGAAGGTATTCGAAGCTCTCAGTTTTCTCAACTCGGTGCCGGTGATCAGGGTATCACCTTTGGTTATGCCTGTGATGAAACCACAGAACTGATGCCAGCTCCCATCTGCTACGCACATAAATTAATGAAAAGGCAGGCATTATTGCGAAAAAAAAATGTGCTACCTTTTTTTCTTCCCGATGCGAAAGCCCAAATTACGCTTGAGTATCACCAAAATACTATTCAGCAAGCCCACACCATTTTAGTGTCAACTCAACATCTTCCAAGCATCTCTTTGAAAGATCTACGAGAGGCAGTGATTGAAGAGGTTATTAAACCTGTGATTCCTGCGTCTTGGGTGACTTCAAAAACACAATTTCTTGTCAATCCTGCTGGGGAGTTCCATATTGGGGGGCCCACAGCAGATTGTGGTCTGACAGGTAGGAAAATTATTGTTGATACTTATGGTGGTGCTGCTTGTCACGGTGGGG
The DNA here is from genome assembly GCF_023634655.1 of Vibrio methylphosphonaticus. GTDB lineage: Bacteria > Pseudomonadota > Gammaproteobacteria > Enterobacterales > Vibrionaceae > Vibrio > Vibrio methylphosphonaticus. The sequence goes on along the minus strand of NZ_JAMKMS010000003.1, from coordinate 160,223 downwards.
GCGCTTTTTCTGGTAAAGATCCTTCAAAAGTTGATCGTTCTGCTGCTTATATGGCTAGGTACATTGCTAAAAACTTAGTCGCAGCGGGATTGGTTCGAAAATGTGAAATCCAGCTTGCGTGGGCGATTGGTCTTTCTGAACCAATATCAATGAAGATAAACTCATTCGGTACAGAAAAAGTGCCAGTTTCTCGCTTATATCAACTTGTTGAAGAACATTTCAATATTCGAGTATATGAAATAATTCAACACTTAGATTTACTGGCTCCTCGTTACCAAAAAACCGCTTGTTACGGCCATTTTGGTCGAGATATTTTCTCTTGGGAAGATACGAAAATATCAGAACGATTACGAAGTCGAACCTAAGCAAATCTAGATGCTTGGGTATACATCTAATTAATATTAAGGAGAAAAGTATGTCTATGTCCAATCAAAGCTTAGGCTTAATAGAGACAGTAGGTTTAGCGGCAGCAATTGAAGCTGCGGATGCGGCAATCAAATCAGCAAACGTTGAATTGCTGGGTTATGAGTCTGCGAAAGGTAATGGTTTGCATACTGTTAAACTAGTAGGGGATGTAGGTGCAGTAAATGCGGCTGTGGATGCCGGCGTTGCTGCGGCTTCCCGCATTGGTAAAGTTTATGCTTACAAAGTGATCGCTCGAACTGCCGAAGGTTTGGAGGCGGCTATTATTGCCGGAGACAACGTTAAGTCAAATGCAGTCCAAGAGCCTCAACAAAAAAAACCTGAACAAGCTAGTGCCTCACACGAAGATGCACTAGTAAAAATACCAAAAGCTGTAGTCGAAGAAGATAAAGCGACATCTAAAAAGAATGCATCTGCCGCAAACAAACCAGCTTCGCCTACTGCAAACAAAAGGGCTGCTGCAAACAAAAAGACTGCTGCCAAAGTAGCAGCGTCAGCAACAAAAAAACCACAGTAAAAGGAACAGTGGATTAAGCCGAAAAAATAATACCCGAGCGAAATATAATCATCATCCTGTGTTCAACTCGGATTGCTTTCATTCTTTTAGTTGTTGTGCGCACTATAACTACACCTCAAACGCATAGAATTTCTGTGTGATTGGGGTTTTTTTATTGAAGAGCGATGAATGCAAAATTGTTTATCTATAAAGTAGCTTTCACCTAGTAGTCTATTATTTTTAAAACCTTTCATTATTGTTCAAAAAGCTTAGTTTGATAGACTACGTTTGGACGAACAGTTCTATATGTTTTAGCAATAGACTGACGTTAAGGTTATTCTATTATTGCTACCTAGTAGTTAACCTAAATTGTCTAATAGTATGGTAACGATTAAGATTGTTTATTCCAGAATTCAACGCCTAAGATTAGTAAAAACCGATTCAAGTTGCCCCAGCCGTAATTAGATAATGTAATAAAAATGGCAGGGTATGTTCGATTTTAATTCTGGAATGGAAGAAGGAGAATAATGCCCTAGTGAGAATGATAAATCCACCAAGGCATGGTTAAAATAACAACTATTGTACGTCTTGAGCTTTATTCACGACTTCTGGTTTAGCCACGTGTTTATCAATCAAAAATCGATAACCTGCACCACCGAGACAAGCCCCGATGATGGGTGCAACAATTGGTACGATCATGTATGGGATATCTCTTGCGCCTGTTAATGATATTTCGCCCCAACCACAAAAAAAGGTGAATAAACGAGGGCCGAAATCACGTGCAGGGTTCATAGCAAAACCTGTTAATGGAGCGGCTGCTGCACCAATAACGGCAACAAGAATACCAATCAGAAGCGGGGCCAGGCCACCTTTAGGCACGCCGTTACCATCGTCAGTGAGTGATAAAATCAAAGACATTAGCGTTGCTGTAAGAACAACTTCCACGATAGCAGCATGAAAAACGGTAATAGATGGATGGGGGAAAGTTGTAAATATTCCCGCCAATGCCAAGCTCTCTTTTGAACCTCTCACCATATTTTGTGCCAATTCATAATCTGTGAATAAGTTATGGTAAAGGACGTAAGTGACAGTTGCACCAAAAAATGCGCCAGCGATTTGTGATAACGCATAAGGCAGTACTTTTCTCTTTTCAAAATTAGCGAATAAGCATAAACCGATTGTGACGGCAGGGTTCAAGTGTGCACCAGATGTCCCGGCGGTTAGGTACACTGCCAATGCAATGCCTAAACCCCAAACAATGGCGATCTCCCAGAGCCCAAAGTTTGCACCAGCTAATATGTTTGCACATAAGCAGCTGGTTCCAAAGAATATAAATAGACCAGTCCCAAAGAACTCAGAAATACACTGGCCTGCTAGTTTTTTATCCATAATAAAACCTTATTTATTGTTAGTTAAAAGCAGTAGGGGTTTAATGAAAGTTGTTTTTTTGTTGTTTAACTGATTTAGTATATATTTGTTCGAAAGGTAAAATATTGTCTAGTTCCTTTTTTTTGAGTGAAAAAATTGTCATCTATTTTTATTGAGTGTAAAAAATAAATGAGGGGTATTTTGTCCAATATTTACTAGAGCAACAAAATTTTACTAACTATAAGCAAGTTATTATAAGTTTCGCTATATCGATTGGTGTTAAATTAAAATGATATTATTTTACCCAAAAAATAAGTGAGAATTTAATGACTAGTCATGTGTTTTCTGTGCCGGATTTATACTTCGGAACAAATGCTATCAGCTCTTTAGAACGCTTAAATTCGAAAAAAGTCGCTATCGTGACAGATGCTTTTATGGTGTCTTCTGGTAAGACTCAATTGTTAACTCAAGCAATGCCTTATGCGACAGTTTCAGTGTTTAGTGATGTAAAACCAGATCCGAACACAGCGGTAATTGTAGCGGGTGTTCAGCAATTTAAATCATTTCAACCGGATGTGATTATAGCTTTAGGTGGCGGGTCTCCATTGGATGCAGCAAAGAGCATCAAAATTACACTAGAAGATCTCTATCAAGGAGAAAAAATTGAATTAATCGCCATTCCCACGACTAGTGGGTCTGGTTCTGAAGTCACTTCATATGCGGTTATTTCCGATGTGTCGAGTGGTAAAAAGTATTCCCTAGTTTCTCCTGATCTTCTACCGGATGCAGCCCTTTTAGACCCAGATTTGGTATTAAGTGTTCCTCGAATGATCGCCATTGATACAGGAATGGACGTATTAACTCATGCCATTGAAGCGGTGCTTTCTACAGATTCCAATGACTTTAGTGACGCTCTTGCTGAGAAAGCGATTCATTTGGTGGCCACTCATTTACCACTTGTCGTCGAGAACGAATTTGCGATTGAACCTCGTGAACATATGCACAACGCATCGTGCATGGCGGGTATGGCGTTTAACTCATCGGGTTTAGGTTTGGTTCACGGTATGGCGCATGCGTTAGGTGGAATATTGCATATATCTCATGGCAAAATTAACGCCATGTTACTACCACTTATTATTGATTTTAATAGTGAAAATTGCAGCGTGGGTATACAGAATAAATATCACAAATGTGCGTGTCTGATGAATATTAATGTTGACTGTCCATCACAGGCAGCAAGTGCGCTATCGGACGAAATTCGTCATTTAAACAAGCAACTGCAGATCCCTGCTTCTCTAACCGAATTGGGTAAGAAACGTGAAGATATTGAAATTGCTAGGCAGGTCATCGTTGAGACAACATTGGCAGACGGGTGTACCACAACCAACCCAAGAAAGCCGTCAGCCAGTGACATTGATACTCTGCTCACAAAAATAATTGGTTAATCTGGATCGTTTTGTCACCGGTAAAGTTTGTTAGCAAAAATATCCTAGTCAAAGGCAAATATGAAGACGTATTACAAATTATCATAATAGTCATAAGAACGCCTCAGAGAATGGTAAAGCTATTATGGACACAATTAAGGAAAACGCGGAGCTCATTACACAGCAGATAATGAAAGAGTTATTTGGGCACTCTAATACTGCTTTTACAAGCAACAATGTCGTGACTGGTTTCAGTACTAAACTGAAGATACCTGTTGGAATATCTAATCGACATGTGCATTTAAGCCGTGAAGATATGGATGCCTTGTTTGGAGCTGGATCTGACTTAACGCGTTTTAAAGCGGTTAAACAACCGGGTCAATACGCCGCTCAAGAAGTGATAACGCTAAAAGGTCCGAAAGGTGAATTACAAAATGTACGTGTTTTGGGCCCACTACGCAGTGAAACGCAGGTCGAGATTTCGATTTCAGACGGATTTTCTCTTGGTGTGAGAGCTCCCGTAAGAATGTCAGGTGACCTAGAAAACTCTCCGAGCATTGAACTCATCGGTCCACGTGGCAGAGTCATTAAAGATCACGGCGTGATCGTCGCATGGAGGCATATCCATATCTCTCATCAAAATGCCGCGTCATTTGGCCTTGAAGATGGCATGGAAATCAATGTTGAAGCTCAAGGTGACCGCGCCGGGGTTTTACATAATGTTGTCGTACGAGTGAATAGCGACGCAGTGACGGAAATGCATATCGATGTAGAAGAGGCGAATGCCTTTAATCTAAAAAATAACGATAGCGTGACTCTTTACCAAGTGAGATAAGCCATGTCAGATTCAGCGTCATACAAGCGACTTAAAAAACTCGCAAAACTTGTAAAAGATGAAAAGTGTTTGAAGAAAAAAGGACCTTTTAAAGTTGGAGTGGACCTCGGTACGGCGAATATAGCAATTGTGGTTGTTGATAAGAACAACAATCCGGTAGCAGGTGCGAGTTCTCCTTCAAAAGTGGTTAAAGATGGCGTCGTAGTGGACTACATTACCGCGATTAAGGTTGTTTCCGCATTGAAACAAAAAGTTGAAGAGGGTCTCTGCTGTACATTGGATAAAGCAGCCACAGCCATTCCTCCTGGTGTTTCTGAAGGGAGTGTTAAAGTCATTGTTAATGTGGTTGAATCTGCAGGTTTTTTTGTTACGGATGTGATTGATGAGCCAGTTGCAGCTGCATGCGCATTAAATTTACAAAGCGGTGCGGTTGTTGATGTCGGAGGAGGCACCACGGGAATGAGCATACTGGATAAGGGTGACGTCACGTTTAGTGCTGATGAACCCACCGGTGGATCGCACATGACACTGGTGTTAGCTGGTGCAATGGATCTTGAATACGACCTAGCGGAGTCAATGAAGAAAGACGCAAAACATGAAAAACAAGTTTTTTCTGTTGTTCGTCCAGTGGTTGAAAAAATGGCTAGTTTGGTTTCAATATGGTTAAAGAGCAATTCAGCAGAACAGTTGTGGTTGGTTGGTGGCGCATCTAGCTTTAGTGAGTTTGCAGAAGTCTTTACCAAAGTGACCGGTGTTGAATCGCTGGCTGTACCTGAGCCATTGCTTGTTACTCCGTTGGGCATCGCAATGAAAGCAAGCGAGTAACCATGTTATGGAATCAAAAGATTTAACAGTGATGATCAGTCAGGTTGTTGACGATATCTTAGCGCGCAAATCGCAACCCAAAGTGATTCGAGTCATTTTGACTGGTCACGAACAGGAGTCATTACTCGATACGTTGAACTGTATTAAGGCGTTATATCGCTCCGGGTTTGGTATCGCGGTGACGCTTTCTCATTCTGCAGAGCACTCGATCATCAAATCGGTGTTTTTACGTTGGCAGCAAGAAGACGATATTGAATTTTCGATCGATTCTTACCTACCTAATGAGTTACATGACGATTATTACGGTGTCTTTTTTCCGGCGATATCAACCAATAGTTTGAGTAAGTTAGCATTGTGTATTCGTGACAATCTAGCGACCAGTTGGGCCTTTCATGCACTGCTCAATCGAAAATCGATCACAGCGACACTTAGTCATGAATATCAAACGGTTTTAGATCATGGACCTGGTCCGTTAATCGAACAGATATCAACGTATGTTACTAAGGTTGAAAACTATGGGGTCAGATTTATGACTAAGCCTAAATCATCCCATGTTGTATCAAAATCACTGATTACGTTGGCTGATGTCAAATTGCAGCCTGAGGACCAGTCGCTGTCTATCGATAAAAATACAATCATTACGCCGTTAGCTAAAGAAGAGATTGTTCGTCGACGTATCAGCATTGAAAGAATCAATTAAGAGGGGTCTATATGTATTTAGCACAAGTCACCGGAGCGATTGTATCCACGACCAAGCATGAATCGCTTAATGGCAATAAGTTACTGTTGGTGACGCGATTAGACAATGAGCACCGACCAACCCGTGATACTGAGATTGCGATTGATTGTGTTGGCGCAGGAAATAGTGACATCGTTGTTGTCACCACGGGAAGCTCCGCTCGAAAAAGTAGTTGCCACCCAGCCTCAGTTACGGATGCGGCAATCGTCGGAATTGTTGACTCGTTAGAATCGTAAACATTCACATAAGGCGTTGAATATGAACGTAACTAGTAGATCGCACATCACTTTAAGTTTACAGGCAATTATTGAACTTGGCGATTTTGCCCAAAAAGCGGCGGAAAACGTTGGGATTGATATTGTGTTTAGTTTTGTCGATCACGCCGGATCTCAACGTTATTTTTTTGTCATGGACCAAGCGTTATTGGTTAGCCATGAGTTAGCAAGACAAAAGGCATGGACAGCGGTTGCATTGAAAATGCCAACATTGGATTTGACCGAAAAGGTATTGCCTGGTCAAAGCCTCTATGGATTACAACATGCGCCAAACGTTTGTTGTATTGGTGGTGGCCTACCGATATGGGAAAGCGGTCAACTATTGGGGGCTATTGGCATAAGCGGTGGAACCGTCGAACAAGATTGTGCGATTGCACAGGCATCCATTTCACTGTTCACCCGTTGATACGCAGAAGTTCAATCATGTATAACTCCCAATCTTATTTAGTATTTACTTTTTGAGGTAATTATGTCGTCAGAAACACGTGTTTTAGTTATTAACTGTGGTTCATCATCTATGAAATTCTCTGTTTTACCAACAGGAGAAAATGAACCAGTTTTATCGGGTGTGGCAGAGAAGTTAGGACTATCAGACGCTTTTATTTCTATAAAAGACTCACAAGGCAAAAAATCTGTTTTCGAACTAGCGGAAGGCACACATGCCGAAGCATTAAAAAAACTGTTTGCCACTATGTCGACATTACAACTAATGGACTCTTTGTGTGCGATAGGACACCGCGTGGCGCATGGTGGCAGTGAGTTCAGTGATTCTGTATTGGTGACTGAAGAAATCATAGCGAAAATAGAACAGCTATCTGATCTGGCTCCTTTGCACAATCCTGCCAATCTTGTCGGAATTGAAACCGCAATGACGTTGTTGCCGACTATACCGAACGTCGCGGTATTTGATACTGCATTCCACCAAACCATGTCTGAAGAAGCTTATACCTATGCGATTCCGTTAGAATTACGCGATGAACATAAAGTACGTCGATATGGCTTTCATGGTACGTCACATCGATTCGTAGCGATAGAAACGGTGAAGCGTTTAGATCTGGATAAATATAATCACGGCATAATTGTAGCGCACCTTGGTAATGGCTCATCGGTTTGCGCAGTGAAAGATGGCATCAGTGTGGATACATCGATGGGGATGACTCCGCTCGAAGGGCTAGTGATGGGAACACGCTGTGGTGATTTGGACTTCGGTGCTGCCGTGTATATCGCCAATAGTACCAAGCAGTCGTTGGATTCTGTTTACAGCTTGAGCAACAGCCAATCAGGTTTGTTAGGTGTTTCTGGGCTTTCGAGCGATTGCCGTGAGCTAGAGCAGGCTCGATCTAAGGGCAATAAACGCGCAGCGCTTGCTATTGATGTTTTGGTGCATCGTTTAGCCCGCCATATTGGTGGTCACCTTGCTTCATTAGATCGTATTGATGCGTTGGTATTCACCGGAGGTATTGGGGAAAATTCGGTGTTAATTCGAGAGCTTGTCATACAAAAATTGGCGGTATTTGGCTTTAAACTCGATAAGGAAAAAAATGCAACGACGAAAGGAGGAGAGTGGGGCGTTGTTTCTACAGTAAACTCACCAGCGATTGTTGTGTTGCCAACTAATGAAGAAAAGGTGATTGCCCAAGATGCGGCGGCACTCGCCTAATCGTAGCTATAGCGCTAAACAATTTGTAATTAGGTAGAGGCAATACTATGAACAACCCAGAATGTATTATTAAATCGCATCTTACTCAATTGGATAAAAATACCATTGTTGAAAGAGTGAAACAGGCTGGCGTGGTTGGCGCAGGTGGTGCTGGTTTTCCTACGTATGTAAAGCTTCAATCTGAGGCTGAAATTTTCTTGGTTAACGCAGCTGAATGTGAACCTATGCTTAAAGTCGACCAACAGTTAATGGCGGAGAAAGCAGCGGAACTCATTCGTGGTCTAACGTATGCGATGAAAGCCACCGGAGCGAAAGAAGGTGTTATCGCACTAAAAGCTAAATACCAAAAAGCGATTGATGCGCTAACGCCATTGCTTGCCGCCAACATGCGCATTCATATTTTACGAGATGTCTATCCTGCAGGGGATGAAGTCATCACCATTTGGCTGGCAACAGGACGCCGTGTTGCTCCGGCTCAATTGCCTATAACCGTTGGTGTCATTGTGAATAATGTGCAAACACTGATCAATGTTTGTCATGCAGTTGAGCATGAGCAAGGTGTTTTCGATCGTACTTTAACCATTAATGGTTGTGTTAATAACCCCATGACCATCACCGTTCCTATTGGCGTCACTTTCCAAGAACTTCTCGATTATGCAGGTGGCGTTACTGAGAGTGAGTTTGCTGTGATTAACGGTGGACCAATGATGGGGGCATTGGTTGAAGATTTGAATCAATGTGTCACCAAAACGACAGGCGCACTATTGGTATTGCCTCGTGATCACATCATTATTCAACGTCGCCTGAAAAGCGATCAACAGATCCTAAATATGGCGAAAACAGTTTGTGAGCAATGTTCATTGTGTACGGAACTGTGTCCGCGTCACCTAATTGGTCACGAACTCGCACCAAGCCAAGTGATCCGAGCCACCAATTATAGAGATTTAGCGCAACCATCCACGTTCTTGTCAGCATTAACGTGTTCAGAGTGCAGCTTGTGTGAAAGTTATGCATGCCCAGTCAATATTTCTCCGATGCGTGTTAACAAAATTTTAAAGAAACAATTACGCGCACAAGGAGCGCAATATTGTGGCGAGCTAAAAGACGCCGATCCCATGGCGGAATACCGTTTAGTTCCAACCGCACGTTTGGTCTCTCGGCTCAACCTAACGCCGTATTATCAAGAGGCACTAATGCAACCATTTGATTTGCCGTATCGGCAAGTTAAAGTGGCGATTAGTCAACATATTGGAGCTCCAGGCGAGCCGATTGTACAAGCCGGCGATAGAGTGACTCTGGGGCAAAAGCTAACCGAAGCGAAAGCAAATGCGTTGAGTTTAGGCGTGCATGCGAGCTGTAACGGTACGGTGAGTGAAATTGACGCTCAATATATTACGATTCAAAGAGGTAGATAATGAAAGATACCATTGGTTTGCTTGAATTAAGCAGTATTGCAAAAGGCGTTGAAGTCACCGACAGCATGCTAAAAAGCGCTAGTGTGGAAGTGTTAAGTTCGAAAACAATTTGTCCTGGTAAATATATTGTCATGATCACTGGTGATGTTTCTGCAGTCAAACAAGCGCTAGAGCATGGTGAGATGATCGCTGGGCATCTAAAGATCGATAGCATTCTTTTGCCTAAGATTGATTCTAATATTCTACCGGCCATTTCAGGTGTTTCACCGGTAGAAGCTAAAGGTTCGGTTGGGGTAGTTGAAACCTTTAGTGTGGCTGCCTGTATTGAGGCTGCTGACGCGGCAATGAAAGCGGCCAACGTAACTCTAGTGCGTGTCCACATGGCGTTTGGAATTGGCGGCAAGTGTTATTTTGTCGTCAATGGTGATATTGGTGACGTAAAAAACGCGGTCAAAGTTGGCTGTAAAAGTGCGGGTGAGAAAGGATTGTTGGTTCATAGCATGGTGGTTGCCAAACCACATCCAGACATGTGGCAGCATCTCATTTGACTTTAAACAAGGCGACTCACCCGTATTTTATCTTCAAAGGCATAGTTTTTATGCCATTGAAACCCAGATAATATTTGTCCTTATTATTGATTTTTTACTCTTCGACAGGGCAAAGTTGTCCTGTTTTTTTACTTATCCCTCACCAAAATTTTCCGCATACCAACATGCTTCAGAGCGTCTCCTATTTACTTGAAATTTAGTGTGATTTGTATCGCTGTAAATTCTTGTTTGTCACCACTTTTGTCAGCAAAAGAATCCTCACTTGGAGCAAAACATTTTGTCTCCATACTTTTATTATGAAATGGATTAATAAATAGGGCAGAGCCTACAGCCTTTCGTAAGGCTACTTTGCCAGAAGACTAAACATTTAAATTATCGAGGTAGTTATGCAACAAGAAGCTCTAGGTATGGTTGAAACAAAAGGTTTGGTTTCTGCAATTGAAGCAGCAGACACCATGGTTAAATCTGCAAACGTAACACTGGTCGGTTACGAAAAAATTGGCTCAGGTCTAATTACAGTGATGGTTCGTGGCGATGTTGGTGCTGTAAAAGCGGCAACTGATGCTGGTTCTTCAGCGGCTAGCAAAGTTGGTGAACTTGTTTCTGTACACGTTATTCCTCGCCCTCATACTGAAGTTGAAAAAATCTTGCCAAAAACAGTTGAGTAATAGAACGGAAGGAAATTCACGATGAAAGATAATTTTGTGGAACAGATTATTTCTGAGGTCATGAACACGCAACAGTCAGAACCTCAACAAAAGGTACCGGCAATAAATGCCGCAAGCGTTGGTCTGACTGAATTTGTTGGTACTAGTGATCTTGGCCGTACTATTGGTCTAGTTGTAGCAAGTGTTGATAACCAGCTGCATGAAGTGATGAACATTGATAAGAAGTACCGTTCAATCGGCATTATCGGTGCTCGTACCGGAGCTGGACCGCATATCTTTGCTGCTGATGAAGCGGTTAAGGCAACCAACAGTGAAGTGATTGCAGTCGAGCTTGCTCGTGATACGGAAGGTGGCGGTGGCCATGGTTGTCTCATCATATTTGGTGCTGATGATGTTTCGGATGTACGTCGCGCAGTTGAAGTGACGCTATCAGAGATCAACCGAACTTTTGGTGATGTGTATGGCAATGCAGCAGGTCACTTGGAATTCCAATACACAGCTCGTGCTAGCTCAGCGCTTAACAAGGCGTTTGGTGCACCAATTGGGAAATCATTTGGTATCACTTGTGCCTCTCCTGCGGCTATTGGTGTTGTCATCGCTGATGCGGCAGCAAAATCTGCAGTGATTGACCCAGTTGATTACTCGTCTCCAGCTAAAGGTACTTGTTTTAGTAATGAAGTCATCTTTACTTTCGCAGGTGATTCAGGTGCAGTGCGCCAAGCTGTGCTAACCGCTCGTGATGTTGGTCTTCAGCTCTTGGGGTCAATGGATTCGGTTCCTCTTCAGTCTGCGACAACCCCATACATCTAAATATTAAATTTAAATAAAATGGAATGTTGTAAGGGGTATGAAGAATGAATGAACAAGACATTGCTCAAGCCGTTGAAAAAGTATTGAGCAAATACACAAATGCGACAGCGTCAAACGCAAAACAGGTTGCTTCAACTTCAGGTGAAAACTTAGAGAGTATTGTTTCTCAGGCTTTAACTGCCAATTCGGTAAAGCAACAAGCACCGAAATTTGAGTCAGCTCTAAGCAGCAATGTTGAGAGCATTGTTTCTCAAATATTGACCGAGAAACAGGCGCAACCTCAAAGCGTTCCTAGCCAAAATGTTGCGCAAGGATCGACACAATACTTAGGTTGTTTTGCGTCGATGGAAGAGGCGATCAGTGCAACGTCACAGGCTCAAGTCCAATACCGTCATTGTACAATGGGTGATCGCGCTTCGTTTGTACAAGGTATTCGAGATGTTTTCACCCAAGAAGATGTGCTTGAAAAAATTTCTCGTATGACGGTTGAAGAGACGGGGATGGGAAACTTTGAAGATAAGCTGACCAAAAACCGTATCGCAGCAGTGAAAACTCCAGGTACGGAAGATCTGGCTACGTCGGCACTTAGCGGCGATTCTGGCTTGTCTTTAACTGAGTTTTCTGCTTACGGTGTTATTGGTTCGATCACACCGACGACTAACCCGACAGAAACCATTATTAACAACAGTATTGGTATGTTGGCGGCGGGAAATACGGTTGTATATAGCCCCCACCCTCGTTCACGGAATGTCTCACTGGTTACCGTTGATATGATCAACAAAAAACTGGCTGAGCTCGGCGCACCTGCAAACTTGGTCGTGACCGTGCTTGAGCCTTCGATCGATAACACTAATGTAATGATGAATGACCCTCGAGTGAATATGCTTGTTGCAACGGGTGGTCCTTCGATTGTGAAAACAGTGATGTCAACGGGTAAAAAAGCCATCGGCGCTGGTGCTGGTAATCCGCCTGCTGTTGTAGATGAAACCGCAAATATCGAGAAAGCAGCAAAAGACATTATTAACGGTTGTGCTTTCGATAATAATTTGCCGTGTATAGCTGAGAAAGAAGTCATTGTTGTCAATGAAGTTGCTGACTACTTGATTCATTGCATGAAGAAAAGTGGCGCCTATCTATTGTGTGACAGACAGAAGATTCAACAACTTCAATCACTAGTTTTGAATGAAAAGGGTACCGGTCCTAATACCGATTTTGTGGGTAAAGGTGCTCGTCATATCCTTAAAAAGCTAGATATCCAAGTTGGCGATGACGTGAAAGTCATTTTGCTCGAAACAGAAAGAAATCATCCGTTTGTTGTTCATGAGTTGATGATGCCTATTCTTCCTGTCGTTCGTGTAGAAAACGTAGATGAAGCGATAGACTTGGCAATTAAGGTTGAACATGGCAACCGTCACACTGCCATCATGCACTCAACTAATGTTGACAAACTGACCAAAATGGCTCGTTTAATCCAAACCACAATTTTTGTGAAAAACGGTCCATCGTACTCAGGAATTGGTGTGGGTGGTGAAGGTCACACAACCTTTACTATCGCAGGTCCAACGGGCGAGGGCATCACCTCTGCACGCTCTTTTGCTCGCTACCGTCGATGTGTCATGGTCGAAGCATTGAACATTCGGTAACGGTTTAAACATTAATGGAGTTAAGGGATAGGCAATAAACATATGAAAAAACGCATAATAAACGCACCAAGTTCAGATACGCTGACGATGCTTAAACGCCGTGTACCCTCGGAATTTCGTCAGCGCTTGGGTTTGATTCGCATTGATGCAATTGGAATAGTGATGTTGCCGATTCCTGATCTTTATTTCTGTGCCGATTTAGCAAGTAAGCGTGCTGATGTGGCGGTGACTGAAATTACAGGTTCTTGTCCCCAGCATGTCACCGCGCTTGCCATCTTTGGAGACGTATCAGCAGTGAATGAAGTGATACGCACTATTGAAGATGACTTGAACAGTTTTTAATGGATTGAATATGAGAAAAATATTGCTGTTGGTTGGAGATTTTACTGAAGACTATGAAGTCATGGTCCCTTATCAGGCATTAATCATGCTCGGCTTTGCAGTTGATGTTGTTTGCCCAGGTAAATCAAAAGGAGAGAGCATTAAAACCGCTATCCATGATTTTGAAGGTGATCAAACGTATACAGAAAAAATCGGACATAACTTCACGTTAACAGCATCATTTAGTCAAATTCGATTGGATGAATACTGTGGTATTTACCTATCAGGAGGGCGGTCATCAGAATATCTTCGTCTAGAACCATCAGTGCTCCATATTGTGCATTATGCGATGAACCGTAACGTACCGCTCGCAGCGATTTGTCACGGTATTCAGATTATAACGGCAGCGAATTTGGTGAAAAATCGAAGGCTAACCGGTTATTCAGCGGTAAAGCCGGAAGTCGAAATTGCTGGTGGGTACTGGGTCGATGCGGATGATGACGAGTCTGTCGTAGACCACCTGTTAGTGACCGCTCCAACTTGGAAAGCACATCCTTCAATATTGCGCAATTTTATTCATTTATTAGGCATTAACATTATGTGTCGAGATTCATGATGTTAATGCCGTTGAACAAATAACTAAGGTCTGATCTTTAGGTCATACTAATTAATAATTACGGAGTACATCACTATGTTAGAGAAAGGTTTTTCTAATCCAACTGACCGCGTTTTACGACTTAAGAAAATGATTATTGACGCGAAACCTTATGTCGAGTCTGAGCGAGCTATTTTAGCGACACATGCTTATAAAGAAAATGAGCATTTGCCTGCAGTTATGAGAAGAGCAAGAGTTGTTGAAAAGATTTTTACTGAGTTACCAGTGACCATTCGTAAAGATGAACTGGTCGTTGGAGCTGTGACTATTAATCCACGTTCAACCGAAATTTGCCCTGAGTTCTCTTACGATTGGGTAGAAAAAGAATTTGATACAATGGAGCACCGCGTAGCGGACCCATTTATTATCGAAAAGAAAACAGCACAAGAGTTGCACGAAGCATTTCAATATTGGCCTGGTAAAACTACGAGTGAGTTAGCGGCATCTTACATGTCTGAAGGGACACACGAATCAATGGATGCAGGTGTGTTCAGTGTGGGTAACTACTTCTACGGTGGTGTTGGTCACGTATGTGTTGATTATGGCAAAGTATTGCGCATTGGTTTCCGCGGTGTGATTGAGCAAGTCAAAGACGCATTAGTTAAACTTGATCGTACACAACCAGACTTCGTTAAAAAAGAACAGTTTTACCACGCTATTATCATCAGCTATGAAGCGGCGATTGTATACGCTCACCGTTACTCAGATGAAGCTGATCGCCTTGTGCAAGTTGAAACAGATCCTCAACGTAAACGTGAACTTGAACAAATCAGCCAAAACTGTCGTCGTGTACCAGAGCATGGTGCAACAACTTTCTGGGAAGCATGTCAGACATTCTGGTTTTTACAAAGCATGCTTCAAATTGAGTCAAGTGGTCACTCTATCTCTCCTGGACGCTTTGACCAATACATGTATCCATTCTTAGCGGCTGATAAGTCCATTGATCCTGTATTCGCACAAGAATTAGTAGACTGTTGCTGGATCAAACTGAATGATATCAACAAAACTCGCGATGAAGTATCAGCCCAAGCGTTTGCTGGTTACGCTGTGTTTCAAAACTTATGTGTTGGCGGCCAGACGTCAGATGGATTAGACGCCACTAACCCATTAAGTTACATGTGTATGGAAGCAA
The DNA here is from genome assembly GCF_023634655.1 of Vibrio methylphosphonaticus. Classification (GTDB taxonomy): domain Bacteria; phylum Pseudomonadota; class Gammaproteobacteria; order Enterobacterales; family Vibrionaceae; genus Vibrio; species Vibrio methylphosphonaticus. The sequence goes on along the minus strand of NZ_JAMKMS010000003.1, from coordinate 144,986 downwards.
CAGCACACGTCCAATTACCTGCGCCCTCGTTCTCTATTCGTGTATGGCAAGGCACACCAGACGAGTTCTTATTCCGTGCTTGTGAAGTGGTTCGCCTCGGTCTTGGTGTTCCTGCAATGTATAATGATGAAGTTATCATACCTTCACTACAAAACCGTGGAGTTTCGTTAGCGGATGCTCGTGATTACTGCATCATCGGTTGTGTAGAACCACAAGCACCACACCGTACTGAGGGGTGGCATGATGCGGCATTCTTCAATGTGGCAAAAGTACTGGAAATCACATTAAACAATGGCCGTGCAAACAATAAACAGGTTGGTCCTGCCACTAAAGATATGACTCAATTTACTGATATTGAAGATTTCTTTGATGCATTCACAGCACAAATCGCTCACTTCGTACGTCAATTGGTTGAAGCGTGTAATAGTGTTGATATCGCGCATGCAGAACGCTGCCCACTGCCATTCCTTTCTGCGTTAGTAGACGACTGTATCGGTCGTGGTAAGTCTCTGCAAGACGGCGGCGCGATATACAACTACACCGGTCCGCAAGCTTTCGGTATCGCAGATACAGGTGATTCAGTGTACGCAATGCAAAAACAAGTGTTCGAAGACCGCAAACTGACGATGACCGAACTAAAAGGGGCACTAGACGCAAACTTTGGTTATGCAGACGGCGCTTCGGCTGCTGTGGCGACCAAAAGCTCTTTAGATGAAAAAGAAGTATACAATGTTGTTCAACGTTTAATTGCGGAAAACGGCTCTCTGAGCCCAGAAGCGATTAAAGAAGAAGTATTCCGCCAGTTGTCAAGCGCACAAACACAAGCGACTCCTTCAGTAGGGCGTATTTCACGTCATGAAGAAATTCGCCTTATCCTAGAAAGCTCGCCAAGCTTTGGTAACGATATTGATGATGTTGACTACGTTGCTCGCCGTTGTGCATCTATTTACTGTGAAGAAGTCGAGAAGTACACCAATACACGTGGTGGTCAGTTCCAAGCGGGTATCTATCCAGTATCAGCTAATGTTCTGTTTGGTAAAGGCGTCTCTGCACTACCAGATGGTCGTTTAGCCGGTAAACCTTTGGCTGATGGTGTTTCACCGCGCCAAGGTAAAGATGTTTCTGGGCCAACCGCTGCGGCAAACTCTGTTGCAAAACTTGATCACTTTATCGCTTCTAACGGTACGTTGTACAATCAGAAGTTCCTACCAGCCTCTCTTGCTGGTGAGAAAGGATTGCACAACTTTAGCGGCTTGGTACGTAACTACTTTGACCGTAAAGGTATGCACGTACAGTTCAACGTTATTGACCGTGAACGTCTACTTGAAGCACAGAGAAATCCCCACCTTCATCAAGATTTAGTGGTTCGTGTTGCAGGTTACAGTGCTCAATTTGTGGTTTTAGCGAAAGAAGTTCAGGACGATATCATCAGCCGTACAGAGCAGAAATTATAACGTAAAAGTAGTATTAGGCCGCGAAATACGCGGCCTGTTATTTCAAAAATAATGAGAAACGGTCATGAATAAAGTCGATTACAATACAGAAGGTGTTCTTTTTAACATCCAGCGATATTCGTTACATGATGGCCCAGGAATACGAACTATTCCCTTTTTTAAAGGTTGCCCACTTTCTTGTAAATGGTGCAGTAACCCTGAATCACAACAAGCTAAACCTCAGCTGATCTTCAAAGCAAGCGATTGTGTTAATTGTGGTAAATGTATCGATGCTTGCAAAGTGGGTGCAATATCTTATAACAACCCTCATTTTGTTGATCGCGACAAATGCGTCGAATGCGGTGATTGTACTGATGTTTGCCCAACCGGTGCTCTTGAAATAAAAGGCAAGCGAATGACAGTCGAGCAAGTCTTGCTTGAACTAAAAAAAGACGAAAATCTATTTCGCAGAGCCGGTGGTGGGATTACGCTGTCAGGTGGCGAGCCTCTGGCTCAACCTGAATTTGCTCGAGAGTTACTCAAAGGTTGTAAAGAGAAAGGCTGGCATACTGCGATCGAAACAACCGGAATAGGTTCTAAACAAGCGATTGAAGAAGTGTTTCCTTGGATCGATTTAGCACTTGTGGATATCAAAGCTATCAATCCTACAGTCCATAAAGCGGGAACTGGGGTTGATAACCGTATTATTCTGGAAAATATCCTTCGTATTTCACTTATTACCAAAGTGACAGTGCGTATTCCGGTTATCCCTGGGTTTAACGACAACGCTGAAGAGATTCAGGCGATTGGTCAATTTGTTCAGGTGATGTCAAATGTTGATACTATCCATCTTCTTCCATACCACAATTATGGTGAAAATAAGTACTCTTTGTTGGGCCTTAGCTATCCTTTGCAAGGCATAGAATCAAACGCAGATGAAAAAATCGGCCAACTAAAATCCCAACTGGAATCGATGGGTTTTAACTGCCATGTTGGTGGGTAATATGGCCATTATTGTCTAAATCAATCTTGGGGTGGGGGCTAATGAGTCGTTATGATGATTGCTGAACGGTTCTGTCGCAAAGCTTTGCTTCATCGGTTAAGATTTATCCAACTCCCACTTATTACTCTGAACCTTGATGTTTAAAGGCTGTCATTTTCCCTCTGAGGTTGCTCTTGAAACCGTTCGCTACTATCTCGCGTACAAGCTCAGTTATCGTGAAATTGAGGAGATCCAGAGGGAGCGTGGAATAACGGTGGATCACACAACGATTAACCGTTGGGTGCTTAAGTTTGCCCCAATCCTAGAGCACAAAGCAAGACGTTGAAAGAAACCCGTATCTAGCTCATGGCGTATGGAGGAGACTTACATCAAAGTGAAAGGAGAGTGGCTTTATTACTATCGAGCAGTCGATAAATTTGGTGAAGTGATTGATTATTACCTCATTTACAATCGCGATTAAGCCGCCGCGAAAGCCTTTCTGAATAAGGCGATAGCTCATCATGGGCTTGCTGACAACGTGGTTATTGACGGCAGTAAAAGCAACTACGCTGCCATCGATGAGATGAATGTTCAACTCTGGTTAAGCGGCTTCTTTATGTTATCGCTGATAGAGATATTAGGTGTCAAATATCTAAACAATATCGTTGAGCAAAGCCATAGTTTGGTAAAACAGAAAACCCGTCAAACCCTCGGATGGAAGTTTATTCTCTTATATCGCATTGTAAATTGTAATCTGAATCATGGCGGGCGAGTAAAGAACATGAATGTTGTTAATTGTATACCTGAACATTCTGTATTTTATTTGGCCATGATTCAAAGTCGTGATTTTGAAGTTTTTAATTATAATTGTTTAGGGAAAATGATATGGCTTTTACTTTAGCACTTCCAAAAATTAATATTTCTGGTGAAGAGGCAATCAAGGAGTTCGTGGAACTTTTAGCGAATAAAAACAGTGGACACGGATTTATCATCGCTGACCAAGCCTTAGAGAAGCTAGGCTTGTTAGACCCACTACTTAAAGAGCTAGACCAGAATCAACTCGTTTTTAGTTGTTTTACGGATACTGTTCCAAATCCAACGGTTAGTGTTGTAAATAGCGCTTTTGAAGCGTTTCAGGCTTCAGGTGCTGATTACATTATCGGGTTTGGTGGTGGTAGTGCCATTGATACAGCGAAAGCAGTCAAGATTCTAACAGCAAACCCGAAACCAATTACACTTTATACTGGTGTTGGTCATGTGAAGAACCCAGGTGTACCTCTTTATGCAATCAATACGACTGCTGGTACTGCTGCCGAGGTGACTAGCAATGCTGTAATTACAGATGAAGAAAATAAAGTCAAATGTGTCATTATCGATAGCAACATCATTCCAGATGCTTCAGTCAATGATCCTTCAATCATGCTAGGTTTGCCAGCAGACGTCACTGCTGCAACAGGGATGGATGCTCTCACTCATGCTATTGAAGCGTATGTTTCTGTTGGTGCGCATACTTTAACTGACCATTCAGCATTAGAATCTGTTCGTGTTATTAGTAAATACCTCCCACACGCGGTGGAAGATGGTTCAAACTTCGAAGCTCGTGAAATGATGGCGCTAGGGCAGTTCTTAGCAGGTATGGCATTCAACAGTGCAGGTTTAGGGATGGTACATGCTATGGCACACCCGGCAGGTGCACACAAAAACCTTCCACATGGTGTTTGTAATGCGATTTTGCTACCGATTGTGTGTGAGTTCAACCGATCTCACCGTGTAGAAAAGTTTGCTAATTTGGCATCGGCTTTGGGGTGCAAAACAGAAGGTTTGTCGCAAGAGCAAGCAAGCTTAGAGGCTGTTAGAGCTATTCGTGAACTTAGCGAAATAGTGGGCATTCCGAAAGGTTTCGCAGAGTTTGGTGTGACTAAGCAGGATATTGAATCGTGGGTAGAGAGTGCGCTAGCGGATCCATGTGCTGGTGGTAATCCAGTAGCGATGACTGCAGATGATGTACTTAATCTGTACGTTGAGTCTTTAGGAGCATAATGATCTGTTAGCTCAATCTATGAGTGACTAACGGCTTTGAGCATTCAATCGAAAATTTAATAAAACACCATTTCAATTTTGTGATATGGTGTTTTTTGTTTTTACAGGGGTTATAAAATGTTCAGTGATTTAAAAGATAAACGCATCATTATTACAGGATCAACCAGTGGAATCGGTCTTTCTGCGGCAAAATTTCTCGCTTCTAGTGGTGCATTAGTCACATTGACCTCCTATCGATCTCACGACAACATTGAACAAACAATTGCTGAGATAGAGTCTCTGGGTGGACGAGCTCAATTTTATCAGGTCGATTTTTCTAATGCTGAAGCCTGCGAAGAATTTGTGTCTAAGTTTGTTGACCAGCATGGCGGTATTGATGTTCTGATTAATAATGTTGGCGGTTTGGTTGATAGGAAGCAATTAGAAGACATTGATGCTGAATTTTTTGATGATGTTGCGTACCTAAACATGCGTTCGGCTATGGATATGGTTCGTTTGTGTTTGCCACACCTGAAAACATCAGCTTCAACAAGTGACTGGTCTGCATCAGTGATTAGTGTTGGTTCAATCGCTGCGTATTCTGGTGGTGGCCCTGGAGCTTCACTTTACGCAGCATCAAAAGCCTGGTTGCATACAGTGAACCGTTCTTGGGCAAAGAACTATGCTAAGGATAATGTGCGTTTTAATATTATTGCACCAGGTACGGTTGATACTGCATTTCATGCAGACAAAAATGATGCTGATAAAGAACGAATGAGTAAAGGGATTCCAATGGGGCGGTTGGGCACGGCAGATGAGATGGCGCCAACATTTGGTTACCTTGCTTCACATATTATGTCTGGTTATGTGACAGGGCAGATCCTGCATATCAATGGCGGGCAATACATGTCGTAATTCTTGACAAGATTAGATTTAAAGAATGATAAAAAAGCCAGTCGGGTTGTAACACCTGACTGGCTTAGGAAATAATTTTTAGATTTCTAGATCAATCACTTGTAGATGAAGTGGGCGAGACGTGCCTTCAGAACGCTCCATTAAGTAGTAATAAACCGTTTGCTTCAAAGAGTTGATAGATTGCAAGTAAAAACGTGAAAGAGCAGTGAATACACTAAGGGGAACACGTATTCACGGAGGCACGTTCCCATCGCTAAGCCTTACTCATTAACGGCGAGCCACCGACTTTTAGGTTACTTGTAGCGAATTTCAAGGAATACGCGGTCGTTTAGCGTTTTCACAGTGAAGTTGAGATGGTCTGTGGGTAATGTTGGCAGATGCTTGCCAGTATCCTAAACAGGTGTGACCTTTAGGACGCCGTTTCATCCCCACTATTTAGGTTCATCATCATAATGCCCATCATATGGAACAAATGCAGCAAAAGTGGGGATGATTGCTTGGTCTTTGACTCATTATTCATTCGTGAACTTGGGTGTACTAATTCCAATCTAACCGCACCTTGTGCTTTTTTACTTCGACCTGATGGTTTTCTCTCCTTGTAAGTTTTAATACCTTTGAGGGCATCGAGCCATTCCGATTTTTTTATGCTGCTATCGAGGTACTGCGTTGCCGCGCGCCAGTGTGATTTAGGGATAAATAAGTGGGTGGTCTCCAGAAACTTGCTCAACTCCATGGGTGAATTGAAATGGATACCTGAGCGAGAAACACTGGCGTGCTTAAGGGCATATGTAATGGTATCGACGATAGCTTCATGATGTTGCTGGTAGTGCTCTTTTAAATCTTTTATGTATTGATTTTGCGTTTTCATCTCAATGGAAGTTTTGAGTGCTGAGGGCAGAAGTTTCTTCGAGCGGGCATTAGAAAAATGATCTGCTCCAGCCAGACTGGACACTCCATTAAGCGACATTTTGTTGTTCAAAGTTAACTGGGCTTAGATACCCAAGAGCACTGTGCCTTCTCGTCCGATTATAACCAACCTCTATGTATTCGAAGACGGCTTGGCGCATCTCGTTTAGTGTCATGATTGGCTCATATTGGATCGCTTCAACTTTCATTGAATAATTCAATAAGATGCCTCCAAGACAGATAAGAGAATGATCTAATCGATATCAGTGCTCGCTACCCGCCTTAAGTAGTGTAGTCGCGTATTCTTGAGCAGGTGTTCCGGCACGGTTACTTGAAGTGGTTATATAGGTTCTAATTGTGCTCCCTGTCGCTTCCTCTCGTTGGAACTGATGAAAAGCCGAGTGAGCATCGAGGACCGCAGTAGGCATAATTGCCCAACCAACTCCTTTGGATACTAGTTGCAAGGTATCTGAGCTGTTATCGGTAAACCAACTATTCTCAGTTGGAGCTTGAACTTCACCAAAAACCGAATGAGCTCTGGTCGCACGGCATAGTACCTGTGGGTACTGGCTAATTAACTTATTTGAGGCTGCATTGTATTGGGAAAGTGGGTGTGAATGAGAGCAAATATAGCTGATCGATAATTCGGAAAATGGCTGCGTTTCAAATTCACTAGCACCATTGAACTCATCGTGAAGCACTATCTGGTACTCTCCATCATTGAGTTTTGCAAGTAATGAACTCACCGTCCCCCGAACCAGTCTTACTTGAGTAAAGGGAAACTGCTGTTGTACTTGTTTCAGAGTGTCTTTAAGTAGGCTCAGTGGTAGCATGTGACTCAAGCCTATTGTTAGTTTTGACTCAATCCCATCAACCAGACTGATAGACATCTTCTCAAGGTGCGTCATTTGGTCGAGTAGCAATTTACTCTGAGTAAGTAGTTGTTTGCCTAATCGCTCCTTGAGTTTTTCCAAGGCTGCGAGCAGCAGCGGAAAATGTTCCTTTCTCCGTTACCGTTACAAAAACTAAAAGGTGTTCGACATTAATCTGCATTTACTTAGACTGCTCGATCGAGGGATGAATTGAGCATAACATATATGTTTAATTCCATTAAATTATCATGTTATACCAACGTGAACTAAGAACAGAGATAGGATCGCACAAGCGCTGATCCAGGAACCTGCGATTCGCATTGCTATCTGTTGCCATACCTTTTTAGCCGCTTGGCTCAACATCACAATGTTCACAACCAATAGAACAACACCTAGCAGGTTCCCTATGTGTGACAACAGTAATGCAGTGTCGTACAGCAATGGTTGGGACGAATCCAACCCAATCAGTAGTCCTGTACCACTAGCCACAATGATAGTTAGCCATGCTGGTGTGACCAGGCGATACATTAATGCGGTACCTAGCAGTGTTGCACTAAATAGCGGCAATACCTCCATTGCATTTTCATCAACATACGGTGTTAGAACCAGTCCAAGCGTGCAACATAAAGCTAACCCTACCAGACTCGTTGCGCGCTGTTTTTTTGGTTGATAGCCTAACCATAAGCCGAGCGCAACCAAGCTAAGTAGTTGGGTGTATACCAGAATGGGGTGAAGTAACCCGTTATAAAACTCGCCAACACCTTCAATAGGGCTATGAGCAAAAGCTGAGGCTGGATACAATACCACCCCAAGCATTAGCACACGTATTAATCGTTTCATATTGAGTCCTCAAGCTATACCGAATAAGAACGCGGTACCGCCAAATACGATAGCTACTCCAACAGCTTTAACGAATTTTACTCGTTCTGGTTTTTCAGCCAACATTCCCACACCTACACCCGCAAGATGCAATAGCCCGGTCGAAACGACAAAACCGAAACTATAGACGAGCGGGGCGGCAGCGCTTGGCAATTCAGTACCGTGGGCATGGCCATGGAAAATGGCAAATATACCCACTAGAAAATACGCGATTTCGAGATGAACACGCGCACCTAGTGCAACCATGATCCCCAGAACGATGGAAGACAAAGCAATGCCAAACTCAACAGCCGGTATTTGAACTCCAGCAATGCCTAAAGCACCACCAAAGGCCATCATCATTGGGAAGATAACCGGAAGTTGCCAGATGGCCGGTTTGCGCAGAAAAGCACCCCACAAGCCAACCGCCACCATTGCCATAACATGATCAAGCCCAAATAGAGGATGTAGAAAGCCGCTCAAAAACGTGTTTGATGTTTCAATAACGTCGTGACCACCATGAGCACTTGCTCTGCTGTTGGTATATCGTCTAAATGCCAGTCTGACATTGAGGCCGGAATTAATTGATCTGCTTCTGAACCTGGTGTGCGGAAAATAGAATCAGCAATACCCGCTCTATCTACAGCAAGATCAAGGCCTGACGCACACGAACATCTTCTAAGTACTTATGCCCGGCATTGAGTTTGATGGCGATAGTTCTAGGGATCGGATCTGAATAGAGAGTGACGTTTTTGGCATCACGCAATAGTGGGATACTTGATGGTTCAAGACCGAATACGATATCAGCCTGACCACTTTTAGACTGTAAGACACGGCTTTCTGAGCGATGTCCAGTTAGGTAACTGGCAAATTTGATTTTCGCGTTATTCCCCCAGTATTCTTCAAATCGTTCAACAACCAGTTTGTGTGGTGGTTCAAAGTCAAAAACTTGGTAAGGGCCAGTCGCGGCCAGTTTCTCTACAAAACCGTCTTCATTATAAGAGTCTGGGGAGGCAATACCTGTGGTGTAGTTTGCCAAAACTGCCCCCAATGGACTGAATGGGCGTGTCAGCAGAATCTCAAATTTTTGATCATCTATCGCCACGACTTCTGACACTGGTGCTTCTGTCAAAGGACCGTGGTTTTTAAGTATATTTTCAAGTGCTTGTACGGCAGACTTGGCGGTAAGTACCTGCCCATCATGAAACTTTACGTTTTGGCGAATAGTGAACGTCCAATGCAATCCATCTTCCGATATCACCCAGTCTGTTGCTAATCCGGGCTGAAGCTGTCCTGCTTCGTCAACATTTAATAAGGTTTCTAAGACGCCCATTCGCGTATAAATATAACCATGTTGCGCGGGGTTCTGGGTAGTGAATTCAAAAGAACTGGCAACTGAAATAGTATTGCCTTGCGTAGGGCGGACATGGTTATCTTCTTCACTAAGCAGGTAGATAGTAGAAGATATAACGGCGAGGCTAATAACAGCCAGACTTAGCTTTCGTAAGTTGGTTTCTCTCTTTAGCGCCAAATGAGACATGGATTTACTCCGTACAACTAGATAATTCACAGGATCTTGGGAGTTCGAGTATGATAGAGCAGAAATAGATATTCAAAGGAATAACTATCAACTACTTTAATGTATGGGATTAATCGGTAGCTAGGTATAGAAAGTATGAATTGCTTCTTGCATTAAACGCAGCTACTGAAGACAAAGCGATTACCAATGAGTTTTGGAACCAAAGCTTAAAAATGAGATAGTTTCAATATGGATTTGTTAAACGAGAAAATGTGACAGGGTCAGATTATTTTAACTATTGGATTAAATAGATAGAAAGCGGTGCTTTGTTGGACATATAAGCCTTTTTCGTAAAAAAAACCGCAAACAAATACTTAACATTAACGTAGTCCTTTTATTTTGGGAAACTGTGTCATGATAGCGTCGCTCCCAAAACATACCTAAGCAAAGCGTACATCGTATACAGCCTGCCATCATCTAATCTGAGCATTCAGAAACCCTTTTTAATCACGGCCCCACTGCAATCCCAAAGTAGCGGTAAACGCATTAATCACCTGTAATTCCACTTTTCTCATTGTATCAATGGCCCTGCACTAGATAGCCAAAAACTGAGCGCCATCAACACAGCTCAATGGTGCAATTTCGCTCAGCCCTCTTCAAAGCTGCGGGGCGAAATATGAACTCTCCTTAATCTCAGAGCCATATATTGTCGAAATCTGTTCCTTCGACATAAAAGGGGCCAGTAAAGATAATTTGCTAAAGGAGAGCAGTGGATAGCGTTTGATGGTTGATCTCGATGACGATAGTTTGTAACAAAGGAAAGGGTTACCGGCTCCGCTGCAACAAATCGTATATATGTGTCAGAGAGGGGGAGTCGGGCTCGACATTTTCGTTGGGGAGAGTGGCGAAGTTCGAGAAGGTGTGGGTGAATGTTATGGATGACAGAATGACCAACCCGATGCAAATAAGAGCTAGAAAAGTGTATTTTGTCATGTGTGTCTCCTCGTTAGTCAGGCATATCTTAACAGCCGCTTTAAAATGGCAAAAATCACATATGATGGGAAAAATCGTTCAAACATAGCGGAAATCGATGTGGATTGGTGAGTGTACTTCCTCACTTTTGAAACGTAAGCATTACGCTGAAAAGAAGCGTTTTAGCTCGGTGAACTTAACGGCATGTTATTCATCCTCGGTATTTTACCTCGGGTGTCTGTACAAGGCGCTCATGCGGTATCGCAAGCACAACTGGTCTCGCGCTTTTGGTGGCATGCTGTAGAGGCAGGCTTTGGGTCGGTTACGTTACCTGATTTCCAAGCCACCTTCCAAAAACGACGAGAGAAGCTCAATCCAAACAAGAGCTAATAACACATACCTTATATCTATAAAGCTATTTCTCAAAAACATTCTTGAACCATAAACCATACACGATAGGGAAGAGTCGAGCACAGAAAGAAGTGTCGATTGTTCTCGTCTCAAAACGGTTGAATGTTGGGTTATTCCCATCAATATGGTTTTTTATGAAAGAATCTTTGCAATTAAAATCCCTCGCAGCAGCCATTACTCACGTTAACAATTAAGCGCCACTGCAGGAAGGAATCAGAAGAGGTGATGCACCATTACAAGGTAAACCAATATGAATAAAACAATGATTAGCTTAGCACTTTTTACCGCTCTTACTTCGGGCGCTGTATTTGCTGAAGAGAGTGAAGTGATTGACCCATCGGATCTAACTCGCGTGTATACACAAGCGGCATTTTTTGTCACATCGGACGCCGATATTCGAGTGTCTGCGATGTTTACTGGAGCTTGGACAGAAGATATCCAGTTTGCGGGTTTTGTTGAAGGAAACTTCGGTAACAACAGTGCGAAGGAACAAGGCAAAGATAAATTTGGGCTAGATTATCAAAAGAGCCGCGCACAATACTTTCAAGTTCATGCGGTAGATAACAAGTTCATGCCAAGAGTTGGCCTCTCAACGGATCTTATCCACCAAAGTAGTAATGCTGGAGCCATGAAAAATTTGGGTTACCAAGATACCACGCTAGTGTCAGTGGGAGGAATTGGCTTGCTTAATCCAGCTTATACCGCAGGTGCCATGGTGTTTCCAAACGTTGCATACACGACTGGTAAGGTACTTGGTGAGTCGGCGGATGGTTACATGGTAAACCTGTTCGTGACGCAACATATTGGTGACAGCGGCGCATTCGTTCAAGTGTGGCCAGAGTATTTTAATGTTGAAGGTGATACTGTCGAAATGGAATCGAAGTCCTTCAATGTAATGTTTAATGCGCCGATTAAGTCAGACAGAACGCAATGGTTGATGACGAAACTTGAGTACGGCAGCACCGACATCACCACGCCCGATGGTTGGACGATTGATGGTGATGTAGAGCTAAAAGCCGAGATTGGCGTGAAGTGGTTCTTCTAATTTTAATATAGAGGTTCTCGTGACTTAATATAGAGGTTCTCGTGACTTAATTTTGAGGAAACTTGCCCAAGGATGGGCGTTTATCTGACTGTTATTAATCCATACCTCCTAGCGTGACGATGAAGACCGATTAATTCAAATGCTCTTTTGCGTAGGCCCGCAGAACGCTCTGTAACCCTTCTAGCTCATGTGAGCGTTTCATTGAAATCGGATAGTAGAACGAGAGCCCAATTTTAAGCGATGCGACAATTTCCTCAGTTGGTAATTCTACTAACTGACCCGTTTTGACTAGCGGTGCCACTAATGCACGGCTGCTGAATGCCCATCCGTCATGCTGAAGAAGAGCAAGAAGGACATCGTTGTTGCTGACGATATGTTGATCGATAGAAACGGAGAACACTTCGGCCAAAGAGTGGATGTGGTTCTCACTGACATACTGTTTGGCTAGCTCTAAATCACCGATACCAAGAGGCTTTACCTTGGTTAAGGGGTGGTTTGGATTACAGAATACCGCGAGTTCGTTGGACCCAAGGTGTATATATTCATAGTTCTGTTCGGTCTTGTTATGCAGTCTATATTGCATGAGAGCGAGTGCGTTCGGTTTAGAAGAGACTTCATGGAGAATGTCTTGTCTGTTTCTATGGAGCCAATTTACTTTGATGAGAGGGAAAGCTCTCTTTATATAGTGATCGACATGAACAATAAGCGAATTAGGTACGAGAATATCGTGGTAGATATCAAATGAAGTGAATTCCGTTTTGTAGTTATCCATCATTCTAGAGTTGAGGCGTTCAGTGTTATGCACCAGCAACTTCGCATGTCGATAGATTGCATCCCCTTCTTTCGATGGCACCGCTTTCTTACCCTGAATATCAAACAGCGTCAGAGCATAGCTGTCTTCGAGGGCTTTAACTTGTTCACGAACCGTGGTGCGATCTTTCCCTAACTTTTTGGCCGCTTGACTGTAACTGCCTTCCTCTAGAGTAGCGCAGAAGGCGGCGAGATGTTCATACGAAAACATAGATTCCCTTAAATGATGGGTTTTGCCCATCTTGTTGAGTTACTTGGAACGAATATATAGTGATATTGTTCATTCATCGATACCAAGGATGGGTTTATTAGAGCCGGATCACGCGAGTCGTCTGTCACTGCATTCGGGTAAAAGCTATGGACCAGAAACCTTAATAATATTATTGGTGAATTCTATGTATTCTCATTTTAAATTGTCTTTAGTCGCGTCAAGCATGGCACTGATTATGGGCTGTTCTCCTTCTCCTTCTCCTTCTCCTTCAGATGTCGAAAAACCCGTGACTGACTTAGCTTCTGATGGCCCCGTGACGCTGTTTGCAACGGGTGAACTGATCACGATGTCAGAGCATACTCTTGAGGGAGCCAATGCTGTTGTTGTTCAAGACGGAAAGATAGTAGAAGTCGGGCATAAAGTAACATTGAAAGCTAAGTATTCTGAATTAGAAGGCTTCAGCATCAATCGCGATTATGCCGATAAAGTGGTCACGCCGGGCTTTGTGGAGCCACACATCCACCTTTGGATGAGCGCGATGTTTTTAGGAATGGACTTCATTACACCTGCCGATTGGAATTTCCCTTGGGAGGAGAGAAAAGGCGTGATTGGTAGTGAAGGTTACAAGGCAAGGCTAAATCAACTGCACGCAGAAAAGCCTGAAGGGGAGCCAATTATTACTTGGGGCTACCACCATTATTTCCACGGTAGCGACATGAGCCGTGAAGTATTAAATAATATTTCAAAAGAGCGTCCTATTCTTGTGTGGCATCGCAGCGCACATGAGTTTTTCGTCAACGATGCCGCTATGGAAATGTTAGGTTGGAACCAGTCAGATTGGCAGGTTGAAGGCCCAGCGTCGGAACAACTTAACTGGGAAAGAGGGCATGCTTTTGAGAATGGTATGAAAATGCTTGCTCCAAGCGTGATGCAGTACCTTATCGAATCGGGCCGTTTTGCGACGGGTATGGAAAGAACGCGCGATTATGTCCATTCTGGCGGTATTACCACGGCGGTTGACCCAGGTGTAATCGCAACGCCTGCATTGTATCAGCAAATGGTTAATATCTTGCTGGATGATAATTTCCCGATGGATTATTGGTTGATTCCGGCTGGAAATGTCTCATATGCGATGGCTGGCTACGATTCAGAGAAAGGCAAGTTGATGGCCGAAGCACAAACTGAAATCATGGCAGGCGAAGCGCAAATCCAATGGCTACCTAAGTTTGTGAAATTGTTCTCTGACGGTGCTATGTACAGTCAGCTCATGATGATGAAAGACGGCTATATCGACGGTCATGAAGGCGAATGGCTGCAAACGCCGGAACAACTCGAAGACAGCATGCGACCATACTGGGAAGACGATTATACGATCATTGTTCATGCGAATGGCGATTTAGGATTTGAAACTGCCATTGAAATCGTTGAGAAAATGCAGAAAGAGAAGTCACGTGACGATCACCGCATGGGTTTCCACCACTTAGGAATGACGGACAAAGACGATATTCCTCGCGCTGTGGAGTTAGGTGCCAACTTCAGTGTGAATCCGTATTACACGCACATTCTTTCTGAGCTATACAGTGAGGAAGGGCTGGGTGAAGAGCGAGCTTCGGTGATGTCTCGTGGTCGTTCATTCATCGATGCTGGTGGGCATTTATCCCTGCATTCTGATGCGCCAATGGCTCCAGCTCAACCGTTGTCACTCGTGTGGGCAGCCGTTAACCGCATTGGGTTATCTGGTGATACCGTGATGGGGCCAGAAGAGCGCATTACTGTTGACGAAGCGATGAAAGCCATCACTATTGATGCGGCATACACCGCTCGTCTAGAAGACAACATTGGCAGCATCGAACCAGGAAAATACGCAGACTTTACTGTACTAGAGGCGAATCCATATAAAGTTGCGCCAGAAACCATTAATCAGATTGATGTACATGCGACGGTTTATCGCGGCGTACCGGCCGAAATTTCGGTAGGCAATGCGGGTATTAAGAGTAGCAAACGTAACTTGCTGGTACTGAATCAACTCAATCAATATGAAGGGCATAGCCACCAAGGGCGAAACAGCTTTGGGCATAATCATGCACATGGAACAGACATCTGTGAGAGCAGTTTGTACTTCCAGCGAGTACTGGCCGATGCTTGGCAGCGTTAATATTGACGGGGTTCTTCAATCCCATCAATAAATACTCGACCTGGCAAGGTCACTGAAAAGGGTGAAGTGATGAGCTGCATTTCTACTTGAGTGACAGTAAATTGAGAAGAAACGGTACTCGTGTTGGACGCGTCCATCACTTTACGTACCTAATAGCGACACTGACTTTGGTCGGGTAGATTGAGTATTGTACGAGTGATGGAATGCAGGGGGACTGATGGATGTCACTTGGTGGTGAAAGGTGAAAGGTGAATCGTGCGAGTGTGATTAGGTCAAGCATGTTGTCTAGTCAACATTCTAACAGGCATTACTATACAACAAAGGCTCGAACATCGAGCCTTTGTTGTATTCTAGAGGTAACTTATTGTTTGTAACTATCCGCGATAGCTTCAAACGCCGCTAACCGAGGACGGTTGGTGGTCCTTGCTGCATTTGATGCGGTTTCTGCAGAAGAAAAGGTCGCTATAACAAGATTCTTTTCTTGGTTAATGTAAAGATGTTGGCCAAATATTCCACGAAATGTTGCGATTCCTTTTTCACTGTCGTGAACCCAAAGGTAGTTTTTATAACCCTCAAGCCACTCATCATATACAGTTGAATTTTTGTCCTTATAAACACTACGATTCATGTGTTGCTTTTCGTCATCGCTTAGATTGAAGCTATCTTTTATCCATGCCTCAGAGAATATTTGTTCACCGTTGTACTGACCGTTGTTGGCAATGACCATTCCTACCCTGGCGAAGTCTCTTAAGGTGGTCGTGAAGCCTCCTGTTGCAACTGGAGTGAATGTCATATCGGTCATAAAGGCGGCGTCGTGTTCAGCTCCTAGCTTGTACCATATATTCTCAGCAATAAAATCTTGCAGAGATTGGCCTGATACTCGCGCAATTAGCCAACCAGCAACATCAACATTGGGGGAGTGGTACTCATACTTATGGTTGACGGTGAGGTCTGGGTTTTGATTGAAATGCGGTGCAAATTCTAGAATCCCACGAGGTGTCGCGTCTTTTGTTGGGTCGATAGCCATTAAATCAAAAGCAGGAACTAAATTTAGTCGACGGAAATATTCATAATGAACGGTTCCTGGAGTGATATTGGCGTAATCTTCACTGTAATTAAGCGCAGACGTCATATTGAGAACTGTTCTTACGGTTTGCTTACCAAAGTGGCTTCCTTTTAGCTCTTCAATATAGCTCTCTACAGTCTTGTCGGTATCTATCTTGCCTTGTTCTACAAGGAGGCCAATAGCCTGGCCAATTAGTGACTTTGTGCTTGATGCCCACATGTGGTGGTCTTTGGCGCCAAAAGTACCAAAGTATTCTTCGTGAATAATGTGACCATCTTTAATGATTACATACCCATCGGTACGGTCATTAACCATCGCTTCTTCAACCGTATAGTGTGTTCCTGCGTATTCAAACTCCATGTTGGCAATACTTGGGTTGAGTTTTTCAGGTAGGACTGAGACATGACCATCTCGAGCAACCATTACGCTTGGGTGGATACCCATATTTTGGAAAGCCCAGTGATTATAGTCAGGGTGTGTCCAGTTACTTAGTGTCACCTGATAGTCTGCCTCTACGGGGACTTCATACATCGCTTGTGCGTTTTCATTTGCAAGAGCCGAAAAAGAGACGGCTGAAATAACTGCTGAAAGTATTGTTATCTTCATAAAAACCCTTAATTGAATATAGATACGTTATTAGAGAAAAAATTTCAAACCAATTTCTAAATTGAGTTCATTATTGCCTTTAATTTCTTGGCCACCAGGTAGAGTATATTCAGCACTGCCGTACTCTATTTTGCCTAATAACCATTGCGTTCGATCACTTTTAATAGGTGAATTTAAAAGTATATTTGTTGTATAAGATTGCATTTTGACTACATCGCCAGAGGTGTTTATGTATTCTGGCCAGAACTGAATGAATGCACCTGAATCATTAATTTCTTTAGTGATAAAAAGGTTAAGCATATATCCATCAGCTGACTCTCCAAATACTTTTCCGGTGGTGTAAGCCATATTAGGGAAAGCCATAAACCCGGGTGTAAATGCAGGGTTTATGAGTCCGATTGCGCCAGCGGATAGTAACAGTGTGTCGTCAAGGCCGCTGTTTTGCAGTGTGCCAGCATCGCTAGATAAATGTATAACATCAGTAGAGGACCCAACTCGTGGGAACAAAGAACTTTCTGTTGCGTGTACTTGGAAGTACTGAGCTCGGCCACGTTGATAGTTGAATCCTAATTTGTGCTCTCCATCAAGATTGGCTTCATTATTACCAAAAGTACCTTCTATAAAACCTGCGAACTGAATGTTTTCACTCCAGGCCCCTGTCATCATGGCTGTGGTTCGTATATCAGCATCAGAATTGATGAAAGCGGCGACTTGGGTGTAAACCCGTGTTAGGTCCGCAGGGTTAATGACTTCTTCCGTATCAGCCACAACCCATGAGGGTGCAGAGGCCAAAGTTAGTAGCGTTGCGACGGCGGTAAGTTTATATGTCATATGGATTAATACTTGTTCTAAATCATGAGTTTTATGTGATTCTGATGACGGGTCATCATTCGTTTGATTAATAATATGTTTGAAAATAGGAACAAGCGAATACATAATGGATGGGTAATACGTACACAATCAATTGGAAATCCGATAAATGATTACACTAGAGCAACTAATGTGTTTTAAAGCGGTTTACGAACTCAACAGTTACAGTAGAGCGGCTCGTGCAACGGGCAAAACAAGAGCTACAGTTCGGGAGCGTGTTAAAGCTCTAGAAGATAACCTAGGTTTCGACTTGTTTGAGGTAAATGGCAAGGCATTGATACCGACACACCAAGCGAACTATTTATTCCCGAGAGCCGATAATCTAACGAGGCAATCAAAAGAGTTCTTTAGCGTCGCGTTGTCGACCTTTTCAGCCAGTATTAGCACAATCAATTTGCACCACGATGACTTAGTACCACTATGCTTATTATCAGATATCGATGACGCGATAGCGGATGAGTTCCCTGACATTTCGATTAATTGGTTACAAAGGGATCGGCAATCAAGTTTTTCTGAGATAGAAAGCGGGGGAGCATTATTTACAATCATGCCAACCATAGGGAAAATATACCCAAGCACCAAGGTTGGTATGATAAATTTAGGAACTTATCAATATGCACCTTATACGTCTGTTGATTCCAATATCTCACATAATATGATTAGCCTTAATGAGTTAACCACAGAAGACTTTTTGGTTACTGAAAATGCAATGCTAAATGAAATGAGGTATGCAAAAATCAGTAACCGAACACACCTTGTTTCTAATAATGATCTACTCATGAAGAAAATACAGAAAAAAGGATGGACATTATTAAGTATTGCTAATGCTGAAGAGTATGTTTGTTCAGGTAAATTAAGAAAAATAAACGTTAAAGAGTCGCTTGGTAATTTAAGACAAGAAATAGCTTTATTTTATGGGTTACATTCAGAGATGAATAAATCTAAAACACGTATTATAGAGATTGCAACAGACTGTGCTGCCAAGTTTACCCAAAGTAATTTTTCTTAAGTCACTGATTTAAATTTGGTCATCACTAACCGCACTGCCTAGCCTTAAGACCATAAGACTTAAAGCTAGACAGTCGCATGAAAATTAAGCTATTTCTCTGCTAAATGCATTAAGCTAGTATGACCAGCTTAAAGGGTACAACCAGCTTAAAGGGTACGACCCACTTCAAAACCATCCCAGATCGCCGCCATGATCGTTCTTGCTTTTTGGCTGTCTCCAATATTGAACACTTCATCAACGTCTAGTTGATTGGCCAGTTCTTCATGTAGATGATCTTCAGCTTTGTAGCCAAGCGCTAGGACGACGTGGTCAGCAAGCATTTCGACACTGCTGCTTTCAATGTCTAGGCAAACACCTGTATCGGTGATTTGTTCTAATCGGGTTGAAGTAAGAACGTTCACTTGTTCTTTGGCTAGAAGCTCTTTCAACATCTGGTAGTTAGCAAAACAGGTGCCGTGAGGGCCGCCAATGATATCGTCTGATGCTTCAACTAATGTGACCGCTTTACCTTGTTGAGCCATCCATAGAGCGGCTTCTGCGCCCACTAAACCCGCACCAATTACACAGACTTTGTCGCCTGTAATTAGCTCAGGGTTCATCAACATCTTTTCGGCGACCAAAACGTGTGGCTTATCTTTTCCTTCCAACCAGTTTGGTTGAGTCGGGCGAGAACCGGTGGCGAAAATAACGCTGTCTGGCTTTTCGCTTTCAATTGATGCTTTGTCTGCCGCTGTGTTGAGTTTTACGTCGACCTTGTGTCGAGTCATTTCACCGCTGAACCACTCAATCAAGGTTTTATCATCATGCTTGAATGGAGGTTGGCTACCCGGGATGACATTACCACCCAGTTCGCTACCTTTTTCGAAAAGGACTACGTCATGTCCGCGCTCAGAAGCAA
The DNA here is from genome assembly GCF_023634655.1 of Vibrio methylphosphonaticus. Classification (GTDB taxonomy): domain Bacteria; phylum Pseudomonadota; class Gammaproteobacteria; order Enterobacterales; family Vibrionaceae; genus Vibrio; species Vibrio methylphosphonaticus. The sequence goes on along the minus strand of NZ_JAMKMS010000003.1, from coordinate 125,429 downwards.
TTCTAGCGGCTTCCATTCCTGCGACACCACCACCGACAACCACGACCTTTTTGGTTTTGTGTGTCGGTAGTAATCTGAACTCTTCCTCTCGTCCACAGCTTGGGTTAACCGCGCAAGATAGATTACCCACTTCAGCCATACGACCGAGGCAACCAAGGTGACAAGATAAGCAAGGACGAACTTCTTCGAAACGACCTCGGCGGATCTTATTGACCGCATCAGGATCGGCGAGCAGGGGCCTACCCAGTGACACACCATCACAAATACCATTTTGAACAGCATGCGAAGCGAGATCTGGGTTCTCCATACGGCCAGCCATTAGTACGGGAATATCGACTACTTCTGAAACGGCTTTGCAGTAAGGCTTGTACATGCCCGGTTGGAAATAGTTTGGCGGGTGATTCCAGTACCATGAATCATAGGTGCCGGCATCCACGTTCAGAGCATCGAACCCTGCGCTTTGCAAATATTCAGCCGCTTTGAGGCCTTCTTCCATATCTCGACCCACTTCTTCAGCGCGCTCGCCTGGAAGAATGCCTTGGCCGAAACCTTTCATGTTGCCTTTAACGGAGTAGCGTAGTGATACCGGGAAGTCTTTGCCACAAACCGCTTTGATACCTTCAACAATCTCTACCGCAAAGCGATAACGATTTTCAAAGCTGCCACCGTATTGGTCTGTGCGTTGGTTGAAAAACTCCATCGTGAATTGGTCAAGTAAGTAGCCTTCATGAACGGCGTGTATTTCTACGCCATCAAAACCTGCTTTTTGGGCAATAGCAGCCGACTCAACAAACTTAGAGATGAAGTATTTTACTTCTTCAGTGGTCAGTTCGCGGTGGGTGATTGAAGGATCGAAGCGGTTCGGCGCTTCAGAAGGCGCAATGGATTTATCTTCAGGAGTGAAGCCGGGAATGCAAGAACGTCCCCAACCCGCGGTTAGCTGTGCAAATATCTTAGTACCGTAAGTATGAACTCGTTCGGTCATCTCTTTTGCGCTGCGGATATAAGCCGTTGGATGGTTGGTGGGGCATGGAAGGGAAGGCATAGGGAACTGTTCAAGTTCATTTTCTACCATTTGCACACCGGTAATGATCAGGCCAACACCACCACGTGCGCGCGCCACGTAATACTCAACGCCACGGCTGTTATACGCGCCGTCACCATCGACACAACCTAAGGTGCCCATCGGGGCCATAGAGTAACGATTCTTTAGTTTTAACGAGCCGATATTCATCGGTTCAAAAAGCACGTTATGCTCTTTTTTTAACATAATCTAATCTAATCTCCAATAATTGAATGCATTGGGTGTTAACCAAAGCAAGTACTGGTGATATTAAAGCAAGGGATGAACGTGCTAACTTTGCACTTTAGGACAAAAGTTTTGCCGAATATGCCATCGAAAGTAACGTTGATTTAGATCAGTCTTTAGCTAGGTGATATTCTGACTTCGCCTTAATTTTATAGGACTTAGCCCCGTCCATCTTTTAAAAGCACGTGAGAAAGTGCTCAAATCAGCAAAGCCGAGTTGGTAGGCAATCTCGGTCATGTTGATATGTTGATCTTCTAACAGGTGCAGTGCTTTTTCTAACTTGTATTTTTCGACTACGCCTCGATAGTTCGTGTTGAGCTCAGCAAGCCTTCTATTCAACGTTCGGATGTTCATATTGAGCGATTGAGCAAGGCTCTCACCCGAAACATTCTCCAAGTTATTCGCTTGATTGAGCGCATTGTAGATCTGGAGAATCAGGTCGCCTTTCTTTAAGGACTCCGCGTCTTTTCTCAGGAGATTCAGTGCCGAAAAATAGATCCCCTCATCGTAATTATCTAAAGGTTTATGCAGATGCTTTTTATCGATAGCGATCTTTCTTATAGGGTGTCCGGCGGTAATTTTTGCTCCAGTTAACTGCTCAAGTTGTTCTGTGCGATCGGGAGAGAATTTATGCTCAATCAGTTTGACGCTCACATCGATGTCTTCGCTGAGAATCACATGCTTGATGATAAAAATGAGTGTGGCGATCAGCATTGTTACGCCAAGGTAGGTGACATGGCTTTCTTGGCTGAAAGGCTCGCTGTTGAGTACCCACAACTCTGCGCTACCTTGTTTATTTTCTCTATATTGAAGTCGGATAGGTGACGCAATAATGAACGAGAATTCAGCCGCGGTTTTTAGCATCGCCTCTAGGTTTGGAGCGGTCCATAGTGCTAAAGAGTAACTGCCAAAGGTTAAGGGAGTAACGTGCTTCGCGGCTCTTACGGGGATCAGCTCATCATCGGTATATTCACACAGTTTTACTAACTCTTCTCGAAGGTCATGAAAATGCAATCGACCATCTGAATTCTTACGCTTCGGCGGGAAAAAATGGCTCTCCACTTGATGCTCTTTTGCTGTTAAAGCGAGCAAGGCTTGCCAACCTGCGTGAACCGAAAGGGAGTTATGAAAGCGTTGTTCCAATGTCATTATATGACCTTATAAAGCTGAGATGTGATCAAAAACACAAAGTGATTAATTGTCCAGAATAGTGAATTTCTTGTCCTAAAATGCAAAGTTAAAGCCTGGGGAAATTGTATTCTGAATACCGTGAAAAGGATATTTACCTATACCCAGCGTTCATGCATAACATACAAGTTTTGGTTTTAATGGAAAAGAAATTTTCAAAATTTAGCCTGTTATGCAAAGTATAATGAGAACTACATAATGAATAATTGGCAAGAGATCCATAGCGAAAAACTATTCTCGTTAGAGTCTGCGGTAGGCAAACTCGCATCAGGTGACAAAATCTGGGCAGGTGGCTTACTGTCCATTCCAGTTGTTTTTCTAAAGGAGTTGGATAAACACCTCGACCTATTCAGTGATTGTGAAATCTACACGGGTTTGATGACGACTCCTTTCGAATTTTTGAAGCCTCAGTATCGAGAAAACTTCAAACATATCAGTCTCTTCATGGGGACAATAGAAAGAAAGCTGCAAAGCACCGGCAACGTAGAGGTGACGAACTTTCATTTCTCTAATTTTGAAAATATTTTTGAAAAACTGCAGCCAAATACGGTTGTTGTTGAAGTGACACCACCGAATGAAGACGGTTTTGTGAGCTTAGGTGCGTGCGGCGGCGTAGCAACGAAGGTGGCGCTGAAACATGCTTCTAAAGTGATTTTTGTTGTTAATGAACAGCAACCTTTTATCGGCAATGAAGACAATATCGTGCATGTCGATCGTGCGGACGCATTAGTCGAAGGCCATCATAGTATCGCGTCACCTAAAGCTGGCCAGCCTTCGGAGCTTGAGACCGAAATTGCAAAACACGTTAGCCCATACATCAAAGATGGAATGACGGTACAAATTGGTATTGGAACTATTTCCAATGCGATGGGCATGGCGCTTCGTGACCGTAAAGATTTAGGTGTTCATACAGAGATGTTTACGGAATCTCTCATGGAGATGTGTAAAGCCGGTGCGGTGTCTGGCACTAAAAAGAATCACATGCCAAACAAGATCGTCGCGGCATTCGCGGCAGGCCCGCAAGAGGTCATGGACTTTCTGCACAACAATCCAGACATTGAGATGGGTTCAATGAGCGAAGTCGTTAACCCGTATGAAGTCGCGAAGAACGATAATTTTGTCTCCATTAATACGTGTTTGATGATTGACCTTGTGGGTCAAGTTGCTTCTGAAGGGGCGGGTTTTAGCCAAATTTCAGGTTCAGGTGGTCAATTAGATTTCGTACGAGCAGCAAACATGGCGAAAAACGGCGTCAGCATCTTAGCCTTGGCAGCAACGCGTGAAGGTAAAGATGGTTTAGAGTCGAATATTCGTTTGTCATTACCAGTAGGCACGCCGATTACCACGCCTCGTAACGATGTACATATTGTGGCGACGGAATACGGCTCAGTGAATCTGCGTGGCATGACGGTCTCTGAACGCGTTCATGCGTTAGCGAATATCGCGCACCCAGATTTTCGTGAGTCGTTACTGGCTGAAGCAAAACAACATGGCTTAGTGAAGTAGGAGGTAATTATGTTTACAGGACAATTTTTTAAACTCGCATTTATCGAAGATTCTAATCGTATCGTTGAATTGGTTTTCAACGCAGAATCTGATTCGGTTAACACACTCACTAAGTCGGCATTAATTGAACTTGAAAACTGTGTCGAGCAACTTGAAAGCAGTGATGCTGCCGGTCTGATCATCCGTTCAGGCAAAGCGTTATTTAGCGCGGGCGCGGATGTAAAAGCCTTTCGCTCTCTGTTTAGTGACGGTGATGCGGCCATTACCGATTATTTATCATGGGCGCACTCCATTTATAACCGAATCGAAGATCTTAACCTTCCTAAAGTCGCGATCGTTAATGGTGTCGCGGCTGGTGGTGGCGTCGAGCTTTCACTGCTTGCGGATTATCGTCTTGCGACGACTGATCTAAAAATGAGCCTGCCTGAAGTTAAGCTTGGCATTATGCCAGCATGGGGTGGGGTGACTCGATTACCGCGCATCACAGGTGTGGATACGGCACTGCAATGGCTAACAACGGGTAAAACCTTTAAGGCAAAGCAAGCGTTAGAACATCATGTTGTTGATGGTGTGATCGATGCGAGTAAGACAAACCCAATCGAAAGTGCGTTAACCATGCTTGAATCGTGCATCTCTGGTGACTTTGATTGGCAGCAGCGTTATGAAGAAAAACAAGCGCCACTGACTCTGAATGACGCGGAACTGGCGATGTCGATTAATGTAGCTAAAGGCATGGTCGCGAAAGTCGCAGGTCCACATTACCCTGCACCAGGCATTATTCTGAACACGATTTCTCAAAGCGCTCGTTGTTCTCGCGATGAAGCCTTAAAGCTTGAGCAGGCGGGAATCATCAAATGTGTCGCAAGCGGTGTAGCAGACGCTTTGGTGAATGTTTTCCTGAGCGACATGGCAGTAAAAGCGACGGCAAAGAAACACGCTAAAGGCGGCAAGAAAACCGAAGAAGTGGGGGTGGTCGGCGCGGGCATCATGGGCGGTGGTATCGCTTATGTTACCGCGGATAAAAAGCTGGATGTGGTGCTCAAAGACATCAACAAACAGGGTTTAGCGTTAGGGCTAAATGAAGCCAATCAACTGCTTTCTAAACAAGTCACTCGCGGTCGTAAGAGCCCAGAGGCGATGGGTGAAGTGCTCAACCGTATCGTACCGACTTTGCACAATGCAGCGTTAGACAGCTGTGATTTGGTGATTGAAGCGGTCGTTGAGAATCCAATCGTTAAAGAAAAGGTGTTAGCTGAGCTTGAGCAGGTTGCGCCAAATGCAATGATTGCCTCCAATACCTCTACTTTGATGATCAGTGGCTTAGCGCACTCATTAAAGAACCCAGAGAACTTCTGTGGCATTCACTTCTTTAACCCGGTGCATCGCATGCCGTTGGTTGAAGTGATTAAAGGTGAGCAAACATCACCGGAAACCATTGCCACCGCAGTTAACTATGTTCTGGCACTTGGCAAGACGCCTATCGTGGTGAACGACTGTGCTGGCTTCTTGGTTAATCGCTGCCTAACGCCTTACTTCTTGGCTTTCAACCAACTGTTGGTTGCGGGCGGTGATATTGCTCAAATCGACAAAGTGATGAGCAAAGGGTTTGGTTGGCCAATGGGGCCTGCGCATCTGCTTGATGTAATTGGATTAGATACCGCCGATCACTGCATTGATGTGATGAGCGAAGCGTTCCCAACCCGTTTAGCTAAGCCTGAAGCGAATCTGATCGCGGAATCTGTGGCGAAAGGACGTTTAGGACAAAAAACAAAAGAGGGTTTCTATCTGTATAAAGCGGATCGCAAAGGCCGCTTACAGCCAGAAAACCATTTTGAAACCACTGCGCTTATTGAACGCCTTTGTGATGCGCCAATCTCAATGGAGCCTCAAGACATCACAATGCGAATGATGTTACCGATGCTGTATGAAGCGATTCGCTGTTTAGATGACGGCATTATTTCATCAGCAGCCGAGGGTGATATTGCGTTTATCTACGGCACTGGATTCCCGGCATTCCGTGGCGGAATCTTCTACTACATGGATAGCATGGGTCTAGATAAGTTGCTAGAGATTGCCCAACAATATGAAGACTTAGGTTCTTTATATGCTATCCCTCAAGGTCTTCGTGACCGTGTTGAACTCAACCGTAATTTTTACGCGTAATCTGGAGCAAGAAATATGAAAAACGTAGTGATTGTAGATGCGATTCGAACTCCAATGGGGCGTTCAAAAAATGGTGTATTTCGACATGTTCGAGCCGATGATCTTTCGTCTCACTTAATGAGCGCCATGCTAAAGCGTCAGCCAAAGGTTGAATCCACTTTGATTGATGATGTGATCTGGGGTTGTGTGCAGCAAACAGAAGAGCAGGGCGTCAACCTTGCGAAGGTCGCAGCACTTCAAGCTGGGTTGTCTGAAGAAGTACCAGCAACAACAGTGAACCGTTTGTGTGGATCTTCAATGGACGCTTTGCACATGGCGACGCGTTCGATAAAAGCGGGTGATGCCGATGTTGTTCTCGTTGGTGGTGTTGAGCATATGGGTCATATCCCGATGACAAAAGGCATCAACCTAAACCCATACAACCGCAATATGGCACAAGCTTCTGCGATGATGGGGTTAACGGCGGAAGCGCTTGGGCAACTGCATAACGTGTCGCGTGAAGAGCAAGATGAATTGGGTGCTCGTTCACACCGACTCGCACACGAAGCGACACTGGAAGGTCGTTTTGATAACGAGATTGTCCCAACCATGGGTCATGACGAAAGCGGTGCACCAATCTTGGTTAAGCATGATGAGGTGATTCGCCCGGAAACGACGGTTGAATCTTTATCTAAGCTTCGACCTGCGTTTGACCCACGAGGAACCGTAACGGCGGGTACGTCTTCGGCTTTGTCTGATGGCGCATCTTGTTTGCTGGTGATGAGTGAAGATAAAGCTATCGAGCTTGGCATCAAACCGAGATCTAGGGTTATCTCGTCAGCCTCTGCGGGAGTACCAGCCGCGCTTATGGGTTATGGACCCGTACCGGCAACCAAAAAAGCGTTAGCAAAAACAGATCTCACGATCGCAGATATCGATTTTGCAGAAGTGAATGAAGCCTTTGCTGCGCAAGCTATCCCATGTTTAAAAGACTTAGGCTTATGGGAGCAGCGTGAAGATAAGGTGAACCTGCATGGTGGTGCGATTTCACTGGGTCATCCTTTAGGATGTTCGGGGGCTCGCATTGTCGGTAGCCTTATCAATATTATGGAACAGCGTGGTGGTCGATACGGGCTAGCAACCATGTGTATTGGTATGGGGCAAGGTATTGCGACGATCATCGAAAGAGTAGAGTAAACAATATATCGCTTTGAACACAACGCGTCATCGAAGCGAGCACGTTCAAAATTAAGGTAACGATTCAGCCTTCAACACGCGTTGAGGGCTTTTTTATGCGTTGCACTTTTTCTTACCATCAATGACTGCTGCTGATATCTGCTAGTTAAGCGGAACTCTAGGTGTTAGAACCCACTTGGTTGGATACGCAGGGGATTTTGCTATCATTTGCCTTTCAAGGGGCGTATTAGGGAATGATACCAAACCGTTGTTCGCTTTTATTTGAAGAGAGAGTTTTAATAGTCGAAGAGAAAAGGCACGTTACAGCTATCGAAATTCTTAGGCTTAACTCATAACAAGTACAAAGGAATGACGCACTAAACTAAGCCAATCCAACGCTTTAGTGGTCTTGAGTAACCGGTGCGAACTTATCAACAAGCATGCTACAATCCTCGGGAGTCCTGTTATTAAACGGATGAATCCAAAGCGACGGAGTGGACTAAGCCGGTGACTAAGTTTACCGTGCTGCTACACTAAATAACCCAAGGAGTGGGAGCATGGAAAAGTGGTGTTGTTGGGCGACTTGCACTGCAATAGCGGTTGGCACAATTTCAAGTGTTCAAGCGGAGATGGTTGATCTATCACAGTTATTTCCCGATAAAACCGTACGCTCGTGCGAAAGCTCAAACAAGCCTCTACAACTGAATCAAAATGAACCTCTGGTGTTGATTGTTCATGGCTGCTTTGCGTCTGAAGGGCAATTTAGGGCACTGTCGGAAGTCTACGCCGAATTAGGTCAACAGACGGCGTGTTTTGAATATGACGATAGGGATCGGTTGGATGACGTTTCTGGTGATTTGATTGATGCTATTAATACGCTGAGTCCAGCATTAGGCGAACAACAACTTACCGTTTTAGGGCATAGCCAAGGGGGACTGATCTCTCGACGCGCTGTTACTCGTCATCGTACAGATGGTAAAGGTATTACCCATCAGCCCTTAGAAATCGCAACCATATCGACGCCATTTAAAGGTATAGAAGCTGCGTCACATTGCGGAATTAATTGGTTGAGAGTCGCCTCTCTTGGCGTTGTAGATGCTATTTGTTACGCAGTGACTGGCGCTAAATATCTCGATATCCCACCACAGGCTGACTTTATTGAAACGCCCGGAGAGTTGATATCGCAACTCGAGCGTCACCTTATTATCAAAACTGATGAGCTAAATACATGCCGAACTCAAAATGCCGATGGACAGTGTATTCAAGACGACTATGTGTTCTCACTCGTCGAGCAAACTAAATATAAAGTGGACAGTTCTGAGCAAAGCCAGCCAATAACCGTGCACGCCGGACATGCCGAAATTGTTGGCAACGAGACCGTCACGCCTTGGAAACTTATCGAAGTGCTACAAAGGTATGGCTTGATGGCCAAACCAACCCCCTCAGAAGTAGAAACCTTTACCACGTCGGTGAATCAAATTTATCAGCGGTTCATTTAGCCGGCTGTCGTACTACCGTAAATACCTTTCAGACAATTGATGCGTGTCGAGCAGACTCGAGAGGTATTTGTGCTTTCTTACGAGAATCGTAAATGAGTGAAGAGAATGTTAATGGATGACATTGCTAAGTGAGATGTGGCGATAACTAAGTGACATGTGGCGATAACTAACTGACAGGTGGTGATCATTATTGTTGCTGGCTTAAAGGATTTAAGTCAACGCACCGTTCGGTCATAAAAAATAAAGCCTGATTAAATCAGGCTTTATTTTATGGCTTGGTACCGTCCTAAATAGGATTATAGCGAGCAAGGCGTCATTTATTACGCCTGTGCGTCTGGTTTGGTACCTTTAACTTTTTCGCGCATTGACTGAAGCATGACGTAAAAGACGGGGACTAAACATGTACCGACGATAGTGGCAGCAATCATGCCCCCCATTACCGCGTAACCCAGGGAAACACGACTCGCCGCGCCAGCACCTGTGGCAATCACAAGTGGGATAACCCCAAGAATGAACGAGAACGCTGTCATGAGTACCGCTCTAAAACGCAATCGAGCGGCTTTCACTGCGGCGTCGGTAATACTCATACCGCCTTCTCGTAATTGCTTGGCGAATTCCACAATCAAAATTGCGTTTTTACAGGCAAGACCAATCAGCAGTACCAGCCCAATTTGAGTATAAAGGTTAATATCTGAACCCATAATCCAGATGTAAACAAAGGCACCTAATATGGCAACCGGAACAGCCAACATGACGGAAATCGGAACTGTCCAGCTTTCATATTGCGCCACTAAGAACAGATAGGTGAATATCAGCGCCAAACTAAAGATAAACGGGGCTAGGTTACCCGCCTTGAGTTCTTGGTAAGTTTGCCCTGACCATTCATAGGTATAGCCGTTAGGAAAAGTGGTATCAGCTATTCGCTTGACCGCTTCAATCGCTTCTCCTGAACTGTAGCCGGGAGCAGGAAAGGCATTCACTTTTACTGCGCCATAAAGGTTAAATTGGTTGATATACTCGGGTCCAAGTTTGGGTTCAACCGTGACCAGAGTATTAAGTGGCACCATATCTCCATCTTTATTTCGAATATAGAACTGAGCGATATCGAGTTCAGAATCCCTAAATTCCGTTTCAGCTTGCATGTTGACTCTAAACACCTTACCAAAGCGGTTAAAGTCATTAACATACATAGAGCCAAGCATGGTTTGTAATGTGGTGAAGATACTGCTTAGTTGAACACCTTGAACTTTGGCTTTTTGTCTATCTACGTCGACAAATAGTTGTGGTACATCCGCTTGATAAGTACTAAACGCCGCGGTGAGTTCTGGCTCCGTTGTGGCCTCAATGGATGTTGCTCGCATGACGCTTGCTAAGCTTGCAGGCGAACGACCCAATGTATCTTGAATATAAAATTCAACGCCCGACACCGTGCCAACACCAGGTAGAGCTGGCAGTGAGAAGCCTACCGCTTGTGCTTCACTATAACGAGCAAGTACGCCATTAGCCCGCTGAACGATCTGTGATTCCACAAGAGATGGGTCTTGTCGTTCATCCCAGTGCGAGAGAATCACCACCATCAAGCCAGCATTCGAAGAGACTGCACCTGAGATGATGGAATAACCACTTGCAGAAATAACGTTAGTTACCCCTTCGATCTGGTTAAGATCATCCACCATTTTCGTCATCACTTCTTTGGTTCGGTTAATGGACGCCCCATTTGGTAGTTGTACGTCAACGAAAAATGCTTTTTTGTCTTCAGTGGGGACAAAGCCCGATGGTAGCGAGGTGGCAAGTAGCCCTGTTGCTCCAATCAGTAGGGCGTAGACAACCCCCACTAACATCAGCTTGCGAACCATGCCGGATACAAAACCCGTGTACTTATTGGTCGCCTTATCAAACACCTTGTTAAACTTAGCGTGGAACCCTGTTTCATGCGTTTTCGGTGGGCGTAATAAAGACGCACACAATGCGGGACTGAGCGTAAGAGCGTTTACCGAGGAAATTAATACCGCAATACAAATAGTAATGGAAAACTGTGCATACATTTGTCCGGTAATGCCCGGCATGACGGCCGTTGGAGCGAACACCGCAAGCAAAACAAGTGTTGTGGCAACAACGGGTCCAGTAACTTCTTGCATAGATTTTGTTGTGGCATCGACAGCGTTTAAGCCTTCATCTTGCATGAGACGAGTGGTGTTTTCGACCACGACAATGGCATCATCTACCACGATACCAATGGCGAGAATAAGCGCGAACAGTGACACCGTATTGATACTCATGCCCGTCGCCAGTAGAAAGGCGAAGGTCCCGATGAGCGATACGGGTATCGCTATTGCGGGAACCAAGGTTTGCCGAATATCTTGCAAGAATATATAGACAACAAATATGACTAACGATACCGCGATGAGCAGGGTCTCGATCATCTCATCAATAGAGGTTTCAACGAACTGCGTTGTGTCATAGAGAACCTTGTAATCCATATCTTCTGGAAACTGTTCTTGCAGTCGCGACAATTCTTCATGAACGCCTTTGGCAACCTCTAACGCATTAGCGCCACTGGCCTGGTAGATGAACAGAAGTGCTGATGCTTTGTTATCGAGCATAGCTTCTGCGTCGTAGCTGGCGGCACCAAGTTCAATTCTCGATACGTCTTTTAGGTAGACGGCGCTGCCATCTGAATTGGAACGAATGATGATTTCTTCAAACTCTTCCGGGTGACTCAAGCGCCCTTTGGTCGATAGGGTATATTGGAACTGCTGATCCCTTGGTACAGGTGCGGCACCTACTCGCCCGGCTGCAACTTGTATATTCTGCTCTTGAATAGCCGCAATCGCTTCTTCTACCGTGATATTTAAACTTGCCATGCGAGTGGGATTGAGCCAAATACGCATCGAATAATCCATACCACCGATAATACTGACTTTCGAAACGCCATTAACACGAGCAAGGTTGTCCTTAATATTGATGCCCATGTAGTTATTGAGAAATAGGTTGTCGAGTGATTCGTTAGGAGAGACAAGGTTGAGCATCATGAGGATGTTAGGATCTTGTTTCTCTACTTTGACACCGTTTCGTTGTACCTCGGACGGCAGTCGCGGCATGGCTTGTTGTACACGGTTTTGCACGTTGACCTGAGCCATATCGACATTACTGCCGACTTCAAAGGTCACGCTTAAGTTGTAGCTGCCATCGTTGGCGCCTTTGGATTCCATGTAAATCATGTTTTCCACGCCGTTTACTTCTGCCTCAATGACCTTTGCTACCGTATCGGCGACAACTTCTGCGCTCGCACCAGGGTAAGAGGTGGTTACCGATACCATAGGAGGAGAAATATTGGGGAACTCTGCAACTGGCAACACTGGAATTGATAGTAATCCAGACAGGGTTAAAACGATTGATATTACAAACGCAAACTTGGGTCGATGTATGAAGAATTTACTGATCATAGTGATTCCTTCCTACTTATCTTCAGAGAACGGTTGCACGGTGTCCATTTCGTGCTCGACTTCGGCGCCTATTCTGGCTTTTTGCAAGCCTTCAGTAATGATTAGCTCACCTTTTTCTAGGCCTTTTTCAACTTCCCAATCAACACCATAGCGTTTTCCTAATTCAACATTTTTACGCTTCACAAGACTGTCTTTATCAACAGTCAGGATATAGCGGCCTTGCTGATCTTCTTGTACTGCTTTTTGGGGTACTAACATAACTTCTTCAACAGCAGGGGCTTCGATAATCGCCGTCACATAAAGCCCGGGAACAATGATATGTTCTTTGTTGGCAAGCTCAGCGCGCACAGCCAATGTGCCCGTACTCGCATCAACTCGGTTGTCAATAAAATCAATCATGCCGACTTCTTCAAACATGGTGCCATCTGGAAAGCGCAGTTTAATGGGGAGATCTTCGATTTTATAATCTGATTCGGATGACTTGTGCGCGCGCTGCGCGTTAATTAGCACTTTTTCAGGAAGCTGAAAGTTGACCCAAATCGGCTCCATTTGAACTAGGTTTACTAACTCTGTCTGATCGGGAATGATTAAGTCACCGAGAAACACTTCGGCACGACCAATTCGCCCACTAAACGGCGCGTAAATTTTGGTGTAGCCAAGTTCTAATTTTGCATTGTCTAATTCAGCGTTAGCGCTTTGCAAGGCTGCGGCAGTTTGTAGCTTCTTAGATAAAAGGTTGTCGTAATCGGATTGGCTAATGTACTTATCTTTTATTAACCCTTCACCACGTTTGAAATTTCTAACCGCTGTGTCATAAGCGGCGCGAGATTGCGCAACTAAGGCTTTAGCCGCTTTGAGTGCTGCTTGATATTGCTCAGGGTCAATTTCAAATAGCAGTTGGTCTTTTTCAACGTTGCTGCCTTCTTCAAAGTTGGTTTTAAGCAAATTGCCACGAATTTTCGCTTTAATTTGGATATCTTGCGTGGCTTCTGTGCGGCCAACAAACTCTTCGGTTGGCGTAACTTCTTTCACGATGACCTCAAGTACTTTTACGCTCGGTTTAACTGCTTCTACGACAGGAGGGGCGGTGTCACAGCCAACAAGAATAACAATGGGTATTAAAAGGGTGGAGATTCTAGTAATGAAACGCTTGGCGCTTGGAAGGTAAGACATAAACAATCCTTTGTTCATAATTAGTATGCTAGTTATCAATTAAGTCTATATTAGGATGATTAAAAAACGAACTCATTTTGTGCGCAATACCTTATATTTGTTAATAACTTACGCAATTAAGTTGTGATATCTTATGCTATGCGGTTATTTGTGCACATATATCACAGCACAATTCGCAGTTGTATAAGAAATGAACTATACGTTGTAGTGCAGGATGCATAACAACAACGGATAGAGGTTTCTATGATAGAGAAGTATGCCGTAAAACGTCGTTTGGCTGTTCTCACGGTTGCGCTGATGGGTGCGACCGGTGCGGTGGCCGCGGACAAGCCAAATATTTTAGTAATATGGGGTGATGATATTGGGCAGTCGAACGTCAGTGCCTATACATTTGGTTTGATGGGTTATAAAACGCCCAACATTGATAGCATTGCCAAAGAAGGAATGATGTTTACCGACTACTATGCAGAGCAGTCATGTACCGCCGGTCGTTCAACGTTTATCACTGGACAAAGTGTTTTAAGAACAGGGTTGAGTAAGGTTGGTCTGCCGGGCGCAGACATTGGTCTTCAGGCAGAAGATGCCACTATCGCCGAACTTCTAAAACCAATGGGATACATGACGGGGCAATTTGGGAAAAACCATCTTGGAGACAAAGATGAGTTTTTGCCGACTGCCCATGGTTTTGATGAATTTTTCGGTAACCTTTATCATTTGAATGCTGAAGAAGAACCAGAAAATATTGATTATCCGAAAGACCCCGAGTTTCGTAAGAAATTTGGTCCTCGTGGGGTTATTAAATCATCTGCTGATGGAAAAATTGAAGATACGGGACCTTTAACCCGCAAGCGAATGGAAACGGTCGACGAAGAAACACTAGAGGTTGCTCTGGACTTTATGGACCGTGCGGTAAAAGCGGATAAACCATTCTTTGTGTGGTGGAATGCGACACGAATGCATTTTAGAACTCACGTCAAAGAAGACAATCTAGGCAAAACCGGTATTAGCTATTATGCGGATGCCATGGTCGAACACGACAGTCAGGTTGGCGAGTTGCTTAAGCAAGTGGATGATCTAGGCATAAAAGACAACACCATCGTCTTTTATTCAACGGACAACGGCCCTCATATGAACTCTTGGCCAGATGCTGGCGCGACGCCATTTCGAGGTGAAAAAAATACCAACTGGGAAGGAGCGTATCGTGTTCCTGCAATGGTTCGTTGGCCAGGTAAAATTGAAGCGGGCACCGTTTCCAATGAAATCATGCACCATATGGATTGGATGCCGACTTTCCTTGCAGCAGCAGGTGACGACCAAATTAAGGAAAAACTGTTAAAAGGGCACCAAGCGGGGAATAAAACCTTCAAAGTTCATTTGGATGGTTATAACTTCTTGCCTTATTTAACGGGAGAAGAAGAGAAAGGGCGTCGTTCTGAAATCTTCTATTTCACTGATGATGGCGATCTTGCGGCGCTTCGTTATAACAACTGGAAAGCCGTGTTCATGGAGCAGCGAGCGACGGGCACAATGAAAATATGGGCAGAACCTTTTGTGACACTGCGTTTACCTAAGTTGTTCAATTTACGCATGGACCCATATGAGACGGCGGATATAACCTCAAACACCTATTATGATTGGTTACTTGACCATGCTTATATGTTTGTCCCAGCTCAGGCGTATGTTGGAGAGTTCTTGCAAACCTTTAAGGAATTCCCTCCACGACAAAAAGCGGCAAGCTTTAGTTTGGATCAGGTAATGGATAAATTGCAGGAATCGCCTAACAAATAGAGGTGTGGTTAGTACTAAGTAGATAGAAAGAGCTCGAAAGAGCTCTTTTTTGATCCTGTAATCAATTTCTCTGAAAATAGTGTTAATCGCTTGTCTAATAAAGAGAAAGTGTCCTATCTTTCACCATGAGAGCGAAAGAATTACGACAACAGTAATAAAGGTGTTGTGATAAACAACAAGGAACGCTACTGATACAAGGATAGTTATGAAGCAGTGTTGTTGGAAAATGTTAACGGGCATTTTTGTAGTCTGTGCAGTTCAGTTTGGGGTGGTACTGTCTGCGATGGGGGGACTATTTTCTGCGGGGATACTGTTTGCTATGGGGATACTGCTTGCTACGGGGATAGCGTTATCGCCGCCTGCATTCGCTCAGTCACCTGCGATGGTTGAGAATCAAGCAGAGTATGTAGGAAGTGAAGCTTGTATCGACTGCCATCAGCAAGCGTGGCAGGCGTGGCAGGGCTCTCATCATGATATGGCAATGAAACATGCAAATGACGAAAGTGTACTTGGAAATTTCAACAATGCGGTTGTCGATCACCAAGGAAAACGTAATCGTTTTTTTCGTAAAGACAAAGAATTTTGGGTCAATATAGAAGGTCCCGACGGTCAGTTTCATGATTATCAGATTAACTATACGTTTGCGTTCGAGCCCCTTCAGCAATATATGGTTGAGTTTGATGATGGGCGAGTACAGCTCATTCCATTTGCGTGGGATTCAAGAGAAAAAGCACAAGGAGGCCAGCGTTGGTTTCACTTATACCCCGACACGACTCCAACAGACGAGTTTTATTGGACAAACACCGGGCAAAATTGGAACTTCATGTGTGCAGATTGTCACTCTACCAATCTAAAAAAGAACTATGAACCAGCAACGAATACTTATAGCACGAGTTGGTCGGAAATTAACGTTGGGTGTGAAGCCTGTCATGGTGCGGCGAGCGAACATATTAAACTTGCTCAGACTGCTGAGAAAAAACCAAACATAGCCATACCGAGTCACTTTGGCTTTGATCGCGATCTTTCCAAGTCGGTGAAAGAGTGGGTTTACCAGCAGGGTAGTAAGACGTTACAACCTAAGACAATCAAGGCAACCAATCAACTACAAACGTGTGCACAGTGCCACAGCCGACGAACACAATTGAATGAGACGGGTGACCATATTAACGGCTCGTTTTTTGATCGCTATCGTCTTAATTTAATTTCGCCAGAGCTCTATCACTCCGATGGACAGATCTATGATGAAGACTATGTTTATGGATCTTTCTTACAGTCGGCGATGGCGGAAAAAGGCGTCACTTGCACCAATTGCCACGATCCACACAGTGCAAAATTAGTAATACCAGAGGAGGCGGTTTGCAGTCAATGCCACAGCGCGGCTGAATATAGCGCTGAAAAACACACGTTTCATTTGCCAAATAGCGAGGCGTCAAAATGCACGACGTGCCATATGCCAGAAACGACGTACATGCAGGTTGACCCTCGTCGCGACCATAGTTGGCATGTCCCTAGAGCGGACTTAAGTCAGCACACCCAGACGCCTAACGTTTGTACGCAATGTCATGATGATAAAACGGATCAATGGGCGGATGAGCAAATAGGCCGTTGGTTCCCTAACTCGGCTCACCGAAATCAACAGCATTTTTCCGTCGCTTTCTATGCGGACAGTATTGGCCATCAAGCGGCACCTGATGCCCTAGCTTACGTGGCGCAAGACGCCTCAATAAGTTCTATCATTCGTGCTTCTTCTTTAGAACGAATGAGTGGTAATAATAATAAGAATACGCTGGTCGCATTGGGTCGCGCCGTTAAACATGATAATGAAATGATCCGTCTTGGCACGATTGCTGGCTCGTCGGGATACAATGGCATCGACCGATGGAGAATCCTTAGTCTTCTATTAGGGGACCCCGTACTATCGGTACGAGCTGAAGCTGCTGGTGCACTTGTGCGTTATTGGCGTGAACTCAATCCTGCACAAAAACAGACTCTGAAAACCCCATTGGATGACTATATTGCGATTCAAGAGTTCAATTCCGACAGGGGGTTTGGTCGCACTAATCTCGGTAATGTATATCGAGATATAGGACAGACACAAAAGGCGATCAACTACTATTTAGGCGCGATTGAGATAGAGCCGTACTTTGAAAATAGCTATATCAATTTGGCGGACTTGTACCGGGCGCAAGGCGATGAGCGACAAGCGTTAACGACGTTAAAGCAGGGGATAGACGCACAACCTCAATCGAGTGTGCTGCCATACAGTATGGGTTTGGCTCTGTTGAGGAAAAAAGATTATGTTGAAGCAAGAAGATATCTACGACAAGCTGCCGAACAAGCCAGTAGTGATTCACAATATTGGTATGTCTACGGACTGTCTCTTGAACCGGTGGATGTGCTCGCTGCGGGACAGGCTATGAATAAAGCGTACAGATTGAGTGGTAACCCTCAACATTTGTACGCCCAGTGTGAAGTATTAGCGAGGAATGTCCAGCAAGGCGATATTGCGAAAGCGACCGAGCAATGCTTTAGTGCACTAAGTTCAGTGGTTCCTTCTGGTGTTGTTGAACAGTTGAAGGCGAAGTCGCAGCGTCAGTAATCAGTGACAGTTTGGTGTTGAGATTGGCTTAGATTTCAATGCCAAATGCCATCAGGTAAAGCCACCAATATCGGCTATGATAGCCCAGTTTGTTAGAGTTACATGTAGAGTGCTTCACGCATTACGAGGGGTAGGTTGGTGTTAGATAATCATATTCGGAGCTATATTTCCCAAAAGTTAACGGCGGTTGGCATACATAGTGACCCATACGGCATTGAACTGACCTCTGTGTTTATATTGGCAAGCATAGCGGTGTCTGGCATTTTTTATTTCGTCATACACCATTTAATTGTCCGTTCGGTAAAAAATGTACTGCAAAAAACGAATAGACCTCTGAGCGATAGCTTAACGAAATACGATTTACTGGAAAAGGTCACACTATTGATACCAGTCATGGTATTGGATGTGTTGTTACCTATTGCAGTTGGTCACTACGACGTGCTTGCGAGCGTGCTTGATCGCGTACTGGGTATTTTGGTTTTGTTCATGATTGTGTGGATTGTTTTTTCGATTCTAGACGTCCTTAATGACATTGCAACGTTTAAAGGCCTCACTCGTCGCATGCCAATCAAGAGCTTTGTCCAACTGATTAAGCTCTTTACGTTCTTTGTTGGCATCGTGGTTTCTATGTCAATGCTCGCCAACGAGTCTCCAGTGATATTCTTATCTGGATTAGGTGTCGCAACGGGTTTTGTCATGCTGGTGTTCAAAGATACAATTTTAGGGTTTGTTGCTGGTATCCAGCTGTCAGCAAATCGCATGATTGGCTTGAATGACTGGATACAAATGAACGCCTATGGCGCGAATGGAACGGTGGAAGAGATTTCGTTGACCACGGTTAAGGTGCGCAATTTTGATAATACAGTCACGATGCTCCCAGCATATGCGTTGGTGCAAAATGCATTTATCAACTGGCAAGGAATGTCGGATACGGGTGGGCGACGTATTGAGCGTTCTTTGAATATTGATGTCACTTCGATTCGATTTATGTCTGACAGTGAAATTGAAGCGTTGAAAGAAATTCGTATTTTACGTCAATATATTTATGAAAAATCGCGCGATATTAAAGACTACAATGAGGGGCTAGGGGACGCCAAGGGAATAGGAAATATACGTAAAATGACCAATCTAGGTTTATTTCGTGCGTACATTAATGCTTATTTACGGTCAAATAAAGACATTCATCAGTATATGTTGATTATGGTTCGTCAGTTGCAACCTACTCCACAAGGAATACCACTTCAAGTGTATGCGTTTTGCAATAATACCGACTGGGCTATCTATGAAGGTGTTCAAGCAGACCTGTTTGATCATATTTATTCTATGATGCCTCACTTTGGATTACGGCCATATCAAGCTTTTACCAGCCATGACGCCGCTCAAATTGGGCTTGACCCTATCAAGTAATGACGGGTCGCGTTCGATAAATTGGCCTTCAGATATACTGAATACCTGAAGAGGGAGGTAGAGTAATTATGCGATGTCTCTCCTATTGATATCACCAACAGTATTAATATCGTCCGCAGTACGAGGATTATCCGCAGTATTAGTATTATCACTCAGTATTAGTGATTTCTTGTCATTAGGTACTCAATATCCCCCCGCATATAGAATCGCTGAAAACATGCTTCACATCTAATTTCTATCATTGAGTTTTATGGTAAAAAGCATGTTACTTTTTACCATTGTTATTGTTGTGGTTTTGTAACTTATTGATTTTTAATTTGATTAGTGCTTGGTACTTTCTATCAAGTATTTTTGGCTACCCATTGCGGCAATTGCAAATAAATTGTTATTCATCAACATCTTAGAGATATATTTTTCTTTTTGTGTTTGAAAGTATCATGCTTTTATTCTTTTGTGAGCTTGGTCATTTTTACTGACAACATTAATAGGTAGAGTGAAATGACCTGCTGAGGAAGCGCGTTATTTCGGCGATTTATCTTTCTATAGGTTTGTATTCAACGGAAAGGAATAGGGCTTATGACATTACCCAACAATATTATTACCACCACAAAGCTAAGGTTGAATAAAGCCAATCAACTGTGCGTCGGGATATTGACGACATTACTTATTCTTGATGTTTGGTTAGGCGTTCTCGATCGTTACATATTAAGGCTGCAGCTTGTTTGGGTAGAAGAAATGGCTCGTTATATTATGATATGGGCTATTTTAATGGCGGTCCCATGCTGTACGGCAGGTCGGGAACATATGGGATTGGAGTTTGTCACAAAACGCTTTCCTGAAGTAGTGCAACGTATTATCAAAATAATAGTCGGCGCGATTACATGTGCCTTCTTTTGTTATATCGCTTACTTGGGGTACGCATTTGCAGAGAAAGGTGCGAGCCAGTTATCGACCGTTTTCGCAATGCCAATGTCTTATGCCTACGCTGCCGTTCCGGTGACATTTGCGCTATCAGGATTCCAAGCTTTTCTTGTTTGGTTAGAGGATCTATACGCATTTAAATTAAGTTTTTCTCAACACGTTGTTGCCATTGAAGGAGAGCAGTCATGATTGGACTGATATTTGCGGGTCTTATGCTAATCGGCGCTCCAATCGCCATAGCACTCGGTATTGCTGGTTTGGCAGGTATGTATGATGTCGGTGGTGCGCATTTTACTTCATTGGCACCGAGTAAAATATTTAATGGTCTGAATATATTTCCATTTCTAGCGATGCCGTTTTTCATCCTAGCGGGTGAAATTATGAATCATACTGGCATCACTAGTCGTTTGGTGTATTTAGCTCAGGCATTGGTTGGGCACTTTCGCGGAGGATTGGCCCACTCAAATATGGTCGCATCGGTATTCTTTTCTGGAATTACGGGCTCAGCAACGGCAGACGCTGCTGTGTTTGGGCGTACATTAGTACCTGCGATGGTTAAACAAGGTTATAGCAAAGATTACGCGTGTGCTGTTACCGCCGCAGGCTCGATTATTGGCCCTACTATTCCGCCATCCGGACTTATGGTGGTGTATGGCTCGCTCATGGGTGTGTCGATAGGCGGGTTGTTCGCGACAGGGATCTTACCGGGGTTATTAGTTTGTTTAGTGTGCATGGCAATCATTGGCTCCATGGGTAAGCGTAAAAATTTACCAAAAATGAGTCAGCGGGCCACGCTCAAAGAAGTGCTCGATCATTTTAAAAATTCCGCTTTGGCTTTGTTAATGCCACTTATCATCTTAGGCGGCATTGTATTTGGTGTCGTCACCCCAACAGAAGCGGCGTCAATCGCGGTGGCGTATGCATTGGTTATCGGTACGTTTATCTATCGCAATCTTACTATTAACGCGTTGTTTAATATGATTGTGCGAACCTCGCAAATATCGGCAGTTATTTATCTAATTATTGGGTCTGCTTCGATTCTTGGCTGGTGGTTGAGCTTTAACCAGATCCCACAGATGATCGCCGATATGTTTATAGCGTTGTCAGATAACCCAAATGTGATTTTGGCGTTGATTATCGTGTTGCTACTGACGGTAGGCATGATTATGGACATTAACGTCATGCTAGTGATTTTAGCCCCTATTTTGGTGCCGTTAACGGCAGAGATTGGTATGGATCCTTTGCATGCAGGTATCGTGTTCATCTTGGCACTGAATATCTCACTGATGACACCACCAATAGGTGCTTGCTTATTCGTACTCTCATCCGTGACAGGTGCCAAAATTGAAGGTATTTCCAAAGAACTTATGCCGTTCCTAATTGGTCAGTTGATCCTGTTATTTGCCATCGCGTTCTTCCCTGACATTGTCTTGTTTATTCCGAGGCTACTTGGCTATTGACGTCTTTGATTATTTATCTAGCGAAGGCGTGACTGGCTTGTTGTCCCCCGCTAAATGAGCACCAACTGTAGACGTTAATGCCCGCAAAGAAATGGGAGGCAAACGTCTATATAAAGAAATTAGAGTTAACACGATACACCCCCAACACAAAACCAGTTCATAGAAATGGAGTCATTATGAAATCACTATCGAAAACGCTCGTCGCTGCTGCTCTTGCTGCAAGTTTTGTCACCGCCCCTTTTGCCATGGCAGAGAAAGTATTGCGAATCGGTCATGATAATAAAGCTGACATTATGGAAAACCCAGCCCACGCATTTACTGGCGTATTCAAAAACATCGTAGAAACGGCAACAAACGGTGAGATTAAGGTTCAAGTATTCCCAAGCAACCAGCTTGGTAACGCCAAAGAACACATCCAAATGGTGCGTGATGGACAATTGCAAGGCACATTGTCACCAGTAGGACCTTTAGCGGGTTACTATCCGAGAATTGGCGTGTTGGATGTCCCTTTTGCGTTTGACAATAATGCTTCTACTTATCAAGTTCTCGATGGCCCATTTGGACAAACTTTAGCTCGAGATATTGAAGCTGAAATGAAAGATGTGAAGATCTTAGGTTTCCCTGATACAGGCGGCTTCTTTTCTGTGACTAACTCCAAGCGTCCGATTGAAAATTTAGAAGATTTTAAAGGTCTTCGTATCCGTACGATGACGTTGCCGACGCACCAGAAAATTATTCAGTCATTGGGGGCAGAAGCCTACCCGCTATCATGGGGAGAAGTATACTCATCCCTTCAAACAGGGGTTATCGACGGTCAAATGAATCCGGTTCCAACCGTGTCGTTTGCTAAGTTTAACGAAGTACAGCAGTATCTAACCTTAACAAACCACCTATTTGCCCCATATACTTTTATGGTGAATAAAGACTTTTATGATGGTCTGACAGCAGATGAGCAAAAAATCGTTGCCGATGCAGTAGAGATTGCGTTGAGTGCTAACCGTGGTCTATCTCGTCTTATCGAAGCATCGGATGATCGTGGTTTAGCGGGCCTTAAAAAGAAAATGAAGATTAACTCGTTAACGAATGAGCAGCGTGAAGCGATGCGCCAAGCCACTCAACCAGGGGTGAAAAAGTACGTACGAGAAACTCACGGTGACAAAGGGTCTGAATTACTCGATTTATTCTTAAGTGAAGTAGACAAAGCGAACAATTCGACCTACCTGCAATAAACAGGTACTCGCGGTTGCTAACAAGTCGTGATCGGCTTGAATAATTAGTAAATCAAACATCTCTTGTCGTAAAGCCTTTAAGCCTCAACAATGTTTGAGGCTTATTTATTTGGGAAGTACCATGGATATAGCACAGTGGGTCGGCGTTGGCAGCTTTGCTTTGGGTTTACTGTCGTTTTGGCAAACCGATGACCGACGATTAAAACAGTGCATGTTAGGTTTTTATGTTGTTCACGCTTTGCACTTTATCTTACTCGGAAGCATGACGTCGGCTTTTGCATCGGGACTATCATTTTTACGTACGGCCTTAGCCATTCGTTATTCTGGTCAATATCTATGTTGGGCGACGATATTGGTGCTGGCATTATTTGGTGGCCTTTTTGCGACCAGTTGGATACAGGTGTTCTCTGTTATTGGTACATCGATTGGCACGTATGCGATCTTTCAACTAAAGGGGATTTCACTTCGATTGACCCTTTGTCTTGGAGCGTCGTGCTGGCTTATTAATAATATATTGATGGGGTCGGTAGGGGGGACCATGCTCGAATCTTGCCTAATCGTATTGAACTTAACGACGGCCTATCGGATACATAATTCAAAAAGCAGCTCAGTCAATAAAATCGCGAATGACATTGATACTAGAGTGTGAATGCTAAGTGTTAATAGTAAGTCTATGAAGTGTGTTTTACCTTTTAAAACGCAGATTAAATTCTGGCTTGGTACTGCATCTACAAATAAAAGTTAACTGTCACCCTCTTGAACAAGGGGATCTTTATCAGCGCATTGTGAGTTGAATACTGGCGCTTAGTTTTTACTTCAAGTGAGTCACACGCTTTGGACGCTCCTCGTCTGCACGAGGATGACGGCCTATTAGGATAGTTGGAAGAGCGATAAGCGACTAGGCCATAGTCGAAAGGCTTCTCAAGGCGATTATCGCTAGCAAAGTTTTGCCTCTTTAATTTCTCTAGTTAAACCAGTTTACTCATTGCTTTTGTCCAGTGATTCTGGGCACTCACCTCAACAATTCTATTGATTTCGTGCCGCTGCATTAGTTTTTGAGACCCAGGCTTCAACGCTGAATATTGAGATCGATGGCATCCTTGCTGTGCGTCTTACAAGCGGTTTCTTATTTAGAAATAATCGTCTCAATGTTCTCTTTCGTTGGCGTTAAAACGGTGCATCCGGCTTCTATACCTCTCTGTTAAAATCTTCGTCATATAGCGCACCAGACGTTTGAATACCCTCTCGATTTAATGCTCCTTGTGATCGCTACGCATCGCTTTCTTACTTAGCTGACAGGGTTTAGTGTCGAAATAAAGTAGGTGGAATGGCGAGTGAGGATGCGTGACGAGCTGATTTGGTTATCTAGCAATAAGCGACATATCTTAGAATATGGCTAATTTCATATATATTATTTTCAGACAAATAGTTTGTTCGATATATCTATTTATAAACACGTCTCAGATCACCTTAAATTACTTATTATAAAGGATAAATATGATCAGTGACGCAACTTGTCCTAGTTGGGTGTGATCGATTTATCATTTGGGGAAACTGACGGTAATAAAATAATTTGTCTTACAATATATTAAATGCAAGACAAGGAGATTAACTATGAGAAGTACCAAAGCCATCGTGTTAGATGCGATTGAATTGACGAAACCTTCGATTGAACGACTGTTTGAGCGTACCAATCGTAAGGAGCTTCATATCGTTGTGATGGACCCAACCGTTAAGCCTTGGGAGGCGCCGTTTGAAGAGGCGGTGTTGGTTGAGGCATCACTTGGAAACCCAAGTGAATGGACGATTCCATTTGATGAATTAGCAAAAAAGAAAGCACAGCAAGCATGGAGGCAATCTGGCCCCAATATTCAAATGCAAACGCAACACCCATCGTCATTAAGGGAGGGAGATGTCTTATTTTACGGATCGTTTGTTTATGGCGATATTGTGGTTGCGTGCAGCGGAGTAGAACAATGGTACGACATGCTTATTAGCGGTTGGATTGCACTTGCCATAGAACAAATCACGATGAGTGAATATCAAAATACAAAAATCAATAACCCTACACAACAAACAAGATAATAGTATAAAGGTCATATTATGAATAACTTACTAAAAAAACTCTTTGTCACTGCAGGTATTATTCTTTCGACATCTGCGATTGCTGCTGACTATCCAACTAAGAACATACGTCTTGTGGTTCCGTTTGGTGCAGGTGGTGGTACCGACGCCGTTGGTCGTACTTTAGCTAACTCTGCCAAGGACATTTTAGGTCAAAATATTGCGGTAATGAACCGAACTGGTGGTGCGGGAGCGGTTGGGATGAGCTTTGGTGCTCAGCAAAGAGCGGATGGCTATACCTTAACTGTAGTGACACGTGAGATTGCATCATTACCTCAAATGGGACTAATGCAGCATGACGCAGACGATTTTCGTCTAATTCGTATGGTGAATCTAGATCCGGCCGTGGTATTGGTATCGGCTGACAGTCCTTACAACACAATTAACGACCTGATTGCTGAAGCTAAGAAAGCTGATGGTGCGGTCAAGTTTGCTTCAACAGCGGCTCCAAATTTCTATTTGATGGCTCTTGAAAAAGATCAAGGGATCAAGCTTAACGCTATTCCATATAACGGCGCTTCTGAAGCGATTCCAGCTGTCCTTGGTCACCACACGGACGTCACAATGGTGACACCAGGAGAAGCGATTGCACAACTTCGCTCTGGCCAACTTAAAGCTTTAGGTGTGATGTCTGAAGAACGTATTGCGTTCATTCCAGATGTACCAACTCTGAAAGAGCAAGGTGTCGATGTAAGTACGGGCACTTGGCGTGGTATTGGCGCTCCTAAAAATACGCCAGACGAAGTGATTGAAACATTAGGTAAAGCCTTTGACCAAGCAATGGCAACGCCTGAATTTAAAGATTTCATGGAAAAAGGTGCGATGACTATTCACAACATGAACGCAGAAGAGTTTACTGCATTTGTTGACCAGGATACGAAAGCCCTAGGTGAACTAATTAAGTAATTTGCATTTAGTAGGAGCGGTATTCGCTCCTACTTTTCGCTATATTTATTGAGGCGAAAGTATGAACAATAGAAATATTATATTCCCTTCACTTATGATCCTCATCAGCCTTTTTGCGCTTGTCATCATAAGTCAATTCAATGAGCCAATGTTTCAACAGGACGCAAGTGTTGATGCCAAATTTTTTCCTAGCGTTGTTGCCATCGCAATTATAGTTATCTCAGCTATATTAATGATTCAAAGTAAAATGGCTAATCTTGCTAAGCAAGAGACTTCGCCTATTTTTACCAAATTATCTATTTTTGGTTTATTTTTTCTTGTTGGCTACGCGGTATTAATCAGCTTTATTGGCTACCTTTACGCTACGCTTCTTGCATTTACACTTTATCTCGTCGTATTTAAGATCACAAAACCATTATATTACGTAGTGGCGTGGTCATTTGTTTTTGGCATTTACTACTTGTTTGGAGAAGTATTTGTTATTTCCTTACCTCAAGGTTCGTTGTTTTAGGTGACCGCTATGTTTGAGCATTTAATTGGTGGCTTGTCTGCCACGTTTAGCCTTGCCGTATTCCCTGTACTCGTGTTTGGAGTATTAGGTGGCATTATTCTAGGCGCACTACCTGGTTTAACGGCCACTATGGGTGTAGCGATACTTCTGCCATTTACGTTTGGCATGGAGCCAACGGCAGCACTTGTGATGTTAATTGGGGTATATATAGGCGGTATATACGGAGGATCAATAGCCGCTATTTTGTTAAAAACACCGGGTACGCCAGCGTCTGCTGCAACGGTACTGGATGGTCATACACTCGCGGCAAAAGGGCAAGCTGCGAGAGCACTTAGTATCTCAGCCACTGCTTCTTTTATCGGCGGATTAATCAGTACCATTATCCTCATTGCTATTGCCCCGTTATTAGCAAACTTTGCCTTAAGATTTAATGCACCAGAATATTTCGCCCTGGCGGTATTTGGTTTAACAATTATCGCGAGTGTGTCAGGTAAAAATATCCTTAAGGGGCTACTTGCGGGTGCTATTGGGTTATTGGTTTCTACGGTTGGGCTAGATCCAATTAGTAGTGTGCCACGTTTTACGTTTGGCGTAATGGACTTATATAGTGGTATCAACGTGATACCGGTATTGATCGGCTTGTTTGCATTGTCAGAAGCGCTTAACCAAATTGAAAAAGTGCTGTCTGAGAAAAAAGTGGCACGACCGAAGTTTGATCGTAGTTTAATGAGCAAACAAGATCTGAAAGATATGATGCCAACTGCCGTTAAAAGTGGTCTGCTAGGGACATCAATAGGGTCGGTTCCAGGCGCAGGGGCAGATATATCAGCCTTTGTTTGTTATAACGAAGCGAAACGCTCATCTAAAAATCCAGAAGAATTTGGTAAGGGATCGGTTCGCGGTTTAGCAGCGGCAGAGGCGGGTAATAACGGTGTAACAGGGGGATCACTTGTACCACTGTTAACCTTAGGTGTTCCGGGAGATGCGGTCGCTGCTGTCTTGTTAGGCGCGCTTATTGTTCAAGGATTAACGCCAGGCCCGTTGTTATTTGCTCAAAACCCTGAGGTAGTCTACGGCGTATTCAGTTCGATGTTAGTGGCGAATGTCATTATGTTACTGATTGGTTTACTTGGTATTCGTTTCTTCTGTCGAATTATCGAAGTGCCAAAAATGTTGATGATCCCAATCATTATTTTCCTGTCGATTATTGGTGCTTATGCCATTAATAATTCAATGTTTGATATTGGTATTGCGATCTCATTTGGCTTCTTAGGATTTGTTTTAGGTAAATTAGAAATCCCATCATCACCTATTTTACTTGCTATAATTTTAGGGCCGATGGCAGAAACGAATCTAAGAAAATCATTGCTTATGTTTGATAATAGTTGGTCATTCTTGTATGAACGTCCAATAGCATTAGCGTTTATCGTACTCGCTATCTTCTCTGTGTATTCGACTATGAAAATGAAGAAAAAGCAGGCACTTCAATCGACGTAATGTAATGCGTTTTAGTTAATGTGATGCGTTCTAGTTAATGTAGTAGAACGAAATAATGTACTCGATCGAAGCTATAGTAAATATAGAAGCAGTAAATAAAACATAGAAGCGCCGGGTTAATAAAGAGAGCATCAGTCATGGGATCTGAATAAAATCAGGTCCCATTTTCTATTTAGAGAGTGATTGTTTCATATGTCAGTGGCTATTCACAGCGCTTGGCTAGGTGTTGTTCAGGTTCGTCCTGAGGTCTGATGAGTGTACACAGCTCGGTTGAATCATTGAAGAAGTAAAAAGAAGTAGGGTAAAGTGCGGCATCGCCTACGTTGGCTTTTCATCGTATAGATTCGCGAATTACTTGTTCTTTGAGTGAATCGCTGCTTTTTGTTCGGTGTTTACCGCGTTTATTGATTCGACGAGAGAACGCCATTGCATGAGTAAGATTTATCACCATCCGGTTCAAATTTACTACGAAGATACCGACCATTCTGGTGTGGTTTATCACCCTAATTTTTTAAAATACTTCGAGCGAGCGCGTGAGCATGTACTCGGCAGCGATAAACTGGCCGAGCTATGGAATGATCATGGGCTAGGGTTTGCAGTTTATAAAGCCAACATGACCTTCCAAGATGGCGTTGAGTTTGCTGAAATCTGTGATATTCGCACGTCTTTTGAGTTGGACGGGAAATATAAAACACTGTGGCGTCAGGAAGTATGGCGTGAAGGTGCTAGTAAACCAGCAGTTATCGGTGATATAGAAATGGTGTGTTTGGACAAAGACAAACGTTTACAACCTGTACCTGAAGAGGTGCTCACTGCAATGCTAAATGGCTAGTTAAGCATGCATTTGTATCAGGAAAGCGACGATTACTAACTGATTGCTAACGGATCACTAATTGAGAGGGATCGAATGTCATCCCTTTTAATTCTATCTGCCGTTCGCTTCCACCTAATGTGACTGCGATTCGATATTGGTCATCTAACCGACCCAAATAGCTTTGCCAGTTGGCGGCGGCATTCTTGTGACTTTTTTGATGCTCAGGCGTGAAGTGTACCGTGATGTCATATGAAATGACTAAATCCTTAGCTGTATTTGACTTGTTGTCATTATCTACAAATGAGACGCAGTGAGGCGTTGCCTGATTAAAATCAAAATAAAACTGTTTTAGTGAGGTCGCCAAACCTTTCCCCGTTGCTTTGATATACGATTCTTTTAACGCCCAAAGGTCAAAAAAGCGATCTCGTTGCTTTTCTAGAGGTAACACATTGAGATCATTTATTTCTTGTGCAGCGAAATAATGGGTCATGATCGCGTGAATATCTGTGCTTTCTCGCGAATGTTCGATATCTGTACCGAGCATCAATGATTCATCGTCGGATTGAAGAACGGCGATGAGCAAGTAATCTTTACTATGGCTGAGGTTAAATTCAAGCCCAGTTTGTGTGCGTTGCAAGTTACTTAGACGAGGCTTACCTTTTTCACCGTACTCAAATACCCAATGCTGGGGCTGAATAGGTGAATAGCGAGATAAAATGCCTCGTAACATGCTGCGAACATAGAGTGCAGTAAGTTGGGCTTGTGGTTGACGAAAGCGAGAGACTTTTCTTAATTCATCATCGCTTAACCACGATTTCAGTTCGCGAATTATATCCGCGTCTTGATTAAGTTCTACGAGTGGACAAATCCATAAATCGACATGCTGAACTGCCTTCAATACCATACTCCTAGCCACTCAAAAATCGCTCTAGATCATACCCTTTCTGCCACTATGAATCCATGGAAAATCAAGTGTGGAATCGTCAAAAAGTATGCCTTTATACCCGATTTAGATTTAAATGATATTTGCTCGTTTGTAGTCTGTTAGCCTTGATGTGTCGACGTTTAATCTGTGAAAGTTGCGAAAATGATAGCTAGATCGCATTTTGTCACAAAGTAGAGTAAAAGCACTAAGTAATTACTCTAAACCCTTACTAATCAGGTTGTTATTGGTGTTGAGAGCCAAAATTTCGTTAGTAAGCCTATTTTCAACTGGTCTGAAGAGATGGTAGTGACCAGTATGAGCATTGTAACAAAAAGCCCTGTCCGGTAGCCTGCTGTTCCATTAGACAAAATAACTCGTTTTCGTGGCGAAGTTAGCTGTGTTTGTCGCCATCATTTGAACAGGATTTTAATGGACACCACCCTAACGTTTGAGCGCTTACATCGCGCATGAAACATCATTTCTACCAATGCAAGTTATTGCATTTTGCAAATCTAATTTCTACCAGGTTGCCAAAACTCAGCAACCTAACTTTTCGGCTGTGCTTTTCCAAATCTAACTTAGATTGTTCGTTCTTACACCCAAAAGCCCAGCCACAAAACCAGACATCACCCTCTGTGATTTCCAGTGGAGACTCATAAATGAGCCAACCAGAAACAACGACACCTGAATCCATAGACGATACTCGTCTGAATAAACGTCTTAAAGATATGCCTATCGCTATTGTTGGTATGGCAAGCATGTTTGCTAATTCTCGTTACCTAAATAAATTTTGGGATTTGATCAGCGAGAAAATAGATGCGATTACTGAGGTGCCGGACACGCACTGGCGTCCAGAGGATTACTACGACTCAGATAGAACAACACCGGATAAGTCGTACTGTAAGCGCGGTGGTTTTATTCCTGAGGTGGACTTTAACCCAATGGAGTTTGGTCTTCCGCCAAACATTTTAGAACTGACTGACACGTCTCAGCTGCTGTCACTGATTGTCGCGAAGGAAGTGTTGGAAGATGCCAAGCTACCAGATGGTTATGACCGTGACAAAATCGGCATCACGCTAGGTGTTGGCGGTGGTCAGAAGATCGCACAGAGCCTTAATGCTCGTTTGCAATACCCAGTACTAAAGAAAGTCTTCAAGAGCAGCGGCATTAGTGATGAAGACAGTGAAATGATGATCAAGAAATTCCAAGACCAGTATATTCACTGGGAAGAGAATTCATTTCCAGGCTCTTTAGGCAACGTTATCTCTGGTCGTATTGCCAACCGTTTTGATCTTGGTGGTATTAACTGTGTGGTTGATGCCGCTTGTGCTGGCTCTCTTGCCGCCATGCGTATGGCATTGAGCGAGCTGGTTGAAGGTCGCAGTGAAATGATGATCACAGGTGGCGTATGTACTGATAACTCGCCAACGATGTACATGAGCTTTTCTAAAACGCCTGCGTTTACCACTAACGAAACCATTCAACCTTTCGACATCGATTCTAAAGGCATGATGATCGGTGAAGGTATTGGCATGGTTGCATTGAAGCGTTTAGAAGATGCAGAGCGTGACGGTGACAGAATTTACTCGGTGATTAAAGGGGTAGGTTCTTCTTCTGATGGTAAATTTAAAAGTATTTATGCGCCTCGTCCTGAAGGACAAGCAAAAGCACTAAAACGTGCCTACGACGATGCGGGTTTTGCGCCTCATACGTTGGGTTTGCTTGAAGCTCACGGTACGGGTACTGCCGCTGGTGATGTGGCTGAATTCGGTGGTTTAAACTCGGTATTTAGTGAAGACAACGAGCAAAAACAACACATCGCGCTTGGCTCGGTAAAATCGCAAATTGGTCATACTAAATCAACCGCGGGTACAGCCGGCTTAATTAAAGCCGCGCTCGCACTGCATCATAAAGTATTGCCACCAACGATTAATGTTTCGGCTCCGAATCCAAAGCTGGATATTGAAAACTCACCGTTTTATCTCAATACCCAAACGCGTCCATGGATGCAGCGTGTTGATGGTACGCCACGTCGTGCGGGTATTAGCTCGTTTGGTTTTGGCGGCACAAACTTCCATGTGGTCCTAGAAGAGTACACACAGGAACATGCTCGCGGTGACAAATACCGTCAGCGCCAAGTACCACAAAGTCTATTATTCAGTGCGGAATCAAAAGCGGCGCTAATTGCGACACTAAAGCAGGTTTCTAATAGCGTTGCCGATAGCTCTGCTGACCTGAATGTGCTTGCCGAGCAACACGGCCTGCGTGAGCTTAACGCTTCCCATGCACGACTAGGTTTAGTTGTCACAGACATTGCTGATCTAGAGGCTCAACTTACTCAAGCGATCTCTATGACAGAGAGCCAAGCAAAAACACACTGGCAGCTTCCAAACGGTACTAGCTACCGTGAATCAGCATTAGTGGCTGACGACGGTGCGAGTAAGGTTGCGGCACTATTTGCAGGTCAAGGTTCACAATATCTTAATATGGGGCGTGAGCTTGCCTGTCACTATCCAGAAATGCGCCAGCAGCTTGCAAAAGCCGATCAGGTTTTTGGACAGCATAAAAAGACCGCGTTGTCGCAAGTGCTGTTCCCAATTCCAACATTTACGGCAGATGCTACTAAGGCTCAAGAGGCACTATTAACCAATACGGCTAACGCACAAAGTGCGATTGGTACCGTGTCTATGGGTCAATTTGATATTTTGACGCAAGCTGGGTTTAAGGCCGATATGGTTGCGGGTCATAGCTTTGGTGAGTTAAGCGCTTTATGTGCTGCTGGTGTTATTTCGCAAGACGATTACTACCAGCTAGCCTTTGCCCGTGGTGACGCGATGGCAGCAACGCCAGAGCAAGGTGACAGCGGAACAATGTACGCGGTTATTTTGGATGCAGACAAGTTATCTGCCGTTGAAAGCTGCATCAGTGCTTTCGAAGGGGTGAGCATTGCGAATTACAACGCGCCAACACAACTGGTTATCGCAGGCCCAACCGCGACCACTCAACAAGCGGCACAAGCATTAAGTGAGCAGGGCTTCAAAGCGATTGCTTTACCTGTTTCTGGTGCGTTCCACACCCCATTGGTCGCTCATGCGCAAAAACCATTTGCGTCTGCTATCGATAAGGTGACGTTTGGTGCGCCTGGAGTACCACTGTATTCAAATGCAACCGGTAAGTTGCACAGCAAAGACAGCAAAGCAATTAAGAAAGCGTTTAAGCAACACATGTTGCAGTCAGTACGCTTTAGTGAGCAGCTTGATTCGATGTATGAAGCGGGTGCTCGTGTGTTTGTTGAGTTTGGGCCAAAGAATATTTTACAAAAATTGGTCGAGAAAACGCTCGCAGACAAGAGTGAAGAGCTATGCACAATCAGTCTTAACCCGAGCCCGAAAGGTAATAGTGACCAGCAGTTACGTTTAGCCGCCATGCAGCTGTGTGTTGCGGGTGTCACGCTAGATAGCATTGACCCGTATCAAGCTGAGATTGCAGCGCCAGCAGCAACGTCGCCAATGAATATTAAGCTAAACGCAACGAACTACATTAGCCCAGCAACGCGCAAAAAGATGGATGCATCTTTGGCGGCGGGTACGGTTACAGAGAAAACTGAGATTGTTGAAGTCAAAGTTGAAGTTGAGAAGATCGTGGAAAAAGAAGTGATTAAAACTGAAGTTGTAGAAGTGCCGGTAGAAGTGCCGGTTGCCGTAGCAGGACCGTCTGCCGCGCCAGTTAATGCGCCAGTAGCACCCGTGCAAGCCACCCAGACTCTGCCGTCTGCAACGGCAGTGACTTCTGTTGATGAGTCGTCATTACAATCATTCTTCAATGCCCAACAGCAAGCGGCAGAAGTGCACCAGCAGTTCTTGGCGATTCCTCAACAATACGGTGATACCTTTAACACCCTAATGTCTGAGCAAGCAAAAATGGCAAGCGCTGGCGTTGCTATCCCTGAGAGCTTGCAACGTTCGATGGACATGTTCCATCAGCATCAAGCCCAAACACTTCAAGCGCATGCGCAATATTTACAACAGCAAACAAGCAGTAATCATTCTGCGCTGACTATGCTGACAGGCCAAACAACGCCCGCAACACCGTTGATGCAACCAGCATCGGTCGCTACGCCTACGGTTGCGATCCAGCCAGCGCCAGCACCTCAAGCACCAGCTGTGGCGCAAGCCGTGCCAACATCAAAGCCTGTTCAAGCTGCTCCACAACAAGTGGCTCCGGTTAAATCGCCAGTTGTACAGGCTCAAGCCGCGAAACCAGCACCAGCAGCGCCTGCTCTTGCTCCTGTCACACCAGTAGCGTCGGCTCCAGTACACACTGCAGACGCAGAAAAAGTGATGCTAGAGGTGGTTGCTGAGAAAACGGGCTACCCAACAGAAATGCTCGACTTAGACATGGACATGGAAGCGGATCTTGGTATTGACTCCATTAAACGTGTGGAAATCCTTGGTACGGTTCAAGATGAGATGCCAAATCTTCCAGAGCTAAACCCTGAAGATCTCGCTGAGTGTCGCACTTTAGGCGAGATTGTTGTTTACATGAACAGCAAAATGGCAGCGGCTTCTGCTGCGCCTGTCACGGCTGCTTCAGCACTTACTGCTTCAGCATCTACTGGTGGGGCGGAAACAGCCTCAAACGGTCTTGATGCTGCCGCTGTTCAACAAACTATGTTGGAAGTCGTCGCCGAGAAAACGGGTTACCCAACAGAAATGCTTGATCTAGAAATGGATATGGAAGCGGATCTTGGTATCGACTCGATTAAACGTGTTGAAATTCTTGGTACCGTGCAGGATGAACTGCCAACGCTACCTGAGTTAAATCCTGAAGATCTTGCTGAATGTCGTACATTGGGTGAAATTGTTGATTATATGAACAGCAAATTGCCAGCGGTAATCAGCCAATCAACATCAGAAGTCGCGACGCCAGTTACTGCAGCAAGCGGCCTAGACGCCACCGTTGTTCAAAGCACGATGCTTTCTGTTGTAGCAGAGAAAACGGGCTACCCAACTGAGATGCTTGACCTTGCTATGGACATGGAAGCTGACTTGGGCATTGACTCTATCAAGCGTGTAGAGATTCTAGGTACAGTACAAGATGAGCTTCCAACATTACCAGAGCTAAACCCAGAAGATCTTGCAGAGTGCCGAACGCTAGGCGAGATTGTTGATTACATGAACAGCAAGCTTAGTGTGAGCAACGCTCAACCTGTCGCAGCAGCGCCAGCAGCAAGCCATGGGTTAAACGCAGACCAAGTTCAATCAACGATGCTAAACGTCGTGGCTGACAAAACCGGTTACCCAACTGAAATGTTGGATCTGGCGATGGACATGGAAGCCGACTTAGGTATTGA
Source organism: Vibrio methylphosphonaticus (assembly GCF_023634655.1). Taxonomy (GTDB): domain Bacteria; phylum Pseudomonadota; class Gammaproteobacteria; order Enterobacterales; family Vibrionaceae; genus Vibrio; species Vibrio methylphosphonaticus. The sequence goes on along the minus strand of NZ_JAMKMS010000003.1, from coordinate 90,456 downwards.
TTCTATCAAGCGTGTGGAAATTCTAGGCACTGTACAAGACCAATTACCAACATTGCCTGAGTTAAACCCAGAAGATCTTGCTGAGTGTCGCACTTTAGGCGAAATCGTGGACTACATGAATAGCAAGTTGAGCACGGGTGCTGCTCAAGTCCTTGAAGCTGACGTTGCCGCAGCGCCGGTCGTGGCAGAGAGTGGTCTTAACGCTGAGCATGTTCAAGCGACAATGCTTGATGTCGTGGCTGACAAAACCGGTTACCCAGCAGAAATGTTGGATCTAGCGATGGATATGGAAGCCGATTTAGGTATCGACTCGATTAAACGCGTTGAGATCTTAGGAACCGTTCAAGACCAACTACCAAACCTACCTGAGTTAAACCCAGAGGATTTGGCTGAGTGTCGTACATTGGGTGAAATTGTTGCTTACATGCAAAGCAAGTTAGCGACGACAGGCAACTTGGCTGCTGCACCAGTGGCGACGTCAGTTGTTGAAACACAAAACGTGGAAACGCCAGTGATGGCACTTCCTCCACACAGCGAGGTGGCGCTAAAAAAGTTACCAGCAGCCGATAGACTGGTCGATTGTTTTTCTAAAGACGCTTGTGTAGTGATCACTGATGATGGTCATAACGCAGGTGTGTTAGCGGAGAAACTCACTGCGAACGGTATTGAGGTTGCGGTTGTACGCTGCCCACAGTCTGCAGCATCACCTTTAAATTCAGAAGTGGCGAGTTACACATTAGCCAGTGTTGATGATTCAGGTGTGAGCGCGGTGATCGGCGATATCGAAGCTGATCTAAATAAGTCAAACAAGGTCATCGCGGGTTTTGTTCACTTACAAGCAACAGAAACTACCGATAATAACGCTTCGGCTATCAACCTTAGCGCAGATGCTAAAGCGTCTTTAACTGTTGCGTTTTTGTTTGCTAAGCACTTAAAAACACAGTTGAACGCGGTAATGGGTCGTAGTGTGTTCTTTACGCTAAGTCGTATTGATGGCGGTTTTGGTTACTTAGACAGTGATCAACTGAAAGTGGCTGAGTTAAACCAAGCGGCGTTATCGGGTCTAACAAAAACACTGAGTCACGAATGGTCTAACGTATTTTGTCGTTCAATTGATGCTTCTAAGGCGCTAGATGCTCGTCATCTAGGTGACGCTATTACGGCTGAGCTCTTTGATATCGAGACAGATACGGTAGAAATAGGTCTAAGTGAAGCAACGAAAAATGAATCGGGACGAGCGACATTAATAGCGACAACTCCTGGTTCTGCTCTGGTTAAAAATACCGCAGCTCAGCTAACTAAAAACGACAAAGTACTGGTAACTGGTGGTGCAAAAGGTGTGACATTTGAATGTGCACTAACACTAGCGAAGCAGTGTCAATCACACTTTATTCTTGCTGGTCGTAGCAAGCACATCACGTCTGATGAGCTTCCACAGTGGGCAAAAGGTAAGCAACCGAACGAACTAAAACCTGCAGCGATTGCTCATTTACAAGCCTCTGGTGATAAGCCAACACCAAAGAAAGTGGATGCGTTGTTAAAGCCTGTACTAAGCAGTCTAGAAATTAACGCCTCGCTTGCTGCATTTAGCCAAGTCGGTGCGAGCGCAGAGTATTTAAGCCTTGATGTATCTAACCGCGAATCGGTTGGCAAGACGTTAGCCGCTCATAGCGATATTACAGGCCTTATTCACGGCGCAGGTGTTCTTGCTGATAAACACATTCAAGATAAAACGCTTGATGAATTGAACATGGTTTACGGTACCAAGGTTGGTGGACTTGAGGCGGTATTAGCTGGTCTTGATAGCAGCAAGCTTAAGTTGATTGCGATGTTCTCTTCTGCGGCTGGTTTCTATGGCAATACGGGCCAAAGTGACTATGCAATGTCGAATGAAATCTTAAACAAAGCGGCACTACAGTTGTCTGCACGTCACCTAGAAGCGAAAGTGATGAGCTTTAACTGGGGACCGTGGGATGGCGGCATGGTTAACGCGGCTCTGAAGAAAATGTTTACAGAGCGCGGTGTGTACGTGATTCCTCTTCAAGCGGGAGCTGAGCTATTTAGTTCTCAACTGCTGGGCGAAACGGGTATCCAATTGCTTGTGGGCACGAGCATGCAAGGTTCTGACAATAAGGAAGCGGCTGTAAAAAAGCTTAGTGCGGAGTCTATGCATCTTGCAAAGAGTCCGCTAAACACAACGATCACTGTGACACGTAGTCTGGATCCGAAGGCGCTGCCTTTTATTCAAGACCACTGCATTGCCGGTAACCCAGTGTTACCGACAGTGTGCGCCATTCAATGGATGCGTGAAACAGCGCAGCAACAGTTAGGAGTGAGCGTGAGTGTTCATAACTATAAGTTGCTGAAAGGTGTGATATTTGACACTGATGAAGTACAAGAGCTAACGGTGACGTTGTCACCGTTAGCGAAATCTTCAGGAAGAATTAAAGCAATGATTCATTGCCAAGGTCGTCCTCAGTATCAAGCGGAATTACAAGTTGCCGAGGTACAAACTGCATCGGACGTTCCAAGCGCTTTTCTGAAGCATTTTGAGGCGAGCGAGTCAGGAAGTGTGGCGAGTAAAGCGTCGTTATATAGCGATGGCACCTTGTTCCATGGACCGAGATTACAAGGTATTACGTCAATCGAGCGCTTTGATGACACGAGCCTACTGGCTCGGTGTCAATTGCCGACGATCGCCGAAAGCGACTGTGGTGCGTTTATCGCCAAAAATGGTTTCTCAGATAGCCAGCCATTTGCCGAAGACTACTTGCTACAAGCTATGCTGGTGTGGGCTCGCATGAAGTATGGGGCTGCAAGCTTACCGTCAGCGATTGGTGAATTTGTTTGTTATCAACCATTGCAAGCGGGTGATAAAGGCTGGTTAGAGCTTGATGTGATTAAAAGCACAGCTCGCTCGTTACAAGCGAATATCTCGCTGTACCATCAAGATGGTCGTTTAAGTGCGACGATGATGGGTGCAAAGGTGACCATTAGTAAGAGCTTGAATGACGCTTTCATTACGAAGCCAACAGCCGAAAAGGAGCTGACGTCATAGTGAGCTTATCTTCTCAACAAGCGATGCCGTTGCGCATCGCTCTTTTAGCTCAGTCGGCTTGTGCCTCTGAGCTTTCTGCCGACCAAATATCAACCGCGACTTCGATCCGAAAGATCGTTATCGAGTCTGACTTTCAACACTCACTGCAAATGGCTATTGACGCTGTGCTTAAAGGTGAGTGCGTTGAATTGATTTCAGGCTTAAATGACGGCCCGCGAGCAAAGAGGTTGTTGATGCTAAGTGCGTTAACGGCTGCAAAAGGTAAAATTCACCCCGACGCGTATTTTTCTGGTTATGGCGCAGATGCGAAGCAAGCCTTACTGCAAGCTAAGCGTCGTATGTCTGATGTGAGTTTTCAGCCGTCGTTCGGTGCGCTGTCAGCTGCCCAGCAATTTAGCGAGTTGTTCAATGCCGTTGAGGCGGTAGCAGCACGAAGCTTATCTGAGGGCTATTGGTTTACTCAACCGCATCGAGCGCGAGTTGCTCTACTCACGTTTAATGCGCAATCTAGCGATAGCCAAACGCCGATGGGTCAGAAAACTGCGAGCTTGGTTCTCACGCAGGCAACGGGGTTAGCGCCAGCGAAGTCTTTGTTGTCAAACGAGCGCGTGATGTTTGTGGTTTCAGGGCAAACTGAATCCAGTCTTGAGATTGGTTTAGCTCAGTTATCTGGCGAGATCAAAGCGTTAGATACTAGTAATCCTCTTGGGTTACTGGAGCTTATGCGCGCGAATCTGATGAGTTTTCAACAATCGTTGTCGCAACCTAGTGGCAACGTTGCTACCCCAATGCATAAAAATATCGTGATTCAGGCGTCAAGTGCAGAGGGAGCACTGAAAGAAATTTCGGTTTTATCGACGGCATTGACGTCGGTATTTACGGATGGCAGTCATTATAAAACGCCATCGGGTAGTTGCTTCTCTGCCGCACCTAAAAGTAAAGATGGTGTGACGTTTGTCTATCCTGGTGTCGGGACCGTTTATCCGGGAATGCTAGCGGAGTTTCATCGCTATTTCCCATCACTTTTTGCTCGATTAGAGCGAGAAGGGAATTTGGAAGAGATGTTGCAAGCGCGCAAAACCTACGCTGCAGAAGCACAAGACATGTCACTAAGCGAGCTCGCTATCGCCGGTGTGGGTAGCAGCTACTTGCTAACACAATTGTTGTGTGAGGAATTTCAAGTCATACCTGATTTTGCCTTAGGTTACTCTAAGGGTGAGGCATCGATGTGGGCAAGCTTGGGAGTGTGGCGTAACCCGCATGCGCTGATCGAGATGACGCAGACAAGCCCAATTTTTACCACTGCGATATCAGGTGAACTCACGGCCGTAAGGCAAGATTGGCAACTCGATAGCGAGGAAGAGATTCAATGGAATAGCTTTGTGGTCCGTTGTGATGCTCACGCTATTGAAACACTGCTTCCTGAGTTTCCACGTGCGTATCTTGCGATTATACAGGGTGATACTTGTGTACTGGCAGGGTGTGAAGTCAGTTGTCGCGCGTTGCTCAAAAAATTGGGTAAGCGCGGAATTGCCGCAAATCGCGTGACAGCCATGCATACCACGCCAGCCTTGAGCCAACATGCTCAAGTTCGTGACTTTTATACTCAGCCTTTGTTTGATAGCTTGCCTGAACACATCCGCTTCATTAGTGCTGCGGGTCTTCCTGTTAATAGCCAGACTGAGGCGGCACCAGACAATCTTCCTATCCGTATCGATAGTGACAGTATTGCCAAGTCTATTGCCGATACGTTTTGTGCCACCCTCGACTTTACTTCACTAATTCGCAGTGCTCGAAAGCAAGGGGCGCGTTTGTTTATTGAAGTGGGCGCAGACCGTCAAACAAGCACGCTAATTGATAAAATCAATCGTAACGACGGTGTTTCGAGCGGTTATTGCACTATTGCGGCCAATGCCAAGGGCGGAGACGATGTTGTCACGCTACTTAAATGCATTGGTCAGCTCATTACCCATCAAATTCCTCTTTCTGTGTCACCATTGTTAACCGGTTTAGAGCATGAGATAAATCGTGTGTCTACATCGTGTGGTTTATCGATAGCAGAAAATGTAGCGAATTATCATCAAGGAGAGCCAGTTTGAGTTCTCAACAAAATAAAATAGCCATTGTAGGGATTGCGAACCAATACCCTTCAGCCGATACGCCGAAAGACTTTTGGCAAAATCTATTAAATAAAAAAGATGCACGCTCAACGTTAAGTGCTGAAAAGCTAGGGGCGAATCCAAAGGATTATCAGGGTAACCAAGGCCAGTCTGATCGCTTTTACTGCGATAAGGGTGGCTATATTGAAAACTTTACGTTTAATGCTCAGGGTTACCGTGTTACGCCAGACTACTTCAACGGTGTTGATCAGAGCTTTTTATGGGCACTGGACACGAGCCGAAAGGCACTAAAGGACGCTGGCATAGAGTTAAGCGCGGAAGTGTTGGCGCGTACTGGTATCATCATGGGGGCATTGTCTTTCCCAACCACACGCTCAAACGATCTATTTTTACCTATGTACCATTCAATGGTAGAAAAAGCGCTGAAGAGCAAATTGAGTAATGAACAGTTTTCCCTGCTACCAACCAATGAAAACGCAAGCCAGCTTAATGCAATCAATGGAGCAGCTGCGCATAACGCTTCTAAGTTAGTAGCGGATGCTCTAGGGTTGGGTAATGTGCAGCTTAGTCTTGACGCGGCCTGCGCAAGCTCAGTCTATTCATTAAAACTTGCGTGCGATTATCTCAACACCGGCAAGGCTGACATGATGTTGGCAGGTGCTGTTTCTGGTGCGGACCCATTCTTTATTAACATGGGCTTTTCAATTTTCCACGCGTATCCAGATCACGGCGTTTCCGTGCCATTTGATAGTAACAGTAAGGGCTTATTTGCTGGTGAAGGTGCTGGCGTATTAGTGCTCAAACGTTTAGCTGATGCTCAACGTGACGGAGACAACATCTATGCTGTAGTCAGTGGTATTGGTTTATCCAACGATGGTCGAGGTCAGTTTGTGCTGAGCCCGAACAGTAAAGGACAGGTGCAAGCGTTTGAGCGTGCCTACCAAGCTTCGGATCTTACGCCAGATAGCATTGAAGTGATTGAATGTCATGCAACGGGGACACCGCTGGGTGATAAAGTAGAGCTCACGTCTATGGAGCGCTTCTTTGCTGAAAAACTTAACGGAAGTAACGCGCCCTTGATTGGTTCGGCTAAATCGAACCTTGGGCACTTACTAACAGCAGCAGGTATGCCGGGGATCATGAAAATGATCTTTGCCATGAAAGAGGGCGTGTTGCCGCCGAGTATTAACCTTGAAAACCCACTTTCATCACCAGATGGGTTATTTGGGTCGCAAACGCTACCGAGACAAGTTCAGCCATGGCCAAATAAACCCGGTAATACAGAGCGCTGTGCGGGCGTGTCGGTATTTGGCTTTGGTGGTTGTAATGCACACTTGCTACTGGAAGCGTACTCTCCTTCAAATGTCGTTCCTTTGGCTAACCCGCAGCACACTCCAAGCGCTTCGCCACTAAACATCATAGGGCTAGCGTCTCATTTTGGTTCATTGCCAAGCGTCAACGCGCTGGCGAATGCTATTAAAACGGATAACGACGCCTTTATAGAATTGCCAAACCAACGTTGGAAAGGGCTAGATAAGCACCCAGACCTCTTGCGCCAATTTGGTCTTAACGCCGTGCCTCATGGGGCGTACATTGATCAATTTGATTTGGACTTTCTGCGTTTTAAAATCCCGCCAAATGAAGATGACCGTCTGATTTCACAGCAGCTACTCTTGATGAAAGTGGCAGACGAAGCCATTCGCGATGCTAAGTTGGAGCCTGGGCAAAAAGTAGCCGTATTAGTGGCGATGGAAACGGAACTTGAAATGCATCAGTTCCGTGGGCGTGTCAACTTGCACAGTCAGCTGGCCGATAGTTTTGCCAACATGGGCGTTGAGCTCACCGCGGACGAGTACCAAGCGCTTGAAAAAATTGCTATGGACAGTGTGATGGATGCGGCGAAGCTGAATCAGTACACCAGTTTTATCGGCAATATCATGGCGTCACGTATTTCGTCATTGTGGGATTTCAATGGTCCCGCCTTTACCATTTCTGCCGCTGAGCAGTCTGTAGCTCGTTGTATTGATGTCGCGCAAAACCTGATGTCACAAGAGTCAATAGATGCAGTGGTGATCGCAGCGGTCGACCTCAGTGGCAGTGCGGAACATGTCATTTTGCAAAACAGTGTTACGCCAGTTGCAATGCACGCTCAAGATAGTGGTTGGAATGTCGGTGAAGGGGCAGGGGCCTTGGTTCTTGTGGATGAAAATCATGCCAACGCCAGTCAAGTACAGGCGAACAGTTATGGTCAAATCGCCGCGCTTGCCTTTGGTTCTAGTGCGCGTAGCCAAGCCGTAACCGATGCGTTGTTAACGCATTCTGCGACGACGTCAAGCCAAATAGATATCCTTGAACTTAACCTGGCACCAGCCAGCTCAAATACCGCGAACCATGATTCAATCTTGCCTACAGTGGCAGCCAAGCACACTCAAGCTAGCCAAGTGGTGGGGCATTGTGCCTCTGCTTCTGGGATGGCGAGCGTGTTAAATGGCTTACTAAATCTTGAGAACGTGTCAAAAGGTGCGAGCAAACAGGCACTCGTCGCTAGCATTAGTGAAGGTCAATGTTCGCAATTACTGATTCGTCAATCGACTCATGAAACGCAAGCGTTGTCGGCTCGATTGAACACTGAATTAGCGACCGATGCTAAGCGCCAGCTGATTAAATCGGTGAGCTTAGGTGGTCGCGATATTTTCCAGCATATTACCGAATCGCCGTTAAACCAGCTGGCAAGTATTCAACAAAAGTCAGCCGGAAAGCAGCCGCAACGACGTGTTGTGGTGCCAACGATAGCGCAAATGACACAAGCAAACTCAATGCCTAGCGCTGCACCGGTATCTAAGGAACCAGTGAAGCTCGCTCACCACGTATCAGCGGCGCCTGCTTCTTCTATCAATACTTCGACTGTTGCAGGTCAAACCGCAGCAAGTCAAAACCCGTTAATAGGTAATCACAGTACGATGACTGATGTTTTATCCACGAAAAATAGCGCGGTAACCGCGCCAAATACCCCAGTGGCGACAGCCTCACACAGCAAATTTCAACAAAATCAGCAGTTGACGCAGAAGGTTCACCAAGAGTTTTTGAATACGCGAGCGCAAGGCATGCAAATCGCTGATGCGTTGCTTAAAGCGCAACTGAATGACATTACCAAAGGGCTAGAGGCGGGCTCAGTAAGCGGAGCGAGTCAGGTGAGCACGGTACAAAACGCTGCGCAAACCGAACAAGCGCAACCTGTCGTTCCGGTGGCACCGGTTAACGTTTACGCAGCACCAGCACGTCCTGAACGCAAGCCATGTATTTGGGATTACGACGATCTTGTTGAATACGCAGAAGGCGATATTGCTAAGGTATTTGGCCCGGATTACGCCATCATCGATAGCTACAAGCGTCGCGTAAGATTGCCAACTACCGACTATCTATTAGTGTCTCGTGTGACCAAGCTTGATGCAACGATGCTGGAATACAAGCCAAGCACGATGACGACAGAGTACGATATTCCCGTCGATGCGCCATACTTAGTGGATGGTCAGATTCCATGGGCAGTAGCGGTGGAATCGGGTCAGTGCGATCTTATGCTGATCAGCTACTTAGGGATTGATTTTGAGAACAAAGGTGAGCGTGTTTACCGTCTTCTTGATTGTACCTTAACCTTCCTCGGTGACTTACCACGTGGTGGTGATACGCTACGCTACGATATCTCCATTAACAACTACGCTCGCAATGGCGATACCTTGTTGTTCTTCTTCTCGTACGAGTGTTTTATCGGCGACAAGATGATCCTGAAAATGGATAACGGTTGTGCTGGTTTCTTCACCGATGAAGAGTTAGCGGATGGTAAAGGTGTCATTCATACCGAAAGCGAAATCAAGGCTCGTCAATTAGCGACAAAGCAACGTTTTGAGCCAATATTACATTGCCCGAAATCGCAATTTGATCACAGTGCATTACGTCACCTGTTGACGGCGAACATCGCGGAATGTTTTGGTCCGACGCATCAATCTAACCAGCATCAACCGTCACTGTGCTTTAGCTCAGAAAAGTTCATGATGATTGAACAAGTGAGCCGAGTAGAACCACAAGGCGGCACGTGGGGCTTAGGTCTGATTGAAGGTCACAAACAGCTAGAGAAAGAGCACTGGTATTTCCCTTGTCACTTTAAAGATGACAACGTGATGGCTGGTTCATTGATGGCAGAAGGCTGTGGTCAATTATTACAGTTCTACATGATGCACCTTGGCATGCACACACTGGTTGAAAACGGTCGCTTCCAGCCGCTAGAAAACGCACCGCAACAAGTACGTTGTCGTGGTCAAGTGTTACCACAGTCGGCACAGCTAACGTACCGCATGGAAGTGACGGAAATTGGGGTGAGCCCACGTCCATACGCGAAGGCGAATATCGATATTTTGCTTAACGGTAAAGTGATTGTTGATTTCCAAAACCTTGGCGTGATGATTAAGGAAGAAGCAGAATGTACGCTTTATCCTGAGCTTGCGAGTCAATCGACCTCAGCTCAACTAACCGCGACTGCAGAATCGTTGACTAGCCCAGTACAGACTGAGTCTAAATCTAAGCCTCAAGCGTCTGTAAACGCACCTTTGATGGCGCAAATTCCAGACTTAGCGACAGCACCTAATAAAGGTGTGATTCCACTGCAACACGTAGAGGCACCCGTTACGCCTGATTACCCAAATCGTACGCCTGATACGGTTCCGTTCACGCCTTATCATATGTTTGAGTTTGCCACTGGCGATATTGAAAAATGCTTCGGCCCTGATTTTTCAATCTATCGTGGCATGATCCCACCGCGCACTCCGTGTGGCGATCTCCAGCTCACAACGCGTGTGGTAGAAATCAACGGCAAACGAGGCGACTTTAAAAAGCCGTCGTCGTGTATTGCCGAATATGAAGTACCAGAAAACGCGTGGTATTTCGATGAAAATAGCCATGAAACCTTGATGCCGTACTCGGTGTTAATGGAAATTTCACTGCAACCGAATGGCTTTATCTCAGGTTACATGGGGACGACGTTAGGCTTCCCTGGTGAAGAGTTGTTCTTCCGTAACCTAGACGGTAGCGGCAAAATGCTGCGTAATGTTGATCTGCGTGGTAAAACCATCACCAATGACTCACGTTTGCTTTCTACAGTCATGATGGGTACCAACATCGTGCAAAGCTTTAGTTTTGAGTTGAGCACTGATGGGGTGCCTTTCTATGAAGGTACAGCTGTGTTTGGTTACTTCAAAGGTGCTGCGCTGAAAGATCAGCTTGGTCTAGATAACGGAAAAGTGACGCAACCGTGGCACATCGACAACAATCGCACGCCGGATGTCACCATCGATTTACTCGACAAATCGAGCCGTTACTTTAACGCACCCGTATTAGCGAATGGCGTAACTCAACCCCATTACCAGTTAGCTGGTGGACGTTTGAACTTCATCGACAAGGTGCAAATTACCAGTGATGGTGGTAAGTCAGGACTAGGTTACTTGTACGCCGAGCGCACTATTGACCCAAGTGATTGGTTCTTCCAATTCCACTTCCATCAAGACCCAGTAATGCCGGGTTCATTGGGTGTAGAAGCCATCATTGAATTGATGCAAACCTATGCACTTAACAAAGACCTTGGTGCGGGTTTCCGTTCACCGAAATTTGGTCAGATTCAATCGGAAGTGAAGTGGAAATATCGCGGTCAAATTAACCCGTTGAACAAACAAATGTCGCTTGATGTGCACATCACCGCTATCAAAGACGAAGATGGTAAGAAAATCATTGTTGGTGATGCCAACTTGAGCAAAGACGGTCTTCGTATCTATGAAGTAAAAGACATCGCAATTTGCATTGAAGAAGCTTGAGTGAGAAAGGACAAATAATAATGACAACACAACTAACGATGAACAATGAAAAGCTTTCTCCGTGGCCGTGGCAAATTGAAGACAGCACGACGCATTTTGACCAAGCAACCATGGCGACCATCCTTAAAGATCTTAGTCTTGGTTGCTATGTAGTGAATCACCCTGAGAAGGGGTTGGGCCTTAGCCAGCATGCTGAAGTGACGTCAGGCGACTCGGCAAGTGCAGCTAATAGTCAACCAGTAAGCGCTTATGCGCCTGCATTAGGGACTCAAAGCCTTGGTGATGAAGAATTTCGTCGCTGCCACGGGGTAAAATACGCTTACTACGCAGGAGCGATGGCAAATGGTATCTCTTCAGAGGAGCTTGTCATAGCCCTTGGTCAGGCGGGTATACTGTGTTCATTTGGCGCTGCAGGTCTTATTCCATCACGTGTTGAGCAAGCGATTAACCGCATTCAAGCGGCGCTGCCAAATGGCCCATATGCATTTAATCTGATTCATAGCCCAAGTGAACCAGCCCTTGAACGCGGCAGTGTCGAACTGTTTTTGAAGCACAATGTTAAGACGGTAGAAGCGTCTGCATTTTTAGGTTTAACGCCACAAATCGTGCATTACCGAGCGGCAGGGTTGAGCCGAGATGCAAAAGGCGAAATTGTCATTGGCAATAAGGTCATTGCGAAGGTCAGCCGTACCGAAGTGGCAAGCAAGTTCATGGCACCTGCGCCAGCCAAAATGTTGCAAGCATTGCTCGATGAAGGGCGCATCACCGCTGAGCAAATGGAGCTGGCTCAGTTGGTGCCAATGGCAGACGATATTACCGCGGAAGCAGATTCTGGCGGCCATACGGATAACCGTCCATTAGTGACATTGTTGCCAACGATTTTAGCATTGAAAGATAAAATCCAAGCTCAGTATCAATTTAAAACACCAATTCGTGTGGGTTGTGGTGGGGGCGTTGGTACACCTGATGCGGCATTAGCGACATTCAACATGGGTGCGGCTTACATTGTCACTGGCTCTATCAACCAAGCGTGTGTTGAAGCGGGTGCTAGTGAGCATACTCGTAAGTTACTGGCCACGACAGAAATGGCCGATGTGACGATGGCGCCTGCAGCAGACATGTTCGAAATGGGGGTGAAATTACAAGTCGTGAAGCGTGGTACATTGTTCCCAATGCGTGCCAACAAGTTATACGAAATTTACACGCGCTACGACTCAATTGAAGCGATTCCTGCCGATGAGCGACATAAGCTGGAAACTCAAGTATTCCGTTCAACCCTAGACGAGATCTGGGCTGGCACGGTAGCGCACTTTAACGAGCGTGACCCGAAACAGATCGAACGTGCAGAAGGCAACCCTAAGCGTAAAATGGCCCTTATCTTCCGCTGGTATCTAGGGCTTTCTAGTCGTTGGTCAAATACCGGTGAAAAAGGTCGTGAGATGGACTACCAAGTTTGGGCGGGTCCCGCACTAGGTGCGTTTAATGCGTGGGCGAAAGATAGCTACCTTGATGATTATCAACAGCGTAATGCTGTAGACCTTGCCAAGCACCTCATGCACGGTGCCGCGTACTTGGCTCGTGTGAACCTTCTGACATCACAAGGTATCAAGTTTACTCCTTCTCTTGCTCGTTGGACTCCGAGCCAAAGAATGGCATAGCAGAGCTTTCGTGATTACTGAGCGAGAGTAACAAAGCGGCCTCCTTGTGAGGCCGCTTTTTTGTCTTTAACGTTGTCATGGCAATCGGGTGTGCAGTGATATTGTAGTGGTGGTTTATTTATGATCGATATGGTCTGTAACGTAGAGTTAACCTGATTTTTAGGGGGGCGCCTATTTCGTCGCTTCTCTGTGTGCGAGATCGCTTACAACATTGTGAGTTATACGAGTGATTGCGAAGAGGAGTTTGGATGTGAAGTCAGCTAAGGTGTTGTTTTATTGAATATTGCTTTTGTTTTCTTCGGGTTTTGTACGTGGTTTACACAAATGTAACACGTTAAATTAGCGAAATTTCATTATTATATCTCGTGTCGACAGGAGAGCGACACGGAATAGGAAAGGCACCAGGTAAGGGCATCGTCAGGAAGACGTCTTGAGAGTCTAGGATAGACTTTCAGCATGGAATGCACATAGGACATTGAACGGAAGCAACCGTTACTAGGATAGGTAACGAACTAGGGAAGGCAGTGGACACTTTTGGAAAAGTAGGGAATAAGCATCAGGATAGATGTTAAGGACACCGCTTAGGAACGAGTGATGAATGCTAGCGAGGATGGTTAGCGAGTAGGGAATACTATTTTGGACACCGCTAGGAAGGCGATGAATGGAATATGCTAATGGAACTTAGCATTACTGTCATGGATTGATGCATGGAGCACCTTTAGTAGCTGGACTGCTGCGAGTAAGAGATATAACCCCGAAGCCGAAAGGTCTCGGGGTTTTTCTTTTTATTCGTTCCGAAATCTTTATATGGCGTGTAATCGTAGGGGACCTTCTGGCTCCGTCTTACCATTAATGACACATACTTCAAAGAAAGTGGTCTGAGTGCCTTAGCATGGGTTATCATGATGTCATATTTCGCTAACTAGTTGGATCTATGAAGTTAATTAACATCGATAAAACGATATATAAGCAGCGCCTAAACGTGATTACAATTGCTATTGTTGCAGCATTAGCGGTGCTTTCTGTTGGTTTTGGTAGCGTATTGATTGCTTTCTTTGGGTCACAAAACCCTACCGCAGAGTCGACAGGTAACTTTCACTTAAACTTAATGGGTGTTATCGCAGCAGCGTTCGTGTGTGTTGCGGTGCTGTCTAAACTGAAAAATACACCCTATTTTAAAGAGGTGTACTACGTATGGCGCCTAAAAGCGTTGCAGAATCGCATTTATCGTAGAATCAAACCAATTAAGCAGCGAGTCAGTGAAAATGATCGTGACGCGATAGTGGTACTTTTCTTTTATTACCATAGTTTAAAGCAAGTGTATTCCCTTGATAATAATACGCTGACGCTGAGTGAATTAGAAAAAAATATACAGCAGCTACAAGCGCAAATAGATTCTCTCTCAATGGACGTTGACGTCCAAGATTTTGATACAAGCTTGATTTAGTAATTTACAAGGTAGCAGTATGAATGGAACCAATCGCGCTGATATTCAGCCAGGAATCGAAGTGAAAATAGTGTTAAAGCAAGATCAACGTAGTGGCAAGCTAACGGCAGGAGTAGTAAAAGACTTACTGACTAAGTCGCCCAATCATCCTCATGGCATTAAGGTCCGCTTAGAAAGCGGCGATGTAGGGCGAGTGAAAGTCATCGTATAAACCTGCCTCACAGTGACATGACGTTATCATCTGAGCGCATGCATGAATTGGACAGTCTCCATCAGCACGAATGACGTCGTGCTGATGGACGATAAATATAGTGCGAACGTCACAAACCTAGTCTTTCTTCTCAATCGTCACTTCAATGGTCTTACTGGTTCCGGCAAACCATTTTTGAACATACAGCGACCCAACAATGGGTGCAGTGCCTTCTTCTGGGACTTCTTGGTAACGAACACTGTTTTTGGTTTCTTTTTCGTATTCAAATCGAACGGTTTTCTTTGACATGATTTCTCCGCAATAGATGTTGATTAGCGCTGATTTATCTTGCGAAATATAACAAGATTTGAATGCTCACGGGAGCGTTTTTATGAATGATCCAACGCCTAGCTCTAGCGACCCTTCACGCATTCTTCGCTATGAATGAGCGACCAAAATACTTATGTTATCCTAATACTTATGTTGTCCTAATACTTATCTTGGGCTCAACATCATTGTTTGTACTCTGTCCAGGATGTTTCATCAAAGCTATAGAACTGCTTACCATCAACTTCTAGCATGGTTGTTCCTTGGTTTTGGGATACGACCGGTGTTTGCGGTAAATTCTCAATGAGTGAGTTGAGAGTGACACTCTCTCCCTGATAGATGCCACTTGACGCGATGTTGGCTATCAAGTCACTGATCGCTAAAAAACTAACCGGTGTATCAACAGTGATTTGCTGCTGTTCCACTATGGTCGCATTACCAAAGAATTTTACGCCTACCGGGACAGAGGTAATGGCTTTGGTTGGGATTTCCCTCATTCCTGAAATTTGCATGCGATCGCCTCTCACCGCTGCACCATGTTCAGGCAGAAGGACCACAACAACATTACGTCCACTTGCTGTTAAGTTTTGAAAAAAGGCGTAAAGTTCATCAAGCAATTTAGCTTGTTGTCGTTTGTATGTAACTAGGCGTGAACCTGACTCACCAATCACACGGTTGCCATCGTGAATACTAATAGTGTTATACAAAGTCACGGTCGGTTTATCGTGATTGATACTATTCCACTTAGATAAGACCTCTTGGTCACTATAAATTTTGGTTCCGTCAAACGCGTATTGTGATGGTTGCATTTCATCGACATTTACAGCAGCGGTAAAAGGACCAATATTACTCGCAATATGTTTGTTAAATCCGTCGAATTTTCCATCGTGATTCATCAACACTTCTTTCTCAAACCCGAGTCGATGCAACTCGTCAAACAACGAGCACTGTTTTGTTAGCTTGTTATCAAACAGAGCGGCGTGACTTTGTTGACCGCAGTTAGCTCGAAGGATGCGTAATACTGCAGGCCCACTATAAGACGTTGCAGAATTGAACTTGTTAAAGACAATATCAAGTTCTTCAAATAGTGGGTGATCAATGTTGCCGCTGAATTCTAAGTCATCCCAGCTTAATGAGCAGATATTGATAAACAGAATGTCATAGTTGGGCGTGATATTTTCAATCGATGACAACGAAGAAGTTAAGCTCGATTGGAGTGAAAAGAAATCCGTAAGATAGCGATTAAGCCCTTCAGCTGAGGTATCAATTTGAACGTCGTTGATGTCTGCCTGGCTCGAAAGGGGGAGATCTAATCCGCTGTTATCATTTCCCGATAGTACAACATTTGGAGCAGCGATAGGCTGCCATAATGATGGTGGAATCGTACACGCGATCATGGCCAAAATCACAAACGTGGATAACCGAAAAATCTGGTTGAGGTATAAATAACCGAGGCTTGCAAGTGAGATTAATACGACGAGATCAAAGGAAACGAAATCGATAGCAAGAGACAGCAAATAAGTGGAATCAAATTGGCGAATGAGATCCCATTGGCTTGTTAAGCGCTCAAGCGGTGGAAGAAACGAATCATGGTGCAAGAGCAGTAAAGCGAAAATTATTGCCATCAAATGACGGGTTCGGTTTAACCACCGATTCGGGATCGGAAACGTGACGAATGCAAGTAATGCAAAATTATAAAGAGCGTCAAACTTCAGCGTGTCATTCCAAAACAGAAAAACTTTTAATGCGAAATAGACTGTCCACCAGCCGAGGAACCAAGAGTATGTGCGAGAGGTCGTATTCATAGTTAAAATTTGGTTTTCTTCAAATATTTGGGGCGTTTAAAAATAAGTAAATAGAAGACTTTTACTAAGCGAAATACCAAGGGTGCGAAAAGGCAAACAGCAATGCCAACCCCGGTAAAGAAACCAGCCACGATGAAAAACTCATTAATGTTCATATTGATTCCCAGTCAACCTTAACGGCTTTGTTACTCGATAATACTGTCTTCTTGACCAGCCCGTTAGGAGAAGGCGCTTGTATAGTTGAGTGACTAAGTTGACTAAGCTCTTTCAATTTATCAAGTATGTCATTGTGCGTCGTTAACGTGTTTATTTGAGAAAAAATCTCAGTAGTCGAAATAGAAAATACATTACTTAACGCTTGGGATACTTCATAAAGTCTCAGTGAGCTGAAAAACAGCACAATACGACCATCGAGGGTCGTTGCTATATCTCCTTTGCGCCTCAACGTGCAGTAACTTTTTGCTTCTGCAATCGAAACAGATGAAAAAGGAATCAGTTCCACCAGGGCAAACTCTAGTTGCGAATGCTTAATTTTGTCAACGACGTTGTTGGTCACGTCCATAAACACATTAAATTCCTGAAATCCAATGTGATTCAACGGGCTTTGGAAGAAGCTTTCGAGTGTTGTTAAAGCTACGTTACTGCGGTCCATTGTCGTGAGAGAGGCAAGGCGTACTTGGTCAAAAATTACTGAATCAGAGCGATAATGTTCGATAATATTTTGCGCACCCGCATTAATGAGCATATGAAAATCATTGTAGCGAATACAGGGTGTACCTTCCTTGACAAGAATTCGTAACGACTCCCCAAACTTTTGTTTGAATGTATAGACTTCTCTGGTGACTCGCTCTATCTCTTGAAAACTCTGACAGGTAAAAATAATGACGGCGTTTTGTATGTTAGAGATGCTGGATTCTATTTCACTGCTACAACTAAAGGCATGGTAACCATGAGTAATAATAAAATGTTCTGGCGCAGCCGCTTGGTGGATAAATACAGGCAGTGATTCAGCAAGTGAATGACTAGATGTGGAACTGTCTAGTTTAAATGCTTTGTTGTATACCCGAGTGTCACCTGATTGATATTTAATTACATTAGAGTAAGTATTTCCTTGAATGGAAAATATTTCACCGAGATAGAAGCGGTTTGATATCAATGATTTAGGTATAACACTTTGAATGTAGGAAGAATCCGAATTAACGACGATTATAGTCAGGTTTTGAAATGTATCCATACATGTTTGAATGATGATCCCTACATCAAACTGTTTCAGGTTGTTACGGTCAATAATAATGGCGTAATGATGGCTTTCAATGTTTTTTATCTGAGTTAAGTCATCCAAAAAACAAGCAGCCGATAATGTGTTTTCTGGCAAGTATATCTCGGAAAACATGGAGTTTAATACGTGTTTGAGGTGCTTCGTTGATGAGTCATCGATGGGTTCTTTTGGTAAGATTTCACCTTTAGCTATGTTTGATAGCAATACGGAAAATTGCCGTTCGACTAATGGTATATTAAAACCATTAATTGCGAGCAAGTGCATGTTTTTCCATGAATCGAACCCGATAACTTGTTGAATCATTAACTAAAGATCTCATTTGGGCTGCTGTTTTGTTAAAAGTAGTGTACTATGCTGAATCTGTATAGACAAATAGATTCAGGAGAGCAATGATTAACGGTGCGTCGGACATTTCACAAATTTATAAAGCGTATGGTTTAGATTGTAGTTCTTATAAGAATATAACGAAAAATCAAGAGTTAGAAAGCACTTATGAAAAGTGGCAATTTTTAAGTAAGCGACCTTTAGGTGAAAGTATCATAAGTAATAAGGTGCACATTAAGGAGGTTGCGACAAATAATAATCTTGTTAGTACTAGCGAGTGATAAATGGCAGTAATTTCAGTTCAAGCGATAAATAGTGGTTCCGGAGCCGGTACAGTCGCCGCCAATTTAGCTGCTTCTTATACCGAACGAGGCCAAAAGGTTTTATTCATTGAGCTTGATTCTCGAAATTTGGTTGGTTGTTGGTTTGGTCATAATGCACTAGATAGTGATGGTTGGTCTAACGTATATAGTCTAGGGAAATCATGGAAGAGTGCTCTTTTTAAAAGCCCAGCGGGGACTTACTTTTTACCTTATGGTGATGCCTCGCTCGATATTGAAATAGCGGTTAACGTGTTAACTGAAATGCTTAGCACTGCTCCATCTAAGTTCGATAGCATAATAATACTGTTGCCAGTGGGCATTAGTCTGGAAAATTATGGTATTGAATGTGATTTGGCTATTAAGGTTGTTAACCCTAGCCCGGTATCTGTGATGACGTTGTCCAGATGGTTACAAGCTAATGATACAACTGATAATATTCGTTTTGTTATGAATGCATGTCGCCACGATGTTCGTTTAAACCTTGATCTCACTTTAGTCCTAGAGGAGATGCTAGGCGATAAACTACTATCCTCATATATTTACTTCGATATATCTATCCAAGAGACATTTGCCGAACTATCAAATGTCATGGTGTCTGCACCATATTCTCAAAGCCACATAGAGTTTAAGCAGTTGGCGACAGTAACCATGTCATACTTGGAACAGAGACAACGTTAGGGCAATTGCGATGATTGTAGCTAAGACATTTGTTTCCCCTGAGGTGTATCGCTCGTTCTCTGAGTCTTTGCAAATACCTGAGTATTCACTGGGTTCACGTCATCTGATTTTGTTCGTTTTGTTCGTGTTCTCTAAGGCATTTCTTCGACACCCTTTAGAGCGTCAAACTTGGGATAAGACATTCCCACATGTGGATATTGACCACTTTAAAGTGACTGATACTATCCGCGTGTGTGTACAGTTGATCTGGCTTTTGTGTGTTAAGCAGAGTTTTAACTTTGAACAGTGGTACGTCGTTGTTCACCTAAAAGTACTAGGCAAAGGTATAAGCCAATGTATGTCTAGTTTGCGACACTTGACTCAAGCCGTTGTGTCGTCGCTTGATACTAAATTAGACTCAATAGGCTCAGATAAGGGGGCAAATCGAGTCCTACCGAACCCACTATTATTTAGTCTCTTACTAATCCTAACGGCCTTATGTTTAACGGTACCATTTTCTATTTCTGCGCAGATGGTATTTGTTGGTACGCTAGCGCTCATCGCTTTTTCTATACGGGGTCTAAAAGGCCGGCTTCCGAATCTACTTCTCATTATTCTTTCGCTCATCGCGTCTTGCCGTTACATTTGGTGGAGATATAGCTCAACGATTAATTGGGATAAGGATCTAGATATGATCCTTGGATTAATTTTGCTCATGGCAGAAACGTATTCTTGGCTTGTGTTGCTGTTAAGTTACTTTCAGTCAATTTGGCCCCTCAATCGAAAGCCAATATTGTTGCCTTCTTCAACTAAGCAGTGGCCGACGATTGATCTCTATATCCCTACCTATAACGAAGAGTTAGAAGTGGTTAGGGCAACGGTGTTAGCGGCTAAGACGATAGACTGGCCTAAGAGCAAATTGAATATTTATATTCTTGATGATGGAAAACGAGATGACTTTCAAGCATTTTCGGAGCAAGTTGGGGTGGGTTACATTCGCCGTCCTACTAACGAACATGCGAAAGCGGGCAACCTAAATTATGCTTTGGCACAGACTTCTGGGGAGTTTGTAGCGATATTTGATTGTGACCATATTCCTACCCGCGCGTTTTTTCAAGTCACAATGGGCGCGTTTCTCAAAGATGAAAAGCTGGCGTTAGTGCAGACCCCTCATCATTTTTTCTCGCCCGATCCGTTTGAACGAAACTTATCTAACTTTAGAAAATTGCCCAATGAAGGGAACCTGTTTTATGGTTTGATTCAAGATGGTAACGATATGTGGGACGCCACATTTTTTTGCGGTTCGTGTGCAATATTGAGGCGGGCACCCTTAGAAGAAGTTGGTGGTGTGGCCGTAGAAACTGTCACTGAAGATGCTCATACCGCACTGAAAATGCATCGTCTTGGTTATCGAAGTGCGTACTTAAAAGAACCTATATCCGCGGGCCTTGCGACCGATAGTCTCTCGGCTCATATTGGACAGCGGATTCGTTGGGCAAGAGGGATGGCTCAAATCTTTCGAGTGGACAATCCTCTGTTTGGTCGCGGGCTAAAATGGCAACAACGTTTGTGTTACCTAAACGGCATGATGCACTTCCTAAGTGGAATACCACGACTTGTATTTATGGTAGCGCCGTTAGCGTTTTTACTCCTAGACGTTTACATCATCTATGCACCAGCGTTAGCGATTGTTTTATTTGTGCTTCCGCATATCTTCCACGCGAATGTAGCGAATTCCAGAATACAGGGGAAATATCGTCATTCATTTTGGGGCGAAGTGTACGAAACCGTATTAGCTTGGTATATAGCGATACCGACAACCGTTGCATTAATCGCACCAAATAAAGGTACATTTAATGTGACAGAAAAAGGGGGCTTGATAAAAACAAGCTTCTTTGATTGGAATATCAGTAAGCCGATTATTGCGTTATTACTGCTTAATGTATTGGGTATGAGTGTAGGAATTTATCGCTTATTTGATGATGAATTTACTCAAACCACAACCGTTCTCGTTAACTTATTCTGGACGGTTTATAATTTATTTGTTCTTGGGGTTGCCTTAGCGGTTGCTGCGGAAGAGAAACAAGTTCGCCAAACCCATCGGATCGATGTGGATTACGCTATTTCTTTTAGCACTATTGATGGGCATCACTATCCTGCACAATTAAAAGATTTCTCTTTTGGTGGACTAGGGTTTGATACTCATCCGGAGATTAAGCTGAATGTCGGGGATAAAGTACACGTCGCATTGCAACGTTATGGCATCACAGAATCGTTTTTATGTGAAATTAAGTTCTGTCGTGACGGTACAGTAGGGACTCAACTCATGCCGATGACTCTGGAGAAGGAGAAACATTTCATCCAGTGTACGTTTGCTCGTTCTGATACCTGGTCTCAGTGGCAAAAATCGTATGATGAAGATAGACCACTAGAAAGCTTAAAAGGTATGGCGTTTGTTAGTGTCATTGGATTTCGAAAAATTGTGGATTATAGCCCTATGATGATTCAAAGGGCGTATATGGGAATGGAAAAGTTTGTTTTGGTTTTGACGTCATTCAGACCAAAGTGGATGGTGTAGGGAAGTAATAATGAAAATAATGCGAGCGCTTTCGATTTTGTCTTTGAGTATGATGTCGTCGATACTTTCTGCATCCGAGATAGATACCGCCATATCATCTCAGGAACATGGCAAACTCGAATACACTTTTGCTGATATCGCTGGGGATTCATCTATTGCGATGAAAGGTAACCAAAGCGTGGCGTATCTTGGCTTTGGATCTCGTTTAGACCAAGTAATTACAGGTGGGTCATTACATCTGGAGTTTTATCCATCCCCCGCACTTAGAGCGTCAGTGTCGCATCTCCGAGTGTTTTTGAATAATGAACTTATGGATGTGATTCAAATCGATAGTGACCCTTCTACGCCAAAGCAAAGTCAAACCATAGCGTTAGATGGACGGTTTTTTAAAAATTATAACCAATTAAAGTTTGAACTAAATGGCCAGATCGACGCCCAGTGTAGTGATGGCAATGACCCTGCGTTGTGGTGGGAATTGAGTTCAGCAAGCGCAATCCAGCTTGATGTTAGAAACCTAGCCATTGCGAATGAGCTCAGCTTATTGCCGGCACCTTTTTTTGATGCCCGTGATTTTCATGACGTTACGATTCCGTTCGTGGTGCCACAAGGTTTATCTCTAACCAATATTCATTCCGTATCTAACGTGGCAAGTTATTTTGCGAGCTATGTAAAGTGGCGAGATATTGAGTTTCCAGTTTACAGCGATACACTGCCGGGTCGACATGCGGTGGTGTTTGCGACCAATAACGCCAGACCGGCGTTCCTAAAAGATTTACCTCGTATTACGCAACCAACGATTCAGATGGTTAGTCATCCCGATAACCCGAAAGTAAAGTTACTATTAATCTTGGGTGCTGATGAGTTGCAATTGTCTCTGGCTGTTAAAGGGTTAGCTGCGAGTAATCAGCTTATGGCTGGTGAGGTTGCCTATGTTAATCAAGTACAAAACTTACAAGTACGCCAACCATACGATGCGCCAAATTGGTTACCAACAGATCGAGCTGTTAGGTTTTCAGAATTAATTGAGGGTGGTTACCAACTTGAAAGTCAGGGAGTAAATCTAGCGCCTATAAATGTGAGTTTCACGTTACCACCCGATCTGTTTACCTGGAATGACAATTCAATACCGCTAAGATTGAATTATCGTCATTCACCTCCTCAAGAGGGTACAGTCGGCTCGAAGTTGAGTGTGACAGTGAACGATGGTTTTGTTCGCGCGTTTTCTCTTGATAGTGAAGGCACGAGCAAGCAGCAACAGATATGGCGACTTCCAGTATTCGGAAGTGAGTCTTTTTCGGAGTCTCAAAACCTTAAAATACCGGGTTTCAAAGCGGCAACAACTAATACAGTAGGTTTTAACTTTGAGCTCGCAAAAAGTGTCGCGGGGGAATGCCAAGGTAGTTCATCTTCGATTCAATATGCGGCTATTGATGGTAATTCCACGGTAGATTTCTCCGGGTTTCCACATTACATACGAATGCCAAATAGTCAGGTTTTTGCAAGCTCAGGCTTCCCATATTCAAAAATGGCGGATTTATCTGAAACAGCCATCGTAATAACGCCGCAACCAAGCGATAAAGAGATCGAACTGTTGTTAGAAACCGTAGGATTTATTTCTAAGAAAACGGGTTTACCTGCTTATCGGTATACTTTGCTAGATACGTGGGATGAAACGCAACTTACCGACAAAGATATCCTTGTTTTAGGGGTGCAGTCTGCAACCGAGTTTGGACTAGCTTCTGAGTCATTGGCCTACGTTAACTCCTCGGAAGATGGCCAGTTTATGACTGCCGCTGTGAAGCCAGAAAAAGGTAATGCGCAAGACTTAGCTAAGTTTAATGGGCAGCCTGCAACGGTTTCTGCGCATTTGTCGACGCGCGGTGGGTTTGCCTCTATCGCTAGTTTCGAGTCACCCGTGACAAGTAATAGAACCGTCACCGTTTTGTCAGCACGTAATCAGCAGTCCATTCCCTTGTTGAAAAAGGCGCTGACTGAGAACAGTGAGCAATTGTCGGGTTCAGCGGTGGCGATTACCAAATACGATATTACCAGCTATCAAATCGGAGACCATTATTTTGTTGGCTCGTTGCCTCTTTATGATTTAATTTGGTATCACTTTTCCGATAGACCGATGGTGATGGTAATGGTCGCGTTGCTTTTGGTTATGGGCTTCACATTATTGGCTTGGAGAATGCTTCGAGCCTACGCCTCTCGCCGGTTAGGTAGCACTATGGAGCATCGTAATGACTAGGTTAATAACCATTTTACTATGTATGGCTTCGTTTTCACTCGCTTGGGCACAAGACAAGACTACCTGGCAGCAATTTAAAGACGTTTACATTATTGATAATGGGCGAGTAGTTGACGGTTCTGATGCAAGAAGAATCACAACCTCAGAAGGACAATCTTATGCATTATTCTTTGCGTTAATAGAAAATGATCGAAAAACGTTTGATGAGGTGTATGAGTGGACTCGCAATCACCTTGCTGAAGGAGACCTGACCGCTCGATTGCCTGCATGGTTGTGGGGAACTTCCGAAAATAGACAGACAATATTAGACAGTAATTCGGCGTCAGATTCTGATCTTTGGATAGCCTATACCTTGATCGAAGCAGGACGTTTGTGGCAAAGCGATTACTATCAAAATGTCGGACACTTGTTAGCGCTGCGCATCCTTGCGGAAGAAACCATTAGTTTGACACCGGGTCATCGGCAGCTCGTTCCAGGGAAGCAGGGCTTTATCAGTAATTCTGTAGTGAAACTCAACCCTAGCTATGTTCCGTTACCTCTACTGGCAAAATTCGTACATTCATCTCGCGACAAACGTTGGCACGAACTGTGGTCTGGCTCAATGCAGCTCTTGTTACAAACTCAGCATAAGGGGTTAAGCCCTGACTGGGTACTCTATGATGGTAGCCAGTATTATTATGACAACCAAACAACATCTGAAGGGAGTTACAACGCTATTCGGACCTACTTATGGGCGGGTATGATGCCGGTTGGTATGGATAACCAAACGGTCATCCTAGAGTCTTTGAAACCGCTTGCGAAGCAAATCAATACAGACAAGCAGGTGCCGTTAATGACGTTTGCGAACGAGGGTTTGACAGAAGGCATTGCGCCTATTGGTTTCAAAGCTGCGATGCTACCTTTCTTGGCCGCTAATGGTGATGATGATCTCGCTGCTACTTTTTATTCAGACACGCTCGCTCAACTCATTACCGACCGAGATGACGAGTATTATAACAATGTGTTGGCGATGTTTGGGACGGCGTGGTACTTGGAAAAATTTCGCTTTAGCCCTAAGGGAGAATTGATGTTGCCTTGGGCGGAAAATGAACCGTCTCGCTATCAAGAAGAAGCCAGTACTCAGACCATAACCAATGGTCAGGCGAAATCTACTAGTCAGGCTAAATAATGCTAAGGGTGCCCAATTTTGCTTCAGGTTTATGTACGCTCGCTTTACTCGGGGGAGTGCCGGTTTGTGCTGCTACTAATGCACCTGTTATATATTACCAATCGGCGCCTTCGTGGTTAGAAAACCAAATTGTTATTGGTGAACTAAAAAAAGACGAAGAATTGGTACTGTCTGCCGTCGAGCGTTGGCTAGCGATCGAACCAACCAACTCAGAGGCGTTGTTTGCCAAAGGACGCTGGTTAGTAAGAAACGATCAGTTTGATTTGGCGACGTCATTGCTTGCAAAAGTAAAAATGCTGGATAATAAAGATATTATCCGAGCATTTGAATCTTACTTAATAGTTAACGGTGAGAAAAAGAGTGATTTTAACCAGATATTATTACTACAAAAAGGTGGGCAGAATGCTGCGGCACTAACCCGTTTCAATGCTTTGTTTGACTCTGGCCGCCCCGATATTACTTACGAACTGGAATATCTGGACTTATTATCGACCTTTCCTGAACATGCCGATGAAACTCTTAAGGGATACCAAGCGCTCGATACGGCATTTCCACACGTTGGTGAAATTCAAATTCGTTTGGCTCGTCACTTAGCCCGTTACTACGATGAAAAGAAAGCCATCGAAATATATAAAAACTTAGCCAATGATGCTCAGTTGGGCGCCTTTGCAAGTAGCTTGTGGCTAAATGAGTTGGACTCACAACCACTCTCACAACAATGGTTTGACACCTATTCGCTGGTGGCGAGCTATCATCCCGACGATTTATCTATTCAGCAAAAATACGAAACCGCGACAAGCCGCTGGTCGACAGAAAAGAACTTGAGAAAAGACCCTCGCTATCGTGCAAAGCGACGATCGCTGGCAGAAATAAGGCAAGGGAACTACACCGCCTCAGGTTTCAAAGCGCTGCGCGTTGCTAATAAAACGTGGCCGAATGATCCTGATATTCTTGATGCGTTGAGCCGTCATGAATTTCAACGCGGTAATTACGTGGCGGCATTGGCGTATCTGAAACAAGCAAAAGCCAGTGATGATAATCCAGATTTAGCGGACTTTTATTCATCACAAAAACGCTCTATCGAATATTGGCAATCGATCGACTTAGCTCGCCAATCAATGGTCAACCAAAATCTGAATCAGGCGGAAATTTACATTAATAAGGCTCTAGAAATTGACGGTCAAATTGCCTTAGCGTATGTATTTAAAGGGCAAATTTTACGAGGTAAAGGGGATCTTGAACAAGCTAATCAATGGGCCCAAAAGGCCATCGCGCTAGAACCATTGAGTACGAGTGCTCTAGAACTTTGGGTTGAAACGTATCAACCTACACTCGGGGCAGAAGGTCAAATGCTCGCGATAAATACGTTAACCAGTCCTCAGCGCAAAGCGCTACAGTCTTTTTCGGCGAGTGTGGAACATACGGTCATTTTAAACCGCTTAAAGGAGGTGAATTCATTATCTCCTTCACTAGAGCAGTCGCCGTTATTTCAGGACGTTATTGCGAGTACAGCCTACCTCCCTTGGTTGAAAAAAGACATTGCCGAACAGTTACTCCGCTTGGAAGAGCGCGATCTTGCAGATTATATGATGCGTCATGCATACATTGAACATCAGGATGCGCAGCATACTCATGCCTTCTCCCTGTTTTTAGTGTCAGAGAATCGTTGGACCGAGGCTTATGGGATTGTTAGTGAAAATAAGTTAACAACCCTCACACCGTCAGAGCAAGCCACATTTACCAGAATTACGCTGGAATATCATCGTCAAACACTACAAAAGAAAAGTGCAAATGAGCAAGAAATATCACCTTATATCGATCGTGTTGCCGAGCAAAACCTTCCAATTGCGATAGTGTTGTGGAGCGAATTTGGCTACCAAGATGTCGCCAATGAGGCACTAGCATCGGTGGATGTTTCTGCAATGCAAGACTATGAATTAGTGCTTTATTCTCAGGTGACGTTTGACCTTAATCAGGGTGAGTTACATCATGCCGTTTATACTCAAGCCCGAAAACGGAAAATGAATGTTTCCGTCATCGATGATAGAGAACTCGCGTTTAAAGCAGACCAGTATTTAGCAAATAAGCAACCTGATAGAGCGGCTGAGCTGTATGTCGAACTGATCAACTCTGGCTTTAATCTAGGAACGGATCGTTATCTGTCTTTGGTCAGTCAATCCCCAGATCATGCGGAGCAGTTAATTAACGCATCAGCAGATCGAGTACGGTTACTAACGAAAGAGCAGTTTATAACGGCGGAAATCGCCGCGATAAGAACCAGCAATCAAGCCTACGTTAACTTTTTCAATAATCATTCAACGCAGCAAACATTCACAGCGTTTGATTATTGGCGGCTTCAAGAAGAAGCGAATGCAATGAATGACAGGGCTCTGGTGCAGCGTTATGCGGAAAAGAGTTTATTGTTAGATGATAAAGAACGCCATGAATTGACAAGCACACGTTCGATGAGAGCGGCGTATAGAAATGCCGACGATCAATGGATGACCAATGACTTAATTTCGACGCTTGATGTACTGCGGGAAAGAAATCAAAGCTACGTGATGTTTGGTGCAGAATTTAATTCCGTGCCAAATGGAGCCACTTTTTTAACTGCGCCTGTTGAGCTGAGCATCGCAATGCCTGATTGGGATGGCCACTTAAAACTACGCACGGAGAGTGTTTACCTTAATAGCGGCGAGTTAACTTATTATAACGAAGGTGTTAACTTTGAACGAAGCCGTGTTGGGCAAGCATTTTCTGTAGGTTGGCAAGCGTCGCAGTGGCGCGCTGATATTGGCACTACACCCATTGGTTTTCGGATTAGTGATTGGGTAGGTGGGGTCGAAGGGACGAGTACATTTGGTGATGTTTCCATGCGCGCGAGCATTAGTAAACGACCCGTAACGTCTAGCTTGATTTCTTATTCCGGTTTGGAAGTGGCTGATCGCCGTGGCAATGTGACGGAGTTTGGAGGTATTACGCGCGCGGGAGGTACAGTTAGTGCCTCGTGGAATGATGGGCGGCCCTATGGTTTTTGGGGCTACGGTGAGTACCACAAACTAACCGGAAAAAACGTTGCAGACAACGATAGGCTATCGGGTATGTTTGGTGGCTACTACAACCTAATAAGCAGTAACGATCAAGCCTTGTCCATCGGTAGTTCACTGTTCTATATGGGATACGATAAAAACGTCAATGAGGTTGTGGTTGGTCACGGTAATTACTACAGCCCACAGTCTTATGTGTCGGTTTCATTGCCCGTCTCTTATTATCGACGATATAACTACGATTGGACATACGGGGCTCGGGGCACGGTATCGCTTTCCAATGCGAGTTTTGACGCTCCTTATCTGTTGGGGGGGAGCGCAACAACTAGTTCGGGGGTTAGTAGTGCCGTGCAATTGTATACGGAATATAAAATGACAGACCACTGGAGTTTGGTTGGTTATCTTTCTCAACAGTTTTCTAGTGATTATCAACCGAGTCTGTTCAACCTTTATTTTAAATATCACTTTGATCCAGCATGGGAGAGTGCAGAGCTTCAACCTGACCCATTGAGGCTCTACTCCAGCTATTATTAAGAGCGATGTTATATAAGCAGCCCTGAAGACTCAGGGCTGCTTAATAGTTTATAAAGCTTATATGGTTTATAAAGCTCATTAGTTTATAACGTTTAACCGCGTATTAACCCATGAGCTAAGTAATTCAACAACTTATTTGAGCCGGATAGTTTGTGAGTCCTGCGTTTGTGATGGGCTAGACGTAGATCTCATAAACTTAGCACGTTGCTTAATCCACTTGTGCGCCCAATCCTCAGGCGCATTCTCATAAAATCTTTCCACCGTTTGGTTGAGTTCTCGAACGGTTGGAGTGAATGTCAGCGAACTCTTAGCTGTGCCCAAACTGGCCACTTCAACATCGGTTAGTGGTCTTGGCGTGAACAACAACGCGTTTAAGTAAACAGGTTCAGCTTCGTATTTTTGATATTCAGTATCGGTAAATAAACGCATGGTGCTTTTATTCATCGCCCACTTAAATCCTTCGCCAGCACTGTAGCGCATTGTTGAAATGAACTTACCATCCGCATAGAGTTTGTAGACCACATCGCCAGTTTCAGAGGTATAAAACACCAAGGCAATACGATACCAAGTATTCGGCATAAACGTTCCCGCATATTGAGAATACAGTCCTAGTTGATTGCTTTCGTTCAGGTAGATTTCGACTTTATTATTGAGATCATTGGCGTCCAAGATAGCTCGATATTCATTACTACTACTTTCTGGCCAAAGTACATCAAAAGCCAAGGTATAGTTAGAAATCAGGTCTTGTGACGCAAAGTCTCCATTTGCGGCGTGTGTTGTTTGTAACGCTAACTCGCCAATTTCATCAGCGATAAGCGCCTCGAGCTTGATGACATTACCTGTAGAACCATCAGGAAGATCAGGTATACCCAATGCATCGGTGGTGCCACATGTCAGAATAGCGCTATTACAGTCTGCCAGTTCGCCTGTATTTGTCTGTAGCGACAAGGATGATCGTTGACTTTGTTCGCCATTGAATATGTTGTCGGGGTCATTGAAGTTCCATATGGTTGTCGCGTTGATTGCGTCATCGTCACAGCTATAAAGTACGTCGTCTGAATCTATGAATTGGCAGTTGGCGGTACGATTTCGTGCATAAACATCGTAAAGTTGCCAGGCTTCAGCAATGAGTACCGCGTCTTCTTTCTCATAATAATTGGCATTGAAAAATAGTTCAGGGTTCCATGCGGCTGATTTAAACAAGGCAACGTTATAGCGTGTTTGATCATCGACCTCATCGATATTAGGGCCGTTATATTGCAATTGACTACTAGCGTCAACCATGAGCTTAAGCTCAGAGCCCAATACTTGGACCTGATACAGAGCAGTAAATCCAGGCGTATTTGCTGGTTGGCGCTCTATTGGATAGGAGCGGTGGAAATGCTCTTGTGTGAGAGATCCAGGCGCCCAAATTTCACTGTCTTCGATTTCATTTTCATTAAGAATGCTGGCATCAATCTCAAAATACTCCTGCGTCTCTGGATTGGTAAAAGAGCGCATGGCGTTATATAAGATATCTCGCATCTGTGTTCGAGTTGGCTGGCTTTTCGAGACGGCGATTTCGGTATGGGCATCGGGTGCATAGCGACCAAGAATCGTATCAATTTTGTTTTGTGTGGTTTGATCGACACTGGAGGTAAGCTCAATGTCGGTACTGACAATCGGTTGAGTGATGACCGCTGACTTATCACTAAGGTTGAAGGTGATTTCGATATCGGTGTAACCTTTAGCGTTAAAATCGGGAAGCACGACCATGGTATTGTTGATTAATTCCGCTTCTGGCGTGGCGTGAGAGTGCCCACCAAGAATTAAGTCAATACCGTCAACATAGGTCGCCAGAGCCTTATCGGTACCAAATCCTAAATGGCTGAGCATGATCATATAGTCAACGTCTTGTGCATAGTCGCTGATTAATTGTCTTGCTCTGTCGTTCCAGTCCCAGCGCATGCTGAAATCAGGAATAAAATCAGTTTGAGGTTTTACCTCTTGATCTAACTCATTCCAAGGGCCAGAAGTCATACCAAAAAAGCCAATTTTCACACAACCAACTTGAGCAATGGCAAAATTCACACCATCAAAGCCTTGTGGATCATTTCCGTCATATTCAGTATTGGAGGCAAGAACGGTTGCGACGTCATCTCTTGAGTATTTGAGCAGTTGTTCGGGCCCCCATGCAAAGTCATGGTTGCCAATAACACGATAGTCAAAAGCTAGCGCTTGCGTCGCTTCCAAAGTCGCGTCCCCGCGTGATAATTGCTCGGCAACCGAGCCTTTTTCATAATCATCACCGCCATTGGTAAACAACGTATAGGGTTGTTCAGAAAGTGCTTGGTTATGGACGGCTTTGATTTTGCTGTAGTATTTTTCTTGAAATCCAAAATGACCGTGAAGATCGGCAACATGTATAAAACGTACAGTTTGTGATGTGCTGGCGGTGTTGCACTCTGGCCCAAACACTTTGACTGGAGCTGGTGGTATTCTATCTCCGAGCGATACTGTGTCATCACTGTTACATGCAGTGAGAATGAGCGGTAAAGTGCAGGCAACGAGAATCGAAAGGGAATGTGGAGTAACGTTCATGACTGCTTTTATATTTGAATAAGACGAATAAATTCTATCAGATTCCTCAGTTATTCAGAACGGAATGAGGAATAAATTTATGCGAAACTGCGAAGTAGACGATGGTGAGGTGATATAGTACAGCATATCTTTGGAATTAACGTAAATTCAGTGACCTAGCTGAGAGAGCTTGATGGGCAATAGTCGCTTTAATATCAACTTGCCATCATGCACATAAGGCAGGAGAGCATGCAAAAACCAATGAGATTATGGGTTGGAGATAGGCGACATAACCCCGTCTCTATTCTCTTTAAGAATATCCTCTTTAAGAATATGCTATTTACTACGTTGCTATATTTCATGGCTGCTTTCCATGTACAAGCCAGTTGGATCGATGACTTCATCGCAGGACACATTGAGATTAGGGCTTTGAAGGATGTGGAAGCATTAGTGGATGTCTATGATTGCGGAGAAACAGAGCACAAGTATTACTGTGGATTTGATTTAGATTATCGCGGCGTGCCAATGAATGCGGAAATACACCTTACAAAAGGGCAGGTGACTCGCATTAAATTCATCGCTGATATGATGCCATACCACTATACACGTATTCCTTATAATCTTCGTGTTGATAATTATCAGTTAGAAGAAGTGACGGTTGGCCAAGAAAAATTCAATATTCCTGATTTGCTGGGAAACGCCACCCCAGATGAAGTCGATAAGAAACTGGTTGAATTTTTGAACTTACATCGCATTTCTGACTCTAAACTATTTACCTGGATTCATAAAAATGAGATTCAGGATAGGTTCATTACAGATAGGCTCTGTATGAAAAGTGGCAAGGAGCAGATTTCGCTCGAATGGATTTCGAATCCAGCTTTTTAACGTTGTCACACAATAGTCTTACGGTTGTCATTTCACTGTTACATAACCTAAGTAACTTGGAATGCGTAGAGTAGAGAAGGAATTAACCCATGAAAAAAATGAGACGTGCTCGACTTCATCGTTGTCGTATTCAGTATTGGAAAGAAACCAATCAAAAAACAATCGATAAAGAAAAAGCATAAATAAATCAATGCTATAAAATATGTAGTCCCCCCTATGAACCGGCAATCTTTATTGCTGGTTTTGCATTTCTGTCCCCTGGAAAATTGTTTCCAAAAAATTCGTAGACAACCTATAAATTCAGGCATACAATCCGCCCGTTTTGGGGAGTAGTCACCTAAATTATTTGTCGTCATCTCGTTAAGCTAATGCTTATCCGGCAAATAAGAGCATCTTGTGTGCTTTGACGAGACCAACGCAATCAAGTTCGAGTGAGCATTTTCACTCTAGTGTATATTGGTTTGCGGAAGGTCGACACTCACTCATCGTCCTTCTGCCTGGAGGACGTATGCCCTTATCTGTTTACTTTTCATTTCTAGTATTAACGCTAGGTTTAGTCGCGTTAGATATTTATCAAACCCGTGGTGGACTCATCACTATTCGCAAAGCTGCGCTTTGGAGTGGTTTTTGGTTCCTGTTAGCGTTTGCTTTTGCTGCATCAATTTACTTTTATTGGGACGTTTACGCGCCAAGTAGTGATTACAGTGCTGAAAAAGCTACCATTGCGTTTTTAACGGGTTACTTGCTTGAAAAGTCGCTCAGCATCGATAACTTGTTTGTATTCGCGATTATTTTCCACCAATACACAGTGCCTGTTCATTTGAGACCAAGAGCGTTGCTATGGGGCGTAATTGGTGCACTTGTTCTGCGCGCAATCATGATTGCTGTAGGGGCGCAGCTTCTTGCTCAGTTCCACTGGGTCATGTACTTATTTGCGGCGTTTTTAATCTGGACGGGTATACAATTAGCACGCGATCATGGTGAAGATGAAATAAACCCTTTACCGGAGCGAATCATCAGAAAACTCTTCACAGTTTCAGATGATTACCGTGGCAATAAATTGTCGGTGAAAGAAAACGGTAAACGTGTCTTTACGCCAATGTTTATTGTTATCGGTGTGATTGCGTTTATGGATGTGTTGTTTGCGCTTGACTCTATCCCGGCGATTTTTGCCGTTACAAGAGAGCCTTTCTTGGTATTAGCTGCCAATGTGTTTGCTTTGTTAGGGCTACGTTCATTGTATTTTGTACTTGAAGGTATGATGAACCGTTTTGTTTACTTGAAACCAGCGTTGTCTTTCGTCATGGTTTTTATCGGTATCAAAATGTTGTTGGTCGGAAGTACTTGGGCAATACCTACCTGGGTATCCCTTACCGTAATATTGATGACTATGGTACTAGCAACATTAGCGTCGCTGTATCATGAGCGTCATTTACCTAAAGTGCTGGATAAGAACAGTTAACGAGAGGCGGTTGAATTCTAAAAGGAAAAGGGATTATTTTTAAGTAACAAGCGTCTAACAATTGAGCGTAACAGTTTGGGTAAATGAGCAATTATTTGCCCGATTTGTTGTTTTGTGGGTAATTATGCGGTAAATATGAATCGTTAAAAATAACGCTTGTTAAAAGCCTGTTTCATTAGAATAACTAATCTCAATTTCCAAAATTTGTCATTTTTTTACCCACGTCTTGTTGCTTATTATTGCCCCAACAACGACGAAAAATGAATTTGTAAAGAGAGGCAATCATGGCACAAGCAATGAATATCGAAACCATCGCTCTAGCACCCTCTATGGATAAGAAAGCCTACGCGGTTAACTTCAAAGGATTGATTACTCACCTGCTAGATATTATGTTCGGTAAAGGCGAAGTAGAGAATACTTACTACGCAAATGAACTATCTGGTCATATGCAGCGCGATATTGGTCTTAACCGATAAACCGCAAGCTAAATGATTACTAAAAATGGGCATCAACGCGAGTTGATGCCCATTTTTTATGAGTGGTAGCGCGCTTTATTTTCTAGAGTGAAGCACCCACGAAGCTCACGTTGGGGTTAGTCAGCTAAGCCGCCTTCACGTTGCCTCTGCTCTACGAGCTCGCGTCTTTTTTTCTCTGCTTCAAACTGCTCATCCGTTACACGGGGATTTTGCCCAACATACTTAGAAGAAAACATGAAATAGATATCGTTCATCGTCTTGTCACTCTCTTTCAAAATTAAACACGCGCTCCAGCCCCACAAGTTGATAATCGTGTTGCCTACGGTGATAAGGTGGCATCTCGTGCCACTATGCGGATTATTTTAGTCAGCTTAGTAACCAGAGGCATCAACCCAGACTCAGTTTTTTGAGGCGTAGGTGATAGGGAGGATGTTAAGTGAACTCATTTCTATTGAAGTAATATAATCTGATTTATCTCAACATCTCGATGACTCCAATCCGTATTATGGTTCCCGATTACATATAATAGTTAGGTGAAATACATGGCAAGTCTTACGGATCGGTTTCTTCAATATGTCACATTTGACACGCAATCAGACTCATCTAAAGGTTGTTGCCCAAGTACACCAGGGCAAACGCATTTCGTAGAGTATTTAAAACAGGAACTGATTGATTTAGGTCTATCGAATGTCAGCCTCGATGATAACGGTTACCTAATGGCGACGTTACCATCAAACATAGAAGGTGAGATTCCAGCGATTGGTTTTGTTGCCCACATGGATACGGCACCTGATGCCTCTGGTCGTAATGTTAAACCGCAGCTGCTTGAAAACTATATTGGCGGCGATATTGCACTAGGGAAAGGGGATGAAGTGTTATCACCCATTCAATATCCAGATCTGCATGATTTACATGGGCATGACATTATTACCACCGATGGCACAACGTTGCTCGGTGCCGACAATAAAGCCGGCATTGCAGAAATCATTACCGCAGTAGAATATTTGATGGCGAATCCTGATATTCCACATGGCGACATTCAGGTTGGGTTTACCCCAGACGAAGAAATAGGACGTGGTGCGAATCTTTTTAATGTTGAAAAATTCGCAGCGGACTGGGCGTACACGGTTGATGGCGGTCCTGTAGGAGAGTTAGAGTATGAGAACTTTAACGCAGCAGCAGCGACAGTGGAGTTTACAGGCGTCAGTGTTCACCCTGGAACCGCTAAAGGGAAATTGGTTAACGCCATGACGTTGGCATCACGATTCCATGCGCAGATGCCAAGCGATGAAACGCCTGAAGCAACCCAAGGCTATGAAGGGTTTTATCATTTAGGTTCTGCAGACATGTCCGTCGCGAAATCGACATTGCATTACATTGTTCGTGATTTCGAAAGTGAAGGCCTAGCAAGACGAAAAGCGTTTCTTCAGGATAAGGTGGCGTCGTTTGACTTAGGCAGTAAACGCGCGAAAGTGAGCTTACAACTGGTTGATAACTACTCGAATATGCGTGAAATGGTGGCGCCTCACCCACATATTATTGAGCTTGCTGAAAAAGCGATGATCGCTTGTGACGTGCAACCAAATATCAAACCAATACGCGGTGGGACAGATGGTGCTCGACTATCCTTCATGGGACTACCGTGTCCAAATATTTTTACTGGCGGTTACAATTTTCATGGTATTCATGAGTTTATTACCGTTCAAGGCATGGAATTAGCAGTAAAAGTGATAGTGCAAATTGCGAAAGAGACCGCAATTCGGTATCGTTGAGGCAAACGATAATTGATGTAGGCTCTCATGGAAGACATAGAAAAAGTCATAGCGTATTTATACGAAAATAAACTCCTGCTAAGTGCTTTAATTCTCTTCTTTATACTCATTGTCCGTCGGATTACGCTAGGCGCAATCCGCGGCGATGTTGCATTTATCTCTGAAGACCAACGTAAGTGGATGTCTCGTACCAAAAACTGGTCATTTGCACTTATTGTCTTGATTCTATTTCTTGTGTGGAAATCGGAAATCAGTGAGTTCGCATTGTCGGTAACGGCGATTGCGGTTGCGATAGTGGTCGCGTCCAAAGAAATTATTTTGTGTTTTACTGGCTCTATTCAACGAGCAAGCTCACGCTCGTTTCGAATTGGTGATTGGATAGAAGTGGGTAAGACCAGTGGGGAAGTGATCGAACACAACCTTATGGCGACGGTCGTTCAGGAAATCGACCTGTATCATGGTCATTACCACTTTACTGGCAAAACCATCACGCTGCCTAATAGCATGTTCTTCACGTACGCGGTGAAAAACCTGAATTTTATGAAGCGCTACGTCTATCATCATTTTTCTATTGTTGTGCCGGGCTTTGACAATCTCTTTCCACTTGTGCCTGACCTAATCGTTCAAATAGAAAATCACAGCGAAAGCTTTATTGATGTCGCCCGTCGTTACAACGGTGTGATTGAAAAACACGCAGGTGTAGACTTGCCTGGATCTGAACCTCATGTCTATCTCTCTAGTGGTGCTACTGGCGAGCAAATCGTTAATGTGATGATATTTTGTCCGACTGAGTTGGCTACGCATTTAGAGCAAGAAATTCGCGCTGATTTTATGCTGATATATTCCATTGCATTCCCGAAAGAAAAATAGGAAACGCATTTAAAAACACACTGTTATATTTTGAAACACTTTCATTGAACATGCTGATGATTCTCGGACATTGACATGACTTTTCGTTGGATACTGTGGCTTGCCTGTTCCAACTTAAATATAATTGGTGTTTCAATGCCTAAAAAAATACTTGTTCTAAGTTTAATCACAACTGCGTTACTTACGGGTTGTGGTGATAATAACGCTAATCAATCTTCTGCGCCGTTACCTCTTGTACAAACACAAGAGGTCAGTGTCGTTCAGCATCAGCAAAGTAAGTCTTATATCGGTCGTATGGATGCGGTAGAGGATACTGCTATTACTGCGCAGGTTTCTGGCTATTTAAAAGCAAGACACTTTTATGAAGGACAAATCGTAGAAAAAGGTCAACTGCTGTACTCCATTGAGCCTTCATCGTTTGAAGCTCAAGTCGCGAGTGCTAATGCACAGATTTCAGAAGCAGAAGCTACCCTCAAAAAAGCACAACTAGATTTCGCTCGAGGTCAAAACCTAGTTAAAGCCAATAACATATCTCAAGCTGAGTTTGACGCATTGACTGCGGCACTTATGAGTGCACGCGCGCAACTTTCAGCGGGTCAAGCTCAGCTAAAAGTTGCTGAGGTAAATCTCTCTTATACAGAAGTTCGCGCACCGTTTACTGGTCGAATTGCTGATAGCAAGGTCAGTACCGGTGACCTATTATCGCCTTCTTCTGGGGTCCTAACGACACTCGTTAGCATGGATCCTATTTATGCTTCATTTAGCATTAGTGAGCGAGAGCGTTTAGTTTTGGGGATGGACTCAATAGAAGGTGATGGAACCGATGAATCAAACGGCGTAGCGGTCAATGTTATCCTTGAAAATGGACAGTTATTTGATCATCAAGGAAGGCTAGATTTTCTAGGTAACCGAATTGATCTTAACACGGGGACGTTGGCAATGCGTGCGGTTGTTGATAACCCTAGTCAACGTTTGCTTCCAGGGCAACACGTTCGCGTTGAGCTAATGGAAAAACAACCCGTTGATGTAGTAACAGTGCCAAGACGTGCGGTTCAAACTGATCTCGAAGGCGACTTTGTGATGGTGATTATGGAAGGTGATGTTGCCGAACGCCGCAACGTGGCACTAGGGCCTCAGATAGAGAGTGGCATCATCATCAAAGCGGGTTTAAACACGAACGATGTTGTGATCACGCAGGGCCTACAACGTGTAAGGAATGGAGTTCCTGTACGAGTTGAGCAACCGGAATCAACCGAACAAGGTGCCTAAATGTTAAGTCGTTTCTTTATTCAAAGACCGAAGTTCGCTTTGGTCATTTCTATTATATTAACGCTAGCAGGCGCCATTTCCTTAACGGTCTTGCCTGTGGCGGAATACCCTAAAATTACCCCTCCTTCGGTAAGTGTGACGGCGTACTATACTGGCGCAAGTGCTGAAGTTGTTGAAGAAGCCATTGCCGATCCGATAGAAACCTCGGTGAATGGTGTAGAAGACATGATTTATATGTCTTCAAAAAGTGCCAATGATGGGTCTTACTCGCTCAATGTAACTTTTGATATCGGTACTGACCCCGACATGGCGCAAGTCAATGTCCAGAACCGTGTGTCTCAAATTGAATCTAAACTGCCTCAAGAAGTGCGTATGGTTGGCGTGACGGTGAAGAAGCGTTCACCTGACTTGCTAATGGTACTCAACTTTTATTCTCCTGATGGCACCTACGACGACAAATTCCTAATTAACTACGTTAACCTGAATATCAAAGATCAGCTTGCGCGTGTTAAGGGCATCAGTGAAGTGGGCGTTATAGGGGGCGGCGAGTATTCAATGCGTGTCTGGTTAGATCCGGACAAGCTCGCCAACTTAAAAATGACCACATCGGACGTCTACTCGGCGCTTGCTGAACAAAACGTGCAGGTTGCGGCTGGGCGGGTGGGGGCAGCCCCTTATGCAGATCCCCAAGAAGTACAATTCAACTTGGTGACCAAAGGGCGCTTAGAAAGTGTCAGTGAGTTCGAAAATGTCGTGTTACGCGCCAATATTGATGGCTCAACGGTATACCTAAAAGATGTGGCTCGTGTCGAATTAGGGAAAAAGTTCTACGATGGCTCCGGTGAGTTTAGAGGGCAAGATGCGTCCATCGTGACGTTGTCACTGCAGTCGGATGCTAACGCTTTGGAAAGTGGCAAAGCTGTGATGGCGATGTTGGACAACTTAAGTGTCAACTTCCCAGATGGTATGGCGTACGAAACCAGTTATGACACAACAATTTTTGTTGCTGAGTCGATTAAAGGGGTAGTAAAAACCCTTATTGAAGCGATTCTTTTGGTCATAGCCGTTACCTACTTGTTCTTAGGCAGTGCCCGTGCAACATTGATACCTGTTGTGGCTATACCTGTGTCATTGATTGGTACTTTCGCCATCATGAACATGACGGGTTTTACCATTAACACGGTAACCTTATTTGGGTTGATCTTGGCAATTGGTATCGTAGTAGATGATGCGATTCTCGTTATTGAAAACGTGGATACCATCATGAAACGCGATCCAACGTTATCACCTCGTAAAGCGACCTTAATGGCGATGAAAGAGGTAACCGGTCCAATCATTACCTCGACGCTGGTACTTTTGGCGGTGTTTATTCCGGTAACCTTGTTACCTGGTATCACAGGAATAATGTACCGACAGTTCGCGTTGACCATTTGTATCTCGGTAATTATTTCCTCTATTAATGCATTAACCTTGTCGCCAGCACTGTGTTCTTTGGTGTTGAAACAAGGTGGAGGCAATACGGCTCGTTGGTTCCAAACCTTTAATAAAGGCTTAGAGCGCATTACGTTAAAGTATGGGCAAATAGCGGGTTTTCTAGTTAAGAAAGCATTATTGCTCATCGCGTTCTTTGTCGTCGCGTTAACGGCGGTAACCTTCTTCGCGAAATCGACATCAACGGCGTTTGTACCGCAAGAAGATAAAGGCATTTTGCTGGTTAACGTGCAGTTACCCGATTCCGCTTCATTGTCTCGAACTACAGAAACCACAAGCAACTTGATGGCCCTCGTTGAGCAAGAGCCAGGCATTGATGGTGTGACGGTCGCCAACGGTTATGCGTTCATGACTGGCGCTGCAGCATCTAATGGAGCGTCGATGTTCATCAAGTTGAAAGACTGGAGTGAACGTAATAGTTTTGATGGCGATCATTCGGCTAATGCTATTGCCGCGCGTATCAACGGCATGGCAGCTCAGGAAATTCCAGGTGCGGTCGTCTTTGCTATGGGGCCACCTGCGGTTCCAGGAATGGGTGCAGCATCGGGATTTGAATTTGTCCTAGAAGACACATTAGGACGTAGTCGCACCGATTTGGCGAATGTCATGCAAGAGGTCATTCAGGAAGCGAATCAGCAACCTGAAATTGCCTATACGTTTAGTACGTTCCGTGCCAATGTTCCTCATTACTACGTGGATATTGACCGAGAAAAAGCACAGCAACTTGGTATTCCTTTATCATCAATATTCCAAACCTTACAGGGCAACTTAGGGTCACTTTATGTGAATGACTTTACGATGTTTGGTAAGAACTTCCGTGTAACGATGCAGGCGGATGCGGAATATCGTAGTGGTATGGATGACTTGCAGCTGTTCCATGTTCGCTCCGCAAGCGGTGATATGATACCGCTAAGCACACTGGTGAATTACGAACAGGTGTTTGAACCCGATGTGGCATGGCGATACAACATGTATCGAAGCGCGGTGATACAAGGGCAGCCTGCGCCGGGCTATTCGAGTGGCGATGCGTTGGCAGCAATGGAGCGCGTAGCAGCAAACGTGTTGCCAATGGGCTACCAATATGAATGGACAGGGATGGCCTATCAAGAGATCTTAGCAGGCAATCAGGCTATTTTTGCCTTTGCATTAGCGCTGATCTTCATTTACTTGTTTATGGTGGCGCAGTACGAAAGTTGGACCATTCCACTTGCGATAATTTTAGTCGTGCCCGTTGCAACGCTCGGCTCGTTCCTTGCGTTGAATTTGACGGGAACGCCACTGAACTTGTATGCCCAGATAGGTTTGGTTTTATTAATCGCGCTCGCCGCCAAAAACGCCATTCTTATCGTTGAATTTGCTAAAAATGAGCGTGAAGATAAAGATAGGCCGATTGACGATGCCGCTGTACGTGGTGGGATATTACGCTTCCGGGCGGTAAACATGACGTCATGGTCATTTATCTTAGGTATTATACCTTTGGTATTTGCATCTGGAGCAGGGCACGTGAGTCAAAACTCGCTCGGTATTTCCCTTGTAGGCGGACTGCTGTGTGTGCTACTTGCCGGTACATTGCTTATTCCAGGCTTCTATGCCTTGATTCAGCATCGTCGTGAAAAAGCTAAAGGGGGGAGCACCAAGTTAATCCCGCTTGATGACGAGTAGTCGATTCAAAAACCGATAATGTCGTCATTCGTAAAGCACCTCATGGGTTTCCTATGGGGTGCTTTTTTGTATGAATTTGTCAGTATTGGCATGACGATGACTTACATTAAATGCGTGACACAACCTTCTCCAATGACTATTCATGAGACAGAGGCTAAAAACTCTCTGAAGCAGTATCAAACTATTTACGAGTATGTTAGTAAATGCTGAGAATGAACCGATTAATTTACGAATATATGTAGTTTTGATGGTGATGTAATACAATATAGGTGTGATTGAGTAAATATGTAAAACTCTGTATGGTATCGCCCGATTGTATAGATTGTATAGATTGTATAGATTGTATAGATTTTATGGATGAGTGATGGATAGTCAAAAGCTGCTAATTGTTGAAGACGATGTCAAATTGAATAAGATGCTCGCCGAATACTTTGAAACTCAAGGTTTTCAAGTTCAATCGGTGTTAGATGGTGCAAAAGCCGAAAAAGCTATTCATGAATTTGGCCCCGATCTTATCGTGTTAGATTTAATGCTTCCTGGGCAAGATGGCCTATCGATTTGTCGCTCAGTACGAGACAGTTACTTCGGAAAAATTCTCATGTTAACCGCCAGTGATGATGATTTTGATCATGTCGCGGCTTTGGAAACTGGAGCAAACGACTTTGTAACCAAACCAGTGAAACCAAGGGTTTTGCTTGCTAGGATCCGTAACTTGTTACGTAAGTCTTCAGACGAACAGGTCACCAAGACAGGACACTCACTGAAGTATGGGCAATTGGTCATTAGCCAATTAAGCCGAAACTGTAAATTTCAAAATGTCGATGTGCCCCTTACTGATAGCGAATTTGATCTACTGTGGTTGCTTGCATCGTCCCCAGGCGAAACCTTATCGCGTGACTTCCTAACGAAAAAACTGCGTGGCATTGATTATGATGGTATCGATCGTACGATCGACAACCGTATTGTGACGTTACGCAAAAAGCTCTTTGACGATGCGACTAATCCTAAAGGGATTATCACCGTACGTGGCAAAGGCTATTTGTTTGTTTCTGATGGTTGGTCAGTTTAGGGTCATCAGAGTATGTGGCGAATATTTATAGAATCTCTTATCGGGCTTATTTTATTATTTGGGGCGAGTATTGTCGGTTATGAGTATTTAATATACGGCAAATCTGACCCAGATCTTGTTGATGCAAACTTAAAAGTTGAAGCTTTTAGAGACGTGATGAACCATGTCGCAATCAATGAAAGTGATGAGCGCGCGAAAGATTTATTGCAAATGTTCGCGACCAAAACACACCGCTTGCTTGATTCGATGCCGGAAACTGAGCTTCCCGATGAGATCG
Organism: Vibrio methylphosphonaticus; assembly: GCF_023634655.1. GTDB lineage: Bacteria > Pseudomonadota > Gammaproteobacteria > Enterobacterales > Vibrionaceae > Vibrio > Vibrio methylphosphonaticus. The sequence goes on along the minus strand of NZ_JAMKMS010000003.1, from coordinate 48,040 downwards.
CGCAATACTTTCATGAGCAACCCGGTACACCCTATTTACTCGACGATAACGATCAGCTTTGGCTCAAGTTTGACACCAATAATAATTATATCAAAATGTATGACGACCCTGATTCAGAATTACTTCAAGCTATAGAGTTTGGTGATCAGGTGGTTTGGTTGTTTTTCCTTGCAAGTTTTGTTGCGTTTAGCTCGGGCTTTATCTGGTTTCTGAGCCGGCGTTTACGCGTGTTGGAAAAAACGGCGGTTGAGTTTGCAAGTGGCAATTTTGACGCTCGCGCGTCAGAAAGGCACTGGATAAAGTTAGGGAAACTCAACCGAAAATTCAATAAAATGGCGGACGAAATCGCTAACCTAATGGTCAATAACAAGGCGTTGACCAATGCGGTGGCTCATGAATTAAGAACGCCCATTTTCCGTATCCAGTGGCAATGTGAGGTGTTACTTGATCAAGTTTCCTCACCTGAACTTAAGGACCAATTGCAGAGTATCATTGAAGACACCGAGGACATGGAAACACTTGTTGACGAGTTATTGTACTACGCTCGTGTAGAACGCCCCGACGCCGTGGTTCATCTGGAGAATATTGATGTAGCGGCGTGGTTACAACAGCATGAAAGCAAATGGAAAAAGGACCTAGGCGTCGATTTCTCTATTTATGTCGACCCCTCGATTAATATCGATAGTGCACTTAATAAAGCGAACCACCCTGATAACTATGTACCGCATATGTCAAATGTGGATCCATTTCTTCTGTGTAGAATGGTCGTTAACTTATTGAGTAATGCCAAACGCTATGCCAATGAAAAAATTGTTGTAAAGGTACAAAGTAACGAAGAACACTTAGTGATTCAGGTCCACGATGATGGATGTGGCGTTCCGCAAGAGCATTGGGCCTCCTTATTTGAGCCTTTCTATCGTGTTGATAAAGCCCGTGATCGCACATCTGGTGGTTATGGGTTGGGGTTAGCAATTGTGAAACACATTATGCTTCGTCACAGTGGTAAAGTGAGTGTGTGTAATAGCGAACTAGGTGGTGCATGTTTTTGTCTCATCTTCCCGCATAAACCTGCTGATTAAAGGCGAATTCTCGCCGTTTAGTTCTCTTTCAAGTCGTGGATGTCGATGTAGATACCGAGTTTGGTTGTCTCTCGTCGTCCGCAAATTCTTCATTCAGAATCTATCGCTTCCAACTGTTGATTAACGTTATATACTAGCCTAGCTAACGTATTAACAGGGTAACGAATTGAACCGTATGAAATTTATCCATACCTCAGACTGGCATTTAGGCAGGCAGTTTCACAACGTCTCATTATTAGACGATCAGCGCGTCATATTGCAGCAAATTGAGCGCTATTTAATAAGCCATCACGTTGATGCGCTTGTTATTGCTGGTGACATTTATGATCGCTCAGTGCCTCCGACTAGTGCGATAGAGGTTTTGGATGATTTCTTAACCAAAGTAATTCAAGACATTGGCGTGCCAGTGATCATGATTTCTGGAAATCATGATGGCGCTAAGCGCCTTGGGTTTGGTGCCCGTCAGCTCGACCGATCTGGGCTTCATATCATCAGCAGTCTCGAGCAGATGACAACACCAATTGTTATTTCGACCACTGGTAACCCTGACGTGCACTTTTACGGCATGCCGTATAGTGACCCTGAGCATGTCCGTCATTTTTATAATGTCACGGTCAGCAATCATGATGATGCTCATCGCATCATGGCGCAACAACTCAGCGAAGTGATGGACTCATCAAAGCACAATGTTCTCATTAGCCATTGTTTTATTGACGGAGCTGAACCTTCAGAATCAGAAAGAACCCTGTCGATAGGTGGTGCTGATCGGGTGAGCTTTCGTCATTTTAGCCATTTTAATTACGTAGCATTGGGTCATCTACATCAGGCGCAAAAGAGAGGGGCTGAGCATATTCGCTATTCAGGCTCTATCATGAAGTACTCCTTTTCAGAGCAGTACCACAATAAGAGCATGACATTGGTTGAGCTTGATGAGGATGGCAATGTTGCCACGACTATGATCCCACTGACTGCGCCACATAACATGCGTATTTTGGAAGGGACGTTGTCTGAGTTACTTGAGTCTGGGCAATATGATGAGCACAACGAAGACTACCTGTTAGTACGACTAATGGATAAGCACGCCATCCTAGACCCTATGGCGAAATTACGCGACGTCTACCCTAATGTGTTGCACCTTGAAAAGCCGGGCATGTTGGTTGGTGTGGATAGAGAAATGACACAGGCTAGGTTGGCGCACTCTGAACTCGACATGTTCAAAGATTTCTTCCACGACGTTCAAGGAGAAGTGTTAACCGATGAGCAAGAATCAATGGTCGCTGACATCGTTGGCGCATTGTCCAAATGTAATAAGGAGTAGCAACGTTGAAACCGATTAAATTAACACTCTCCGCATTTGGACCCTTTGCCAAGACCGAAGTGGTCGATTTTTCTCTGCTGGGCACTTCGCCGTTGTTTTTGATTAATGGACCAACAGGTGCGGGAAAAAGCTCGATTTTAGATGCAATTTGCTATGCACTTTACGGCGAAACAACAGGCAGTGAGCGAACGGGCGATCAAATGCGCTGTGACTACGCCGAAGCGACATTATTGACGTCAGTGGTGTTTGAGTTTGAGTTGTCTGGACACGTTTACTGTATCGAGCGTAGCCCTGATCAAGAAGTGCCTAAGCAGCGAGGCGAGGGGACGACAAAGCGCACTCATTCAGCGGTACTCACGAAGCTTAGCGATCAAAGTTTGATCGCGAATAAGCCTAAGCCGGTGGCAACGGCGATTCAAGAGTTAGTTGGCTTGGATGTGAAACAATTTCGTCAAGTGATGGTGTTGCCCCAAGGTAAGTTTAGAGAATTGCTTACGGCAAGTTCGAAAGAGCGAGAGCAGATTTTTGGCCAACTATTTCAGACGCATATATACAGCAGTATCGAGCGAACGCTTTTCGATAAAGCGGCAAGTATTCGCAAAGCAAAGGATGAGTTCGATAACCAAATTAAAGGTGCGTTAGAAGTTGCAGGTTTGGATTCTGAACAGCAGTTACTCGATCAAGAGCAGGCACAAACCCCACAGCTGAATGAGCTTAAAATTCAGTTGACCCGTGTCGAGGTGGAATTAGCTGACAAGCGAAAACAGTATGACTTGGCGACGACGCAGGATCGCAAGTTTAAAGAACGAGACGACGTTCAACGTGCAATGAATGAGCATGAACAAAATAAAATGGGCGATGTGCTCAATAAACAAAAGCTGGCAGCTTATCAGTCGGCGACCAAATTACGTGCAGCGTTTGAACAAAAAAGTAAGCTAGTTAAAGACAACAATGAGCTTGAGTTGCGCTTAGACGTAGGTGCAAAGAAAATTGCACAAGCCAATGAGCTGAGTATTTTAGCTCAGAAAGCACTAGAAGAGACGCAGCAAAAACACCTGGCGAGTAAGGTGTTAGATGAAGAGCTATATCAGCTCAAAGGCTACATGGTAAATGTTCAGCAGCTTGAACAGCAGCGTATTGAGCAAGATAAGACAGCAAATGCGTTAGTGACATTCACCGATGACACTAACGCAAGTAAGTTACAGCTGCAAAGCTTAATCAACGGCTATGAGCAAGCTAAAGAGCATCAGATACAATCTGAAAAATCGGTAGCGACCTTAAACGAAAAGCGTTTATCTCTAGCCGCATTACAAAGTAAGCGGCAATCGATAGGACAACTTAATCAACTCGTTCAGCAAGTATCTCAGATGGCTCCCCAGCATCGCGCGATACAAGCTCAGATACGCGAAGTAACCGTCGATCACAAAGCTTCAGAACAGCAACGTATTCAGGCAGAAATAGATTGGCACTCAGGTCAAGCCTATTTGCTGTCCAAGACGCTTGAAAGCGGGAAGGCGTGTCCGGTATGTGGTAGCGAAACGCACCCAAACCGAGCTGAGCCTAACGGAAATGAAGTGACGGTTGATATGGTTGACGGCTACCGTCAGCAAGAACAAGCTCTAAAGCAACGACTGGATGCATTGGTCATTGAATGTAACCGTATCAACAATGAACTGTCGCAGTTGCAACAGCGTCAGCAAGATATGCTCTCCGAGCTTGCTATTGATTCGTCGGCGGTAGATACGGTGAGTCAGCAACTGACACAAGACATTGGTACGTTAGAATCGGACATCGCACAATTAAGTCAGATTAACCTTGAGGCGATCAGTGCTCAAGTGGCGACAGCTCATAAACGGGTTACTGATACGCAACTACAGGTTGAGCAAAAAATTCAGCAATTAGAACAGCTAGCAACGACGTTAGGTGGGCTGAAAGCCGTGACAGAAAAATTAGAGTCACAAAACGCCTCACCCTATAAAACCATAGCGGAACTATCAGGTAGGCAGCGGGTCGTGGAAACGGAGCGACTCCAATTGGATAAGAGGTTGGAGTCGGCTCGTGAAAAAGCGAAAGAAACGACCGATTTACTGACACGTTATACGGCACACTTTGAAACGCTAACGTTGCAAAGTGCGCAGCTTCAACAAGAGCGCAAGGTGAGTGAAGCACAATGGCAAGTGAGCTTGAAAGACAGCGAATTTGAGCGCGAACAGTCATTTTTAGATGCTTTACTGGTTGAGTCGGTTGTGGAAACGCTAGAGAACGACATTCGTACTTACGAGCGACGCAGCACTCAGTTGTCCGAGCGTTTTAAAATACTGTCGGATGAGCTTCACGGCCACCCAAGACCTACTATTGAGGCGTTTACTGACGCGGTAAAACAGGCAGAAGCGGGGTATCATCAGGCGTTGCAACAAGTACAGAACACTCAATCTGTGCTTGATAATATATTGAAAGTAAAGCGTATTTTAGTAGCGCTACACGCACAAAACGATGCGCTTGAGCAAGAATATAAAGTGGTTGGGACACTGAGTGACGTAGCGAATGGCCGCACTGGCAGTAAAGTAAGTTTACACCGTTTTGTGCTCGGAGTATTACTTGATGATGTCCTGATTCAAGCATCGCAACGCTTAAGGTTGATGAGTAAAGGTCGTTATGACTTGAAGCGGAAAGAAGTACGCAGTAAAGGCAATGCTGGCTCAGGGCTAGATTTGATCGTTGAAGATGCGTATACGGGTAAATGGCGTGACGTTGCAACGCTATCAGGTGGTGAATCCTTCATGGCTGCGCTGTCATTGGCATTAGGTTTATCGGATGTCGTGCAATCCTACAGTGGTGGCATACGCTTAGATACGTTATTTATTGATGAAGGCTTTGGGAGCTTGGACCCAGAATCGTTAGATTTAGCAATTCAAACCTTGATTGAGCTGCAGCAGTCTGGGCGTACCATTGGGATCATTTCGCATGTTTCTGAGTTAAAAGAACAAATGCCGCTTCGCCTTGATGTTCACGCATCAAGGGTGGGTAGCACAGTGAGTTTAGTTAATTAGAGCGACGAGGTTCGTCGATTAAGATCCCTAACTGGATCCATTGAATAGGTAAAGCTATGTTAACAGCAATGACATTTTTTGAGCGCTTTGAAACCGATATTTTAGCGGGCACCAAAACCATCACCATAAGAGACGCGTCTGAAAAAGATTATGAAATTGGTGCGGTAGTACCTGTTTCGACATTTGAGGATGGACGTCAATTTTGTAATCTCGAAGTACTTTCCGTTAATTCGATAAGTTTTGATGATATTTCTGAGCTCCACGCAGAACAAGAGAATATGACGTTGGCACAACTGAAGCGTGTCATCGCCGATATTTATCCGGGAGAGATGCAATTGTATGTCATTGAGTTCAAATTGGCTTAGTCTATTCAAGCCGGCTTAATGGATAGCCACTTTTTCATTCAACACGTTGCTTGATCTGCGGCGTGTTGATAGGTGGTTCATGTATTATGATCGGTTGGGCATAATCATCAGCGACGAACTAATATTCGCTGGTAGTTAAGCAGCGATTTGGGTAACGCCGTTTTGTTTACCCAAGAGTTTGGAATATCCTCGGTAGCCCCTTCAAAGCACGCCCCTAACGTCGCCCCTAGCAATATCGCTCGGCCGCAGCTATCTCCCCCACACAGAATGTTCTCCCTGATCGAGGCTTCGTAACTTGTGGCGTTTAAAATAAGATGAAGCGTTAGCGGAAAGGCCGCTTCTAAGCTGCAATGCATCCCGAGCTCTTGTGCGAGACTAATCGAAGATTGAAACGTGTATTTTTCAGCTAGGGCCACTGCCTCATCGACTGTTTGAGAAAGGCCTATAGCACTGTTGATGCTCTCTCTAGGTGATTTCCCTTCAATAGCTGATCTTAATATTGCAGTTGCTCCTAATCCATATTCGACCGCTTCGGTATTGTTATTGGTAACCCGTATTGATGATTCGGCGATATCAAATAACTCTGGGTCTTGGTAATGACGAGCGACTAAAGCGGGTAACTTGGAGAGCGCTGGATTTTGTTTATCATCTGCACCAAGGTAATCGGCAAAATATCGACCTGCGTCCCACTCATGCATGTGCAGCAGTGTTTGTTTGGTTGGTTTATCGATATAACCTTGCCATCGACCCCCGAAATCGAACCAGCGACGAAAGTTATCGATATAACCATCTTCTATGTATTGCCCAGAATCAGCGATAGCATCGAGCATGGCAACCAACTGCGCACCATATTGCGAAAAGTCGCCAGGGCGTTTATTTATGTGAGCAAAATACCCGCGGTCTATATAATCTTTTGCATTTGGCGCATGGAATTCGGGTGTGCCATTAGAAAGCGTTCTAATTGAAACTTGGTCATAAAGCCAATGAAAGCCCATGGAGGCTGCATCCGCTACAAGGGCACCAGTCACAGAGTTAAGCGCTTTGTTGTTAATAGTCGTCATATTAGATCCGGAAGAAAGCAGAATGAAATAGTTAAGAAGCAACGATATCAGACAGTTTAGTGTGAAATTGGCGGTTAACCTTAATACTTGTGTTCAATCAGCACAAATAACAGCACAAAAAAGCCAGCCTCAGAGAGGCTGGCTTGTTGATACTAAGAGTGACTTAGTATCATTGTGCTTTCATTTCTTCAACTGTGTATTCAAACTCAGGTACAGTAATTTCAACTCTTCGATTCTGTGCTCTTCCCTCTTTAGTTGAATTATCAGCGATAGGATTCGCCTCACCCATACCACTCACTGTCATTCGAGAGCGCTCAATTCCTTTGGATTCTAAATATGCGGCAATGGCTTCTGCACGTTCTTCAGAAATTCTTTGGTTTAACTCTTCTGGCCCTGTGGTATCAGTGTAACCTACGATCTCAACGGTTGCTTCGGGGTGTTCAGACATGAGTGCGACCAAAGGATCAAAGTCGGAGTGTTGTGATTCGTCAAGTGTGGTGCTATTTAGTGCAAAGTTCTCTTGCCCTGAAGCTTGTTCAAATGTTTTAGTCATGACAACAGCCACGGCAGCCGTTTCTGTTGGGGCAGGTTCAACTTGCGTTGTTGCTGCAGCTGCAGCAGTTGCAGCAGCGGCGGCAGCTGCATTACCGAATGAGTAAGAGATGCCGAGCCAAAGGGTATCAACATCGGTATTAAACCAATCGTCCTTTGCATCGTTGATACGTTGGTACTCAAATCGACCGGACCACGCTGTCGCAAAGTCATACTCTACGCCGACCCCACCCATTAAAGCGGTTGCCTTGCGGTCTCCATATATAGTGTAAGCCGCACCGATTTTACCAAATACAGACCAATCATCGGTAAATGGGTAAGAAAATTTAGGTGCGAGTGTAATGGCGCTTAGGCTTTCATCTTGGAGATAACCCGAACCGTTGGAGATAAAAGAGGTTTGGTAACTTCCGATCCAATCATAGGCAAATTCGAGGGCAATATAATCGTTCCAGTCATACCCTGCGAAGTAACCAGCACTAAATCCACTGTCTGTACATTCTGCGCCTGAGATGTTACACGCGTCAGATAATTGTGAGCCCCCTAAACGGCCCCCTAAGTAAAATCCATCATCAGCCGTAACCTGAGGTACGGTCATGGCACTCATTATTGCTGCCGCTACCACTGTTTTTCTCATAACAACGTCCTTTATTGTTTCATTTGTTTTATAAGAGCATGTATCAATGATAAAAATAGTTTAGCCACTGAAATTTAGCAAAAAATAACTTAGTTTCATATGTGGTTATTTTTATTGGCATGGTTTGGCGGTCACTAAATCCCAAAGCGACGGTAAAAATAACAGGGTCACGGCAACGTTCAAAAAGGTATTGAGCAAAAAAAGCACACCTTTACATACTTGTATATTGGGCTGGGAGGCCTTTTATTTTGGGAATTTACAATGTGAATTAATGTTCTTTGGTATGAGTAAGTACGAGTGTAAAGATAAGCCGGAATTTTGTTGATAAGGCGAGACTGAAAGTAGGAACGTCAATCGCAAAGGGTAGTACTTTTCCGACATAGACAGAGCTAGAGTGAAGTAGTATATCTGCTTACAGTGCATGGCTTTTATCATCTATGATTAATATCGAAAGAGTAAAGTGGAGCATCGGATAACTGAGTGTACGGTAGTCAACGTTTGGATGGGAAAGTTGGTGATGAAGATAAAGGACGTAAAGCGAAGCATTGCAATTGGGTGTGTGTTGTTAGCAATGGTTGGTTGTGGCACCAAGTTTATTTATAGCAATTTAGATTGGATAGTCATTGAGTATGTCGATGACTATGTATCTTTGAGCCGTGGACAAGAAGAAATTTTGAGTGACAGGATTGAGTTGTTAAGCCATTGGCATAAAAAAGAAGAGTTGCCGATATACTTACGCCAACTCGACACGATACGTGAACAAGACCCTAGCAAAGTAAGTACAAGTTTTGTCGCCGCGCAAATGACCGATGTTCGAGCGCATGGGAAGCGATTAGTCGAACAGATGACGCCAGACCTGTACGCGTTAACTCAACAGCTAAGTGATGAGCAAGTCGATGAATTAGTAGCGAATTTAGCCAAAAAGGATAAGAAGTTATTAGAGAAATACCAAGGATTAGATGAGCAAGCCATTCGTTCGATTTATCAAGAACGAATAGAAAGCAGCTTTGAGCGTTGGTATGGGCAGTTAACAGACGAACATCAGAATTTGGCTTACCGCTGGTCTCAAGAGATGACGATTACGGTTATTGACTGGCAAATGCATCGCGAAAATATGCAGAGATACGTTGACCAACTTCTTCGTCGCAGGAATGACATTGCTTATTATCAACCCGAATTTCAACGTTTTATGAATGATCCTGACAGTTATTATACTGACGCACTCGTGGAAAAAATACAGAAGAACCGGGCTGTCGCTGCCCGTTATATCGCTCAGTCGTTGAACACGTTATCTAGTAAGCAACAACAACATTTAGCTCAGGAAATTGATGACTGGCGAGACATTGCAACCGATCTAATGGCGACAACGGCGTTAGACTATAGTCCTACAGCTTTGATTGTCGGTTCAGCTTACAATCGAGGTTAGAAATATGTATTAGGAGCAGGACAAATGGAAACCAGTCTATTTTTAGCGGAAAAAGGATTACTCATCGTCGGGTTATTGTTCATCTTAACGGGGATGGTGCAATACGGTCGCAGAAGTCATGACTGGAAAGGCGTTGTCACCATGTTTTATAAACGTGTTCCAATGAATGTGTCTGAATATAAGCACTATCGCCTTGGGGTTGCACTTGTGATTGCAGCCATTGTAATACGGTTTGCATTTCACATTTTTTGGCCGCAATTTTAATCGAATGATTAAAGACACAATATTACGGATTAATCTATAGGTTAGAACACGTGGATGCTGGCCAAATGTAGAGAAGGATAGAGCGAAATGCCTAATTCTCACTCCCTATCAACGCACAGTCGCGCACTCCCAAGTAGGGTCTACAGTGCCGAGACGGTGAAACTCGGAGAACGTGAGGCCGCTTCGCATGCTGGTATAGCGCTGTATACCTTAATGCAAAGAGCGGGTGATTCTGCTTTTGAATTGCTTAAATCTAGATACCCAAAACTCACGCACATTCTGGTCTGTTGCGGCAAAGGCAATAATGGTGGGGATGGGTACATTGTTGCCGCGAAGGCTCTGCAAGAAAATATCGCAGTCACGCTATGGCAAATTGGTGATCCTAACTTACTTACCGGTGACGCCCTGAAAGCTAAATGCGCTTTTCTTCAGTCGGGCGGCAATATTCATGCTCCAGGCAATCAAATTTCTGATGATGTTGACGTTATCGTTGATGCGCTTTTGGGAACTGGATTAAAAGACGCTCCTCGACCTTACTACTCACACATAATAGACCGTATCAATCAATCGCAAGCACCTGTTATTGCCATCGATATCCCGTCTGGCGTGAATGCCAATACAGGAAACGTTACGAACAATGCTGTTGAAGCATCGCATACAATTACCTTTATTGGCGTTAAATCTGGTTTAGTTACTGGCAATGCTAGGCAGTATGTCGGTGAATTAGTTTTTGCTGGGTTAGAGGTCAACCAATACTTTGATACTGTGACTCAAGCGGTTGGACAGTTAACCGACCGTCACTGGTTATCGTATTTGAGGCCCAGAAGACAAGATGCTCACAAGGGTAGCAACGGCAAGCTATTGGTGGTTGGTGGCGATGAAGGAATGAGCGGAGCGGCTTATTTTTCTTCCGCTGCTGCACTCAGAGTGGGAACTGGACTTGTTGCGACACTGTCCCATCCAAAGAGTGTGGATGTCATAAGAGCACGATTACCGGAAGCGATGGTTGTCTCAACCGTAGTGACAAAACCCCAGTGTTCAGCCGCGACCTGTACAGAAACTGCGTTTGGTGACGATGTCACAGGGCGCTTGGAATGGGCAAGCGTTGCCTGTATTGGTGTAGGGTTAGGGAGAAATGATTGGAGTAAGGCAGTTTTTGAACTGGCGGAAAGGTTCTTTTGTGACCGGCATGTGCCAAGAGTTCTGGATGCAGATGCTCTGTATTGGTTGGCCGACAGACCCCATAACGGTGATACCTCACCACGCATACTGACGCCTCACCCTGGAGAGGCTGCGAGGCTGCTGGGTGTTTCCATAGATACAGTAGAGAAAGATCGATATACAGCGAGCCGTCAACTCGTCGAGCAATATGGTGGTGTCGTCGTGTTGAAAGGGGCAGGTACGCTCATCACTAACGGTGATAAGATGGTCATTTGCCATGCCGGTAACCCAGGAATGGCGACTGGAGGTATGGGGGACGTTCTGTCGGGTGTCATAGCAGGCTTACTTGCTCAAAACTATCCAATATTTGATGCCGCTGTTTTAGGTACGCTCATCCACAGCCTTGCTGGCGATGAGAGTGCGAACGAATGTGGCGCCATTGGCATGTTAGCCAGTGATCTACTGCCGTATTTACGTAAAGCGGTGAATGCGACCCATGATTAAGTAACCAGATAATGATGTAAATACATAGGTAGCTCTAAGTTTTTTTGCCAAATTTCCATTAAATGTAGATGGATTGTTCGCTTATTGAACAGGAGGCGAGTCAAATAAAGTGCTCAGGAAGTGAGCTAATCGTTTGCTTGTTGGTTTTTTGAACAGGTGGTGAGCATTTTTAGAGACAATAATAATTAGGCTATATTTTTACTGTTGTGTTTTAAATCAATGAGTTAGCCGTTTTTTAGAGAGGGGAGTAATTGGTTTGCAATAAGCAGATTTGCAGATGTTCGAGATGGTAACACAAAAAAAAATAAAAAAGCAGTCTTGTAAGAAAAATATCCCGACCTATAATGCTGAAAACCGGAGCGTCTGCCAACGCTCCGGTTTTTTTGTGTCCGAAGAAAGGTAAATCGTCTGCCAACGAGTTATCAACGCACTATGCTTAGATGTCACTTGTGACAGTTAGACAAGTTAGGTGCCCACTGGAACGAGTACTACTAAATTAAGGAATTTACACAATGCGTATCGAACAAGAACTTAAGTTAGGCTTCAAAGATGTACTGTTTCGCCCTAAGCGTTCAACTCTTAAAAGTCGTTCTCAAGTAAATTTAACCCGCGATTTTACATTCAAGCACAGCGGTCGTCAATGGTCTGGTACACCAGTAATTGCAGCTAACATGGATTCTGTTGGTAGCTTCGAAATGGCAACTGAATTAGCGAAGCATGGCGTAATGACGGCAATGCACAAGCACTATACAGTAGAGCAGTGGGCTGAATTCGTAGAAGGTGCGGATAAAGAGACCTTGAACAAAGTGTTCGTTTCTACGGGTACTTCTGACAGAGAGTTCGAAAAAACGAAAGAAATCTTGGCATTAAGCGAAGACTTAGAATTCATCTGTATCGATATTGCTAACGGCTACTCAGAGCATCTTGTTGATTACGTTCAACGTGTACGCGCTGAATTCCCAACCAAAACGATCTCTGCGGGTAACGTAGTGACTGGTGACATGTGTGAAGAGCTTATCTTAGCAGGCGCAGACATCGTTAAGGTTGGTATTGGTCCAGGTTCTGTTTGTACTACTCGTGTTAAAACAGGTGTAGGTTACCCTCAGCTTTCTGCAATCATCGAGTGTGCAGACGCGGCACACGGCCTTGGTGGCATGATCATTGGTGACGGCGGTTGTGCATGTGCTGGTGACGTTGCAAAAGCATTTGGTGGCGGCGCAGACTTCGTCATGCTTGGCGGTATGCTAGCAGGCCACGAGCAATCTGGCGGTGAAGTTATTGAGAAAGACGGCAAGACATTCATGAAGTTCTACGGCATGTCTTCAGAAAGCGCAATGGCGAAGCACTCAGGTGGCGTTGCTAAATACCGCGCAGCAGAAGGCAAAACAGTGCTTCTTCCTTACCGTGGTGACGTGAACGATACGATTTCAGACATCCTTGGTGGTGTACGTTCAACTTGTACATACGTAGGCGCAGCAAAGCTTAAAGAGCTAACGAAGCGTACCACGTTCATCCGTGTACAAGAGCAAGAGAACAACGTTTACGGCAAAGACGCATAAGCGAAAGCTGAGCAAAATTTGTTGAAACAACCATAAATTGATATTGCTTCTTCATGGTCTAAACTTAAGTAAGTTTACGACAAAATCATGAAGAGGCAATATTATGTCTTCTCTCTACCTTCCGTTTCTACTGTCACCTTAATAGCGCTTGAAAGTGCGTTTGATAATCTTGCCCGAAACCTAACTAAGTCACGTGGGAAAAACATACACCGTTATGTCAGCGCTAAGATGGGTAAAAGAGCTACGGTAGAAACTTTTTTAGAGTGCGCTGCTTGTTATCATTTTGATTTTGAGTCCAGCATCATTCGCTTTTGTTCCCAGCCGATAAGATTTTCATACTGTCTTAATGGTAAGACCCATAACTATGTTCCAGACTTTTTAGTTCAATTTGATACCGGTGAATATACGCTGTATGAAGTAAAATCCGATATGGAGAATTCAAAGCCGGAATTTCAATGTGAATGGGAAGCAAAAGTACAAGCCGCGTTTGAGTTAGGTTTAGAATTAGAACTGGTTACAGAGGAAGAAATACTGGATAAGGTTATTTTTAGCACCTTAAGATTTTGCATCGATATGCTTCAAGAAATAAGTTGACCCACTTCCATCAAACTCTCCTTAACACCTTAAAACACAATGGTACCCAAACAGCAAAGAGTCTAGGGCTCCACGTTGGCTTAAACGGAAGAAAAATATTACCGTTCCTGTGTGATTTGGTTTCTCGAAACTTACTACAAACAACTTTAGACACACCACTATCACTTGAGTCTGAGTTCGAGTTGGGTTGTTATGCCTAAGAAATCATTTTCGAGTTTTCATCGGAAGTCGGCACTTCAGCAAGAAAAGCCTGATCCAGATGGCAGGGCTGTCGATACCAGTGATGTTGATGAAGAAACATATCGAGATATATCCGCATTTCCTGACAATATAGCCACTCAAATTACTTTTCGTCTAAGTATTCTTCGTTATTTAGCTAGTGAGTGCGAAAAAATCATTCCAAAGACTATCGAACCACATCGCGTTGCACTACAACGGTTACATGACAGGAATATTCCAAGTGCGATATCAATATACCGCTGGTGGTTAGGTTTCAAATCGTCGGGTTATAACCCAGTTAGCCTAGCTCCCTGACATAAAGACAAAGGTAATAGTAAAGCCAAAGTACCAACATTCGTTGATGCCTTGATGGAGCAAGCTGTAGAGAGAGTTATATCTGGGCGAAAAGTGCGTATAAGAAGTGATCAGCTCCAATCAGACTGGACACTTCGCTAAGCGACATTTTGCTTTTCAAAGTTCATTGGACTTAGGTACCCAAGAGCACGGTGCCTTCTCGTTCGATTATAATCAACCTCTATGTACTCGAAGATCGTTTGGCGCATCTGTTCTCTCGTCATGATCGGCTCATATTGAGTTGCTTCAACTTTCATTGAGTGGAAGAAGCTCTCAACACATGCGTTATCTCAACAGTTCCCTTTTCTAATCATACTTTGTTTTAGATTATAAACACTTATGAGGTCTCGATAGTCTTTCGAACAGTACTGACTACCTCTATCACTATGAGTAATAACATGCTCAGGGAACCCTCGACGGAATAAAGTCATCGATAAGGCATCACAGACCAGTGAGGCTGTCATTCTAGTATCCATAGACCAACCAATAACTGGCCTTGAATAAAGGTCCATAATGACAGCTAAGTACAGCCAGCCTTCGCTTGTAGCAATATAGGTGATGTCTCCCGCCCATTTTTGATTCGGAGCCGTTGCGTTAAAATCTTGAGCGAGCAAGTTCGGAGTAACAGGCATTTTATGCTTACTGTCCGTTGTACACTTAAACTTGCGTGCTGCTTTCGTTACTAAATCCTGACGTTTCATACTGGCGGCAATGGTCTTAACATTATGGTTATCACCGCTCTCCGCAAGTTCTTTCTGAATGCGTCTTGAGCCATCTCGTTCTTTACTAACGTCAAAGGCTTCCTTTACTTTGGTATCAAGCTTTTGGCGCTCTGTCTGCCGTTGAATCGCCTTGTGGCGATTTTCAACCCAATAATAAAACCCACTTCGAGAAACTCTTAACACCTTAGCCATGCGGGAAATGCTAAACTGCATCAGGTGTTCGAGCATAAATTCATAGCAATTTACTTTAGATTTTTCGCGAAGTAGGTGGCGGCCTTTTTTACGATTTCTAGCTCTTCTGCTTGCTCTGCCAACTGCCTCTTTAGCTTAGCGACTTCAACGGCCAATTCTTGTTCTCGTTGGCTAATATTCGAATTCTTCTTTGTGGCTTTTCGCCAACCGTAGATTTTAGATTCATGTAACGAGAGCTGTCTTTCGGCTGCAGCGACTCCCACTTTCTCTGCCAGCTTCAGGGTTTCTGCTTTAAATTCAGGAGAATGGATAATACGTTTTTTCTTGCTTGTCATGGTTCACCTCATTAGTGATTGTACTCACTTAACTCAGTGTCCAAAACTGCTGGTGCAGATCACCATCAAGGTACACCTCAAATAGCGACAATAGATTTTTCTAGTAATAGAATAATTGTTGAATAGTTGGATCCAATCTATTTACCAGTAAAGATGAATGCGCTTATCAAATGGTAAGCGTTTTCGATTGAAACTGCTTACTGCAAATTTGCCCCACCTTAATTGCGAGCATTATCAGTACTAGATTTTTCTATTAGGTTCAGAGTTGAGCTAGTAGCTTGGTTGAATCCATATGTGGCTAACTGGACACTATAATGGTTTTCGATAGTTGACTCTGATATCTCTTGGTTTTTTATTCAGTACTTGTTTGAATTTTGTTGAAAAATAATTGCTGTCTGAATAGCCCACGTCAAAGGCAATGTCGGTAATTGAGTGTTCAGTGTTGATGAGTAAGTACATTGCCTGTTTAGCTCGAATAAAATGCAGATACTGATTAAAACTCATTCCGGTAGCTCGTTTTATCTCTTTGGTTAGTACTCTGACAGGCAAATTGGCAAAGCAGGCTAGGGAATCAATGTTTAACGCTGAGGCATAATTATTATTGATATGAACGAGGGCCGCAATGACTCTATCATCGGGAGAAAGACGTTCGGTATCGACAATTTTTCCTCGCCAAAGCTCAACGATGAGTTGTTGAAACAGCAATTCTGACATCGCTTCAGAACTGACGTTGTTGCAATGTGATTCAAAATTTAGTCGTTCGATGATGTAGTTCACACGCTGTGCCGTTTCATCCTCGATAAACCATTCGACCGAGCCGGTCTCTGTGCTGGGTAGAAACTGGCTGAGCTGGGGACAAGATTGAAATTTATCGCGAATAAACAGTACGTTGCTTAAGAATAGATCACTGACGTTCTCAAAAAGATGGCGATCGCGTTGTGCGACAAAGCAGACATAATTTTTGCTTAGGCACATTGGTATGTCGTTGATGACATGAATGCCACTGCCATTTGAAACGATAATTATTTCTTCAAACGAATGATAATGTTCAGGAAAAGGCTCTTGGGGAGAACGAAGTTCAGTCGTTATTGAGCTTTTTGAGTTTAAGAAAAACTCATTGGGTTTGAGGTGAATCATACTTCTAGTTACTCCCTGACTAACTAATTTTATTCTAATGAAACGCCATTTTGAACTAGCTAATTATGGGGTGAGTTTAGCAGTAGAGTACAAAATATAAGCGGAAATGTTTCGTAAATGTGAATTCGATAGCTGTGCTCTTCAAATTTTTGCAATGGAAATTGAAGTAGGTGGTCTTTTTTTCAAGGTGTGGTGGCAAAGGATTGCTTAACATTGAAACATCAAGGAAAGAGGTGCACTGGTATGAAAAAGGTAGTAGCAGTCGATATTGGAGCGTCAAGCGGACGTGTGATGCTCGGCACGTACAGTGAACATCAATTGGAAATGAGTGAACTGTATAGATTCGAAAATGGTCCCGTGCTTCGAGAGCATCAAGCTTGTTGGGATGTAGATTATCTGCTGATGGAAATTAAGCATGGCATTAGGCGAGCTCTAGAAGCCGGTCATGCTATAGGTTGTATAGGTATCGATACTTGGGGCGTTGATTTTGTACTCATTGATAAAAATGGGGAAAGACTAGGAGAGGCTGTTTCCTATCGCGATAATCGCACTGAAGGATGCATGTCATCACTGGTCGACGATCTTGGGCACGATTTTATCTATAGCCGAACGGGCATCCAGTTTTTAACATTTAATACGCTGTATCAACTAGTGGCGCTAAAACAACAAAACCCAATATGGTTAGAAGACGTCGAAAAGCTGCTGTTTATCCCTGACTATTTGAGTTTTCAATTAACGGGTGTACAAAACTGTGAATATACCAATGCTTCAACCTCGCAACTGTTGAATTGCCAATCTGGCCAATGGGATGCTCAGCTCATAGAGGCTATTGGTGTACCTCAGCACTGGCTTATTGAGCCAAGTATGCCGAATCAACTTATTGGTGACTATTCTTTTTCAAACGATGCTTCTGCGCAACAATCAAAAACAGTAGCATCTATCCCTGTCGCATCGATAGCCAGTCACGATACGGCTTCTGCGATATTGGCACTACCCGTATTGGACTATGACACAGTTTATATAAGCTCTGGTACGTGGTCACTTATGGGCTTTGAAAGCCATTACCCACTTAACTCTGCCCTAGCGCAGTCGCTTAACTTCACAAATGAAGGTGGAGCCGAATCTCGCTTTAGAGTGCTAAAAAACATAATGGGCTTGTGGCTCATTCAGAATGTCCAAAAAGAGCTGATGGATTATAGTTTTGCAGAACTGGTAACGCTTGCCAAGCAATCGAAACCCTTTAGAAGTCTTATTGATCCAGACCATCCAAGCTTTCTTAATCCTAAATCTATGACCGATGCTATCTGCACTTTCTGTGCGCAAACTGACCAACCCATTCCGGCAACCCCTGGGGAGTTTGCACGCTGCATTTTTGAAAGCCTAGCGATGCAATACAAGCGGATTTGGTTGGAAATTAAGCAGATCCGAAGCGACTCGGTTAACCAGATCCATATCATTGGTGGCGGTATCCAGAATACATTCTTGAATCAACTGTGCGCGGATGCGTGTGGTGTGACAGTAAAGGTTGGACCCATTGAAGCTTCGGCCATAGGCAACGTCTGTGGACAACTCATCGCACTGGGCGAGCTAGAGAACGTAAAACACGCTCGTCAGGTGGTTTCTCACTCTTTCCCCATTGAAACCTACGAGCCCTTGCACACAGCAGAGTTCTTAGAACAGTGGAAAGAGTTTCAACGAATTAGCAACGTTAATCTATAAGGGATAGACATGATTAATAGAGAGCGAATAGAGGCGAACTATAACAACGCCAAATCTCAATTTGCCGAATTGGGCATAGATACTGAATCTGTGATGCGTCAATTGCATCAGATCCCTATTTCAATGCACTGCTGGCAGGGCGACGATGTGTCGGGGTTTGAAGATCCAGATGGTCAATTGACCGGCGGCATTCAAACAACGGGTAATCACCCAGGCAAAGCCAAAACACCAGCGCAGCTGAGGGCCGATATTGATTATGCAATGAGTTTGATTCCAGGTGAGCTGCGCCTAAATCTGCACGCCATTTATTTAGAAAGCGATCAACCTGTAGAACGTGACCAAATTAAACCAGTCCATTTTGAAAACTGGGTTAAATGGGCGAAAGAAAAAGGTGTGGGTTTGGACTTCAACCCATCGTGTTTCTCTCATGAGTTAAGTGCTGACAACCTCACACTGACTAACCCGGACGAAAAAATTCGTAATTTCTGGATCGATCACTGTATTGCCAGTCGCAAAGTCTCTGAGTACTTCGGAAAAGAATTAGGTACTCCCTCTGTTATGAACATCTGGATCCCCGATGGATATAAAGATATTCCAGCAGACCGTTTGGCTCCGCGTAAGAGATTGGCTGAGTCGTTAGAC
This sequence comes from Vibrio methylphosphonaticus, assembly GCF_023634655.1. GTDB lineage: Bacteria > Pseudomonadota > Gammaproteobacteria > Enterobacterales > Vibrionaceae > Vibrio > Vibrio methylphosphonaticus. The sequence continues at coordinate 29,153 of NZ_JAMKMS010000003.1, read as the reverse complement.
AAGATCATTGCGGAGCCGATTTCGACAGAGTTTCACAAAGACGCAGTGGAGTCGAAGCTATTTGGTATTGGCACTGAAGCTTATACCGCGGGATCAAATGAGTTTTATCTAGGGTACGCAGCGACTCGAAATGTATTGCTCTGCTTAGATGCTGGTCACTTTCACCCAACCGAAGTGGTGTCAGATAAAATTTCATCCGCTTCTCTCTATGTTGATGAATTATTGCTTCATGTAAGTCGACCGATTCGTTGGGACAGTGATCATGTCGTGATGTTGGACGATGAAACACAAGCCATTGCAAATGAAATCATCCGTCATGATCTGCTTGATCGCGTCAATATTGGTTTGGACTTTTTCGACGCATCAATCAATCGAATAGCAGCCTGGGTCATTGGTACTCGTAACATGCGCAAAGCCTTACTACGTGCACTGTTGGAGCCAACTACACAATTGAAAAAGTACGAGCTTGAAGGCGATTTTACGAGCCGACTAGCGCTACTAGAAGAGACAAAGTCATTTCCGTGGACAGCGGTTTGGGATTACTACTGCATGGATAAAGAGGTGCCTGTAGGAGTGTCATGGCTGAGCCAAGTAAAAAGCTACGAGGAGGAGGTTTTACTTAAAAGGTAATAGCGATGAAATAGCTCAATGGACGGCATTTCTAGAAAAAGACAGTTCGTCAAAATAGAGCTTGTAACAAACATAACTTGCACCGGCAAACATACATATAAAAAAATAGTCGGAAGGTCGGTGCTTTAGACGTGGAACATACTCGAAAAATGGAGTTTTAAAATGAACATCAAACGTATCCTACAAACAGCAATTCTAGCCGGTGGTTTGGTCGCCTCAGCCTATTCAATGGCAGATGATTTACGCATAGGTCTTGTGGTTAAAGCGCAAGGTATTGGTTTCTTTGAAGCAGCGCACGAAGGTGCTATGGAAGCCGCTAAAGAATTGGATGAATCAGTCAAGATTATCTATACCGGACCAGTAACACCGACAGCAGAAGGACAGATTGAGATTGTTAACTCACTGATTGCTCAACGTGTTGATGCGATTGCGATTTCAGCGAACGATACTGATGCATTGGTCCCTATTCTTAAAAAAGCGCAACAGCGTGGTATCAAGGTTGTTTCATTTGATTCTGGTGTCGCCGCACCAGGACGAGCGATACACCTTAATCCGTCAAGCAACGCTCTCATCGGGAAAATCAACGTTGAGCTAGCAGCTGAAGCTGTTAAAGCTACAAATAGTGACAAGGGTGACATCGCGATTTTAAGTGCAACGCCAACAGCGACTAACCAAAACATCTGGATTGAAGAGATGAAAAAGGTGTTGCCAGACTTCCCGCAGCTTAATCTTGTTGCAACGGTCTATGGTGATGACTTAGCGGACAAAAGTTACCGTGAAACTATGGGTCTGATCAAAACTTATCCGAACCTAAAAGCGATTGTTGCTCCGACGTCCGTAGGTATTGTTGCAGCGGCGCAGGCGGTGACAGATTCTGGAAAAAATGGTGAGATCTTTGTAACGGGTCTAGGATTACCTTCTGAGCTTGCTGGTCACGTAAAATCAGGAGCAGTGAAGAGCTTTGCCATTTGGAATCCGATTGACCTTGGTTACGCCGCCACCATGATCTCGTACAACCTAGTAAAAGGTGATGCAACAAGTGCAGAAGTTGAAATGGGACGCATGGGTGTAGCTAAGTTAGATGCCGAGGGCAATGCCGCAATGGCTGCACCGTTTATCTACAACCAGTCGAACGTAGACAAGTTTGCGAAAATCTTCTAACCCATAGAGATTTTTCTAACCAGCGTTTTTCCTAATTACTAGAAAGGTAAGTAAAGCATAGGCTTGGCAGGCCACACTCTATAGATACGAGGAACGGAGTGCCGGTCTATGCTTTCGAACAAAGGCATAGTTATGTCAGAAGTAAAACCAATCTTTTCGCTACGAAACATCAGCAAGCATTTCCCAGGTGTGAAAGCGCTCGACAATGTTCAGCTCGATTTATATCCAGGCCAAGTGACAGCTTTAGTCGGTGAAAATGGAGCTGGTAAATCTACTTTAGTTAAAGTCATGACCGGCATCCATCAGCCCACTGATGGAAAATTGATCCTCAATGGTCAAGAGGTAAAGCTAGATACCCCGGATGAAGCGCGCAAGCTGGGGATCACTGCCATTCACCAAGAGACAGTGCTATTTGACGAACTCAGCGTCGCAGAAAACATCTTTGCGGGTCACTACATGACGCATCCGTCTGGCTCTCTAGATTGGAAGGGGATGGAAGCAGAATCAACGCGGATACTAAAAGAAATTGATGCTCTATTGAACCCCAAAAAATTACTTAAAGAGTTGAGTATCGGACAAAGACACATGGTGGCTATTGCACGTGCACTGTCCTTTGAAGCCAGTGTGGTTATTTTAGATGAGCCCACCGCAGCTCTGTCTCACCGAGAAATTGAAGACTTTTATGGCATCGTTCGCCGCTTGCAGCAGAAAGGCTGCGCGATCATGTTTATCAGTCATAAATTCGATGAAATTTACACCATAGCAGACAGGTTCACTGTATTTAGAGATGGCTGCTATGTTGATAATGGCTTGATTGCCAATGTAGAAGAGTCCGACCTTGTCGCCATGATGGTCGGTCGCACCATTGAAAATGCTTACCCCAAGGTCGATGCAGAAATCGGCGCTAAAGTGGTTGATATCAAAAACTACAGCCACCCAACAGAATTTGACGACATCAGTTTTAATCTTCGGCAAGGAGAAATTCTTGGGTTCTATGGCCTCGTCGGAGCTGGTAGAACTGAACTGATGCAATCTCTTTATGGTGTCACCAAAAAATCGTCTGGAAGCATAGAAATCGATGGAAAAGTGGTGTCGATAAAATCACCACACGATGCGATCAAAGCGGGCATCGTTTACGTCCCTGAAGAGCGTCAAAGTCAAGGTGCGGTGCTCGAATTTCCTATTTACCAAAACATTGGCTTACCCCAACTCGATACGGTCCATCCCAATGGTTTTTTGAACGATGACAAAGAGTACGATCTCGCTGAGCAGTATGCCAAACGATTGAGAGTTAAAGCTCCGAGTTGGCATGAAAAAGTAGAAAACTTATCCGGTGGTAATCAGCAAAAAGTGGTGATAAGTAAATGGTTAGCCACACGTCCTAAGATCATCATTTTGGATGAACCAACCAAGGGCATTGATATTGGTTCGAAGGCAGCGGTCCATGAGTTCATGTCTGAGTTAACCGGCGCTGGACTGGCCGTAATCATGGTGTCGTCAGAATTACCTGAAATAATGGGTATGGCTGACCGAATCATTGTGATGCGTGAGGGCTTACAAGTACAAGAATTTACGCGAGATGACTTTACAGCCGAAAGACTGGTTAGCGCAGCAACTGGCGTGACGGGAGGCGTATAATGAAAGATATATTAAAAAATAGAGAGGCACAATTAGCTGTTGTTGTGGTTGCCTTATTATTCACTATTGGGTTCATCATACCTGAGTTCTTAGCGTTCAATAATATGCTAAACGTATACAACGACACCTCTATTCTGATTATTTTAGCATTAGGGCAGATGCTGGTGATTATCACCCGTTGTATCGATTTGTCAGTGGCAGCCAATGTGGCTTTAACGGGCATGGTAGTGGCGACGATTAATAGTGTTTACCCAGACTTTCCAGTACCTGTAATCATCTTGATTGGTGCAGCCTTGGGAACCGTGCTGGGCATGATTAATGGCTTATTGGTTTGGAAAATGGGGATCCCAGCGATAGTTGTGACTTTGGGCACGATGAGTATTTATCGAGGCGCTGTGTTTCTGATAAGTGAAGGTGCGTGGATCAATGCGCACCAGATGAGTGAGACCTTCCTAAAAATTCCCCGAACAGAAATTCTAGGTTTACCTCTGCTTGGCTGGGCATCCATCATTGCCATTGCGGTTATGTATTACTTCACGAAACATCGTCAACTAGGCCGAAAAATCTACGCTGCGGGCAACAGCCCAACAGCTGCCTATTACATTGGTGTCGATGTGGGTAAGAAACAGTTTATCGCGTTCACTATTTCGGGTTTGTGCGCAGGTGTTGCAAGCTACCTTTGGATTTCTCGTTATGCCGTCGCTTACGTCGACATTGCCAATGGCTTTGAGCTTCAGGTCATCGCCGCTTGTGTTATCGGAGGGGTTAGTATCGCTGGGGGGACTGGCACGGTTATTGGATGCGTGCTTGGTGCGCTGTTCCTAGGGATCATCAACAATGCTCTACCTGTCATTGGTGTCTCTCCTTTTTGGCAAATGGCTATTTCTGGCGCTGTGATCATAATCGCTGTTGTTGCTAACTCTCGTTCCGAAAGAAAGCTAGGTCGAATTATATTGCGTAAAGCTGTACAGGAGGCGTCGTAATGAACACAAGGATGTCAAAAATGGAAAGTATTAATAACCAACCCGTCAATAATCAGGGTGAAAATAATAAAGCACTACCTAGATGGCTGTTTTCTTGGGAGTCGTTTCTCTTTGCTACGGTAGTGTGTGTATTTATTATTAATAGCTTTGCATCACCATATTTTCTAGACCCTTGGTCGTTATCTGATGCAACCTTCAATTTCTCTGAGAAGGCTATCATCGCTTTACCGTTGGCGTTGGTCATTATTGTCCGAGAAATTGATATTTCTGTAGCGTCAATTATTGCCTTGAGTTCAACAGCAATGGGTTTTGTTGCTGAAGCGGGTGCGGGGGTTCTACCTATTTGCTTAGCTGGAATGCTAGTGGGTGTTCTATGCGGCTTATTTAATGGATTGTTGGTCACACGATTAAACATACCTTCTATTGTGGTGACGATAGGCACCATGAGCCTATTCAGGGGTATTACCTACATATTGCTCGGTGATCAGGCACTTAAAAACTATCCAGAGTCTTTTGCTTACTTTGGACAAGGGTATGTGGTCTGGGTATTGGGTTTTGAGTTTGTCGGTTTCTTGATTTTAGCCGTCGTATTTTATGTTTTGCTGCAGCGAACTAACTTTGGCCGCAGAACTTATGCCATCGGCAATAATCCAACCGCGGCGTTTTATTCTGGAATAAATGTTGCTCGGCACAAATTGATTCTATTCACCCTTGTTGGGCTATTTTGCGGTATTGCCTCAATCATGTTGACATCTCGCTTAGGCAGCACCAGACCAACCATCGCTTTAGGTTGGGAGCTTAATATCATCACTATGGTGGTGTTAGGTGGTGTGAGCATATTAGGCGGGTCGGGCACCATCATCGGTGTAGTGATGTCTGTCTTTCTTATGGGATTGGTGACCGTTGGTTTAGGACTGTTAAACGTCCCAGGAATTGTGATGTCTATCATTATCGGTGTCATGCTGATCAGCGTTATCGCGCTACCAAAAATCATTAACTTATTGAAAAAAAATAAGTAAGGAGATGGCTATGAGCGAGGGAATCATCAGAAAGGCGTTCAAAATGTCTGTTTATAAAGATTGTCATCAAATCTATAAGCAAAGGCACGATGAAATATGGCCTGAATTGGCGTTGGCTTTAAAAGAAGCAGGCGCGCGACATTACTCAATATTTTTAGACGAAGAGAGCTCGACGCTTTTTGCTTACGTCGAAATTGAAAGTGAACAGCGTTGGGCACAGGTATCGAAAACACCCGAGTGCCAAAAGTGGTGGTTATTCATGAAAGACATCATGGAAACCAACTCTGACAACTCCCCTAAATCTAGCGAATTAGCTCAGGTCTTTTACTTAGCCTAATTCAGTTTTCCGTTTTCTAAACTTTGGACAATACAATGAGACACATAGAGCTAAATGAATTGGTAATTAAAGAAATCGCAAAAGTGACGGAAGTCGGTACCTACCTGTGGCAAAGAGAGTGGGCTGAACGCAATGGTGGCAACATTTCGGTAGACCTTACTGAAGTTTTTGGTGACGCCCCTGAGGATCTTACTGCGTTCCCCCATTGTTCGCTTCAATCTGTAGGAGAGTTTTCATTTCCTAAAGAGAGTGCCGGTCATATCTTTTTTGTAAAAGGTACTGGTGAGCGAATTCGCGAGCTTACCACACCTCAAGATGCAGGTTGTGTGTTGCGCATTGACGATGAAGCGAAAGGGTATCACTTACTTTGGGGGGGACGTGGTCAGCCAGATTACTCACCAACCAGTGAATTTATTTCTCACGTTGAAATCATCATCGCAAAGCAAAAACAAGGCTCTTCTGATCGATGTGTTGTGCACACGCATCCGCTCGAATTAATCATGTTATCGCATCACCCAGACTATGTGCACAGTGATCAAGCTTATACCCAAGCGTGTTGGCAAATGCTGCCGGAAGTCCGTGCTTTCGTTCCCCGGGGGATTGGTGTTGTGCCTTACTGCATGCCTGGTAGTCAGCAAATAGCAGATGGTACTCGTGAAAAGCTGATGCACGCTGATGTTGCGGTTTGGGAAAAACATGGCGCCGTTGCAACGGGACGCGATGCTTTGGAAGCCTTTGATTATATTGATGTTGCCAACAAAGGTGCAAAACTGTTTTTGGGCTGTTTGGCAAGCGGTTTCATTCCTCAAGGAGTGAGCGAAAAGGATATGCAAGATCTTAAAGAAACGTTCAATTTATAGGAGTATTAACTATGGTATTTGCATTGAATTTACCCCGACTTAGCTTTACAGGGGCAGGTGCAATCACGGATGCAGTTCAAGTTCTTAGTGAGCAAAAGTTAACCAAGCTGATGTTAGTCACTGATAATAATTTGGTTGAATTAGGCGTGCTTGATGGCCTCTTTGAAGAGCTCAAAAGCCAATCGCTGGACTATGTGCTGTTTGATAAGGTGACCCCCAACCCAACAGCCAGTTTGGTGCGAGCAGGGCATAAAGTGTACTTAGAGCAGGGGTGTGATGGCTTTATTGCCGTTGGAGGTGGCAGTCCAATGGATTGCTGTAAAGCAATCAGAGCGATGGTTGCCAATCCAGGCAAAGACATTTGTGATTTTGATGGTGTTGGAAAGGTACTTCGAGATGGTGCTTATTTTGTTGCCATCAATACCACGGCGGGCACGGCGGCTGAGATGACCTCTAATTCGGTCATTACCGATGAAGATAGAAAAGTCAAAATGGTGATCATCGATTCACATCAAATTCCAGATATAGCGGTCAATGATGCAAATCTAATGGTCGGATTACCCGCTCATGTTACTGCTGCAACCGGTATGGATGCGCTGACGCACGCTATTGAAGCGTATACGACAGTCGGTGCGCATACGCTGACGAATCCAACCGCGCTTGAAGCGATAAAGATCATCACTCAGTGGTTACCTATAGCGGTTGAAGATGGCAACAATATCGAGGCGAGAGAGCAGCTAGCTTGTGGTCAGTTCTTGGCTGGGATGGCGTTTAATAGCGCAGGCTTAGGATTGGTTCATGCTATGGCGCATCAGCCTGGTGCGACGCACGATTTGCCTCACGGTGTATGCAATGCAATATTGCTGCCTTACATCTGTGAGTATAACGCAGCGTATGTTCCTGAGCGTTTCAAAACCATTGCCGAAGCGATGATGGGGACGTCACTGGATATGAGCGATAAAGATGGTGCCGAACTGGCTATTCGACTTATCCGAGATTTATCGGAAAGAGTAAAAATCCCTACTGGGTTCAGCCATTTGGGAATTAAAAATGCTGACATTAGCGGATGGATAGATAAAGCGATGGCCGATCCCTGTATTGGAGGTAACCCTCATCAGCCGACACCTAAAGAAGTCGAAGAGCTGTATATGGCAGCGATGTAATCAAACCGCTATTTAGGTTGCTTCTCCGTTCACGACCCATCAATACTACCTGATGGTCACTCTGACTAAACTCACTCAAAAGCTCGCTCCTATGCGGGCTTTTTGTTGTCTATCATGTGTCCTTTTTGTTGCGCATATGTGAGCTCTGGGGTGGCTTTCTTGATGAAATTGCCCTCAAATGCCAAAAGTAAGGTGGTTTTTTAAAGGTTTGAAGGCGCGCAGATGCTTATTATCTAATTAGATGTTAATCAACCGTTAACACCTTGATGGGTAGGGTTGATGAATATACAGACGCTACCAATGAGCATTTGCCTTAATTAAGCAATGTTAACCCCACTTACTTTGGGAAATATACAAATATGGTCATCTCTTCACCCTCAGATTTTCGTCAAGCTGCAAAGTCAAAATTGCCTCAGTTTCTGTTTGATTATATTGACGGAGGTGCCAACCAAGAGCAAACCATGCAGAGAAACACCGAAGCCCTGCAACAAGTGCGCCTGAGACAAAATGTACTTCGTGATATGTCCAATCTCGATGTTTCTATTGATCTGTTTGGTGAAAAGCTAGACCTACCCATCGCTTTGGCGCCAGTTGGGATCACTGGAATGTATTCTCGTCGCGGTGAAGTGCAAGCCGCTCAAGCCGCCGCTCAAAAGGGTATTCCTTTTACTTTATCGACCGTTTCAATATGTCCCATTGAAGAGGTTGCACCCGCAATACGGCGACCAATGTGGTTTCAGCTTTACGTGCTAAAGGATCGTGGCTTCATGAAAAGTGTCTTAGAGCGCGCGAAAGCGGCAGGGGTGACAACATTAGTTTTTACGGTTGATATGCCAGTGCCAGGTGCGCGTTACCGTGATAAGCATTCGGGTATGAGCGGTAAACACGCTCCGGTACGTCGAGTTCTGCAAGCGATGACTCATCCTGATTGGGCGATCAATGTTGGACTTCGCGGTAAGCCCCACGATCTAGGAAATATTTCAGTATACCGAGGAAAAACGACCAGTTTAGATGACTATATTGGCTGGCTAGGTGCTAATTTTGACCCGTCGATTTCTTGGAAAGACCTAGAGTGGATCCGAGAGTACTGGGATGGACCCATGGTCATAAAGGGGATTCTAGACAATCAGGATGCGAAAGATGCTGTGCTATTTGGAGCCGATGGCATTGTCGTGTCCAACCACGGGGGAAGACAACTTGACGGTGTGCTTTCAACGGCAGAGGCGTTACCTCGCATTGCGGACTCGGTCAGTGGTGAGATTAAGCTATTGGTTGACTCTGGCATTCGCAGCGGTCTCGATGTCGTGAAGATGTTGGCACTTGGCGCTGATTGCTCATTAATAGGACGCTCTTATGTCTATGCATTGGCCGCTAAGGGCGAAGAAGGTGTTAAGGAACTACTGGGGCTTTACGAGCAAGAAATACGTGTTGCCATGACGCTCACTGGAGCCAAATCGATTTCTGAAATAGCGCAACACTCCCTTTATAACCACAAATAATTCGGATTAGTAGAACGCCACGCAGACTAAGTGGCTAACTATTAATAATCAGTAGATAAGCATCAGTTAAAACAGCAAGGCCAATGTGCGACGAAACGGTGCATGGGCTTTGCACAGCCTAAAAACGAGGAGAGCACAACATGGATGAAATCAGAAACTACCAAAACTTTATTAATGGCGCGTTTACCGAAAGCGAAAGTCGTATAGAAGTATTCAATCCCGCAACGGAAGCATTAATTTCGACCATACCGGATTCAGACAACGGCGCTATTCAAAATGCGTTAGAAGCGGCGACAGTCGCTAAACGTAAGTGGGCGGGCAAGCCTGCTATTGAACGTGCACAGTATCTTCGCGCCATCGCGAGTAAAGTTCGTGATAACAAAGATCACTTAGCGCGTGTGATCAGTGAAGAACAAGGTAAAACCATGGATTTGGCAATGGTTGAAGTGCAGTTTACCGCTGACTATATCGATTACATGTCCGAGTGGGCGCGTCGTATTGAAGGTGAAATTATTACCAGTGACCGCCAAGGAGAAAATATCTTTCTATTTAGAAAGCCAATTGGAGTTGTTGCGGGTATTTTACCGTGGAATTTCCCGTTCTTTTTGATTGCTCGAAAGATGGCGCCTGCGCTTATAACAGGCAATACGATTGTTATTAAGCCAAGTGAAGAGACACCTAACAACTGTTTTGAGTTTGCAAAACTTGTGGCTGAAACTGATCTTCCTGATGGTGTATTCAATGTTATTTCAGGGAAGGGGAATGTAGGTGCAGCACTTTCAGGAAGCCCAAAAATTGACATGATTAGCTTCACGGGTAGCGTTAAAACAGGTGAAAATATCATGGCGGCTGCTGCGCCAAATATAACTAAGTTAAATTTGGAGCTAGGTGGCAAAGCGCCTGCTATTGTCTTGGATGATGCGGACATTGGCCTAGCGGTTAAGGCCATTCGTGACTCCCGTATAATCAATTCGGGCCAAGTGTGTAATTGTGCAGAGCGCGTATATGTACAACGCGGCATTGCCGAAGAGTTTATTGCAAAAATCACACATGAAATGGAAGCGACTCGATATGGAAACCCACTTGAAGAGAGCGATATAGAAATGGGCCCACTGGTCAATCGACAAGGGCTAGAAAAGGTTCAAGCGTCGGTGGATAAAGCGATAGCTCAGGGCGCTAAGTTAGAGTGTGGTGGTTCAAGGGCCGCTAACGAAAAAGGACACTACTTCCTTCCTACTGTACTGAGTGAATGTGAGAACTCCATGGACATCATGAAGTTAGAAACGTTTGGACCGGTACTCCCCATACAAATCGTTGACTCACTCGATGAAGCAATAGATTACGCCAATGACTGTGAATATGGCCTTACTTCTTCAATTTACACTAAAGATCTCTCAAAGGCACTGCACGCGGTGAAGATGCTAGAGTTTGGTGAGACGTACATCAATCGAGAAAATTTTGAAGCGATGCAAGGGTTTCACGCAGGGGTTAGAAAGTCCGGAATCGGGGGAGCTGATGGCAAACATGGTCTTTACGAGTACCTCAGCACTCAAGTTGTTTATATGCAATCTTGATGATTGTCAGAACCATAAAACATGAGCTTCGGTGTTTAACCTAGTAAGCTTTTTGAGGCCGCTTAATGATTCTTTTGTCGAAAGATCGATGAGTCATTGCGGCTTCTTTACCATCACAATCCCCTAATGATTTTTGTATCTTACGATTCCCACAGTAACGGTCACAAATCAGGTCAAACGCGCATATTGAAACGTTGTTTTAAATTGCGATCTTGCTCAAAAATACAGCATGTTTTTTTATATTTTAGCGATCATTGATCACGTTCACATTCGTTCTCATATGAACGGCATTGATCATATTTGAATGGTTGGTACTATATTTAAAAGCCGCAATCATTAGGGAACACGATGCAAACCAAGTACTCCGCAAATCCAAATGACGTAAAGAAATACTCAACAGCTCAGCTACGGCAAGAGTTTTTGATTGACGATCTATTTGAGCAATCTCGCGTAAAGCTCGCCTACAGCCATATCGATAGAGCCGTTGCGATTGGGATATGCCCTACAGATACGCCCTTAGTGCTTGAGGAATGGATCGATAATAAATCGTTTGGTACAGACTATTTTTTACAACGCCGCGAGATGGGTTTGGCTTGCTTGCAAGGCGAGGTCACCGTTACTGTAGATGGCCAAGCCTATGAGCTACGTACATTGGATGTGTTGTATGTTGGGCAAGGATCTAAAAGCATAGAAATTGCAAAGAAAGAGGGTGATGCACTGGTTTACGGATTAAGTGCACCAGCACACAAGAGTTTACCGAGCAAACGGATCACAAAAAGTGACGCCAGACTGGTTGAATTAGGCAGCTTAGAAACCTCTAACCAACGTGTCATTAATCAATATCTGCATCCCGATGTCGTTGAAACGTGCCAACTGTGCATGGGTATCACGCACTTAGCTCCAGGAAGCGTGTGGAACACCATGCCTGCGCATACTCATGAAAGACGTATGGAAGCCTACCTCTATTTCAACATTAAACCTGAACAAGCCGTTTTCCACATGATGGGTCAACCGACCGAAACACGACATCTTGTTGTACGTAACCACGAGTTGGTGTTGTCGCCAAGTTGGTCGATTCATTCAGGCTGTGGCACACAGAATTATAGCTTTGTCTGGGGAATGCTGGGGGAAAACCAAACATTCGATGACATGGACTTTATACCAATGGATACATTGGCTTAGACAATAATAGGAACATAACATGAACAAAACTCTACAAAACGTACTATTCACGACGGTCGCTGGAGCAGCACTCACAGTCTCTTCTATGACCTTTGCCGCTACAGAAATTAAAGCGGCATTTAACCAATCGGACCAACACCCACAATATTTGGCTTTGGAAGAATTTGGTAAGCAACTGGAGTCGGCAACCGATGGTCGCTATAAAGTGACTATTTATCCTAATGCTTTACTCGGTGACCAACGAGCTTCGCTAGAGCTTGTACAAGCCGGCGCAGTTCAGATGGCCGTTGTCGCTAACCCATTAGTTGAAAACTACGACAACACCTTTACTGCAATTGGGATGCCGTTTGCCTACACCGGAATTGAGCACCAAGAAAAAGTGTTCACGTCAGGCGAGCTCGATGACCTTTTTGCATCAACCAAGAAATTTGGATTTGAAGTACTAACGGCATACACAGCAGGGTCACGCAACGTGTATACAAAGGGCAAAAATGTCGAATCCGTAGCCGATATGAAAGGCCAGAAAATCCGGGTAATGCAGTCTAATACAATGGTCGAGATGCTGACGTGTATGGGCGGAACGGGTGTGCCAATGAGTCAGGGCGAAGTTTATACCGCAGTCCAACAAGGCGTACTTGATGGCGGAGAAAATAACGAGATCACTTATGCGGATATGAAACACTATGAAGTGGCCCCTTACTTCAGTAAAACATCTCACCTGATGGTTCCTGATTTGGTTGTAATCAGTGATGACTTCATCAATTCCCTACCTAGCGCGGACCAAGCAACGCTTCGCAAACTGGCTAAAGAGTCAACCCGCGACGAATTTGCAAAGTGGAACGCTAAAATTGGTGAAGCACGTGCATTGGCTGAGAAAAACGGCGCTACTTTCATGGACGTTGACGTGAAGCAGTTCCAGGATAGCTGTATGCCTTTGCAACAAAAGTTGATTAAAACTGATGCGCAAAAAGAGCTGGCTAAAGCGATCAGCGATTTGAGCTAACAATGTAAGAAGCTAGGCGGGTGCCTAGCTTCTTTCTGTGCAAGGAACGAGTCTAGTGAATAAATTGTTAGTCTGGACAGAGAAATTTAAAGCAGTCATAGACTGGATCGTGGAACGGGCCTGCATCGCTATAATGGCGCTGCTCACCGTTTTAGTGACCTATCAAGTGGTCACCCGCTATGTTTTTGACAGCCCAAGTGCTGTGAGTGAAGTGTTATCACGCTATATGTTTGTGTGGCTTGTCCTCATCGGTAGTGCTTATGTGTTTGGTTTAAGAGAGCACATGGCGATTACGTATGTGCGCGACAAATTCTCTCCAAGGGTTGGTGTGTTGGTGGATATCGTCACAGAATGGGGAATTGCGGTATTTGCTTTTATTGTCATGTGGCAGGGCGGTTACAAAGCCTCTGTTAGGCAGATGTGGCAGATGGATTCAGCATTAGAAATTCCTATGGGTGTCATCTACGCAGCACTTCCCATTGCAGGAGCCCTTATTCTGATTTACTTCGCAATTAACCAGGTAAAACTCATCCATCAATATCAGCAATTAAGCGTAAGAGGATAACCGTATATGGACGCAGCAACGCTTGCCGCCTTAATAATGTTCGGCGGAGCCGTTTTTCTTTTGATTTTAGGTGCGCCTATTGGAATCAGTATTGGTTTACCTTCATTTGCGGCAATGATCAGCATATTACCTTTAGCCGGAGCAACAACCACTGCTGCTCAGCGAATGTTCACCGGCCTAGACAGTTTTGCGTTACTTGCCATTCCGTTTTTCATATTGGCGGGTAACATAATGAATAATGGCGGTATTGCGATCAGATTAATCAACTGTTCTAAGATCGTAACAGGGTATTTCCCTGGTGCTTTGGCTCAAACCAATGTGGTGTCTAACATGTTGTTTGGCTCTATCAGTGGCTCCGGTGTTGCCTCTGCGGCCGCTATTGGTGGGATCATGAACCCAATCCAAGAAAAGGAAGGTTATGACAAGGCGTTCAGAACCGCAGTTAATATAGCGTCTGCCCCAACGGGCATGCTTATTCCACCGAGTAATACCTTGATTGTTTACGCAACTGTTGCAGGTTCGGTCTCAATTTCTGCCTTGTTTATGGGCGGCTATCTACCGGGTTTGCTTTGGGGTGGCGGCGTTATGTTGGTTGCCGGCATTATGGCGTACCGACGTGGCTATACTTCGCGTCATGTCTTAAGCATTTCTGAGCGGGTGAAATTGTTCGTAGATGCCATTCCTAGTCTCTCATTGGTTGTGGTTGTAATCGGCGGCATATTAGCGGGTGTTTTTACACCTACTGAGGCTTCAGCGATCGCTGTTGTCTACTCGTTGGTTCTCGGCTTTATTTATAAAGCATTAAAAACGAAGCAGTTACCTGAGATTCTATTATCCACTGCAAAGTTAACTGCGATTGTGATCTTTATGATTGCAGCATCGTCGATAATGTCTTGGGTGATGGCATTTACCCAAATCCCTGGAATGATTGCAGATACATTGTTGGCATTGACAGATAACCCATTGGTCATTCTATTGATCATTAATATTGTTCTATTGTTTGTGGGTACCTTTATGGACCCAACGCCTGCGGTACTCATATTTACCCCAATCTTTTTACCTATATGTATGAATTTAGGTATGGACCCCGTGCAGTTTGGTATTCTATTGGTGTTTAACTTATCCCTCGGGACCATTACACCGCCTGTCGGCCCGATTCTCTTTACAGGGTGCAAAATCAGTGACATCAAAATTGACCATGTGATCAGAACGCTGCTACCATTCTTTGCGGTGATATTTTTGGTGCTAATGGCAGTTACCTATATCCCAGCCATTTCGATGACGATTCCCCGAATGATGGGGTTAGTTAACTAAGGAGAGAGTACTTGGAAAAAGCAGCTAGACAGGAGTATAACGCGCCTGCCCTTGAGAAAGGGTTAGATATCTTAGAGCTGCTTGCCAGCACTGCAGAGCCCATGTCAAAAAAGCAGATTGCAGAGTTGATGGGGCGCAGCGTAGGTGAAATTTTCCGAGTGCTGTCTGTTTTGTCCCGCCGTGGCTACGTCGCTTTTGATGAAGATAGCGGTAAATATTTGTTCTCTATGCAGATGTTTACCGTGGCCAATCAGTACCCTCCTCAAGCACAGTTACTCAGTATCGCTAAACCGTTAATGAAGGCATTGAGCGAAAAGGTCAATCAGTCTTGCCATATCTCGTGGTATGACAGTCAAGATCTTGTCGTGATTGGCCGTGAAGAAAGCCCATATAAAATGGGCTTTAGCCTAAAGATTGGGGCTAAACTGGATGTATGTTCATCGGGGTCAGGTATTGTTTTACTGAGTTTTTGCGACCCCAAAGCAAAGACAGCTATTTTGCAGCAAAGTGGGGCGACCAAAAGCGAAATTCAACAAGCAGACCGATTGATCACGCCCACCCATAAGCAGGGTTATTATATTGGTGCCAGTCCGCAGATTTCAGGCATTACCAATATCAGTGTACCGATTTTTTCAGGAAAGCAGTTTTTGGCTGTACTGACAGTGCCATACGTCACATTAGATTCGGATGCGGTCCATCACGCCGTTGATAGCATTGAGACCACCAAAAACCTATTACTGGCGTTGTGTCAGGATATTTCAAAAAAACTTACCCCTTAGGGCGAAAGCCTTCTCTAATGGTTTGTATCACTCGCGCCACTCTCAAAAAGTTCAACCTCAAATAACACAAATGAACCCTTGTTTCATTTGTGTTATTGTATTAGCACGTAATTTTGCTGCGGCTACACTCTCTTAGTTTGATTAAATGACTAACACGCAGTGACATGCGTTTCACTCACTTTGTAAAGATGCCGGCTATGGAACCAACCGTACTTATTGCCACAGTTCTCGTTTTTATTGGCGCGTTCATACAGACCACAACTGGGTTTGGCATGGCGATCGTCGTTTCTCCTGTATTGATCATTCTTGCTCCTGAGTTCATTCCTGGCCCAATGATCATCGTGGGAATGTGCTTGGCTTCAATCAATGCGATTAAATATCGAAGATTCATTGTGCTTAGTGAATTAAGGAGTGCGTTTATTGGACTGCTGCCGGGCGTAATGTCGGGTGCTGCACTATTGTATTTTATGGTTCTTACCAAGTTTTCCCTGTTTATCGGCATTGTCGTTCTGTTGGCTGTCGTTGTGAGTTTACTGCCTTTCAAACTGGAAGAAACACCTAAACGGTTGGTGTTTGCAGGGTTTGTCTGGGTTTTTAGGCACCAGTTCAGGGATTGGTGGGCCGCCATTGGCGCTTCTTTGGCAGCACAAGCAAGCAAGACTAGTCCGAGCTAATTTAGCCGCGTTTTTGGTGGTCAGTTCAGTGCTCTCTATATTGGTACTAATTCCGGTCGGCTATATGAGTATGAGACATTTTTACTTGGCTCTTCCGCTTTTGCCCGCGAGCTATTTGGGCTACCGAGTGGCGTTGCTAATTGTTGAACGAATCCCCGAGAAAGCCGTCCGCGCTCTATCACTAGCGTTATGCAGCCTAGCAGCGATTGGGACCATCTATTCCAGCCTCATTAGGCAGTAAATCAACAACTTTCTATAACGAATACTAGCATATGCCTATCAAAGTGGGCGTGTGCTTTTAATACAATTTACTGGAAAGGGTATCACTATGAATAAGAATGCTTGGGTAAATGCTACATGGGCTAAAATCCATGAAAAAGTACAAGTCACCAGTCAAGAAATGGACGTGAAGTTTCCATCGATGAGCAAAAATGGTGTGTATGAAGACACGCATAAGCCATGGGCTTGGGTGGTTGGGTTTTGGCCCGGTCTACTTTGGTTATTGTATGAAAGAGAAGATGAACAACGTTACATGGACATGGCCATTGAACGTGAAAACATCATGGACGGTCCGCTTGATGAGTATGTCAACATTCACCACGATGTCGGCTTTATGTGGCAGCTTACGTCAGTAAAGCATTATCAACTGCATGGTAATGAAGCCTCTAGAACCCGCGCCTTAAGAGCGGCCAGCCACTTGGCGAGTCGTTTTAATATCAATGGTCGATTTTTGACTGCGTGGAACAAGAATGATGTTTCTGCAGCCGATCCGAGAGGCCTAAGCATCATTGATAGCATGATGAACCTCCCATTGCTGTATTGGGCAGCAGACCAAATTGACGCACCACGCTTTACCTTAATGGCAAAAGCACATGCTGATACGGTGCTTAAAGAGTTTATCCGTGAGGACGGCTCAGTTAGGCATATGGTTGAGTTCGATTTTATGTCTGGTGATGTTAAACAATACTATGGCGGGCAAGGATACAACGAAGATTCAGCTTGGAGTCGCGGCGCTTCTTGGGCAATCCACGGCTTTGCCATGAGCTTCGACCACACTCGAGAGCCTCGTTATTTAGAAGCTGCGATAAAAACCGCCGATTTTTTTATCAGCCAATTACCCGAAGATTATTTTCCACATTGGGATTTCAGAGCGCCAAGAGACTCCAATACGCCTAGAGATACGTCAGCCGCGGCCTGCGCCGCAAGCGGTATGCTGCTGCTTTCTGAATTAGTCGATGACGAGGAGCTAAAAGCGCATTACACGGAAGTTGCCACTCAGATGTTGAAGAGCCTGAGCGAACGCTACGCAACCTTCGACAATCCAAACGAACAAGGGTTATTGACGGGTGGCGCGTTTAATTGCCCCCAAGGGCTAGGCATTAATTGCTCTTTGATTTACGGCGATTATTACTATGTCGAAGGGTTATCAAAGCTGGTCGATAGGATAGTGTAAGTAACTTTCTTACCGATAGCGGAATGCACATTTCATCAATTCACAAAAATATCAACTTATGGTTGTTTTAATCAATATCAACATATGGTTGCTTTTCTAGTAAGCTATTGAAGTCAAAGAAATCGTAGATATCAATTTATGGTTGTTTCAACAAAATTTGTTGAATAAGGGCCGCTTTTTAGCGGCTCTTTTTTTAACGCGGCTTAATAGTAATGCCCAATTTTATGGGGTTACTTCACAAGTGGCCACCGCGACTGTATTTATGGTTTAACTTAAATAGCGACAATGCATAAATACAGTTAACAGCCCAATACAACCTAAAGAGTAGCTTAATTACAATTCACTCTCGATATCCATGGCTTTAAAGAGTTTGTCTGAGGCTTTATTAATAATACTGTAGTTGGGGTCTTTGGTTTTTTTCTGTTCGCCCCTTTGCCACTCTAGCTTACCGTTATTGTTCTTGTTGACTTTCCAGAACAACGATCTGTCACCAATAATGTAATCTTTAAGTTGTATCGCAAATTCTTCACTCTCAATTAATAACCCCAGTTCTAGATTTAAGAAGTCTGAACGAGGATCGAAGTTGGATGACCCGATATAGCTTAACCTATGATCGAGAATAAAGGCTTTGTTATGGTAATGGCCTTGTCTAGTATTCGTATTTTTTAGATGAAGAGCATGAGTATCATATTCATAGATGTCGAGACCTTTATCTAGCAGTTCATGACGATGTGTTGCGTAGTATGCGGGTACAAAACCTGAATCATTAGATGCTAGCGAATTCGTCGCTAACGTTACCTTTGCCCCACTCGTTATGAAATCGTTCACGACTTTGAAGCCGTCTTCATTAGGCAACATATAGGGCGTCGATATAAACAGGTCTTTTTTTTCACTGGGATAACGATAGATAAAGTGTTCTACACGGTACCGAAAGTAGGGTTTTGCATCTTCGATCTTTTTCGCTGAGTCAAATATAGCGGTGACTTTTGCTGGAACGTATTCGGGCTTATTTAAAGACGCTATTTGATGCTCGATATCGTTGACGATGTCTGGGTTTTTCTTGTGATTCTTCGTCAACAAATAGCGAAAGGTATCGCCAGGCTGATTTTCTTTCACGGTAATCAGGTGGGTAAGATCGCTTGTGTAAGGACCATTCCAATGTTCTTCAAAATTGGCTTCAAAGCTAGAGATTACATCGCCACGTACCAATACGTCTAGATCAAAGAAATTGTTTTTCTTCTTGTAACTAAAGTAGGCGTCGCCAATATTGCGGCCACCTAAAACTAATGTTTGGCCATCAATATTGATGTATTTTTCGTGTAGCCGGTGGTCTAGGCTTGATTGATTTTTTTTAAAGTCGAAAGCGCGTGACAACCATCCGGATTTGCGTGCATTGAATGGATTAAATAACTTAATCGATAAGTTATGATGACTTGCAGCGGACGCTAACCATTTATCGTTAAAGACAAGTAAGTCATCTAAAATAATGCGTACTTTTACCCCTCGTTCCGCAGCAATAATCAGCTCGTTTAGAAGCATGAGTCCTGTGGTGTCTTTGTCCCAGGAAAAGTACTCAATATCAATAGATTTAGTCGCAGAACGTACAAGATCCACACGTCGAGCTATCGCTTCTGGTGCAGTTTTAATTAAGGCGACGTCGCTTCTTACCGTTTCGTAGTCCCAATTGTGTTCAAATTCTTGGCTGACTTGTTGTTGTGGTAATGCACAGCCAGACAAAGACAGGATAATAAGAATTAAAAGTGGAAAATAAGGATGAACGTTTCTCATTAATGTCATGATTTAGTACCTTTTAGGTCGAATCCATTCAACGAGTGACGATCTATTGGACCTGCTTCCAAGTTCTTGGAACCTTTAGGGACGGTTTTTTAACTTTTTTTGGTGGCTGAATATCACCAGTAGCCTCGGCTTCACATTCAATATTGTGTTTATGAACAACATAAAAAATCACATCAGCATTTTTATATTTGCAGAACCTATAGTGGTCGTTGCTAAACCAACTATCTAGGCTGGCATGAACCGTTCTGACTTCTAAGGTTTCGGCAATAGATAAAGAGGGCAGAAATAGCATTAAAATAATCAATTTCTTCATATAAGTGCCAGGCAATTATGTTAGTGATGACCAGCCTTATCTAATAAATAAGGCTGGTGATTGATTATTTGTACTCGATGACTCTGGCGACATACTCAACCATATCGGAATTACCGACAACGTTCTGATAGAAATCAACCGAGAAATACTTGGGCGCATCTCGCTGAATATGTTGTGTAATATTTTTAGTCAGTTGATTCGCATTGATCGCACTGTAGACATGGAATTTTTTAACTTTTTCTAATTCCATCTCTTTAGCTTGCTTACTGGTGATATATCGTTCTTTAAAATCTTGCTCGAGTGTTCCGATATAAGATACATATTGAAAATTAGGGGTTTCTTGAGTGACAATATACATATCAACGTTACTGTCAACTTGTTCTAAATGGCTCATATCTTGGTTAATTATATCTAAGTTTGTTTTGGGGCTGTTGTGAGGCTGTGCGAATGCGGTTGTAGAAACTGCAACGAGTAGTGCTGGGACAAGTAGTGTTTTCATAGGTTATCCTTTGAGGTATGTCATGTTGACGTGTTGTCCAGGATAATAGCGACTTGAATGGTTTTTCGTTAATCGGGTTTGAAGGACGAGCCCCTCGCGTATTAAACGAGGGTGATGTGGAGCCGGTTTAGTACTTTGAACCGGCTTCTCTATTGACGCGTTCAACATATGAGATGAGTGAGCCAACGATTTCAGAATGAAGGCTGCGAAGGTGTTTAGCATGTGGAGACCAAACGGCCATCGGTACTTTGAAGTTTTCACGCACCGTGCTGATTTCTAATTCGACAAGGTTATGTTGGTGAAAGTCCGTATAAGTCACGAGGCGAGGTAACAGGGTCCATCCGACATTATCTTCTACAAGTTGTATCCCTAATGTAATCTGGTCGACAATCTCGTAATCGGACGAGATGATAATCTTATCATCCATTTGGTCATCCAATAGACCCTTGAGCACAATCTGTTTCTGCGATTTAAGTGCGTGCCACCTCTGTTCTAATGGTAGCTGGAGCATGTCGTTATCTTTAGATACGTAAACCCCAAAGGTAACGTTGTTTACAAGTGTGGACTCGATGCTGGTCACCAACTTTCGGTCATCAATATTGACGATACCAAAGTGAATTGAATCGTCCTGAATGCCTTCCCGAATCTCTTCGCGATTTCTTACGATGAAATTGACCTTCATAGAAGGATGCAATTCTAGGAGCTTTTGTCTGACACAACTTAGCGCCCCAGGCGGTATGAAGCTGTTGTATGCGACAGTGATGGATTCTAACTCTCCAAAAGATAAACTGAGTGCAATTTTATCAAACGACCGTGCTTGTTCGATAACGAGTTTTGCATAGCGATACAAGAGGACAGCATCTTCTGTTGGTTGCGCTGTTCTACCCATTCGCTCAAACAACTCAACAGCCAATTCATCCTCTAGGTTGCTGACGACCTGGCCAACGGTTGTTCTGTGTTTATCCAAAGATTGCGCCGCTTTACTAAATGAACCATGTTCGTAGACCGCTACAAAACTTTGAAGTTGTTCAATACTAAAGTTCATAATTCTTCTTATGTCTGTTTATGTTCAGCTCAAGAGCTACTCGCCTCAAAGACTGTGTTACACGGTCAATGATTGAATACTAGATTATAGAGGTGAGGGTTCTATCCTTCAAATACGATTAAGTAGTTTTTTAAATGTTGGTTAATATTTCACCTCGTTGAGACGAGGACGCCAACTTTTGCACTTTCGCTTTTACTTTCTTTTTGTGCTTTGGGTTCTATTGTCTCCACTAATTACGCGGCAACAAGGAGTCGCGCACGCTTAATGAATAATGGTGAATGTCCATAGATTTGGTGCCACCTTAATTGGTTATTTGCAATGCTCAAGCTAAAAAAACTATCTCTTAAAACTATCTCAGTCCTATTACCATTTGCTGTAAGCACGTTTGGCTATGCACAAAACGATATAGAACTGAAAAACGAAAACTATATCGAAGCAAATCAGCCTGTAAATATGGAGCATTACGGTGTTCCTAAATATTTACCAAAATTGGCAATAAGTTCAATGCTTCAAGGTGATCATGTTGTTGAACATGCTAGAAAGAAAGAAACATTAGATGGCGAAACTCAAGAATCGGAAGTTTATCTCGTTCAGACGACCGATAATAAAGGAAATATTGATCTTAGGATTAAGTATGATCCCACAAAAGTCGACGAAAGTACTAACCTGATCGATAGTATCGAAAAGATGACGAAATCGGAATACAAACTTAGACAATATGCTGAAATGTATGACAAACAATCGGTAGTGGTCACAGAATTAGAAAATGGCGATCTAGAAATCGAATTTGATTACTCAAAGTACACGTTGCCTCAAGATATCGCATACTTTCGCTTTATGCGCGGTAAAGTACTTATTTCTGAAGGCCAGCCAGTATCTTTAATTATCACCAACAACAATCCATTCAAACAGGATGATTATTCGATAGACACTTATAAACAAATTACGTTCTTTGATAATTTGCCTAATGGTCGCGTAGTTGTAAATAAGAAATTAATTACGGCGAAAGGTGAAAAGAAGAAAAAAGCATTAGAACTTGAAATTGAAATGACACCTGTGGTGTATTACGACGACCAACTTGGCGCGGTGGTACAAGATGAGTCATTACTTTCGGTTGTTTCCGATCCTAGAATGCGTGAAGAGTACGTCGATCTAGACCGAACCTTCCCACTTATGGCTGATATGGTTAGGAAGCAAGGTATTGATGTTCCGCTGCCTTTTGGGATCTCAGCATCATATCGTCGTCAAGAGATGGACTTTAACTTTACGGATTTTACTATTGGTGGCGTTCCTCTGGAAGGGGTAGTTAACCCAGAAAACACGGTCGCGCATGTTGTGGCAGAAGCGTATACGGTACGTGGCGATGTCAACATTCTACCTTTTTGGAACGTATTTGGTTATGTTGGGCAGATAGATGTTGAAGCAATGGTCGACGCACAGACGCAGCAGTTCGATCTACCGGTGATTGGTCCAATAGGGCCTTATGACTTTAGTGTTCCCGTTAAACTGCAGTATGATTTGTTGGGAGTGGGTACAACATTATCGATGGGTTATAAACAGTTTTTTGGCTCAGTAACCAGCACTTATTCGATGACTCGATTAAAAGGTTCTACTGCCGATTGGGGCGATGGCATTGTAACCGTGCAGCCTATGTTGGGTTATCAGTTAGCTGATTATCGTGCTCAGATATTTGTCGGTGCAGAATACCAGGCTCTTAAACCAAGAATGACTGGGGATTTAGCACCTGCGCTTGGGTTAGATTCGAGCTTTGAATATGATGTAGGTGTGAATCTAGAAAAATGGGCCTATTTAGTTGGTGTCAATAAGCAGATTGGTAAACATTATAATATGACGTTTCTATATAATAAGGGCGAAACCAGAAATTCATTTACGATTAATCTTGGCTATCATTTTTAATTTGGAATAACGTTTACTATAGAGTCGGAAATAATGAAAAATAAATGTTACTCCATCATTGTTATGGTGTTGGTTTTGAGTGCGTGTTCGTCTAAACATGCACTTGATAACCGAGTTAATCAAGAAAACTATAAACAAGTAAATATCCAGCATTCTGAAGTTTTTAAAGGCAGCGAGCCGTATCGATTCTGGGGTCATGAACAGCCTGATTTTTTACTAAAAAGCTCGTATACACCGACATCATTGATGGTGCCCGGCGATAGGCTTAATATTCTAGCGCTGTCGGGAGGCGGCGCGAACGGAGCATTTGGTGCAGGAGTCATTAATGGTCTTTATGATGCCGGTGAACTTCCTGAGTATACGTTAATTACTGGGGTGAGCGCTGGGGCGCTGATAGCACCATTTGTCTTTACCGGTGGTGAAGACATTCACAAACTTAAAGACGTGATGTTGAGCTTGGATGACCGGGAGGTATTGGGTAAAAAAAATTTCCTAAACACAATATTTAAAGATGCATTTACTAATGGGAAAAGTCTGCTAGAGCTGATGGAAAATACCTATGATTATGAAATGATAGATAGAATTGCAGAGCAGCATCGATTGGGTAAACGGCTCTTTATCGGTACCACGCATTTTGATTCGGGTAAGCAAATAACTTGGAATATCGGCGAAATAGCCGCAAGCGAATTGCCTAATAAACAACGATTGATCCATCAAATATTGGCGGCGAGTGCTTCAATTCCGGGTGTTTTCCCTCCCCAATTTATTAATGTTGAATATGAAGGGGAAACATTAGAGGAGCTTCACGTTGATGGAGGACTGACGTTCCAAATGTTTTTTGACCCATCCAACTTTGATTATGGGCAGATTAGCGAGTCAATGGGCTTACAGGAACCCCCAATGGTACACGTTATCAGAAATGGTACGTTAGAGCCGGGCTATACACGAGTTAAAGATAAAGGTGTTGATTTATTAACAAGAAGTATTTCTAACTTAACGTTACAGCAAACGCGAGGCGATATGTATCGCATGTTGTATATGAGTGAGAAAAATGGTTATGACATTGGTTTTACGTATGTCGACACGTCTTTTAAAGCGCATAAGAAATCTAAGAATATGTTTGATAAAGACTATATGAACAACCTTTATAATTATGGTTATCGAAAAGCTCAAGGGCAACAGCTTTGGGTAGCGGAAGCACCGTAATTACAAGCTATTAGTAACACGTAAATGTTAAATTAACTTTGGCTCGATTAATACTTAGCAAAAATAGCTTGAGCAGTATTAGTCGGGTCTTTTTTTGTGACTAAGATATGATTTTTACAAATTTGAAACGAATTCCTGCGGCGTTAATCTTTATATCATCACTACTGTTAGGCAGTAATGCTGTATTTGCGGTCATCGACCCACAAGATGGTCATCTCGATATGGGAGAGTACTTGGCTAATAACGCTTACGGTTTTTTACCGATACCGATCGTGATAACCGAACCCGCCGTAGGGGTAGGAGGGGGTGTTCTTGGCATGTTCTTACATGAGTCTGAAGAAGAACAAAAAGCACGAAAACAACAGGCGCTGACTGCAACTGCAGGTGATGCGCAGTTGCTGGCACCTTCAATTACGGTTGCGGGAGGGGCGTATACGGATAATGGTACATGGATGGCCGTAGTGGGGCACCGACACACTTGGAACAATGATTCGATTCGTTATTTGGGCGGCGCAGGGTATGGGCGAGCGAATATCGATGTCTACAAACGCTTTGATTTAACGTTACCAACGAATTCACCACTGTCTGGTTCACTTGGAATCGCGACGGAAAGTGAAGGGTTTCTAATGAAGCACCAAGTTGAGTTTAGGATTCCAGATAGTGATTTATTCCTTGGTGTATCACAAACGTATTCCAGTTTTAGCACGGCTATTAAATCGATAGATCTGTCGCTTAGTGGCGATGAATGGCAATTGCCGACTATCGATAATAGTCTGGATAGCAGCTTGTCAGGAGTGGGTATTGTTGCGGAATATGACACTAGAAATAATCTATTTTTTCCAACGTCGGGTTCATCTGTTAAAGCTGAATATTTGATTTACGACGAGCTCATAGGCAGTGATTTTGATTTTTCGACGTTTGAAGTTGACGCGTTCCAATATGTTCCGGTCAGTGAGAAGTTGACGCTCGCATTTGCTGGCTCTTATACCTCGCTCCATACACAAGAGCATTATTTGCCCCCACTATCACAGCCGTATATCGATATGCGTGGGGTGGCGGCCTATAAATACCAAGGTAACGAAGTGAGTACGTTGCAGGTACAAACTATGTGGCACTTGAATCATCGTTGGACGATCAATGCGTTTTACGGCGTAGGCTCTTCCGCTTCCGAACATAAAGAGCTATTTAGCGACTCTGTATCAGCCTATGGTCTTGGGTTTCGTTACCAAATAGCAAGGCGATATGGGATACATGTTGGGGTTGATGTGGCATATAGCGAAGATCAAGCAACCGGGTATTTTCAAGTTGGGACCGGTTTTTAACACTTTTCCAAGTGACATTGGTTGGGAATACATTGGTTGGGCATACGCACCGCTTCTATTCAATGGGTTCACATCGGGTTCTAACGTGATGATGTGATCCATCATATGCGATTAACTCGAAAACCAAGCTGATTATAAAATGAGCGCATCAACAACACAGAGCAAGTCATAGAAGCTCTTTGTGCGTCTCAATATAATAAAGTAAGGTAATTTATGAGTAAGGCTATTCGAACAATTTTGTCTCTTGCCATTCCATTGACGCTAGTGGCGTGTGGAGGTAGCGATACCACATCAAGTAGTAAACCCTCTACACCCAAGCCAGTTGAACCTGGGTTGAGCTATCCAATTGAAACTGAAATTGGTAGCGCAAAACTGGTCGCGAATAGCGAATCTGTTGTGGTTTATGATACAGATGGCGCTCAGAAAAAAGTGAGAATTGAAAGCTTCAAAGGTGTGCCGTATGCGACAGCGGCTCGATTTAAACACAGTGAGTTGGTCACCTTAGAAGATGGTTACGCGACTGAGTTTGGTTTGGTATGCCCGCAGCTAGTGCTCACAGAAAAAACACAGGGAGAAGACTGCTTAAATTTAAATGTTTGGCGACCTAGCGACCTTGAAGATGGGGATAAAGTTCCTGTTTATGTGTTTATTCACGGCGGCGACTTTGAACAAGGCTCGGGTTCTGATGCAAATTTACACGCCGATAATATCGTCGCTCAAGGTCAACTAGATGGTAATCCTTTTATTGCTGTTACTTTTAACTATCGTCTAGGGCTTTTAGGCAGTACATACACAAGCGAAGAAACAGGGGGCAACTTCGGTATCGGGGATCAAAAGCGGGCACTCCAATGGGTAAATGAGAATATAGAGCAATTTGGTGGTGACTCAACAAGAGTAACGCTAATGGGACAAGGGGCTGGCGCGATGTCTGTTGGTATCCTTCAACAACAAGATAGTGAAGAGTTCGTTGCAGGTTCTTATTTCCAACAGGCAATCATGCAAAGTAATCCGTATGGATTCGAATTCCGTGGCAGTAAAAGCGCGGAAAGCCTTAATAAAGTAGAAGACTTATTAGATCTATCATTGACTGAGATACTGGATAGACAAGCTGAGTTATCTAAACCGACGAGCAAGTTAGTGAGTTGGGTAACCCAAAGCATCAATCCATTGAGTTCAGATAATACGCCAATGGCAACGATGATGCCGTTCTCGCCTTATATCGAGTATAGAAGCAAGCTGATTGGAACGGACATTGAAGGGTACCACGTCAAAGCACAGCCGTTTACTACTGAGCTTTCGGTACCGACTGTAATAGGGTTTAATTCGAACGACTCAAGAACGGTTGGTTCAATTGCAGATATCACGTTCTTAATCCCAATGGTGGTAGAGCTGATTATGGATTCTGACCCTAAGTTGATTTCAGAATCTGAACCAGAAGCTATTCCTGAGATGATTGCAACTTGGCTGATGGATGATGTCCATAAAAATCAACTCAGTGAGAAATTATTGAGCATTGAAGCGGGTGATGTTAACGCTCAGCTCGAACTGGGAGACATTATTGATTTACTGCCCGATACCGCTTACGAAGCAGTGACACAACTGTTCTATGGATTGAACAACGCCGATCAGAACAAACAATTACTTAGTTACGAGGATTTCACTAAGAAGTCAGAAAAAGAACTGAATGGTGCGTACTCGAACATGAAACAATTTAACCAAATGACAAGTGATATGTTGTATTCAGGTCCGACACGGATGAAAGCTGGAGAGAACGCTAGCACACAAGCGCCAGTCATTATGTATGAGTTTAGCTATCGTTCTAGCTTTAATTCGGTGGTCAAAGGTAACCTTTTAAACGAGAAAGAAACGGATATTATTCAGGTGATTAAGTCATTGAGCTGCTCATTTGGAACACCATGTAATGGTGCTGAATTACCCTTTGTTTTCAATAAAGCTTTTCGTTCGGATGGGTCTGAATTTAGTGTGTCAGACCAAGATCTAGCCTTGATGAATAAACTGTCTCGAGCTTGGTTCAGTCCATCCCTATTTGAACGAGAACAGTACGAAATAGGGACTGATAACGTATGGGTAATTGACGGCGCAACAGCGGATATGCCAGTTTATGATTGGGATTTAGTTACTCAATCTGGCATTGACCCTGTATTGGTAAACGGCCGTCTTAAAGGTTTGGAAAGCGAGGGAGTACTGGCCCATTACCTCATTGACTAGTGTAAATCGATAAAATGATGTCATTAGCTTAAGCTGCTTGGTTTTCCAAGCAGCTTTTTTTATGCCGGTCATAAACAGAAGGACAGAAGGGAGGTTCAATTTCTTGTGCATGCTAAAGAGGACTCAACGGGTTTGCTCATGCCGGCCTTAGGTACTAGTCGAAATTATTATTAATGGAAGAGCATCTTTCTTGCGTCGTTCTTGCATCGTTCTTGCATTGGTCAGGTAGTTGGCGTCATCGTTCTCCACACTCCCTTACGGCAATGGTTTAAAGATCTTGTGTTCAAAGTATCAATCCCGAAAACAATGACTTATCGATTATTGCACATTGCTGTTTCGTATAACGTGGTAGGGCTAACCCTTTTTGTAATGACTGGCCAATATGAGTGGACCACCGTTGAGTGCGGTAGGGCGTCCAAGTTATATAATCAGTGTGTCGAACTTAGGGTGAATACGAGTACATTTGTGGATGTTTACTACATTTGTGGATGTTTACACAGAGGAATAATGAACTTAGCACCTGATCATATTGTTTTTTCGATGTAATAACGGAAGGAATTTCTCTGTGGAATGCACTTAGTCAGCATGGTGAGACGATTGAGTCATCATATAAACGTCTGTTCTATCATGGAGAGGTTGGTATGGCTAGGGTGGAATGACTATCAAATAGCCTAATGATAGAGTCAAAAATAAGGCTATAAATGGTGAGCTTTGAATTAAAGTATGAACAATGTCCATTATGTAGCTCCAGTTTAAATATACTGATTAGTTGTGACTCTTCCGTGATAGTTGGATGCAACCTTTGCATTCAAGAACATTTGTCTTGAGCTGATTATATTAATTGCTACTTGTGAATATGATAAGTCGAGTTTTAAGGATGAAACAATTATTTATCGTTACTTAATTGTCAGTAGCGAAAAAAGTGATTAAAGTAATCATAATTTAACATGCTTTAGTGTGGGGTTATCGATAGGAGTTGATTTGGGAGTTA
>NZ_JAMKMS010000029.1 GCF_023634655.1 Vibrio methylphosphonaticus | reverse complement strand
TCTAAACAGGTGACCAAACCTATAGGGGGAGCATAGGAGTAGTTATGATTAAGTGCGTGCGAGAAGGTGCTGTTTCAGGTACTCAGCGACCGCGTCGTCGGCATTTGTTCCAATAATCTCATTATTTGGCAGTGCTTTCTTTACTTTTTCGTGTGCGTTTTCCATCACAAGACCTTTGCCCGCCATGGTGAGCATTTCCGCATCATTCATACCATCACCAAACGCAATACAGTGTTCAAGCCCGAGTCCTAGAGTTTCAGCAACCGCTTTAAGTGCGTCACCCTTAGATACTTCTTTTGCCATGACTTCTAAACACCATGGTGTAGAGAACGCAATGTTGAGCTCATCACCAAACTTGGCGCGTAGCGTGTCTTCAAACGGCACTAGGTGCTCGTGATCATTGTTGGGGTGAGTCACAAAAATCTTGGCGATACCTTTGGTTGGCGCTTGGTTAGTATCAAACAATTGGTAACTAAACCCAGTATCGCTGTGAAACTTAGCTAAGTACTCATCTTCTTGGCTTAACAGCCATTGCTCATCTTGATACATATGAATAAACAGCTCACTGTCTATTTTGAATTCGTCGACAATACGTTGAACCAGCGACTCTGAGATATCTTGGCTATAGAGCAGGTTATCTTGCTGATCATGCACTCGAGCCCCGTTAGAGGTAATCATATACGCCGGAATGCCGACGGATTCACGAATACCTGCGACATCCACATGGTGGCGACCTGTTGCGAAAATGAACGTATAGCCTTTGTCATGTAACTGCTTGAGGGTTTGCTTCGTGTTGCTGCTGAGCTGGTGATTAGGAGCAAGCAGTGTTCCATCTAGGTCAGAAGCAACGATATTGATCGAGTCGTGATTAAGCGTCATAGGTCTCTCTAATAGGTTATGGTCATAGGCTAAGGAGTGAGCCTTTGGGTATTGTAGGGCAAATCATCGAATAAAAAGAGGGTAAACAGGAGGTGCAAATATTTCCTCATTTGCTAGGCAGTGAGGAAATATTATGAGCGATAAGTACTGTTACTCACTGACCTTTGGCTGGTAATTGAAAAATTGCAAAAGGGCAGTCATCGCCTGATTTCGATATTCATCTTTTTCAAATAAAACTTCATGCTTAGCATTATTTATCGTGAGCATTTCCGCTTGGTCGTTGCTTTTTTGTATGCGCCCGATAAAGCGGTGTTGTGCTTGATTGCTAACAATAACATCGCCTCCTGCTTGCAATAACAGTAGGGGTATTTTTATTTGTCTTGTTTGTTGAATGCACTGTTTTGCTGCCATGAGTCCTTGCCAAACCCAGCGAGTGCTTGGTCCGCCGATTTTTAACTCTGGTTTTTGTTCATACAGTTCTCTAAACCAGTGGTAACGTACTTTGCTTTGCGACAAGGGGTTAACATCAAAAGGTTTTGCGACATAACCTTGATAGCCTGGTGCGTACGTTGGCACAGGGTGTATTGCAGTCATGACCTGAGCGACGGTGATCGCAAATGGCTTTAGATAGGAGGGAACATTAACGCCATACATAGGAGCACTTAGCGCGATTTTATCAAAGTTATGACTCACTCTCGTTTGTATATATCGAGTGGCAATCGCGCCGCCCATAGAATGCGCGAGTAAATGGCGTTCTTCGTAGTGGTTGAGGTCGAATTGCTCGAGTATTAGCTGCATATCATCGAGATAATCGGAGAACTCCCCGATATGTCCCATCTCAGGATTCGGCGCTAAGTGTGTCGATAGTCCCTGTCCACGATGATCAAAGGAATAGATGTCATAGCCAAGCTGAAAAAAATCATAGAATAACTCTTGATACTTCCATGCAGACTCAATTCTGCCATTGACGACAACCAAGGCTTTTTTATGTTCAGGTCGGGTTAGTTTGCACCAGTAGAGTGTCGTGCCATCTTTCGCTTTCTCGTACCCTTCGTGTCGACCCGCCCAAAACGTGGCAATTTGTGAGTGAATAACTTGCTCAAAATCTTGCTCTTGAGTATAAGGAACGTTAATTAATTTGGTATCGGTCATGAATTAACCTACAAGATAGTGTTGATGCCTCTGTTGACGAGCCGTCAGACTTCATCGAAAACAGAATAAATACTCTTTTGCTGATAAGAGTAAATCAGTCGTAAGGAAATGCAATGGATTATCATGTTTGGCTTGCTTATGTTGTCACGGCGATTGTGTTCAGTCTCGCACCCGGTTCGGGAACCGTAAACTCAATCAGTAACGGTATTAACTACGGTACTCGCAAATCCCTAGCGGCAATTGTGGGGTTACAGATTGGTTTAGCATTTCATATTATCTTGGTTGGTGCGGGCATTGGTGCCTTGATTGCTAAGTCAGCGATGGCATTTACCATTATTAAATGGGTTGGTGTGGTGTATTTAATTTGGCTAGGTATCCAAAAGTGGCGTGATACATCAAGCTTGGCGGCGGATACGGGCCATGACACACGTAGTGCGGGAGCCTTACTGCGTAGCGCGGTGTTTATTAACTTAACGAACCCAAAGTCCGTTGTGTTTTTGGTGGCGTTATTTCCTCAGTTCATTGACCCTGCGGGCAATCAAGTCACACAGCTTATGATTTTGGGGGCAACAACGGTTGCGATTGATGCCACTGTGATGCTTGGTTACACGTCGCTCGCCTCTCAGATGGGACGATATATTCGCTCTGGACGCATCATGGCAAAAATTAATAAATTGTTTGGCTCCATGTTTATCGGGTGCGGTGCATTACTCGCCGCTGCGAAGTCGTAGGGGGCAAGCATTGTGAACATGAACCCCACGTATGTCGCTCGCCAGCCGATTTTTAATGCTCGTCGCCATACGTTGGGTTATGAACTGCTTTTTCGTGATGGAGAAAACAATGCATTTCCGGGGCACATTGAAGCCAACAGAGCCACCTACCAACTACCTTTCTCTTGGGGTAAATCCTGATATTGCCTCATCACGATGCTTTATCAATTTTCCTCATCAAAGCTTAGTTCGCCGTCTTCCATTAATGCTTCCCAAAGAGAAAGTGGTTGTGGAAATATTGGAAACGTGCACGCCCGATCAGGAACTGTACGAAGCGATTCGTGAACTGTATCGTGCCGGTTATACCATTGCGCTTGATGACTTTGTCTACACGCCAGCGTGGGAACCTTTTTTACCATTTGTGCAAATCGTTAAACTCGACATTATGGCAATGGGTGTGGAAAAGGCCTGTGCCTTTGTAAGACAGCAGAAAGGTAAGGGTAGCACCCGTCATT
The DNA here is from genome assembly GCF_023634655.1 of Vibrio methylphosphonaticus. GTDB lineage: Bacteria > Pseudomonadota > Gammaproteobacteria > Enterobacterales > Vibrionaceae > Vibrio > Vibrio methylphosphonaticus. Next base: position 36,952 of record NZ_JAMKMS010000029.1, on the reverse strand, counting down.
ACCTCGCAGAGCGAGTCGAAACTGAGCTGGAATTTAGGCTCACTAAACAGGCCGGATTTAAATTTTTCCAAGGGTTTTTCTTTAGCAAACCGATTATGCAAAAGCAGGTCTATATCAGCGCAGAGCAGCTGGTGGCAATGGAATTGTTTCAGCAAGTGTGTCTGCCTGATGTTGACTTTGATAAGGTGGAGCGCATTGTCGCGAAAGATGTCGTCCTGTCTTATAAGCTATTGCAGTTTGTGAATACCATGAACCCTAGATTAGAAACTGAAATTGCTTCTTTTCGTCAAGCGCTGATTTATCTTGGACAAGACAAGCTAAAACTGTTCGTTTCCTTGACCGTCGCCTCGTTTATTTCCCAGACAAAACCGAAAGCGTTATATGGACTGTCTCTGCAACGTGCACAATTCTGTCGTTTAATGACGGCGCATGCCCCCTTTACTCAGTATCGAGATCAGGCTTTTATGATTGGACTATTTTCTATCCTCGATGCCTTAATGGACCTTTCTTTAGAGAAACTGATTCAGCAGTTACCGCTATGTTGTGAAATTAAAGGGGCTTTATTGCAAAGACAGGGACCTTACGGTCAGCTGTTAGCGCTGGAAGAGTGCTTTGAGGCGGCAGATTGGAACGGCATGGAAAAACACAGACAGCAGCTAGGACTGACCCAGCAGGCTGTCTATTCGGCTTTAGCGGATGCCCAGCGCTGGAGTCAAAACGTGCAGGCGGTGCACTAGCGTATTGAGCTGGTGGCGGTGATCGCTTAATGGCTAACGCTTCTCCCCGCTTGCGGTAATACCGCTAACATATTGCTATAGGCCACTTTCTTCGCGATATGTTTTGGTAACGCCGATAGCACGGGATCCCACGTTTTGAGCGCCGTCTCTTGGTATCCAAAGCTACCGACCCCATCACTACCTACCATAAATCGTTCAGGGTACGCCTCTATTAAGGATACCCAACGCTGATCTAATGTCCCCTGTGGCATGACGACATCAATCAATGACCATGACGCTAGAATATAGAGGTTATCGTGCTCACTGAGTAACGAAGTGACTGTCTGATAGAGAAAATTCATATCCAAGTGGCGCGTGAGTGTACTGGTGGTTCCCGCATGAGCCCATAAAAAGCGAGTGTCGGGGTGCTGCTGTAACGCCTCTTTAAGCTCGTTGAGATACAGTGGTTCGTTTTCTCGTTGCGATGTGATGTTGGCATGCAGCAAAACGGGAAGATCATGTTTGGCGGCTAATTGGTAAACTTTGACTAATGCAGGGTGGTTTGCCTTTGGTTTTTCACCCGAGGTTAGTGCTGTGAGATGGTCATGACGAGTGATGATTTCACCAATACCTTGCCAAAAGTTAGGTCGAAAGGCCAGTTCACGTTCTAAGTACTCTACCGCATTCAGGTCTGTGGTGTTAAAGCCGCTTATAAAAGGGTGAAGGCGACGTTGTTGGTGCTGAGGTAATGACTCTACTTCCCTTGCGATGAGCTCGTCGGTGTGGGAGTAGTAATACACGGGGGCATCATCACCATAAACAAAACGAGGGGCTTTGGGCTGGGAGTGATCCCATTTCTTGATGACGGGTAGCCCCATCACGTAGGCATGATCAATGCCCAGGGCATCCATGTTATCTATGAGGGCGGGTGCACCTGCAGAGCGTTGGAAATAATCCACTAGGTGAACTTCAGCGTCGTTAACTTTGCCTTGATAGGTGGCACTGCAACCTGCCGATGCGTAGGCGAAAAGAGCAAATAGCCACCAAGATTGACAGCGATTCATTAGCTGCATGAGTTTACGTCCTTGTGAGATAAGAACTCTAAGCTAGCATGACTTGTATATAGGGTAAATTTATTAAAACTAGCGAGTTAGTGAGAAGTGTAAAAATGTAGTGCCTTGATAAGTAAGCACCCCCTTATCTCCTGGTGAAAGGTGATGGTAATAGTGCACGCCGATTTGAAACTCACGTTTAGGCCCAAATCTACCTTTTTGAACATAAATCCAGTATTCATCTTCTTCTGTAGGGTCGGTAGCCACAACGACTTGTTTGTCTAAGATAGTGATAAGCGTTTTTTGTTCAGGGGCGTTGATACCATGAGTGTGCTGACGTTGAGTTTGTAGGAATAGAAACACGGTGATAACAATTAGCACCGCCACGGCAATAACTAAAGAAAGGGGCATGTCTTATCTCCAAACTCAAAATTTGATGGAATAAAGATCGCATAAAATACGCGGAAAATAAGGACAAATTTAACTTACGGTATGAAATTTGGGGTCATATCACACAAATTCTCTGCGACTTAGGCTTAAATCTTTACTTGAATTTACCGAACCATTGTCGAAATTCTGATACAAATAGATAACAATGACAGAATGAGTACACAGGGTACTGGCCAGCAATCGTTCAGTTCCACATATTAGGCTGGTTGTGGAGGGATACATATGTCAGATATTGAAAGCGTGGTTATAAAAACACGGCGCATTGAAAAACTATTGAGACAACAATATCGAGCGGATGGAAAAGGGTTACACCAATTGATCACTAGCTGTGAAGAGCGGTTGCCTCATGATGTGGTTGGGAAGCTACGGTATATCGCGACTATTCGTAATAAAATTGTTCATGAAGAAGATTATAAGCTTGATGATAAACAAGGGTTTATGCGCGCATGCGCTGAGTGTGAGCAAGAATTAACACCAAGGAGTAGTCGATTTATTTGGCGGACGGCAGTGTGGCTAATGGCTCTGATCACCTTACTGGCAATGGGCTTTTATTACGTTCATTGGGAAAAAGTACTGCACATTTTGTCTAAATAAATTCTATTAGATAACAAAAGGGCCGCTATCAAGCGGCCCTTTTGTTATCTAATGCATGGCAATTAGTAAAGCATCGGCAGTGTCATTAGACCTACTACGACGGCTATCATCACTAACCCTTGCTTTTGAGAAGATGAAATCATAACACTGCTCCTTTATTAATTATTCAGTATGTGAATTAGAATAGCATTGTTTTTGCTGGCTTTGCAACCATTACTTTGCCTAGCTTTTGTTTTTGACAGTTTACTATCTTAATTGTGGCTGTTTTTACAAAAGAAACAGTGTTTTTATCTTGCTGATAATTTGTCCCTTCTTGGGTTTTACTAGAATATTGATTTTAAGTTGTTGTTTTAAATTGATTTTATTGGTTGATTTTATTGTTTGAATATTGCTCTTGTTGTTTTGGGGTTTTGGTCTATGTGGCGGCTGGGTGGCTGATTTATAGCTTTTGATTGCTTGGTTCTTAGCGAATTCTCACGGTTTGAGAGTCTGTCATCAATAAAGATAGAAATTAATAAGGTAAAAGTATAGCTTTAAGGAGATACCTTTCATCATGGTTATGACCATAAATAAATTCCGAAAACCTGATGTATTAACCATTTAAAAACAAATGCTTAATTGTTTTTGTTATTTGAGTTTTAGATCGAAAATTGCGCTTTAAATTCCCAAAATAGTCGCGACCAGGTTTTCCCTTTGGCACTTGTGATTAAATGGGAAAAGCAAACGATTGCTAATTATTTTTATCAAAATAACATCCGAACACGCACCTTTGGAAAAAACGACGGCTGTCAATTTGGAACTTATTTAATTTAAGACAAGTCCAACTTTTCGGTCTAATGACTGGACATGAAAGTCGAGCTTCTTACACTGGTTTCGATAATAAGAAACAGGTGTGATTATGTGGAGTTGGCTTACGATAGGTTTATCGTCTTTGCTGTTTATTTATGCTGCTGAAAAGGGTGATACGAAGCGAACGATCACGTTCAGTGTGATGACGCATGGTTTGCTCCTGACAATACTGTTGAACTCACAAGACATCAGTGACTATCAATTATGGATATCATTTGGTCTAGTGCTATTTTTAATCAGTGATGTCGGTCATTTGTTGGGGCGCTTTAGCCGAGCAAGTTTTGTGGGTTACGTTGTTGCGCAACTGGTGTACAGCATAGGGTTATGGGGACAAGTTCAAAGCCACTTTGTCCTTTGGTTCCCTGCGCTATTACTATGTGTTGCCATCGTCGTCTTTTTTCTTTTGTTACCTCGCTTGGATTCCTTTCTGCTTCCTGTCGCTATCATGGGGTTGTCGTTAGTCAATGTTGTGTGCGCGGCTGGCGAAGCGTGGTTGTATCATTCTGACTGGTCTTCTTTGCAAGCGTTCATTGGTACCTTATGTCTTAGCGTATCCGCGATGATGTGGGGGCTAGACAAGTATCATTTTAAAAATGTTCGAGCGCGATATGGTATTTCTGGAAGCTATTATCTATCCCATGCACTTATTGTGGCGTCAGTTATTGGGTCAAGCTTATGAGTTTTATGAGAGTGCTTTGCGATAGATCATTTCAAACCATGTGTTGTCGGGTAATACTCCGCACTACAATTTAAATGGGGATACGAGAATGACCACAGCAATTCATGCACATAAAGTACTTAACCTTCTGCGTGAGAAGCCTATGTCTCGAGATGAGCTTGTGAGCATGGTAGAGCAACAGTTTGGTAAGGAAGCGGAGTTTCGCACCTGTAGCCGCGAGGGCTTTGATCTGGAAGCTTTGCTTAGTTTCTTCATTGAAAAGCAAAAAGTGATCGAACAACAAGGCGTGTGGCAGCTTAATATTGAGCGCGTTTGTTCTCACTAAACGAGAAAGCATAAGCCTGCTATACTCACGCGAAATTCTCTCGCGAGCAGGCTTTACTCATGGACATACTATCCGCAGCGACCATGCTATTTCTTATCATGGACCCGCTTGGCAACCTTCCTATCATACTTTCTATACTAAAGCATTTAGACCCTAAGCGTCGACGTATGGTGCTTATAAGGGAATTGTGTATCGCGCTCGCTATTCTAATGCTGTTCCTCTTTGCAGGAAAAAGCATCATGAGCTTCTTACATGTTGAACCAGAAACGTTGAGTATTTCTGGTGGTATTATTCTGTTTATCATCGCGATTAAGATGATTTTCCCACAAGCAGGGAGTGTGACCGGTTTGGCGGCAGGTGAAGAGCCGTTTATTGTCCCTATGGCTGTTCCAATGCTTGCTGGACCTTCGGTTATTGCGTCTATTCTATTACTCTCTACCCAGCACCCTGATAACCTGAGTGAATTATCTATGGCGGTATTGCTTGCGTGGGGAGCGACATTTTTTATTTTGATGTTCTACAATTTTTTCCACAAGCTTTTGGGAGAACGAGGTCTAAAAGCCGTAGAACGTCTTATGGGGTTATTGCTGGTTATGATCTCCACGCAGATGTTCTTAAATGGCGTCAAAGGCTACATTGGATAGTCGGTGAGTGAATCCGAGCGAGGGAGTGGGTTGATGGGTTAAATCGACTCACAGACTATGAATAGCCTTGCCAAAAGTAATAAAAAAAGCCGCATCAGCGGCTTTTTTTTACATCATATGTTTACGGCGTATATCGAGTAAGGCAAAGATGCCGAAAGCCAAAATGGAGTACTTCTCCCAAACCGTGAGCTTGAGGTGCTCGCCAAACGCGCCCAAAAATATTGCCATTTGCACACCGTGCATGATGAACAAAAAAGCGGTCATGATGTAGAGTCCGATGGCACCTTGGCGATCGACGAAACCGTCAAAGGCGCCAAAAATGTTGAGGATTAAAATTAACCAGATAAAAGCAAAGGCTATCTTGGCCAGTTTAATGAGTATGTTCATTCGTGGTTCCTTTTAAAAAGTCGATAACAGACCTGTCCTGCCGTTTTTTCTTTGAGTAATTCCCAATTTTCAGGAATGGCATCCAGAGTCAGTTCTTTCTCCGTCTCAATATAAACTAACGCATTTTCACTCAACCAGCCATTCTGTTCCAACAAGGCGATGGTTTCTGGTAGTAAGCCTTGACGAAAAGGAGGGTCTATAAAAACCATATCGTGTGGGCTGCCAGCTTGAGCGAGAAAAGTAAGGGCACTGGTATTGTGTAGACGAATATTGTCAGCTTTGAGTAGCGCCATGTTACTCACTAACTGCTGATAAGCCTTATTATTGAGTTCAATCATTTGAACGTGGCTAGCCTGCCTTGATGCGGATTCAAAGCCTAGGCTTCCAGAGCCAGCAAAGACATCCAACACATGCGAATGTGGGATGTCCTGTGCGAGCCAGTTAAAAACGGTTTCCTTCACTCGGTCGGTGGTTGGGCGCAGACCTTCGGCATCATGTACGGGAAGTTTTCTACCACGCCATAGTCCGCTGATAATACGCACACTCCCCATTGGGGAAGATTTTTGTGATGGAGTTTGCTTGCGACGTTTAACCATAGATTTTTTGACCGACAATAAAGTGATACTATACGTAGCCCTACGAAGAGCTTAAGTTAATAGTGACGAAGTGTACCAATCTCTGACAAAATTTTTCACTGCTTTGTTATATTTATTTTAGAGAGATTTTTCGCATTTAGCGATGTGTTGACCGACTTTGGCTCAGACCCGAATTAAAACATTTGAAAGACAGCATTCAGGATAGTTTCAGATGACAGAAAAGAAAAAACGCGGATTACTTTCTTGGCTTGGTTTTGGTGACGAAGAGTCTCCCCAACAGAAACCGCAACAGCAAGATGAGCAACTAGATAACGATCAATCTCTAGAGCCGTCGCCTCAAGAAGACGTGGAAAAAGAAAAGGTTGCTGGTGATGAATCGGTAAAACAACCTGCAGAAGCAGAAGCAGAAGCAGAAGCAGAAGCAGAAGCAGAAGCAGAAGCAGAAGCAGAAGCAGAGCATGTTGACGAAAGTGTTCAGGCAACGGTTCAGGCCAGTGTGCAAGAAAGTGAAGAGGAAAACGTTCCAGAGCGTATTCATGAGCAAGAAAAGCCAACAGAAAGTTTCTTTGCTCGCCTCAAGCGCAGTTTAAGTCGCACCAAAGCGAATATTGGTGCAGGTTTCTTTGGTTTATTCAAAGATAAGCAAATCGATGATGACTTGTTTGAAGAGCTGGAAGAACAACTATTAATTGCTGATGTTGGCATGGATACTACGTCAAAGATCATCGGTAATTTAACAGAGAAGGCATCGCGTCGTGACTTAAAAGATGGCGAAGCCTTGTATGGTTTACTAAAAGAAGAGATGGCTGAAATTCTTAGCCATGTTGAAAAGCCACTGGAAATTGATACCACTAAAACACCGTATGTCATTTTGATGGTTGGTGTGAATGGTGTGGGTAAAACCACGACCATTGGTAAGTTGGCAAAACAATTCCAAGGGCAAGGTAAGAAGGTCATGCTCGCGGCGGGCGATACCTTCCGTGCCGCTGCGGTAGAGCAACTACAAGTATGGGGTGAGCGTAATAATGTTCCCGTCATCGCTCAGCATACTGGCGCAGACAGTGCGTCGGTGATTTATGATGCCATTGAAGCGGCGAAAGCGCGTGGAGTGGATGTTGTCATTGCTGATACCGCAGGACGACTGCAAAATAAAGCAAACCTAATGGAAGAGCTGCGTAAGATCGTTCGTGTTATGAAAAAGATTGACGATTCTGCGCCCCATGAAATTATGTTAACACTCGATGCGGGTACTGGACAAAATGCGATAAGCCAAGCCAAGCTATTTAGTGATGTTGCACCATTAACGGGTATTACATTGACCAAGTTAGATGGTACAGCGAAGGGTGGCGTCATTTTTGCTATCGCTGATCAGTTCCAAATCCCTATTCGTTACATTGGGGTTGGGGAAGGTATTGATGATCTTCGCCCATTTGAGACTCAAGACTTTATCGATGCCTTGTTTAGTCGAGATGAATAAGCAAATGCCTGTAAGGTGAAAGCAATCAGCGACAAAGACAACGGATAATAGGGATGCATAGCATCCCTTTTCAACACAGAATACCCAGATCAGAGGAATGATTCGGTGATCAAATTTGAGCAAGTGAGCAAGGCTTATCGAGGTGGAAGACAAGCCCTTCAAAAGGTCGACTTTCACCTGAAACGGGGTGAAATGGCATTTCTAGGTGGTCATTCTGGTGCCGGGAAAAGTACGCTACTGAAGTTGATTTGCGCATTAGAGCGCCCGACGGATGGTCGTATTTTGTTTAATGATCATGATATTAGCAGAATACCTTCGAAAGACATCCCCTTCTTGCGTCGTAATATTGGCATCGTTTTCCAAGACCATCGTTTACTCATGGATAGAACCGTGTTTGATAATGTGGCTTTACCCATGCGCATAGAAGCGATCGCTGAAAATGAAATTAAACGTCGTGTTTCTGCAGCGCTGGACAAAACAGGTTTGCTAGATAAAGCAAAATGCTTACCTAGCCAATTATCTGGTGGTGAGCAGCAGCGAGTCGGTATCGCTAGAGCAGTGGTAAACCGCCCGACGATGCTACTGGCGGATGAGCCTACCGGTAATTTAGATCCTGAATTATCAAACAAGGTCTTGCAGTTATTTGAAGAGTTTAATCGCGCGGGTGTGTCTATTTTACTGGCCACGCATGATGTTCACCTTGTGCGCTCTCGCCCCCAATATCGCTATCTAGAGCTTAACCAAGGTTTCTTAAGTGAGGTGAGTGATGGTGTTTAAACGTAAAAATAAACAGCGCCCTAAGAAGCAACGTTTAGCATCTGATGGCTTCTTTTCTGTGCACTGGAAACAAGCAAAATCTTCGCTGCAGGAGTTGTGGCAACGTCCGCTGGGCAACTTATTAACCCTTGCGGTCATTTCAATGGCACTGACAATGCCGGCTTGTTTGTATTTGCTGGGTAAAAACGTGGCCGTAGCAGCCGGCGATGTAACCAGTCACTCGCAGGTGACGGCATACATCGCAACGGGTGTGCCTGATGCGCGAGTGTTGGTTCTAAAAGATGCCATAGAAGGCTGGGAAGAGGTGAAAGAAGTTGAGTACATTACTCCTCAACAAGGCCTTGCTGAACTGAGTGAGCACTCTGGGCTCGATCAGGCGATAAGCTTACTCGATGGTTATGCATTGCCGGGTGTTTTAGTCATTGAACCCGCCAATACCAGTGTTGAAACTGACCGTAGTCTGGTATCTAAGTTACGAACACAATCGGATGTGACAGATATTCGACGAGATGAAGATTGGTTAAGCCGCTTTGATGCGATTAAAACGTTATCGTCCACACTCGTCATTACCCTGTCGGTTTTAATGCTGGCATCGGTCTTTCTTATTGTAGGCAACACGCTGCGCTTTAACGTATTGGCAAATAAAGAAGCCATTCAGACCATGAAACTGATTGGAGCAACAGACAACTATATCTTGAGGCCCTATTTGTACTCTGGTATGTGGTTCGGTTTCCTTGGTGCCGTGATTGCGTGGTTATTGACAGCACTGATTACGATTGTACTCAATCGAGCCGTAACGGATTTAGCGGTGCTTTACGATAGCGATTTTAGGTTGATTGGGCTGAATTGGGATGAAACCTTGCTAATACTCATGGTTGGTGTGTTTCTTGGTATTTGCGCAGCAAGAATTTCAGCAAAACGTCATCTAAAAGAAATTGAACCGGTTTAATGTAAGCAGGTCTTAATGAAAGTGGCATAGCGGAATTCATCGAGTCACGAGCAATCGGTGGAGTATTCAACCACATAGCAAGATGAAAGTCGCAAATATGTCAGTAATACCTATTAATGAGTGAAAATTAATCGTCTTTTGCTCTTGTTTAGTGCAACTGATTATGCATAATTACAACCCCCTTCTTGAATCTCTATTGGATTAGGTTCAGTATTACTGGGTTAAGAAGGTGTTGTATACCACTCAAAGTGAATGAGGAAGTGAATGACTAACCAAGCGTATTCAATGGCTTTAGTTACACAGGATAGCCTAGATGGCTATATCCGATCAGTGAACAGTTACCCTATGTTGACACCTGATGAGGAACGTGGGCTAGCTGAGCGATTACACTATAAAGGTGAGATTGATGCTGCGAAAGGGCTTATCCTTTCTCATCTTCGATTCGTTGTTCATGTTGCTCGTGGTTACTCTGGCTATGGCTTGCCGATGGCAGACTTAGTTCAGGAAGGCAACATTGGCCTGATGAAAGCGGTGAAGCGATTCAACCCAGAAGTCGGTGTCCGTCTTGTCTCTTTTGCTGTGCACTGGATTAAAGCTGAAATTCACGAATATGTGCTGCGAAACTGGCGCATTGTGAAAGTCGCGACCACAAAAGCGCAACGTAAGCTTTTCTTCAATTTGCGTAAATCGAAGAAACGTTTAGGTTGGTTCAATAACGGTGAAGTCGAAACGGTTGCAAAAGAACTGGGTGTAGAGCCTTCAGAGGTTCGCGAAATGGAATCTCGACTTGCGGCACAAGACCCGACGTTTGAGATGCCAACAGATGATGATGATACCGGTGTCTCTTATACCGCTCCGTCACTGTATCTTGAAGACCGCAGCTCCGATCTTGCTGACAATGTTGAAGCAGAGAATTGGGAAAATCACACCAATACCCGTTTAGGTCATGCTTTATCAACACTTGATGAACGTAGCCAACATATTGTCCGCTCTCGATGGTTAAATGACAATAAATCGACGCTACAAGATCTGGCAGACAACTATGGTGTTTCTGCGGAGCGCATTAGACAGCTTGAAAAGAATGCCATGAAAAAACTAAAGGCGGCGGTTGGCGAGTTCTAACCGAGACCAAATTCTTTATGAAGGCCGCGATCTTATGATCGCGGCCTTTTTTATTGGGATCGAAAAAGAGATCGAAAAATCGATCGCAAACGTTCTCTTCTCTTGTGGATAACTCTGTGAGGAAATTATTTGCCAGCTGTCAGAAAGCAGCGAGTAATGGTGCTTTCGAGGGCTTTATTCCTTGGGGATACCTTTTGCTTTACTCACAGAAAGATCAAGATCATCACTATATATAGTGGATCAAATGATCAAAAAACACTTTATTCACGCAATCCACAGATTTACACACAGTTGGTGGTTTATTATACGCTAGTGGATAACCTTATTGATTGTCAGTACTTTATTAGCACTGAATAGTGATAATATAGACATAGAAAAATCACGAATGAAAATCGTCATAGTTTGTGTGATGAAATGCCAAAAAGGTGAGGAATTAGCGTTATGGACCAGCTTCAACATATCGATGTACAACGTACTCAACAGTTACTTCAAGAAAATCCAGAAGCACGCTTGGTCGACATACGAGACCCTCAAACATTTGCAACCGCTCATGCACCAGGAGCCTTTCATTTGACCAATGATTCTCTTGTCGAATTTATGCGAGAGGTTGAATTTGATTCGCCTGTATTCGTGATGTGTTATCACGGTATCAGCAGTCAAGGTGCCGCTCAGTATTTGCTTAATCAAGGTTTTGATGAAGTGTATAACGTCGATGGTGGCTTTGAGGCATGGCATAGGGCTGGTTTTCCTGTTGAGAGCTTTCTATGATTCGACTGATTACGCTTCAAAGCCCTAGAATGGGGCAAGCCTTCATTGACTATATGGCGACAAGACAGATCGATATTCAAATGATGCCAGAGGGGAGTGGTCAGTTTGCCCTGTGGCTGATGAAAGATGAAGATAAACTCGAGACAGAAGCGGAGCTCAAGCAGTTTCTCGCGGATCCGGGCCATAGCAAGTATCAAGCTTCTTCTTGGGATATGGCTGAAACCCGCCGCAATCCATTCAAGTATTCCACGCCAAGTTTTCTCTCTATGCTTAAGGCAAAAGCAGGTGTCATGACGTTAGGGATTATGTTGATATGCTCGGTTATTTTTGTGCTGCAGCAGGTTGGTTTGGCTCAAACGATTTTCTCTGCGCTGCATTTTCCTGCCGAAGACGGTCAGCAATGGCAAATTTGGCGCTGGTTTACTCACGGCTTATTGCACTTCTCGGCGATGCACATCATTTTCAACTTACTATGGTGGTGGCAACTCGGCGGAGATATCGAGCAAAAACTGGGAAGCCGAAAGTTACTTGAAATCTTCTTAGTCTCCGCCGCGGTATCTGGTACGGGGCAATATTGGGTTGATGGCGCAAATTTTGGTGGTTTGTCTGGCGTGGTTTATGCGCTGGTGGGCTATCTCTGGATGATCACTTGGAAGCGACCTGATATTGGTTTGGAAATGCCTCGACCGCTTATTGGCTTTATGCTGGTTTGGTTAGTTCTGGGGTTTGTTCAGCCATTTATGGCAATCGCTAACACCGCACATCTAGCTGGATTAATCAGCGGTGTAGCGCTCGGTATGATAGATAGTAAGCGCCTGACGCGTCGTTGAGATGAGTCGTTTGTAATGAACGTAATAGTCTTGGAGACTATTACTGATTACTGATTACTGATTACTGATTACTGATTACTGATTACTGATTACTGATTACTGATAGAGATACTTAGTGAAAAGTAAATCAGCAATGACGGCTTTTCCCGTTTCAGCCAGTAGTAGATTGTTCAATTTGTCGACTAATGCGTGGCGTATTTCTTCTCGCCCAGAAAGCGATTTGATCACGTCGGCATTTTGTCGGCCAAGATGCTCGACAACCGCATCCCTAATGAGTGGCTGGTGATGCTCAATAATGACTAAGTCACTGGAATTTGCCACCATGACATCAATACGTACTTGAACGTAGCCTAAGCGATTACCTTTGGTAAAAAAGTTTGTTGTTAGCTCGGGTTCCAATGTGAAATACGCCAGTGAGGGCGCAGGCTCTTCAGCGGCAAAGCTGGACATCGAAACAGTCAAGCCTAGCATTAGGAAAAACTGGGTTAGGTAACGTTTACGCATATTTCCCTCTTGGAAATCCCATTAAGCCGATATTACAAGCGATTAACTTTGTTACAATGGCGCATACCGCCTGAGTTTATTCACCCATAGGGTGATACAATATGGCCACACAATATAATTATGATTGTACGCGCTACGCGCGTGTTATTGAATAGTAAAATGAATGATTCAGTTTCCGATTATTTAAAAATCTTAAGCCAGGCTCGCTGGCAATCTCCAGATCAATTTCAGTCCATGAGTGCCAATGTACTGCAATGGCTGACCGAACAGGGTTCATTATCACATCGGCTGAATGCCGAATGTGACCATTTGTCCGTTGAAGTGGTTAGCAATACGCAAAGTTGCGCCGATAGAATAACCGACGAAGAAATCGAGCGGTTGGCACATGAAGACTGTTGGTTACGTGAAGTCGTCCTATTAGGGGATGAGCAACCGTGGGTCATTGGTCGTACTCTCATGTCATTATCTGCCATGGGACAAGGGGACTATGACATATCCCAACAAGGGGATACGCCATTAGGGGTGACGGTGTTTTCAAATGCCGATACTAAACGAGATGCATTAGAAATCGCTCAAATTAACACGTCTGATGGGGTGTTATTTGCTCGTCGCTCTCGATTGTGGGTCGCCGGTCATCCTATTCTAGTCGCTGAACTCTTTTTGCCACATTCGCCAGTATATAAGATGGAGAACGCTTGATGACCGTAACGAAAGCCAAAGCGTACTGGCAATTGACACGAATGGATAAACCCATTGGCACCTTATTGTTACTGTGGCCAACACTATGGGCGTTGATTTTGGCTGCGGAAGGCATGCCAAGCATTCATGTGCTGGTCGTATTTTGTCTCGGCGTCGTGATGATGCGTAGTGCAGGGTGTGTCATTAATGATTTCGCTGACAGAAATGTCGATGGGTTAGTGAAGCGAACTCAGCACAGACCGTTGCCGTCAGGGCTTGTGACGTCAAAAGAAGCCATCGGTTTATTTCTTGTGTTATCGATCGCTTCATTTTTGTTGGTTCTAACCATGAACCAATTAACGATTAAGTTATCGTTAATTGGTTTAGTTTTGGCGTTTATTTATCCGTTTATGAAACGCTTTACCCATTTGCCTCAGCTCTTTTTAGGGTTAGCATTTAGTTGGGCGATCCCAATGGCGTGGGCAGCTGAAGCCAATGAACTGCCCATGATATTATGGTTTGTTTTTGCTTTGAATGCATTGTGGACGATTGCTTATGACACCTTGTATGCCATGGTGGATCGTGATGATGACCTAAATGTTGGTATCAAATCGACGGCTATCCTATTTGGCCGCAGAGATAAGCTGGCGGTAGGCGTGTTGCAAATGACGGTGTTGGCGATGCTCATGGGGTTAGGGCACTGGTATCAATTGACCGCAAGCTACTATTGGAGTTTGCTTGTTGTTGGCGCATTGTTTGTCTATCAACAATGGCTGATTCGGCATAGAGAGCGCAGTCTTTGCTTTCAAGCGTTTTTGAATAATAACTATGTAGGAATGGCGATTACGATCGGGTTGTTGGTGGCGATGTGGTAACGCAGCGGTGATGTGTCACCTAAACGTGTAAAAAAAGCGCCTAATGGAGGCGCTTTTTTTGTTTTAGCGGATTATTGTTTTAGCGGCATATTGTTTTAGTAACTTACGCATGGCCGCTAAATAGTAGGTTGGCCAGGAAGCATTACGATGCTGCTGAGCCATTATCAAGAGATTCAAGAGCCGACTCATCCGACTGGTGGACGCTTTCTTTAATCGTAAGCTTTACTTCAGCGTACAAAAAAGTGTAAAGCAAGCTGGCTAATGCATCGGTTTCAACGGAATTGCAGTTACCTTCCGCATCAATGTATTGCTGCTCTTTTAGGGTACTGAATAGCGAGGCAAACACACCTTTATCGAAAAACTCGGGAGCATTGATGCCGTGCAAGCGACCTAAACGCTGAGCGATATCCTGGGTTTTCTGCTCTAACTCTTGCTTGTCGAGTTCTGGGTATGTTGCGAGTAAATTGAGCGCGATGGCGTAGCGCTGAAGAGTTTCTGAAATAGTACGCCCCAATAGCATCAACATTTGGCTATTGGACGGATTCATAGACACCACACCGTCTTCAATAAACAACAGCTTTTGACGAGCTAGCTCATCGACAATACGATCGGTTAATTCCGCTAACTCAGTAGGCTCAACACTCAAAAATAGCTCTTTTTGCAAGAACGGGTAGAGCTTCGCCACATTGCACTTAATCGTCTCAAGTGACATGGAGTGCTCACTTACTAACATCTGCGCGACTAATGATGGCAAGGCGAATAAGTGGATAATATTGTTGCGATAGTAGGTCATCAGAATCGATTGGTGTCGATCGAGCGAAATAATGTCACCCAGCGTATCGGACTCTACGACAAACTTATCTAACGACTCAGCATGGGCAACTAAATCCTCAGCAGAACCTGTTGGTACGGTAGACGTCTCAGAGTAGGGAATGTTCTTAAGCAGTGCTAAGTAACAATCGATCTGGTTAACCAAGCTGTCGCGAGACAAGGCGCGCTGGCGTGAAGCAAGCAACGCGGTGGCGCATAATGTTAATGCATTGGTTGCAGCAGCATCGTTAATGTGTGTCATCATTTTGGTCGCGAGACTATTCACAACAGGGTTTAGCCATTGCGGTTTGTTCACGCCCATTGGGTCAATGTCTTGCGACCAATTAGGCGCATGATCATTGAGGTATTGATTGAGTGGAATCGGTTCGCCAAAGTTGACATAGCCTTGACCGAAGTTACGCAACTTACGGATGGTTTTGAGGATTTGTCCGGCGTTTTCTTTCTCTTTGCGCTTACCTCTAAGCTCTTTAGCATAGGTGCTGACTTCCATGACGTGTTCATAGCCGATATAAACGGGAACCAGGGTCACAGGGCGATTGAGGCCTCTTAACATCGCTTGAATGGTCATGGCGAGCATTCCCGTTTTCGCTTGCAGCAATCGACCGGTGCGTGAGCGACCGCCTTCACTGAAAAACTCCACGGAGTAGCCTTTGGCAAACAACTCAGCAAGATACTCTCTAAAAATGGTTGAGTACAGTTTGTTGCCTTTAAAGCTACGTCGAATGAAGAAACCACCACCACGTCTAAAAATAGGCCCAGCTGGGAAGAAGTTTAAATTCACACCCGCGGCAATGTGCGGAGGGACCATGCCTTCACGGTACAAAATGTAAGACAGCAATAAATAGTCCATGTGGCTGCGATGGCAGGGAACATAGACAATTTCATGCCCGTCTTGTGCCAAACGTCTAACTTTAGCAGCATTGTTGACGTTAATGCCTTGGTATAACTTGCTCCAAAGCCATGTCATCACTACATCGCCAATTCTGACCAATCGATACGAAAAGTCAGCGGCAATTTCGTCCATGATTTGCTGCGCTTCTTTGCGAACCTTTTCAACAGGAATATCATTACTCTGCGCATGATCTTGAATTGCTTTTTCAATAGCCTGTGAATTCAATAGGCGTTGAAAAAGTACCTGTCTGTTCGGTAAGTTAGGCCCTGATGCCGCCAATTTTTGTCGAGAAAAGTGAATTCTCGCGACGCGAGCGAGTTTATGAGCGATCGACTCATCCGTACCGTGTGCATCCGCCATATAGCGCAAAGAAACCACGGGACTAAATCTCACCATGCAATCTCGCCCAGACATAAATAATGCTTTGGCTTTTTGTGGGCCGTTCATTGCCTGTAGGTAGGGCTTAGTGTCGGACTCTTTGCCCGGTTTTCGACCCCAGAGTACTGTGGTCGGAATAATCTGCACATCAAGCTGAACGTCTTTTTCATGCTCTTTCAATAGGTCAGAAAATAACGCAATAGAGTCACTCGGCACGTCATCGTCACGAGTGAATAAAGTTGGTCTTGAGGCAATAAATACAAAACGATTTCGTTCTTCACCATTGAGCACAATGGGCTCGAGCGGATCGGGTAACCCTAATGCGACCGCCTGCTTTTGCAGAGTGAGAAGATCGACGTTTGAATTAAACGGCAACGCATAGACCACTGGCTTAGTGATATCAATGTGAAGATCTTCGATAGGGTTAGATGGAATCGCCGTCCCTTTTACCAATACTGACATTGGTAACTTTAGAAAAGAACGGAAAAGTGAGTGTCCTGAAGACATAGGGTTCACAGCCTCAATTTGTTCGGAAAAAACGATGCCGAGGTGGAGCGTCGCAACCGCGCGCGTGCATACCTTAATCCTAGACATCAATTTTGGAGCCGTGCAAGGATAACAGAAACTGGTCTTACCTTTTAATGAAAATAAAGCCAAACGTCGAATCGTTATTCTTGTCGGGGTTGCTGAGGAATTCAGCGGCTATTTGCTAAAAAACAACCGATTGTCTTTGCAATTACCAACGTACTGGATATACTCACAGTTAACTGTATAAACAGACAGGTGATGCATGAAGCCGCTAACAGCACGACAACAGCAAGTATTTGATCTAATAAGAAAGAAAATAGACGATGTAGGTATGCCGCCCACTCGTGCCGAAATCGCGAAAGAGCTGGGTTTTCGTTCAGCAAATGCGGCAGAAGAGCACCTGAAAGCCTTAGCGCGTAAAAAAGCTATCGAAATTATTCCTGGCGCATCTCGCGGCATTCGTATTCTTCTCGAACAGCCTGCAGCTAATGAAGATGAAGGGCTACCTTTGATTGGCCAAGTCGCAGCGGGTGAGCCTATTTTGGCGCAAGAGCACGTTGAAGCCCATTATCAAGTTGACCCAAGCATGTTTAAGCCAGCCGCTGATTTTTTATTGCGAGTTAATGGCGAAAGTATGAAAGACATCGGCATTATGGACGGTGATTTGTTAGCCGTACATAAAACGCAGGATGTACGAGATGGACAAGTTGTCGTTGCGCGTGTTGATGATGACGTGACGGTAAAACGTTTAGAGCGCAAAGGCTCAACAGTATTACTGCACGCTGAGAATGAATCCTTCTCACCAATTGAAGTGGATTTAACCGCTCAGCACCTTGCTATTGAAGGTATCGCTGTGGGTATCATTCGTAATACCGATTGGATGTAATCGAAGTAATTCGGGGACTGAGTCCCCTTTTACTCGTGTCTTAGGGCTTTTTTCAACAAAATTGTAGAAAAAACACTCGATCACTCTCCCCTCTACGCTCACTTTCTGGTATGTTTCGCACCCTTGAATCGTTCAGGAGATAATGAGTGCAAACTTGCCCACTTTGTGCTGCTGAAAATGCATCACATTATCACAGCGATAAAAAACGAGATTACTTGCAGTGTCCTCGTTGTCAGTTGGTCTTTGTACCTGCTGAGCAGCGACTTGATGCTCGAGCGGAAAAAGCCGTTTATGATCTGCATAATAATGATCCGAGCGATGCAGGTTATCGACGTTTTCTGTCTCGCTTAGAGTCACCGTTATCAGAACGATTACCACAAGGCTCAATGGGTTTAGATTTCGGTTGTGGACCGGGTCCAACACTTTCTGTGATGTTTGAAGAGAAAGGGTTCCCCATGTCACTGTATGACCTGTATTACTATCCAGAGTCAAAAGCGCTAGAATCAAAGTATGACTTTGTCACAGCGACCGAAGTAATTGAGCATTTGTATCAGCCAAACGAGGTTTGGCAACAATGGTTAGCGCTCATTAAGCCAGGAGGATACCTGGGGTTAATGACAAAGATGGTTATCGATGTAGATGCGTTTTCAACGTGGCACTACAAAAGTGATCAGACACATGTCGTATTTTTTAGTCGCGCCACTTTCTTGTTTTTAGCCAAGAGAGACGGACTGGAAATCGAATTTATTGGTAATGATGTAATTTTATTGAGGAAACTTACGTAATGAGTCGTAAGAAGAAATCGAGAACGCCGGGTATGGCACCTGAGCCAGTTGCTGTGACGCGTAATCGCTCACAGGCAGATGTTGATGGTCGTGAACAAAAGCGTTTAAAAAAACGTAAAGGTCTTAAAGCAGGCAGTCGTCATTCAGATGGCACAACAAGTAATCATTCAGGCTCCGGCATCAAGCGTGATCCACGCTTAGGAAGCAAAAAGAAGATTCCTTTGATTGTCGCGGATGTGAAAAAACCATCGAAGCAGGAACGAAAAGTGTCTGCTGAGAAAGAGTTAGAGCTACTTGAGAATGATGCACAGCTGAACGTGCTGTTGGATCGCATTGAGAGCGGTGAGACCTTGGGTGCTGGGCTACAAAAATACGTCGATGAGAAATTAGACCGTATGGAAGCCTTGATGAATCAATTGGGTCTTGTTCTCCCTGATGAAGACGATGACGAAGACGCGCCAGTAGATGCACCTGTAGCGAAGAAAAAAGTGCCGGCAAGTGATGATGAATTATTGTCACAGTTCGAAGGCATCAATATGGATCAGTTCAAGGATTAAGGAAGGGAAGCGTAGATGAATACCGTTACTGTGTTAGCAATTGTTGGTGTGCTTATTGTCACTGGTTTAGCTGGCTATGCGGGCTATTTGCTACTGCAACTCAAAAAGCAAAAGGAGTTGCTAAAGCAACACCAAGAACTGGCCATTAAAAAGCGTAATGCGAATATTTTTGAGAGTGTCGAGACAATTTGTCTTGCGACCATTCAAGGTCAATGCGAACTTTCGGAAGCGGCGATTAGGCTTTATAACATCATGGATTACGTGCAGGGTGACAAGCGAGTGGATTTTGACGCGCTATACCCTGCAACGTCAGAGCTATTTCATATCGTGAAGGCTATGCCACGCGGCGAAGCAAGACAGACTATGAAAAAGCAAGATCGCATGCGCGACAACCTTGCTCGACAAAAAGCTGAAGCTCGGCTCAATGATGTAATCATTGAGGAGTTAAAAGCACTGCATAGCAGTGTTCGTCCCCTTAATGATCAAATCAACATTAAGCTTGTCAGTTAAAGGTCGATGGTATTATTGGCGAACAAGTGATCGCGCTAGCATTTTTGCGTACTGCTTGTGTAAAAGTCTCTGTCCGAGCGTTATCCGTCACAATCCTATGGCAAAATAGCGCTCATCTGACTCCTCAAAGAGGAGCTTAAAGCAACACTGTTTATTGGAAGTATTACCATGTCTCAAAGTCACTCAGAAACGAAGCAGCAGATTGTATGGGATCAAGCGATTCTCGATAAATACAATTATTCTGGGCCACGCTATACCTCATACCCTACCGCGGTAGAGTTTCACGAAGCGTATACTATTTCTGACTACGACATGGCATGTACCCAGTACCCAGAGCGCCCGCTCTCTTTGTATGTACACATCCCATTTTGCCATAAACTCTGTTACTACTGTGGTTGTAACAAAGTGATCACTCGCCACGCGCATAAAGCGGACGAATATTTGGATGTGATCGAACATGAAATTCGTCAGCGTGCCACCCTATTGCAAGGTCGCAAAGTGACACAGTTGCATTTCGGTGGTGGCACTCCTACGTTTTTAACCAAAAGCCAAATTAGTCGATTAATGACGATTCTGCGCAGCGAGTTTGTATTTGATGACGGCGCAGAAATCAGCATTGAAGTCGACCCTCGTGAAATCGAGCTAGACATGTTGGATCACCTTCGCCAAGAAGGGTTTAACCGACTCAGTATTGGTGTTCAAGATTTCAATAAAGAAGTGCAGGTCCTTGTTAACCGTGAGCAAGATGAAGCATTCATCTTTGCCATGGTTAAGCGAGCAAAAGAGCTGGGTTTCCGTTCAACCAATCTAGATTTAATCTATGGCTTACCTAAGCAAACGAAGACTTCGTTTGCTGACACACTCGAGCAAGTGCTGTCACTTCGTCCTGGACGCTTATCGGTCTTTAATTATGCGCATATGCCAAATTTATTTGCCGCGCAGCGAAAAATCAAAGATGAAGACTTACCTATTGCCGAAGAAAAAATGGCGATCTTACAAGATACGATTGGTACCTTAACCGATGCTGGTTATCAGTTTATCGGTATGGACCACTTTGCGTTGCCAGAAGATGAACTAGCAGTTGCACAGCGTAATGGTGAATTGCACCGCAATTTCCAAGGCTATACCACACAAGGAGAATGCGACCTTGTCGGTTTCGGTGTGTCGGCTATCTCGATGATAGGCAACAGTTACGCTCAGAATCAGAAAGATCTGAAGACGTACTATGCGCAAGTCAATGAATTACGCCATGCACTCTGGAAAGGGGTCGTGTTGGATAATGATGACTTAGTTCGCCGTGAAGTTATTAAGCAACTGATTTGTAACTTTAAGCTGGATGTGACGTCGATTGAGCAAGGCTTCGGGGTTAAATTTAGCCAGTATTTTGCTGAAGATATGCAATTGCTCCAGACCTTCATTGACGATGAGCTGGTTACGGTTAGTGACTCGGCGATAGAAGTGACGTTGCGAGGTCGCTTGTTGATTCGTAATATTTGTATGTGCTTCGATAAGTACTTACGTCAACGTGCTCGCCAGCAACAGTTTTCACGTGTGATTTAATTCCCCCACTTATTTAGCGACCTTGTGTGACACTGCACGCAAGGTCGGCTTGTCTATGCGCTAGCTTTTAATAACGGCCACTCTTCAATCGGTTTTGGGGTACTAAACAGATACCCTTGAGCATAATGACAACCTAATTGCTTAGCCAAGTCGGCTTGTAGCTGAGTTTCAACGCCTTCGGCAACAATACTGAATCCAAAACTTCTTGATAGCTTCGTGATGGCCGAAACCACACTCTCTTGCGCATTTTCTTTAGTCAGTTGGTCGATAAAGGCTTTGTCTATCTTAAGACTATCAAAGGGTAACTTGTGTAAGTAGGCAAGTGACGAATAGCCGGTACCAAAGTCGTCAATTGCTATGCTGATATCGAGCGCTTTTAACCGTCTCATATTCTCGATAATAATGGGGTCATTGTCCGCAATTCTCGACTCCGTTAATTCAACCACCACTTGTCTTGCCGGAAGGGTCGACTGTGCCAGTGCCGCTTGGAGAAAGTCCACATAGTGGTTTGAACGCAGTTCGCAAACCGAAACATTCAAATGCAGTTGAAAGTCAGTCGCGAGTTGTTGCGTGTCTATAGCCCGTGAGATCGCTTGTATGCTTTGGGTTACCATTTGTTGACCAATGGCTGTAATAAGCCCCGAAGATTCAGCGAGCGGAATAAAGTCTAGGGGGGAAATTGGGTTGCCATATTCATCTTTGAGCCTGAGCAATGCTTCTGCCCCGATCGTTTGTTTGGTTTTTAAGTCGATAATCGGTTGAAAGTAGACGTTAAATGTTTGGTGCTCAACCGCGTGGTATAACGTGGTTAGCAGACGAGTTTTCTTTTTGGAGCTCTCGGCCATGTCTGGTGTATAAACGCAGAATTGATTGGTCCCTTCTTTTGCTTGGCTTAGAGCGATACTCGCATTACGTAAGTTTAAATCAGTATTATGATTGCAGTCCGTAAGTGTCGCGCCAACAGAGATATGCAGTGATAGAGACTCACCGGAAAGAATAAACGGCGCAGTAAAGATCTGCCTGATTCGGTAAAGGTAATCGAGCAGCTCGCGTTCATTGAGGTAGGGGAGATAAATGGCAAATTCATTACCAACGGTGCGAGCGAGTACGCCATTTTCTACCACAACCCATGTTTTCAGTCTTTCAGCGACGACAGTGAGTAAGACATCGGCTTCACGGTGCCCCAAGCTATCGTTGATGTCTCTAAACTGGTTAATATTGATAAGCAACATAGCGCCAGAGCGTTCATTAAGCAGTTTGTCACATACCTCTATAAACCCAGAACGGCTATACAGTTTCGTTAATGGGTCTCGAGTCACTTGTTCTCGCAATGCTCGAAACGAGCGTTCTAAATGCGTTCTCATCGAGGAGAAGTTTTTGATGAGTTGGTCTACCTCTCTGATCCGTGTGTACTCAGGGAGTGGGTAGTCCCAGCGACCATTCGCAATTTGTTGCGAGGCGCGCGCGGTCTCAGTAATTGGTATCGTGAGTTGGTTTAGAGTAAAGATGCCAATGATGAGGCCAAGTGCGCCCAGTAAAAGACCAACGACTAAGGTTTTTTTACTTAACAGTGGGATGTTACCCATTAAATCGGATGCGGAGATCGTCACAATCACATACCAGCTCAGATTTGTCTCGGTTTGATAATGGCTGACCATGACAAACTGGGTGCTGTTATCGTGCTCAAAAGACAGTAATGTTGGTGTGTCAACGTCAGTCTTGAGCGGGGTGTTGCTCAAGTACTGTAACGCAGGGTGACGACTTTTGTCTGCAGATATTCGATGACCTTCATTGTCTAGTATGGTTTGATTTTGAGAGTGAGCAATGAGGTCTCGGTTAGTGTCGATGACAAATACGTTAGCTTTGTGGGTGCGTTTAATACTCTCTAAAAAGTGATTAAAGGTATTGATTTGGATATCCACCGCCGCGACACCAACAAACTCGCGCAACCCCTCATGGTCGTAGTAGACCGGAGATAGCGCGGAGATAGTAATATCCTGATGTTCATCAGCGTTGGTGTAGACTTGTGACCATTGTACGGCAAGAGTTTGTTTTATAGGAACGTACCATGGACGCGTTCTTGGGTCATAAGGGCTGATGATGTCTTGAGTCGCCTGTTTGCGCGATGGACCGGCGTAGACATTGAGTTTGTGTTGTGTCTCGGCGTCTTTGGTCATAAGGGTAAAGCGCTCACCTTCATGATGTTGTTTAGAGGCTCTAATTCCAACAAACTCTCCTTGCTCTCCGCCAAAGCCTATCAGGTCAACCTGTGGCGCATTTTGGTATAATAATTGGAATGTTGACAATAGGTAGCTTTCGAGGGCTGTTGTATCGTTAGGATTATATAGACCATGATATTCAATGGCATGAGCGATAGTGCGTACCGCATTCATTGGGCGGTCTAAATAGATATCTAAGCTGCTGACAACGTTATTCGTTAAGCTGGACAGTTGTTTGTGACTGACTTCATTGGCAATATCGTCATAACGCTCACTTTGCAACCACAAGATAGCGCTAACGGATCCTAAAAAAGCCACAATAAAGGGCAATATGAAAGCGTGTTTTAGAGACATGTGAGTAAAAGCCATAAACAATATATCATTCTATATAATCATAAGATTACCCTATTAAAATGTAGTAATAGGGTGTCTTGTACTGGGAAGGTATAGATAGGTATATCGGCACGTCTGTGCGGATATTTAGGCGATTTTAAACAAATCACCTAAATATCGCTCGAAGCATAGATTATATCGGGGACAGGCTAATACAGCTCTTTGAGTTTTCGAGTCAGTGTATTCCTACCCCAGCCCAAAACTTTGGCGGCATCTTGTTTATGACCATTGGTATGGTTAAGCGCGGCTTCAAGTAAAATTCGTTCAAACTGTGGCAGTGATTTATTAAGAATTTCAGATTCTCCGGACTCGAGTGCGCCTTTTGCCCAGTTTGACAACAGTTGCTGCCAATCACCATGTTCTGTCGAGGCTAATTTTCTCGGTTCATCAAGCAGTTCAGGAGGGAGGTCGCTTGGCAAAATTTCACTGCCGCTTGCCATTACCGTCAACCAACGACAGGTATTCTCTAGTTGTCTGACATTCCCCGGCCATTCAAGCTTGTTTAGGATTTCGACCGTGTCTGAGCTCAAAGACTTACATTCGACAGCTAATTCTTCAGCGGCGAGTGACAAAAAGTGGTAGGTGAGCTTTTCTATGTCTTGTTTACGTTCACGCAATGCGGGAATGTGTATTCTGATGACGTTAAGGCGGTGATATAAATCTTCACGAAATTCGCCATTAGTGACAAGTTTTTCGAGATGCTGGTGGGTGGCGGCGACAATACGAACGTCGACCTTTACCGCTGAGTGGCCACCGACTCGATAGAATTGCCCATCGGCGAGGACACGCAGTAAGCGAGTTTGAATATCAAGCGGCATATCACCGATTTCATCTAGAAACAGGGTGCCACCATTGGCTTGTTCAAAGCGGCCTTGGCGCACACTGTTTGCCCCCGTAAACGCACCTTTCTCATGGCCGAATAATTCGGACTCAATGAGATCTTTGGGGATCGCAGCCATGTTGAGAGCGATGAAAGGTTTGCTTGCACGTGGACTGTGGCGATGTAGGGCGTGTGCAACCAGTTCCTTACCCGTCCCCGATTCCCCATTGATAAGCACAGAGATGGAGGAGCGTGAAAGGCGACCAATGGCACGAAACACCTCTTGCATCGCCGGTGCTTCGCCAATAATTTCAGGGGCTTCAGTTGTCACAACTTCGTCAGCGGTTAGCGAGCTTTTCTGTTCTTGACTGTGGGCGATAGCTCGCTCGACAAGCGTCAGTGTTTCGTCAATATCAAAGGGCTTTGGTAAGTACTCGAATGCGCCTTTTTGGTAAGCATTGACGGCTGCATCTAAGTCAGAGTGCGCGGTCATAATAATAACCGGCAGTTCAGGCGCTCTTTTTTGGACCTGATTTAACAACTCGATGCCATCCATCCCCGGCATGCGAATGTCTGATACCAATACGTCAGGTACTTCTCTTTCCAGCGCCATCAACACACTTTCTGCGTCTGCGAAGGTTTCGCACTTAATATTTGCTGACGATAGGGTTTTATCGATCACCCATCGTATCGAGCTGTCGTCATCAACGACCCAAACATATCCTTTACTCATAGCCAAACGTCCTTACAGCAAGCCTAATTATGATGCTAAATAGGCAAATAAATAGTAAAAATGGTACGACCGGGCCAACTTTCTACGTCTATTTTTCCATTGTGTTGGTCGATCAAGTTTTGTGAAATTGACAGTCCGAGCCCAGTACCTCCTTCGCGTCCGCTGACCATGGGATAAAACAAGGTATCTTGTAAATCGGTAGGAATGCCAGGTCCGTTATCGATGATCTCGATACGAGCGGCCAGCTTGTGCCTTTGGCCATGGATATTGGCTTGATGGACTGTGCGAGTGCGCAATGTGATTTTGGCATTGTCTTGTTGTGCGAGTATCTGCGCAGCATTACTGGTAATGTTTAATAGTGCTTGCTCAATTTGGTCGGTATCCATGAGGATTGATGGCAAGCTCGGATCATAATCACGTTCAATACAGAGTTGAGTGCCAGCCTCTAGTTCAACGAGTTGGCGCACCTTCTCTAAAATTAGGTGTAAGTTTTCTTCTCTTTTTGTTCCGGGCTTTTGTGGTCCTAACAGTCGGTCTACTAAAGCTCTGAGTCTATCGGCTTGCTCGATAATTATACTGGTGTATTCATTGAGGTTCGGGTCGGGCAGCATTTTAGATAAGAGCTGTGCGGCTCCGCGCAGCCCCCCAAGAGGATTCTTTATTTCATGCGCCAAACCTCTCACCAATAACTTGGCAGCTTGTTGCTGAGCATGTTGATTGAGCTCCTGAGAGAGGCGTTTCTGCTGCCCAATCTTGCGCATTTCAATCAACAGCATAAGCTCTTTGTTCCAAGACATCGGGCTCACGGTCACTTCCAAAAGCAAAGGTTTACCATCGACAACAAAGGTCACGTCACTGTCGGTAATACTTTGTCCACTTTGTAGCGGCTGGGTGAGAAGGGCGAGATCCAAAGAAGCGTGTTGAATAAATTGAGATAAGTGCGAATCCACCAAGCGCTTCGAGCTTTGAGCAAAGAGTTGCTCAGCTGCTGGATTGGCGTAGCGAACCGTTAGAGACTCATCCAACATGAGTGTTGCCGTCACGACATTATTTAATATGGCGTTAGTCAGTTCGTTATTTGGCACTCGCTTCCCTTACTCTGCTCGTTATTGGTGCATTGCACGTGTTTGAATTCTACCAAGCACCAAAATGGTGCATTTGGTTATTCGAGTATGGCGCAATTTGCCAGCGAGTAAAAGCGAGAACGCCGTTGGTATTGCTATTGCACCGTCGTGCGATGTAAATGCACAGTGATAGTATCTGATGATGCAATAACCTTGCCGCTTTGTTGAACTTGAATCATTAGCGTATGTGTTCCACGGTCGACATATTTTAATGACCAATACGGGTTAGCTTTTGGAGCGCCGTAAGGTTTTCCGTCGAGTAATAATTGCAGTTTATCGCCAATAGCCAATGGGCGACTCATATCCCCAGTGACTTCAATGAACCCTGGATTGCTACGGACGGTTGAGTCATGTTCAGGAGACGTGATGCGGATACTAAGAGGCTGAGATTTGGCATTTCTGTCATTGTTTTCAGCAACAGAGGGGTTTCCAGTGCCTTTAACGTTCTCGATGTGAGTTATTTCAGGGCTAGGCGGAGTCATGTCGGGCATGTTGACCCGTTTAGCCGTTGGGTGATCAGGGGTATCGCTAAAGTGTAGGACGCCTTGTTTGTCGGTCCAAACAAACACATCGATACCAGTGTTGGCGTGTGAAAAAAAACTGATAATTAGTACTACCCAGAGCGGCTTCATATGATGATCTCCTACGTTAAATAAGGGGGGCAGAGTTCATTGATAGGGTAGCGTTACTTGGTCTTTCATAGGATAAAAAAAAGCTCGCCTGCGAGGCGAGCTTTATTAATGATTGTAAGACTGCAACATACAGCCTGAATTCGAATTATACAGAGTAGTAAAGTTCGAACTCTAGTGGGTGCGTTGTCATGTTGATAAGCTCAACATCTTTAGATTTCAAACCGATGTAAGAATCGATGAAATCATCAGAGAATACGCCGCCAGCTGTCAAGAACTCACGATCTGAATCTAGCGCTTTCAGTGCAACTTCTAGAGATTCAGCAACCGTTGGGATTTCTGCTGCTTCTTCTGCTGGAAGGTCGTATAGATCTTTGTCCATCGCTTCGCCAGGGTGAATCTTGTTCTTGATTCCGTCAAGACCAGCCATCAGCATTGCTGAGTAGCATAAGTACGGGTTCGCAGCTGGGTCACCAAAGCGCAGCTCGATACGACGTGCTTTCGGGCTTGGTACCACTGGGATACGGATAGAAGCCGAACGGTTACGAGCTGAGTAAGCAAGCATAACTGGTGCTTCAAAACCCGGTACAAGACGCTTGTATGAGTTCGTTGATGGGTTAGCAAATGCGTTGATAGCGCGAGCGTGCTTGATGATACCGCCAATGTAGTAGATAGCCAGTTCAGATAGGCCGCCGTACTTATCGCCAGCAAACAAGTTTACACCGTCTTTAGCAAGAGATTGGTGAACGTGCATACCAGAACCGTTATCGCCAACAAGTGGTTTAGGCATGAAGGTTGCCGTTTTACCAAATGCATGCGCTACGTTATGAACCACGTACTTGTAAATTTGAGTTTCGTCAGCTTTCGCTGTTAGCGTGTTGAAACGAGTTGCGATTTCGTTTTGACCCGCAGTTGCTACTTCATGGTGGTGTGCTTCAACAACAAGCCCCATCTCTTCCATGACTAGACACATTGCTGAACGAATATCTTGAGACGAATCAACAGGAGCAACTGGGAAGTAACCACCTTTAACGCCAGGACGGTGACCTTTGTTACCACCTTCGAAATCAGAACCTGTGTTCCAAGCCGCTTCAATGTCGTCAATCTTAAAGAAAGAACCAGACATATCAGTGTTGAATTTTACGTCATCAAAAAGGAAGAACTCTGGCTCTGGACCAACAAGAACAGTATCAGCAATACCTGTTGCGCGTAGGTATTCTTCAGAACGTTTTGCGATAGAGCGTGGGTCACGATCGTAGCCTTGCATAGTTGCAGGCTCAAGAATGTCACAACGGATGTTTAACGTTGAATCTTCTGTGAATGGGTCAAGAACTGCGCTTGCTGCGTCAGGCATCATGACCATGTCTGATTCGTTGATACCCTTCCAACCAGCAACAGATGAACCATCGAACATTTTACCTTCTTCGAAGAAGTCAGCGTCGATTTGGTGTGCAGGAATAGAGATGTGTTGCTCTTTACCTTTAGTATCAGTAAAGCGTAGGTCAACGAATTTCACTTCGTTTTCTTGGATCAGCGATAGAACATTTTCTACGGACATCTTGGATAACCTCCAGTGTTATTAATACGGTTTAATAGCTTCGATTTGAGTAATCGGCATTGATTAACGTCTGCTTAATGAAGTGCGTTAATCGATGCTGATTTCTATAAAGCTAAAACCGTGCCAAAAAATAAATCCTTTATTTTTCATTGGTTTGATTCTGTGGTGAACCAAAGTGGTCCTGTCAATGCACCAAAATGATCACTTAATGCACTTAGTTGGTGCAAAATTATTTTTTTGCACCAAGTTGAATCAAGCACACATACATTCAGCATGGGTTTTGATTCGATGTCAACCTTAATCAAGCGCTTAGCGCTGACAATACTGAGGGAGTGGCGCATAATTTAACCAATAAAAATGCTCGATTAGAAAAATTTCAACGAAGTTGATCACATATTTTTTGGGTCTAGCCTATTATCTGGTATATTATTGAGCGTTTTTGAAATCCAGCTAGCAGCAATCAAGCAGCAGCCTCTAATGAGTGAAAGAAAAACCCATGTCTACTCCACAGATTGATAAGTTAAGAAACATCGCGATCATCGCGCACGTTGACCACGGTAAAACTACCCTAGTTGATAAATTGCTACAGCAATCCGGTACTCTGGAATCTCGTGGCGAAGCAGAAGAACGCGTGATGGATTCGAACGATATCGAAAAAGAACGTGGTATTACCATTCTTGCTAAAAATACAGCGATCAACTGGAACGATTACCGTATTAATATCGTTGATACTCCTGGACACGCGGACTTCGGTGGTGAAGTTGAGCGTATTATGTCTATGGTTGACTCTGTATTGTTGATCGTTGACGCCGTTGACGGCCCAATGCCTCAAACGCGTTTCGTGACGCAAAAAGCTTTCGCTCACGGCCTTAAGCCAATTGTTGTTATCAACAAAATTGACCGTCCTGGCGCTCGCCCTGAGTGGGTTATGGACCAAATCTTTGATTTGTTCGACAACCTAGGCGCGACAGATGAGCAACTAGACTTCACTACTGTCTACGCATCAGCACTTAACGGCTGGGCGACGATGGAAGAAGGTGTAACTGGCGAAAACATGGAACCATTGTTCCAAGCGGTTGTTGACACAGTAGAAGCGCCAGCGGTTGACCTAGATGGTCCACTACAAATGCAAGTGTCTCAACTTGATTACAGCTCTTACGTAGGTGTTATCGGTGTATGTCGCGTAACTCGTGGTAGCGTGAAGCCAAACCAACAAGTAACGATCGTTAATGCTGAAGGCAAAAAGCGTAACGGTAAGGTTGGCACAGTACTAGGTTACCTAGGTCTTGAGCGTCATGAAGTTGAACAAGCCAATGCGGGCGACATCATTGCGATTACAGGTCTTGGCGAGCTTAAAATCTCAGATACTATCTGTGACGTAAACAACGTTGAAGCAATGGAAGCATTATCTGTTGATGAACCAACAGTAACGATGACATTCCAAGTAAACACTTCTCCGTTCGCGGGTAAAGAAGGTAAGTTTGTTACTTCACGTAATATTCTTGAGCGTCTTGAAAAAGAATTGGTTCATAACGTAGCACTACGTGTTGAAGAAACTGAAAGTCCAGACCGCTTCCGTGTATCAGGCCGTGGTGAACTTCACTTGTCTATCCTGATTGAAAACATGCGTCGTGAAGGCTTCGAGTTGGCGGTATCTCGTCCTGAAGTTATCATCAAAGAAGAAGATGGCCAGCTACTCGAACCGTTTGAAACAGTAACGATTGACGTAGTAGAAGAGCACCAAGGTGCAATCATGGAAAGCATCGGCCTACGTAAAGGTGAGCTGACTGATATGGCACCAGATGGCAAAGGCCGTGTTCGTATGGACTTCATGATGCCTTCTCGTGGTCTTATTGGTTTCCAAACTGAATTCCTGACTATGACGTCTGGTTCTGGTCTTATCTACCACTCGTACGATCACTACGGT
The DNA here is from genome assembly GCF_023634655.1 of Vibrio methylphosphonaticus. Lineage (GTDB taxonomy): Bacteria > Pseudomonadota > Gammaproteobacteria > Enterobacterales > Vibrionaceae > Vibrio > Vibrio methylphosphonaticus. The sequence goes on along the minus strand of NZ_JAMKMS010000029.1, from coordinate 6,350 downwards.
CCACATAAAGGCGGTGTAATCGGTCAGCGTAACAACGGCGTTCTGATTTCGAACGGTACTGGTAAAGCTCTGACTTATGCATTGTTCTTCCTTCAAGCACGTGGTCGTTTGTTCTCTGAGCACGCGGATGAAGTGTATGAAGGTCAGGTTATCGGTATTCATAACCGTTCAAATGACCTAACAGTTAACTGTCTGAAAGGTAAACAGCTAACGAACGTTCGTGCATCTGGTACAGATGAAGCACAGGTTCTTTCGCCACCTATCAAGCACACGCTAGAGCAAGCGCTAGAGTTCATTGATGAAGATGAACTAGTAGAAGTAACACCAGAAAATATTCGTATCCGTAAGAAGCTTCTTACTGAAAACGAACGTAAACGTGCAGCTCGTCCAGCTAAGTAATTAGCCACGAGAGTGCAATTAAAAAAGCCCTGCTAATGCAGGGCTTTTTAATGTCTGGTCAAAATAGAATAAGGCGATATTGCTACCGCCCAAGCTCTTATAGTATTTGCTTCAACACCTTATCTGCGCTGACGCGAGTGATTTTCTTAATCAGTTTTTGTACTGGCTCTGGATAATTTTCAATTTTTTCCAATTGCCTATAGGTACAGATTAGCTGAGTATGTTGAAGAATATTCGCGACTTCTTTGTCGAATTTCTCCGTCAAGTGAGAATAATGGTCTTGTATTAAGATGGCGTTCTCAAGATCTAACTTCCAAGCGCGCGGGTTAAGATTATTTCCTGTAATGAGCATATAGCGCTTGTCGACCCAAAGACCTTTAAGGTGGAAGCTGTTGTCATCGTGCTTCCATAAATTGATGCTTAGGTTACGACTCGCGATATGCGCTTCGTTCGCCTTAGCAAAACGGCGCAAGTTCATTTCATAGAGGTAAGGCAGCCCGCCGATGGTTTTAAACGCTTCTTCTGGCGCAATATAAAAATCATTTGCTGTCTTGTCACCCACTACAATGGTGACTTTTACTCCACGCTTTAAAGCTTTTTTAATCTCTTTTGCGACCGGTTTTGGGAAATTAAAATAAGGGGTACAAATGAAAATCTCGTCTTTCGCCAACGCTAATAATTGGGTGATTCGGTGATTAAGCTTGTTACGTCGTTTACCAATCCCCACGAGTGGAGTGACGGATACTTGATGTTCATCCGCCGTTTCATTATCAAAGCGATATTGAGCCTGTGATAGCGACGCTCGTAACTGGCGGATCTCAGCTTTAATGTCTTTTACGGTAGGCTTTGCCGACAAAGAAAGGTCATTAACCGCAGGGTTATTGATCATTTCTTTTTGCACAAACCCGACCATAGTGTCAGCAAGTTTAGTATTTCCTAACACATGGTAACGGTCAAAACGATAACGGTCTTGGTAATTCAGATAGATATTATTAAGGCTAGCACCGCTATAAATAACTTTATCATCAACGACAAAGCCTTTGAGGTGTAACACACCGAAGACTTCACGGCCGCGCACCGGAATACCGTAAATAGGGATGCCGTGCGTGTTCTTTTGGCGAAACTCGCGATACATGGTGGCGTTACCATCTGACTGAGCCGCGCCAATGAGCCCACGTTGCGCTCGATGCCAGTCAACACAGACCGCAATATCCAGTTCAGGGTTGTTCTGCTTTGCTTGATACAGCTCGGACATGATTTCACGTCCAGCATCATCGTCTTCAAGATAAAGTGCGACTAGGTAGATTCTTGATTGTGCCTCACGTATCGCTTGAATGAGATATTCACGATAGTCATTGGCCGAATACAAGACATCAAATTGGTTTGGATCTTGAGCCAAAGAGGGAAGCTGTTCAAACGAGTTCCTAAGAGCCATCATGTGGGAGACTTTACCTTTCTTAAGTGCAAAATTGCTAACCTAGAATTTTACCAAATTCTTATAGCGAATGGATAGTAAACCGTTGATAAGTTTAATTCGGATCAACGTATTGCATGGCAACCAGCGACTTTCCGCCTTGAATATAGCGTAAAAATAGCTGTTTTAGTGCGTTAGGGAGCGCATCTTTATCAATTGTCTGAAATCCATGCTGACAATAAAACGTTTCAAGATGTTCCAATGCAAAGCAAAAGTCTTGTTCCGAGAGCTCTTGCTGCACGAGGTGCTGCATTAACTGATGCCCTACGCCTTGTTGACGGTAGTCAGGTATCACCAACATTCCCGTCATTAGACGGCAATCCTCGATACTACGAAATCGCACAAGAGCACACAGTTGACTGCCCAATTGAGCGGTGATGATACGCTCATCAGATTTAGGTTTTGCTGCGGGGTAGTGTGACTTGTAGATTTTCTTTGCTAGCGGTAGCTTTATGGGAGCCAGAAGACCAAAATTTAACGTATCCATAGCCAATGCTTGCTCTGAAGGGATAGAATAGAGGAAGTGTAATCCATCAATGAATGCCCATGCAAACAGAACATAACGCTCAACTCAGCCCATTTCATACCTTTGCTATTTCTCAAACTTGTCAGCAATTGGTCACCGTGACCTCTGTCGACGATTTAGTGCAAGCTTATCAAGTACCCGCATGGGCGCACCTTCCTAAGCTCATGTTGGGTAAGGGGAGTAATGTGTTATTTACCGAGCATTTTGATGGGATAGTCATGGTTAATCAGCTCATGGGTATTACTCATTCCAGCAGTGAGGACCATCATCACTTACACATCGCCGGTGGGGAAGATTGGCCTCAATTGGTGGCTTGGTGTGTGGAGCAAGGTTATGCCGGGTTAGAGAACCTTGCGTTAATTCCTGGGTGTGCGGGCAGTGCACCGATCCAAAATATTGGTGCTTATGGGCTTGAATTTAAAGATGTCTGTGAGTATGTCGACTATCTTTGCCTAGACAGCTATAAGGTAAAGCGTTTAAAGCGAAGTGAGTGTGAATTTGGTTACCGAGATTCCATATTTAAAAAGGCGCTGCACAATAAAGCGATCGTTGTGGCGGTTGGTCTAAAACTGGAAAAGCATTGGCAACCCAACTTGTCATATGGGCCTCTACAACGCCTGGATCCTAAGACGTGTACCGCGCGTGAGGTATTTGACATAGTGGTGCAAGTTCGCCAAGAAAAATTACCAGATCCATCAAAAATCGGGAACGCAGGTAGCTTCTTTAAAAACCCGGTCGTTTGCGTTGAGAAATATCAGCATATTAAACAGCAGCATCCCGATATTATTGCTTATCCTTTTGAAGGGAAAATGAAGCTGGCGGCGGGATGGCTAATCGATCAGTGTGGCTTAAAAGGTACTTGCGTGGGTGGGGCGATGGTTCATCCAAATCAAGCTTTAGTGTTGGTCAATGCTAAGAGTGCAACGGCACAAGATGTCACGGCGTTAGCGACCATGGTTCGGCAGCGAGTACTCGATAAATTTTCGGTTGAGTTAGAGCATGAAGTTCGCTTTATGGGCCGAAGATATGAAATCACCCTTAAGGAATTGTTATGAAAGAACATCAGGCAAAACTCGCCATTCTTCAACAATTATCAGAAGGCGGTTTCCACTCGGGTGAAACCCTTGGGGAGTCACTTGGTGTATCTCGAGCAGCAATTAGTAAGCATATTCAGGGTATCCAGCAATGGGGTGTGGACATATTTCGCGTTCAAGGGAAGGGCTATCAATTGGCTCAGTCGATGGAGTTGTTGAATGAAGAACGATTAAAGCAGTCCTTGAGTACGCCCTTTGAGCTTATCCCCATTATTGATTCAACTAACCAATATCTGCTAGATAAACAGCAAGAGTTGTCATCAGGGCAGGTTTGTATCTCTGAGTACCAATCGAAAGGGCGTGGCCGTCGAGGGCGGGAGTGGGTATCCCCATTTGGCGCCAATCTTTATTTATCGATGTATTGGCGACTCGAAGCGGGTATGGCAGCGGCGATGGGGCTGAGCCTTGTCGTTGGCGTTGCAATTGTTGAAGCGCTAGAAAGCTTAGGTATCGAGGGTGTTAAGCTAAAATGGCCAAATGACCTCTACCATAATGATTGCAAATTGGCTGGGATTTTAGTTGAAATGTCGGGCCAGGCGGGCGGCGCCGCAAATTTGGTTATTGGTATGGGCATGAACCTTAAGATGAGTCAGCAAACGGAAGGTATCGGCCAACCTTGGACGTCGCTAAGTGATGTCATCTCGACGCCGTTTAGTCGTAATGATCTCGTGATCGCGTTTGTTAACGCGTGGCAGCAGGCGTTAGAAGATTATGAAATGAAGGGAATGCAAGGCTTTGTCGAGCGTTGGAATCGCCATGACAATTTCATGGGGAGGGAGGTTAAGCTCATAATGGGTAATCGAGAAGTTAAAGGCACGGTACGGGGAATTGACCCAACTGGTGCGGTACTATTGGAAACCGCCAATGGTATCGAACCGTTCATTGGTGGTGAAATATCACTAAGAAAAGCAGAGTAAGTTTCTTTGTGATGTATTGATCAGTCAGTCAGGACTTGACGTTGATTAAGTCCTGCCACAGAACCTATTTTCGCAAATACACTTTTTCCACACAGTGATTGGCGCCTTTTTCTAAAATCAGTTGGGCTCTTTCACGTGTCGGCAGGATATTCTGTACCAGATTCTTTCCATTGATAGAGCGCCAAATATTACTGGCCTTTTGCGCCGCTTCCGCTTCAGACAGCTGGGTGTAGTGACTGAAGTAAGAGCCAGGTCGAGTGAAGGCCCCGTGACGGAACTTCATAAAACGCTGCACATACCAATGTTCAATCAATTCACTGTTGGCATCGACGTAAAGTGAAAAGTCTAAAAAGTCAGATAAGAATACCCGATGTGGATCATGTGGATAGTCCATGCCGCTTTGTAGAACATTGAGCCCTTCAATGATAAGAACGTCAGGCAAGTCGACAATTTTTTCTACATCGGTGATGTCATAGGTAAGGTGCGAGTATACCGGTGCGACGACATCGCGCTTGCAAGCCTTAACGTCAGAAACAAATTGAACTAAACGGCGCATATCGTAGGACTCTGGAAAGCCCTTTTTAGCCATTAGCCCTTTTTCCAACAACACTTTGTTGGGATATAAAAAACCATCCGTGGTAATCAGTTCTACTTTTGGATGGTTTTCCCAGCGACTTAACAATGCCTTAAGTAACCGTGCCGTGGTACTTTTCCCTACAGCAACACTACCTGCAATACCAATAATGAACGGCGGCATATGTTCATTTTGTCCGAGAAATTCTTGTAAGACTGAGTTACGTCGTTGTCGTGCGGCGACATAGAGGTTAAGCAAGCGCGAAAGCGGTAAATATACCTCAGTGGCTTCACGCATGGTGAGATCTTCATTAATACCTTGAAGTTCTTTCAAATCATCTTCTGTCAGTGTCATAGGTACAGCGTTTCTGCGTGCTGACCATTGCTCACGACTAAAGGACATAAAAGGGCTCATAACTCACCAAACATCGAGGTTTCCATACAAAGAGTGCTGAACATACCTCAAGCGACGAATAAATCAAATAATTCATGCAACAGAACACGCGGAATTGATGAAATTTCACGCAAAAAGCAGGTGAAAGAAAAGAATGTATAGGAAAAGCAAATTTTTTTTGAATTAACGGTTGCATCCACAGACTTCATTCAATAAAATGCGCTCCACTTATGCCGACTTAGCTCAGTAGGTAGAGCAACTGACTTGTAATCAGTAGGTCACCAGTTCGACTCCGGTAGTCGGCACCATTTTCTCCTTACCTAAGAAGTAAGCAGATATTGAAAATGGATATAAGTATGGAGGGGTTCCCGAGTGGCCAAAGGGATCAGACTGTAAATCTGACGGCTCTGCCTTCGATGGTTCGAATCCATCTCCCTCCACCATATTCCTAAGGAAATAGCTCTTAGAGTTAACCTGTTGCGTGCATCGTATAATGGCTATTACCTCAGCCTTCCAAGCTGATGATGCGGGTTCGATTCCCGCTGCACGCTCCACATTTCGAGCGCTGATATAGCTCAGTCGGTAGAGCGCACCCTTGGTAAGGGTGAGGTCCCCAGTTCAAATCTGGGTATCAGCACCAGCTCTCAAAGCAATTATTTCCTTTTGATATATACTTACTGCCAAACTATTTTGGTTGCGTGGTCATTTAAGCCACTTTAATCCGTACCTAGAGGGACAACTCATGTCTAAAGAAAAATTTGAACGTACGAAACCGCACGTAAACGTTGGTACTATCGGCCACGTTGACCACGGTAAAACAACTCTAACAGCTGCTATCTGTACTACGCTTGCAAAAGTGTACGGCGGTGTTGCTAAAGATTTCGCTTCTATCGATAACGCTCCAGAAGAGCGCGAGCGTGGTATCACAATCGCTACTTCTCACGTTGAGTACGATACTCCAGAGCGTCACTAC
>NZ_JAMKMS010000028.1 GCF_023634655.1 Vibrio methylphosphonaticus | reverse complement strand
GTGACGGGCATTAATGATAAGCCTGTGGCATTGCCTGCCGACGAAATGACGGATGAAGATACGTCGATTTCACGTAGCGTGCCTGACGCGTCTGACGTGGATGGCGTGATCGCGTCTTACGCACTGCAAGACGATGTCCCAGCAGACAAAGGTAGCCTAACGTTTAACTCGGATGGCTCATACAGTTTCGATCCGGGTGAAGATTTCCAAGGGCTCAGCAATGGTGAATCGGAAAATGTCACCTTCACTTACATCGCCTTGGACGATGAAGGCTTAGCGAGCGCGCCTCAAACCATCACCATCACGGTGACCGGCATTAATGACAAGCCCGTCGCGTTGCCTGCCGATGAGGTAACTGATGAAGACACCTCGATTTCACGTAGCGTGCCTGACGCGTCTGATGTGGATGGGGTGATCGCCTCTTACGCATTGCAAGACGATGTCCCAGCAGACAAAGGCAGCCTAACGTTTAACTCGGATGGCTCATACAGTTTCGATCCGGGTGAAGATTTCCAAGGCTTAACTAGCGGTGAGTCAGAAGTTGTAGAATTTACTTACTATGCGGTTGATAACGAAGGGAGCCAAAGTGAGCCAAAAACGATATCTATAACTGTTCATGGCTTGAACGATGATCCAGAATCTGAAGATTTCGCCATTACTGTGACTAATGGTGCGGCAACCCCTGTTTATTTTGATACTGGGGAAGGTTCGATAGAAGGCGCTGGATCGGATCATATCTCTGATATCGAAGATGATCGCAGTACTGCGGATGACAAAACACTGTCGGTTGTGATCACCGAGCTTCCTGTCGGTGGTACTTTGCTCTACAACGATGGGGGTAGTGTACGGGAAATTGTCGAGGCTGATCTTCATATTGAGGGCTCAGTGGAAGGAACGGCCTTTGATCCAAACAATATTTCATACCTTCCTGATGAGAACGCTCAAGGATTTATTCTAGGGATCAAAACCCCTCAAGGGTTGGTGGAAGAAGAGAGTAGTCAAAGTGATTTCTTGAACTGGGGTGAACCTGGCAATTCTTCATCGGAACGCGTGCTGACTGTAGGTAATGACACCATTACGATCACTAGTTCTGGGGGGAATTTAACGCAATATCGAGGGGATCCTGATACGAATCATGTTGGCTTTGGATTGGGTGTTGGCGGTGGCAAAGGCATCAACCAAGGGGAAACTATCACCATAGATTTTTCAGATCGCCCTGCAAGCTCTATCGCTCTGGGGCTTGATGGTTTAGGTGGTTTCTTTGATGAGAACTTAAACAACAGCAATGAATCTTCCGCGCTCATTTCGGTTACTTTGAGTGATGGGTCCATTGTTGAACTTGACCCTTACCAGAAAAGCTCGTCAGGGAATGCGGATTTAGACGTTGATTTGAACATTTCTATTGCAGATATCCCAGGGGCTGAAGGCTTATTAATTGAAGCTGTTACCGTTGGTACTGAGGGGAATGGTAATTGGGAACTGCGCTATTTAGAAACAAATCTAGAAGATTCGTTTGATTATAAAGCGTTGGATTCTGATGGTGCTTACAGCCAAGAGTCGACGGTAACGATTACCGATCAAAACATGAATGCGAACCCTGATGCGGTTGATGATCCGGAAAGCTACACCCTAATTCAAGGGGATATGGGGGGCGGCGATCAAGGCTGGAGTGACGTTGAAAGTATTGTTGCTCAGTATGATGGTGAAACGGTTAGCTACAAGATTGATGGTTCTGATCGAATTGGTATTCCTGATGGGACCGTTAATGCGGGTCCTGAATCTCAAATTCAATATAATCGAGATGAAGGCGAGTCTGAACAGCTGGTTATTACGCTAAAAGAGCCAGCGGTTGATGGGGCTTTTTCTGTCACCAATCTTTTTGCTAACGAAGGAGGCTCTGGTAATCATGAACAAGGCAAATGGTCGGCATATTTAGGGAATACCCTTGTCGCAAGTGATCATTTTAATAATGACTCTGGTCATAAGGGCAGTTTCGAGATAGAAACCAATGGCGCAGCCTTTGATCGTCTTGTTTTTGAGTCGGTTGATTTTACCGACGGTCCCGCTCGAGGTAACGATTCTTCCGATTACTTTTTGCAAGGTATTCAAGTTGTTGGGGCGGGGGCTTATGTATTTGAACATGATGAGCCCGTCGTTATCCCATTATCTGAAATTCTAGCGAATGATAGTGACATCAATGGTGACGATGTACGTATTACGTATGTCTTTGGTGAGACGGAAGGGGACGCTCGAATTGAAGGTGGCAATGTTATCTTCGATCTCCCAGAAGACTTTTCTGGACGCACTGAATTCCAATATCAAATTACCGATGACAAAGGTGGCTTTGATAGCGCAACGGTCAACGTACTGGTTAACCCTGCGCCTGTGAATCTTAGCAGCGTTGCGTTTAGTCTTGGGGATGATAGCGCTTTGGAAGGCGAAAGTTTGTCGTATTTGGTTACTTTAGATGGAACCACTAACGTTAAAACGTTCTTTGACGTTGAGTTTGGTACTAATGGTGACACCGCTTCTGTAAACGATGTTGACCTTTCTACTATGACTTTCAGCGATGGAGTGAGTTATAACGCAATCTCGGGCGAGCTTGAAGTGCCAGAGGGAGTCAGTGAATTTAGTATTTCACTGCCTACGATTGACGATGATCGCTATGAAGGCGATGAAAGCTTTACTCTACTTATTGATGGTCAAGCCGCGACGGGCAGTATCATTGATAATGACCCAATTTCGTTGTCTTTATCTGGTGGTGGTGAAGTCAGTGAAGATGCGGGTAGTATCGGGTTCGAACTTGAATTGAGCCACGCTTCAGATGTGCCGTTAACGGTGGCGCTTACGCGTGTTGATACCGATACTGACAGCGATGACTTTAGTAGCACAACGGCCAGTTATAACAATGGTAGTACCGATGTACCCCTTACCATTGTTAACGGTGAAATCGACATCCCTGTAGGCGTAACAAACATTGATATTCATGTTGGTATTTTCGATGATGAACACTACGAGCAAGATGAAGACTTTACACTGAAAATCACCGAGCCAGCAGGGCTGACTACCAATGGTGTAATTGGCGTGACCGCTGATGCTACGATTTCTGATGATGGTGAAATTGATGGTGGGCCAAGTGGAGATAATGATAATAATGCACCAATCTTAGATTTAGATGGCAGCGAAAATGGCTCTGGGTATAGTGCTAGCTTTATCGAAGGAGATGCGCCAATTATGGTCGTTGATAGCGATATGGTTATCACTGACGATATTGATGTCATCAGCAAAGCTGAAATTAGACTTACAAACCCACAAACCAATGATTCGTTATCGTTAAATGGTGTGTTACCAGCAGGGCTTAGCCTAACAACCAGTACAGTTGGTGGGGCATTACTACTGACTATCACTGGTGAAGCGAGTGCGGATGTGTATGAGGCTGCGCTTAAACAGCTCGAATTTCAAAATGACAGTCAAGACCCAAATACAGAGTCTCGCGAGATTAAAGTGACAGTGTTTGATGATCAAGATTTAGCCTCTAATGTTGCGACCTCAACGATTGATGTTATCTCCGTCAACTCGCCTCCAGAATCGGAAGATTTTAGCTTTAGCATTTCTGGTAACGAGTCCGTAGCGGTGAGCTTTGATACAGGGACAGGCTCGATTGATGGAGAGGGTAGCGATCATATTTCAGATATTGAAGACGACATCAACGACGAGCAAGTTGCTGTCAAAATTACCGAACTTCCTATCGGTGGTACGCTTTTCCATGACGGGGTAGAGATCACTCAAGCCCAAGTAAACAACGGTGACACTTTTGATCCGACAAAGATTACTTACCAAGCAAGTGAAAATGCACAAGGGTTTGTTTTAGGTACTAAAGCTATTCCGACAGACAGTGATTTAGAGAGTACTCAAGAGGCGTTTTATAACTGGGGCGATGAGGTAGACGGCAAAAACCGCGCCCTCGAGTTAGAAAATGGTGATGCGGTTACTATTAGCAGCAATCGCGGTACCCTCACGCAATATCGAGGTGACGTGCAAGATAGTCATGTGGGTCACGGGATTGGTATCGGTGGTGGTCAGGGCATTAATGAGGGTGAGCAGCTTTCTATCGGCTTCGCTGACCGACCTGCGACTCATGTTGATCTTGGCTTGGATGGTATGGGCGGCTATTTTTATAGTGGTCTTGGCAATAGCAATGAATCAGCAGTAACGATCAAAGTGATGCTGAGTGATGGCTCTACCGTGGACTATACGCCTGATGTACAAAAAGACACATCAGGTAATAATGAGTTATTTCATGAGTTGAGTTTTTCTGTCGATAATTTGGACGTTGAAGATGGCGTGCTAATCACTGGTGTCAGTTTAGGGACGGATGGTCCAGGTAACTGGGAGCTAAGATATTTAGAAACCGCTTTGAACGACAGTTTCACTTATCAAGCGGTAGATTCTGATGGTGGGTTAAGCGAACAATCTGTTGTTACCATAGTCGATGAGCGTGTTAATAACGCAGCACCGACGCTAGATCTTGATGCCAGTGAAGCAGGAACGAGCTTTGCTTCTTTGTTTACTGAGGGAGACAGCGCTATTGGCGTGGTTGATAGCGATGTTGATGTTTTTGACGAAAATAACATCATATCCATGGCGGAGGTAACCCTAACTAACCCTCAGACAGCGGATAGCTTTAGTGTAGCAGCGCTAGGCAATCCATTGCTAAGCGGCATTGCTTATTCTAGCGAAACATTAAACTCTGGCGCGATTAAAATATCTTTGTATGGCAATGCAAGCGCTGATGATTATGAAGCTGCGCTAAAACTCATACAATTTGAGAATGACAGTCAAACCCCTGATCTAACGAGTAGAGTTATTGAGATCACGACGTTTGATGAACTCAGTCAACCGTCTAATACCGCTACTTCAACCATTGAAATGGCGAGTGTATTGGATCTGTTGGTCGAGCCTGCTAGTGGCGATGAAGACAATCAGATCCCGTTGACAATTGATCTACCTGCCGCCAGCGATGCAACTAAAGTAGAGATTAGTAGTATTCCGAATGGAGCGAAAATTTACGTTGGTGTAAATGAGGTCGCCGTTGTAGATAATGCGGTCACACTCAATGAACTTCAGCTAGCGCAGTTATCCATTCAACCGGAACCAAATAGTGATGTTGACTTTACCCTTCAGGTCAACGCGCTTGATTCTAGCGATCAGTTGATCGAACAAACGGCATTAGAAGTGACGGTGAGACCCGTCTCCGATACCCCAGTGTTGAGTGTATCCGGTGACGTGATGTTAGCCTCAATCGATTTTGAAAATGTCCATTTAGGCGGACAGTCGTGGCGTGGAAATGTCTCCGATGCTGAGCTAAACAATAATGGCTCAACTGGCATTTGGGGAACAGAGAATTCAAGCTCTGTAAGTGAGGTTGGACGAGAGGGGGTGTATCTAGGCAACCAGTCACAAGATAAAGACAATCAGATTTTTGAAATTGAAGGTCGACGAAATACAGATGACTCGCTGTTCACGGATTTTGAAGGCCAAGCCGGCGCATTTTATAACCTAACTTTTGATATTGCAGCAAGGCGAGTCAATGGTTCACCGGTGAAAGTTTTCTTGGTGGATGAGCAAAATGTCCGCAGTGAGTTGTACGAATTTGATGATAGCGTTGATAGAGCCTGGAATTCAGAAAGTATTGTGTTTCAGACACCAGAATCGGGTAGTTATCGCCTGTTATTTGAATCCGACCAGGTTGATAGTTACGGGGCATTATTAGACAACATCTCCCTTAGTACTCGAACCAACTATGGCTACGAAGATAGCTATATTGATCTCAGCGACATCACAGCTTTTTTGACTGACTTAGATGGTTCAGAGTCATTAAACTTGGTATTAAAAGGGCTACCAGAAGGCTCTATTGTGACCAACGGTATTCAAACACTAGAGGTGGGATCATCACTCGAAGCCGATGTTACCTTATGGCAAAACTTGGAGGCTCTGCAGGTCTTAGTTAATGATGCAGACGTGTATACGGTTACCATTGAAGCGACATCGTCAGAGAATGACAACACTCACCCCGCGACGGATTTCACGGTGTCAGAAGTCATTAACCTGACTGTTGTACCGAACCCGAATGCCGTTCCTAATACAGAGCCCACAGTGACAGACGTAGAGTTTTTCGCTGCAGATGACACGATCCCACTCAATTTTTCAGAGTTGGTGACAGACCTTGAAGATGATGCGAGCGACAACAAGCAAACCTTCGTTAAGATTGAAGGTGAACCGGAATTTGGACAGCTTTATTTCTTGAGTGGTTCTGGCGATCGTTTCGATTTAGATAACGGGGATTTGGTGGAAGACAGCATCGATGTGTACTACGACATTGATGTCGGTTTTGACGCGACGACAGCGCAATATGAATCAGATTTGAATGTGTTGCTTGAACAAGGTCTAGCGATTAGTGGTGGTACTTATGGGGGGGCACAACCTCATGTAAATAGTGAACTTGAAAGCATCGCATTTGATGGTGCTGGCGCTGCTAAGCAGCGAGGTTACTACACCAAGCGTGCTGACGAAAATGGTCAAGGAAAAGAAACGGAAGCGCAGGCTAAAGAGTACATGTCGATCAAGTTTACTGCAGGTTTAATGACTCGAACCTTGGTGGGTGTAGGTAGTCTCACGGGGCAATTTAGTGCCAGCGCGAATGGGGGAGGGCAATCGAATATATTTGTCTACCTTTATGCAGGAGGCGATTTAATCAGCAATACTCCTGTGCAGTTGAACAATGATACGATAGTCGATCATCAAGCTACGATTTCAGTGTCTTCAGAGCAAGGTTTTGATGAAATGCGAATTGTTGCCGTTGACGATAACGGTAAAAAAGCGGGGTTTGTATTGCAGTCTATTGACGTCGTGGATGCCGAAATTACCGACCAATTTGAATACAGTGCGGTTGATTCCCAAGGTTTAGCAAGCGTAGAAACCGCTACCGTTAATGTCAACATTGTTCCAAACGGTAATGCTTCCGATGCTGAAAGCGTCGATTATGCCGTACAAGGAGGCAGTGGGGTGACAGTGATTACTGGCACTGACGGTGATGATCTGATTATCGGAGGTCAGGGTTCAAATGTGCTAACAGGTGGTTTAGGTGATGATACTTTCAAATGGACGGAGTCTGATTTAGACGGCAGCCATGACGTGATTACTGACTTCTCGCAAGACGATGGAAATCGCGATGTCATTGACTTTATCGACTTGTTTGATGATGACGATACACTACAAAGTCTGCTTGATAATAACACCATCGCGGTGACGGAAGAGGACGGCAATACCTTGATTAATATTGATAAAGGTAATGGAAAAACCGTCACTATCGAGCTTGAAGGCGTGACGGGAGTAGATAACAGTATCTTGAGTAATATTGTGATTATCCACGACACTTAACGCAGACATTTTAGTCATGATAACGGTTTTATTTAGCTCGATATAAGCGCAAGTAAAAGCCGCAGTAAATAAAAAGCCCCCCAATAGTTGGACACCAATTATTGGGGGGCTTTTTATGTCCAAATCGGACCCGCTACTTAACTTGCTGCTTTGACCTTGCCCTGCCTCAAATCGTTGAGGACTTGTGCTTTTGGTCCATCAGCAATAATGGCGCCTTTTTCCATAACAATGACTCGATCAACGACATCAAGCATTGACGTTTTATGAGTAATCAGCACGAGAGTTTCTGTGGGTTTTAGCTGTTTTAGTTGCGTTTTAATATGCAGTTCAGAACGGTTATCCATCGCACTGGTAGGTTCATCCATAATCAAAATAGGAGGACGAGCAAGGAACGCGCGTGAAATGGCGACGGCTTGTCGTTGTCCTCCAGACAGCAATAGACCGCCTTCGCCAACTTGGCGTTCTAAGCCAGCAGGGTCTTGCTGAGTGAATACGGTGACACCCGCTCGGTTTGCGGCGTCCATCACGTCTCTGTCGTCCACCAGCGGACGCCCTAGAGTGATATTGTCACGAATAGAACCAAAGAATAAATTACAGTCTTGAGGGACACAGCCAATATTGCGCCTCACGTCCACATGGTGAAGCTGAGCGATGTCTGTATCATCAATTCGTACATGCCCCTCTGTTGGCTGATATAGCCCCATAATCAAGCGTTCAAGCGTTGTTTTACCTGAACCAATACGACCAATGATTGCCACTTTTTCGCCAGGCTCTATTGTGAGGCTTAAATCTCGAATAGACGCCATAGGTGAGTCAGGGTAGTGGAATGTCACTCTATCTAGCTCGATTTTTCCATGAATAATTGGGCGGTGGATATAGCGCTTGCCTTCTTCTTGTTCATCGGGCATTGCCATGACTTGCTCAATGATGGTCATTGAAGACTTCGCTTGATTGTAGCGAGTAGAAAGCAATGAAAGCTGAACCAAAGGACCGATGGCACGGCTACTCAGCATGGTGGCAGCGATTAGGCCCCCCATCGTGAGCTCGCCATCTGAAATAAGGTAGACACCAAGAATGACCATACCAACGTTGCTCGACTGCTGCACAAACCCTGCGGTATTTTGAATACCATCAGTGATACGTTTACTTTTAATATTCCAGTTGGCCATGTGCGCGACGGCTTCTTCCCAGCGGTATTGATACTGGCTTTGAGCGCCAAAAATTTTCACGGTTTCTAAGCCTGCTAAGCTTTCAATAAGGTTAGCGTATTTTTGCGAAGCAAGGCGTGAGCCTTCTTCAATCGCTCGTCGCAGAGGCGCTTGAATAAGCAAAGAGTAAATAATCAAAATGACGACGCCAATGATGGGAATGATCACCAAGTTGCCAGCCATTAACCAAATGAGGACTAAAAACAGCAGCGCAAAGGGCAGATCAATCAGAGATGCGATGGTTGCTGAGGTGAAGAACTCTCGGATGGATTCGAATTCTTGTAGATGACGAGCAAAAGCCCCAACAGATGGCGGTCGCGACTCCATTCGTATTCCCATCACCTTGCTAAAGAGCTTTGACGAAATAAGAATGTCGGATTTTTTCCCTGCGACATCAATAAAATAGCTGCGCATTAGTTTGAGTACAAGATCAAAACCAAAGACGATAAAAATCCCGGCTGCGAGTACCCACAAGGTTTCAAAAGCAAGGTTAGGCACAACTTTGTCATAAACTAGACGGGTAAAAAGAGGCGCGGCAACCGCAAATATGTTGATAACGAGTGATGCCAGTAAGACATCTCGATAGATATGTTTTGATTCCCAAATCGTGCCCCAGAACCAGTGTCCTTCGCGGGTTTTGAGTACTTCTGGCGAGCGTTCGTCGTAGCGAAACTGTTTTTTTACCAGAAAGTATCGACCGATAAATTGTTCAATAAGATCGTCCAAAGGGACAGATATTGGTACTAACCCTGATTCGAGCGTGATCACTTCTGCTTCGTTGTTCTCAGAATCGATGCTGTTTAAGACGCAGGCATCACCGCCTTTCAGTAATAGAATGACGGGAAAGACAATGGACGGAATACCGTCGAGTGTTGATCGATTTTCCTTCGCGACTAGCCCTGCTCGCTCGGCGGCTCTAGGAAGTAGGAATGGCGTTAATTTACCTTCTGACAGTGGTAAGCCATTCACCAGCGCTTCGGGAGAGTTGGCAAGCCCATAGTATCGGCTGATGTAGATCAGCGAATTCAGTATTGGGTCTTTCATGCTATCGGCACCTTGTTATTTATCGACGATAAAGCCTTGGAATACATCCACAAAATGCTCAGATAGGAAATCTAACTGAGTCTGTGTTTCCACTCGAGAGGCGATAGTTTTTATACCTAAATTGTGTGCGGTTCGAGAAATTGACGTGAGCGTGAATTTCTGTTTTTCGTCATCCAATTGATGTGTATAGAGGTAGTCTAGTTTGACGTAATCAGGTCTAAACTCACTGATATATTCTAATGAATGGAAATTTCGACCATAGTTATCGACACCAAATTTAGCCCCTTCATTACGTAGCGCATTACAGAATAACGCGGTGTGATGTGGGTTATTGATGAAACACGTTTCTGGGATTTCAAAATGCAGCTTTTCATTAATGTCACGATGCTTAGCAAGCGTTTGAGATATCCAACGTATAAAGCTAGGCTCGGCAATACTGGTTGGGGCGATGTTGATGGCGATAGGATCCGACATCTCTTGTTTCTCTAACTTCTCGATGACCGAAATAATGACATGTTCATCAAAAATGTAGCTGGCATTCAATTGTTCTAGAGCAAGTAGGTATTGATTTGCTGTATATCGCTCGCCATCTTTTTCAATCGCAGAAAAGACTTCTCTATGATAGGTCTCACCCCAGCTACTATTTGCAGCCTGAAAACGGAATGTGACCCAGTCGTTGCTGATGGCTTCTTCAACCATATTGCGCCATTGCTGCTTACCTAGAATCGTCCCCGTTGTTTCATTGGTGACATAGCCATAATCTAAAGCTGGGTCGGCTTTGGCTTTTGTTAACGCATTGTCTAATACGGACAGCAATTGTGTTGAATTTTTACGTTCTTCGTTAAAGACAACGCCCAGTGCTGATTTTGCTTTACTCAGCCCGGTAGGATCTGAGTTCAAGTCTTGAACGCAACTTATAATGTTACTGGCGACTAATTGGAGCTCACTCTCATCAATATTTGGGAAGACAAAACCAAATTCATCAGTAGATATCCGCGCGATCACGGCGTTGGGAATATTAATACTCAGAGATAATAAATCGGCAAGTTCTTTTACTTGGCCATCACCTGCTTCATAGCCTTCCGCTTTATAGGTTCGTTTAATAAACTCCGCGTGCAGAATCGCAACGCCACCGAGAGAAGATTCAGAGAGCCACTGGTTAAGCTGGCCCATATAAAAAGCTCGGTTGCCTAACTGTGATACCGGGTCCATATAGGCGCGCTCTCGGAGTTTTTGCGCTTCTTTGGCTTGCTGTTTAAATGATTCTTCTACGTGCGCTGACATACTGTTAATGCCATCGACTACAGCAATTAGGTCCTTGGTGCGAGGACGCTTCAAAGGGTCACCAAATTGTTTGTGGGCAACTTGCTCCATTTTTTGAATAATCGCCCTTAAAGGTGTTAGCGCTCGTCGCAAGATGAAGGCGATCGTCATAATACCTAAGACAAAAATAACAATGAAAGCAATGACGAGGTGTTTTAGCGCCCCCCAAAGTTCGGCGTAGGCGTTACCGGGATGACTGATTATTTCCACTTCTGCGAGTTGCAACCAGCCGCTTGTGACAACTCTAGAATCATCAATGGGCTTAAATATCCCTAAATTTGTAAACCATTCGGGGACATTGTTGGGTTTAACTGGGTAGCTGCGAACGATTTCTTGCTCATTTTCTAAGAAAACTAAACGAACGGTCGAGTAGGTACTGCCATCAAATAGGGCGTTGATTACGGACTCGACGGCAACAGTATCTTGCGATTTCAAATACGGAGCCAGTGCTAAGCCAACGGTATTGATAGTATTGTGTACTTCTGAACGTTGCTGCTGCTCAAGGAAGTTTTTTGTGGTGTTAAACTCGATGATAAACACCGACGTTAAGAGCAGAATAAATACCGCTATCATGCTAACCACTAGCTGTCTGTATAGTGTCATAATTGTTTACTCGTCGTAATTTACCTTGGGTTTCCTTAACTTCAATGAGCGCTCCCTAGAGCGCAAATCATTCCATAATTTCAGTCTCGACGACTTGCCAGCCAATTTCCCTTGTGTGGTTTTCATCACCCAAAGATTTCGACCGTTAAAGCTGTATATCGGAAGCAGATCATTTCGTTTTGAGGCGGGCTTAATCTCACCAATTAAATTGTCTAAAATTAATGGTTGAGAGCGCGGCGTTTCATAGTAGGCAAGAACCATATGGAACTGATTTAGCTCAATGGCTTTAACATAAACCAGTCGGAGCTTTTTGTCGGAAATACCGAGCTCCAATAATGAAAAATACTTTGCAATGGTAAAGTCTTCACAATCACCAGCATTGCTCCCTAAAAACTCCAAAGGTGTCGCCCAATAGTCCTTTTTTCCCCATAAATGAATGTCGTCAACAAAATTCAATTGATTGAAAAACTGATTAATTCCCGCCAACTGCTTTTGCTCGGATTGTCCTTGTAACTGAGCAAGGGTTTTTCGCCATGTTTCGACACGTTTGCCAGCTCTTTCGCCATAGATGCTTGACACCGTGTTGATCCAAGTTTGTTCTTGTTTGGTATAGGCATCGGAATGACCGGTAAGTAATAGCCCCGTTGCCACTGCGATACTGAGAAGGCAGTGCTTGATTTTGATTGGCAGACGTCCTGTCCGCTTATCCAATAACACCGTCCGCTTTACTCTTTAAGTGCGTTGTTCTGGGCACTGATTAACGGTTTTAATAAATAATCGAGAACCGTTCGTTTCCCTGTAATAATGTCAACAGATGCCGTCATCCCCGGAATAATAGGTAGCTCTTCACCTTGCCCAAAATTTGTGATTTCGGTTCTTACTCTAACAATATAGAAACTGTTCCCTTCTTCATCTTGTGTGGTGTCAGCACTAATGTGTTCAAGTACCCCATCGAGACCGCCATACTTGGTAAAGTCATAAGCGCTGAATTTTACAACGGCATGCAAATCGGGACGTAAAAATGCTATGTCCTGAGGCGCGATTTTCGCCTCAACCAATAGGGTGTCTTCGGTCGGGACGATTTCAACCAAATCCATACCGGGTTGAATGACTCCACCAACGGTATTGACATTAAGCGTCTTAACGGTGCCGTTGACCGGAGAAACAACATTGGTACGGTTTACTCTATCTTCTAGGCCAACCGCCGATTCGGTCATTGATGAGAGCTTATCTTGCGCTTGATTGAGCTTTTCTTGCTGTTCAGAACGAAACTGTTGAGCGATGTCGATTCGGCTGAGCATAGACTCTTGAATTGCGGATTTGAGGGCGGGTACTTTGAGTTCTGTCGAGGTCAGTTCTCGTCGCGTATCGTTCACTTGACGTTGTAATTTGAGTAACTCAATTTTAGGAACGACCCCTTCATCAGCTAAAGGTTTAGTAATGTTTAGTTCATCCCTTGCGAGATTGTAGCCTTGCCTGAGGTTACGAACTCGAGCTTGTATTTCGACCAAGTCTTGTTGTTTTTGGCGAACCTGGTAGTCAAGAACGGAAAGTTGGTTGCGCAATTCATTGAGATCTTGTCGGTATTCCGCTCGCTGACGACTGGCAAGTTGAGGGTAGTCGGCTTCGAAAGTCTGTGGGAACGCCAGTTTATCTGTTTCTAACGTGACAGATTGCTGCCAGTTTTTGTTATCGACGTCTTCGTTGATGACGACACTGGTTAATGAGGCGGATAGCTGAAGCACATTGGCGGTTAGATTCAAGACCTGCTGTTCGCGCTCTCTAAAGTCAGAGCGGAAGCGGGTATCATCAATCAGTAGAAGCTGTTGACCTTCTGTTACTGTATCCCCTTCTTTGACTAAGATTTGTTTAACCAATCCGCCTTCCAAATTTTGGATGACTTGAATCTGAGATGATGGGATCACTTTGCCTTGACCCACGGTTACTTTATCTATTTCAGCCCAAGATGCCCAAACACCAGCACAAATGAAAAACAGTACAACGACCCACAGCATGATCCGTGCGCTGGTGGGGGTATTGAGAAGTAGCGCGGCGGTTTTATCGTCTATGTAGTCGATTTCGGCGTCAGAAACTTTATTGTATTCGTTTTTGTTCATGTCCTATCCGCGATTGATATCAGATGACGTTATCCGATGGTTTAATACTATTACTACTGTTGTAAAATTGTAACTGGCGTACACTGAAGACTCGATCCACTTTGCAATAACGATGAGCGTTATTGAGTGTCATTTAATTAGCCTTCTAATTAAACTAGTCTACATACTAGAGTTTAGTACTACTTTTGTGAATGCAAAGTAATGATATATCGAAATATTGTCTGTTTCATCCCGTTCTAATGACGGATAAGGATAAACTAGAAGATATCCAGCAAAAATCGATGATGAGTTGTCGCATATAGGGTTGTTTTCTGCTGGTGA
Source organism: Vibrio methylphosphonaticus (assembly GCF_023634655.1). Taxonomy (GTDB): domain Bacteria; phylum Pseudomonadota; class Gammaproteobacteria; order Enterobacterales; family Vibrionaceae; genus Vibrio; species Vibrio methylphosphonaticus. The sequence continues at coordinate 28,737 of NZ_JAMKMS010000028.1, read as the reverse complement.
TAAGCGCAAAATTCAAAAAAACGTTGAGGAATGGTTATGGAACTCGAAGATATCCGCCGTGAATATTCAAAGGGTGGGTTACGTCGTCAGGATTTACTCGCAGATCCTATCGAACAATTTAACGCATGGTTAGAGCAGGCTGTTGAAGCTAAGTTAACGGATCCGACGGCGATGACAGTGGCAACGGTTGATGAAACCGGCCAACCATTTCAGCGTATTGTATTGCTCAAAAATGTGGATAAAAATGGCTTTGTTTTTTATACCAACTTGGGTAGCCGCAAAGCACAGCAGATTACAGCTAATGCGAAAGTCAGTTTGCATTTTCCGTGGCATCCTTTAGAGCGTCAGGTGCACATAACTGGTGTAGCTGAAAAGCTGAGTACCCTAGAAAATATGAAATATTTTTCTTCGCGTCCTAAAGAGAGTCAACTTGCTGCCATTGCCAGCAAGCAAAGTAGCCGAATTTCTGCTCGTGGTGTCCTTGAAGGAAAATACCTCGAGTTAAAGAAAAAATTTGAAAAAGGTGAAATTCCGGTCCCATCATTCTGGGGAGGTTATCGAATTCGACCTGAATCGATAGAGTTCTGGCAGGGCGGAGAAAACCGCTTACATGATCGCTTTTTATTTACAGAAGATGGTGTGGGCCAGTGGGATATTGAGCGTCTAGCACCTTAATATTTGCTACTCAGTCTTAAGGCTCCAGTTAGCGCCGGTCTGCGTGGTTTTGGTACCCTATGTTCATACTTCTAACAAGTAACGATAGCGACTTTTGACCTAACGGAATTGATATCTAGCCGCAATTATTGCGGCTTTTTTATATCAAAATCGTGAAATAGTTCAAATTACAACCACCGTAACTTATTGCTTCATGATCATGGTTCCGGAAGCTTGATCAAGTGAGGATCTTTTGTTTTCTGCAATAACCGCTTGAATCTAGGGTATGCGGTGACCAATTTACTTATTCGATCATGAATACCTTTTCCAAAATCGAGTGAAATCGCTATACTCTCGTTTTCTTCCTCGCGATGAATAGCGCCTTGAACCATGCCCAATAAATCACACTTATCCCATGATCATGCTTCCCCAAAACCGGCTGAAATAGTCCGTTTGCCTTCTCATATGGACTCTCATGATCACCACTATTCACAAGTCGTGATTGGTTTAAAAGGTCAGGCAGAGTTTGAGGTTGGCGGTGTAGGTAACTTAGTCGGACCTGGTCAGGGGTGTGTTGTCACATCAGGCCTTGATCATGCTTTCGGTGGTGTCGTTGATCAACCCGATATTTTGGTGCTGAACTTACCTATTCCTAATGACAGCGATCCAGTATTACTACATCGTATCAATGAGTTATCAAAAGAAAAAACGTATTTCCAGCTCGATACACAGATCCAAAAACTGATACAGCTATTGGTCGCTGAAATGAAGAGTAGTCCTGATGATCTGCTATTGAGCCGTGCTTGCAATGATACGGTTGTTGCACTACTCCAACGTCATATCTCTGCATTTAAAACGTCGTTACGAGATTCTCGTTTTGATCTTGAACAGATAGACCGCTATATCGATCTGCATCTTTCCCACAAAATATCGGTATCGCAGTTAGCAAGTAGTGTCTTTTTGGGGGAAAGCCAATTCCACATGCTATTTAAAGAGCAGATTGGGATTACGCCCCATCAATATGTCTTGAATAAACGGGTTGATGCAGCCAAACGGCTCATTGAGCAAGGGCATTTGAATTTAGGTCAGGTTGCCGAGTTAACGGGGTTTTCTGGCCAAAGTACTTTCACTCATGCGTTCTCACGCTTACAAGGTATCTCTCCTTCTCAGTTTAAGAAGCGATTTCTGTGATTTGACGATCGCATTGCGTGTCTTGTCTTTCGTTTCTGTTTCTATCCCATGCTATAACATCAAGTTGTCATAATCGGTGCTTAGCATGATGCGAAATTTGACCGTAAATCGTTAATGCAAAATCGTTAACGATATCGTATTCGCTGGACGACAATGGAACCGCTAATGCTTCAAGACCTCTATGTTTTTGATATGGACGAAACGCTTTTTGACGCCGACTGTGCAGTATTATGGAATGAATTTCTGGTAGAGAAAGGGGTAGCGACAACACCAGGCTTTCTTGAAGAAGATGCGCGCTTAATGGCGTTATATGCTCAAGGCGACTTGGCAATGGAGGAGTATTTGACTTTCTCTATGTCGCCGCTTAAAGGAGTTCCAAAACAAGATATTGCATGTTGGGTCGAGCAATGTATCGATGAAAAGATTATGCCTCGCTTGTATCCACAGGCAAAGGCGTTACTGGTTAGCCTAAAACATGATGAGGTTGACACGGTAATGATCTCCGCATCGGTCAGTTTTCTTGTTAAAGCTATTGCCCAACGCATCGGGATTGATGTTGCTATGGGAATTGATTTAGTTGAAGACAACAGCACTTATACCGCTGAAATCGATGGTATTGCTACTTATCGTGAAGGTAAGGTGACTCGTTTACAGCAATGGCTAAAAAATGAAAATCGCGTTTATCACACCACGCATTTTTTTACCGATTCGATTAATGATCTGCCATTGTGTGAGCACGCTAATTACGTCTATCTGGTTAATCCTTGCCCCAAATTAAGAGCGTTAAGTAATCGAGAGCACTGGCAGGTGTTAGCATGGGCGTTATAAACAACCGATCAGAGTCTTGGCTCTGATCGGCTTATTCGTTGTTGTTACGCTCTGGAGCGCGATATGCAAACGGCTACTCGGATATTTTTTCGACTTCTTTAATTGAAAAGTCAGCAAACCAGACTTCATCTTCTTCTTCGTTAAGGGCGTCTTTATCCTTTAATGAACGGTAGATCCCCCATTTAGGGCGAACAAAATTGCCTTGGCTTGAGTTTGCACCCGAGCGCCACATTTCAAGGTTATCTTGGCTGATTGCAAATAGCGGACTTTGTTCGCCGACTGGTGTGACGGACAAATATAGTGCGCCTGTTTCGCTGTAGGTTGTGCGTACTAAAACCTCTAACCATTGGCCCTGTATCTGTGTTGCCCAATCAATATTTTGCTGGGAAGTATGCAGTAACATGGTTTTGTTATCTGCGGAATCTACATGTCGAACTTCTAATCCGCTCACGCCACTTTTGGTATTGGCGGTAATTGTAACCAGTGGCTGACTGACTGGATCACCATTGTCAGTCACCGCTTTTAATTGAAATAAATGGTTAAAGTGGTTGGTGACAGCCAGAGTCTCTCCTACTCGAAATTTCCAGCGATACTCAAATGTTTTATCTTTAAAGCCTTTTAGTGAATCCACTGACTTGTCATAGACTTTAATTTCGTTACGTTGCCTATCGGTATAGTCTTTATCACGGTCCTTGTCGTGGTCACGATGAATGACAAAACGAAAATAGTTGCCGACCATTGAATCATGGTCTTCGGTGATATGTTTTATCGTGTCATGATTGGCGTCACCATAGAGGTCGGGTGCTTCAATTGAACCCTGCCCCAGAATACTTTCAATGAGTTGGTAAGTTTCGACGCCACCTGCTCCGTCAGAATTGAGTGATGCACTGCTGATTACATAGTATTGACCAGAATCGTCAAGAGGAGGATGGTATGCATCAGATGGTGAGCTTCCACCACAGGCAGACAACAATAGGGAAGAATAGATAACAATGGCAGTTTGAATAATTAACGGTTTACGGCTCATAATCGTCACTCAAATCCAAATAAAAAAAGGCACCCTACAGTGCCCTAAAACAACAATGCTTACTTCTTATCGATAGCATAATCAAGGCTATAGAAGTGCACTTCTCCGGTACCATGTTTAAACTGGTTATAGATTCCGGCTTTGAAGTAACTCAGCATGTGTTTCCAATAAGTAATGTCATGATCGAGTTTGTTTTCACCGTCAACATTGATGACCAACTTCTGGTCGCCGACAATGATGTCAAAATGTGTAGGCATATTTTGTTTTATAGGGCCAAGATCAACACGAAGATAGGCATTCTTACATTCTGCGCTACCTTTATTGCCACTTTTTGAACCACAATCAACAGCGTTGTTTTTAATTACTGCCCAATAGTGGTCTTGTTTGCCTTGGCGGTCTGCGTCGTAAACGACTCGAAGCAGTGGGTGAGGAATGTAACCTGTGCCGTGATTTCCGTCGTCATACGTGCCTTTATTGTGTACTTGCAAGAACGTCATTTCGTCACGCTTTTTCTCGCTGTTTTTCACCGCTTCGCGAGGATGAATAGGCATGAGTTCAGCACTAAGGCGATAGAACGTATTAGAGTCGTTGGATTTGAAGTTTTGTAATACGCGCAACTCGTTGCGTTTTTTAAATCCACTCATTTTGAAAACAAAGGCTTCAGAACCTTTATCGACATAAAAGTTTTCGTTCACGATACCGGTAAAATCGCTATCCAGCGCGATGTCTTTTTTGTTACCAGCTTTGCCTGCGGGGTCAGATATTTGGAGTTTTGACTCGCTGAGAATGTGCTGAAACTGAGTGTAGTTTACTGGAGCGATTTGCTCGCCCGTGGCAGGCTTTATTTCGACCGCGGTGGTCAAGGATGGTGTGGTCAATGCCGCAGCGAGGAATGAAAATTTAATAGCTTTAAATACCATCGAGGGCGTCCTTACTTAAATAGAATGAAAAAGCTCGACCAAAAGGCCGAGCTTTATTTAGTCACCGGGGTGGAAATTAGAACAAGTCCGAATCGACATTGTCGAAGTAAGCGGTGTTCACAATACTTCCGTTGTCACCTGTGTATAGTGTTAGCTGTGAAGGTACGATAGATGAGTCTAGACCAGTAGATGACTGTGCTACATCTGTCGCAATTTGCTGACCATTCATTGTTACAGAGACTAGACCAGCATCTGTCCATGAAATGGTAAGCGAGTGCCACGTATCGAGTTCGATCCCCGATGCAATCGTCACATCGTTGTCGCCTGCTTCATACTTCAGATTGGTGCCCGACTGGTTTAGCTCGAAGTAACGGTCTGAGTTGTTTTTACCATCACCGATGTTTATGTATGTTGACTTGGTGTTAGTCGACGGGAAGTAAGCGTCAACAGAGACGGAACCTGCTGCTGCTGGAGCAGTAAATGCACGCATCGCAAATGGTTTAGTCGCTGAGTTTTTGTCTTCTAGGTACAGAGACTTCTCTGCGCTATCTGTTGGGTCAACTGCAACTTCAGCGGTTGTAGTGCCAGCATCATCATCTTTGATGTTGGCCGTTGTCCAAGCGCTGCTTGCATCACTTATCAAAGCACCCACAGTATAAGATTCGAAATCGTCAGTTACATCTCCAGGCTCTACCGGATCCGTTGTATCGCCACCAGAGCTGATGACCGTTGCTTCTGAGGTGTTGTTGTTGTAAGGACTACCGATTGGTCCAGGTGAATAACTCTCGAAATCATCTTCGAATATCAAAGTGTCGGCTGCGACATCATTTGAGTAGACTTTTAGGTTGTCAGCAACAACTTCATAGTTCGTGGTGTTGCCATTATCACCTAATCGTAAAGCGATCACTTGAACTGGTGTATTATCAGCTACTTCGCCAGTGAAGCTCTCGCCATTGACGGTAAAGGTAAACGTACCATTGTCCCACATTGCTTCGATGGCCAGCTTGTCTCCTGGCGTAAACGAGCTTCCTATACCAGATTCGTCGCCTATTGCCTCAGTGATATCGCCGTTTGCATTACGGTATTGAACTTTACCTTCACTTAAAATGATTTCGCCATGCAGGTTAGCCTTCGATGTGCCTGATGCGTAGAATGAGATGTAAGAGTTATCACCTTCGCCATTGGCACCCTGTTCAGTATCTTCATCAAGTTGGTAAATGAAATCGACAGTCAGTTTACCGGAAGTGATGGCTGTTTCTGCAGCGTTCACAGCGGAATCAGAAAGCTTCAGTCGTAATTCACCAGTATCCGTAGTTAGCGTATCTAAAATTTGAACTGAGTTGTTATCGCCGGCTAACGCATTCGCAGCTTTAATTGCATCGGCAACGGCGGTGTCTGCGGACTCGACAGCAGAAAGTTCATCAAAATTCGCCGTATCAATGACGAGATTACCATCAGTGACGGTAAACGTAGCTCCGGTGATGTCGTTTGCGCCATTTGCGTCGTAGTAGACGAAATCGATAGTTTGAGGATCGTTTTCAAACCCATCAACGTAGGTATCTGTATAAATAGTGTACGTGCCAGGTGTCGCGTCATCATCGTAGTATTTTTGGACATTATTACCATCAAAGACGTACACATTAGGTAAATCTGTACTAGTTGCCGTGGCGGCGACATTACTTGTATCGCCAAAGCTCCAATTGCTACCGACTAAAGGTGAAACTGGAGTGGTTTCACCTCCGCCTCCTGTTTCGGTCTCGTTAATAACTTCAGGTCCATTACAACCCATTAATAGACCCGTTGAAATGGCTACTGCCGCCGCTACTTTAGTTATTCGCATCATAAGTTCTCTTCACGTCCCTTGAAATTGTTATTCAATAGTATTGTATTATTTTATATTTTATTTCTAGTTGTAAGAATGTGTAGCTTGACTGCTGTCACGTGTAACGGGGTGTGTTGGTGAAAATTTGTGATCAACCTAGTAATAATTGATAGATTTGATAACTAAATACTGTTTAGGACCAGTTGGACGATATTTTAACGATATCAACTAAGCCGAAAGTGAATGTTGAAGCATAAAAAGGCGAAGGGTTTAGTTTAAAAAAATTGCCTAATGTTGATTAGGCAAGAGAATAGAAGTGATTATGGTGTTTTGTCGATATAAGTAATCATACATAAATGCGACCATTTCATTATTCAGCGCTTTACAGCAATGCGACGTAACATACATGAACGCAAAAAGGGAGGGGGGGTTGTATGCATATTACTATTGTCACCCCCCTCCTTGCGTCTGGAGTTTCATGAAAGGACGGTCTAGAGATTCAAATGTTCACTTTTTGATGTCATGTAACGATAGAAGAGTCCAATCACGGCTGCCATGACTAACATGAGGCTCATGATGACTAAACCCTTGGAAATGAGTTCTTGATAGTTGCTCAACCTAGGGTGAACCATTAGCCACTTCCCTGACAACATTAGCACTAGGCACCAAATCACAGAGCTGCTAATACTGATAATGATTGTCCGAAGGACATTCAATTTAGACAAGCCCATTAACATTGGAGTGAGGACTCTGACAAAAGGAATAAAACGCGAAATAAAAAGGGAGAGAAACCCATAGTGATGCAGAAGTTCTTTCGCTCTAGGTAATGCATCATGGGGGAGCACGCGATTTAGAAAGGGCACTAAGCGTGTTTTGTGGAGCACTCTACCTTGCAAATAGGCGTTAATACTACCAAGTGATGCCGCCAAACAGAGTGCGCCAGCGGCAGGGTAAAACTCCACAATACCCAGACCCACTAGTCCTCCAATGAATAACACTAGACTATCTCCGGGTAGAGGTAAGAAGACAAAACTGGATTCCAGTAACAGAATAAATGCCAGTAGAAGTAAAAAGCTGTTTAATGAGCTGACTTGCTGCAGCGTCTCGAAATCGTGGTGCCAAATAGCAATAAATATGTCTAACATTGGACGTCCCTCCGTAATAGGCAATACCTTGTGCTGAGGCAGCACAAGGTAGATGGGTGGTATTACTCAAACATCAAAATGATGTACGCAATAAACAAGACAAGGTGCGCAACCCCATTAAGGGAGTTGGTTCGTCCGCTACTAAAACTAACACTTGTCATCACGAGTGTGGTCGCGAGCAAGACCATTTCGGCCGGTGCGAGCCCTAATTGAACTGGCTGGTGGATAATTCCTGAAATAAGTAAAACCGCAGGCACCGTTAATGCGATGGTCGCAAGCACGGAACCGAAGAACAGATTCATAGCGCGCTGTAGCTGATTATTCAGTGCTGCTTTTGCCGCACCGACGGCTTCTGGCGCTAAGATCAAAATAGCAACGATTAATCCTCCTAGCGCTGGTGGAGCACCAAGTAAGCCGACCGTCCCATCAATAGGAATGGCTAAGCTCTTAGCAAGCAAAATCACCACTAGTAGGTAACCAATGAGCATGAGCGAGTGATAAAGATTGCTGCCTAGCGGTCCATGGAATTCATGCTCATCTTGATGATCTTCATCCATAAAAAAGTGCGTGTGGCTGCTGGTTTGTATGAATAAAAATACCGCATATAAAACGATGGAAACCAGCACCAACGTTACGGTGAGCGTAGTCGACATCGAACCCTGCTCATCAATGCTGGTGAAGTTTGGCAGCACAAGACACAACAGCGCTAGAGGAACAATGGCAACGAGGTACGACTTTATGCCATCGAGGTTATATTTCTGCGTGTGATATTTGAGCCCTCCGATTAACAGCGTTATCCCGACGAGCCCATTCAATACGGTCATGATCACCGCAAACATAGTGTCACGTGCTAATACTGGGTTAGCGTCTCCCGTGAGCATGACGGATGAAATCATCACCACTTCGAGCAAAATAACGGAGATGGTTAGAATTAGCGTGCCATAAGGGTCACCAAGCTTGATCGCTAGTGCATCTGAATGACGCACAACGGCAAATATCGCCGCCATGACCACCACAAACAGCCCCGCGGTGAGTAAAAGCCCCATTGACGATCGCATTTGTGTTTCAAGTATGCCCGCTCCGCCAAATTGGAACAGTACCACCGTGAGTAGGCCTAGCAAAAAAACAAATTCTTGTTTGATCAATCGTGTCATGGCAAAACCTCCTCAGGTGTGGGTTTTGCGACGCGATAGTGTGCAGGGCTAATACCAATCAGTTGTGGCAAAGTGACGCCGATAGAAATGGATGACCATGTTCCACTGGCAATCCCTAAGCACAGCGCTATAGCAAACCCTTCAAGTGCGGGACCACCCAATAACCATAGGCTGGAGACTGTGACCAGCGTGGTGCCTGAAGTGACGAGTGTTCTTGAAAACGTAGCGGTGACGGCTTGATTAATCAGGGTATTGGCGGACGCTTTAGGTTTGGCTTTAAAGAGTTCACGAGCTCGGTCTGCAATGATGATTGAGTCATTTAACGAGTATCCCAGTACTGCGAGCACGGCGGCGAGAATCGTTAGGTTGAACTCCATTTGAGTTATGGCGAAAAGCCCTAATACGAGAACGACGTCATAGGTCAACGCCACTAGCGCTCCCAACGCGAGTCGCCATTCAAATCGATAGCTCAGGTATAACATGGTTAAGACAAAGCACGCTAGGATCGCAATGCCGCCTTGCTCAACCATATCTTGTCCCACTTGCGGACCAACAATGCTGCTATTGAGCACTTCTACGTGTTGGCTGATGGATTCAAGAGTAGGGGATAACGCCAATGCTTGGTCACCCAGCTGGTTATAGCGAAGTATCCATCGTCCAGGCTCTGTGGAGCTGACAACTTGAACATCTTGCAATAAAACTTGTTCAAGATAGGATTTAATGTCGGTTAGTTTGAGCGCTTCATCAAGACGAACTTCTGCAACGATGCCGCCAGTAAAATCCAGCCCCCAGTTAAACCCTTGCAAGGTGATAAACAAGGTTGCAGTTATAAAGAGCAACGCTGACATTGCCGACATGCCGTAGCGAACACGGGTGAGTGAGTGTTGAAAGATGTTCATGGTTAAATCCTTACTTCACGGCGTTGATCACGCCCCCAAATGAGATTGATGACGGCGCGAGACAAAAATACCCCAGTAAACAAGCTCGTGAGTAATCCGAGTCCAAGCGTGATGGCGAATCCTTGAATCGGCCCATTACCAATGGTGTATAACGCAATCGCAACAATCATCGTGGTTAGGTTGGCGTCGAATATGGAGCTAAAGGCACTGTGAAAGCCTTTATCAATGCTTTGTGCAAAGGTTCTTCCTTCACGCATTTTGTCTTTGATTCTTTCAAAAATGAGGACGTTGGTATCGACCGCCATTCCAACCGTTAACACCATGCCGGCAATGCCTGGCAGAGTCAGTACCGCTCCGGGAAGTAAAGCGATGAGTCCGAACAAACACACCATATTGGCAAGTAGGGCTACATTGGCCACCCAGCCCATACGGCGATACCACAGCGCGATAAAGCTCAGTGTGAGAGCCAAGCCAAGAGCAAGCGCGGCAAAGCCATTTTGAACATTTTCAGCGCCTAGTGATGGTCCTATGGTTCTTTCTTCAATGATGGTTACCGGTGCAGTCAGCGATCCTGCTCTCAGCAGCAGAGCCAGTTCTTGCGCATCCTGCATGCTTCCTACCCCAGTGATCCTAAAGCGGCTGCCAAGCTGAGATTGAATCGTCGCGACACTAATTACTTCGCTGACTTGTTGGCTTTCACCTTTCGAATCACGGCTGTACTCGTTGTAGAGGGTCGCCATGGGTTGCCCGATGTTGGCTCGAGAGAATTGTGACATCTTTCGACCGCCTGCTGAATCGAGAGAAATATTGACCTCTGCGGTTCCCATGTCGCTGATGCCAGCTCTGGCGTCAATAATATGCTCGCCCGCTAAAATGGCGCGTGGATTTACATTCACAGGGTGACCTTCGCTGTCGAGTAATGAGAGCGTTTGTCTGGTCTGCGTGGCCGGAACTGAGTGAAAGGCCAGCGAAGCGGTAGCACCAATCACGTCTTTAGCCGCTGCTGGGTCTTGAACGCCAGGCAATTCGATTCGTATGCGGTTTTCACCTTGACGCTGCACTGAGGCTTCAGTAATGCCTAGCTCGGCAATACGCCCGCGCATAATTTGTAAGTTCTGTTGAACCGTAAGGGTTCGCAGCGACACCTTTTCGTCATCAGAGAGCGACAGCGTGACTGTGCTACCACTGATGCGGCTATCCCAATGGGCAAATTGGCTACGAAGTAATGTTCGTGCTGCGCTGACATCTTGATCGTTATAGAGATTGATTTGAACGGAGTCGTTAACTTCACGTCCACGGCTAGCACGAATCTCACTGGAAAATTCATCGATAACCATTTGACGATGAGCTTGATACACAGGCTCCATATCAACTTCTAGCAAAAACTGCACGCCACCGCGTAAGTCCAGACCAAGGGCAATGGGTGAAAACCCAGCATTAAGCAGCCATCGTGGTGCCGCAGGTTCCATCGCTAATGCGACGGTCGTCGATTCTGGAAGGAGCGCTTTTAGTAAGCTCTGAGCTTGAGCTTGCTGGGTCGCGTCATCAAAAATCATGACGGTGGTATCGCCGTTTTGCTCAATACTCATAGGAGTAATGTTGGATTGTGTAAGGGATTGGGATAACAACGTCGCATCCGTCGGCTGCCCACGATGATTAATATGCAAGGCAGCATTTTCACCAAATACTGATGGCAATGCACTAAATAGCATCACTAATAACGTCATAGCGAGCACGATGTATTTCCATTTCGCTAAGCGATTGATGGAACGATGGGTGTGTTTTTTCAAAAGACAACTCTCTCATTCATTTTTGGTATGAACACACAAGACCTAGCAAAGCTGCGACATAGGGCAATCCCTAGCATGTTGTCTTAAATAGGATTAAGCACACGATGCAAAGAGACAGGTGTCGATTGGACTTGGGTGTAAGTGGTGCGGCTCAGGTGGGACTGAGCATGAGAGAATTAGCTAAATCTGGCGTGTTGATGAGAATAGAGAGTGTTGGCGTCTTTCCAGCCCGACAAACGCGAAGGTGAAGCGCTCACGCGGCTTGTCCAGTGCATTTGAGTCGACAGGATCGTCGCGGGTTTGGTTGCCATCTCTAATAGAGGTGGTGGTAAAAAAGCGATGAGTAGTAAGTACTCTGGATCCGCCCTGTACTCTGAGCAATTGGTGTCACTGATTATTCGGCGAGAGACCGAAAGAAAAAAGGGACTGATGTTGTCATTTAATGCCGAACCATCGTCTTCAGTATCCAGTGAGTCTAACGTATCGCTGGCGAGTTGAGTCGAATTGAGTTGCACCAAATCTAGGGAGAGGGGTGTACTAGCCGTCGAGTGAGGGGATGTCTCAAATGATGCGTACTCAGTCGCGCTCACAGTGTAAGAGCACACTGTAATCATTATCGCGATAAAGAGGTGGTAGCAACGTTTAAGCAAAGTCAGTCGGTACTCATGTTATTGGCATCGATTTATTCGCTGGCAGTATACCGGATGGAGGTCTCAAAATGGGCCAAAGTCGCGGTATTAAGTGTTAATAGATATTACCTATGAGGCTAGGGTGTTGTCTTAGCAACATTATTTTTATTCGCTGCTTGCTATGTATGAACAAACCTTTTCAGTAAGCGTTAGTATTCGTAACGAAACAATATGTTAATTTGATTGCAGAATGTAATGGCTCATATTGTTTTTTAAGATGTGACATTGTATTAGTTTTGTTAATAAGCGTAGAAAATAGCAAAAAGCTCGGAGTTTTTGACAAGTAATCATCGTGCGCTCACAATACACTCCCTGCCATTGTAGTACGCCTGCCGCCTATTGCGGTTGGAGCGAGATTGAGGATGACGCATGTTTACAGCAACTGATGTGCTTAAAAAAGAGTTTGCCGAGCAGCCGCTTGAGCAGCTTTGGTCACTGATCTCTCCACTATACATGGTGGATGAATCACAATGGTTACAGCAACTTTTACCTTTGGCGACGCCTAGCGGTGATGAAGCCACACAAATTCCGCTGAAAACCACACAGTTAATCGAGGCGATTCGCGCCGACAAAAATGCCATTCAAATGATTGATGCGCTGCTATTGGAATACAGCCTTGATACCCAAGAAGGGATCTTGTTGATGTGTTTGGCAGAAGCGCTAATGCGTATTCCGGATTCTGCTACGGCTGATGCGCTGATCCGTGACAAACTCAGCGTAGCGGACTGGAAGTCGCATCTGAAAAGTTCAGACTCTGTGTTTGTCAATGCGTCCACGTGGGGCTTAATGCTCACGGGTAAAGTAGTAGGACTGGGCGATCAGGAAACACAAAGCCCTGCTAAAGCAATGAACAAACTGGTGAATAAATTCTCTGAGCCCGTGATTCGTAAAGCGATGTACCAAGCGATGAAAGTCATGGGACATCAGTTTGTGCTTGGGCGCAGTATCAGTGAAGCACAAAAGAACGGTAAGAAGATGCGTGATCGCGGCTTTACCTATTCTTATGACATGCTAGGTGAAGCGGCGCTAACAAAAGCCGATGCGGATAAATATTTTAAAGATTACCTAATGGCGATAGAGGCGGTTGGGGGCGATAAGTATGGACTTGATACGAGCCCTGCGCCGTCTGTCTCCATTAAGTTATCGGCGCTACACCCCCGCTATGAAGTGGCGAATGAAGCGCGCGTCTTAACTGAATTGTGTGACACGCTTACGCAATTGCTGACACGAGCACGTGAGCTTGATGTGGCGATTACTATCGACGCAGAAGAAGCCGATCGTCTTGAGTTGTCGTTGAAACTGTTTGAAAAAGTCTATCGAAGCGATGTCGCGAAAGGTTGGGGAAAATTTGGCCTAGTTATTCAGGCATACTCAAAACGTGCCCTGCCAGTGCTCGTATGGATCAACGCATTGGCGAAACAGCAAGGCGACCTTGTTCCTCTGCGCTTAGTTAAAGGCGCGTACTGGGACAGCGAAGTGAAGTGGTCTCAACAAGCGGGCTACGACGCTTACCCGGTTTTCACTCGCAAAGAAGCGACGGATGTCGCGTATCTTGCCTGTGCAAGATTTCTTTTAAGCGAAAATGTTCGCGGAAATATCTTCCCGCAATTTGCTAGCCACAATGCGCATACAGTGACGGCAATTGCCACGATGGCGCCGCACACTAACTATGAGTTCCAGCGTCTGCATGGTATGGGGGATTCTCTCTATGATCACGTCATGGATACGCATAAACAGCCTGTCCGTATTTATGCCCCGGTCGGCAGCCATAAAGATCTTTTACCTTATTTGGTTCGTCGTTTGCTAGAAAATGGCGCGAATAGCAGCTTTGTGCACCGTTTAGTGGATGCCCGTTGCCCGGTAGAGACATTAACGGTTCATCCTGTTGATGCGCTGAATGCTAATACCACTCTGCACAATGATCAGATTGATTTGCCACCGAATATTTTTGCCGATCGCAAGAACTCCGTGGGCGTCAATGTCGATATCGAATCAGAAGCGAAAGACTACGAGCACAAAGTCGAAGCCTTCTTGAGTAAGCACTGGAAAGGGGCACCGATCATTAATGGTGTGTCCTTATACGAAAGCATGATCAAGGAAGGAGCGACACTCGATACCGTTACCGCCCCTTATGATCGTCGTATAGTCGTGGGGCAAGTCGCGATGGCAAAGCATGATCATGTTTCCGAAGCTATCCGGATCGCTGATCAAGGCTATGCTTCATGGTCTAAAGTGAGCTATCAAGAACGCGGCGCGTGTTTGTTGAGGCTTGCTGATGCGTTGGAAGACAACTTGTACGAGCTTGTCGCACTTTGTCACCAAGAAGCGGGTAAGACCATTCACGATTCTATTGATGAAGTACGAGAAGCGGTGGATTTCTGTCGCTATTACGCCAAACAACCACACGTATTCGAGCCTCAATCCCAGCTTGGTTTCGACGGAGAATCGAAAACCTTTAACCGTCAAGGTCGTGGTGTTTTCGTTTGTATTAGTCCTTGGAACTTCCCATTGGCGATTTTCTTAGGTCAGATCTCCGCGGCACTAGTTGCAGGGAATACCGTCGTAGCGAAACCTGCAGAGCAAACGTCTTTGATTGCTGTTAAAGCCGTTGAGCTGATGCTTGAAGCGGGTTTCCCTGCCAATACGATTCAGCTTATTACTGGGTATGGCGCCGACGTTGGTCATGCATTGACCTCTCACGATGCGATTGCTGGTGTGGCATTTACGGGTTCAACACCGACGGCGCAGCGTATCAACAGTACGCTCGCTGCTCGTCAAGTTGCCCCGGTTCCTTTTATAGCGGAAACCGGCGGCCAAAATGCCATGATTGTTGATTCTACCGCGCTACCTGAACAAGTGGTACGCGATGTGGTGCGAAGTGCATTTGCATCGGCAGGGCAACGTTGTTCGGCACTGCGTGTGTTGTTTGTACAAGACGATATTGCCGACCGTGTTGTTAACTTGATTCAAGGGGCGATGGCGGAGCTTAATGTCGGACTGCCTTATTTACATGCTACCGATGTGGGGCCAGTTATTGATAAAAAAGCGAAGGAAAAACTGCTTAGCCATATTGAGTTGATGCAAATCCATGGCAAGAAAGTGGCGCAATTGTCGCTAGACAGTGAGTGTGGCGAAGGGGACTTCGTGGCACCAAGCGCTTTCGAAATTGATGATATTTCCATTTTGAAAGAAGAGCAATTTGGTCCAATTCTACACATTGTTCGCTTTAAAGCGGCCGAGTTACCAAGTGTTGTTGAGCGCATTAATGCGACTGGCTTTGGACTGACGCTGGGTATCCACAGTCGAAACGAATCCACTTACCGCTGGATAGAAAAACATACTCGTGTCGGGAACAGTTACATCAACCGAGACCAAGTAGGTGCGGTAGTGGGCGTACAACCATTTGGTGGTCAAGGTTTATCTGGAACCGGACCTAAAGCGGGTGGACCGCACTATTTGTATCGTTTTACTGATGCTATTCAAGTAGCGAAATAAGGAGAAAAATCATGGTCAATAACACAACAATTTTCTCTGATGTTTTTGGTGCCTGGGAGCAATGGAACATCACTGAGTTTACCGAGCAGCGAGAATGTGTACTGTCACTGCAGCGCAATATGAATGAACTGAATGGGACGTTAGCCAGTGTCATGGCGTATCACATTCAGCAGGCGAATGTTCTATTAGGCTCGCCTCACTTAATGCCGGGGCCCACGGGTGAAACCAATGAACTTTATGCGGCGGGTCGTGGCGTGGTGCTTATAGTCGTTGAAAGCGAAGACGCTCAAGCGAGCATTGCGGCCATTGCTCAGATCACAGCGGCGTTAATCGCAGGAAACGGTGTCATTGTTAGCTCAAACAATACCACTTTTAATCAACTTTTAGTTTCGGCGGTTGAGCGCTCTCAATTGCCATCACAGCTTGTTCATATCGTACCTTTGGAAGAAGCCAATGCCTTTATCGACTTAGATGTTCGAGTGGTAGGTTTGGTAGGCTCTGAAGAAACGTTATGGCAGGTCAATCATCAATTAGCGAATCGTACGAGTGCGATTGGTTTGTTGGTGTCTGAAACGGATCTGACGTCAATGCCAACGTCACACGATCCAAATCTAGTATTGAAGTTTATTACAGAAAGAACTCGAACTATCAATATTACAGCAGTGGGGGGGAACGCTACCTTGTTAGAACTTGGTAGTTAAACGGTATTTTTGCTAATGCCCCCTATCGGCCTTCACTTTGAATACTCAGGTGAAGGCTGAATTCTAGGATGAGGAAATAATAATGATTCAAAATAGCTTTGCTATTACGACAACTTTTATCGCGTATTTAGCGATGATGCTTGCCATTGGTGTGATTGCCTATAAGCGCACGTCAAACTCAAGTGACTACTTTTTGGGCGGACGTTCACTAGGACCATGGCCTGCGGCTTTGTCGGCGGGTGCGTCTGACATGAGTGGTTGGTTATTGCTAGGTCTACCCGGTTACGCTTATGCCGCTGGTATTGAAGCATTCTGGCTCGCTGGTGGCTTGTTATTAGGCACATGGCTGAACTGGCTACTGTGTGCTAAACGCCTTCGTACTTACAGTATTACTACCGACGCGCTAACCTTACCGGAATATTTTTCTCGTCGTTTTAATGACAACTCGAAAATGATTCAGGTAATTTCTGCGTTCTTTATTTTGCTTTTCTTCCTTTTCTATACCAGTTCTGGTTTAGTGGCGGGCGGTAAACTGTTTGAGACGGTCTTTGGTTTGGATTACACCACCGCGGTCATTATTGGCACCGTATGTGTTGTGTCTTATACGTTGTTTGGTGGCTTCCTTGCGGTATCTTGGACGGATTTAGTTCAAGGCTTGCTCATGGCAGCGGCATTGATGATTGTGCCAGTAGCGGCGATGCAAGGTGGGTTTGGACAGGTTGTTAGTGACCTTAGCGCAATCAACCCAGAACTACTTACGCTATGGAATGATACCAAGGGTCAGCCTTTATCTGCGATTGCAATTATTTCGCTTGTGGCTTGGGGTCTTGGCTACTTTGGTCAACCACACATTCTTGCGCGTTTTAAAGCGACACGCAGTAATAAAGATCTGACCACAGCACGTCGTATTGCCGTGGTTTGGTCTGCGCTGTCTATGGTCGGTGCAATGCTAGTCGGTGTGATTGGTTTGCTGTATGTGACGAACTCGGGCGGTGATGTGCTAGCCGATGGTGAAAAAATCTTCATGTTGCTAGTGAACGCGATGTTCCACCCGGTGATTGCCGGTATTCTGTTAGCAGCTATTCTGGCTGCCATCATGAGTACCGCAGATTCACAGTTATTGGTGTCATCTTCGGCGCTAGCGGAAGATTTTTACAAGCAAGTCATCAATAAAGAAGCAACCTCTGAACAAGTCGTTACGGTTGGTCGTGTTGGGGTTGTGGTTATTTCAATCATTGCATTGGTATTGGCAATGACGCCAGATAGTTCAGTGCTAGGGCTGGTCTCTTACGCTTGGGCAGGTTTTGGCGCTGCATTTGGACCTGCAGTGTTACTTAGCTTGTACTGGGCTGGTATGAACCGAAACGGTGCGATTGCTGGTATCTTAGTTGGTGGTATTACCATTGTGGTATGGAAGCAGCTAACGGGTGGAATTTTTGATGTTTATGAAATTGTCCCAGGATTCATACTATCAGCGCTTGCTATCATTGTCGTGAGTGTCGTTACCGGCGGTCCTTCAAAAGACGTGCAAGATCAACATGATGTATTTGAAAAGAACTTGGTTGAATTAGACTAACGGTGCTTTTTAAAGAAAAGGCTCCTACTCATCGAAAAATGAGAGGAGCCTTTTTTGATTGTATCTAATGATGAGGTTCGAATCCTGTACCAACCGTACGCCCCTAAATCTATAGTACTCTAAATCAATAATACTCTAAATAAACGGTACTCGAGGTTAATAGCGTTGCGAGACCCTAACGCTTAAAGTGGGGTTTCTTTCCAGCCACATTCTACTTTGTGTACGAGATCTTCCAATTTATTAGGTGTGAGACGATCGGCAGCGGCGATGCCAAATCGGCAAGCGACTTGATTTTCAAACATTGACCAGTGTTTCACCAGACACGTATCCAAATCTTGGGTTTCTTCCGCCCAGGTGGCTTTAAGCATGGGGAGCATACACGCAGCACCGTGGGCAAACATCATCATTTGCCATTTTAGTTCCACCATATTGAGCGGTGTGTCAGGTTGACTGGTGTTATAAGCATCGACCAACTTATTGACGATACATTCGATCTCGCCATTACTATCGATAAAATAGTCGAAGAACTCATTTTCTTGTCGCATGGCGTCCGCAATGAGCTGGATAGGTTGTCTGATGACAATGATATGGGCCAGCATTTCGACAGAAAATCGATACAGTTTTACGTTGGCTGCCGTCGTTTCTGGCAGTTCATCGAGTAGATGCAAGATGTACTTTTGCATGTAGGCGTGCAAATGGTCGCTGATGCAATACCAAATCTTTTCTTTGCTGCCAAAGTGGTGACGGATCAAGCTATGTGACACTCCCGCCTTTTCGCTGATATTGCGAATCGACACGCGTTCATATCCTAATTCACAGAACATTTCTGCTGCAACGGTCATGATGAGATTCTTTGTCTCTTCCGCCGCCATGGCACTACGACGCCCTTTTTTCTTCTCCACTCGATACCTTTTCTATTTTCGATGTGCGTATATAGGGTACTGCACTTTCCCGTTCACCGACAAGGTGTTCATCAATGAGCATTGCTGATTAATGAACGCCGGTGACGAGGCGTATATAACCAAAATGAATGATAGTTCGATAAAATATTATACTACACAGTTGTGCAGTAACTATTGATCTGAAGTAAATTATACATATACTGCACAGCTGTAAAGTATAATTACAATATCAGAGATAAATACTATGAACACTTATCGTCTATTCAAACGAAGTGCCTTGATTACTTTTCCTGCATTGGCAGCGATTATTCTGTCGGGGTGTAATCAAGCTCAATCCGAAATCCGTGAACCGGTCATTAAGCCAGTGAAGGTGCTTAAGGTTCCGGCGCTTAACTTTGCTCCGGTCAATAGCTACTTAGCGCAAGTTGATGCAACTGACCGTGCCCAGTTATCGTTTCAGGTAGGCGGTCAAGTGGCGTCAATCGATGTAAAAATGGGCGAATCGGTGAGGGCGGGGGAAATTCTAGCAACATTGGACCCTACCGATTATCAAGTCGCGTTAGACGCTCGCCAGGCTGAATTTGATTTAGCTAACTCTCAGCTTAAACGGGCACAGCAATTGGTTGAGAAAAAACTGATTAGTGCCGATAGATTTGATCAGCAAGAAACTCAATATAAAGCAGCTCAAGCTGCGCTTGAGCAAGCAAAGTCTGATTTGGGGTATACCCAGATTATTGCCCCATTTGATGGCGTTGTTTCAATGACTTATCACAAAGCGTATGAGGTGGTAGGAGAAAAACAGCCAATCCTTAATTTGATCAGTAGTGACGAATTAGATGTCACGTTTTCCATTCCCGTCCCGGTTGTGAAATCCATGACATTTGACGAACTGCAGCAGCAGCGATTCTTTGTAACGTTAGACAGTCATCGCAATCAACAAATTGAAGCCTCGTTTCGTGAAATTGCGATGCAGCCGGATTTAGATACCAACAGTTACACGGCGTCGGTTTCGATAAACAAACCATCCAATATCAATATTTTATCTGGAATGTCTGGACAGGTGCATATTCAAAGCGAAGCCACCAATCGCGCAATATCACTGCCTAAAAGTGCATGGATTACTCAACAAGAGGGTGAAGGCCAAGTTTGGATATTTGAACCTGCTACGCAAGAAGTCCATCAGACTAAATTGGTGCTCAATGAACAAGGTGAAATTACCGCAGGTCTTCAATATGGTGATCAGGTCGTGATCGCTGGCGCTGGAAACTTGATGGAAGGTCAGCAGGTTAAACTATGGACACGCGAGGGCGGCATCTAATGAAAAAGGTATTTTTCATCACGCTGAGTCTGGCAGTACTTGCTCTACAAGGCTGCAATTCCGATGTGGCGACGCGCAGTGCTGCGCAAACAACGGTGGCTTCTTTTCAAGTTTCTCAACCGGTATCGAAGCAGTTTCGAGAGTTTCGTGGTCAAGTTGTGACGGCAGAACAAACCAATCTAGCTTTTCGTATTCGTGGTGAAATATCCCACCTTCTCGTAAAGCCTGGTCAATCCGTTAAGAAAGGGCAGGTTGTCGCTAAACTAGATGACAAGAAATTGCAGCAACAGTATCGAGATGCCCAAGCTCAATTTGAACTGGCGACGAAGCAACTGCGTCGAGGGACTGAATTGTTTGCTAAAGATATGATTTCCAATTCTGAACTCGATGAGCTGACGTCAAGTAAGCAGTTAGCCAAAGCAAAGTATCAGAACATGCAACATCAACTCCAGTACACCAGTTTACGAGCGCCTTTTACTGGCGTTGTTGCGGATGTATTGAAAGAGCGCTTTGAAAATACCAGCCCGGGTGAAACTATTGTGTCAGTGTATCAGGCTGACAAAGTGTACGTAAAAATCAGCTTATCTGATTACATACTGGCGTCTATTACGCCGGACTCTCAACGCAATAAGTATCAACCCTTGGCTTTTTTCTCAGACCGAGAGCATGGCTTTACCATGCAGTATCTTGAACACTCGAGTGAACCTGATGCACAGTCTCGAGCTTACGAGCTTTGGCTGCAAATGCCGCAACCAAAACAAACCATATTGCCTGGCGCAAGTGTGAGCGTGCATGTGGACATGGTGGCTGCAGGTTTAAGTACAATTCAAGGGTATCAATTACCAATGACAGCGCTTGAACCGGGCACGTCTTCTTCTGAATTTTATGTTTGGAAGCACATTGATGGCAAGGCAATGCGTACCTTGGTTCACGTTGACCAGGTGAATAGTTTTGGTGTGATTGTCGATTCAGGCGTGACGGAAGGGGATGTATTGATTGTTTCGAGTTTGAGAAAGCTTCGCGATGGTGAGTTAGTGACGCTTAAAGGGAGCGAAGAGAAATGAGTCTTACGGAATATTCAATTAAGAACCGAGTGATCAGCTGGCTTTTCTTAGTCATCTTAACCGTGGGTGGTATTACATCGTTTATGGACCTGGGGCGTCTTGAAGACCCAGCATTTACTATCAAAGACGCCATGATAATCTCTACCTACCCGGGGGCTACCTCAACGGAAGTTGAAGAAGAGCTGACGTACCCGTTAGAGAAACAGATTCGACAGTTACCATACATTGACAATATTAAGTCAACGTCCTCGGATGGAATGTCGCAGATTATGGTTAGTATGCGGATGGATTATGGTCCAGATGAACTGCCACAAATTTGGGATGAAATGCGACGCAAGATTAACGATTTAAAACCGAGCTTACCAAGTGGTGTGAATTCGGTGCAAATCATTGATGATTTTGGCGATGTGTTCGGCGTGATGATCATGCTAACGGGCGATGGCTATGATTACGTGGAGCTTAAACGTTATGCGGATTATTTAAGCCGAGAGATCGAGCTTGTGGATGGGGTGGGGAAAGTTAACATTTCTGGCGATCAACAAGAAATGTTATTCGTCGAGCTTTCACTTAATCGCTTATCCGCGCTTAACCTAGATATGAACACCGTCTCGGGTTTGCTGAATCAACAAAACAGCGTCCAGTCTGCTGGGGAAATCATGATTAATGGTGACAACCTAGCGATTCGCCCGAATGGCAACCTTAACTCAGTCGAGTCGTTGGAAAATCTCATTATTCATGGTCGAGATACCGGCAACTTGATTCGATTAAAAGACGTCGCGAAGATATCAAAAGGCATCCAAGAAAAGCCATCAAACGTGATTACTTTTAACGGTAAACCCGCGATTAATTTAGCCATCTCGTTTACATCGGGTGTGAACGTTGTCGACGTTGGTCACGTGATTGATACGAAATTAACTGAGCTTGAGAATATAAAACCAGCGGGTATCAATTTAGATTATTTTTACAACCAATCGGCAGAAGTTGATAAATCGGTAAAAGACTTTGTCGTCAGTTTGGCGCAAGCGGTAGCGATTGTGATTGTTGTTCTCCTGTTTGCTATGGGTGTGCGCAGTGGTCTAATTATCGGGATTGTATTGCTCTTGACGGTATTTGGTACCTTCATTTTGATGAGTATTAATAATATCGAGTTGCATCGAATTTCCCTTGGCGCTTTGATTATTGCTTTGGGGATGCTGGTGGATAATGCCATCGTTGTGGTCGAAGGGATATTAGTTGGGCTAAAGCAGGGCAAGACGAAAACAGAAGCCGCGAAAGCGATCGCCAAGCAAACGCAGTGGCCACTACTCGGCGCGACCGTCATTGCTATCACAGCATTTGCACCGATTGGGCTTTCTCAAGATGCAACGGGTGAATTTATGGGCTCGCTGTTTTGGGTGCTCTGTTTTTCATTATTTTTAAGTTGGATTACGGCACTGACGTTAACGCCTTTTCTAGCAAACCTAATGCTCAAAGAGGAAGCGGCGGCGGTCGATTCAGAGCAGGTTGATCCGTACAAAGGTATTCTATTTACGGTATTTCGTTGGTCACTGGAGCTTGCGCTAAAGCTGCGTTGGTTGACTGTTATTGGTATGGTTGCGCTACTCATTTCTGCTGTCATGGCGTTTGGCATGGTGAAACAGTCGTTTTTCCCAGCCTCTAATACCCCCATGTTTTTTGTCGATATGTGGATGCCAGAAGGCACCGATATTCGACAGACACTGAAGCAAACGGAAAAAGTGGAAGCGTATATTCGCTCCCAAGAAGACGTGGACTTTGTGTCTACATCTGTTGGGCAAGGCTTGCAGCGATTCATGTTGACGTACCAGCCAGAAAAAAGCTATGAAGCGTATGCGCAGTTGCAGGTTCGAGCCACGACCCGCGAAGATATGTTTACTTTATTGGACAAGCTTGATCAAACACTGTCGAGTGAGTTTACCGCGCCGTCTTTTCAGCTGCGTTTAATGGAGTTTGGGCCTTCTCCTGCTTCCAAAATAGAAGCAAGAATCATCGGACCTGATCCACAAATATTGCGCGATGTTGCCGTTCAAGTTGAAGACATTCTGCTCGCTGACTCGGGGGCGCGTAATATTCGTCATGACTGGCGAGAACGCACTAAAGAGTTAGTGCCGCAATTTAACGAATCTAAAGCGCGTCGACTTGGTATTTCAAAAGAAGATCTCTCTACTACCTTACAGCTTGCGTTTGGTGGCAACACGATTGGCGTGTTTCGTGATGGTACGCAGCGTTTGCCGATTGTTACCCGTTTAACGGAAGAAGAACGAGTGGATTACTCGTCTCTTCAAAATATTTCCATCTGGAGCCCGATGCTTCAAACGTATGTTCCGGTCGAGCAAGTGGTGGATGATGTCACGCTAGATTGGGGAGAGCCTTTGATTCAGCGTCGAGATCGAAAACGCACACTCACGGTGCTTGCTGATCATGATGTGTTAGGGGACGAAACCGCAGCTACCCTATTTGCCCGGATTCAGCCACAAGTTGAAGCCATCGCTTTGCCAGAAGGTTATGCCTTGGAGTGGGGCGGCGAATATGAGTCATCAAAGGATGCGCAAGAGGGCATGTTTAAGTCACTGCCTATGGGTTACTTACTCATGTTCATCATCACGATGTTGCTATTTAACTCATTTAAGAAGCCACTGGTGATTTGGTTGACCGTGCCATTATCCATTATTGGTGTGGCATTTGGTTTACTGCTTTCTGGAATGCCATTTAGCTTTACTGCATTACTGGGTTTATTAAGTCTAAGTGGAATGATCCTGAAAAATGGTATTGTTTTGATGGATCAAATAAACTTGGAGTTAGAAACGGGTAAGGATCCGTATCTGGCGATCGTCGATAGTGCGGTAAGTCGTGTGCGACCTGTCAGTATGGCGGCCCTAACAACCATACTCGGTATGATCCCACTAGTCTTTGATGCATTTTTTGGTTCTATGGCAGTGACGATTATGGCTGGGCTGGGTTTTGCGACCGTATTGACGTTGATTGTTGTCCCTGTGCTTTTTGCTATTTTCTTTAGAATTAAACCGATTCAGAAGAATTGATAATGCATTAATAGATATGGATTCAAAGCCCGCATGTTGCGGGCTTTTTTATGTTCGAAGATCCTAAGCGGTGAGCGCTTAGTCAGCGAATGGCCGAGTCATTTAGCACATGTATGGATCGGTATTCAACGCTGTGGATTTGCGGTCGATCTCGAGATTGAAGTGTTGAGATCGGACAATCTGTAAGTAAGTTTCGACATCTTGATCAAAAATTCGCAAATAAATGACATGAATTTTGAATGTATGCCTCATTTTCTGCAATGATCGTTTTATATACACGCTGACCTTGAACACAATATGGTCAGCAAATGATCAGACTTCCAGGAGAACAGAAAAATGCCAACGAACTACTGTGCGGCGTGCAAAAAGAAAACGGCACATAAAGCGGTGATGAAACGTAGCCCAAATGAAAGTGCTTCTATGTTACAAAGTTTTCAGCAGTTGATGTCACAACTAGTCAATGGCAGTGGATATTATAAATTGGAACGTCGAATTATTTGTCGAGTATGCAACCAGGAAAATCAGGTTGAAGCAGAGCCAGTGTTAAATCAGCAAGCCAACCTTGCCTAGCATTTACTGATAGCGCATTTGTAGAACCAATCATACTTTTGCGACTAGCGACTTTTTTATTAAAAAGCGTCGTCAAATTAGATTAGTCGCAGAGTGTGATCCGTGGTGTTTTTAACTTGCCAGCATTTAATTTACAATCAAGTAACAAATATTCACTTGAGATGTCATTGTGGCTCAGCTAGCTTTAGATAAAATTGATTTAGAAATACTTAGAATATTAACCCTAAAGGGTCGAATGCCTATCGTGGAATTGGCCAAGCAAGTTAATCTTACGACCTCACCCTGCTCCGACCGTGTAAAGCGACTTGAAAAAGAAGGCTTTATTCGAGGTTATCATGCTGAATTGAACCCTGAAAAGCTAGGGTTAGATGTTCAGGTCTTTATACATATTCGTCTCGATCAAACCAGTTTCTCTATTTTCGATAAGTTTGCTAAAGCGGTTGATTTAATGCCTGAAATAGAGGAATGCTATTCCCTATCTGGTGACTTTGACACTATGATCAAAGTACGAACTAAAGATATGAAATCCTATCAGTCTTTTATGTCAACTAAGCTTGGTACATTGCCCGGTGTCATTCAAACACGTAGTGAAGTCGTGATTGAAGAGCATAAAACGGGCTTTGGCGTTAACCCAGAATTACTTGATACACTCAATACATAATTTATACATATCTAGACCTAACTGCACTTGCAACCGCTAGAAATCGTCTTTCTCCCCTCTTCTATCCCTGGACCGTATTTCGTTTTTGAGAATTGTTTAAAAAACCTCATTGTTGTGATTCATATTTGTAAACAAATCTGGTATTTAGAGTTATATATATTAGAAATAACATTCGACCTACCTATACTATTTGGCGTAGAGGTTGGAGTGGACAAATCATGGTGATACGACAAACCAGTCAATGATTTCTTGTCCGACAGTTTGGTGTAAAGGAGCGCGCTATGGGTTTTGCTGCATTTTTGGGGCTTGCAAGTGTTACAGGAACATTGGTGCTTGATAAAAAAGGTCAGCTAAAAGTATTAGCGGAGGGTGTCGAACCCAAAGCCGGGGAAGTGGTCCTCTCTGTTGTTGATGGTCAGGATTCAAGCGAGCTTGCTGGTATTGATGTGATTGGAGATAACGGGCAAGTTACCAATTCTGCTCGTTTAAGTCCGTCGGACACTCAAGATATAGCGGATATTATTGGTCAAATTGAAAGCGGACAAGATCCGACTCAAAATGAAGACCAAGCGACTGCGGCTGGTGAAAGTGTCAGTTCGAGTATTACTGAGGTCGCGACACTCGAAGCAACCCACGAGCAAGTCTTAGCAGCAACCTTCTTTGAAACAATTGGACTTGATCGCCAAAGTCTTAACCAACCTCAAACCGATACGTTAATTGATGTATTAGCAAACTCCGCTCCTGTCACTGTTTTTGACGCTCGTAACTTTGATGAAGAATCATTAGATAGTGATCTAAATCTCAGCTTTCCAGTTGATGCGAATAATGACACGTTAACCCTTACCATTACGGAGCTTCCTAAACTCGGAGTGCTCACTCTTGCCGACGGGACACCGGTGACAGTAGGTCAGGTCCTCACTGAAGCCGAGTTCGAATCTCTTCAATATGATGCACCCCAAGAATACACTTCCGGCGATGACGCGGGTCAAATTTTGTATACCGTAGACGATGGACGAGGCGCTGAAAACTCGGTCCAGACCGGTGGTGTTCTACTGACCATCAACCCAATTAACGATATTCCCGATATTATCGATGTCGGTGCTGCTGATGTTGTGGAGGCGGGGAGTTTAGATGGCGGTACTAACGTCGATGGCATCGCAACAGCCGAAGGTCAAATTACAGCAACCGACAACGATACCGATGCTGTACTGACTTACGGTGTTGAAAATACAAGTAATGAATACGGCACCTTAGCGGTTGATGAGTTGACAGGTGAATGGGTGTTTACCCTCGACAATAATGCTCCTGCGACACAAGCTCTCAAAGAAGGTGAATCAGTTGACACGACGTTCACCATTACTGTCACCGATGATAAGGGTGCGCAGGTTACTCAAACGCTGCCTATAACCATTGAAGGTACCAATGACGTTCCCACTTTTGGAGCGAGTGGAGATACCGCAGGTGCTGTGACTGAATCTTCTGATGGTGTAGCTAATGACTCAATTGCGACGGGAATTTTAGCGGCAACAGATGTAGATGCTGACGCAACGTTAGACTATCAAGTGATTGATGGTGTCACTGATTATGGGGCGCTAACCTTTGATGATGAGGGGAAATGGACGTTTACCCTCGATAATGAAGGGAATGCGACGCAAGCGTTAACGGAAGGTGAAACCAAGCAGCTGGATTTTGTCGTTACCGTTACGGATGAATTTGGCGCGGTGAGCCGTGAAGTCGTCTCTATTACGATTACAGGCACTAATGATACGCCGGTTATTGACGACTTAACAGGGACGACTGGCTTAGTGACTGAAGCTGGTCATAATGATGATGGTTCGTTGGTGACAGGGACTTCGATAGCCAGTGATACCATTAATGCATCAGACGTTGATGGTTCATTGACCTTTACCTCTCAAGGACAAAGTGATTTCGGCTCTTTTGAAGTTGATGATCAAACCGGAGTGTGGAGTTTCCAGCTCGATAATGATGCAGCGGTTACACAAGCGTTGCGTGAGGGGCAAGAAACGTCGGTGGTGTTTAACGTTATTGCCACGGATGACACAGGCGCGTCAGTGACTCAGCCTGTGACGATTACGATTGTTGGCACCAATGATAAGCCAACCATCTTATCAAGCAGTGATTTACAGGGATCAGTCATCGAGGCCGGGAATCTTGATAATGGTACGTTGGTTGATGGTGTTGCTACTGCGACAGGAACACTGGTTGGCTCGGATGTAGATGCCAGTGCAAATCTGACATTTTTTATTGAAGATGGGAGTAGTGATTTTGGTGCTATGACCGTTGATCCTGATGGGACATGGGAATTTACTCTAGACAACGAGACCTCTCAATCTCAAGCCCTCAAAGAGGGAGAAGTACACAACGAGACCTTTACGGTAACGGTGCGTGATGAATTTGGCGCGGTAAACACTGAAATAATCACGATTGCCATCACAGGTACCAACGACCAGCCAGTCTTCACCTCAAGTAGTACGTTTACTGGTGAAGTGATAGAGGCTGGTCATAATGATGACGGGACCGAAGTGGATGGAACCCCGACTGCGTCAGGGACTCTATTTGGCTCTGATGTTGATAGTGATGCATTGCTAACGTTTTCAATCGATGATGGCAGCAGTGATTACGGTGAACTCAGCGTAACTGCTGATGGTACGTGGATATTCACACTCGATAATAATTCAGATCAGACTCAAGCCTTAAAAGAAGGCCAGAAACAAGACGTCAACTTTTCTGTCAACGTCACCGATGAGTTTGGTGCCGTGAATACAGAAATCGTCACCATTACCATTACGGGAACCAATGATGTTCCCGTGATTGAAGACTCCAGTGTCGTCGCGGGATCTGTTATCGAAGCGGGTGATGATAACGTTCCTGGTGTTGATATCGCCACCGGTAATATTGTTGCAACTGATGTGGATGCGGATTCAGTAGCAAGTTTCTCATACAGCGGTGACAGCGACTTCGGGACCTTTGTGATTGACCCCGTATCCGGTAACTGGACATTTACGTTAGACAATGATGCTGATGCGACGCAAGCGTTGAAAGAAGGACAAGTTCAAGACGTTACGTACACGGTTAGTGTCACTGATGATAAAGGCGCTATCACAAGCCAAGATGTCGTAATTACGATTACAGGTAGCAATGATTCGGCAACCATCGTCAGTGGTGATACTTCGCAACTCACCGAAGATGACGGAGTGATGAGCGGTAATCTTATCGCCTCTGAGCAGCTGGTCATCAGCGACGAAGATGCC
>NZ_JAMKMS010000027.1 GCF_023634655.1 Vibrio methylphosphonaticus | reverse complement strand
TCACGTGATGCTACGGCATGAATTCGCTCTAAATTATCGTGATCACAGTGTTGACCTAATTTGGTAGAGAGAGGGTTACCGTTATATGGGCACTGTTTTCGCCTTGTATAGCTCGTTCGCCAAATGAAATCCGGATTTAGTATGAACTGTAAGGTTGCACCAGGTTTTGCTCTCTTCTCAATTAAGCCAAACTCTATTAGAAACTTGATTGCTTGATGAACGCTGGATTTGCTTACATTTAGGTTTTTTTGAATATCGACTTGTTTGATATGGACGACATTTTTGTAGTTGGTGTAACTACAGAGAAGAATAAGTACTTGAACAGCGATGGCACCACTGTGTTTTGCAACCTCTCGGATCGCTCTCAGTCCATAGTCGCTTTGGACTTGGTGAAAATTCCTGTTTTTTTCTTCGTATTCTAGCTGCTCTTTCTCTTCTTCTGCTTTGACTCGTAAGTCTGCTTGTTTTGCCTTTGTATCGGCGACTTTGAGGATTTTTTTAAAATCACTTTCCATAATATGCTCCTGATATGACGGAATGTTACAAAAGCTGAGCAGTCTTATTCAATTGAAATTTAGTTTTTACTTCTGAAGTTGACCTGGTTTGAAAGTGAGTTGCGATCACGGTCGAAAAGCTTTTATCGAATGTAGGTGAAGTAAAAGTTAGGAAAGTGCGGTGGCGAGGAGATAGTAGAAGAAGGTTCTATTAAGTAATTGAAAAGTAGCTGATAAATTTTGATTTAGGTTAGGTGGTGAAAACGTAGGTGGCTGGTAGATAACACCTTAAAACAGAGTCACGTTATACGGTGTTTTGGTAAATAGATATGGCTGAAGCGAAAAGTGAGTCAAGAAAGCTGTAAAGGGATACTAGTATATCGTAACTGATCTCTGTGACTCAGTTTTGCCCCATTAATTGTTTCGGAGATTTATCAGGTTCTGGCTAGAGCACCATTTGCCCCAAATAAAGCTCACGCGAATGGAATTGCCTAATATATCGATGATAATCGAGTGACAGTTGAAATCTCAAAGTTGGTTAAGAGTTACGATTAAACTAGCAAAAGTGAGCGGTCATTCACAGTTCTGAGTGAAATGCTCTCTATCAGAAATGCACTGTAAATCACTCGTAAACTGTCACAAAATTACAACCCATTTTATGGCAATCTGGTGAGGGTAAGTGTTTAAAAACGGCTCTACATACTATTAAGGGGCTGAAGGGGCGTTTTGAGGTTCAAAATTGGCTATTTACCATAATGGGCACAATCTACACCGGAAATATCGAGTGTCCATCTCAGTAAACCAAATGAGATTGTGATTTGATAGGTATAGATTTACTGGTTACTAGGCGGAAATAATCCGTCTAATAACTGTTATAGAGCTTCAATGGATTAGGTACATGGAAAAATTTACGAAATATTGGTTTAGCTTTTTTAGTTTTGCATTAGGCACTGCCGGAGTCATCATTTTAATGTCTACATATGTAGACGACCGAAAAGCATTTAGCCAAACATTATCTGACATTGGCGCATTTGGTAGCTTTCTCGGAGGTTGTGCGACAATTATCGCCGCGATAGCGGCAGTTATTGGTGTTAATAGTTGGATAAATCAAACTAAGCTGGGCCCTTATCTAGCTTATATATGGGATGCGAAAGTAACCTTAAGAAGAATTAATAGCCAAAACATGAACTGGTATATTTACAAATATCAGGCGAGGCAAGTAAGTTCCGTATCTCATGAGGGTAAAGAACAAATCACCCAGTTAATCACTGACTGCAAAAAACAATTAGAAATTGAGTTTTCCGCGTTAGAAAATCAATTTGATCATATAGACCAAATTATTGATAAAAAAGACTACCTTTGGGCAAATCGGTTTTCTCAGTACAAAAGAGCTTGGCAAAAGATCGATACTTACCTCACTGAAAATCCTCAGCCTGAGTTTGATGAAACAGACTTGAAAGAATTTCTGACGGATAATTCAGAGTTAGTTAAGTTAAATAATCAATTCAGCGAAGGTTACGACTTTCTGTGTAGCCAATTGGATGCATTAGAAGAGAAGCATACAAAAGCGCTATAACAATACTGTTTAAGCAGGTTCGTCAAACCTGGATTGAACATAACATCCGTTATGCGCATCAAAAAATAGTGCTCTAGCAAGCGTAAGCCTGTTGCTTTCGCTTGCTAACTAAAACTCACTTTGCAATACCTATACTTATTGATAGTTCACTAATTTAGCAAAATCACTAGCACGTTTCTGCCCCATTATAAGCTAGGGGTATCTTGTATCTAATTTGTTTGCACTGTTATTTGACCTACTTTTTCTTATAGATAAAAGAGTCGACAGAGTTGGTAGCTATTCCCCTCTTTTTTTCATATGACCGCAAATGTCATCTAGCCAGTTGTTTTTCCATGCTGCGCTGTAAGCACCGCGAGATGAAATGCGGAAGTTATTTCTTCGTTGATACTTAAGTGCTTCATTGTGGCAGTTTTTCTTTGTCCAGTAACCATATGATGTATCGTTACTCTTTCGCATATGAGCGCAGCAAGCCTCAAGCCAACCATTGTCATTTGCAGCGTTAAAGCCTGTATGACAGTATTTTCTGAACTCTGATTTAGTTTGGTACTTCTGTGCTTCAGTCATACAAGTTTCCTTTGTCCAACTTGCACGTCTCTGATTTTTTTTAGGTGGGGGCATATGTGAGCAAATGTCATCTAGCCAGTTGTTGTACGGTTTCTGTGAAGCGTTATATGCACTTCTGGATCCTCGCATGAATTCAGTTCTAGAGGAGTATTTTAGAGCTTCTTGAAGGCAGTTTTCTTTTTGATCCCAATGACCTTTGGGGTATTTTAAACGAGAAGGTGCCATATGCTGACATATCTCATCTAGCCAGCCTTTAACTCGGGCTCTGTGATAAGCAGAAGATTTACCTTTCTCGAAGTCAACTCGTTGAGAGTACAATGATGCGAATTTAGCACACTCTTTTTTAGTTAATGGTTCCTTCTCTCCACCTAAACCACCTAATGCACTTTTGTGGTTTAGCATTATAATGCCTTTAGATGAATAATACCGTTCCAGCTCAGCTTCCTTATCACTTGCTTCAAGGGCAGGAAGGTAAGGGGTAACTTGTCTAAATGTCACGTCTGATTGTTGTACTAGGGACTTTGTTGACTTTGTATCCCCTCGTTTGTGGGCAGCTATTCGCTTTTGATAGTTAGCCGTTAAACCAACGTACCCCTCGTTTTTTAGGGGGCTGTAAATGAAATAAAGGCACCGAAACTCCTTATTGCCAACAACCTCCATATGAGAGGATATATCATCTAACCAACCATTAATGTGTGCTCGTTTATATGCGCCTGCACTACCTCGCTGGAACTCGGTTCTTGTTTGGTACTTTAGAGCTTCCTTATGACATATCTCTTTATTATTCCAATGACTAGGTGAATAGCGAGGCTTTGATGTCATGTGTGAGCATATCTCATCCAGAAAACCTTGTTTTCTTGCTGCTTGATAGGCACCAGGTGCGTGCTTAATAAAGCTGTCTCTTGTAGTATACTTTTTGGCTTCTTCAGAGCACTTGGTTTTTGTCCATTTGCCTTTTTCTGAAGTCATATGGCTACAAACTATTTCCTGCCAGTTATGCTTGTATGTAGCATGGTATGCATCGGAAGCTGCGTTTCTAAAGGCTACTTTTGTTTCAAACTCTTTGGCTATGGAAATACATCTATCGAGAGTCCAATGACCGTTTTCTTTTTTCTTGTGTTTTAGATGTGAGCATACCTCATCCATCCAGCCATGTTTTACCGCAGCCTTGTAAGCAGCACTGTACTGCTTAATAAACTGTGTTCTTGAACCGCACTCTAGTGCCGCTGAGTGACATTTTTCTTTTGTCCAATAGTTTCTTGGGAATCGTTTTTTCGTCATATGAACCTCTATATTTAAAGATAATGCCATATGACGTGTTGGGTCTACAAATGCTGCTTGTGGGAAGTGAGGGAAGTCCTATGAACAAGAACATGACGAAGAAATGTGACAGTGTGGCACTTACAAATACAAAAACAGTGCCATACAAACGACTATGGCATCATTTCAGGGTACATATTCTAATGTAGAATTTTAACTCTAACGTATTTCTGCCCCAAAATCAGCTAGATCAAAGATTCTAAATCACTTTAGTCTACAAAATATTCGAGCTCTACCACTGAATAACCATTCAACCTGCTGCATCTAAACTTAATAAGGCCACTTTTAAAGTTAGACTGGAGGTCAATTATGTGGACGAAGAAAGGTCACCTAACTGGGCAGAAAAAGCCCTTCAAGCTCGAGGATATCTGGCGAATTCGCACTAGACTAGAAATCGAAGGCAATATCATGGAATTGGCCCTGCTCAATCTCGCTATCGATTGCAAGTTGCGTTCTTGTGACTTGCTAAGAATGAAAGTGAGAGATATTTCTTCCGGTGGTGTGATTCAAGATCGTGTGCTTTACAGCCAAAGTAAAACGGGCAGAGAGGTACAGTTTGAGATCACTTCACGCACTGCACAATCATTAACTCAATGGTTAATGCATAGCCAACTTTCGGCTCAAGACTATTTGTTTCCCAGTCCCCGTAAACAAGGGAGGCCTTTGAGTTATAGTTGCTATGCCACCATTATTCACCGCTGGGCAACGGAACTTGGCTACGATCCCTATCTTTATGGAACGCATTCCATGCGTCGCACCAAGGCGACATTGATTTACGCTCGAACTAAAAATATACGGGCTGTACAACTGTTACTAGGGCACGTGAAATTAGACAATACTATTCGTTATCTGGGTGTTGAAATTGAAGATGCATTGAATATCTCAGAAGGAATTGACTCATAGGACGATTAGATAGTGACGAATGGTATCTTACTGTTATCAACAATATTGATTTAATTCAATACTGTATAGTTTGATTTTGTCTAGTGAGTGGCGTATTTGTGCTTTCATGAAGGCT
The DNA here is from genome assembly GCF_023634655.1 of Vibrio methylphosphonaticus. Taxonomy (GTDB): domain Bacteria; phylum Pseudomonadota; class Gammaproteobacteria; order Enterobacterales; family Vibrionaceae; genus Vibrio; species Vibrio methylphosphonaticus. The sequence continues at coordinate 37,847 of NZ_JAMKMS010000027.1, read as the reverse complement.
GTTTTTATACCAAACGCATCGACGTCAGTGGGTCATTTTTACATCGGCGTTGACACTGACTCTTGCGATCTCTATTACCTAAGCTTTCGGGACGAGTATAGAAACTTTCAATTCGTCCAAAACTGACTAGATGATTTAGGAAAAATGCTCAGTAATAATATAAAGGGCCACTAAAACTGAGTGGCCCAATATTTATGGCTATAAACAACACCATTCATCTACTTCAAGGCATTCTTCAGTCAAAATATGGCTGCGCTTGTCTGGAGTGACACGGCCTGTTTTAATGGCAAGATACATGTGCTTAACGAGTGGGCTTATGACGCCACTCTCGTACCGATGAAAAGTCCTTTTAAACTTCATGTTAAAAGATCAAGCACGGTGATGTGGGTATTGGGTTAGCAATGTCAATCTATGTTAGGTCTTGTTTTTTGAGTTTGAATTTCTGCATTCAGGAACGTGAGCAGTCAGATCATTTAAGTCAGTAAGAACTGCTAAGTATGGAGATTGATGCTTAAGGTTTTTATCTACCACACTCTTCTTGGTGTTAAGCAATTCGGTTTCATTTTTGATGTTATTGTTTGCAGCTTTAATTTTTGACTCTAAATTCAGATTGACAACATTGTACCCAGAGTCAGTGATTTTAAATCTGCCTGACGAAGAGAGCGAAGCCGAATCTTCAATCGAGAGCTTAAGTTTAAGCAATTCGGTTAATAACTTTCCTTTTGTCTCTGTATCGAGACTATCTTCAAAGGCATCTAAAGACGCAGTCAATTGCCTAACCTTAGTTCGAGCATTTACAAAGGAAATCTCATCTGCTGCAATAAGTTTTGTGACTACTTTCAGGTGTTTCATTTTATCTGTCAATTTAGCTACTGAAGGATCTAAACAGGTGTAGGAAAGTTCGTACACGCTAAAGCCATTTATAACAGTGAAGCCAGCTTCAGATGTTTCCTTTTTTGCTGAGTTAGACTCTTCGCCTGTACCTATCTTTGCTGATGACTGTTCGTTCCAATTGAGGATTCTGACATTTGGGCTATCCACTATCGATGTCACAGCTTCCTGTTTTTCATCTACAACCCTTTGTTGTGCTGCCATTTTAGAACTACACTCAGTGGTATTGGCGCAATCAAGCAGCGTATTTGTTGCTTGCTTTAGCGCTGTATTTAATTCAAAAATTTGTTTATTGAGGTTAATTCCTTTATTGGGCTCTGAAGGCTCAGCAGCATAGTGTTTATACTTTATGACGAACTCTGAGTTCTTCATAATGCTTGATCTTTCTGAAAGGCAATTTGCACTTAGGGGGGAGCGTAACCTTGAAGCATAACAAAGCTCTCCAATTGTATAAGGAAGTTGCCCATCTAGGCTGACTTGCGTGGTCTGAAGAGGGTATACACGAATTGGGTCATTGATTGCTCCTTCATTGGTTGCACTGTAAGTCATTCCATCAAAAACCGTCAGTTTATTAGAAGTACCACAACCTGATAAAACCAACACCCCCATGGCACTAGTTAGAAGCTTCCGTTTCATTGAGAACATCCTGTTAATCATTGGTTTAATTTTAAATAATGGTTCAACTTCAAACAGAAGTCAGTATTGAGTTGATATTTTTGTGATTTATATCATTTGGCTGTGAATCTGGAATTGATAGCAGTGGTATAAGTGAAGTTATGTGAGCTTTTCAACCCTCGGTTTTGTGGCTCCGTCTAAAAGTTCAATTGATCTTGTTTAATTGTGACAGCAATGGCGAACTTAAACTTTTCTCAAGACCCTCGGTTCGAAACTCCTCAACCATTCTCTACATGTCCTTTACATTTATGCAGCATGGATTTTGACACCATAGCTGAGTTGACATTGATTAGTGAGGACAAGTGATGAATCAAACGATTTTTATTACCAATCGTGCATTAAATAGAGGCAAGAATAAGAAAGTATCCCTATTTTCTGAAAAATTAGATGCGAATGGCGAGTTAAGATATGCCATAGCGACTCCTGTAGATAAAAAGAAAACTATCAGTCGCAAGATCTCTGGCGGCATGAGTCGTCCAACTAGAGTTACGAAAGTAGAACAAACCTTTGATTTAGAAGTGGTTGAAAGTAGTAATCTTCCAGTAACGATGCAGAATATTGTAGCGAATGATAACGGTTGTCCTTGGGTGTTTTTTCTGCATGGAAATAATCAAAGTCTCAAGAAGAACCTAATAAAAAGCCGAAAAATTCAGCAAGAGTACAACTGCAACTTGGTGATATATTCTTGGCCATCCAAATCTTATGAACCATACATGCTTCAAACTTTAGCTGTTGGTGCCGCGTTGACAGCTAACCCTACTACAGCTTTACTGGGGAAATTGGTACTCAAAAAGTCATTTAAAAGAAAGATTAAGCAGTATAAAGAAGCTCGAAAACATGCGGAAGCAAGTTACGCTGATTTTGCTAGAGCTTTTGAATATATTGCTCACAATATTTTCTCCGACTTTAAGCAGCGAGGTTTGCACATCTCACTGCTTGTGCATAGTTTAGGTCATGAGGTGCTTAAGCGTGCGATTCAAGAGCAACCTGAACAGTTAAGTGCGATAGAGCTTGATCGTGTTATGTTGCATCAGGGAGATGTTCAATATACAAACCACGGCGCTTGGGTCAACTCAATTCCATTTTCTAGTCAAGAGAATACCTATATTACGGCCAACAAATACGATTCAGTTTTGCTATTGTCAGGGTTGGTTAATAATAATGGTAATCCACTTAAAGTATTAACCAGATTGGGAAATTGTTTATCTGAGGAAAACAGAAGTAACGCCAAGTATATCGATTTTACGGACATGCCGAGCGTGAAATTTGGTCATGGCATTGCATGGGATGAAAATCGCAGTGAACAAGTTGATTCGATTTGTAAGCAAGCTTTGCTCGGTGCAAGTGATGGCTAGTGCGTTAGAAAAAGGAAAGTTCATGCAGCGCAGAATTCACTATTTCTTACCTAAGATTATTAGCGGATTATCGTCAATTAGGTGATGGATTTTTTCTCGCAAAGTAAAAAAGCGCCATAACCGGCGCTTAACTGAACTATTAGGGAAAGCTAAATCTTAAGCAAATCGCTCCGCTCGAGACGCAGCCTCGGCGGCATCGCGGGCGCTTTGCTCCGCATCTGAAGCTGAGCTTTTCGCCTCAGATACACTGCCCTCAATGCTGACCTTCAGGCTAATGGCATCATCCTTGCAGCTTTCCGCTTCGCCTTTGGCTTCGCCGGCCGCCTCCATAAACATTCGAGTTTGAGTGCAGTGGTTACCGGCTTGAATCATATGCTCACCTGCGTTTGTCATATAACTCTCAGCTTTGGCTGCGTGTTGCAGTGCATCTTGCACCGCGGCTTCACCTTGACTTCTCATCTGTTCCAAAACACCCACTAATTGGTTGGCAGCATCTCGTGCTTGAGCCAATAATTGTTCAGCCTCCTCTTTGGCTGCAAGGGCATCGGCTTTTGCTTGCATTGCAACAGCATTTGCTTGAGACGCTTCATTCCTAAGGTGTTGAATACTGTGCAGTGCGCTACTGGCTTGCTCTGCTTCATTATCTGCTAAAGAAGCACTTTCTGCGGCTTTACTCAGTTCAGCTTCAATCTGACTGGCGGTAGTTTGTGCTTGGCTTTGTGCACTTTGCGCCTCATTGTTAGCTGATTGTGCTGAACTTGACGCTGTTTGTGCTGAGGACTGTGCCGATTCCGCATTGCCTGCAAAATTTTGCGCTTGTGAGGCTGCGTTCGCAGCAGTGCTTTGGTCGCTGGATGCTTGCTGAGCGGCTTGATTGCTTTTCTCAGCAAACTCGGTGGCTTTTTCGTTGGCAGTTTGCGCCTGTTGCTGCTGTTCAGCCGCACCTTGCGCTGCGGCCTGCGCTGAAGCTTGTGCAGCACTGGTGGCTTCGCTGGCCGCTTCGGCCGCTGTTTGAGCAGTCAACGTATCGTCCTTGGCGGTTTCTGCTTCATTTTGTGCATCTTGAGCTTCAGAGCTGGCTTGCGCTGCTTGTTGTTGTGCTTGCTCTGTTTGACTTTGTGCCATTAAGGATGCGTCTTTCGCGGTTTCGCTTTGAGTTTGAGCCTGTGCACTGGCTTGACTCGCTTGCTGACTTTGTTGTTGCGCGGATTGCGCACTTTGGCTGGCCGAATCTGCGGAGGATTGGAATTGTTGCGCTTGTTGCAATGCAGTTTGTGCATCAGATTGAGCCGCTTGAGCGTGTTGATTTGCCCCTTCGGCTTGCGACTGAGCACTTTGTGCACCTTGGTTCGCGCTTTCCGCTTGCGATTGAGCGCTTTGTGCAGAAGTTTGCGCATGTTGAGCTTCGCTAGCAGCTTGTGCTGCTTGCGATTGTGACTGGCTCGTTTCACTTGCAGCTCGCCCAGCCATTGCGGCCGCTGCGGTTGTAGCAGTCAGCTCTGATTGAGCATCACTAGCGGCGCTTTGCGCCGTACGAGCTTCAGTTTGTGCTTCATTTGCCGCGCTGCCTGCTTGGCTAGATGCTTGGCGTGCTTCTGCCGCCTCACTGCTTGCGCTATCAGAGGCTCTTGCTGCACTCGCAGCTTGTTCTCGCGCATCACTTGCCGCTTGGCTCGCAGTATTAAAGTGTTGCTGAGCAGATTGACTTACCTGAGCGGTGTGTTCGACATGTTGTTGAGTTTGCACCACATTTTGATTGGTATTGTCGGCATCTTTTTGAGCCTGACTGCTTGCTTGGGTGGATACTTGTGCTTGCTGTTGTGATTGGCTCGCAGACTGCTGACTCGCTTCATTTTGTTGCTGAGCCAGCGAAGCTTCATTTTGTGCCCGCTGTCTATCAAGCTCAGAGTTTTGAGCCAGTTGTTGTATTTTCTCAGCCTGAGCTCTGGCTTGGGCCAGTTGCTGCTCTAGATTCGTTCGAATATCGTTATGTTCACTTGAAGGCATAGTGGTGACCTTTGTTTCCATCCAATGACATTTTGTATATCGCTGCTGCCATAATTTATTACGAAGCAGCTTCCCTGATTTGCTTAGTGTAGCGGAATTTATAACATTGTCATTCCTACTATTGTTGTTGTGAAATTGTTAAGTGCTATTTGCTTTGATATCTATCACTGACGTGAATGGAATGGCTGTAATGCTATTTGATGAGTAAATGGGTGTTAAATAAAAACGAGTCAGTCCCGTATTATATAGGGTTTCTGGGGTGGCAGGCCTCTTATCACACCTTGGAATTAAGAATGTTAATGAGTAGAATAGACGTAAGCAGTCAAAATTGATAATTAACATGATAGTAATATTTCTAGATTCGTGTGTATCACAAATTACTGATTTGCTGTGTCAAAATAAAAAAGTAAAGATTTGCACCTAGCAAGTTTATAAGGATAGGAATTACATGGAAAATTTGGCACTGCTGCGCCAACAGTTCAGTACATCTAGTCAACAGGCGACACATATAAGTCAAGCTTTGGAGCTTGGTCAAGCACAAACACCGCTTAGCGAGAAGTTTCAACACCTTGCTACTCAGTCCCAAAGTCAGGATTTCCACCTCACCCTAATCGGGCTATCCGGTGCTGCCCGAAATGCGGCAATTAACTGGCTCTATGGGCAAGAATATAGTGTTTTCGCCATTAATCACGAAAAAGCGATCGGTTTACTAGAAATTACTCTTAAAAAACAAGGTTACAGCCTAGAGCAGAACGGCACGCGTCAAGAGTTTGATGATTGGACAAGTTTAGAAAAGGTGCTGGGTGAAGGGCTCTCTTTTGGAGATACGCCTCAAAACCTCAAGTTGGATGTGCCAAGCGAAAAAGGTCTACAAAACTTAACGATTTATATTCCCGATAGTATCACCACTCTAAAAACCTACCCAGCGGCATTAACTCGGGTACTGATGAACAGTAACGTTCTGGCTATTGCGGGGGAAGCAGAAGCGGAATTAAGAGATGAAGATGCGAGAGAGTTGGAGCAATTAGCGGCTCAAATGCAAGGCTTTTGGCCGCTAATCCATGTGCCTGATCTCACCAAAGGGATACAGCTACCTGAAAATGGCTGGTTCAACCATTTTCGTTGCCCAATACGTTTGCCGGAACAGTTATTAACGGATGTAGCAGAAACCTCAATTCCAGACATTCTAACTAACCCAAATGACCCTATGCGTCAAAAGCTGAACTTACTAAGTCAAAGTAATGCGCTGCTTCAAGGGGTTGATGCGTTAAATGATGAATTTGAGCAGCAAGCGAAAAAACTCACCAATCGTAAAAAACGTGAAAGTCGCCAAACAGAGCGTGCTGACAATGGAAATGGCTACTCCATTATGCTTGATAGTGCGTTAAAACAGCGCATTAATGATGAGTTTAATGATCTAAATAAGAATCTAGCGGAGCTGAGCCGCAAGCGCGAAACGCCTAACGCAACCAACGTTGTTAACTTAGCGGCGTTTGTTGAACAGTTGGATGTTGATGGACTTGACCAACACAAGCAGCACAAAATTATCAAACTTGGCTTAAGCGATGATTATCAGCAGCAATTACTGGCAGTGATTAAACAGCAAAGTGACCAGTTTTTGATTCAAGATGTGTTAACTCTTGAACAAGGCTTGGCGAATATCACCATGCTAATCAAGAACCACCCACAAACTGAGCAGTATCAATTATCATCACACACGTTTTCAAAATCTCGCCTTCAACAAGAGCTGCAAGAAGTGCTGGGGATAGAAATTCGTTACCAAGGCGAGTTGCCGCACCAAGGTTTTTTGGCGCGATTAGGCGCTGGCCGTCAGGCGATGATGGGCTTGATGTTTGTCGGTATGGTGCTGGGGGCGTTTAGCCCTAACCTTCGTTCGGTACTGATGTTGCTAGGCTTGCCACTATTTTTTGCTGGTGTGATTTACTCATACATTTCTTTTCCAAAAGAAGAAGCGGCAAGAATGGAAAAAGAGCTGCATAAAGTTCGTGGGGAAGTGAATAACATCGCTAAGCGATTGGTCTCTGAAACGAATCGTTTGAAAGTTAATCAAATTAATCGCTTTTTAGATCAGCAAAAACGCCATTGGCTCAGCGAGCTAGAGAGTCAACACAAAACCCACGTAGAAGAAAAACGCCAGCAGCAACAGTTTGAGGCCAAACAAGCCAACCAGCGTATTGCGGTTGTTGAACAGCAACTTCGCCAACTGAAGATGCAGACGCAACCCATCAATCAATTGCAGCGTCAGGTAGAAGCCCTGATCAATCAGTTACAAACATCCTAGAATCAAGAATTAGGCGATACAATATGGATATCAATCAAGCAAAGCAAAAGCTTGGGCTAACGGATGAAGCCTTAGCCAGTCAGCCAGAAACCACAATCAAAACTGCGTTAGCGGAAAAGCAGCGGTTGTTGGACGAAAAAATCAGCTCAGCACCCACGCCAGCATTAGCGGACAAGTTTCGACAATCAAAAGTAGACCTAGAGCAGGTTACTCAATGGCTATTAAGTGAATTCGCTAATGAGGCCAACAACCAGCCAGAGACAACACAATCGACTCGTTCCGCTAGTTCATCACTGAGCCAAACTATGATGGCGGATATGCCGTTATCTGGAACTGCGTTTGATACTGGTTCTTCGATGACAACAAGTCAAGTGACAGCCTTACCCATCGGTCATAAGCTAGCTAACCGTTACCGCATTACCGAAGTTCTCGGCCATGGCGGAATGGGTGTGGTTTATGCTGCTTTTGATGAAGTGAAGGAACAAGCTATAGCGATTAAAATGGTGTTGCCGCATTTATCACAAAGTGAGCGTGCCAAACAGCGTTTTATGGACGAAGCCAAGTTATCGAGCAACTTGTCTCATCCAAGTATTGTTAATGTATTCGACGTGCAGCAAGACGGTGAGCACCTGTTCTTAACCATGGAGCTGCTCGAAGGACAAGAGCTGCGTGCTTTGCTCAGCAATCAGCAGCAACTCAACCAGCAAATGGAAATCGACGATGCCCTAGACATCATCAACAAGCTTTGCGATGCCCTTGAATACGCTCACCGGCACACGGTGCATCGTGACATTAAGCCAGAGAACATCTTCTTATGTGAAGATGGCAGCGTAAAGCTAATGGACTTTGGCATTGCTCGCGTGCTCAGCAACACCCAGCGCACCCAAACAGGCGCCGCTACAGGTACTGCTTACTATATGGCACCCGAGCAACTCAAAGGAATGGGAACGATTGATGGTCGTGCCGATCAATACGCTTTAGCGGTCCTTTTATATGAAATGCTGACAGGTGAAGTGCCAACAGGTCGAATTGAAAGTTTATGCGAAGTAAGAGCAGATGTGCTTCAAGGTCTGTCTGATGCTGTAGACCAAGGGTTATCGAACAAGCCAGACCAACGCTTTGCTGATATCACCACTTTTAATCGGGCTCTAACTAGCACGGCTAAGCCTGCTAAAGCTCAAATCACCCAAATAAGCAAGCGCAGCAGTCATACCAGCAACAAGTTTGTTCCTGTGGCGCTCTCCATTGCACTTTTGACAGGCACTGGCTTTGCTTATCAACAAGGGTTACTCGATGGCATTATTGCTGATTTAACTCCTGTCGATAAAGCCCTTATTGCCGAGCATCAAGCCCAAGCAGGGCGCTTGCAAGGTGAGATTAAAACTATCGCTCGCCGCTTCGATAATGGAGTGCGTGATTTAACTTCAGAGTTGCGCGATGCCGAGCGCAATAACAGTAACAACCTTGAACTGCTGCGCCTTGCCCAGCGCCTGACGAAAGATTACTTGGTTGATGGTAATCTCATTCCAGATCTAGAAGGTAAGCTTGCGCAAGCGCAAACTTTGTTACGTACTCAAAACCTTAATGAACAGCGAAGTGCTCAAACACTATTGCTACTTGAAGAAGTTAAGGCCGGCTATCAAAACTTATGGCAAGAATTTAATGCCAGCAAAAGTCTTTATGCCAGCCAAACCAAGGCGACCAGCGCGAAAGCCCAGCTTGAAGTCTATCTAGCGAAACAAGGCTATGGTCAATCTGAGAAAGTAAAGCAAGGGCTATCCGCTTATCAAATGGCAATGCAAGCACGCAGTGAAGGGCATTTTACTCAAGCAAACAAGGTGTTTTCTGAGAGTGAACCGCTACTGACACAGGCGCTGGTGCAAGCTAAACAGGTAGAAGTTCTAAAAACTAAAGCTAAAAGCTCGAAAACTCAGTTAGAAGCTTATTTAACCAAGCAGGGCTACGGTCAGTCAGAGCAAGGAAAACAAGGCGTATCTTTGTATCAAGATGCGATAGAAGGCGCAGGAGAAGGGAACCTTGTACAGGCGAGTAAATCTTTTTCTAATAGTGCAGCGTTAATGAAACAAGCCTTATCCCAGGCAAAACATGTTAACTCTGCCTTCCGTATAGCACAGAAATCGCAAGTTAATTTGTATGAAGCAATTGAAAAGTACTCTTTACAGACACCAGAGCAAGTTGAAGCGAAAGCTTTTCTTAAACAAGGGAATAGTTTTGCCCGCCACGGTTTGTATTCAGAAGCTATTCAAAGAATTGACAATGCAGCTCAAAGCTACGAAAGCCTCCTTAATGGATTGTCTGGTGATATTGACAAGGTAAAAGAAAGGAGGGTTCAAGCATCAAAAATCGCGCGTGAAAAAGCTGCTCGTGAAAAAGCTGCTCGTGAAAAAGCTGCTCGTGAAAAAGCTGCTAGAGATAAAGCCCTTAAAATCAAAAGCTTGATTGGTAAGATGGTGGTTATACCATCAGGAAGTTTTTTGATGGGTGCATCTGGTACGTATTTTTTGGATGACCGTCTTAAGATGCGTCATAGTAAGGACGTTCAACCAGTTCATAAAGTATCGCTACCAAGCTTTAAAATGATGGAACATGAAGTGACTTTTGCTTTGTGGGATGCTTGCGTGGCTGATGGTGGCTGCAGTCACAGGCCTAGTGATGAAGGGTGGGGACGAGATAAGCGCCCAGTAATCAACGTGAGTTTTAAAGACATTAATGAGCAATTTATTCCATGGATTTCTAAAATTACTGGTAGCGAATATAGCTTACCAAGCGAAGCTCAGTGGGAATATGCCGCGAGGGCAGGAGGACGCGGGTTATTTAGTTGGGGCAGTAGTACTGGCTTCGCCCGCGCTAATTGTGAAGACTGTGGTAGTCGGTGGGATGATCGTAAAACCGCACCTGTAAAAAGTTTTTCTAGTAACCGCTGGGGGTTATTTGATATGCATGGTAACGTTTCAGAACTGACAAATGATTGCTGGAACGATAATTATTTAGGGGCACCAACTAATGGCAATGTTTGGAGTTCTGGTGATTGCACTATGCGAGTACTCCGCGGTGGCAGATTTTCAGCCAAATCGTGGCATATGATGTTGATGCAGCGCCAAAAATATTATGTTTTATTTTCCCGTTCAACTACAGTAGGGTTTCGTTTAGTCCAAGATGACTAGTCTTCCAAACATTTGTAAAGTGATTTAAGGAAGAACTTTGGTGTTTAAGATACCTGAATCTATTTCGCAAATGACAGAGTAGCTACATTTGCACCTTATATGAAGAACCTACGTTCAGTTCTTTTGGCAATCACTTTGAAACTTACTGTTAAAGTAGTAAACCTCTACATGCGGCACCTTACTACTAAAAAATTGAACGATTAACACTAACCATAATGTATGGGAATAGACGCAAGATTATTGGAACGGTAGCTATCGTGGTGCCCCGAAAATGCCAAAGCTTAGAAGTCAGGCAAGTGTGGAAAACGGGTCTTTCGCGGCGGGCCTTGGTACTATAGTCCGAGTAATCTGCGCTCAGCCAGTCGCAGCTGCATTTTGCTTGGAGACCGTTACGACGATGTTAGCTTTTGCTTAGTCCAGAGCCAATAATTTCCCTTTACACTTTTTTCTTTTTCCTTTTTTGTGTGTTCACAGAGCTTGATAATAAACTCATAGTGCACAACAACGAGGGAATACTACGAATCAAACAAGGACAGTGATGTATATTGGCATTGATTTAGGCACCACTTTCTCCCTAGTGGCGTATGTGAATCCGCAAGGTGGGCCTGCTTTGTTTCATGACTTTCATGAGGTAGATGAATACCGTACCCCTTCTTGTGTGCACATTGGTGAAGCTGGCGTGCTGGTAGGCGGTGCGCTTGAAGAGTTGCTCGATGATGAACCAGAGATTACGCAAGCACGCTTTTTTAAGCTGGCATTAGGGCAATCTCAAGTCGTTTATCACGACGAGTTAGGGCGTGATTGGTCGCCACAGGGACTATCGGCGCTTGTACTCAAGAAGCTTTTAAAAGACGTGCAAGCGGCAACCCCTGAGCCGATTGAAGGTGCGTTGATTGCCGTACCCGCCAACTTTACTGATAGTCAAAGAAAAGCCACCAAAGAGGCCGCTAAGTTGGCCGGATTAAAGCACGTTAAGTTAGTGGAAGAGCCTGTGGCCGCGGCTACCTTTTATGGCTATCAGCAGCAAGGTGATAATACATATTTTGTCTACGACTTAGGCGGGGGTACTTTTGATGCTACGGTTCTACAGGTTGGAGATGATGGCTTGTATACACTTGCTGCACAAGGCAGCAATACCCATGGTGGCAAACATATTGATGATATAATCATCGCCTATGTGATGGATGAGTTTGAGCGTCGTTATGGCCAATGTGAATTGGACGCTGCCAATCAAACCAAGCTGCGCCGTTACGCTCAAGAGGTCAAAGTAAAACTTTCCAAACCAGGTAAAAGCCATCTATCAAAAACCTTGGTCATCGCAGGGCAAACTTTAGACTTTGTCCTTACGCAAGATAAGTTTAATCAACTGCTCGAACAGTTTGTTGAACAAACATTAGAAGTGTGTGAGCGCTGCTTGCAGGCCGCTGGTATGGATTGGTCGTTTATTGACACCTTGTTACTAACTGGCGGGTCATCGCTGTTGCCTTTGGTAAAGGATAGAGTAGCAATAGCCGCTGGGCGATCGCCTAATGACTTAGTGTGTCGCCAACCCCACCAAGCGGTGGCCTATGGGGCGGCTTTGCTGGCTGAGCAAGTGTTTACAACTTCACCAGTGAAAAGTAAAACGTTGCAAGGTGTATGTTCATACAACCTTGGTTTTCGTGCGATTGGTAGTGATGGTAAACCCAAAGTGAAAGTTCTCATCGATCAAAACAGCCCTGTGCCGGCTTTAGCGAGCCATACGTTCTATACAAATCGTGATGATCAAACTCGTATGGTGTTAGAGGTCGTACAACAACAAGATGATAAAGAGCCGATTAGCTTAGGTGTGAGCAGTTTTTTAATTGAAAATCCGAAGAAACACCATGGCATAGAAGTAACACTAGGGTATGACTTAGAAGGCTTGGTAACCATTAGTGCCAAAGACCCAGCTACCCAAAAAGTCATAGAGCATGTATTAGGGGAAGAATCTTTGGCTCTCAATGCGCAACTATTGCAAGAGCAACAATGGTTAGAGCAAATTGAGGTCAATGTTTAATGCTGGTTGATGTTGTTGCTTTTTCGCACGCAGGACATGTATATCAACACAATGAAGATGCTTACGTGCTTGATGAGGTGAACCAAAGTTATGTCATAGCAGATGGTATGGGTGGCCACAATAGTGGAGAGGTAGCGAGTGATATAGCGGTACAAAGCTACCAACAAGCTTTACTTGAGCATCAACCCATTGAACAAAGAGCGCACTATTGCCATCAAGCTATTTTGAATCATGCCAATGAACACCCAAAATACGAAGGCATGGGCAGTACCTTATTGGCAGTGCAATTGGTCGGTAACGCAGTAGAGTTTACTTGGGTAGGAGACTCACGACTGTATTGGTTCGCTAACGGAAAGCTGGTGCGTTTAAGTGAGGATCACTCATTCGTGCAAGACCTAATTGATAGAGGGATTTTGACTGAAGAAGAAGCATTAACCCACCAACAGCGCAATTTAATTACCCAAGGCTTAGGCATGAAAAAGCCTTTAAAGCCCAGCAGCGCTACGTTTTATCCATTTCACTCTGGGGTATTGCTGCTGTGCAGTGATGGCGTTAGTGATATGCTCAGTGATAGCCAAATCTCTCAAGCTTTTAAGTTGCCTTCCCTAAAAGACCAAGCCAATGCATTGAACGCCGCCGTTTTAGCTACAGAGGCGCGTGATAACTTTACTGCTATCTTAGTATCTATTGATGTGAGTCATTATGCGCTGTGAGTTAATATATATTCTTTTTTCTAAAGTTAGGCCTAAAGCCTTAAGATTTTTTCACTAAATAATAGTTGTCCAAAAACGATTTAGGTGGCTAACTGAATTTGTGTGATCACCGAGCGATTCTGTCGACTTTAATTACCAAGCGATTCTGATTTGTGATATCTGTTAGGTGGTGATTTTGTAGTAAGGATATGACAAGTGCTTTGCTGAAAGGTCTAAATCTTAAGCTAGTATCGGTGAGTATTAGATGCGCTGTTATAGAGGGACTTTTAGAGAATTTTAGGCGGCGCATCTGAAGTGATTCGTGAGGCATGTCACGTAACGTAAACAATGATAAAAAGTATGTGTAGATGTATAGGAAATTTAAAATCTGACTAATTTCCATTTAAAAACATATGGTTACTTATTATTGTTAATCTCTCACTCACCGCCACATTCTTTAAAAAAGACGTCTTCGGACGTCTTTTTTAGTTTATAAATCAGTGAATCACCTCAAATCAACGTCCATACTTCTCATTAAAATCCACGCATTTGATGTATAAGGAAAGGTATAGTTTACTTTCCCTGCCGGCATCGCTATACATTTTTTCTAGAAAATCTATACATCCGACCCATTTCCTCATGTCAGCGTGAGTTATTCAACTGTTTGTTATTAAGGCGTTTTTAGTAACGATGTATAGCCAGAAACTGGCTCAATAAGGCCATGAAGAACTTTATGTTCCAAGCCAATCACAAAAACTGTTATCCCCTTGAAAAAGGGGATCTCATTCAGCGCGTTGTAAACTGATTTACGTGACTTAGTCAAAATTTTTCAATTACCTACGCGATGTAAGAGATCCTCACTTTTGTGAGGATGACGAATTCATTGATGGTTGGGTATTGGGTTAACTAAAAATCTTCTGTCCAGAAACGTTATAGACAGGACTTTCTAAATCGAAAGTGCTGTCTGTAACTGGTGCTTTAAGCAATCAAGACAGTGCAATAATTTTTCAAGGTGGCTTGGATAAGGGAGCGAATTCTTGGTGGAGCTGTGGTCTCTAACTCGCTCGGTTGTTGTAGTCTTGGTAATATCGAGTTTGATTCGTGCTTTGGTCTGATGTTGATTGCGGTGCTCTAAAGCTTAAGCAAATGACATCGATACAAGTCTCTTGTGCTGCTTTGTGATAGGACTATATTAGTCGCAATAACTAGAATAGTCCTGACCAACTGAACTCATCCTTCACTGTTGAATGAACGTCCAATTTCAGATTTTATAACCCTGAAAGCAGCGCTAGAACTTCCCACCATTTACCCATTCTTTTTTAGGTGGTACAGGCTCTTGGTTTACCCATATCTCTTTAATCTGACCGCTCTCAATCCGGAAAAGATCGAAACGCGCAACCTCGAGATCATGTTCAATAACCCGGCTGTAAGCTGCTACGAAGTTACCTTGACCGATAATCTTAAACACATGGTCATAGCCACCAATATAGCCATCCAAAGGGCTCACATCTGAGGCTTGATAAACGGCTAACTCCTCGTGTTGGAGGTATGTTGATAGCTTGTCTTTCTGCCCTAGTACCATGACATCACATAAAAAATCACGGATAAGGTTTTTATTCTCTTCTGTTTTATCTAGATCAGTATGATTAGTTGGCCCTTGCAGTCGACCTTCCCCTTCGGTTGATTGAGCTTCGAAGGCAGAGATCACATCCCAATGTTCAATAATTTTATCGTCACTATCAGTATCGAATAAATCCGTAGTCACCCACTTGTACTCGCCATTATTAATGTCTTGGAATGCTTGAACAAACACGAATTGGCCATCGACTATTGATCGTATGATTTTTATGTCTCTGACAGGACAGCGTTTTAAGAACGGCTCAAAGAACTCAACAAAACCATCAATACCATTGCGCACCCCAGTGCTGTGTTGAGTATAACGTTGACCGGTGTACTTCGTTACGGCTTCTAATGCATGACCATCGCGGATACCTTCCATATACAGATTAGTCGCATTCGCTAGCTTATTACTCATAGATAGTTACTCCAAACTCAATAGTGCCAAAGTACGTTATTTGGCTCGTACGCTTTAAACCCTGATGACGACAATCTCAGGTGTCCTTTTTACCGCCAACTTTTTACTGACAAATTGTTGAATAGGCTCCACCATCGCATCGCTGTTCAAAACTCAGTTAAGCTCGATATACCTCTACAGAATATCGAGCCTTTACAGCTTAATTAGTCACTGTCGTTATTGTTTGGCGTGGTAAGCTTTAGATACTGCGTAGCTATCCTCAAACCAGTTCCAACTCTTCACTTTGCCATCTTCAACTTGAACTGCCCAGCTGAATTTACCGGTGTCTACACCAGATTCATTCGCGATAGCACTCATGCTACCCATGAATACTGCTTGGTCGCCGTTTACAAAACTATAGTCTGTCGACCAGCTTGTTACTTTCAAACCTGCGCCAAACAGAGGAAAGAAAGTGTTGAGCACTTTTTCTTTTGACTCCCAGTTACCAATCCAAGGGATGTCGGCGTCACCTTCGTTGTGCCAGACAAAATCATCGGCCATCAATGCCTCAAGTTTTTCCATATCACCAGAGCCTGCCGCCCATAAGAATGCTTGAGCCGTTTCTAGTGTCTTCGCTGAATCGACAGCTTTTGTTTCATCAGCAAGGGCTGGAGTAAGTTGAAAAAAAGCGAGAAGACTCGCTAGACCGATAAGTAGATTTTTCTTTAACATTGTCTTTCTCCTGATTGTCAATTTTGAAGCTATCGCTAGTAAGAAAGCCTCTCCTTTGATACCTCAACGCGATGGCGCAGCTTTTGGGGAGAAAGGACATCCTCGGAATCTGCCTGTTGATTGCCAAAAATACAACCACTTGCGGTGCCTAGCGCTTTGAACATGATTTCGGAAACAAAGCCGGTCAGATAGTGTTTTATTTACTGTGTTGTCAGCCAATATATTGGATAATATGGCAATAGTAGATTATGGAAGGAAAAATGTGATGAGTAAAAAAATGACCATGGCGGAGATTTCAAGACAGCTTGGGATTTCAACAATGACCGTGTCACGTTACTTTAATGACGGTTATGTGTCGGCTGAAAATCGCCTTAAGATTGATGCTATCGTCAAAGAAAGTCATTACACCCCTAATATATTTGCTCGTTCGATTCGTAGCCAATCTAATATTATTGGTTTCGTTGCTCCTCGTATTGATTCATATACAACGAGTTTAGTTATTAAAGGGGCGCTGGCTGCTGCCAATGAATCACAAGTACGAATGCTGTTTCACGCCTCTGGGTTCGACCATGAGGCAGAATGCCAAGCGGTTAGAGAGTTCAATGGCCTAAATGCATTAGGCACCATTATTATTGCTTCAAAGCACAGTGTCGAAGAGAAATTTTATCGAACCTTAGACAATGTGTTATTTATTGGCAAAAATACACCCCACCATTGCTGCTTATATTATCCAGACCAAGCCGCGATTAAAGCATTAGTGTCACAGACCATCACTCAGTTAAAAGAGCAGCAGGCCCCGCTTGCAGGCGTACATTATATTTATGATGAGCGTATGCTTTCAAGCCGTACCAAATCGATGCAAACCACCATTACTAACACCGCACCTGAGTTGAATTTTTCGTTACAAGCACTGGCCAACTCGGAGCAAAAAATCGGCTACCAAGCAATTCAATTACAGCCCAATAATATCTATTTTTGTGCCACCGATAATATTGCCATTCGTTTATATCGCCGCGCCAAAGAACAGCAGTTAAAAATTGGTCACAACGTGTGGATTGTAGGCATGGGAGACTATGACTACAGCGACTTATTAGTACCCAGCCTTACAACTGTCTCTTTTAATTACTATCAAGTGGGCTACCAAGCTGTTAAAAAATTGATAAAACGCGACTTCAGTTCGGTTGAAGGCACATTTGAATTAAAAGCGAGAGAAAGCTCACAGTTCCTTTAAAAGTACATTGTGTCGAGCGAGGTAATCTTTAATCCTATGTGTTAACGATAACACATAAGCCCAAATAGATGACACACACCGATCATATGCACTTAAAACCACTCGCGTGGTGGAAGAAAGCAACCGCCTACCAAATTTATCCCCGTAGTTTCTATGATACAAACCAAGACGGTATTGGTGACATTAAGGGAATCATTGCCAAGTTGGACTATTTTGCTGATTTGGGCATTGATTTGTTATGGATTTGTCCATTCTATGCATCACCGAATGATGACAACGGTTATGATATTAGTGACTATCAAGCCATTCATCCTGACTTTGGAACTCTTGAGGATGTGGATGAATTAATCACTGCTGCTCATGAACGTGGCATTCGCATCATCATGGATTTAGTGATTAACCACACCAGCGATGAGCATCCGTGGTTTATCGAATCGCGAGATAACAAAGATAGCCCTAAGCGTGATTGGTATATTTGGCGTGATGGCTGTGAGCCTACAGCTGAAAAACCGACTTGTGAACCAAATAACTGGGAAAGTATTTTCCATGGTAGTGCATGGGAATACGATAGCAAAACTGCACAATACTATTTGCACCTATTTTCTAAAAAGCAGCCTGACCTCAATTGGGAAAACCCTGAAGTTAAACAAGCATTATTCAAAATGATTCATTGGTGGCTGGAGCGTGGTATTGATGGTTTTCGTGTGGATGCGATTAGCCATATTCAGAAACAAGCTGGTTTACCCTCCTTACCCAATCCAAAGGGTGAAGATTATGTCTCTTCATTTGATTACCACATGAATGTTAAAGGTATTGAGAAGCACCTGTATGAATTAAAAGAGAAGGCGTTTTCTCCCTTTGATATCGTGACAGTTGGTGAGGCAAATGGGGTGACTGCTGACAACGCATTACCTTGGGTCGCCGAAGGTAACGAGCATGACCAAGGTGGTGTTTTTAACATGATTTTTCAGTTTGAACACATGAAACTATGGTCAGAAGAGCAAAGTAACGAGCATTTTGATCTAGTGGAATTCAAGCGCATTTTATCCCACTGGCAAGATGCATTAGAAGGCAAAGGTTGGAATGCGCTTTATTTAGAGAACCATGATCAAGCTCGTAGTATTGATACCTTTGCTGACCCTGACTATTGGTATAGCAGTGCTACCGCGTTAGCAAGTTGTTATTTTTTGATGAAAGGTACTCCGTTTATTTATCAGGGCCAAGAAATCGGCATGGTAAATCATCAGTTTACTTCTCTTAACGACTTTAATGATGTGTCTGCAAGAAATTTGATTCAAAAACTGGCGCAAAAAGGGCACAGCGATGCCAATATTTTAGCATTGTTAAATCAAGTATCCCGAGACCATAGTCGTTTACCAATGCAGTGGAATGACCGGGACTTTGCCGGTTTTTCTGAAGTACAACCTTGGTTTTCTGTCAATCAACAGCACGCAAATATTAATGTTGAGCAACAACAGAAAGACCCAAATTCGATTTTGAATTTTTATAAGCAGTTGATTGCTTTGCGCAAGTCAAATGAAAGCTTGGTGATTGGTCGTTATCAGTTACTGCTACCTAACGACCCTAGTATCTATGCGTATCAACGTATATCTCAAGATATGACATGGACCATTATTACCAATTTAAGTGCACAAGAGAGTGTCGTTAATATCGATAGTGCTCAATTAGGAGAGTTAATGCTTGATAACCAAACTCTCAATAATGAACACGTTCGTTCAGATTTTATAACGAGTAAAATAGCCCCCGCCTATGCAGCTTATGTATTCGTAAGAAAACATTAAGTTATATTTTTGGCAGGGCCGTTGATAGCGTTAGCCTGTATTTCAACAAAGGAATTATTTATGAGTAAGTTACTGTCGTTTGATTTTTGGCAACGATTTGGGAAGTCCCTTATCGTTGTGATCGCGGTGATGCCTGCCGCTGGTATTATGATATCACTAGGTAAAGTTGTCGCGATGTATGCGGGTGGTATCGGAGCCATTGAAACATTAGGCACTATTATGGAAAACATAGGCTGGGGGATAATTGTTAACCTTCACCTATTATTTGCTGTCGCTATTGGTGGCTCATGGGCAAAAGAGCGAGCTGGCGGTGCGTTTGCCGCGCTCATTGCCTTCATCTTAATTAACCGTACTACCGGGGTGATACTGGGTGTAGATAACGCTATGCTGGGTGACCCCCAGGCGGTTGTGATGAGCCTATTTGGCTCTGAGCTGCCTGTTTCTCAATTTTTCACTAATATTTTGGGCGCTCCTGCACTTAATATGGGTGTCTTTATTGGCATTATGTCTGGCTATTTAGGTGCCAACTTATATAACCGTTATTATGATTTCTCTCGGTTACCTCAGGCATTGGCATTTTTTAACGGTAAGCGTTTTGTACCTTTTGTTGTTATTTTCTATTCGGTGATCATTGCATTTGGTTTATCGGTAGTATGGCCACTAATTCAAAGTGCACTGAATGATTTTGGTCAATGGATTGCAACCTCTAAAGACACTGCGCCTATCACTGCTCCTTTCTTATATGGTGCGTTAGAGCGTTTATTATTGCCATTTGGTTTACATCACACCTTAACGATTCCAATGAATTACACCGAGTTGGGTGGTTCTTACGAGCTTTTGACTGGAACGAGCGCGGGTTTAAGCGTTCATGGTCAAGATCCACTATGGCTTGCTTGGATAAGTGATTTGAATAATCTTAAACTTAGCGATCCAGCAACTTATCAGCATTTATTAGATACGGTACATCCAGCACGCTTTAAAGCGGGTCAAGTCATTATTGCAGCATCGTCGTTGATTGGTATTGGGCTTGCGATGTATCACAGTGTTGATAGTGATAAACGAGAGCAATATAAACCGATGTTTTTATCAGCGTGTCTTGCCGTGTTATTAACCGGTGTGACTGAGCCTATTGAATTCATGTTTATGTTTATTGCTCCTGTTTTGTATGTTGCACACGCCGTGTTAACAGGTATCGCATTTGCATTGGTGGATGTGATGGACCTGCGTGTACATGCCTTTGGTTTGATTGAATTATTAACTCGTATACCAATGATGGTCTCAGCGGGCATCGGTGGTGATTTAGTGCGTTTCGCGTTGGTTTCTATTGTTTTCTTTGTTGTTAACTATGGATTATTCCGTTTGCTAATTGTGAAGTTTAAATTACCAACACCGGGACGTATGGGGAACTACCTAGATGAAAGTGCAGAAACCATGTCTGAAGATGAGAAGCTTGAAATTATTATTCAGAATCTAGGGGGACGTGGCAATATTTCTGAGATCGATGCTTGTATGACGCGCCTGCGTATTACTGTTAATGATCCGTTATTGGTTGCTGAATATGCTTTATGGAAGCCTACCGGAGCACTTGGTGCTGTGGTTAAAGAACAGGGAGTACAGGTTATTTATGGCCCTGGGGTTGATGTAATTAAATCTAAGTTATTAGAGAAATATTCAGCACAACCTGTGTAATTCGCTCTCTGTCTTAGATCGAATAATCTCGAGAAACGCAGCCTTAAAGCTGCGTTTTATCTCAGTACATTAAATGAGCGAATAATAAATGAAGTTAATGACGCTAAATACCCACAGTTGGCAAGAAGACAAACAGCTCGATAAGTTGGATATAGTAGCGCAAGCCATTATCGAACAAGGGTGCGATGTGATTGCATTACAAGAAGTTAATCAACATCAAGATAGCCCGGTCGTTGATGCCAATATATTAACTAATCACACTGTGTTAGCTAATAACTATGGTTATTTATTACAGCAAAAACTCATAGAATATGGTTATCACTACCAACTTACGTGGGATTTCGTTCACCAAAGTTATGAAGTATATCAAGAGGGGCTCTCATTTTTGACTCGACTGCCCATTCTGGAACATGAGGTCATTGACTTAAATGATAACTATGATGTGAGCTTTTGGAAACATAGGCGATCAGTGCGTATTAAAGTCGCTTCTCAACAAGGTGAACTCGATTTTTATAATTGTCATTGCGGCTGGTGGAATGACTCAGAGAGCCCATTTGAGGATCAGTTCAACCGAATCATGGCAACATTACCGACAGGGTTGAGTTTTCTATTAGGCGATTTCAACAACCCAAGCCAAATACGCAATGAAGGTTATGATTATTTATTGCAGCGCGGTCTAATTGATTGTTATGAAATGGCAGAAAAAAAAGATGCAGGAATCACCGTAATTAAAAATATCGATGGTTGGGAACAAAATAGCCAGGCGTTAAGGATTGATTTGGTTCTTAGTAACCAATCGGTGGCGGTAAAGCAGCATCAAGTGATATTTAATAGCGATTTCTATCCGGTTGTATCGGATCACTTTGGGGCGTTGGTGGAAGTAGAACTTGCTTAATTTTTATTAACTCATCGCTGTTTGTGATCTTGAAATGAGAAAGTTGAGTCAGTTAAGGGAGTTATTCTTGTGTCGAATTTATAGAGTTCGAACTGGCTCAATACTTTGAAATATGACAAAGTGAAGTGAAAAACCTATGTACAGCGATTGGTAGGACTAATCCCTTTAATAAAGCGTAATAAGATTAAAATGCAATGGAAGCTACAAACTTACGCAACCAATCCAAATTGTCACGCCCGAACTCTTCAAAGGTTTCAAAGTACTTGAATAAATTGAGCTCAGACATGGTTAACTCGGTTTCTTATCAAAAAGAAGTAGTTTCATGAACCCCAGTACTCCACAGTTTACACGAACCGGGGAATGCACATAGAAAGAGATCGAGTGACACCACTTAATTCCTCCCTCAGTGAGTAAGTCTGTCAGTGTAACAAATTACTAACATTATTCTTTGTTTGTAAATCAGAAACACCAGCTTTCAATCCCTTGTTTACCCTCACTTAGTTGTTTTGATCATCAGTCTGTAACAATTATTTTACAATTTGAAGGGGTTTCATCGAGATTACCCATTTTCTTCCCTCCATTTCAATCTGTCGGCTTGTGGGCCAAATTCAATTAAGGACAAAAAACACACAGCGCTCAATCGCGTTATAGAGAGCACGTAATAAAAACCGACAGGTACAAGGAGAAAGTTCATGGTGGAGTCATACAACCCGCTTGGCACGGATGGATTCGAGTTTGTTGAATACACGGCCGTTGACCACAAGGGAATTGAGCAACTTAAAGCGCTGTTTGTGTCACTTGGTTTTGCTGAGATCGCCAAGCACCGCTCAAAAGAGGCTTGGCTGTATCGACAAGGTGACATCAACTTTATCGTTAATGAGCAACCACACAGCCAAGCGGAAGCGTTCGCTAAGGTACATGGGCCATCGGTTTGTGGTATGGCGTTTCGTGTCAATGAAGCAACGGCAGCAATGGAGCAAGCCTTTAAAGGTGGTGGTGAAGAGTACAAAACAGAAATAGGGCCAATGGAACTGAGTATTCCTGCCATTTACGGCATCGGTGAAAGCCTGCTTTATTTTGTCGATCGCTACGGCAAACAGAGCATCTATGACGTCGATTTTCGATTCTATGACGATGCACAAGAGCGCATGGCCGAAGCCAATGTTGGCTTGTATGAAATCGACCACCTCACGCATAACGTGAAGCAAGGCAACATGGACGTGTGGTCTGGATTTTATGAGCGCATCGGTAACTTCCGTGAGATTCGCTACTTCGACATTGAAGGCAAACTCACAGGCCTTGTCAGCCGCGCCATGACCTCACCATGTGGCAAGATACGCATCCCAATCAATGAGTCTTCCGACGACAAATCACAAATTGAAGAGTTCATTCGCGAATACAACGGCGAAGGCATCCAACATATCGCGCTCGCCACCGATGACATTTACAAAACGGTGAAAACTCTGCGTGATCGCGGCATGGACTTTATGCCAACCCCCGATACCTATTACGAGAAAGTGGATCAACGTGTAAAAGGTCATGGGGAAGACACCAATAAGCTTCGCGAGCTGCGTGTTTTGATTGATGGTGCGCCGACTAAAGACGGCATCCTTCTGCAAATTTTCACGCAAACGGTAATTGGACCTGTGTTCTTTGAAATCATTCAGCGTAAAGGCAACGAAGGCTTTGGCGAAGGTAACTTCAAGGCGTTGTTTGAATCGATTGAAGAGGACCAGATTCGTCGAGGAGTATTAGACGATGCATAAATGGATCTCGTTTCCTCATCGGGAGGGGGTGTGCTCGAAACAAGCGCATGCCGACTTCCCCGAAGAGGCAATCTATGAAAGGGAAGCGGGCCGAAGTGGTTTCTTTGGACCTGCCGCTCACTTTCATCACCAACACGCCCCAACAGGTTGGTCGGAGTGGGAGGGCGATTTGCGTCCTCGCGCTTTTGATTTTACGCTGGTGGAAAAAGCCAGCCAGATAACCCCTTGGGCGGTGCCTCATCTTTTGCACAACGCGGACTGCAAAATCCGTGTATGGCGCATGGATGATAAGATGGATTTCTTGGTGCGTAACTCTGACGGTGATGAGCTGCTGTTCATTCACCAAGGCAGCGCCGATCTCTACAGTGATTATGGTCATTTAGAAGTGAGTGAAGGGGATTACGTGATGATCCCGCGCTCGACCAACTGGCGCTTAGAGCCTAGTGAGCCGATGTTCATTTTGATGATTGAAAACACAGACGCGGCTTACTCCTTGCCAGAAAAAGGCATGGTGGGTAATCACGCGGTGTTTGATCCTGCGGTTCTTGAGATTCCTGCTATTAATGATCAATTCCGCGCTCAGTACTCAGAAACTCAAACTCAGGTTCAGGTGAAGCGCCACGATAAAGTCAGTGTCATTACTTATCCGTTCAATCCATTGGACGCGATTGGCTGGCATGGCGACTTAGCCGTGGTGAAAGTGAATTGGCGCGATATCCGACCCCTGATGTCACATCGCTATCACCTGCCACCCTCTGCGCACACCACGTTTGTTGGTGCAGGCTTTGTCGTGTGCACCTTTGTGCCACGCCCGATTGAGAGCGATCCCGGTGCATTGAAAGTGCCGTTCTACCACAACAACGATGATTACGATGAAGTGCTGTTCTATCACGCTGGTGATTTCTTTAGCCGCGACAACATTGAAGCGGGCATGGTGACCTTCCATCCGGCGGGCTTCACGCATGGGCCTCACCCAAAAGCCTTTCAGGCGGGGCAAGCGCACAAGAAAAAGTTCACCGATGAAGTGGCGGTGATGATCGATACTCGTCATGCGCTGCAGTTCTCTGACGAACTCGATAGTGTTGAGAACAAAGAATATGTCTACAGTTGGCAAGACGCGGGTTCGCAAGAAACGGCTGACGATAAGAAGTAAGGGACAAGGATGAAATTAGCAACCAAGAAAAATGGCACTCGTGATGGCTTGTTGATGGTCGTCAGTAAAGATCTCAAACAGTGCGTGGCGGCCACAGAAATCTTCCATGCCATGCATCTTGCGCCCACCATGCAGGTGGCGTTGGATAACTGGGACCGTGTGGTTTCTCAGTTAGAAGCGTTATACGCCTCGTTAAACAAAGGGCATGTGACGGGTAGTGAAGGATTTGCACCTCAGCATTGTGAATCGCCTCTGCCGCGCGCTTATCAATGGGCAGACGGCAGCGCGTATGTAAACCATGTTGAACTGGTGCGTAAAGCGCGTGGTGCGGAAATGCCAGAAAGCTTCTGGGTTGATCCATTAATGTATCAAGGCGGCTCTGATGCGTTTATCGGCCCTTGTGACAACATCGAGTTTTCCAGTGATGAATGGGGGATTGATTTCGAGGGCGAGGTTGCGATAGTCACGGGTGATGTGCCAATGGGCGCGAATGCCATGCAGGTACAAGCGTCGATTCGCTTATTGATGTTGGTGAACGATGTGTCGTTACGTGGCTTGATTCCGGCTGAGCTGGCTAAGGGCTTTGGCTTTTTTCAATCTAAGCCGTCTTCAGCGTTCTCTCCGGTTGCGGTGACGCCTGATGAACTTGGTGAACACTGGAAGGGTAACAAGGTACATTTACCGCTGATATCGACGTACAACGACCAGCCTTTTGGCTGCCCGAATGCGGGCGTCGATATGACGTTCAACTTTGCCGATCTCGTGGTGCATGCTACGAAGACTCGCCCATTGTCGGCGGGAGCAATCATAGGTTCGGGTACGGTATCGAATAAACAAGGCACTGACCATGGCACCTCAATTGCCGAGGGAGGGGTGGGCTATTCATGCATTGCTGAAGTAAGAATGATAGAGACGATTCGAGATGGTAAACCGTCGACTCAATTTATGGCGTTTGGCGATTCCATCAAGCTTGAGATGTTTGATGCCGCGGGTGACTCCATTTTTGGTGCGATTGAGCAAAAAGTTAGCCAATATCGAACGTTATAATCCATAGTATAGATAGGCAGTTCAAGCGAGATTGTATGATGGATGAGGGCACTTATGAACGAGAATGTACTATGAATGAGGGAATGACACTTTATGGCTATTGGCGCTCGTCTGCGGCCTATCGGGTACGTATTGGACTGAACCTTAAGCAGCTCAGCTTTGAGTCCAAATCAGTGCATTTGGTACGCAATGGCGGCGAGCAGCATGATCCACAATATCGTAAGATCAACGCCAGTGGATTAGTGCCTGTGCTGGTGGATGGTGACGTTCAGCTTAATCAATCGTTGACTATTTTGCAGTACCTCGATGAAAACTACCCAGACATTTTATTGATCCCAGACCAAACCCCATTGCGCTATCAGGCGTTGGCAATGGCTCAGGATATTGCCATCGACATTCACCCGCTAAATAACCTACGTGTCATGCAGTATTTGGAGCGGGAACTGTTGTGTGATCATGAAGCGAAAACAGGCTGGATTCATCACTGGATGAGCCAAGGATTTACGGCGCTAGAAGAAAAATTGGCAAAGCACAGAAAAGTACACGGAGACTCGGTGTATAGCCTCACAGATTCGCCTTCTATCGTAGATATTTGCTTAGTGCCACAAGTCTACAATGCTCTGCGTTTTAGCGTTGATATGTCGCCTTACCCGTTGATTAATTCGATAGTTGAAGCGTGTAACCGGTTGTCCGCCTTTGTCGATGCGATGCCAGAGAATCAAGCGGATGCGAATGCACCGATGTAAACATAAATACTCACCTATTACGACACTAAAATCTTGTTGGGACATTATGCGTTACTGTTCTTGCTAATTTAGCTTATGACGAATTAGGAGTATGCAAAACCTCTAATCGAGAGGGAAATTATTATAGATAAATAAATAGATAGATAAATTGAGAAGGAGAGGCTTACAGGCTACCCCTCGTCAAAAAATAAAATCAAGTATGATTTTTGTCATTTTTAAGGCTTAGAAGAAGCTGTTTAATTAATCAGTCAACAGCCTACGTTGAAAAACTTGAGGCGTATTTTGATATTTTAATATTTGATTCAAGAACTTGCAATAAAACTGAAGCGTCGCATTCACATATCACTACTAATTTGTTTCACACTCGAAATAAATTAGGAAACGCGAAAAATGAAATCCTTTCACAAAAGTCCACTCATGTTGTCAGCAATGACACTGGCGGTACTTGCCGGTTGTAACGAAACTAACACTGAATACGTTGAAAGAGAAATTGCAGAAAGCATCGATTCTGGTCCTTTTGGATGTACTGATGCTGAAATTGCTGAAGCGCCAA
Source organism: Vibrio methylphosphonaticus (assembly GCF_023634655.1). Lineage (GTDB taxonomy): Bacteria > Pseudomonadota > Gammaproteobacteria > Enterobacterales > Vibrionaceae > Vibrio > Vibrio methylphosphonaticus. The sequence continues at coordinate 11,074 of NZ_JAMKMS010000027.1, read as the reverse complement.
CTAAAGATTGTCGGCTTTACATTAAAGGCTCGATGAACAGTTGGTCGGCTCCACCTGAAGCACAGTTCCATTATCAAGGCGATGGTATGCATATAGCGCTGTTTAAAATGGAGTCTGGAAGCTATTCCTTTAAACTTTCCGACCCTGACTGGAGTGAAGAACGTGACCTCGCGATATCCCAAGAACAAGATAGCTTGGTCACCACTGACGTCTTGTATGAGCTTCAGCGCAAATACGGTGAGTTTGCAAACCAAAACATGGACATTGATGTTGATGGCCAAGATCAAACCTTCAAGTTCTCCCTTGACGCGAGTTCAGGCATCAACAACCCAACACTATATATTGAAAATATCACTGATTCTGACGTTGATGCACTAACTAGCCCTGTCTACCTTTCTGGTAGTTTTAACAATTGGGATACCCCTGATGCTTATCAGTTTGATTACGCTGGTGCAGGTAACTATCAAGTAACGGTGTCTTTCGACCAAGACCAAGATATCCAATTCAATTTAGTACAAGAGATCGACGGCAATGAACTGGTTTATGGTGCACTAAAAAATCAGCTCATCGATCTAAAAGAAGGTACTTCGGCACTCACCACCTACCCTGGCGGCGTAATACACTCTTCTGTAGTAGCAGGTACTTACGTCTTTGGTATCTCAACGTTGGGTGATGGACAACTGGCCGTGCCCGTGTCAATTTCGAAAGTACGTGCTAACTCAGGCTACGATAAGCTTACTGCTATTGATATGCCAATCAACCTTGGCGCAGACGGCAGTACGCATGCAGTGAGTTATGACTGGGAAACCGATTCAAGCTCTGTCGGTGTTGAGCTACAAGATGACACAAGACACGACAATGAACAGTTTCGCCAAATCGCCAAGGCGGATTCACAAGGCCGTTATCAAGTCACACTGACCACCAATAAAGGACTTGATTCTGAATCAGTCGATCAGCACGATGTTGATGTAGTTGAAATGGCGCCAACAAACAACGTGATTCTAATGATTGGCGATGGCATGGGTTACGCACAGCTTGATGTAACTCGCGCGTTCAATGGTCAAGCACTGTTTATGGATTCAGCGTCTCACGTCGGCCAAATTCATACTGCTAGTGCTGATACGCTCGGTTATGAAAAACTAGCTGGGCTTGGTATGCAATATTATACCGACTCAGCGGCAGCTGCGACAGCAATGTCTACTGGCGTGAAAGTGGTCTCTGGTACAATTGCACAAGCACGTCCAGGTGATGGTTCAGACTTAGAAACTATACTCGAAACCGCGCAAAAAATGGGTAAATCTGTTGGTGTCGTGGCGACTTCTCATTGTGTGCATGCAACGCCAGCGGCTTTCGTCGCCCATGGCCCAAATCGTAACGATTTCGAGCAACTTTCTGACAGCATGTTTGGTGATGTCCAGCCAAATCTTGCGATTTGTGGTAGCAAACAGGTCAAGGATGTTGACGTTATTAGCCGAGCGGCTTTAGACAATGGCTACACCGTAGTAAAAAATAACACTGAAATGCTAACAGCAGTAGAAGCACTTCCAGAGCAAGACCCTAATGCTTCAATCAAATTTGCTGCTATTTTTGGTGAAAATGAAATTCCTTACGTATTACCAACCGAGTATCAAGCGCAGCAAGGCTGGAGCTACGAAAGCCTTGATATTCCGCATGTCGAAGAAATGACGAAAGTCGCAATTGATATCCTATCGCGAAACCCAAATGGCTTCTTCTTAATGGTTGAAGGCTCACAAATCGATTTTGCTGGTCACATTAATGATGAAGAGCGCATGATACATGAGACGATTAAGTTCGATGAATCAGTAAAAAGTGCTATTGACTGGGCAGAGACTCGCGACGATACAATGGTGATTGTCACGGCTGATCACGAAACGGGCGGGCTAGAACTGCTTAAAACTAATGGCGCTGGCGAAGTACCAGAAGTAAGTTGGCTGTGGGGTAACCACACTAATGTACCAGTTCCAATGATGGCATGGGGTGTAAACAGTGAAGTTGTTCATGGTCGCTCGGTTGATAACACTTCCGTACACAGCATTATGCGTGGTGCTTTCTCTTCCAATTAATCACGTGGCAGTGAATAGCTTGTTTATATAAAGATTAGAACTTACACAGTCAGTATCGGCGTACCAAGCGATATTGACTGTGTTTGCGAAAAATTCGTTTCACTACGCTTTTGAGGTGCCCCCTGAAATATGGGGCCTTTTTTATGAAAATAATGAATAACTCCTTTGTCGTGCTAAGCCTAATGTTTAGTCACATTATACACGCCGAGCAAGAGATTTTGTCTTGGCTTGATATGGTTCCAATTGAAGAGCGCCACTCGTCAACGCCAGTAACTATAAACCACGAAGAATCGTTAGATGTACGGGCACCACAAAGTCTCGTCGGTAAAACAATTACTGCGTTAAACAATACTGAGCAACGTATTGCGGGTTTTGTTGTACCTTTAGAAATCAACGGGAACAAGATTGAGTCATTTCTGTTGGTGCCTTTCTTTGGCGCTTGCTTGCACGTTCCCCCGCCGCCGCCTAACCAAATTGTGTATGTCGAACAGACGATTGACTACATAGACCCGTGGGAGCCGATCGTGATCGGCGGTACCCTTAAAATAACAGCTCAGCAGCAACAAGAGATCAGCAGTGGCTACCAGCTTGTCCCAAGTGGAGGTGTTGAACTATTGAAAACATTATAAATATAAATCCATTAGGCTAAGAATCTAGTGGATTTGTGTTTAGTCCACGATAACCGTTTTAGATACGGAGTGCCGTGAATTGGACTGCCAAGAACCGGTATACATTTATCGCCTATTAGTAAGGAAAGTAAGTCAGATTGCTTGCCTTGTGAGGGCCGTACTCAGGTGTTTATCATGGTGGCTTGGTGGATGACGAGCAAACCTTTATAACCCGAATGGACGGAAAGCTATTCAGTCAGTTGAAATCGGCGAATTTGCGAATTGTCGCCCCGAATGAAGCCGAGTGAATTTGGGACAATCGGTTAGAACGAATAAAACCTTGAACCAAATAGTGACAGACGCGTCCTAGCTATTTTACTTAAGCACAACACGCTTAATCTCTTCCAAAACCTCGGCGTTAGCAATCGCGCCGAGGTTTTCTACACTCTTACCATTGACCACCTGTTTCACCGCCAATTCTACCAGTTTGCCTGAACGCGTTTTTGGCACCTCACTGATGGCAAATATCTGGTTGGGAACATGCCTCGGTGAACAAGAGGACTTGAGTTTACTCTTGATGATCGCCTGCAACTCGTTACTCAACGTCATGTCTTTCTGTAATTGAACAAACAGCCATATTTGTTCATTGCGGTCGATGTTTTTACCAACGGCGATTGAATCGATAATGCCTTCAATGGTGTTCACTTGCTGATAAATCTCAGCGGTGCCAATTCTTACCCCACCAGGGTTGAGTGTGGTATCGCCTCGTCCATAGAACAAATACCCACCATGTATGCTTTGTTCCACTTCGTCACCGTGGTGCCACACGTTGTCAAACTTGTCCCAGTAGGTGTTGTGATAGCGCTCGCCAGTGTCATTCCAAAAGCCAGTAGGGAAATTGGGAAGAGAATGGGTGCACACCAGCTCGCCACGTCCGCGATTGACCTTTTGGCCAGATGGATTGAATACTTTGATGTCGACGCCAAGCCCTGCTTGTTGGCATTCTCCGCGATATACGGGGGAGATGGGGTTACCTAGTACAAAGCAGCCACAAATATCGGTACCACCAGAAATAGACGCGAGATGCAGGTCTTGTTTGATGTGGTTGTAGACGTAATCGAACTGCTCTGGGTACAGTACCGAACCTGTTGAGCAGAGGGTTCTTAATTGAGAAAGCGAGTAACGGGCGATGGGAGAGAGCTTTGCTTTCTCAATCGCTTCTAAATATTTGGCTGAAGTCCCAAATGTCGATACCTCAGCACGCTGCGCTAAATCCCACAAAACGCTAGTCTGAGGATAAACCGGACTACCATCAAAGATCACCAAACAAGCACCGCTGGCGAGCGCAGAAACGTGCCAGTTCCACATCATCCATCCACAAGTGGTGTAGTAGAATACCCGATCTTTTGGCTTAACATCGCAATGAAGTTGGTGCTCTTTGAGGTGGTTAATGATGGTGCCGCCCACCGAGTGAACAATACATTTCGGTTTGCCTGTAGTGCCGGAAGAATAGAGAACAAACAGTGGGTCATTGAAGCGGACACGCGTAAAATTCAATGGCTGAGGTTGATAGTGAGTCATGATGCTTAGCCAACTATGGGTCGACACACTTGTCGCAGCACATTTTGGTGCGATACCTTTTGTCGCAGCACCTTCTGGTGCGACGCCGCTTGGCTTCCCTTGATCGTTTGGTTTTAAGTAGCCGATCAGACATACGTCATTTAGCGTGTCTAAGTGTTCAAGGATGTCGTGGTTTTTGTCCGTCATATCGAACGTTTTGCCATTAAAGGTGTAGCCGTCACAGATGAACAGCACCTTGGGTTTCACTTGACCAAACCTCTCAATGACGCTCTCTACGCCAAAGTCAGGCGACGTTGATGTCCAAATCGCACCCAAGCTGGTGGCGGCGAGCATTGCGATCACCGTTTGCGGCAGGTAGGGAGTATAAGCGGCGACCACATCGCCTTGTTGGACGCCACAGTTAATGAGCCATTGTTGAACGCTAGAGACTTCTTCAGACAGTTTTTTCCACGTGTACCGTTGTTGTTCGCCTCGCTCATTTTCAAACCAAATAGCAAGGTCGTCTGGCCACGTATTCGCAGGATGCAGTAAGTTTTCTGCGTAGTTAACTTTCGCTTCTGGGAACCAAAGCGCGTCTCGATTCGACTTTGGCCGCTGCCAGCGACTCTCGCCTTGTTGTAATACTTGCTTTCCTTGCCAACCAACCATTCCACAAAACTGCCATACGCTTTGCCAAAACAGTTCGGGCTGTTCCACAGACCATTGATGGAGCTCGGCGTAGCCTTGTTGCTCGGGCGCTAGTCTTACGCTTTGTGGTTTGAACCCTGACAAAGGAAGGGAGTGGATAAATCGGGTTACGTTCGCTTGCGTGATACGTTGCTCGCTTGGTCGCCAAATGGGTTGATTGCTGTCGTGCATTCGTCTGCCTTTAACAAATAGTTAACGTTTTCAGTCTGGTATTTAGGGTTTGCAAAGTCAAAAGATCAGCAAAAGAAGCATCTGGCAGGGGTGTGTAAATAAAATGTTACACGAGAGGTGGTTTCGAAAAGTGGCGTAAATTGGCGCTTATAAAGAGTGGAGATAGGCTTAAAGGGAGACATTCGTTAGGAGGTCTATAATGACTCAATATCATTCTAAGCCCGTGAGCCAAGAGGGATGGGTTGAGTGGAGCCTTGAAGAAGATGCCATTTGGCACGACTTGGTGAAAAGGCAGCTGAACGTAATCAATGATCGTGCTTGTGAGGCGTATTTGCACGGTTTGACGTTGCTTGATCTCCCATTCGATCGGGTTCCTCAGCTTGCAGAGATAAACAAAGTGTTAGAGGAAACAACCGGTTGGCAGGTACAGCCGGTTCCGGCACTGATCGATTTTGATCGTTTCTTTGATTTGCTCGCCAATAAACGATTTCCAGTGGCGACTTTTCTGAGAACCCGAGATGAGTTCGATTATTTACAAGAGCCGGATTTCTTCCATGAGATTTTTGGTCATTGTGCCATGTTGACCAATACCGATTTCGCCGCTTTTACGGAGTACTATGGAAAAATAGGGCAGGCGGCTACCCCCAAGCAACGCGCGTATCTTGCCCGTTTGTATTGGTTCACGGTCGAGTTTGGCTTAGTCAAAGAAGGTCAGAGTCTGAAAATCTACGGCGGTGGCATTCTCTCGTCTCCGGCGGAAACTATTTATGCGCTGGAAGGGCATGTGGCGATTCGTGATGAGTTTGATATACAAACCGTGCTAAGAACGCCTTACCGCATCGATATTATGCAGCCTAAATACTATGTGATTGATGAGCTATCTGAGTTATTTAAAATCAGTCAAATAAATCTGTTACAGCAGGCCGATCTTGCGATAGAAGCGGGATTGCTGCCACCACTTTTTGAACCCAAGGAATCAGTACATGTTGAATGAACAAAAATGCGAAGCCTGTAGTATCGATGCGATTGCGCTAAATAGAGATGAGCAACAAGCGTTATTACTGGAGTTGTCTGGTTGGCAGATCATGGAAAGAGACGGTATCGCGCAGCTTGAAAAGGTGTACAAGTTTAAGAACTTCAAACTCGCGTGGGCATTTAGCAATAAAGTGGCAGAGTTAGCGGAAGATGAGTTTCATCACCCTTCTATCTTATTGGAGTGGGGGAAAGTCACCGTGACTTGGTGGAGCCATTCGATTAAAGGCCTGCATAAAAATGACTTCATCTGCGCGTCACGCTGTGATGTTTTTGCGCTAGGTGAATGATTTTTAGTTTTAAAAGGAACGAGAGAAAGGATTGGCGGTGTATTTTAATGGACGTCGATCCGCCTCATTTCATTTTGAGTCAATGTGTATTGGAGTGGAATATTATGGAGATATATTTTGGTGGCATATTACGGAGGTGATGCAATTTTGCCGCTTAGTCAACTGCGGTGGCACTTAGGAACATAAACGAATGTGGATGTCATGCCGAGTTGTACTGCCAAGGTTACTTTTTGAAAATACTCAGTCCTTTGAGATAAGAGCCGCTTCCGATGGCTAAGTTATTAATCACGTGTAATACATCAGCAGAGTTTAACTAGAAAATATCTGTTGTATGACAGTGGATAGTGACTGATTTTATATATATGGGAATAGGCCGTGATCGTTCGCAATACTCAGATACATAGCGCTAAAACTAACGACTAGTGTAAATGTCATCATCTTGCTTTCCTTTGTTTGTGTTGATTCCGTGAAGTTGTCCTAGCATTCTTCAACACTCAAAAGTAATAATCCAATTAGCTCCCATTGAGTGATCGCATGGGTCATGCATGGTATTTTCGCAGTAGCTAGAACGCCGCCCTCAGGTTGATTCCTGAGTCGTTTCTTTATTGGAGGATGTGATGACGCTTTTAGTGCTGACAATAAAAATCGTCTTATTAACATACCGTTACTATCGGTAGCATCTCGACATTTGCGGTATCGACCCCAGTATAGTTAAATCCCCCCCCGCAGTAAGATTTACTAAAGTATTAAGGGGTTGTCAGTGAATAATTTTAAGTGGAATGCATTTGGTGTGTTAACTCGCGTAGAGAAAACAGACTCAATGGTGTTTATTGAAAATAGTGCAGGGAACGTGCGTAAGATGAGCGTGAAACGCTATAAAGACAGCGCCGACGCTGTGTATGAAAAAGCACAAAATCTAGTAGGGCAGAGCGTGTCCATACGCACCAGCCAAAACACCAATAATTGGAATGTGGATGAGTGGTTTAGTGAGATTTCGCCACTGTGAGTGAACTAGAAACATTACTCTTAGGCACCATCGCGATCCTATGTATGCTATTTGGGTACATAGCGCACCAGAAAAATAAGCACATAGCCGTGCTGGAAAGTGCCCTAAACGAGTCATTAAAGCAAACCTCTTCCAGCGCGATTCAAACCCAGTATTCGACGCCTCCGCTAACTTGCCCTAGGCAAACCCTACTTGAGGCATGCATTGATGTAGTGACCCAACATGAGCCCGATAATTTTGCATACTCAGTAAAGAAGGTGTTTCCAGAGCATTTTCAATTTCGCTTCGCGGTATACGGCGCCACAGTTGATGACTTGAGTTATTTCCTAGAGGTCAACACCGCCAATAGATTGGTACTGCTCAGCATGAATGGGCAGAGTGTGAGTAGTTTTGCGAATGTTGAGGAGTTTAGGGAATGGCTTCGGTAGTGGGGGATAATGCCGTTTGAGTATAGTTGAGCAACTAGCATCCCAATATGATGGACGAAAGATCAATGTGAACCGCTTAATGAACACAGCGCTAGCTACCCAACATATAACTACGCAAAATCGTGACTCATATCAAAACACCTCATACTTATATGGCACTTTCTAGCATTATGCAACCAAGCCTTATACTATGACCTTAATTCAGTCATAGGTTTTGAAAATGTCTATAACGTCCTCTTTCTACGAAGAAAATGCAGAGAGCCTTGCAGAGCAATATAACGCCTTGCTATCAACAAAGGTACATAATGTATGGAAAGAGTATTGGCCAAGTTCTGGCAATGATGTACTCGATATCGGCGCTGGTTCTGGAAGAGACTCTCTGTGGCTGACGACGCGAGGATGTCAGGTTATAGCTTGTGAACCTTGTAATAAGTTGCGTGAAATAGGCGAGACGCTCACTGGCAATGATGTCCATTGGTTCGATGATAAGTTGCCAAATCTTGATCGCATTTCGAAGCAGGGCCAGAAGTTTGATGCCATTTTATTGTCTGCAGTGTGGATGCATATTCCTATTAATTTGAGGAAAAGTGCATTTCAGGCACTGGTAAGCCTTATGAAAAGTGATGGAATAATTGTCATTTCTTTACGCCATGGCCCTTTTAGGGATCGCCGAGAATCTTGTCCTGTATCGGTGACCGAGTTAAAAGAACTCGCGAGTAACTCCAACTTGGCTGTGATTGACGTGTTTGATGGTGACGACATGCAATGCCGGCAAGAAGTAAGTTGGCAAACGGTTGTCATGCTGAATAAATAATGTATTAAGAGCGAGAGAAAGTATGGCGCTTGAACTGTACCTAGAAAAGTTCAGAAACCTCAACATGAATAGTACTGGTGGCAGAAAGAGCCCTCATAAGGTGTGTATGCTACTGGCGGTAATAGACCTTATTCATGTGGGTAGTATTGCGACAAATAAAATTCAGTTTAACCAAGCGCTAAAAGATCAATTTACTCACCATTTTAAGACCCTTGCACAAGGTAACGATAAAAATACTCCTGAGAACCCATATTTTCACCTTAGAAGTGAAGGGTTTTGGCACCTCAAATATAGTGAGGGTGCTACGGAGCAAGGCACTAAGCGTTATTCTTCAAAAGCGGTATCTTATGTTTATCTAGATGATGAGCTTTTCGATTTTATGAAAAGTCACATCGTGTCAAACGAGATAAAAGATGCTTTGGTTAGTAACTTATCCGACATAGCGTCGCTTTACTATCAATGGTTATTGGACCTCGGAAAATCGGAGAAAACAGCGAGTAATTATCTGGGGGCGGTTCGTGGCTCAATTTCAAACTGGCTAATGGATGCAAATGAGATTTGTGAGCCTTTAACTGAGGTTAAATCTTATAGAGAGTTCGTGCGATTGGAAGAGAGAGCTCGAATGCTTGAAACCTTTAAGCAACGCAATAGTAAAGGTAAGGGCATGTATAGCGCTGCGCTGGTTCATTACAATAACTTTTTGTCTGACTTAGCACAGGTCGATGTTAATGCGGATATAAGGCAGGTGATGTCAGATAAGAAGTTAACTGAAACTGAAAAAACTATACTTGTAAATACAAGAGTGGGGCAAGGCTACTTTAGGTCGCAGTTGATCCAGATGTGGGGCGGTTGTGCGTTAACAGGGTATAAGAATACCCAGCTTCTTCTTGCGTCGCATATTAAACCTTGGCGAGATTCCAATAATGAGGAACGTTTGGATAAATACAATGGATTACTGTTACTTGCGAACTTGGATAAGGCGTTCGACCTAGGTTTTATCTCGTTTGATAATCAAGGCAAGGTAATGATCTCTAAGTATCTTGAAAGACCTGAAGTTATTGGTCTTCATGAGTGTATGTCATTTCCGATTGTTAACCAGCACAAGCCTTACCTGGAACATCATCGTGGTATGTTGTTTAAAGGCTTCTAATTCGATACAGAGTATTTTTCCCTTTCAGAGTCGGCATTTTAAATGCGACTCTGGCCATCCTTTTCCGAATTAATCTTGGCTCTTAGCGCTTTGACTATAGTTATTGATATTGTATTTTCAATACCTTAAAAGGCGCAACCATGCTGCTTCTCTCACTTCTGTTCATCGCAATCATTGGCTTTCTTGCCCAAACCACAGGGCTTTGCATGGTGCGAGGCGTTAAAGAAGCCACAAACGGTAAGCCAATATTTTTAATTTCAATCCTACTGAGTGGGGCTTTTGTTTGGTTGGCAATAGGTGCGGCGTACTTACTTGGGCAGCCCGTTCGGTTAGCCAGTTATTATCCTACGCTGTTGTCTGCGGTTGGAGGGCTTATTTTTGGTTTAGGTGCAGCTTTTAACGGAGGATGTGGCGTATCAACAATGAGTCGCTTTGCCCGAGGGCAGGTGATGATGGCGGCCACCATGTTGGGGTGGTTGGTGTCATGGCTGTTATTTGCCGAGTGGCTTAGTGATGACCTTGGAAAAGGCTATGTGATTCCACCCATGCTGCACATGGCGATATTAATGAGCCTTTCCGTTTTGCTGCTAGTTGTTGCGTTTAAAAGTGATACCCAAGGGCGCACACTATGGTTATCTATGCTCGGAATTGGTTTGATGGCGGGTTTGGTGTTTATCTATGAGCCACATTGGACGCCAAGCGGCTTACTGAAATCGATGGGCCTGTCGGTCTGGAATGGCCATGACGATACTTGGCCCAGAGCCGAGAGATTCTATTTATTCTTTTGTCTTGTGTTAGGCATGGTTGTCGCGGCGCTCGTGACGAAATCCTTTAACGTTGAATTGGCGTCTCTTACTCGCTTGTTTAAGCATTTTCTGGCGGGCACCTTAATGGGAGTCGGCGCGGTAATGGCCAGTGGCGGAAACGATTCGCAGCTCTTAGTGGCATTGCCGGCGTTATCGCTTGCTGGGCTGGTGGCGACCTTGTGTATTGTGATGGGCATATTTATGGGTTTGAAACTTCAAACGAACCGATAGCGGCTCAATTTACGGGGTACTTAACGCAAAAAAGCGCCCAATGGGCGCTTTTTGATTACTCGCATCAGAATACGTGACTAAGTCACTTATTTAGCTGCTTTAACTTTCACAGATTTTGCTGCTTTCGCATAGCTAGGCGTTTTTGCTACTTTACGCTTAGATGGTGCTTTTTTTGCAGCGGGCTTA
>NZ_JAMKMS010000026.1 GCF_023634655.1 Vibrio methylphosphonaticus | reverse complement strand
CAGTACCGATGTAGACAACCCAGACAACACGTTTACGCCGGATTCTATTTCAGGCACCAACGGTGACCTAACTATTGATGCCAATGGTCACTGGATCTTCACCGCTAACAGCGCGTTTAACCAATTGAATGTCGGCGATAAATTAGAAGAATCCTTTACGGTGTCGTCTGTTGATGGCACACCGTCTACCATTAAAGTCACGATAAATGGTACTAATGATTCGGCTCTTATTAGTGGCTCCAGCTCAGGTTCGGTAGCCGAAGAATCTAAACTTCAGACTTCAGGCACACTGACTGTCACTGATGTAGATACTGGCGAAGCGCACTTCTCCAATACCGATATCGTAGGCAACTTAGGTACTCTACATCTGACCGATTCAGGTGCTTGGACGTACGACTTAGATAACACTAACCCTACAGTTCAAGCGTTAGGCGCGAATAAAACAGCCACTGATACTATTACTGTCCATTCTGCTGACGGCACGCCGCATCAAGTGACTATCACGGTGAATGGCACCAATGATGCTGCGGTGATAATGGGGACATCGACAGGCGATGTGCATGAAGGACACACTTTTACCGCACGAGACGGCAGTATGACTGGCGGTTATGTTGATGACCGTTCACCTGATCATCAGCACGGAAACATAGGGAAATTGTGGAACGATGAAATCCATACCGATGGCCACCTATCGATAATGGATGCTGATGCTGGTGAAAGCTATGCCCAAACAGGCACTTATTACGGTACTCATGGTCGTGTCATACTTCAAACTAACGGGGACTGGACCTACTATGCTTCCATCGGCCAAGATGCAACCGGCAGAGCTATTGATCATCTGGGTAAAGGGGAATCACTAACCGATACTGTCACCGTTAAATCTGCAGATGGCACCACACACGATATCGTTGTCACCATTCATGGCGATAACGACCGCCCATACTGTTCTTCAGAAGTGCAGCTCAACAGCGGCAAAGAAGACCTAGCGCAAACCATCACGTCCGCCGAACTCTTAGCAAACACTATAGACGTGGATACCAATGACCTAGGCAAACTGACGATTGCGAACCTTCATGCCGATCATGGTTCTATTCAAGATAATCAAGACGGTACCTTCACTTTCACGCCAACCAAAGACTACAACGGCCAAGTGCACTTAACTTATGACGTAACAGATGCGCATGGAGGTGTCACTGCAACAGGCGCGAATTTACATTTACAAGCAACTGGCGATGCCGCGACTATTACTGGAGTTGATCGCGGAAATGTGACAGAAGATCGTGGTTATATCGATACACATTATAATCTTCATTTTGATGGCAAATTAGATATTGTTGACCCCGACCAAGGTGAAGCTCAGTTTGATATTCAAAGAGGCCACACCTATCACGGAATTGGCTATGATACAAAAATGGGTGGCTGGGTACTTTTACAACAAGATGGCACTTATACTTATACAATTGATAATCGTAAACCAGAAATTCAAAATCTAGGGTCAACAGAGACTCTTGTCGATAAGGTGACAATCTACAGTGCCGATGGAACAAGTCATGAAATTCAGATCACAATCCACGGTACAAATGATGACCCTAAGATTTCTTCGGTAACAACTCTTCCTGCAGGAACTGAAGATACAGATGTCGTTCTACACGCTTCTGATTTACTCGCCAACGCTACAGACATCGATCACAATGATGCAGGGCAACTCTCAGTGGCCAACCTCACCGCCGACCATGGCAATATCACCGATAACCATGACGGAACCTTCACCTTTCATCCTACCCAAAATTACAATGGAAAAGTCTCTTTTAGCTATGATGTAAAAGATGCACATGCTGGCAGCACTGCGACTTCAGCGAGTATGACGTTAGCACCAACCAGTGATGCGGCGGTTATTACAGGCTCCGGTTCTGGGGTTAAAGAAGATATCAATGTGGATATCTCCAGTGGGCATCTCCTTGGAGCTTCTGGTCAGTTTCATGTGGTTGACCCTGATGGTCCTGCACAGTCACAATTTCCAGATGTGCTCTATGGTGGTATTTATCAAGGGTCTCATGGGGGAGATCTTCAGGTTAATAGTAATGGTAACTATTACTACCATATAAGTAATTATTTAGTACAACATCTCTCAGAGGGTGAAATACTCAAAGAGGAGTATACCATTCACAGCGTTGATGGAACTCAACACAAAGTGGAGTTTACCGTTGAGGGGACCAATGATAAACCAGTCCTCTCTGCCCAATCACAATCGGTAACTGAAGGTGGAACCCTTTTATCTGGTCAGATGCATGCCACGGATGTGGATACAAAAGACACGCATACCTTCACTATTGACAAACCTGTAGATGGCTTAACCTTTAACAATGATGGTAGTTACACTTTTGACCCCTCCCATGCAAGTTATCAAAACTTGCGAGCAAACAATGACCAAGTTATACATGTTCAGGTAAAAGTGGATGACCATAATGGTGGTACGGATACGAAGACTCTAACGTTAGTTGTACACGGAACGAATGACGGTGCAACAATTGGCGGACAAGACACCTTTACTATTCAAGAGGATCATAACCTTACCCTAAACTCGGGTAATACGATCATATACAACGGCCAATTAACCATTACTGACGCCGATGCTGGAGAAGACCATTTTGATGGAAATCTTCATCAAAACCAACAAACAGGCACATGGGATACCGGATATACAACACAGGAAGGTGGAAAACTCATTCTTCAATCCAATGGTTCATATCGCTATGAAATTGATAATAGCCTCGCAAAGATTCAATCTCTCGGTAGTAGTGAAACGTTAATTGATACTGTTACTGTACGTTCTGCTGATGGTACGCCTCATCAAATTCAAGTCACTATCCAAGGTGACAATGATGCTCCCGTTGTTAGCTCCGCAGTGACACTTGCGGCTGGTACTGAAGATACAGATGTCGTTCTACACGTTTCTGATTTACTCGCCAACGCTACGGACATCGACCACAATGATGCAGGGCAACTCTCGGTGGCCAATCTCACCGCCGACCATGGCAAAATCACCGATAATCATGACGGAACCTTCACCTTTCACCCTAACCAAGATTACAACGGCAAAGTCTCCTTTACCTATGATGTGCTGGATAAACATGGTGGAAGTGTCGTCACAACAGCCTCAATCACTCTGGCTCCCACCCGTGATTCTGCTGTGATTTCGGGCAATGATACCGGAACGATTATTGAAGATCATAATGTCGGGCACAGCTCAGCTCAAAAGATTGCAATATCAGGTTCTTTGTCTGTAACTGATCCTGACACAGGCGAAGATCATTTCCGGTTTAACCAATTTGGTGAGAAAGCGATACATGACCCCTTTGGTGGAGATCTAAGAATAACTCCAGCTGGAAGTTGGGGGTATGAGGTTTCAAACAATCGCTTGCAATCATTAGCTGAAGGTGAAGTAGAAAAGGTTGTATATCGTGTTTATTCTGCAGACTACACTGCCCACGATATAACCATAACGGTGACAGGCACCAATGATCAACCAACCATCACTGCGACGACACTTGCACATGGCACTGAAGATACACACTACCAAATGCAAGCCAGTCAGTTTGGATTCAGTGATATCGACACAGGCGATACGTTACATTCCATAGCAATCACAGATCTTCCGCCATCAACACAAGGTAAGTTTTTACTCAATGGACACGATGTTACAACGGGGCAACACATCCCTACAGCTGACATCAGTAAACTTCAGTTCGTTCCTGCGCAAGATTTTAATGGCGATGTTCAGTTTAAATATACTGTTAACGATGGGCGTGTTGACTCACAAGAGGCTACTAACACTCTTCATATTGATGCGGTTGGGGATAAAGCCGTTATTACAGGTGTTGATACCGGCGATATTCATGAAGGACACACTTTCACCGCACCAGACGGTAGTATGACTGGCGGCTATGTTGATGACCGTTCACCTGATCATATGCATGGAAACATCGGGAAATTGTGGAACGATGAAATCCATACCGATGGCCACCTATCGATAGTTGATGCTGATGCTGGTGAAAGCTATGCCCAAACGGGGGTTTATTATGGCACTCTTGGTCGTGTCATACTTCAAACTAACGGGGACTGGGGCTACTTTGCTTCCATCGGCCAAGATGCAACCGGCAGAGCTATTGATCATCTGGGTAGAGGGGAATCACTAACCGATACTGTCACCGTTAAATCTGCAGATGGCACCACACACGATATCGTTATCACCATTCATGGCGATAACGACCGCCCGTATTGTTCTGGTGAGGTGCAACTCAACAGCGGTAAAGAAGATCTTGCTCAAACCATCACTGCATCTGAACTTTTGGCAAACACCGTAGATGTAGATACGAACGACATAGGCAAGCTGACGATTACGAATCTTCATGCCGATCATGGATCTATTCAAGATAACAAAGACGGCACATACACTTTTACCCCAACCAAAGACTATAACGGCCAAGTTCATTTTAGTTACGATGTAAAAGACGCGCATAGTGGTGTTACGCATACCGGAGCGAGTACGACACTTGCTGCAGTCGATGACAAAACCATTATTTCTGGCATTGATCATGGTGTTGCAACTGAAGATATCGCCACTCATATGTCTACGAATGCCAATATTATGGATGCTGTAGATTGGCAAGCGCTACAGGTTACTGATATAGATAGCCCTAATACTCAAGTCACTGTCGAATTTGCAGGCAAACAATACACATGGAATATAGGCAGTGACCTAGATGTTACGACTCCTTATGGCAAATTCCAGTTCCACACTATCGCAAGTGGTTCTCACAAAGGTGAGCATTCTTGGAGTTATATTGGCGACAATAATAATGTTCACGTTCAAGAGTTAAAGCACGGTGAGTCGTTAACTGAATCTATAAAGCTAATAGCAACCGACGGTACTGAGTTTCCTATTACGGTTAAGGTAAACGGCACAGAGGATGGGATCATAATCGAATCCAAGTCAGAACTTGGCCATGTCGTAGAAAATGCCCAAACAGGTGCTTCAGTTTCCGGCAGCGTAATAGCCCACGATGTCGACCTTCACGATACGGTGAGTTGGACACAAACACCAACAGCAGGCATTAGCGGTCAGTATGGCACGTTCCACCTAAGTGCAGACGGACAATGGCATTATGACGTTGATCAGAGCAAAGCGACAAAATTAGGAGACGGCGACGAATATTGGGAACACTTTACAGTTGAGGCAGTATCTACTGATGGTAGCCATGTATCGAAAAGTGTATCGGTTGTCGTGCATGGCAACAATGATGACCCAGCAGTTAGTGGTGAAGTCACTTTGCCTTCAGGTAAGGAAGATACTTCAATACATATTACGCACGCTGAATTAATCGCCAATGCTACCAATGTTGATACTAACGATAGAGGTTGGTTACACGTTCAAAACTTAACTGCAGACCACGGTAGCTTAGTATCAAATTCAGATGGTAGTTTTACCTTTAACCCCGACCCTAATTACAACGGAACGGTCCACTTTACTTACGATGTTGCCGATAGACACGGTGGCATAGCTCATACAGGAGCAAACACTTCTCTTGTTGCTGTTAATGATGCCGCAACATTTACCGGTGACTCCGGCAGCATAAGTGAAGATACAAACATTCACCACAACTTGCATACCACCGGGTTAGCAACCATTCCAGATGCCCTTTTTTGTCATGGGCACCTGATTGTTTCTGACGCTGATGGTCATGGCGAAGCTGCATTAGATCTTAAGGGGCAACAGAAAATATCTCTTGATGGAACCTATGGTCATTTCGACATCACTAGCAGTGGGAGATGGGTTTATAAAGCAGACAACAATAGTACGCCTATTCAAGACTTAGATAATGGACAAACACTCACAGATAGCATTGAAGTCACATCAAAAGACGGTACCAAGCATTCCATTACCGTCACGATTAATGGGACCACCGATGATCCTGTTCTCCACAGTCTCAGTGATTCTGGTGTTCAACATAGTGGTCCAGTTGAAGGGAATCTACTTACTGGCTCTGGGACGGATCAAGGATTGAGTGGTGCAGCAACAGACACCGATTCCAACGCACATCTGGTGTTGCAAGATATTCAAATAAATGACCCCGTATCAGGTTATGTCGCGGTAAGGCCCGGGCAACCACATACGATGACCGGAATCGGGACACTCGCGATCGAAGCGAATGGTCATTATACCTTTACCCCGGAAGCTGGCTTTACAGGTAAAGTGCCAAGTATGGTTTATCGTGTCGGTGATGATGGGGGTAACCCAATAGGAGACTCTTCTCAAAACTCTCTCTCTATTGAAGTCACCCCACCCCTACAGCATACACCTACAGTCACAGGGCAAACCGTTTCTACGAATGAAGACATCACCAGAACCGTTACTACCAGTGACTTTGGTTACAGTGATCAAGATGGCGATGCCCTGCAGTTCGTGACCATTAGCAGCATACCGAGTCATGGATTATTACTACTAAACGGTAAAGCAGTCACCACCAACCAGCAAATCAGTAAGGCAGACTTAGACGCAGGTCATTTAACCTTCACGCCAATCAGTAATGAAAACGGTGCAAACTATGCGCAATTTACATTTACGGCGAATGATGGCCATAAAAATTCGGCAAGCGCCACGATGGTAGTGGATGTCAATGCAGTTAATGATGCACCTATCGTTGGATCGAGTTTTATTAATTCTTTAGAAGATAAACCTCATGCGTTCACCACTGCTGACTTTAAATACTCTGATATTGATGGCGATGCGTTAAACCATCTCACGATTACCAATGTCGCCCATGGCGTGCTAACCCTGAATGGTGTCACTGTGAATGTTGGCGATGACGTCAGTGCCTCCGACGTTTCATCACTCATCTTCACCCCAACTCACAACTATTTTAGTTCTGGTGTCAACGGGCTGGGTGCGGTGCAATTTACCGCAAACGATGGCCAGACTGATTCAAAAGAAGGGTCAATACTCATTAATATAGCGAGTGTCGCTGACCCTGCAACATTCAGTGGAGACTCCACAGGAGTGGCAAAAGAAGACATAACACTTCAAGCTTCAGGTACGTTGACGGCGAGTGACCCTGATGGAACAGCAGGGTTTACCGCGGTACAGGGTGGAGCTGGAATAGCCGGAAGCAAAGGCTATGGGCACGCTCATATCGATGTAAATGGTCACTGGACTTACGACCTTGACAACAACCATCCTATAGTTCAAGAGCTTGGCGAAGGTCAGACAGACACTGAAACCATCACGGTTCAATCTGCAGATGGCACGCACCATGATATCGTGGTTACCATTACCGGCACCAATGACGCACCGATTCTCGGCGTTAACCAAACATCATCAACAGCAGGTACATTAACAGAGACAGATGTAGACGTTAATGACACTCATACCTTCTCTATTGTCAGTTCAACAGGGCAATTCGGTTCATTGTCGGTAGATCCAAACACTGGTGACTACATCTACACACCAAATACGTCTATCACAGGAATGAGTTATAACTCTGCCACCAACTCCTATCATGGTGTCGATGTATTCGAAGTAAAAGTCAGTGACGGCCATACTGAAGATTCGAAATTCATCACCTTTGATGCCTCGGGACATGTCACCATGTCACCAACGGGTAGCTTAATCACCTCGACGACTGTTCCGCACCAACCGGTGGTAACTGCGACGCAACCAACCTTGCCTTCAGGCACTAACGTCGCGCCAACGAACACCGTTACTCTGGATCTCGCGTCAACAAGCGATTCAGGTTCATCGCAAACTGACAACCTGACCAACGACACTACCCCAACGATTACCGGACACACTGATATTCCATTCTCGAAAGTCACGATTTACGATGGTTCCACACCCGTTGGACACTCGGTATCTGATGCCTCTGGCCAATATAGTGTTGCCGTAAGCAGCTTATCGGAGGGCGATCATAATCTATCCGCCAAAGCATTGGCTCCTTCGTCAGTGCTACCGGCTACCTCTTCGCTTCTTTCCGTCCATATAGATACACAAGTACACGTCGGTATTCAAACAGACCCAATTACCGCCGATAATGTGATTAATGCTCAAGAATCCAACAGCTCCATTGACATCACCGGATCCGTTTCTGGCGATTATAATGCAGGCGACATTGTGACTTTAGATGTAAATGGGACACAGCATACTGGCGTGGTCGATGCAAAAGGACACTATTCAATTGCCGTACCTGGCAGTGAACTCATTGCCGATGCTGACCAAAAAATAGAGGCATCAGTAGCGGTAACAGATACCGCAGGTAATAGCGCTCATGCCACTGCAGATGTTACTTACCAAGTTGATACACAGGTTAGCGTTCCTACGATTACCTTTGAAAACGCAGGGGCAGACAACTTATACAGCAAAGCTGAAATCGCCCGAGGACAAGCAAACACGATCACAGCAACCGTTACGCCTCCTGGTGATGCCAAAATCGGTGAGCATCTTATCGTTAACGGTCAGGATCATGTATTAGATGCTCATACTCTACAGCACGGAATACAAATTGAAGTTCATCCGGGTTCTAATGTACAAGCAACAATGACTGACGAACACGGTAATACCGCAGGTAGTCAAGGTTTTGCTGCAAGCGCTATTCCTGAACCGATCATTGTCAGACCGCCATCGGGAAGCCACCAAGTGTCTGGCACACTTGGGGTACCACCACTGTTACCATCTTTAACTCCGGTACCAACAGCACAAAGCGGTTGGCGAATCCATTTACCTAATGGACAATATGTCACCAGCCACCATGGGCAATATGGAACATTAACCATTGATCCTCAAACCGGCCACTTACATTACCAAGAGCAAGCCCAAGTTCATACTGGCCCTCATGGCAGCGCTTCTGGTATCGGTCAACATGAAGATAAATTTGAAGTGGCACTGCAAGGGGCAAATCAAGATGAAGTAGTTGCCCACGTGAACGTCCAGATACTCAGTCATGGGCCTGGGCATAGTGGCAAGCTTACTATTGGAACTGAAGTGGTTGATATGACGATCACACCTGTTGTCCATGCATCACATCCTGCTCCGCCACCTCCAGTTCTACATGATGAGCCAGACGTGGCTTCCCAAGCGGACTTTACTGTCGTGCAAAACGATGATAGTTATCTTGATTTAACTCAGCATACTCACCAAGAACCCGAGCACAAAACCAGCCACCACGGCGCGGCAGCTTATTTAGATGCTCTAGGCATCAAACCAGATGCGACATCTACGACAGACCACGAACAACCTGCCGATATGGACATCGTACTGGCAAACGTAGACCAACAAGACATCAACACTCATGAACATGCTGATGTAGACATGTCAGATGCTCTTGAGCACCATAATGCCGATATTAATCATGATGATGAACACCATCATCATAACGACATTGATGGACTGCCGGACGTCGACCCAAATAGCTAACAAGTAACCATTCAACGGCCACTAAAAAGGGAGTACATTATATGTACTCCCTTTCCTATTATACTCGGCGATTCCCTTGTACGGTTACTCTGCCGTTATTCTCATTACCCGACTACCTTTCACCAAACGCTACACTGATGTTGGTATAAATCGGCTTCCATAGATATTGGAACACGGACTTTTCACCTGTGGTGATGTCTACCTCGCCCGTCATACCAGGCAAGATAGAATAACTTTCAGGGTTGTCACGAAAGTAAGGTGTCTCTACAGATACCACCACTTCATAGTAGACCTCACCACGCTCACTCTGGCTGGTTGTCGGTGAGATACTCTCAACCGCCCCTTTTAACGCCCCAAAACGGCTATAATCAAACGCATCAATTTTAATTCGAGTTGGCTGACCGACACTCACAAAACCAATATCTCGAGGAGACAAGCGCGCTTTAAAGTCGGCTTTCCCTCCAACAGGAACAATTTCAACCACAGTGCCACCCGGCTGAATAACACCACCGTTTTGTGTGCTCGGCAGGCTTTGCACCAAACCTTGTAATGGCGACACTAACATTGTGTTCGTCAATTTCGCTTGGCTAGAGCGCACTCTGGCATTCAAAGCCGATAAGTCAGACACCGCTTTAGAACGATCATCGCTGACTTTGGCTTTCGCTTCAGCAAGCAGCTGAACAATTTTTTGTTCCGTACTATCGGCTTGCCTAATTAGCACCGCTTTTTTACCGCGCGCTTCTTCTATTTTCTGTTCAATACTGGCCAACTTCTGGTTCATTTCAAGTACACGAAGGCGTGAAATATTGCCTGCTTTATAGCCCTTTTCAAGGATGTTCAACTCTTGTTTTGTCGCATTCAATTCTTTCTCATAACTTGGCAGAGACTTTTCAAGGCTACGGAGCTGCTCTGCGATTTGCTCGCTCTCTTTTTCAAGCACGACTCGTTTTTGGAAATAAAGGGCTTTTTGCGCGTTCAATTGCGCTTTTTGTTGACTGACTATCTCTGGATAATCCACTTCAAACTCAGCAAGATTTGGCTCGCGCTCTTCAAGCAAAGCATTCATACGCTCAACACTGGCTAAAAGCGTGACTTGCTGAGACTTTAACTCTTCAAGGGCAGTTCGTTGAAAAGTAGCATCGAACTCAACTAGCGGCTGACCTTTTTCCACCAATTGACCTTCTTTTACTAAAATTTGTTTTAACTTACCGCCAATCGCACTTTGTAATACTTGCTTCTCTCCCTCAGGAATGACGGCACCTTTGGCTTTGGCAATCTCATCGACCTGAGTGAAGACAGACCAAGTAACAAACGCGACAACACATAAAGCAACCGACCAGGTCGCAACCGCCAATGTACGAGCCGTATTTTGTGATTCAACAAGTTCACCGTAGCGCTTGCCCTTCTCGATAAGTTGTTTAGCCATTAGCGACTCCTTGCTTAGACTCTGATTGTTCTTGTTGGGCTGCATTTTTTTGAGCAGTCGGCTCTTGAGGTAATACTTGTTCTTGAGATAACGGTTGCTCTGATAACTGCGGTTCTTGAGAAGCTTGAAGATCGGTAGACTGTTCAGCTTCTAATGGGCCGGCATACACCACAGCACCTTCATTTAACACCACGACTTTATCGGCAAGCTTGATTAAATCCGGGTCGTGGGATGTGTAGATAACGGTTGCTTTACCTTTTTTTGACCGCACAAATTCAGCAAATATGCGTTTGGCATTTGGGTGAGCGTCAGGTACCGGATTGTCCATTAAGAACATTGAGTAATCATAAACCAGCGCTTTAGCGTCAATGAGTATTTGGGCTACACTACCGGAAAGCATGTCAAAGACGCTATCTGGTTGAATGCTGCTAATAGACGTATCTAGCCCATTAGGTAACGTGGCAAACCAACCCTTTCCCCCCACCATTTCTATTGCAGTGACCATTCTCTTCTCGTTGACTTTATGGCCGTCGCTGAGCCACTCTCGAATGCTCAACGTTAATAAATCGGGATAGGCTGCTCGAATAAAACACCAATGGCGATAAAGTTGGGGATCGTATTGAACGAGATTAACGCCATCAAGCTCCACCATGCCATTTTGAATTGGCTGTAAGCCTGACAACACTTCTATCAACGTCGACTTACCACTTCCAGATGGACCTGTGATCGCCACAATCTCTCCGGCTTCAATCTCAAAGCCAACACCATTCAATGCAGGACGACTCTGTTTGGGGTAGCGCAACGTCACCTGCTCTAGTTTCAAGCTAGGCGCGACCGTTGGCAGCGGGTGATGCTGATAACTAAATTCTCGCTCAGACGGTTGCGACAGAATACGGTTTACCTGTAACTTAGATTGATTAAAACTATTAAAACGCATCGCGCTGTTTGCCAATACCTGCGCAGGACCTGTCACCTTGGATATCAACATCATTGAAGCAATAAGACCACCGGGAGTCATGACCTGTTCAAAAATAAGCCCTATGCCTAGCCCCATAATTGCTAACGTCGACCCCACACCAATAAAGTAATAAATGGAGGTGTATCGACTTTGTAGGACCGATTGATTGAACGTCACGGTCGACGCAAGAAGGTTGGCTTTTTTGAAGCGTTGAATCCAATGTCGTGAAAATCCAGAGCTGCGAATAAAAGCGAGCTTAGATGACAGCTCATTAGTCATATTCTGACGATTAGTCCCCGCCACTGTCGATTGCATTGAACACTTGCTGCTCGAACGTATCGAGCGCTTTGCGAACAAGTAATACAGAATCAATGAAACGATAGGAACCAGGACTAGCCATCCGCCTAAAAGACCGATCGCAAGGACGAAAATAACAATGAATGGTAGATCAAAGAGTGCATTCCCTAGTGGCCCGGACAGCACGCCCGAAATACGCTCAGAAAGCATCACTTGATTCTGTTGACTCGAAGACGTAGTTTGCTGGTTTTGAGCGTAGCTATTTTTTAACAAACGTTGCACTAAAGACTGAGAGATCTCACGGCTCACTCGGTTCGATACTGAAGCAAAAACGCGGCTACGCAGCGTTCTTAACCACCCCATCATCACAAACAGCAACACCGCGCCAATCGCAATCCCCTGCAATTCATGCCCCGCATCACCACCAATCACATGGTCGTAAATCGACATCGTGATGAATGGAACCGCTAGCGCAAACAGATTGGTCACAAAGCTAACCAATAGCAACTTAGGAATAATCGGACGAAACGCGTGTAACCGTTCCCCTACCCAATCCGGTGATGCCTTTTCTAGCGGTGGACCGTCTATAACGATATAGAACTGAGGTACATCTGTGATGTCTTCATTAGAGTCTGAAGCCATAAACTGTTTTGATTCAAAATGCCCGACAACCAGATCATTTTCACTCAGCACCAGTAGCACTAATTTGTGCTCTCCAACTTCATCTACATTCGCAGCTAAGCGGTATGGCAGTGCTAACCGATCGAACATGGCAAACATGTCATCTATTGATTCAATACCATTTTCGTCGACCCATTGGTTAGCGAACAGTTGAATATTGGCATTCACTTCCAACTGCTTGAGAACGGATAAGCTCACCGTTTCCAAATGATTCTTCCCTTCTTCTAAACTATCGCTCGATTCTGCACGGCTAGAAGTCTTTACACTATTCATGCAAGCGCCTCCTGCTTACCATTACCATTACTGTTACTGTTACTGTTACCTTCCGCCATAATGGTGCGATCGGCCAATTCGCGAAGTTTAGAATGATAACTCACCATAAATATGGTGCGTCCGGCTGCCACTTCTTGTTCCAATACGTTAGCTAAGTTTCCAAGAGCATCTAAATCTAATGAAGAATCCGGTCGGTCTAACACAATAACAGGTTTATCACTTGCCAATTGCGTCGCGATATTTAGCATCTTCACGTTGCCCATACTCAATAAAGCAGCGCTCGTATGACCGATTTTGGTCTCTAGTCCATCGGGTAAGCGTGTAATTTCTTTAGTTAAACCAAGACGCTTGGCGTAGTCATTGGCACTTTGTGTTTTGTCGGGATTAAAGCCACATAAATTATCAAGAATAGTACCTGCCACCAATTGCCCTTTGACACCGCAGTAAGCCGTAATGTTGGCTAGGGATGCAGTCGAAACAGGTGACCCGTTAATCGAACATTCACCGGCTTGTAGCTCATCCACACCCGAAATCGACGACAATATATAACTATTGGTATGGCGGTCTTCACTCTCTAATAATACCCATTCCCCTCTATTGAGGGTCACGTGTACATGAGACTGTTCGCCATACCTTTCAACAGTCGCTTGTTTGATTTCCACCGTTTCAAAGTCAGATAAATGAATCTGAGACAGCTCAGAATCTGACGCTTCGGATGTAGGCAAGTCACTCAATTGTTCTATTGCCTGATTAGCACTGTGTATCGAGTTGAGCTTTATTCGAACCCCAACCAAAGCACTCAGAGGGGCGACAGCTCTGCCCGATAAGATAGAACAAGCCGCTAATCCCCCTGTCGTCAATTGGCCATCCAGTACCCATAAGCTACCAGTAATCACAAGTAAGACTGAGGTTGCGAGTGCAGCGAGCTGAATACACTCTTGTGCAAATGCATTTTGTTCTTCTTCTTTAGCTTTAGATTGAGAGCGAACATTATTAAGCGACTTAAACTGATTAAAGATCCGAGATTCAACAGCCTGACGTTTAATGCCTTGAATGGTTTGACTTAAGAGAATCAAGAATGCTTTTCGCTCCTGCTCATCTTGAGATGCGAGTTCGCTCAAGCCTTTAACTCGCACCGAAGATAGCCAAACGATACCCAGCGTAATCAACCAAACAACCAAAGGTATCGCCACTAACTCTCCGCCGATATATGCCACCAGCCCTAAGAAGATCAACGCAAAAGGTAGGTCGATAAAGCCCGCAATAACGCCTCCTGAATACCAATCTTTAACTTTAGATACCGAACCTAAACCTTCTTCCACCCCCCCAACACCTAACTGGCGGAGATGATTTGAAGAAGCGTTGGTCACTCGTTCGACTAAGGTTTGATAGGTTTCTTTTTCGGTATTACTGGCCGCCGCAGACAATAGCCAAGTCCGTACGAACCGGATAACAGCTTCCATCGCTACAGCCAACGTTGCACCAGCCAAAAGTAAGGTTGCAGTTCCATAACTTTGGTTCGGTAAAATACGATCGTAAATCTGTAAAACCGTTAAAGGAACGGCGAGAGTGAGAATATTGATCAACAAAGAAGGGAGCAGAACTTTTCCTACTACCCCTTTGCTTTTGATTGAACGTGCAGGCATACACAATCCTTATCTATGCTTATGAGATAAGATTGGTACACGTATCTCACTATTGCAAGATAACGGACTGATTTAACTATTTTTTGGGAGTATCCAAAGTAGCCGCGTTAGGATTGACATCCAGAGCCGATATTTTGCGAGATCACTTGCCATTTTGAAACCGATAGGCCGTGTAAAAAGTGGCCACTTTATATCAACGTGAAATGATACTACCAAGTGACATGCTGACCCGAAACGAACGCATATAAGTACCTACACTCAACAAACCATCACCTTACTTCGATGATTGAGCCGCTACATACATCCGATAAATCGTCATCAAATTAGTGATGATAAATGTCCCTTCCACCAAGCTACCGCCTATCGAGCCTAACCACAGATTGTGGATAAACCAACAGCACGAATTAAAAAGGATCACACTACGCATTTTGATACCGGTTAGCGAGAATAGAGCCCAAGTTCCGACGGCTGAACCAACGATTGTCAGTGCTTCAATCGGAGCACTCAACTGTGGTACGGTCACGCCAATAAGCAAGACGATAAAGACCCACATCACCCATCGAGATTGCGTTTTGATCGACACAAAAGCACGAATACCATTCACCGTGACCCCGATCGCCGCCACTGTTGCGTCCATCATGACAAAGTGGATCGCCATGATGAAACAGAACCCGACCATGCCATAGCGAAAGCGCAAATCTTCTTTTTGTAAGAAGGCCAAGACACCACATAAAAAAGCGATACCACCTACGATTTGCGCTGCTATCATCGCGTTATTCCTTTATGAATCTAGTTAAGGTGCTCAGCAAGGTAACTTAAGCATATTTCAGGGCTGGTTAATACCGGGATTACATTGGAAAGTTGAAGATCCTTTGAGATCAACGGAGCGGCGCTCATCATCGAAGCTTGAGCCAGAACAATGGCTTGAAAGCTGTGATCTTGCCGCAAACTCACACCAACTCCATCGACAATACACTGATTGAATGCATCCACGTCTCCAGAGGCGTAATGCTCCCAGGCCCCTTCAATGAGCTGAAAAACAAAATTCGTGCTGTTACTTTGCGATTCAAGCAACTGACGTGTGGGTTCAATCGTGCTTTCGAGTGTGACTAACACAAGCATAGTTTGGTAATGCTTACAAAGCTGTGCCATGGGTTTATCGACACGGAACACACACTCACTAGGAAAGCTGTCCACCACTGGCCCCAATGTGGAGCAGGTGCAGACGATATAATCCATACCCATATTTATCTGTGTATTGAGGTAGTCATGAATGGCCTGGGTAGACATCGTGTTTTGGCCGTACTTGCGTATATCCGTTAAGAAGTCTTCTTGTAAATCATGATGGAGGTCGTGCTGTGGGAAGCGTTCAGCCGCGAGCGGTTTGAACAGCGCAATGTTGCTAGCAAGGGTGTGAAGAAACAATATTTTCATAACAGACAATGTTCCTTTATCCATTCTTAAACAAAAACCTCCCCACAAAGGAGAGGTTTACACAGAAACAGTGGGTGATTGAATCGGTATCCAATTCGCTGCTACCGCTTAAATAAGCCGTAACATTAACTAAGCCGTAACATTAAATAAACCGCAGCATTAAACGTACTTCTAGCAACGATGTGCTGCATCTAACCAATCGGCTTGCCGTTTCGCTTATTCATCAATGTCTGACTCACGCCTTAACTATGCAAAGTAACATTTTGCATTGTTAAAACTAATATCTTCAACCATTGGGCCTAATAGAGATAGGTCATTAGGTACTTCCCCATTCTCAGCCCAGCGACCCACCATGTCACATAGGATGCGACGGAAGTACTCATGGCGAGTATAAGAAAGGAAGCTACGAGAGTCCGTTAACATTCCGACAAACTGGCTCAATAAACCTAGCTGTGACAATTGTTCCATTTGGCGCGTCATTCCATCTTTTTGATCGTTGAACCACCAACCTGAACCAAATTGTACTTTCCCTGCAATGCCACCACCTTGGAAGTTACCAATCATAGTTGCCATC
This sequence comes from Vibrio methylphosphonaticus, assembly GCF_023634655.1. GTDB lineage: Bacteria > Pseudomonadota > Gammaproteobacteria > Enterobacterales > Vibrionaceae > Vibrio > Vibrio methylphosphonaticus. Next base: position 30,538 of record NZ_JAMKMS010000026.1, on the reverse strand, counting down.
ATCTCATTATCACGAGGGTTGAGGCAGTATAAGATAGTCTTCGGTAGCTCGTCAGTTTGGTCCATTTCATCCAGTAGGTGCGCCAATTCAAATGCGAACGTACGATCGCTAATAGAATCAAAACCTGCGTCAGGACCCAGTAACTTAAACATACGAGTGCTGTTGTTACGTTGTGCACCAATGTGTAACTGCATAACCCAACCAAGCTGCGCGTAACGCTTGCCAAGCCATACTTGTACCGCGGTTGAAAACTGTGCACATTCTTCTTCTGTCAGAACTTCGCCGCTTTGACGACGAGTAATTAAGCTATCAAGTACTTTCTCTGATGGAATTATCGCGTAGCGAACCACTTCAATGCCATGGTCAGCTGCGCGGCAGCCATGGGCATCAAAGTGTTTTAGGCGAACATTTAAAGCTTGGGTGAGAGCATCAAAACTTGTGATTTCAATGTCCGAAGCCTGACCGAGTTGCCTCATATAATCAGCAAAGCCATCGAGTTCAATTTTGAATGCTTTGTCTGGACGCCAGCTTGGTAGAACCTCAACATCAAACCCGTTATCTGCAGCGATAGCTTTATGGTGTTCGAGTGAATCGATAGGATCATCCGTTGTTCCAGCCATGACAACGTTCATCTGCTTCATAATGCCGCGAGCAGAGAACTCAGGCGTTTTCAGCATGTCATTACATTCGTGCCAAATACTTTCTGCCGTATCGGGACCCAACAGTTTGTTGGTAATACCAAATGGACGACGCAGCTCTAGATGAGTCCAATGAAAAAGAGGGTTTCCGAGTGTCATTGGAACGGTTTTCGCCCATGCTTGGAACTTCTCTTTTTCAGAAGCATCACCGGTAATTAAGCGCTCCTCAATACCTGCGGAACGCATACCACGCCATTTGTAGTGATCGCCTGCAAGCCAAATTTGGCTTAGGTTTTCAAATTGACGGTCTTGAGCGACTTCTGCTGGGTTTAAGTGGCAGTGGTAATCAAAAATTGGCTGGTCCGCAGCATGCTCATGGTAGAGGCGTCGAGCCGTCTCATTGCTCAATAAGAAATCATCACATAAAAAGTTTTTCATTTCATTATTCCTCTTATAGTGCCGCTACAGTTGCACGTGCGCCACTCTCAATCAAAGATTGGTATGCTGCGCTTACTTCTTTGATAACTCGTGCGTTTTTGCCAATCTCAGGAGCAAAAACCGCTTCAACAGACAATAATGCTGGAACCACAGAAACATTGTGGCCGTGTTCATCGCATACACTTTTTAGCATATCAGCCATTGGGTCACGTACATCGATGTCGTTACCCTGCTCATCTACCGCTGAAACATAACGCATCCAGCCTGCAATACCCGCGGCTAACCATTTAAAATCTGAGCCTTGCTCTAAGTGGAAGCGTAAACTTCCCCCCATACGCTGAGGAATTTTCTGGCTACCGTCCATCGCTATCTGCCACGTTTTGTGCTTCAAACTTGGGTTCGTGAAACGGTCAATCAGCAGTTTAGCGTAACCTTCAAGATCCGTCCCTTCAGGCATATTTAATGAAGGGGCTTGGGCTTGCATCATCATGTCGAATGCAGCCGTGCGATAGCCTTCATCTGTCATAGTGTCAGAGATGTGAGCGTAACCACCAAGGTAGCCGAGGTAAGCAAGAAATGAATGGCTGCCGTTTAGCATGCGCAACTTCATTTCTTCGTATGGCACAACGTCGGCAACAAATTCAGCGCCCGCGAGGTTCCAATCTGGACGGCCAGCCACAAAATTATCTTCAATCACCCATTGACGGAAAGGTTCACATGCAATGCCACAAGGGTCTTGAACGCCAAGTAATTCAGTGATCTCATTTAGCGTTTCTTCTGTTGCCGCGGGAACGATACGGTCAACCATTGTACATGGGAAGGTTACATTGGCTTCTATCCAAGCCCCAAGCTCCGCATCAAGCAGTTGTGCAAATTCCAGTATCGCCGCTTTTGCGACATGGCCATTCTCTTGAACATTATCACAAGACATGACGGTGAATGGCGTTAAGCCCCGCTCTCGACGAATCTTCAGTGCTTGGACGATGTAACCCAATGCCGATTTTGGCTGTGTTGGGTTTGCAAGATCAGCGATAACTAATGCGTTATTCTTATCTAGGAGACCCGTTGCCGGATCGGCACAATAGCCCTTTTCTGTAATTGTCATAGAAACGATGGCAACTTGAGGTTCAGCCATCTTTTCTATAACAGCGTCAGTACCATCACAGCTTGGATGTAGAGATTCGTTTACAGACCCGATGATTTTCACATCCGTTGATTCCGCACCTTTCTCGGCAACTGTGTATAAATGGTTTTGCTCACGTAGAGATTTGATTAGATCTTCACCACCAAACAGGTTGACTTCACACATCCCCCAATCGCTTTCTGTTTTACGAGCAACTTCGTCTGTAAAAAGGCCTTGGTGGGCACGATGAAACGCGCCAAATCCTAGGTGAACGATTCGAGATTTTAGCTTGGAACGATCATAAGTGGGTTGGCTTACTGATGCGTTTAGTGGTTGATTGCTAATATTAGTCATTGAATCTGTTCCTTATTTAGCGATTGCACATGCAAGTGGAAACGCGGCACCGTTTTGGTACGTTTCGCCGTTGATAACAAGCTGACGAGTTTCACCTTGTGGCAAACGAAGCGTTAGTGCTTCGTAAGCAGGCTTGAAATCACCAGAGCGAATAATAGTAAGTTCAATCGTGCTGTTGTCGCATGTCATTTCGATGTCTAAGGTAATGTGATCGCCAGACTGATAACCATTCGACTCACCATCATCATCGAATAGGCTACTTTGGCTGCAACCTACACCTTGAAGTGGGTAGATATTCAAACCACGACGGTCATCTTTCTTCGCGTCAGCATTGGCAATACGCTCACTGGTTGGAATGATTGAGCCTGCGCGTGCGAGAAGCGGGATACGTTCCAGCGGTGCATCAACCGTGACAGTGCTGCCAGCGCTGTACCATTGACCGGTATAGTAGTCGTACCAACCCTTTTCGTTATTTGGCAGATAAACTTGACGTTGACGCTGACCTTCTTCAACGATTGAAGCGACCAGTAGATCTTTACCTAGCAGGTAATCATCGTTTTCTACAAATGTGTTCGCATCGTGCTCATGATCTAAGAATGTTGGACGCAGCATCGGCTCGTCAAATGCGTGCGCTTGGTATAGAGAATCATAAATATAAGGAAGAAGTTGATAACGAATCTTCATAGCGTCACGAATTATCGGTGTGACCGATGGGTGCATCCATGGTTCGTTCACCGTGCCATCATCGTTCCAAGAATGGATAGTGAAACGCGGGTTCATCACGCCATTTTGGACCCAGCGAGCGAACAACTCTGGATCGGGTTTCTCACCAGAAAAGCCACCGACATCGTGACCAAGGTTGTATAGGCCAGACAGGCTCATACCTAGTCCCATCTTGATGTTGTACTTAAGGCTTGTCCAGTTTGTTCGGTTATCTCCGCTCCAGGTTTGTACGTAACGATTCATGCCAGGACAACCAGAACGAGAGATCAGATACGGACGAAGTTCAGGAGCAAATTCTGTTTGTGCTTCGTAAGACGCACGCATCATCAATAATGGCTGAAGAGGACGAATTAGGCTTACAGGAATTTCTTTACCGAAACCAAAGCATCGCGCGCCTTTATCCCAGATCTCGTATTCGTTGTTATCATTCCAAGTTGAATCAATGCCTTTTTCAAGCAGTTGTTCTTTCACATTATCCTGCCACCACTTAACCGTTTTAGGGTTTGTGAAGTCAAGGTGTGAACCGTCTGCATCCCAGAATACAGAGTTTTCTGGTTGATCGATTTCAGAGTCTTTAATAAATAGGCCTTGCTCTTTTGCTTCTTCAAAGCGAGGGTGATCGTGGAGTAGACAAGGCTTAATATTTGCCGCTAACTTTAAGCCATTGTTGTGGAAATGCTCTGACATTGCCTCAGGGTTTGGCACCTTATCGTAGTTCCAGTTGAATACATAACGTAGGTCACCAATTGATGTGTAGCCTGAAGAGAGTTGGAATGAATCACATGGCATACCGTGATCAGCACAGTGGTCAACGAAGCCTTCTAGTAATTCTTGAGAGTTTGGCGCGTCGGTGTATTGCATTGTTGACCCGCTGTAACCTAAGCTCCACTTAGGACCAAATGCCGTACCACCAGTCAGACTTACGAATTGCTTAGTGACACTTTTGATGCTTTCTCCATACATGAAGTACAGGTCAATATCACCATCTTCTGCGCGGTAGCTACGGTACTTAATGTGGTAATTATCGAGCTCATTACCTAGATCAAACCAGCAGCTTGCAAGGTTATCGTAGAATACACCGAAAGAAGCAGCACTGTCGTCTGATGTTGTTTTTGTAATATAAAATGGGACGTGTTTATACAGTGGATCAGTCTTGCTCGCATCATAGCCCATCGCATCAAGATTACGCATTTCAAAGCGACGACCTTCGCGGTTTAGATTACCTGTTTTTTCGCCCAGGCCGTAGTAAAACTCATCATCACCACGGTTCATGTAATGGCTAATACCCGGTTCAGATACACCCAGTTGGTACGCGCCTGTTTTGCGGTCTTTTGTTAGTGGCATCCACTCGCCATCAACGTTGTGTTCCCACTCCATCCAAAGGGGTTGGTGCACAGTGAGACGGAGTTGCTCCGTCTCAATGACGACCTGTTGTTCGTTTTGGTTTAACTTAAAGTTTGGTAGAGAAAAACCGTCTGTCGACATACGGTCACGACCTTCCCAAGGCACATCTTGCCCATCTGGGGCAACCATCCACGTACGATCTAAACGAAGCTCGTTTTTGCGCTTAATAAGAACACGGATAAGGTTAGTTTCTAATACGAATAGGTGCAGAGCATGCTTCTCATCCACACTTAGGATGATTTCATTATTGTCTTGCTTATTGAATGTCCAGTTTTTTAAGCTTTTCATTATGAATTCCGATTTGATGAGAGAGCCCTTTACATTGGGCTCTCGTTATAAATTTATTAGAAATACTGAGTGACGTCGTGTGACTAGTAGCCTAGGAAGAATTGAGGCAGTGCCAGACTAAGTTGTGGGATGAATGTCACAAGCATGAGTGCCAGAATCAGTACCGCATAGAAAGGTAATAATGGCTTAACCACCTTGTCGATTTTGACCTTCGCGACAGAACAGCCGATGAACAGTGCAGAGCCTACTGGTGGAGTACAGATACCAATTGCTAGGTTGAACGTCATCATGATGCCGAAATGTACTGGATCCATACCTAGATCCATCGCTATTGGTAGGAAAATAGGTGTGAAAATTAATAGTGCTGGTGTCATGTCCATGAAGATACCAACGACCAATAGGATAACGTTGATAATCAGTAAGATAATGATTGGATTATCTGATACTGCGACAAGAGCATCGCTGATCATATAAGGGATATCAGCGTTCGCCATCGCCCAAGACATCCCCATTGAAGCACCGATCAAAAGAAGCACAATTGATGTGGTAACCACAGATTCAAGAATGATACTTGGAAGCTGTTTGATGCTGACTTCACGGTAGAACACGACCGCTAGAAGTAACGTATAAACAACCGCAATGGCTGACGCTTCCGTTGCTGTGAAGATACCACCAATGATACCGCCCATGATAACAACGATTAAGCTTAAACTAGGTAGAGCGTCCCACGTCTTTTTCATGACTTCTGAGCCACTTGGCTTAGGCGATACTGGATAACCACGACGCTTCGCAATAAAACCAGCCACCAACATCAGACTAAGACCCATCAGCATTCCTGGAATGTAACCACCAAGGAAAAGTGCACCGATAGAAGTACCACCAGAGATCAAAGAGTAAACAATGAAAGTATTACTTGGCGGAATCAATAGACCTGTAGGGCACGAAGTAATGTTAACCGCGGCAGAGAAAGCGGGATCATAACCTTCTTTCTTTTGTAACGGTGCCATTGTGCCACCCACGGCCGCTGCAGAGGCGACAGCTGAACCAGAAATTGCACCAAACATCATGTTTGCTAATACGTTAACGTGTGCAAGAGACCCTGGTAAACGACCACCAAGAACCTTTGCAAACTCAATCAAACGAATTGCGATACCACCTTGGTTCATAATATTACCCGCGAGGATAAAGAACGGTATTGCGAGCAAGGCGAAACTATCTAGACCTGATGCCATTTTTTGCGAAATAACCGCAATCGCAGCATCAAACGGTAAAGAAAGCATAACGGTTAATAATGATGCGATACCAATCGCGAATGAAATTGGTACACCTAGCCCTAAAAAGAGAAAGAAACTACCAAATAAAACAATAATAACTTGCCATTCCACTGTTATATTCCTTCTTAACTATTAGTCGGGGTAGAAGAATTAGAAATACTCGATATATTTTCTGTAATATCGCGTAGTAAATAGATCATCATAAATAAACCACATAGAGGGATTGCTGCATATACCATCCCCATTTCAATGCCTAACGCTGGTGAAACCTGACCGGTTGAAAGTGTCTTCAACATTAATTTCCCACCGCCGTAAACCATGATGACTGAAGCAAAAGTGAGACTGATTACATTAATGACAAGTCGCAACTGATTATGTTTTTTCTCATCGTGTTCCAGCTTCATTGCAAATAAATCAATGGCTAAGTGACGTTTTTGCCCTAACGTATAAGCGGCCCCCATTAGGCCCACCCAAATAAACAAGAAGCGTGCAACTTCGTCAGTGAACGTACTTGGTACATTTAATACATAGCGAGAGAATACCTGCCACACAACGCAAAGAACCAACACACTACTCAGTGAGATACAAAATAAAGACAACGCTTTATTCATGATCGTTATGAGCTTATTCATAAAGTCTCCTAATTGGCGAGTCTGTGCGCCTAAATATTTAAGAAAAAGAGTTAAGGACATTAAGTTGGTAGGATTTAATCACAGACTTAAGATATTCCGCGTGATAGGTGTCACAGAAAGATTGGTCCGGCCAATTTTGTCAACCAAAGTGTGGCATTGGTCAACCAATTGGAAATATGTGCTTGAGATTTGGTTGGAATAGCGCCAAATTATTCAGGCAGTCAATAATAACTGGAAACCAATAAACTGGTTAACCAGAATGTAACAACTAATCCGATTACAATTTACGAAATGGAGAAACACTATGCGTTGGAACAAAAAAGCCCTGGCGACAGTCGTAACTTGTGCACTAGCAACAACAAGCTTTGCGGCATCCGCGGCAACCACGCTTAAGCTGAGTCACAACCAAGATCGTAACCACCCTGTACACAAATCAATGCAGTTCATGGCAGACCAAGTAAAAGAATACACTGACGGTGAAGTAAGAATTCGTATTTACCCTAATGGTCAGCTAGGTACTCAGCGTGAGTCAATGGAACTACTACAAAATGGCGCACTTCAGATCGCAAAATCGAATGCGAGTGAGATGGAGTCGTTTGAACCCGCGTACGGCGCATTCAATATTCCTTACATTTTTCGCGACCGTGACCACTACTACCGAGCAATGACCGGTGAAGTTGGGGAGAAAATCCTAGCAGCTTCTCATGATAAAGGTTTCGTTGGCCTCACTTATTATGATGCGGGTTCTCGTAGCTTCTACGCTAACAAACCGATTAACTCTCCAGAAGATCTTAAAGGTTTAAAAATTCGCGTTCAACCAAGCCCAACAGCGGTTGAGATGATAAAACTCATGGGCGGTTCACCAACACCACTCGCATATGGTGAGCTATATACAGCACTACAACAAGGTGTTGTAGACGGTGCAGAAAACAACCCGACAGCACTGACTAACTCTCGTCATGGTGAAGTATCGAAAGTATACAGCCAAGATGAGCACACAATGATTCCTGACGTGTTAGTTATCAGTTCTGCTTCATGGGATAAACTTCCAAAAGATCAACAAGTAGCAATCAAGAAAGCGGCGAAAGAATCAATGATGTTCCATAAGGAACTATGGACTGAAATGACAGAAGAAGCGGTTAAGAAAGCGCAAGATTCAATGTCCGTGAAGTTTGTTTCTGTTGAGAAGCAACCGTTTGTTGATGCAGTAAAACCTATGCATGATGCCGCATTGAACAATCCAGCAATTGCTGAATACGTTAGTGGTATTGATGCATTAGCAACTAATTAACCTAGGCTAGTATTAGAGCGCCGCAAGGCGCTCTTTTTTTTGGAGTTTTTACCATCATGTTAGAGCGTTCGGAATTAGCAGAAAATGCTATCAACTGTCTACACGATGAGCAGTATGACCTGCCATTTAACCTACAAAATCTAAATCATACCAATATGTTGTTCATGGGAGAGCGTACGACTGAATCTCTTAATGGACACTGGAACTTTGCAGTAGACCTGCTTGATACTGGTCTTCGTCAGCGTTGGTATGATATGAAACCAATGCCCGCAGAACAAAGAACAGAACCTTGGGATTATGACCCATACGTTGGCGAAACAACGCCTGTTCCTTCTTGCTGGCAGATGCAAAAAGAGAAATGGTACTTCTTTGAAGGCAGCGCTTGGTATACCAAAGCTTGGGATTATGAAGAAGTAGAACAAGATGAACGTGTATTCTTGCGCGTGGGTGCCGCTCAGTATGATTGTAAGGTCTTCTTAAACGGAGAGTTTGTGGGTAACCACTATGGTGGTTCTACACCATTCTTCGCTGAATTCACGGGCAAACTGAACCTTGGCCGTAACTGGATTATGTTTTGTGTAAACAATACTCGAACACTAGACCGAGTCCCTATGCGTAATACAGATTGGTTTAATTACGGCGGCATCTATCGAGATGTTGAGATCGTAAGAACGCCAAAATCGATAGTTCGTGATTTACATGTATATCTTGTTCCCAATAATCAATACAATCTGTTGCATGTCGATGTTGAAGTTGAAGGTGACGAATCTGAGGTTCTTTTCACGATAGAAGAACTGAACATTTCGATTAGGTTACCAGTGACAAACGGCACAGCAACCGCTGAATTATGCGTTGAGCCTGAACTATGGTCGCCAGAAAATCCGAAGTTATACGATGTCAAAGCCACCTTTGGACAAGACGTTACCAATGACCGCGTCGGTTTCCGTCAAGTTGAAGTCATTGGGACTGATATTTTTATCAACGGTGTCAATACATTCCTACGTGGGATCAGTGTCCACGAGGACGATAAAACGCTAGGTAAAGTGGTGACACCTGAAGACTTAAAACGTCGCTTTCAGCATGCTAAGGAACTAAACTGTAACTACATGCGCTTTGCGCACTATACACATCATGAATTGGCAACCAAGATGGCCGATGAAATGGGCTTCTTGATCTGGGCTGAAATTCCTGTGTATTGGGCGATTGACTTTGAAAATGAAGCGACGTACAACGACGCAGAAAACCAGCTATTAGAGATGGTTAAGCGTGATAGAAACCGAGCCAGTATTATCATGTGGTCTGTGGGTAACGAGAACGCAGACACTGATGCTCGTCTAACCTTCATGTCCAATTTGATTAAAGCGGCACGAGACAACGACCCATGCCGCCTCATCTCTGCTGCGTGTTTAGTTAACCACGCTAAGAACAAGATTGAAGATAGACTGGCTGCCCACTTAGATGTCATTGGTATCAACGAATATTACGGTTGGTATGAAGAAGTCTTTGATGAACTCATTGAAATTGGTGAGAACTCTAACCCAGGTAAGCCTGTGGTGATTTCTGAGACAGGCGCGGATGGCTTTATTGGTGAAGGTGCACCAAAGACTGGTTTCTTTAGTGAGTCCTACATGACTGAAGTATACAAAAAACAAATTGAGTACTTAGAAAAGCTTGATTATATCAAAGGGATATCACCTTGGATTATGTATGACTTCCGTGTTGAACGTCGTCAGAACATGTTCCAATTAGGTTGGAACCGAAAGGGCTTAATTGCAAATGATAAATTTACTAAAAAACAGTCGTTTACATTACTCGCTGATTTTTACGCTAAGTTAAAAAGCGAAACTATGCTTTAGCTCTCACAATTGGTCAACCAATTGGTTGACCAATTGCGTTTGAGTGATATTATTACCCTATAACAGTTATAAAGATGTATCTATGAATATTGCTATCTCTGCTCCAAAAAGACTTTATCAAGAAATCGGCTTAGCGCTTCAAGAGCGTATCATAGTCGGTGAGTTTAAAATTGGAGAACGACTTCCACCAGAACGCGACCTTGCTGAAGATATGCAGGTAAGCCGATCGGTAGTCAGAGAAGCAATCATCATGTTGGAGTTGCAAGGTTTAGTTGAGGTGCGCAAAGGCTCGGGTGTTTATGTTAATAAGCTACCGACCAACGAAGACACGCAACGAGCACCTGTTAATGTTGCACGTGAATCCTCTGATATTGGTCCATTTGAACTACTTCAGGCTCGACAAGTATTAGAGAGCCAGATCGCCAGTTTTGCGGCAATGAATGTCACTAAGAATGATATTTCAAAGTTACGTGAAGCATTAGACACAGAACGTAAGCAGCTTGAGACTGGGCATGGCGATTACGATGGTGATGAGATGTTTCACCTTACGATTGCCGAAGCCTCACAAAACAGCGTCTTAAGCGATATTGTTCAGGATTTATGGTTCCGCCGAGATGAAAGTTCAATGTGGAGCCAGTTGCATTCTCGCATCACTGACATCAGTTATCGTTCTGCTTGGCTTGAAGACCATGAGATTATTCTTAGAGCACTACAACGCCGTGACCCTGAAGGGGCTCGAAAAGCAATGTGGGATCATCTTGAAAACGTAAAACAAACGTTATTTGAATTATCTGATGTCGATGACCCTCAATTTGATGGGTTTCTATTTAGATAATAGACATATAAACAAGATAACAATTTAAATTATATTAACTGATGAGTCATGACTAACTCATTGCTCATCAGTCACGTCTCATGAAAATACCGGTAATATATCAATAATAATTGCTGGAATAAAAAATAGGTGATTGATTATGGAACAAACATGGCGTTGGTATGGCCCAGATGACCTAGTATCTCTAGATGATATTAAACAAGCGGGCGCAACCGGAATTGTAAATGCACTACACCACATTCCCAATGGCGAAGTTTGGACAAAAGAAGAAATTCTAAAACGCAAAGACATTATAGAAGCGAAAGGCTTTGTATGGTCTGTTGTTGAAAGTGTTCCGGTGCATGAAGAAATTAAAACTCGCTCAGGTGACTTTCAGCTTTGGATTGATAACTATAAGCAATCCTTGATCAACCTTGCTGAATGTGGCGTTGACACTGTTTGTTATAACTTCATGCCTGTATTGGATTGGACTCGTACCGATCTAGAGTTTGAATTGGAAGATGGGTCCAAAGCGCTACGTTTTGACCAAATCGAATTTGCGGCTTTTGAATTATTCATCCTTAAACGCCCTGGCGCAAACGCTGAATACACTGAAGCGGAACAAAAAGATGCTCGTGAGCGCTTTGAGTCGATGACTCAAGCGGAAATAGATAAGCTAACGTCGAACATCATTGCTGGTCTACCAGGTGCGGAAGAGGGTTACACGTTAGAAGAGTTTCAAGCACGCCTAGATACTTATAAAGGCATTGATAAAGCTAAACTTCGTGAGCACATGGTGCTATTCCTTGAAGAGCTAATGCCAATCTGCGACCAATACGGCCTGAAACTAGCGGTTCATCCTGACGATCCACCACGTCCGATCCTTGGTCTACCGCGTATCGTATCAACCATTGAAGATATCGAAGCGCTAACTACAGCTGTACCGAGCAAAATGAATGGTATTACTATGTGTACAGGCTCTTACGGTGTTCGTGGTGATAATGATTTAGTGAATATGATTGAGACCTTTGGTGATCGCATTTACTTTACTCACCTGCGTTCAACTCAGCGTGAAGAAAACCAGTTAAGTTTCCATGAAGCGGCACACCTAGAAGGTGATGTCGACATGTACAACGTGATTAATGCGCTGTTAAAAGAAGAAAACCGTCGAAAAGACGCGGGTGAAACGCGTTTAATCCCTATGCGTCCAGACCATGGCCATCAGATGATTGACGACCTAAAGAAACAGACAAATCCAGGTTACTCTTGTATTGGTCGTTTGAAAGGTCTTGCTGAGATTCGTGGCGTTGAATTAGCCCTTACTCGTACTTTTTATACTAAATAACCACTCTGTAAATAATGGCCAAATCATTTATATTTGGCCATTATGATCCCAAAGCACATTATAAATAAGACTGTTTGCTAACAAAATATGCAGTCTCTGTCCCCTTACGCTTGAACAAAATCTGGAAATAAAATGTCTGATCTTATTTTAAATAATAAAGAGTCTTTCGTCGTCGACTCTATTGAAGGAACCCTTTATACCGCACAGCACAACAACCTAACGTTTTTAGACTTTGATAATGATATTAAGGTCGTTGCGCGCAATGATTGGAATAAAGATAAAGTTGCTCTAATTTGTGGCGGTGGTTCTGGTCATGAGCCTGCACACGTTGGTTTTGTTGGTAAAGGTATGTTGACCGCCGCCGTCTGTGGTGACCTTTTCGCCGCTCCGAGCGTCGATGCAGTATTGAATGCGATTTTGCACGTAACGGGCGTTGCAGGTTGTCTTGTTATTATCAAGAACTATACCGGCGACCGTCTCAACTTTGGTCTGGCAGTAGAAAAAGCCAAAGAAATGGGCCGTAACGTAGACCTCATCGTGGTTGGCGATGACATCTCTATTCCTGGTAACCCACAACCTCGCGGTATTGCTGGCACCTTATTTGTACAGAAAGTTGCTGGATACGTCGCACAGATCGGTGGCTCATTGGAAGAAGTAAAGCAAGCCGCCGTTGATGCGAGTGAGAAAACAGCCTCTATTGGCGTTGCATTAACCAGCTGCTCATTGCCAGGGGAAACGAATGACCGTATTGCACAAGGCAAAGCTGAATTAGGCCTTGGTATTCACGGCGAAGCTGGGATTGAAACGATCGATCTTCCAGCGGCTAAAGATCTTGTGACAACGATGGTCAACAAAATTTTACAAGCAAAGCCAACCACTGAAAACGCGATCCTATTGAATAATCTCGGTGGCCTATCTCCAATCGAAATGAACATCGTTGCGAAAGAAGTAATGGAGTCTGATCTTGGTACTCAAGCGAAGTTCATTATCAGTGGCCCTCTAATGACGGCTGTCGATATGAAAGGCTTCTCTATTTCCACCATTCAATTAAACGAAGACATTACAAAAGCCCTAACTTTTGACGTTGAAACACAAGCATGGCCTGGCGCAGTAGCACGACGCGAAGTGCCGGTCACTAAGTGTCAAAATCACATTGCAAAAAAAGAGTTTGAAGCATCTCATGACGCAGAGACGGCTGAAGTCCTAGGCAAAGTGTGTCACGCAATCATTAATATTGAAGCTGAGCTAAACCATCTTGATTCGATTGTTGGTGATGGTGATACGGGTTCTACATTTGCTGCGGGTGCTCGTAAGGTGTTGGCTCAGTTAGAAGCGAACAACCTTCCCCTGCAAGACAAGGCGAAGCTTCTCACGATCATTGCAGACAACCTAACTTCAGTTATGGGGGGGTCTTCAGGTGTACTTCTGTCCATTATGTTTACTGCAGCAGGCCGCGATTACGAAATCAATGGCTCGCTACCAAAAGCACTTCAAGCAGGGTTACAACAGATGATGGCATACGGTGGAGCCAAACCTGGTGACCGCACGATGATTGATGCCCTTCACCCTGCACTGATGGCATGGGAAAACCAAGGCTTCGCTGCTGGTATTGACGCGGCGAAAGCCGGAGCGGAATCAACCGTTGAAATGGGCAACGCGAATGCCGGTCGCTCCTCTTACCTTAATAGTGACAGCCTATCTGGGACGAAAGATCCCGGTGCATTTGCAGTAGAAACCGTCTTCACACAGCTTCAGGGCCAATAACTCAAGACGAACAAGCTTAAAGGTGCTGAGCTCAGAGCGGAGTTCAGCACCCCTACCCCTATAGTGATTAATAGTATAAAGAATTGAAGGAATAGAACATGGACAACATCATCATCTCACCAAGCAAGTATATTCAAGGTGAAGGCGCGATCGATAACATTGGTCACTACGTTTCAGTCTTTGGTAAAAACCCATTAGCTATCGCTGACGACTTTGTTATGGGTTTAACTCGTGACCGCATAGAAACAAGCATAGTTGGTGAAGGTCTGAGTGTTAGCTTTGATACTTTTAATGGCGAATGTTCTCGCGCAGAAATCGAACGCCTTGTCGAAGTATGCAAAACCGCGGGGAACGATGTCATCATAGGCATCGGTGGCGGTAAAACACTAGATACCGCGAAAGCGACAGCATTTTACACCAAGCTACCTGTGGTTATTGTCCCTACTATTGCATCAACTGATGCCCCAACATCCGCTCTAGCCGTAATTTACACCCCAGAAGGTGAGTTCAGTGAGTACCTACTATTCCCATCAAACCCAAATATGGTCATCATGGATACGGGTATCATTGCAGCAGCTCCCGTCCGCACGCTCGTTGCAGGCATGGGTGATGCGCTCTCCACATACTTTGAAGCGCGTGCAAACGGCCTATCAGGTAAAGCTACGATGGCTGGTGGCGCTCCGACTCGCTCAGCGCAAGCACTTGCGAAGCTTTGTTATGACACCTTGATTGCGGATGGTGAAAAAGCAAAAGCAGCGGTAGAAAATAAAGTCTCGACTAAAGCAGTTGAAAACATCATTGAAGCAAATACTTACCTTTCCGGGATCGGTTTTGAGAGCTCAGGTCTAGCCGCTGCACATGCCATCCACAATGGTCTTACCAAACTCGAAGAATGCCATCACCTTCTTCACGGCGAAAAAGTCGCGTTTGGTACTTTGACTCAACTCGTGCTTGAGAACGCCCCGAAAGAAGAAATCGAAGAAGTACTCAATTTCTGCCGAGCCGTTGGTCTACCAACGAACTTGCACGATATGGGTGTTAAAGAGCTTAACCATGAGAAGTTAATGGAAGTGGCAGAAGCATCCTGTGATGACGGGGAAACGATCCACAACATGCCTTTCCCTGTTTCTTCAAAGTCTGTTTACGCCGCAATTCTAACCGCGCATAAACTGGGACTATAGGGCCTGATAGCGATATAAGAGATTTAAGAGATATAGTATTGATACTAAGATTAAAATCCGAGTGGGACTGACATTCGGATTTTAATCATCTAGCCGCCTCCTGATACCGAAAAATACCCGCTCAGAATAAGAGCGGCACCAGACGTTTTAGATACCAGAAACGATACTTAAACATCGAAAGGAGAAGGCGTTCATTCGCAATCCAAACAACATGCTAGATTTGCTTACACGCTTGCTGTCGTAATACCCAAGCTAATCGATTAATACCGCTAACTCAGTATCGTCAAACTGAACGATATATTGAGATAGCTCGTCATCACTCAAGGTCGATTTTTTTTGTCTCAAGTACCCTAAAAGCGCAGTATCCTTTAGCGCGCTCGAGCTTTGACGACTAAACCACTCATGGAGTACTTCAGTGTTGTTCTCGAGCAGCGTGCTCATTAGAGACTCCATCATCACTTGCTGAACAGTTTTATCATAACTGGGTAAAGATTCTAGATATTGAGCCACCTCTTTATCCGAAAAAGCAGCGGATGCATTTTGAATAATTTGTACGTTAGATGCGGAGTTAACCTCGCTATTGAGCAAAATAAACTCCAATGCTTCCATGGGCTCCCTCTGCGACCATCGCATAAGAACAGCGGATCGCGCAGAACTAACAACAGAGCTTTGCTCTAAATCATTTAACCAACGAAGAGCGAGGTCAATATCATTCTTCGCTATCTCAGAGCTTAATTCAGCAATAAAATGTCCTCTGCTTGGCAAGTTTGTATGAAGATGTGAGAAATGCTCCATGACAACCGACAGCGTGTTATCGTCTAATCGGTAACGTAAATCGTTAAAAATCGCCTGATAATAAAGGGATTGTTGCTCAACCTTTAACTGTGGCAACCACGCCAAAACAGTATCAAGGTCGTGCCGACTAAGTTCGATTATTTTCTTTATGGCCAAAGATGGCTTCATTGCTGTGCTTTCTTGTAGCAATAAAAGTGTGGTTTGAATGTTTTCACGACTCACCTCTGCTTGCTTCTTTGACTCTAGATGATGTTTGATGAAAGCATTGTTTATTAATGAATAGTCAATGCTTGATTCCACGCTTTCAATGTCAGCGGAACGAGCAATCAAATCAGCATGATGCACCTCTGATTCAAATCCGCTCTTTTCTAATTCTTCACTTGGCTTCTCTTGATAAACGGACTCTGTACTGGCGAAAATGATAGTTCGTAAAACAAAGATTAAACCTACGCTTATTGCTATGGCAACAACCGGGGTTAATGCTTTAGATAACATGGCGTGCGCTCCATGAAGGACGTAATAGTAAAATCAAGGTAACGAGATGAATCCTCTAAGTAGAAGATACATAACAAATCCGAAATGTATCTTCCTTTGTACCGCTGTTACTATTTGCAGTTTACAGCTCAATTAAAGACATCAACACCGACTCTAGTTTGAAAGACTTGGTTGACTGACAATGTTATCAGGCCTAAAGGCATTAATTTGGCCACGCTTTGTCACATCAATATCGACTAAGCTGTACATCGCCCGTCGGTAATTATGAACCTGATCAGGAGCGGTTGGGTTGTACCCGTCGCTTTTACCATTTAAATGATCATGGTAAAACGCCCAGTAGTTGTTAGCCCACTCCACCACTGAACCATGATTCGTTCCAGCATTGCCAAATGGATGAACCAAAATCCCTCGTTGATCAAAGTTATGCATTGGATTGCTATTATTCCAAGCAACCGCCTGCTTTATTTGATACCCTCCTGGATATGGCCAGTCGGCTGGCGCAGTAACACTCGCCCATTGCAACCAAACATCTTCTCCTACTTTGTAAGCATGTGGTCCCTCTAAGTAACTTCCAGGCTCTAACATGAGGTCCATAGGACTATAGATATAATTAAAGTTGGCATCAATCTTGGCCGCCCAAATCGCTTTATTTCCACCACTGCCATTCTTAGCGTAGAACATGTACCACTGTGTACCGATCTTAATCACCGATGGGTCAAACACATGATCAAAGTTATTGCTGGTGGAAATAGGGTTTGCCCTTGCTACAAAAGGCCCCGCGGGAGTGTCTGCGACCGCAACACCAATCGTCTGATGGTTATTGTCTTGGCGTACACTAGGGAAAAACATATAAAACTTCCCGTCGTCACCTTGAACAACATCTGCAGCCCACATAGTGGCGCTATTGCCCCACCCCTCTGCGGACTTTCTTGCCCAAGGCACATCTTTTTGACGAAGCACTAATCCGTGTTTTTGCCACGTATTTTGATTCAATGCTGTGTCAACCGACGAAAACACCTGATAACCAGGCATACAAAAACCGGTATTTGCCCACGGAGAATAAGAATGTTTCTGCAATTTATCAGACCTCAGCTGACATAGGTCTTTACTGTCTGTTGAGGTATAAACGTACAGCTTTCCATCAAAGACTTTCGCTGTAGGATCAGCAGAACCCACTGGCTGCCACTGATTAAAGTGCGGATTATTTCCACCATCCCATATCAAATTTGGAGCCCAAACTTCTGGGAGTAATGTTCTATTTCGAAGTGTTTCAGCATACGCATTGGCCGCGATAAATGGGGTAATAAGAGTAGCAAGCAATAAGTTTTTCCGATTAATTGAACTGCTAACTTTTATATTCATCAATCTATTCTTCCTTGTTTTACCATGTCTGAATTATTTTTAATCATAGTGATTTACACGACATTACACGTCCCGTAAGAATCACCTTACGTAGTAAAGTTCAGTTCATACACAAGATAAGGCTGCTCACTTTATAAACAAAAGAATAATCACAGTTACAAAAAATCATAATATAATTACTAAATTAAGTAGAGGAAATATCTATCGCCACAGTGTATCAATGACCAACAAACCCATGCGAAAACATTATTTGGACGATATTATGCAGACAATATTATTGAGGCAACAATCCTCACTGGAAAATTATCTCGATGTAAGAATGGTCAACAGATACCAGTCAAATAAGTAATAGACATACAAAATAATTAACAAGCCAGTTGATTAACAAGTTAGTTGATTAACAACGAGAGGATAGATAAAAGTTAATACTTATGTAAAAAATCCACTCTCTACCATTCACCTCGGAAGTTAACACTTTAGATATTAACTTCCTAGATGAATAATATTTCAGCAACAAAAAACAGCCAGAAATTTGACGGCACATTTGATAAGTAAAGAGAATACGCGAACAAAATAAACTCATCTGATCGCATATCAACCTTATAATTTAGAATAAATCTTTCAGCTTAATATATAAGTTTCTATACACCGCTCTTTTCGTTTGGTAATAATTTTGTCTATCTTTATTGGGTTCATGACGCTGCACCAGTTCCGGCACGGGACAAATATCTTTTAATGACACGGCTTCTTCAGTACCTAAAATTGCCAACCTAGCTGCACCTAAAGCCGGACCAACGTCACCCCCTTTACGATACTCCAGTGGCTTTTCAACTATATCTGCCAGCATTTGACGCCAATATTCACTTCGAGCACCCCCTCCAATCAACGAAATCTCCTCTGGCACCACCTTAGTCACATGCAACGCATCAAAGCCGTCTGCGAATGCAAACCCTACGCCTTCCATCACGGCCAAAGCAAGTTCATTGCGTGTGGTTGAGTGCGTCATTCCAAAAAAGACACCTTTGGCATTGGGATCATTATGTGGAGTACGTTCACCGGATAAGTATGGTAAAAACACCACTTGAGAGTCCTCATCGGCGTGTTCATCAACGCTAGCAATCATCTCACCAACATCATCAAAACCTGTTAATTTGGCGACCCATTGTAAGCAAGATGCGGCGCTCAAAATAACGGACATGGTATGCCAAGTATTAGGAACGGCATGGCAAAAGCTGTGTAATGCAGATTCAGGGTTTGAGATAAAGCCATCACTCACAGCAAAGTAGACACCCGATGTCCCTAGTGACAACATTGCTTGACCGGGTTCGGTTAACCCAACACCAACGGCGCCTGCAGCGTTATCACCGCCACCAGCAACAACAGGAACACATGGCATTCCCCACTGCTTTGCCACCTTTTGGGTCAGCACTCCTGTCACATCACTTCCTTCATAGAGTTTAGGCATATTTTTACGGGCTAAACCCGTCGCATGCAATAACGCGTCACTCCAATCTCGAGCCTTTACATCCAGCCAACACGTGCCTGCTGAATCTGACATGTCTGAAGCAAAATCACCGGTCATTTTAAAGCGCAAATAATCCTTCGGCAGTAGCACTTTGTCGATGCGTTTAAATTTCTCTGGCTCATAGTTAGCCACCCATTTCAACTTGGGTGCGGTAAAGCCCGGCATCATAATATTGCCCGTTATTAAACGACTATCAGGCACTTTTTGTTCTAATTCTCGGCACTCTTCTTCACACCGACCATCATTCCACAAGATAGCGGGTCTAATGACTTCACCATCACTATCTAAAAGGGTTGCACCGTGCATTTGTCCCGACAGGCCGATCGCTTTTACATCGGACAAATCAAACTCATTTTTTAGCGCTTCAATGGTTTGGCACGTTGCTTCCCACCAATCTTTGGGGTCTTGTTCAGACCACAGTGGTTTAGGGCGAGAAACAGACATCGCTACTGTTTTAGTGCCAATAATAATCCCGTCTCGTGACATAAGGATGGATTTTACACCGGACGTACCTAAGTCAATTCCAATATACATAACTAAACCTCTGTTGATTAAAATACGACAAAGCACGAGCTGTACGCATCGGGATGTATGTCGGTTGTTCTTTCCTACACTTCAATATTAATCAACATAAAATGTTACACAATTGCGTTATTTAATAGTGTCTTTCACTCATTTATTGATTGGGATAGAGATCACACCCTGTACTTGCTTTTCACTGTTACAATCCTAAAACAATAATAAAACTAACAATAATAAAACTAACAATAAGGACATTATGAATAGACGCTATCGTATTACTTTGCTTTTTAATGCCAATAAAGTCTATGACCGTCAAGTAATTGAGGGCATCGGGGAATATCTACAGGCATCTCAATGTGAATGGGATATATTCTTAGAAGAGGATTTTGTTACACACCTAGATAACTTCAAGGAATGGAGTGGTGACGGCATCATTGCAGATTTTGATAGCCCAGAAATTCAAGCTCTGCTTTCCGATTCCGATATTCCCGTTGTTGGTGTCGGTGGCTCTTACACCAATAAAGATGATTACCCCCCTGTCCCCTATGTAGCGACAGATAATGAGGCATTAATTGAGTTAGGTTTTCAGCATCTAAAAGAAAAAGGCCTAGAGAATTTTGCTTTTTATGGTATCCCACATGATTCCGCTAAACGATGGGCTCTAGAACGAGAACTTGCGTTTAAGAAAATAGTGGAACGTGAAGGCTATTCTAGTGCAATTTACCGAGGTAAGGAAACCAGCCCACAAACATGGCAATACGATATGAATCGATTGGCCGACTGGTTACAACGCTTACCCACACCAACGGGCATCATTGCTGTGACGGATTCGCGCGCGCGTCACTTACTGCAAACGTGCGAACAACTTAATATCATGGTCCCAGACAAAGTGTCTGTTATTGGGATCGACAATGAAGAGCTTGCTCGCTATCTCACACGTGTCTCACTTAGCTCTGTTGGTCAGGGCTGTAAAGACATGGGTTATAGAGCAGCGAAAATGCTTCATAAATTACTCGACAAGAAACATCTGGGTGAAGCGTGTAATAACGTCACACAAGACTTTGCGCGAGTTTTGATTCCTCCGACGAAAGTATTTGAACGCCAAAGTACCGATTATCAAGCACTCAAAGATCCTTACGTGATACAAGCCATGCACTTTATTCGTCACAATGCTTGTAAAGGCATTAAGGTGGATCAAGTTCTCGATAATGTTGGTATTTCTAGATCTAATATGGAAGCGCGTTTTAGAGAAGAACGTAACCATTCCATTCATCAAGAGATCCACAACTCAAAGCTCAAGCGCGCCTGTTCTTTATTACAAGGTACTTCGCTGCCTATCGTTGAAATTTCTGAGTTGTGTGGCTACCCCTCACTGCAATACATGTATACCGTCTTTAAGAAAAATCTAGAGAAAACTCCCAAAGATTACCGAGAAGCGTCAAGAGCAGATTGTGCTGACTAACAAGCGACGACACCTATAAAACAGCCCTATTTTTAGGGCTGTTTTAGCCTTCACCTAACCAAGAGTACTTTAGGATTAACCTTGTTCATATATCAGCCCTCGTAATCAGGCTTGGTTTATCGATAGAGGAAGTTTCCGTAAATGTGCGACGACGAAGACATGTCAATATGGATATGACTGACTTAAATTTTTACGATGCTGAATCTGTGATTAGTGTTGATGTTTGTATCGATAGCTAAGTCACTGAAGGAGAGGAACCGTCATTCCCAATAAATTTAGCCCAAATAGCGAGTTAACACTATTTGGGCCAGTATGTATAAGCTCATCGAGTATTATTTATAGATAAAGCCATTAACAATATTCTCTAGATGCTCTTGCTGCCCAGATGATTTCACCGGCTGAATATTATTGTTTACAGCAAACTCAGCAACTTGTTGTAAGTTCATATCACCGTCCAAGATCTTCTTACCTAGATCTTCATTCCAACCGGCGTATCGCTGCGCAATTTTATGAGACAACACATCATTTTCAATCATTGTTGCTGCACGTTCAAGAGAGAGTGCCATTGTATCCATCCCGCCAATATGGCCGTGAAATAGGTCCGCCAAATCGGTTGATGGTCTACGAACTCGAGCATCAAAGTTGAATCCACCTGTTGTGAAACCGCCCGCTTTAAGAATTTCATACATAACCAACGTATTCTCTTCTACGCTGTTAGGGAATTGGTCAGTGTCCCAGCCTAGTTGCGGATCACCGCGATTGGCATCAATAGAACCAAATAATCCAAGAGATGTGGCGGTTGCAACTTCATGTTGGAAACTGTGGCCCGCAAGAGTCGCGTGGTTAGCTTCAATATTCACCTTAACTTCATTTTCCAAACCGAACTGCTTTAGGAAGCCATATACAGTAGCAGTATCGTAATCGTATTGGTGCTTCGTTGGTTCCTGAGGTTTCGGTTCAATAAGAATGGTACCTTTAAAACCAAGCTTATGTTTGTGCTCAACAACCATTTGCATGAGGCGCCCTAATTGCTTACGCTCTTGTCGTAAATCTGTATTTAATAGCGTTTCATACCCTTCACGACCACCCCAGAGTACATAGTTTTCTCCACCAAGTCGGTGTGTCGCTCCCATCGCGTTAAATATTTGGGTCGCGGCATAAGCAAATACCTTAGGATCAGGGTTAGTACCCGCTCCCGCCATATAACGTGCATTAGAGAACGCATTCGCGGTCCCCCAAAGCAGCTTCATCCCCGTCTCTTCTTGCTTTTTTTCAAACACGTCCACCATCGTTTGAAAATTATTGACGTATTCTTTTATTGAGTTCCCTTCAGGCGCAATATCAGTGTCGTGGAAACAGTAGTACGGAACACTCAGTTTTGAAAAAAATTCAAACGCTGCGTCAGCTTTCATTAACGACTGTTCCATTGGATCATTCGCATTTAGCCACTGGTGATCAAAGCTGCCATCACCGAATATATCAGCGCCTCCCCAGCGAAAGTTGTGCCAGTAACACGCTGCAAATCTCAAATGTTCCTTCATGCTCTTACCAAGAACCATTTTATCGGCATCGTAATGACGAAATGCAAGTGCGTTTGAAGATTCAGAACCTTCAAATTGAATTTTATTAATGTTTTTGAAATATTCAGTCATATCCATATCCAGTCAGTTATTTACAAGGTCCTGTTTCAATATCAATATTTACCTTTTTCCTAGATACGGCAATTATGTTTTTTGATTCCAAATTTCATCTATTTGTTTTATGTGCTTAACATCCCAAAAACAAACGTAATATAACAGCGGTAAAATGATGGCGATCACGTTAGATAAATATCATAAGTCCGATAGTATATCTTGCAATAGATAAGCATATATAGAGGTTACTATTATGGTATTCCCCGCAAGAAGTTTATTGTTCCTGATAGACATCGCCCCACACTCGTGTGGGGGTTTTATTTCATTTATTTCATTCATTTCAACAACTTACAGAAAGAAATCATTTAAAGTAATGACATTACCTCTTTAGCCCCTATAAGAGATACGCTGCTGAATGCATATCAAGAAAAATAATTACCTCTTTAGGGTTATACAAAATAACATAATGCTTAGAACATCACATAAATAGCCTTTCGATTGGTGTATATGTCGTTTAGAAATAAAACCGTTAATGCCCTATAAACCTTTGAGTTACAAATAAATATGATACTCCGATCACGATTTACTTAACCATCCAGTCACCAACCCATACAAATGGATTCTTCTAATAGCAAAGATTCGACTTATCTTGTATTTTTTATAACCTACGTCACACCTTTCTACAAAAACAAAATAACGTAAAAAGAGAGTGAGAAAAACGAAAGGAAGAATTATTTTTTTACGGCTAATTTAATTGTGCTTGCCAATTAATTGGTTTTTAAATAAGTCATAGTGAAACAAAAAGGATAATATAATGAAAAAGGTAATTTCTCTTCTATGTACTGCCGCCATCGCTTTTGCTGCTACCCCTACATTTGCTGATACCGTAAAAATAGGTATGGCGATAGATGATCTTCGCTTAGAGCGCTGGCAAAAAGATAGAGATATCTTTGTTGATAAAGCCGAAGAACTTGGCGCTAAAGTCTATGTACAATCTGCAAACGGTAACGAACAAACTCAAATCTCTCAAATCGAGAACATGATTTCTCGTGGCGTTGATGTTCTGGTCATCATTCCTTACAACGGAGAAGTATTAACAAATGTCATTGCAGAAGCAAAACGTGATGGTATTCAAGTTCTCGCTTACGACCGTTTAATCAATAATGCAGAAATTGATTTCTACTTATCATTTGATAATGAAAAAGTAGGTGAAATGCAGGCACAAGCAATGCTTGAGCAAAAACCAAATGGTAACTACTTCTTAATGGGTGGTGCTCCAACAGATAATAACGCCAAGTTGTTCCGTAAAGGGCAAATGAATGTGCTCCAATCTAAGATCGATTCTGGCGATATCACCGTTGTAGGGGATCAATGGGTCGACTCTTGGTTAGCTGAGAACGCACTTAAAATCATGGAAAATGCCCTAACAGCGACAAACAATAACATCGATGTTGTGGTTGCTTCTAACGATGCAACTGCTGGTGGTGCGATTCAAGCTCTCGACGCACAAGGGTTAGCCGGCAAAGTATCTATTTCAGGTCAAGATGCTGATTTAGCGGCAATTCGTCGAATCGTCGAGGGTACACAAACCATGACAGTGTACAAACCAATCAGCAAACTAGCTGCACGTGCTGCAGAGATTGCGGTTGAGCTTGGTAGTGACGAAACGCCAGAAACAAATGCGGTATTAAACAATGGTGTGAAAGACGTACCTTCGTGGTTACTAAAACCTATCGCTGTGAATCAAAACAACATCAAGAAAACCGTTGTTGCTGACAACTTCCACGCTGAAAACGCTATCTACCAATAAGGTATCAATCAAGAACTGGGGCTCTTGCCCTAGTTCGCGTTCAGTGATTAAGGAGTGAGATATGGAGTCGCTGTTAGAAATGCGCAATATTGTCAAACGATTCGGTGAAGTAAAAGCACTGGACGGCGTCAGTATTACGTTAGGTCGTGGTCAGGTATTGTCTCTATGTGGTGAGAATGGTTCGGGAAAATCTACCTTAATGAAAGTGCTGTGCGGCATTTATCCGCATGGTGAATTCGAAGGGGAAATTATCTTCGAAGGTCAAGCAGTTGAAGCAAAAGGAATTGCTGATACCGAGGCCCTTGGAATTGCCATTATTCACCAGGAGTTGACGCTGGTTAAAGAACTGTCGGTATTGGAAAACTTATTCCTAGGTGCAGAAATAGAGTCATATGGGATTCTCGATTTCGACCAAATGCATGCAGAGTCAGTGAAGCTGCTGGAAAAAGTAAAACTAAACATTTCGCCAGAAATACGAGTTGGTGATCTTGGCGTTGGGCAACAACAGTTAATAGAAATTGCCAAAGCACTCTCTAAAGACGCAAAGATTTTGGTGCTTGATGAGCCAACAGCGCCACTAACGGAGTCGGAAACCGACATTTTATTGGAACTGGTAGAAGACCTAAGAAAGCAGGGCGTTAGTTGTATCTATATCTCGCATAAGCTCAACGAAGTAAAAGCGATTTCCGATCAAATCTGTGTCATTCGTGATGGGACCCACATTGGTACTAAATCCGCTTCAAATATGACGACTGATGACATTATTACCATGATGGTTGGCCGTGAAATGAAGCAATTGTTCCCAAGAGAGGAACACGATATTGGCGAGATTGTACTTGAAGCCAAGAACATCAAAGCCCAAGACAAAATGAATACGCATATTTCTAAAGTAAATAACGTGAATTTTGTCTTACGCCAAGGCGAAATACTCGGTGTAGCGGGTTTAGTGGGTGCAGGTCGAACTGAACTAATGGAATGCATTTACGGTTGCTACCAAGGCAAATCAACAGGTGAAGTCTGGCTTGATGGCAAGGTGCTTAAATTATCCAGCAGTCGAGACGCGTTACATGCAGGAATTGCAATGGTACCGGAAGACCGTAAACGCCACGGTATTATCCCGATTATGGGTGTAGGCGAAAATATAACACTAGCAGGCTTAGATGGCTTTGCTAAATCAGGCATATTAGATGATGTAAAAGAAGCATCTGAGATCGAAAAATCGATCCAATCTCTCACCGTAAAGACACCTAACGCCGAGCTTCCAATCCGAAACCTATCGGGTGGTAATCAACAAAAAGCTATTTTGGCCCGTTTCTTAATGGTTAACCCTAAAGTACTGATATTAGATGAGCCAACACGGGGCATCGATGTAGGTGCAAAATATGAGATATACAAATTAATGTTTAAGCTGGTGAAGCAAGGCATCAGCATCATTATGGTTTCATCAGAATTGCCCGAAGTACTAGGTATCAGTGACCGTGTACTTGTCATGCACGAAGGAAAATTGAAAGGCAATCTGGTTAATCAGGATCTCACTCAAGAAAAAATCATGGACTGCGCGCTCTCAGAGCCGATCGCAGAAGAGGTATGATGTCATGGAACAAATAAAATCTGTATCAGAAAACTCTGGGTTCAATTGGAAAGGTTGGTTTCAGGGAGCGAAACTTCAACTGCTTGTCATGGCGACGGCAATTATAATTATTATGCTGTTTTTCAGCGTGATGACGGATTGGGCGTACTTATCGCCACGAAACATATCAAACTTATTCAGACAAACCTCAATCACTGGCATCTTAGCCATTGGAATGGTCTTCGTCATTATTAGTGGTGAAATCGACTTATCAGTAGGTTCGATGATGGGGCTGCTCGGTGGGGCTGCTGCGATACTAGATGTCTGGTTTGGCCTACCGTTGCCACTGACCATTGTACTCACACTTGGCGCTGGTTTCTTGCTAGGTCTATGGAATGGTTGGTGGGTAGCTTACAGAAAAGTGCCTTCATTCATCGTAACTCTAGCCGGTATGTTGGCGTTTAGAGGTATTTTGATTGGTATTACAGACGGTACAACCGTCGCCCCTATCTCCAGTGAAATGGGGCTAATAGGGCAAAGCTACCTACCTAACATGATCAGCATGATCTTGGGTGTTGCTGGTCTTGCAATGTACTTTGGATGGCAAAAGAAACGCCGAGTAACAAGAACTCACTATCAACTGCCTGTTGAGGCGGCAAAAACGGCAATGATAAAACATAGCCTTCTCGGTGTTGGTGTGTTGAGCATCATTCTTATCCTAAATGATTACCGTGGTGTCCCAACTCCTGTTCTTTTATTAGCGGCATTTCTAATAGCCGGTACGTTTATCGCTAAGAAAACTCAGTTTGGCCGTCGTATTTATGCCATTGGTGGCAACATCGAAGCCAGTCGTTTGTCTGGTATTAACGTAGAAAAGACGAAGCTTTCTGTGTATGCAATGAACGGTTTCCTTGTTGGCGCTGCAGCCTTGGTATTAAGCAGCCGACTGGGTGCAGGATCGCCCTCAGCGGGTAACATTGCGGAGCTTGATGCTATCGCAGCGTGCGTTATTGGTGGCGCAAGTATGGCAGGTGGTGTGGGTACGGTCATCGGTGCAGTAATCGGTGCTTTTATTATGGCATCACTCGATAATGGCATGAGCATGATGGATGTCCCCACATTCTGGCAATATGTCGTTAAAGGCGGAATCCTATTACTTGCCGTTTGGATGGACAGCGCGACAAAAGCAAAACGCTAATTGAATCATAATTGGGGGTATTTACCCCCAATTACCTCGAATTCCTTATTGCACCGAACTGATTGACTTCCATCATGCCTGTCCCTTCACGCCGTTTAATCACAAATAAAATAACCATTTTATATGGGCAAAGTTAAGCC
Source organism: Vibrio methylphosphonaticus (assembly GCF_023634655.1). Taxonomy (GTDB): domain Bacteria; phylum Pseudomonadota; class Gammaproteobacteria; order Enterobacterales; family Vibrionaceae; genus Vibrio; species Vibrio methylphosphonaticus. The sequence goes on along the minus strand of NZ_JAMKMS010000026.1, from coordinate 2,900 downwards.
TAGAGGAACCGCTATCCATACTCGGTAACTCAACCGTTTTATCTAATTCTGAACATATAAAAGATGTGACGAATGATGCAGTTTCAGTAACCTCTACTGACAAGACTTCCGGTGAAGAGTACTTGTAGTACAAGACATGGCGCAGGCTGTTGATTCATTTATTGGTCTTCTAGTCGGTAATTATTCTGGTAAAAAATTTGATTTATAACAATAATGTGGATTAAGTATTTGTTCGTATGATTGCGAAGCGCTCAACTTAGTTGAGCGCTTTTTTATTATTGTTAATCACTAATCCACAATGCATCTTCTAGCTTCATATTGAAATCTTCGGTCTCAACTTCAGGGTAGTAAGCATTACCCCAACATACCCATGGATAATCGGTAGGACCGTAGTTCATGCTGGCTTCAGACGCGACGTAGGTAGGGAACATCAAACCGGCCCAACTCTCTTTGTTAACTAGGTGATACATTCTAACAAAAGAGCGCTCTGGCAGATTATACTTAGTGTCGTACTCTGAACTAACCGACCCACCTTTTTCATTTACTACGAGATCGTTTTTAACAAATTGTGCGCCATCGCCAGATATTTTGAAATCGACTAAACGGAATGTTCCCAAATAGGGGAATGCGATTTCTTCGTTGATTCGCCAGCCTTGACCATAACGATCACCCGGCTGCAACGAGCCATATTCTGGAACAGCATCGACGGGATACTCACCATTATATTTATAGTTACCGGTACAAACACGTGAGGAGTCAAAATCGAGTCTTATCTTCTCAGGATGTTTGTAGAGGCTAATATGATACTTGTCATCGGTTAGGAACTTACCCTCATACTCAAATTCTCCACTCCAAGGCAGGGTAAGGATGACTTTCGCTTCTAAGTGAGGATCAATGAAGATTTTCGCTCCAACAACAGGCGGGAAAACGAGTTCCATGCCGGGAATAGAACCTATATCTTGATTGATATTTCCTCTGCCAGCAAACGCACCTTCGATTTTAATCGAGTCACCAAGCTTAGTAATTGGAAAAACGCCTAGAGAAATTGCCCCTTTCATGGAGTATTTATTACCATCCTTTGAGGGGAAACTAAGCCACCACCAACTGTCTTTTTCAGGTAGCTTTTGAATAACCTTCGATGTCCCCAAATCAATATCCATTGACATTCTTGGAATTAATCGTCTGATTTCATTGTTAAATGTAGAAGTAAATGTTTGATAGGATCTAAACCCAGTACCCACTTCTACTGTCCCGAAGTCAAAGGCAGTTTTTATTCCAGCACGAAGTCCATACTCATTATCAAGCTCACCACCAAAATAAGGTGAACCTGTTTTTACAGTCGTCTTAATCGCGCTACCAGGCCAATATAAGTCACCTTTAATTTCTCCTTTAATTGCACCTGTAAACTGCGCTCCAAAAGCGCCTTTACATATCTGGGTTGTTTTAGGGCTGCTTGATATTTCACTCTTCACGTCACAACTCATGGTCGTTTCCGGATCTAAGCACGCGGACACCTCTCCCGCTGAAGTTGTGTACTTCAAGCATTGAGTGGGGCCACCCGATTTGGCTTCTGCAAACGTAGAGTTAGTAGGGTTAAAAGTGATGTCAAAAGATTCAAATGAAACAGTTGTGTTTCCGTCATAATTCGCGACCAGATCTAATGAGGAAAACGCTTTTTTCTCTTCTTCAGTGAGCTCTTTTAACCGTGTTTGAATCACCAATGGTGCTTCTTCTAAAAAGATGTCTTGCTCTAAAGCTAGTGTAATGATTTTACTCTGGTCTTCGTCATTAACACGGACGATATACAATTCGTTGTCTATTTCTAGTAAAGTATTTTCTTCAAAGTCGTCGGCGTCTGGTAAAGAGAATGCCTGGATTGTTTGTACTTCTCGAAGTTGTGGCAATGTGCTCGGTACCATAAAGTCCATATGGTCTGCATACGAGTCGACACCACTTGAGTCGATAGCCTTAAGAAGTAAGCGATAGGTCTCCCCTAACCTAACTGGAACTTCTTCATAGGTATTTAAGGTTGTTACCTCTGAAATGTCAGGTGTTGGCTCACCATCTTGAAATCGAGTTACCGATAACGTGTAAGAGGTGCCATCATAAATTTGACCGTCGCTTGTTATCGCAGGCAACCAATTTACGTACAAATTGCCATCTGTATTTAGCCGAACCGATGTTATTCCGTTGAGAATAAGTGCTTCACGATCTGAAACATTAATAACCGTCTTTAGTTCACTGGCGCCATCGTTTGCTTCTTTTACTGCTGTGACCGAGACACTCAGCCCTGTATCCGTTGGTACTCTGGGTAAAACCACGTAACCGGTATAGTCTTGTGAGTAAATTAAAGGGGTTTTTACGCCATCAACTTGTTCAGTTGACCAATTGAGACTATACCCTTCGGGTAATATTCCTGAAACTTCAATTGCTATCCTTTGCCCAGATTGGGCATCTATCGAACTAGCGGTACACAACTGATTTGACTCGATAGTTATACAGTTTTTACCGTGCACGGGTGGTGTGCTGGATGAGTCTTCATCGCTACCTTGTCCACAGGCGAACATCATCCCAGACATTAATGGGATGAGAATATGCTTATAATTCATCTATATTATTTCTCTATTTTTTATCACCGCACTCTTAGTAAAAATTACAACTAATAAGTGCATACAACGACGTTGGCACAGACATTATGCTACTTAGCACTAAAGAGTTAACTTTGGTTGAAATATATATTCAAGTTGAAAAATCAAGACCCTAAGAATATATACACTTAAAAATTAAGCACTTATAGCTCTGAGCCGCGAATGTAACACAACGTTAGAATATGAAACATATATATTGAATTAATTGATATCTAAATGCCTATATATTGAGCAGGCAATATAAAAAACTAT
>NZ_JAMKMS010000025.1 GCF_023634655.1 Vibrio methylphosphonaticus | reverse complement strand
ATAATAATCACTTTCTTAATTTGGATTAAGAAAGTGATTATTATGTTACACCTGCTTAGTACGAATGGCCGAGTAACACGAGCTTTGCTTCTGGTCTTACTCGGTCGCTTGTTATCCGCCGGATAACTTTACGGTATAGCCTTTCTTTTCAAGCGCTGCTTTGATTTTATCTCGAGCATCGCCCTGAATCTCAATTGTGCCGTCTTTAACAGAACCACCACAACCGCATACTTTTTTAAGCTCAGCCGCGAGTAGTTTTAATGGCGCATCATCTAAGTCCAAACCTGAAATGACAGAAACGCCTTTGCCTTTTCGTCCTTTGGTTTGCTTTTGAATACGAACAATACCGTCACCTTTTTCACGCTTAGGTGCTGGTTTGTCTTCTTTGATACGTCCTGTTTCCGTTGAATATACGAGTGTCATGTTATTTCTTCAGTTGCTCTGCTTTCTTTTTTGCGACCAAGTAAGCTTCGATATGCTTTTGAATCGCTAACTTACCACCTTTGATAAGTTTACCATTAAACATGCAGTACCACGCGTTATTTTCGCCAGTATCGTTTTTGATCATATAGCCATTAAACAATTCTTGTACGCCTGTACTCTCCGTTCTCTGAGCTGTCGTCGCCAATTGTGCTGGGTCGATAATTGAAGCGGTATCACACCACCAGTCGATACTTTTTTTAATCGCTGATAGGCTTCCTTTTAGTTCTCGGTTTTTTATCGTGACTTTCCAAACTTGGTTCTCAATCCCGATTGATTTAAGGGTGAACCCTCGATAACTTGCTAAAGCCATAAAGATGCATCTCTTATTTATTGTTGCTAAACTACTTTTAACGCATATATGTTATCAGTTATTATTGAGCAATCAATTAAGTTATAGTGCACTAAGATGAAAAAAGACATACCAGTGATCACAGAAAAACACCAAGTTAATAAATTTAAATCGATTTTAGTCGACTCTATAAGTCCCGCGCAATTTAATGAATTAACAAGTTGTTATTATTCAAAAAGTTCATTGCTTGCGCTTTCAAAAGACTGGCGCTTGTTTAATGAGTTTTGTCGTCTTAACGGCGTATCGAGTATTCCAGCATCAGTTACCGCAGTTAGGCGCTTTCTTGATAAAGAACGCCACTCAAGGAAATACTCAACGCTAAGGCGTTACGCGGTCACAATAGGCGTGGTACATACTGTTCTAGGGTTTAAAGACCCGACAAAAGGTCGCGAGATTGGTTTATGTCTCAATGAAATTCGAATAGCCGGCGCAGATAAAGTGAAAGAAACAAGTGCGTTTACCGACACGCATTTAACTGATTTGCACGCCCTACTTTCAGCATCTCCAGACCCAAAAGATTGTCGTGATCTTGCCATCTATTATGTCATGTTTGAATGTGCGTTAAAGAGAAAGGATTTACGACAGTTGACGCAAGAGCATCTAGAAACGTTAGACGACACGAGCTATTTAAACATTGATGGTACGCGTTATATATTAAGCGATACCGCAGCGGTAGTGTTGAACTCATGGCTAGACTGCAACCCCTACGCTCCACTTTTTGTCTCGATTGATCGCCATGGAAACATGAAAGATGGCGTTTTAGATGATTCTTCCATCTACAGGATATTGAGACGAGCCAGTGAACTTCTTAGTTTACCTGATTATCGACGTTTTTCTTCCCAGTCCGGTCGTGTTGGGGCCGTGAAGAAACTATGGAGTGAAGGCTATAAAGTTCGAGATATACAGGAGTTTGGACGCTGGGCAAGCCCCGCGATGCCACTTCAATATACGGGAAACCCTGAGAGGTCAGAAAAAGAGAAAGATAAATTTAAACCGTCATAACACCCAATTTTTTGTAGAGTGCCATGACGAGCATAGTCCTTGCAGTTTTGGTTATAACCGCTCAATACAGTCAATAACAAAATCTGCGAATTTAACCCCAGAGTGTTCTACCATTTTCGGGAACATCGAGATTGGAGTCATACCAGGGAATGTGTTCACTTCATTCAAATAGATTTCATTGTCTTCTGTTAAGAAAAAATCGATACGAGAAAGGTGTCGTAGCTTCATCTGTGTGAAGACTTTTTCCGAATACTGCTGAATCAGTGCTTGCTGCTCTTTAGTTAAATCTTTTGCTTCAACATCCGTGGTTGAATGACTTTTGCTGCTGTACTTCTCATCATATGAATAAAACGTCCCTTCCGGTGCGGTAACCTCTCCCGGTAAGGTAATGTGTAATTGCCCATTATATTCATATGCAGCCACTTCGAGTTCACGTGGTTTTACTGCTTTTTCAATCACAACTTGATCAGAAAAGCCAAATGCCGAATTAAGGGAATCAGAAAGCGCGCCTTTAGTAGTGACATTGTAACAGCCTACTGATGAGCCTTGTTTAGCAGCCTTAACAAAGACTTTGCCCCATTTATTGAATGCTTCATGAGCCTGCGCATGGGCGTTTTCATTATTTTCAGTCAAAAAGAGATACGGTGTGTTGGGAATGCCAAGTGTGTCATACCATAGCTTAGAGGTTATTTTGTTAAAACTATTGCAGCTGGCTTCAGGTCCACACCCAAAGTAAGGAATGTTTGCAATTTCCAACAACGATTGAATATCTCCCGTCTCACCTGGGAACCCGTGGATACACGGAACGACATAGTCGATATTGTGATGACGTTGCTCTCCAACTAGGGCTTTTTTATTGACATCTAAAGACACCAATTGACCATCCTGACATCGCCAACCGTCTGCGGTAATTTCAACACGTATAACATCAAAACGAGGATTGGTCTGTAACTGAGATTCAAGATAGTCTGCAGACACAAGTGAGACTTCGTGCTCACTTGAGGCGCCGCCACATAGTAGAAGAATATTCATGTTTGACATTGTACATCTGTCCTTAGGTCGTTGGACGTAAATCATAAACGATCGAGCCCTAATATTCAGTCCAAAATGTGTTAAATATCCCTAAAACCTTACTGTATGGATGTTTTACATACAAAAATGCACCCAGATCATGAGACGGTGACTCAATAGCTGGATGCATAATAATTGTCTTAGCTAACTGGCGGTCATTAGCCTCTACTCAGCTGCTCTAATTAAGCTTACTTTTCTAATTTAGTTTACTTAATGTTGGATAATCTGATTTTTTAATCTTATCAATACTTTTTACAAATGGTTTAAGCGATTGAAACTCTTTTGGTAATGTCGCAATTGCCGCTTGCGCTTTTTTACGAGTTGCATAGTCTCCGTACAAGACCGAGTACCATTTAGTACCATTTACAATTTTGTAGTTTTCCCAAACCGGTTGACCGTTTTTCGGCAACTTGCTCGAGAATAACGTGACCTTATCTTTTGTACCAACAGCCGCTACCTGAATCGTGAACCCGTACCGATAGTCTTGGTCGATTTGCTTTTTCGACGGTGGAACAATTTTAACGACACTCTTGTCTGCTGCGCTTACTTTAGCTGGCTGAGGTTGAGTTTTCGTAACAACGGGTTGAGGGTCTGTTTTTTGTGGCGTAGGGCTTTTTGCTACGTCCGTTTTCTTTACTTCTTCTGTCGCACTCGCGGCGGCCGCAACAACCACAGGCTCCGCAGCAGTGGTTTCTACCACTGGCGTGTAGTCTTCACGGTAGCTTTCAGATTTAACTTCAGACACGTAGTCACCTGAGGAACAAGCCGCCAGCAATGCGGTGATGCTGACGATAACAATTTTTTTCATAGCTTTACTGCCCAAATATCAAATTCTCTAAATCATGCCGACAGAAATTGTTTGATTCAATGATTCCGAATGTCAGCAGTCCAATGCTGTGACATGTTACACAATATTCGAGACACAGCAATATGTTATCTCTAAATTTAGACAATCAAATTCCGACACAACAAGGACTGCGCTACTATGTAGTAACTTAACCATTCATTACTTAGGGCTCTTGTCGGTAACCCGCCATTACAACCGTGAAACGAAACAAATCACGATGAGATAACTTGGTAATCACTTGTTCATTAAACACCTAGTCATCATCAGTATAAAAGGATGAACCATGTCATTAGATGTACTCTTTAAACCCGAATCTATCGCCGTTATCGGGGCATCAGCAAAGGCACAACGAGCCGGTGGCGTGGTGATCAAGAATCTGTTACTTGGTGGATTTCAAGGGACTATTCTACCCGTTCATCCAAGATACAAATCGGTAAACGGTATTCTTTGTTATCGCTCCGTTAGCGAGCTACCATTTGCACCCGATCTGGCCATTCTTTGTACGCGCGGCTCTCGAAATGTCGAGCTTTTTAATGAGCTCTCGGTCATCGGCGTTAAAGTGGTTATTGTAATGGCTTCCGATATGACGCTCGACGCCGAGCGTCCTGTCATTGAAAATGATCCGCCTCCTCACCCCTTAAATACGACGCTGGTAGACGAAGTCAGCCAATTACAAACTCTGAAAAGCTTAGAGCAGCAATGTATTGATATTGCTAAAAACGCCGGAATGCGCGTCTTAGGTTCAAATAGTCTTGGTATACTGCTGCCTTGGCAAAATTTTAATGCGTCGTTTTCACCGGTTAACTGTAAGCCTGGTAAATTGGCGTTTATTTCTCAATCTTCTGCCGTTTGCACCACCATTTTGGATTGGGCGAACGATAAAAATATCGGGTTTTCAGCATTCATCTCTTTGGGTAATGGCGCTGACATTGATTTTGATGATCTACTCGATTACCTAGCACGTGATAGCAAGACCGAATCTATTCTGCTTTACGTCGATTCTATTCGTGACGCACGGCGCTTCATGTCGGCAGCACGGGCTACGTCTCGTAACCGTCGTATATTAGTGCTTAAAGCCGGTCGCTCACGAACAACCAACAAGGGTGAATTAAACGATCCCACAGCATCACTCGACATTGTCTACGACTCAGCAATACAACGTGCTGGTATGCTGCGAGTCAATAACACCCATGAATTGTTCGCTGCAGTGGAAACATTAACGCATTCCGTCCCATTACGTGGCGAACGTCTTGCCATCATCACTAATGGTATGGGGCCAGCCTTGATGGCATTGGATACACTTTCCGATCGCGGCGGTAAACTTGCTGAATTATCCAAAACAACGATACACAACTTATCTCAAGTGTTACCAGCCACGTGGTCTCAATCCAATCCAATTGATCTCGTTGGTGACGCTACAGCGCAGCGCTACATCCAAGCGATAAATTGCGTGCTCGATAGCGACGATATAGATGCAATACTTATTATGCACAGCCCGTCTGCGGTATCTGACTCCGAAGGTACTGCTCAACAAGTGATTGACACAGTTCGTGCACATCCTAAGTCTAAGCGGTTCAATATTTTGACTAATTGGTCTGGAGAAGCAACGGCAAAACAAGCTCGCTTACTGTTTACTGAAAATGGCATACCCACTTACCGAACGCCGGAAAGTGCTGTTACCGCCTTCATGCACCTGGTGGATTATCGTCGTAACCAATGGCAACTTATGGAAACGCCAACTACCACAGATTCATATTCGTCAGAACAACTAAGCCGAGCCCATGACTGGCTTGCTAGTCATACTTCTCAACAGCAATCTCCTGAGCATATCACCTTATTAGAGTCTCATTTATGTGAGCAACTATTTGATTTATTTAAACTCCCCGTTCTGAAAACCTGGCTTGCTCATGACCCATCAGAAGCGATTCACCTTGCTGAACAGATTGGTTACCCTGTAGCGTTAAAGCTTCGCTCACCCGATATTCCACATAAATCAGATATCCACGGCGTGATGTTGAATTTGCGTGATCTCAATGAAGTGTCTAGTGCGGCCCAATCGATTTTAGATCGAACGACACTGTCTTATCCCAACGCGAAGATTGAAGGCTTAACGGTTCAGAAAATGGCGAAGGTGACCGGTGGACAAGAAATACGAATAAAAGCGGTGACCGATCCAACGTTCGGACCTGCGCTGTTTATTGGGCAAGGTGGTTCGGATTGGAACATAAGTAAAGAAGCAGTGACCGCCCTGCCACCGCTAAATACTGCACTGGCACGTTACCTGATTGTAGGGGCGATTAATAACGGCACGTTACGATTTCATAAGTCCCCCAACCCGATCAATTTAGCAAAGCTAGCCGAGTTTATTGTTAAGGTTTCACAGATAATTGTCGCCTGCCCTGAAATTTATGAACTGGATATCCATCCACTTCTATTGAATGGTGACGACATTACTATTCTCGATGCTTCCATTACGGTCAAACCTTTTAGCGGCGACCCACAAGCTCGCTTGGCCATTCGTCCTTATCCAACAGAAATGGAAGAAACGATTACGCTTAAAGATCAATCTCAAATACTACTACGACCAATCAAACCAGAAGATGAACCCCTACACGCGGATTTCATCAATAATGTCACAAAAGAAGACTTATATAAGCGCTTCTTCTCCGACGTTGGCGAGTTCAATCACGAAGCTCTAGCGAACTTAACACAAATTGACTATGACCGAGAGATGGCTTTCGTCGCCGTAGATGCAAGTCAATCAGAGCAAAGAATCATCGGTGTTTCTCGCGTACTGGTTAACCCAGACAATTCAGATGCTGAATTTGCGATATTGATTCGTTCGGATCTAAAAGGTGTCGGATTAGGACGTGTCTTAATGCAAAAGATTATTGATTATTGTGTAGCAAAGCAGACACTTAAGATATCCGGAATGACCATGCCAACCAACCGAGGCATGTTAACCTTGGCACAAAAATTAGGATTTGAACTGGATGTTCAATTTGAAGACGGCGTTGCCGATATGGTGCTGAAACTACGCTAACATGCGCTGGCTTCAAGCCGCTAATAATCATCGGAGCTTTGGTTACTCTAAACAAAGCTCCCGTATCGAAACAGATATATCAAAGACTATTTCGGCTGTAGTACAAGCCTAGTCATAGTGACAGCGTAACAAGCGAGCCAGCACTGCCCCGTAAGAAAACGATTAATAACACCATTTACGCTATTGATTTAACGCTATTTAAGGTTATTACTTTAAATTCCAATTCTTCGTCAAATGCTTGATACACCAAGATTTCGCTTCGCCGATATTGTTTCTTTTCCAAGCTAACACGATATCAATTTCCGCCTGTTTGGTACCGTCAATTTTGGAGAGTTTACCCGCTTTGATTAAGGGTTCGGCAATTTGAGTTGGTAATGTACCAATACCCAGCCCATTCACTAACGCCTCGATCTTTGCCTCTAAATTTGACACCGTAAGTCGAGGCTGTTTTTCCAAAATATTCACGCTTAACGCAGGTTGCTCTCTCGCCGTGTCGGCAATAGCAATCACGCGATATTTCTCTCTGGCTTGACTATCAAAGATACCACTTCTTTTATGAACATAATGGTCGGATGCCGCTACCCAGGTCATACTCATTGACCCTAAAACCTGCGTTTTTACTCCTTGAGGTGTCACTTCGGGTTGAGGACAAACAAGGAGATCACTTCGGTCTTCGTTTAGAGACTCCCAGCACCCTGCTAGCACTTCTTCGTCTAACTTAACTCGTGTTTTACTCACCGTTCCCAGCTTGTCAACAAGCTCGAAAAAGTTAGCAACTGGAATAATGCTGTCATAAGCAATTGTCAAATCAAGCTCCCACCCGTTCGCGAGTAAGCGAGCTTCGTGCACCATGGTTTCAGTTGCCTGCAAGATAACCCTACCACGCTCTAAAATCAAACGTCCAGCATCCGTTAACGCCGCTTTATGACCAGAGCGATCAAAGATCATAATATCGAGCTCTTGTTCGAGCTTTTGAATTTGGTAACTTAACGAGGAAGTCGCCCTATCTAGCTCGACAGCCGCAGCAGCAAACGAGCCTCTTCGATCAATTGCATCCAATATATTAAGTGCTTCTAATGTAATTGAGTGTTGCACTAACCCTTTCCCCGTAACATTGCAGATAACCCCTTAATACTAAACGTGAACCATAAAAAAAGCGACTTCCTATTGGAAGCCGCTTCGTGAGTTATATTAGATTAAAAGGTGTATTGTGCGTTTAGACGCACTGAGCGACCAGGCTGATACACTTGTGTCCATGCAGTCCGGTAGTTTTCATCAAACGCGTTAATCAGAGAAAGGTCAACTTTGAGGCCTTCTAACTCACTTGTTGGCTCCCAAGACGCATAAAAATCAACTAACTGATAAGAGTCATGAGGACCTTCAGTGTAGCCAGTTGGTACACGACCTTGCCCGCTAACAAACGTGGCTCGAGTTCCGATCTTGGTATCGATATTCCAAAATCCATACTGAGCGCTCGCCACCCATTTATCAGCGGGAATGTTGGTGATCCATTCATCGGTATCCGTATCCTTACCGCGGGTTTGACCATAGGAAAGACCAAGTGATAGTTGCTGCCAGCGATAATCTGCAGCTAGTTCGTAGCCGGTTAACTCAGCATTACTAATATTATTTGAACGACTCGTACCTGCGCAACCGACTGGTTTAACTATACTGCAACCACTAACAGGGGTTGAGTCTACATCTAAATTGATAAAATCTTTAACTTGGTTATTAAACGCACTTGTTGTAAGGGATAACTCGTCATCCGCGATAACATTGTTAAAATCAAACTGCCCTTTTAGCTCTACGTTGTGTGACTTTTCTGGTTTTAACTCAGGATTGGGAACAAATACATTACTTGGCCCACCAGGGTAATAAGAAAAGTGAGTGCCGCTCATGTAGAGTTCAGAGGTATCTGGCGCTCGAAACGCTTCGTCGTAACGTAATGACCACGCCATCCACTGCTGCGCTTGCCAGAGCAAACCAACCGATGGTGACCAAGCGGATTGATTATTGTCGTCAAAGCCTTGTGCTTTTGACGAGAAAGAATCGTATCTAACCCCTACGTCTGCCGTTAACGTTTCTAACAAATCATAGTTTATGTAACCAAAAGCACCCACAACAAACGTTTGGGCATCTTTAGGTAGTTCTGGACGTCCAGAGACAGACGCAGCTCGACTTGCATCCAACTCATCCAAATAACCGTCTACCCCTGTAAATAGCTTAAGTTTCCCAGCATCGGACTGGTTGGTAATGTTAAAGCCCGTTGTGTTGAGTTGTGAAATGTCTTCACCAACAACGGATGGGTCAACTTCAGTAATTTTAGTATCATTACGATACAAGGATGCCTCGACATTGACCCAAACACTATTCGGATTAAAATTGTAATTAATGCCATAAGATTGATCCGCGGTTTGACGGCTAATAAGTAAGCTAGGATCATTGAGTTGCCCGCTAGAATCGCCAACTACCGGAGGTCGTCCATCAAGATCAGCATAACGTAAATTAAAGCCAATTTTGTGCGCATTATTTATCTGCCAATTGAACTTAGCTAACCCCGTCTTATTTGTCGCTTCCGTACCATACAGTGTTGAACCGTCACCTTGTTTCATGTAACCACTGTCTTTGTAGCTACCTGCGATAATCCAATCTATATCATCATTTTTATTCGCTAAGGCTGCTGTATTAGTCCAAACATCACCATTGTCTTGATAACCGACTTTAACTCGCCCGCCTAAACCGTTTTCTTCAAGAATGTCGTCAGCAGTAAGTGTATTTTGCACCACCACTCCACCAATCGCACCCGAGCCGTATAATGAACTAATCGGACCTTTGACAACTTCAATACTGCCCAGTAAGGAAGGGTCTAAAAAATAGGTTGGGCGGTGCCCATATTGCATGTTTTGGCGGTTACCATCGATAACTTTTAATACTTTATTACCACTCAAACCACGAATATTAACCGATTGATTACCAGGAATATTGGCACCATCTATAGACACATTTGGCTCATACTTAATTGCTTCCGCTACAGAGTTTGGCTGAATTTCATCCAACTTCTCCATATCGACCTTTACAACAGAGCGAGTTTTATCTTGATTGGTTTTGTCAGCTCGTGATGCAGAGACAACCACTTCGTTCAAGGTGGTCACATCTTCGGCTTGAGCATTTGAAGTGAGCGCAAGTACCACTGAGCTCGCTAAAATCGACAGTTTTAGTTTCATAGTTCCTTCTTATTTCTGTTCTAACAATCAACGCAAGCGCATTATTACAAACATAAATGATAATTACTATCATTATTACTCTCAATTAATATTTAGATCGACTTTTCTCTTTTAAGATGTCTTTCTGATATTCATCAAATAGTTACATATCGAGGTTCGTCGTATCGTGAAAACGTAAGGCTAAACGCTATGACATGACGCTGTCATGGGAAGAGATTATCTAGTGATACTGATAGTTTGAAGAATGGAAATAGGCTGGTGGTAGTTTCGATTCAATAGGTAGTTTTAATGCGTTATTCAATTCGGTAACCGACAGATTACACTTAATAGTATCAGTGGTTGTTCTGTAGACGTGAAACAGCTGAGATCAAAAAGAAGGGCCTAAGCCCTTCTTTGTAAATACTATCTATTTTTCTGCTGAGGCGATTCTCACACAGTCTATCGCTTCGTCAGATTACGAAGCTAGCTGCTTTGACTTCATGATATCTGGGATTGGCATTCTACTATCTTTAAAGCTAAACCAAAGATAAGTTACCGCTATCAGGTAGAACAAATAAGACAACGAGAACACAAATGGAGATGAAATTAAGTCATAAGATACACTGACACCAACGCCAACTACCGTCACTGTCAATTTCGCCATTGTCCCTAATAGCAACAAACCCATTGCAAATTGCGGATACTTAGTGCTCGCAAATGCAATAAGGTAACAAGCCCCTACCGCTAGCGCCGCAATAGAAAACCCGAGCATATATGAATGGATATGATCAGCTGCCACATAACCCGCGCCAACCGAAAAGCCAAGTAACATACCGATTTTTGCAATGAACATAAATCACCTCGAAAAGTAGTAATAATAGGAATGAAATGTCCATTTTCATTTTTGAAAACTCATTTTGTCTATATTGTCATACGTCTTAAAACCAAATACAAGCTCAATATTTAACCATCAAATTTATTAAAATGCCTTTGCTTAGAGCAATTACAAGTCAGTAACATTGAAAACCACCACTTTCCTTTTGTTACAGCATGTTACGTAATTAACTTAATTACCCGCCGTCTATTTTAACAAAGCATTCACATAAAAATAAATCTATTTACTTTAAGAATTTGTGATCTGACCATACACACTAATAAGTTAGATTAAATTCAAACAATATTGTTACATTGTATTTACAAGGTGGTTTTTATTTCAATTAATTCAAAGAAATCGATTCCAATCACATTTTAATTGGTTATAATCCGCGCTCCTTTGCGTCGTCTGTTGATAAACGCAAACTAAATTTGAAAATTTGTCTAACCCCCGAACGTTGTTCGAAATACCAGAGAACAAAAATGAGCAAGATTGATAAAGCTATGCGCATCCTTATTGCAGGATTCTGTATCAACCTTTGTCTTGGCATCCTGTATGCTTGGAGTGTATTTAACAAAGCCTTAGTAAGTGAATGGGGTTGGAGTGCTGCTGACGCATCTTCTCCTTACGCAATTGCGACCATCACTTTTTCGCTTTGCCTACTGGTAGCAGGCGTACTTCAAGATCGCATGGGCCCTCGTAACATCCTTATTTTAGGTGCTACGCTAACAGGCCTTGGTATGATTGCTTCAAGCTTTGCCGAGTCTGTGCTTGTTCTTAACATTACTTTCGGCGTTATTACTGGCGCTGGTATTGGTTTTGGTTATGCATGTTTATCACCGTCTGCGATGAAGTGGTTCCACCCTTCTAAAAAAGGCATGGTAAATGGTTTAATCGCAGCGGGTTTCGGCTTAGCCGCGGTGTATCTTGCACCTCTTACTTCAGCCCTTATCACGCAAATGGGTATTAGCTCTAGCTTCATGATCCTAGGTATTGGTATTTTGCTCATCGCGGTTCCACTGGCGGCGACAATTAATAACCCACCAGCAGGATACCAACCACCAGAACCTAAAGTGAAAGCTGGACAAGCTCCAATCAAAGTAAAGCAAGCCGTCGATATTTCGTGGAAAGCTATGCTTAAAACTCCACAGTTTTATGCGCTTTGGGTGATGTACGCTTTAGCCTCTGCGACTGGTCTAATGATTATCGGTAACATCACTAACATTGCTAGCGTTCAAGCGAATCTGCCAAACGCTGTATACCTCGCGTCTATCCTAGCTGTTTTTAACTCTGGCGGCCGCATTGGCGCTGGTATATTGTCTGATAAGATTGGCGGAATTCGCACACTGATGCTCGCGTTTATTCTGCAAGGCATAAACATGATTTTGTTTGCGACCTTTGATAGTGAATTTACATTGATCATCGGTACTGCACTTGCTGCGCTAGGTTACGGCACATTGCTTGCGGTATTCCCGTCTCTTACTGCTGAATTCTATGGCCTGAAGAACTACGGCACTAACTACGGTGTGCTTTATACATCTTGGGGTATCGGCGGTGCCATCGGTGTAGCAGTGGTTGGATATTCAATGACCCACGGCGGCGGCTATAACCTTGCTTACACTATCTCAGCAGCAATGATGGGTGTATGTATTCTTCTATCTTTCTTCACTAAACCAATTTCTGAAGAGAAAGCAGCAGAACTTAAAGCCGCTTAATACGGCAAGATAAGCGAACGCGCATTGCACTTCGTTTCACATTAAGCCTGACATCATGTCAGGCTTTTTTTTGTTCTGAATAACAAATCACTAGATCTTTGACCGAATATAAACAAAAATTAGCACTATATTAACAAGGAGATATACGCGTTTTGACACGCTGCATTGAGAGCATATTATGAAAATTAAGCAACTTGTCGTCTATTTATGTATCGTCGTTTTCGCTGGTTGTGCGACGTACGCTGGGCTCAATTATGATGAATTGTTTGGTAAGCCTGAAGTTAGAGAAAGAACCGTCTCGGTTGAATCAACTCATGCTGACTTCTTCATTAATGAAGTCAAACCCATAATTGATAACCGATGTGTAGTATGTCATGCCTGCTACGATGCGCCTTGCCAACTTAAAATGTCATCGGTTGAAGGGATAGATCGAGGGGCAAGTAAAGCGCTTGTTTATCAAGGGGAACGTCTCACTGCTTCACAACCCACCCGTCTCTTTGAAGACGCACAAAGCACGCAAGAATGGCGAGACTTAGGTTTCTTTCCCGTTCTTAATGAACGCGACCAAACATTATCTGCCAATCTAGATGCTGGGCTTATTTCTCGTATGATCACGCAGAAAGCGCGTCACCCACTACCGGAAACAGCGCAACTCGAAGATTTTGATTTTTCAGTTAATCGTCAGCAGGTGTGTCCGACGATTGAAGAGTACGATGCCTATGAGCAAGAGAACCCTTTATGGGGGATGCCTTTTGGTATGCCAAACATAGACAATGATGAGTATGCAACATTAGTGGCGTGGCTTGGTAACGGCGCCTTAATGAATGCCCCACTCCCATTGTCTAAAGATGAACAAGCAATGGTTGATAAGTATGAAGAGCTTCTGAATACATCATCCCTAAAAAACCAACTCACCGCCCGTTACATTTATGAGCACCTTTTTTTAGCAAACCTATACTTTTCTGAAATAGAAGGTAAACCCCGTTTTTTCAAAATTGTTCGCTCGAGTACGCCACCAGGTCAACCGGTAAAACGTATCGTGACGCGCAGGCCTTATGATAATCCTGACCTAGTGCGCGTGTACTATCGGCTAATACCAAATCAAGGTACCATTGTTGATAAGACACACATGCCATTTAAGCTAAACGATGCCAAGCTTGATTTGTGGTATAAATGGTTTATCGAGCCTAATTACACGGTTGATACCCTACCAAGCTATGAGATTCACGTCGCCGCAAACCCAATGACAGCATTTGAGGCATTACCGGTTAAGGCACGCTTTAATTTCATGCTAGACAACGCGCAAAATACCATAATGGCTTACATAAAAGGGCCGGTTTGTCGTGGTCAGCTGGCACTTAATGTTATCAATGACCGTTTCTGGGTCTTTTTCATCGACCCTGATACATCAGATATCCCTGAAATCGTCGATTTTTACAAAGAGCAAGCCGACAACTTAAAGCTCCCAAGCGAACTAGAAAGTAACACCGTACCTATCACCAACTGGGTTAAATATTCCAACCAGCAAGCACGCTATTTAGAAGGCAAATCAAACTTCATGAATCAGTGGTTTACAGGTGGGAAACACCTAACCACAGATTTGCTTTGGAAAGGTAACGACGATAACCCTAACGCCGCACTTACAGTGTTTCGCCATTTCGACAGTGCGTCGGTTGTCCAAGGGCTAGTTGGCCACCCTCCAAAGACCGCATGGGTTCTCGATTATGCGCTCCTAGAGCGTATTCACTACTTATTGGTTGCAGGGTTTGATGTGTATGGAAATTTTGGCCATCAACTTATCACTCGTATGTTCATGGACTTTTTGCGTATGGAAGGTGAAAGTAACTTTTTAGCCCTACTACCAAATACCATACGACACAAAGAGTTCAGCAGTTGGTACCAAGATCAAAGCCCACAGTTTAGTACCTTTTTGCAACGCAATATCGCTCCGTTCAGTCAACCGAGCCAAGTGCTTTATCTCACACAAGATTACAAAGCTGAGTTGTACAACAAGATAAAAACAGAATTGGCGCCGGTTCTTAATGACCGATACAAAATCGTTAATACTGGTTTATCCATTGAAAACGAAGCGTTATTGAGAACCGTCGATGACATTAAAGGTGAAGGTCTTAAGTCTGTACCGCAGATTACCATGCTGATGATTGAAACAAACAAAGGGGATAATCAGTTATTTACGCTTCTTCATAACAATGCTCACATCAATATTTCTAGCCTGTTTTCAGAAGAAAATAACCGTGATTATGCCAATGACAACTTCACCCTTGTTCGGGGCGTTATTGGTAGCTACCCAGCCGCGTATTTTTCAATGAAGGAAAAACAAATAGAAAAATTTGTCGCTCAGCTGAGATCTATTGAAGATGAAGATGACTACATAAAACTACTCGATAATTATGCGGTTAGACGCAGCTCTCCCGATTTCTGGCGATTTAGCGACCAAGTGCATGAGTTCTATCAACGTACACAGCCTGTCGAATTTGGACTCTTGGACTATAATCGATTTGAGAACAGGTAAGCCGGTTTAGCCATAAATAAATCGACTTTAATTGAAATAATAGGTTAACCAATGAATGACTAACAACCTAATACGTTGGCAGCTTAATGGGTTAACCTTATAGGTGCTCTATTGAACACTTCGGAGGTGTATGATGAGCATTAAAGATAGTATTGAGGCGATCGAACAACAGATTTACGTGGCGTGCTCCGATGGTGATTATGATGCAGTCAACATGCTTGAGCATCAACTTGATCATCTACGGGAGCTCTCTAACCAAGAGCCTGAAGACCCACAATCTAGAGAGCCGTCAAACATTCAATTTCAAGATAAATCAAAATAGTGCGTAAAATAAGGGCTCACAATGAGCCCTTATAATTATTTAAACAAGTAAGCCGTCATGATGCTGGCGTCTGCCTCGCCAATACACTATTCAGCACAGCGACCGACTGAGCTCTCACACTCATTATCTGCTCCACTAATCCAATATAATCACCGATCGGGTCTTGTGATTTTTCAATCGATAAACACTGTTCCAATAGCGTTGTTAGGCCAAGTGCGCCTGCCGACCCTTTTAGCTTATGCGCTAAATCTTTAACGGCTTTTGCCTCTCCTTTTTGCGCGGCAGACTCGAGTGCTTCGAGGGTAACTTCACTGGATGTGGTAAATGCATCGACGATTTTAGTCATTCGCTCAACGCCCAGTACTTTTATATCTTGCTCTAATATTTGTTCATCAATCATCGTTGTATTTTTCAGCCCCATATCCAACGCCATATCTACCTCAAGGCGTGATATAGGAGCAGTCCTCAACTCTCGCCCGTGTATCTTAGATTGAATCAGCGATTTCAACGCCTCTCTGTCGATCGGCTTAGGAAGATACCCATCGAATCCAGCGGTTATATACCCTTCTACTTCTTCGGTAAAGACATGAGCAGAAACCGCGATCATTGGAATTTCTTCATCACCGTACAAGCATTGCCCTTTAAGACGCTTCATTAATGTCACTCCATCAGTATCTGGCAAGTTAATGTCCAACAGTGCAATATCAAAATCATTGTCTGCGAACAGCACTTCCGCATCGGCACCGTTCTCAGCGCAGCGAACGTGGTGCCCCATATTCACTAAGAAGCCTTCGGCAACCATGAGGTTAACTGGGTTATCTTCCACTAATAGTACTTTGGCACTTACCGCATCGGCTCGACCAATGGGTTCATAGACTTCTTGCTTATCAAACTCACTGGTTTCTAGCGGTACAATAAACCAAAATCGACTGCCTTCTCCTAGGTAAGAATCGACATAGATTTGACCATTCATCGCGTTGACTAGTTTTTGGCTAATGGCCAAACCTAAACCCGTGCCCCCAGAAGCACTTTTACCGTTACTTGCTTGGGTAAAGGCATCAAACAAGGTGAGTTGGTCATTAGGGCTAATCCCCATGCCAGTATCAGAGACTTCAAATACAACACACGTCTCATCGTCTGGGTCACGGGAAACATGGATAGAGACTTCGCCTTCGTCGGTGAACTTGATAGCATTCCCGACTAGGTTATTAAGTACTTGACTCAAGCGTGTTACATCACCGTCGTATACGCTTTGAACATCAACGTCGATACTAAACTTAAACTCCAGTTGCTTTTCTAGCGCTTTACCATGCATTAACTGATAACAATCGCGTACCATACGAGTCACGTCGAAAGGATTATTACGAATAGTCAAATGCCCTGCTTCAATTTTAGAGTAATCCAACACATCATTTAAAATCGCAAGCAAATTTTGTCCACTGCGATTAATCACACCAAGGTAATGCTGCTGTCTCTCATCTAAAGGCGTTTCTTCCATTAATGCGGCAGTACCTAGCACGCCATTCATGGGAGTTCGAATTTCGTGGCTCATAGTGGCAAGAAATGCGGTTTTCGCTCGGCTTGCTTGCTCCGCGTCGTTCCTGGCTTGAGCGTGATTTTTTACTTCTCTGTTCAAGCTCGCGTTACTGTTTTGTAACTCGATCGTCCTGTCTGCTATTGTCTGCTCTAAGTGTGCTTTGTGCTCTTGAAGTGCCTTACGAGCGCTAGCCTCCGACTCTGCCACCGTTTTTAATGATTGGGCGGTATCTCTTGCGGTAATGATAGCCTGCCCCATGTGAGCGAGTTCGTCGTTACCTTTCACAGATAAATCAACGTTAAGTTGCCCTTTTGCAATTAAAAGCAATGCAGAGGAATATTCAGCTAGTCGTTTGACCACCGATAAATAGACAACTCGCCAAACGATAACAACCACAATGACAAAACTCAAAATCGACAGCAGAGTCAGCGTCCATTGGGCGTAACTTAATGTCGATGATAGCTGTTCAACGGCTTTTGACGTAGCGGCATTAGACTGATCCACCAGCTTAGCCACCGTCCTGTTTAACGCGGTCAGTTGGTCAAGGGTTTCTTGGTTCAATGCCTGCGAGTGCTTTCCTTCAAAGTTGGTTTGTTTCATTAACGCGAACACGTCTGCGCCTTGGTCAAGCTGGGCCAAAAGCTGAATCATTTGCTTTGATCTTGTTGGATCCTCAACACCCTGCACACGTCTTTTCATAATGGTGATGTTCTGCTGGTAAGAAGATTGCAACTCTTCAATTCGCTCTAAAACGGTAACTGTACGTGATTCTTCTATATGATTGAGCGTTCGAAATGCTAACAAATGAAGTTCATGTAAACGTTCTGACAGATCGAGGTCTATCTCAACCAGACTGTCCAACGCGTCTAACGCCTCCTCTTGCTTGTTTTTTTCAAGCAGCCCATAGATATGAGTGACATTTGCTACCGCGATAGTGCTGGTATTGAGAACTTGAGTACGAGTGAGCTCTTCTAATTCTTGAGCAAGTACACGCAGCTGCCCAACTTTTTCTAGGATTGATTGATTCAATTCAATGCGACGTTCAACCGATATCCCCAATTCTATCAGCGAGTCTAAGATCGCCTGTACATCTTGCTCCAATTGACCGAGTAACTCGGCATCAAATGAATCCGATCCTAGCGTTTTAATGTGACTGAGTAACGCCTCGAGTTGACCAAATAGTTTCTTACCTGCGAGCTGGTGTGCTTCCTTCGTTTTCGCGTTAGACAAGGTTTGAACTGAGGAAATAATGCGAGTGCTGAGTTCGGAAACTTCGCGAGCTTCTAGCATCGATGGCATAGCGGCCTCAACGACTTTCCTTTCTGTCTTTGCGACGAGAGAAAAGCCAGACACGCCAATAACGGTCGAGAACAGCACTAAAAGTGCCATCACCGCGAATGAGAAAAATAACTTACGTCCGATACTAGCTTTAGCGAGTAACATGCATGACTCCTGAGAATCCACTTCTTTACACTCTGATAGTACGCTATATTTTGCATGGTTCGATCTTCAGTTTCTACTAAACGATGAGTCCATGTTCAAAAAAATAAAATATTTGCCAATTGTTAGCGTCATTGTACTCATGTTCTGTACGACAGCAGTTCGTGCTGGTGAAAAACTATGCGCCATCTACCCTCATTTAAAGGATTCTTACTGGCTATCAGTAAATTATGGCATGGTGGAAGAAGCACGGACACTAAATGTCGAGCTAAAAGTTTTTGAATCCGGTGGCTATCCAAACATAGAAAAACAACGTCAACAACTCCAAGCTTGTAATCATTGGGGAGCGGATGCGATTATTCTAGGGACCGTATCGCCCACCGCATTTCAGCATGATCTAGGCGTTTATACTGGAGAGACTCCGGTCTTCGCCACCGTCAATCACCTCATCGTCGATGCTAACCAAACACAGCACGTTAAAGGGGTCGTTGGTGTGGACTGGTATTGGATGGGCTATAAAACCGGACAATTTCTCGCCAACAAGCACCCTAAAGATAGTGGTGTTGTGGAATTAGCACTGCTGCCCGGCCCACAGTCTAGCGGAGGGACTAAGCCGGTTATTTTGGGCTTTCTTGAAGCCATCAAAGATTCAGATATCAACGTCACCGATACACTCTGGGCAGATAACGACAAAGAGTTACAACGTAACCTGGTGCAACAAGTGATTGAAACACGAACAGAGCTTCGTTATGTCGTCGGTAGCGCGGTTGCTATTGAAGCCGCTATTAGTGAGCTAAGGACAGCAGGCCTTAGTGAGCGTATCGACTTGCTTTCCATCTATCTCAGTCACGGTGTATATCGTGGGTTATTACGGGACAAAGTAAAATTCTCCCCCACAGACAAAATGGTAGAGCAAGGTCGAGTGTCTATTCAACAAGCTGTGTCGTATTTACGACATGAACCCTACGGTCATGATCTTGCTCCAAGCATTGACACGCTAACGCCAGATAACTTAAGTGTAGACGCTATCGAAGAATCACTGTCACCCACGGGTTTTCGACCTATTTTTAATGTTCATTCACACTAATTGTCACACTTGTTATTAAACGTAATTGATTGATAACGTAAGGACGATTACCATCGAATACAACAATATGGACGTGGAATTCTGACAGATAGCGTTAATCAAACGTAATGGATGCCGCTAGCAACTAGCAACTAGCAACTAGCTTAGTATTACTAATTTATGGCAATGACGAAAACTTTCCCATTGATAGAATTTCAATTACTCAGGATAAATGAATGCAAAAGAAAATACGTACTATGCCTGCCCATAAGCATATCGCACTTGTAGCCCATGACCACTACAAGCCAGAACTACTTCGTTGGGTACTTGAAAATAAAGAGAAGTTACAAGGTCACTTCCTTTATGCCACCGGTACGACCGGCAACATGTTAAGTAAAGACACCGGGTTAGCAATTAAAAGCATGATTAGTGGCCCAATGGGCGGTGATCAACAAATTGGGGCGCTAATTTCCGAAGGTAAGCTCGATATGCTTATTTTCTTTTGGGATCCACTTAATGCCGTTCCGCATGACCCAGATGTTAAAGCCTTACTTAGAATTGCCAGCGTTTGGAACATCCCTGTCGCGACTAATCGCGCAACCGCAAATTTCTTATTTGAATCAGACCTACTTGGCAAAGAAGTTGATATTGAAATCCCTGATTATGACGCGTACCTCGCAGAGCGCATATAAGGGTTAGCCACTTGTTGTTAATAAGGCGCCATTGGGCGCCTTATTTTTTTCTAAGTTGAATCTCTATTGCACGATTAACAAAGCCGTAGAGTTTACACCGCAAATGTTCGTCAACAGCGGGGTTTAGGCATGGAGATAACCTGTCGCCATGAGATAGATAGACACTATTGCCATCAATATTAGTAATGCTTCTAGAACTTTGTCTTTGCGTGTGTATACACTCTCGCCGAGTTTGATTCGCTCTGAATGCGTGTAACGAAAAAACGGAATACCGATAGCGTACAATATGGTTGCCATTAACAAAAACTCTACACCTGCTGCGGTAATTAGCCAGAGACAATAGGCTGCGGATGATGCTGCAATCAAAGCGAAGCGCTTTGATTTAGTTGCCGTCGACTTGTTGTCAACAATCGCAATCTTAAGGAGATATAAACTACTCAACAAGTAACAAGGCAATACCATTACCGATGCAATATTAATCGCCGCCAAATATACATTTTCAAACAGTACTACCATTAGTACCAATACCTGCATAAAACTGGTCGACATGTTTAACGAACTCGATGGCGCGCCATTGTCGTTAGTTTTGGCGAGAAATCGAGGAAACTCCCCGACTCGTCCGGCTTCAAATGGCACTTCTGCGACCAACATTGTCCAGGCAACTAACGCACCAAACACCGACACTAACACACAGATGTTCACCAAAAGGCGTCCCCAAGGTCCTACAGCATGCGCGAGTAATGAAGCCGCTGAAGGGTTAGATAATTGTGCGAGTTCTTCTTGAGGGAGGATTCCGTAAGCTAAAACCGAAATTAACGTATACATGGTAATTGCGACTAAAAATCCTATGAGTGTGGCTTTACCAACATCAGATTTTTTCCTCGCCTT
This sequence comes from Vibrio methylphosphonaticus, assembly GCF_023634655.1. Classification (GTDB taxonomy): domain Bacteria; phylum Pseudomonadota; class Gammaproteobacteria; order Enterobacterales; family Vibrionaceae; genus Vibrio; species Vibrio methylphosphonaticus. The sequence goes on along the minus strand of NZ_JAMKMS010000025.1, from coordinate 29,951 downwards.
GCCGGATAAGACGACCGCACCTTCGATCCCAACAAAACACCATAGCGTCACCATCATGGTGCTTTGAACTTGTGAGAAAACAGTGCCAAGATTATTTTGCTCACCCCAGACATCGACGACCATGCGCTGTGGTTCAAATGTGGCGAGGAGAATACAAATAATCAAAGTCAGACCAAGTAGTTTTCCCACGGTCGAAATAACATTAATAAATGAGGAGGCTTGGACGCCACGCAACGCAATGAAGTTCATTGTCCATAGTAAGCCTGAGCATAAAATGACGGTTTCAATACCGTGCTCTAGTAGTACAGGGAAAAACAATCCTAGAGAGTCATTGATCATCACGGAAAGTGCAACATTCCCCATGCAGCTCATGATCCAATAGCCCCACGCGGAATGGAACCCAACATATTCGCCGAAACCCGCCTTTGCATAGGAAAAAATGCCTGAATTCAAGTTGGGTTTAAGCTCTGACAATAACTTGAACGTGTGTACAAGCAATAGCATTCCCGCGCCGGTTATCACCCAGGCAAGGATGACTGCACCGAGTGACGCCCGTTCAGCCATATTCTGTGGAATGCTAAAAATGCCACTTCCAATCATAGAGCCAAATACGAGTGCAATTAGACCGATTAAGCCCACAGAGTTTTTATTCATTATCTATTCTCAATAAAAAAGCAGAAGCTCCAACGAGAAGCTCCTGCTCTATGTCTTTTTTGGATAATTATATGGATATCCACCCCAATCTCAATACGTAACACCTATACAATTGAGCTTAATCAATTTTAAACACTACTTGCCGACAAGCTTACAGATGGTTTAACTGCAATATTGACGAAGCAATGACATTTCAAGCTATAGCGCCGTGTCTATGCAAAGAAACGGCATGTAACTCACACTTTTATCATTAAATCATTCTAAATATTTGTAATACAAATAGTATAAGTGGCCAGAACTAATAAATATGATTGTATGATGAATAAAACAAAATTCTTAGGTTGTTTACTTCTTACCCCAGCTCTTTTGGCTGGTTGCGGCGGGGGATCGGATACCTCAGCCACGCCTGCAACGCCAGATCCCGTGGACCCATCAAATCCGACAGATCCAATTGACCCAGTAGTAAAACCCATTGCACCGTCAATGTACGCTAAGTACGATGCCGTACTTTCCAACTCAAAGTTGCAAAGGTCGGACCCCACCCTGGGAGATAGCAACAAATCTGATGTTGCAAGCAGCACTGAGCTCATGGCGGGATACCACGACGACTATTTCTATGCCGATGAGAATAGTAAAGACATGATTTTCAGAATGAGTGGTGATAGCAACCGTTCGGAGCTGCGAGTCAATGAGAACTTTGATACAACTGAGTCTGGTGTCTCTCGAACGTTAAGCACCAGCTTCCAACCGATCGATCTAAAAGCCACACTGGAACAGAGTGTCGATGGCGATGAAGTGACATTTCTGCAAGTTCACAATAAAGGGACGAGTGAAGACGGCACGGGTTACATCCCCCACCCTTTATTAAGGATCACTTATGAACTAGAACGCAACGGTGAGCTAGGCCATTACTGGGCGGTGGTAAAACTGAACGCGCTCAATTGTGGCAGTGGCAGCGAACATGTCGGTTCTGACGGCTGCAATAACGCCTATCAACGTGTCGATCTTGGCGAGGCGAATCTTGATGAAATGACCGACATGGATATTAGTATTCAAGAAGGACGTCTTGTGGTTGACGTTAATGGCGTTCAAAAATTGGATCACAACATAAGTTACTGGGCAAACCTACTTAGTTACTTTAAAGCTGGTGTGTATAACCAATACGATGATGGTGACGGCATCAATACTTGGTCTGAAGTCAGATTTTCTAAGCTGGATGTTGAGCAAGACAGTTTTGAACACGGCATAAATTGGGATGTTGACCAATGGAAAATCACCATTCCTGTCAGCAAAACCGAATGGGACTCTAGCGAGAGCAGCAGCTCTGCTGCAGAATTTAAGCCCTACCATTGCTACAGTTCGCCAGAGTCAGAAGAGTTCATCTTTAACAATGACTCCGACATCGTATATAACTATGATTCAGGCGAAATCTCGTTCTTCAACGTCATCGATAACCGCGTTCACTTCGCCACTGACATGGGCTACGGCACATCGACGTCTAACAGCAGCTATATTCGTTCTGAATTCAGAGAGCTCTTTAACGCTCAAACCCTGAATACCTGTAGTACAAGTACTGATGCGACGAGTTGGAAAATCAATGATTCAGCCACTAATACAGATGTTCATACATTAACCTCTACACTCAGAATTGATGATTTTCCACAAATCTCAGGGCAAGATCCTAAAGTTGTCGTGGGCCAAGTGCATGGTTGGGAAATCAGTCAGGCACTGGTCAAGTTGTTGTGGGAGGGTGAATCGAAACCCACTCGTGTCATACTTAACCAAGACTTCTTTACCGACAATAAAAAGTGTTCAGGTAACGAAAGCGGATGTGACTCTTGGCCATTCAGTGTTGAAATGGGCACGTACGCTGCCAATGAAGAATGGCAGTATCAAATTACGGTCGACGATACTGGCATCACTCTAATGACCCAGAAAGACAATGGAGAAGGACGCGTTGAGCGTTTTCTTGGCTGGGGCGTAGCATACTCAGATACGAAAGATGGCGATACGATCACGATGAGCACCGACTGGGCAGAACCAGACATTGCGTATTACTTTAAAGCAGGGCTTTATCCACAATTTAAACCAGATAGTGATAATGCCGGTCAGCGCTTCGAAGCGAGTTTTTCTCAGATCGAAATCCAGCATGACGCCAACTAGTAGACCACAGTTACAATTCAGATAACAAGAAAAAGGCACTGCATAACGGCAGTGCCTTTGTTTGTAAAAAGGGTCGTGAATAGGCTTCGCTATTCAATCTCAACTATCGTTTACCTGTCATCTCATGCACAACAATATCCACCTGTACGTCAAACTGTTGCACGTTCACTTTCCCGGAGGTGTTCAATTATGGAGTGGTTAACTGCTTTTGCGTATTCGTACTGCATCGCATGTCCTCCACCTTCTACGACCACTAAGCGGGTTTGTTGACCTAATAGCTGCTCTACTCTCGGCGCATCGTCAATGCTTATAATTTTGTCGCTTGTCCCCCATAACAATAGCTTGGGCATCTTGGTATTGCTTACATCTTTATAGTCCTGAGTGGGATCGGCACTGATCACATAACGACCTGAACTCACAATCGCGTGTCTAAACCCTTTAAACTGCATTTGACGCTCAAATCTCTTTTGCCAATATGGAAATAATGAGGGCTCGACTAAATCGTTTACTTGATTCTTAGCAAGACTAGGAACAAAAAATGTATAGCCTATCCACTTCCCAATGAGTGGCATCGCCAACGGGCCAATATCAATGGGTCTATTAAATGGCGCTAAGTAAACAACACTTTCTAAGCGATGCGGAAATTGCGCAATGTAAGCGGAGGTAATCGCACCTCCCATCGACAAACCCACGATATGAAATCTCTCGACACCAGCGACGGATTTTGTCAGTGATTCAATCTGCTCTACGAACAAATGTTTGTCATATTTAACGGCAGGTCTTGCAGAGTAGCCTCGACCATATAGATCAAAACGCAGAACTCGATAGCCTGAAGCAACCAAAGCAGGAACATTTTTATCCCACATATAGGAAGGTGCTGAAAAACCATGCACAAGAACCACTAATGGCCCGTCTGGGTCTCCAGTCAATTCATAATGAACGTCTCCGTGATCTAGTTTGATAAACTGTCCTGGTGCTTCAGCCTTATTCACGTCATTAAGCTGATACTGCTCTTTATTTCGAATAACAGGGGGCAGCACAACTGCACAAATAATAACCAACGCTAGCCAAGTCAACATTTCTTATACTCTATAACTTAATCAATGTGTCGCCGAAGATAGAAGTGACCTTCATTCAGGCATTTTTCGGCTATAGTTTAAAGCCTTAGGTTTATTAGTCATTAGCGTCAAACAGGCTCCTCTAGAGGGCTCGCATACTACAACCCTCAACGCATCGGCAAATCGACCACGATCGCTGCTTTCAAGCGATCGACCATGTTTTATTACCACTAAAAAAGCGCCTCGTGGGAGAGGCGCTTTTTTAGTTTGATTTCTATTTCATATCAGGTGCGCTGACTACTAAATTAAGTTTCTCATTTCATGAAATAACTTTTCACGACGCACAGGCTTAGGTACATATGCATCCATACCCGCGTCGAAACATTTTTGAATGTCGTCGTCAACGACACTCGCGGTTAACGCTATAATAGGTGTCGGAGTCATCCCTTCTTGTTTTTCGTAATCTCGTATATCCTTGGTCGCGGCAAAGCCATCCTTCACTGGCATCATGCAGTCCATTAAAATCACGTCAAAGTTTGAATCGCTTTGGAAAGTTTCTAACGCTTGCTGTCCGTCGTTAGCAATAACATAATCATAACCCGCTTTTTTAAGATGCAATGACGCCACTTTTTGGTTAACCATATTGTCTTCGACCAGCAATACTCTGACTGCAGGTTCATCTCCACTCTGGGAAGATGACTCGCTAGAAGTAGCATCTGTGGATTTACCCTCAATTTCCATCGCCTTTACATTAGCGATGTTTTCGAGTTTAACTTCAACAGCACTCACTAATTTTTGTTTCAAGATGTCTGCCTTAAACGGCTTTGGTACATAATCATCCATACCCGCATCAAAACACTTTTGAATATCATCGTCTACGACACTTGCCGTCAGCGCGATAATCGGAGTTTTAGGTAAACCTGCCGTACTCTCGTATTCCCTTATTACGGCGGTTGCTGTAAACCCATCCATTACCGGCATCATACAATCCATCAATACTACACTGTAATTTTTGCCTGACTTGTAGTGCTCTACAGCCTCCAACCCATTATTTGCAATATCAAACCCGTAACCCAGCTTTTTAAGATGTAAACTCGCTACTTTTTGGTTAACGAGATTATCTTCGACTAAGAGTACCTGAACACTACCCGCGTTAATCTGTTCTTTTTGAATAACAATCTCACCTTTCTCAAGGACTTTACAGCAAGATTCTATAGATTTAAGCAACCGACTTCCCAGCAAGGGATAAGTAATGAGCGCACTGATATTTCGACCAAAATCCTTATTTGTACTTTCAAACTGTCTGATTAAACATATAGCTGATGCGCCAGAATTGAGCTGAGAGAAATACGTTTCGTCCCGTTTGGAAGAGACATCCCCACCTTCTACGTAGATAATTACGGTTTTCTTATCTGATAGTTTTGAATGAACAGCTTCAATATTTGAGGAAACGCTTGTGATATCAATATTATAAAAATCGAGATCACGTCGTATACGCTCTTCATACACTTTATCTTCACACACCATGACTAATTCATCATATTTTAGTTCGTGGCGGTGCTGGTAGTGCCGTTCATCAATAGGTAAATCCAGCTTAAAGTAGAACCGGCTTCCCTTTCCTTTCTCTGAGTCCAGTTCGATCTTGCCACCCATCAACTCAATAAGCTGAGTACTGATCGCTAGCCCTAATCCCGTACCACCAAACTGTCTTGTTGTGGAGTCATCTTCTTGAGCAAAAGCTTCAAAGATATTCGCTTGACGTGCTTCATCGATACCAATACCTGAGTCTATGACTTCAAACACTAGACTGACAACATTGTCCTGTTCTTCTAATTGGTGCACGCCTATTGTCACAGTACCTTCGCTGGTAAACTTCACCGCATTTGACATGAAGTTCATCAACACTTGACGCATCCTGTGGTCATCGGCCAATACTCTAAATGGAATCGTTGAATCAATATCCACATTTAGCTGTATTCCCTTTTCTTTCACTTTTGGCGCAACAATTGACGCTATGTCATAAATCGTTTCGCGAATTGAAGTCGAATGAGGATTTATCTGTAACATCCCAGATTCAATTTTTGAGAAGTCTAAGATATCGTTTATAAGGCTTAACAATAGATGGGAGGACGTTTCTATCGTGTCTACATAGTCTTTTTGTGTTGCGGTTAAATCCGTGTCGGAGAGTACTTCAGATATGCCAATGACCCCATTAAGTGGCGTACGAATTTCGTGTGACATGTTGGCTAAAAAGCTACTTTTAGCCTTACTTGCTTCAATCGCATTTTCTTTTGCCTGCTCTGCATCTTCCTTCGCTTCAAGAAGTCGTTTTTGGCTCTCCTGTCTTTCTAGAGTCAGACGTTCCACCTCTTGAGCAAAACGGCTGAGTTCATCATTACCTCGAACACGTGCACTCAGTGACGTTTTCTGTTCTTGTTCATCTCCTTCCAAATACTTCAATACCAAATTTAGGTTTTTAATAACACGATGAGCGAGGTTCACCCCGGTTAGAATGACCAAGGCAGTCAGCAAACTAATGCCAGCAAAGAATACGGCCCGAGTTTGTTCGAATGTCGCTACAAGTCCACTGATCTCATCACGTAATTGTATCTCGATAGAATCCGCAACCGATTGTAAGAGGTTTAATCGCAATGCTAGTGCGCTTAAACCAATATCGATCTCACTTTCATTCGAGGCGCTAATTTGGTCTGTGGCGAGTAATACACTACGAAACTCACTACTCTGCTCAAATGCGATATTCGAAAACGTTTCGAGCAAAAGCGCCACTTGTTGAGGGTCTGCATTTATTGCGACAAATCGTTCAACAAACAGTTGCTGACTCAGGGTCAAACTGCGTATTTCATCCTTGATCTCATCTTTGCGTTCTTCGGTTGTAATCAGCTGTTGTATTTGCCAATTCTCCTCATCAGCCCAAAACATTAACCACTCTAGCTGAGCAAGGGCAGTGATATGACCATCAACTGCAGCTAATGTGCCGCTATAAGGCGCTTTTTCAAGAAGCAATAGGATTTGTTTATAGGTATCGACTTGCCATTCAACTATCTCATTTTTTTCTTCAACATCAGCCGCCTCACTTAATGAAGTGATACTTTCTTGATAATCAGAGATAAGACCTTGAAGGTGTTGGAGTTCAGCGTCAGAAAACAGCGTGTTCGATAATTTTATGAGTGCATCATACTGTGGGGTGGTGTTAACTGGAGCATCAGACAACCTGGCCGTATTCGCCTGAGACTGTAAATCAGACAGTACTTGTGAGAACAACACAAGTTCTTCAACCTTTTCCAAATTGGAGAGCTGCATATTAAGTGTATTCACTTGTCTTGCAGCTAAATAGACAATAAGCAATACCGGAAGTATTACCAATGTGAATATTTTACGCTTTACCGATAGGCTATTCCAAAAGTTTACCATCACCATTCCATTTGCTAAACGAAAGTTTACTTAGTAATGAGTGTAGAACAGGAACAGTGAGCTTCTAGTCAATTAACAAATATTTCCGTATTTATATGAACTTATAGGCATTTGGGTCACATTTCTTAGCACCGGAGCCGCACCGGTGCCATGAAGTTAAGTAAAACTTAACTGCACACTACTTTAGGTAAGTTATGCGTATTTTCAGGGTCCAAATAACGATTTAACGTAGTGAGCGTTTTGTGCAAACACCGTAATTTTTCACGTAACAGCTTTGGTTTACACTCTGGTGTCGTGGTACCCACCGCATCCTCAATTCTTTTGATTGAAAGCAACATAAATTCGTCACCGTCAGTTACCGCATACTCATGTAAACGAGCTATGGCATCTAGTGCTATATCAAAAGGTACTTTTCGCACTAGTGCAAGAGGACGTTCAAAAGCCTCGTTGACAACCCCTTCCAAATACACTCGATAGGTAGTGAGCTCATCCAATGCTAAAAAAGCGTGCCCCTGCAATGTGTTATAGGGATAAGGTACGGCAATATGTTGTGACACATCATAGGGAATAGATAGCGCTAACCCCTTAACTTTGCATCGTGCCACCAAAAGTTTCAACAGTCCTTGCTCATCAAGGTGTGTTTGGATTTCTATTAATCGATTAAGGTGGTAATCGTTAGAAATTAAGCGCACGGGTATGCGACTTCCATGCGTGATAAGTCCGCTTTCTATAATGACTTGTGAAAGATGCAGAACATTTTCAACCGTATTCGTTGATTGCTCTTCTAGCAAAATCGCCCCGATGCTGTTGAGATGACGCTCTGATAATTGGTGCCTAAAATACTCATACATCGAGCGCGCTTCAGACACTGATTGATTCGCTGTCACACCACCGCAAAACGAAACTATGGTGTTTGAACAGTCATTTTCTAATACGTATTTAGCTAACGCCGTTACTCTCGATTTACCCTCAAGAGTAAGTTGGTCACAACTAAGGCGTTTACCCAAAACGATAATCAGTTGGTTAAACGGCACGCTCAATTCCATCCCTACTATGAAAAATTATTGACTCGAGTGTATGTATGATAAAAAAACATCACTTGGCTGACGACTCCCTAGTCAAAGATAAACACGCGCTTCTATCAAACAATTTCCCAACTATGGGTCATCTCTATGCCTTCACCTAACATCAGGCACACCGAACAATATTTCTCTAGAGAATCTTTGGTGACTTGAGCCACAACGGTAGCATCCAGTTGCTCACCTGTGACTTCAAAATGAATGTTGATTTCAGTAAAGATTTTTGGAGCACTATCACGTCTAACTGCCGACAGTTTAGCAACGCAGCCTGTGACATTCTGATTAGCACCTTTTAGGCCATCAACGACATCAACAGAGCTACATCCACCAGCGGCCATTAAAACCATTTCCATCGGGCTCGGTGCACTCTTCCCACCACTGCCGTCCATCACTATGGTGTGGCCAGATTGAGATTCACCTAAAAACTGAAACCCGTCTACCCATTTAACTTCTGCTTGCATATCGACCTCTAACTCATTCTATTATTGTATTTGTATGACGAGACAACGGCTTACTCCTCGTTGTTACGCCATAGATGCGTCACCTTATCATTTCTAAATAAAATAAAACCACTGGAACCAAAAATATTTTCAAAGTCTGAATGACTAAACCCTAATCGCTACGTACAAATGAACAAATGGGTAGTCGATAGCCATCAAGGTGCCAATCGGCGTGCGCCACTGGCCGTGCGCCACCAATAGTTTTAGCATTTTGAAATTTTTTCTTCACTGCCCCTGTCTTATAGATTGAACGAACGGTGTTTAAGCGATTGAGGTCCTTATGAAAACATTTTCAAAATTATTTGTAGCTGCAGTACTAGCAACTCCGCTGCTGTTTTTGCTCACAAGCCAACCTGGTAATGCGGACTCGACAAAAACAATGACCGCAAAACATACAGATGTCGCCACGCTAGCCGGTGGATGCTTCTGGTGTACTGAATCTGATTTGGAGAAACTACCTGGCGTGATCAGCGTAGTATCAGGTTACGCAGGAGGAGACCTTGAAAACCCAACTTATAGACAAGTATCGAGTGGTAAGTCTGGGCATATCGAAGTCATTCAAGTGACATACAATACTGACGTTGTCAGCTATGAAAACGTTTTGGACCAATTTTTCCGACATATTGACCCAACAGACAGCAAAGGCTCGTTTGTTGACAGAGGCGCTCACTATAGACCCGCTATTTTCTATCACAACAATGAGCAAAAGCAGGTCGCTTCTGAGTTTATGTCGGAAATAGATGATCTGGGCATTTTTAAAAAGCTACTTGCAACAGAACTGATTGCTTACACTGAATTTTGGCCAGCAGAAGACTATCATCAGGACTACTATAAAAAAAGCAGCCTCAAATATAAATACTACCGCTACAACTCGGGCAGAGATCAATATTTAGATGAAATCTTTGGTGAAGATCGTGAAGAAATGCCGATGACATTAAGAATGCTCATCGACAACAAAAATGGTAGCACCAATGCCAAGCGTTACGTAAAGCCGTCACAAGACATCATTGAAAGCACGTTAACGCCTATCCAGTTTTACGTCACGCAAGAAGACGGTACAGAGCGCCCGTTTGATAACCCATATTGGGACAACAAAAAAGAAGGTATTTACGTCGACATCGTAACTGGCGAACCCCTATTCTCATCAACGGACAAATATAAATCGGGTACTGGATGGCCGAGCTTTACTAAACCAATTAATGATAAATATGTAGTAACGACTACTGATTTCAAGTTGATTTATCCACGCACCGAAGTAAGAAGCCGTATTGGTGATTCCCATCTTGGGCATGTATTTAAAGATGGACCTAAACCAACAGGGTTACGATATTGCATGAACTCTGCGGCGATGAAGTTTATTCCTAAATCAAAACTGGCTCAGCTTGGGTACGACGAATTTTTACCTCTATTTAATCAGTAGTATCACTCGCGCAAAACTGGCTGCAACATATGCAGCCAGTTTTCATTCTTTAGACACCTCTCGTTTACTCAATATGCTGAGCTATTTTCTCGCCTCAACATACATTGCAGAGCCTCATCTAACGTCCATCCCGCTATGCAACATTGATAAACGGGACAACTCAATACAAAACCAATTAAATATCCAGTATTATCTGACTATTACAAACCTTCAGCAGGCTCTACACTAACGAAGGTCATCGTTCACAAAAGGCGTTTTATCAATATGAACAGTTCCATGGATGTTCTGCAGAACTACATACAATCATTTGGTTATGACTGGTTAAGTAATGTCCTATTAATCACGTTATCGAGCTTCATTGCTTGGGTTATATGGAGGGTGGTCTATCGTCGTCTTGAAGCGTTAGCACAACACACCCATTTAGAATGGGACGACCTGCTTATTCGAGCAGTGCGTTCACCGATTAGCGCCTTAATTTGGCTCTGGCCTGCAACCATTTCAATTGGTTTAATCGTTTCAGCGTATTCTGACACTGATAACCAGTGGATTGAACAAGTGGATTTACTGCTTGTTATCGCCGCCTTTATCTGGATCTCACTCGGTCTGATTCAAAACGTGGAAACGCGCGTTCTCGCCCAAAAAAAGCGAGACGAAACGACGGTTCAAGCAATAGCAAAAGTTGCGAGACTGTTTTTTATCACCATTGGCGTCTTAACGGTGATGCAGTCTTTAGGACTAAGTTTGTCTGGCCTACTCACATTTGGTGGTGTAGGTGGCTTGATTGTCGGTCTTGCTGCTAAAGACTTACTCTCTAATTTCTTTGGCGGCATGATGATCTATTTCGACCGCCCCTTTAAAGTCGGTGACTGGATTCGCTCTCCTGATCGTAATATTGAAGGCACGGTAGAAAGGATTGGCTGGCGAATGACCATTATTCGAACATTTGATAAGAGACCACTCTACGTCCCCAACTCGGTATTTAGCAATATTGTTGTTGAAAACCCTTCTCGTATGCTTAATCGCCGGATTTTTGAGACCATCGGACTACGATATGCCGATGGTGACAAAGTCAGTGTTGTTGTCGGGGAAATCAAAACGATGCTAGAAAACCACCGCGATATCGATAGCAAACAAACGCTAATGGTTAACTTCGATTCTTTTGGAACTTCATCACTCAATTTCTTTGTTTACGCGTTTACGAAAACCGTAAATTGGGCACGCTACCATGAAGTAAAGCAAGATGTGCTCTTGCAAATTATGGCGATTATTCACAAGCACGATGCTGATATCGCCTACCCGACTCAAACGTTGAAGTTTGACCCAAGCGCATTGTCCGAAAATCCAGAAGTCACTAATGATAATTCTACCTTTCCAAACTCAATCATAAGCAAGTAATTCGATAGCTCTGGTAAGGTGTGTAAGTGATACGTTGTTTAAGTGATACGTTGCTTAAGGCATCACAGACCCACTTATCAGCTCAATACGTGACCTTGTCACGTATTGAGCTGATACTGCCTGCCACGAATTAAAGGTTGTTTACAGCACTAGTCCAAAACATCCCATTCATTATCGGTAGATGTCATGCGTTTTAGTTAAATCTCAACACTAACTATTATTAAGCTGTAACGCTTGGTATTGTGCAGATTTAACACTGCCTTTTCGTCTTTTCATCTTCACTTCGACCGAGCGACCACCATTGTTCACATCGTATCGAATTGCCTGCTTCAAATAAGCATCATTACGCGTTATGTCCCGTGCGACTATGTTCAGCGTTTTTGAACCACGATTAACATCACAACGATAATCCCAATCGTTCTGGCCATTTTTGAGTGATAGCAGTACTTGGGAATGCTTGCCTCCTTTTGCGTTAATTCCTCTCGGTTGCTTATCTATAGCCAAAGCTAACCCCGCTTTACACAATGCTTCCGATGTAAATACGTCATTAGTCCGTGCAGCGAAAGCTGAATTTGTTACTGAAAATGTACAAACAAAAGCCAATACCATTGCTGAAGTCAGCGTACCCTTTTTCATCATTAATCCTAATCGTGTTCTGATTTGTGAAAATTAAAACATGACATACGGTAAAGATCAATTAAAAAAGCCTCCAAAGCTAAATGCTAATAGAGGCTTTATTCAATGCTTTCTAGTTAACTACTTTAACGAAGCTAACGTAGGTGCGATTCTTTACGCGTTACGACGCGCAACAACTGCATCTGCAAGTTGACGAAGTACATTTTCAGTGTCTGACCAACCAATACATGCGTCGGTAATTGATTGGCCGTACTTAGCGGCAACACCATCGACAAGATCTTGACGACCTTCCTCAAGGTGAGATTCAATCATTACGCCAAAAATAGCATCTTCACCAGCAGCAAGTTGTGCTGACACATCTTCAGATACGACTTTCTGACGAGCAAACTGTTTCGAACTGTTCGCATGGCTAAAGTCAATCATCACCTTCTTAGGTAAACCTGATGCAGTTAGCTCATCTTTAATGGCACTGACATGCTCTGCGCTATAGTTAGGCTCTTTACCACCACGTAAGATTAGGTGACAGTCTTTATTGCCCGCAGTTTCGATGATAGCAGAGTGTCCAAACTTAGTAACAGACAAGAAATGGTGAGAAGCACTTGCAGATCGAATAGCGTCTGACGCTATCTTTATATTACCATCGGTACCGTTTTTGAAGCCAACCGGACAAGAAATACCCGAAGCCAACTCACGGTGTACTTGCGACTCCGTAGTACGAGCACCGATAGCACCCCAGCTGATTAAATCACCCACATACTGAGGAGTAATCATATCTAAGAATTCACTTGCCGTTGGCATGCCCATGTCTGTCAAGTCGAGTAATAGCTTACGAGCCATTCGTAAACCATCATTAATTTTAAAGGTATCGTTAAGATACGGGTCGTTAATCAAACCTTTCCAACCTACGGTCGTACGTGGCTTTTCAAAATAGACACGCATAACGATTTCTAGCTTATCGCCCAGTTCATCACGCAATGTTTTTAGTCGTTTACCATACTCGACTGCAGCTTCTGTATCGTGAATAGAACAAGGACCAACAATCACAAGTAGTCGATCATCATCACCCGTCAAAATATTATGAATCGCTTGGCGTGCATTAAAGGTTGTCGAAGAAGCAACTTCTGTCGCTGGAAATTTCTCTAGTACCGCGACTGGCGGTAGGAGTTCTTTTACTTTATTAATTCTTACATCATCAGTTTGGAACATTGCTTACTTCTTCCTATTCTTTGAATCTACGACTATCAAGCACGATGTACACTCCATTATGTGACTTATGTCGTGCTCTTTGTTGGTAACTTATCTGCTTGCAACAAATAGTGCAATCATTAATTTTAAAAAAAGGCAAATTTACCCCCTGTTTTTAATTAATGACGCACCGTAAAGTTTTAGTTACACTTCAATTGACCAATAATCAATCAGTTATCACTTCACAACGAAACAGCATATTTGTACACCTGAATAAAATACGCGTTCCCACTGATGAAAAGCGTGTTCCTAATAATAGTTTAACGCTCTGCCCACGACACTATCAATCATCGAAACGTCATCATAAATCAATTTGAACTCTTAGTTCTATCTTAAGAGATTGGCATGATGAACGACCGCAAATGTAATCACCTGTATCCAGCCCTCTAGCTTGAGAGGAACTACGTTTGACGCTACGATGTTTTTTCACCATTTAAATACCTTACTCTTTGCATTCTCCACTTATATGGTCGTGCAGGAGTAATTCATACCTCGAAATTTTCGTAAGGGTGTCCGTGGCTACATCATTCCAAATTACGCTTGCACCAAAGTATTACCTGGATAATTTTCAGACATTGTTAGGTTATGTAAAGCATCTATATGCTGATCTTCTTAATCAGGAGGAACATCGTTGGATAGAACGTTTTGCTGAGTTAACTGAAGATGCACAATGCTTACTCATACGCTTAATGACACGAAAAGGGGAATGGTTCCGTAGCGACAAACTGCACTACTCTGAACTCCAATCAATTGATCATTGCATCGACGAGCTGGTGGACAAGCAGTTTATCAGCACAAACTCTACAGACTTTGCAACCTTAGCAAGTACGTTGCTGACTAAAGCTGAAATCTTGGATTTTTATCCCGACCTCCCAAAAACAACTCGTAAACCAGAACTACTGTTGCGACTTGCAGACCTTGCAGAATCCCCATCGGTAAAGCTTCCGTTTACTGCAATACAACTACTTGATAATGATAAGCTGTCGTTGTTCTGCCTGCTTTTTTTGGTAACCAACATCAAGAGTTTGCTCAGTTTGTCCTTAATGATCTCGGAATTCATTGTTTTGAACGCTATGAAATATCATCAAATACACGCGTATTTAATGAACGAGAAGATATTGATACGGCAATGGCACTTCACGCTTTATCAGAGCAATACAAAATGATCGATAAGACGTGCCAAAGTTCCTTAAGCAAGTTTTCTTTGGATATACCTACCACTAAAGGCAGTTACCCTACTCGACTCGCTGGCAAACTCATCAACGCTGTCGGTCGAGATTTGGAACGCCTCAATAACTTTGATCAAGCCATTAACGTATTAGAACAAACCGAATTGCCCCCAGCGCGAGAACGTTGCGTTAGAATGTACATGAAACAAAAAAACTTTTCTCAAGCTCAAGCTTTTGTCACATCAATATTAGAAAGCCCGAAAAATGTATCGGAACAGGAGGTGGCGCTCCGCCTAGCGGCTACCCTAGCCAAAAAACGTCACCTCTCTCATCCAAAGACTGAGGTATTATCCATTCCAGAACGCACTATTACGCTGAATTTGAGTGAACAACGTGTCGAATTGGCCGTGCTTGATTCATTAACTAATAAAGGCTGGCAGAGCTTTTATCTCGAAAATCAATTTCTTAACACCTTATTCGGCCTCGCTTTTTGGGATATTATTTTTGCACCAATCGACGGTGCGTTCATCAATCCTTATCAACGGCAACCTCTCGACCTTTATCGAGATACCTTTCAAACCAAACGCAAACACATAATCGATGCTCGAATGGCAGAGATTCGAACATCGGGAATCCGAAGATTCACTTCAGTCCTTGATGATAAGTTCGGGCTGCAGAATCCATTTATCGTTTGGGATGTCGTTGATCGTGAGTGGATAGAGTTAGCGATTACGACCATTCCTAACCACACTCTCGCCGCTTTATTTGAAACGATGCTAATAGATTTAAAAGCTTATCAAGCTGGTATGCCTGATCTTATTGCTTTCAAAGCGAATGCATGGCTATGGTGCGAAGTCAAAGGACCGGGAGATAGACTTCAAAATAATCAGAAGCGTTGGATGAAAATATTTAACGATCTAAACATTAACTATGAGGTGTGTTACGTAAAGTCGGAAACTTAACCCGTTGGTTCATTGAGCTTTAGCCGTAATCGACACACTTTATCTAATTAAACACAACAAAGCCCAGTGAGAGAACTGGGCTTTGTTGTGTTTAATTAGGTTTTAGCTTCTAGCGATGTACAGCACTTAGCACTAGAAGTGTAAGTGAATCACCGATGTAGCAATGCACGCGGGTCGGCGGATCCCTTCTATCTCAACTCGGATCTCTCGCTCTATCTCCAAACCTTTTTTAATTGGCGTCACTTTCACTAACGTACTTTTTGCACGAAGGTTACTACCAGCTTTAACTGGATATGGGAATCGAACCTGATTCAAACCAATATTAACCATCATTTTCGCGGTTGGAAACATTGGTTTATTTTCATCGACACTATCTGTCAAAGCAGGGAGCAAAGATAAGGTCAGAAAGCCATGCGCAATCGTCGTTTTAAAGGGAGATTCCGTTGTCGCTCGTTCAGGATCAGTATGAATCCACTGATTATCTTCAGTAACAGCGCCGAACTGGTCAATACGTTCTTGCCCAACCGTTAGCCAATCACCCTCATGAATAACAGTACCCACTTTGTCCTGTAGCTCTAAATACAAACGCTGAGCTTCGGGTTTTAACACAATCTCTGGCGTCAAATCTGAAACATTGGGTTCATTTACTGCAGGCCTGTGATAGTCTCTAACCCAAGCTAGAAAATTTCGATTATGGGTTTTATCAACGAACTCAGTCCAATACTCGCGAATTGCCGGCGACATCCATTGCATAAGCTCAGACTGATGCTTAATCGAATCAGCACTTTGTTTAAACAATTTTACCACTTTCATATTGACCTCAGCTTACAGTCGTTTCAAATAACCATAATATTTTGAATCAGTTCACAACTTCGTGCAAATTTTTTTGAGCTAACACCCGTATTCTGAACAATGTTTTATTTATACTAATCATATAGTTAATCATAAAAAACATTATTTTATTAATTTTTGAACGATATCAATTCCCTATGATAACGAGATCTATTTTCAACTTCGCTCCGTAAGCCCTGACTTTTGGTCATTCTAAAAACAAAGCGCACAGGATTTAAGCAAACAGTTCACCGAGTGTAAATTTAGGCTTTACAGGGTTACGCGTACGAATAATAATAGCGCCAACAACGGAGAGATGGCTGAGTGGTCGAAAGCACCGGTCTTGAAAACCGGCAAGGGTTAATAGCCCTTCTAGGGTTCAAATCCCTATCTCTCCGCCATATTCAGAAAAGCCCGCTAAGACATTAGCGGGCTTTTTGCATTCAGTTTCGCCTATCAAGACACAAAATTACACCTCTACCTGACTGAGGTTTCAAGGTGCTACTTCGAGACAGTACGCTCGTAGATATCACTTCGGTATACGTTTGAAATGAGCACCTCGGGAATATCTTGCCGTGCTATATGCCCAGCTTCAATCATGTACTGCAATATTCGCTCTCCTTGAGCATGCTCTGGTGCATTTCCATTTGGCTTATCAGCTAAACTAAATTGATTGTATGACGGAATTCGACGCGGAGGCTCCCCAATCTGGGTCAGGCAACTTCCTAGCAATGAAGGGGCAATCACATCCAAATTCGCATTCAAATAAGGTTTTGTCGCCAATACCCGCGCAGCCTCAAATCGATTGGGTACGTGTTCTAACCAATTGCAGCTTTCTTGCAACGCCGATATGAGCATTTGAGTCGTTCGCTGATTTTGCTGATACCAAAATTGTGACACCCCCAGCACCTTCTCTGGGGAATCAGACCAGATGTCTGACGAGGTGAGAACTGTTGTGCCTACCCCTTTTCTCACCGCTTCAGCATTCCAAGGGCCTCCAACGCAAAAGGCGTCAATGTAATCTTCGGCCAATGCACTGACCATCTCTGACGGAGGCAGCACTACGATGCTGATCTCAGACAAGGCAATACCTGACATTTTCAGCCAACTCATCAACTGGTAATAGTGGCAACTGTTTGGATGGACGGTCGCAAAGCGGACTTTCTTCCCACTGCTCTTTCGCGCCGCGATCAACTTTTTCAATAACCCTGATGACAAGGGTAAATGCAACTTTTCAAGATTGTTTATCGCTATAATTTCTTGGGACAGATGCTGTGAAATGGTAATCGCATTGCCATTACAACTGAGTACAAACGGGGTCATCACAGGGTGTTGCGGACCACCTATTCCTAACGTGCTGGCAAATGGCATCGGGGCTAACATTTGAACCGCATCAAGCAAGCCACCATGGAGTTTGTCACGTAGCGTCGCCCAAGAGTTTTGCTTATCTAACGTTACCTTTAAGCCATGCTTTTTGAACAAACCAAGCTCGTGCGCCATCACGATGGGAGCACAATCCGTAAGGGGCATGAATCCAATATTTAACTCAGTGACATTCGACATCGCAGCCTCTGGGGCAATGCCTTCTAACGATAATAGGTTCATTAATCCTTCTCCAACACAGAGGCAAGAGAAAGTATATTTTTTGCTACATCTTCTATTTTCTGTGAGTTGTTCATCGCCATCTTTCGAATAGAATGATAAGCCTCTTTCTCAGACAATTTCTTCGTTTCCATCAACCACCCTTTGGCTTGTTCAACCACTTTTTGACTGGATAAACGTTGTTTGGTTTGTTGTAACTCTTCTTTTAACTGCTGATATTCAGAGAATCGCGCAACCGCAGTATCTAGTATCGTCTTAACTCTCTTCGGGTTCGAATCTCCTACAACATAGGCACTCACACCACACTTCATCATGTTTTGTATCGTGTCGGAGTCTTCTTGTTCTGAAAACATCACCACAGGCTTAGGGTTTGACTGTGACATCAAATGTAAGCTGTCTAAGACGTCGCGATTTGGAAATTCTATATTCATAATGATGAGATCGGGTTCGACTCGAACCACTTCATGTAGCAAAGAAATTCCCGTGTGAGTGACATGTTCGATGGAATACTCCGAGCTATCTAACGCTTGTCGAAGCGCCTGTACTTTTCGTTCATCATTTTCAATTAACATGACTTTAATCGTCGCGGTCATGACTCACCAATAAGGTTAAAAAAATTCTCGACATAGACGCCCTCTGCTGTTTGGTTCTTCGACTTTTATTGTTCTTAGCCTAACGCCTGTTTAACACGCGTTTGTTCTTTCTTTTTCCGAGAAAGCGGCAACGATTCTACTTTACGCTGCTTCTCATAAAGGAAAGACAGCACTTCCGAACGTAGATGATTATATGTTGAGTCTTCAGCCAGCGAGAGTCGGTCTCTCGGCCGCTCCAAGTTAACATCCAGAATCTCACCGATCGTCGCAGCCGGGCCATTTGTCATCATCACAATGCGATCAGAAAGCAGTACCGCTTCATCCACATCATGGGTGATCATAATGACGGTGTTATTCAATTCGTCTTGAATCTCCATCAAAGAGTCTTGCATATGGGCCCTAGTCAATGCATCAAGAGCACCAAAAGGCTCATCCATCAACAGGACATCTGGCTGCATAGCAAGCGCTCGAGCAATGCCGACTCGCTGCTTCATGCCTCCTGATATTTCGTCAGGACGTTTGTGCATCGCATGGTCCATGTGCACCAGATGAAGATTATGTTCAATCCACTCTTTCATCTCATGGGCGTTCATTTTATTGGCGAACACTTCCTTAACCGCTAACTCTACATTTTGGTAAGCCGTCAACCATGGAAGAAGTGAGTGGTTTTGAAATACGACAGCACGCTCAGGCCCAGGCTCTGACACTTCTTTATCATTTAGAATCACCCCGCCAGTCGTCGCCTGATACAAACCCGCCACTACATTAAGCACAGTAGATTTACCGCAACCTGAGTGCCCTATTAGAGAGATAAACTCCCCTTTGTTAATTTTCAAATCAACACCTTGCAGGGCGGTAAATGGCCCCTTAGGCGTTGGGAATACCATGTCAATATGGCTGATATCTAGAAATGGTCTCATAATATTATCTCCCTATTAGCGCACTTCGGCCGATTTATCCCAACTCAGCAAACGCTGCAACTGCATCATGCCTCGGTCGAGCAAAAATCCGATCAAACCAATCACCAGTACTGCGGTCATGATTCGACTTAACGATTGTGAACTGCCATTTTGAAATTCATCCCAAACGAATTTTCCCAACCCAGGGTTCTGTGCCAGCATCTCTGCGGCAATGAGTACCATCCAAGCAATCCCTAAAGAGAGGCGCATACCAGTAAAAATGGCGGGAATAGAAGCAGGTAGCACAATTTTCCTAATGTGAGTGAGCGGTGATAAACGCAGTACTCGGCTGACATTCACCCAGTCTTTCTCTATTGACGTGACGCCCACTGAAGTGTTGATCACCATCGGCCACAAACAACACAAAGTCACAGTAATCATAGAATTAACAAATGACTTAGCCACAATAGGGTCAGGAGAAACGTAAAGTGCACTGACAACCATGGTCACCAACGGTAGCCATGCAAGTGGCGATACGGGTTTGAATATCTGAATAATAGGGTTAATCGCAGTATTGAGTGATTTGCTCATGCCCACCGCGATACCCAGTGGAATCGCAATAATCGCCGCCAGCAAAAATCCAGCAGCCACGGTGACAAGACTTGTCACGATCTGATCTAGAAATGTCTCTTTGCCAGTGTACGCTCGAGTTTTCGGCACATAGGTTGGGTCGGCCGCGACACGTTGTGCATTTCGCGCCTCTTGTCTTTCATAGAAAGCGACTTCTTTGGTTCGCTCAGCAGTGTGTTCTTGATAAAGACCAACCACCTGTTGAGACACTTCTTGAGGCCCTGGAAATTTCCCCAGTGACGTATTGATACTGTTCGCTGTCACAGCCCAAAGGAGTAGAAAGCAACCAATTCCAACGAGTGGCAATGCTAAACTCTTCATTGTACCAGTGAGTAACTGCACTGCCCTTTGTGCCAATTTAGGCTGCTCTTGCTGATTAATGGCTTGATTTAATATTGTCATAGCGTTCTCCAGTTGCCGGCACAATGGCCGGCTACAGATTACTTTGGTGTTTTATAATGTTTGACCTGATTTAAGACCAATTTCGAACTTGTTAATGTAGGCATTTGGTTTATTACCGTCATAAACGATGTCATCGATAAAGTGCGTTTGTGGCGCTCGGTACCCATCTTCTGTCGCGAAGTCAGGGAATTCATCCGCACCAATCAAGTCTTCTTCAATTAGCGACTGAGCCGCTTTGATATAGATATCAGGTCGGTATACTTTCGCGGCTGTTTCCTTGTACCACTCGTCACTTTTATCTTCACTAATTTGTCCCCAACGGCGCATTTGAGTCAGATACCAAATCGCATCAGAGTAGTATGGGTAAGTCGCGTTATAGCGGAAGAATACGTTGAAATCTGGCACATCA
This sequence comes from Vibrio methylphosphonaticus, assembly GCF_023634655.1. Classification (GTDB taxonomy): domain Bacteria; phylum Pseudomonadota; class Gammaproteobacteria; order Enterobacterales; family Vibrionaceae; genus Vibrio; species Vibrio methylphosphonaticus. Next base: position 8,872 of record NZ_JAMKMS010000025.1, on the reverse strand, counting down.
CGTTTATCACCTTTTTCGTACTCAAAGAACCCCGTCATACTGTTGGCTATCACCTCGTAGTCTGCCCCTACGTAGTTTGATTGAGAGAGAATTTTCACCGCTTCAGGGCGGTTAGCATTGTTGTTCTCATCCAACCATTTCGCTGCACGAATGAGCGCCCTTGTTAAACGAATCGTGGTATTTGGATACTTTTCAGCAAATTCAGCAGTAATACCAAAGACTTTTTCTGGGTTATTTTTCCAGATTTCGTAATCGGTGACGACGGGAACGCCAATGCCTTTAAATACCGCTTGTTGGTTCCACGGTTCACCAACACAGTAACCATAGATTGTGCCTGCTTCGAGCGTGGCTGGCATTTGTGGCGGAGGCGTGACTGAGAGTAATGCATCTGCCTCTATATGACCTGATGTATCCCCTTTGTGAGGTGCATAAAACCCTGGGTTAATACCACCAGCCGCTAGCCAATAACGAAGTTCGTAGTTATGTGTCGACACGGGGAACACCATGCCCATGTTGAAAGGCTTGCCTTCAGATTGGTATTTTTCCACAACAGGTTTTAGTGCGTCGGCCTTGATTGGGTGAACAGGACGGCCGTCATCCATCTTTGGGATGTTACCTTTCATTTGCTCCCAAATATCATTGGAAACGGTGATGGCATTACCATTAAGGTCCATTGAAAATGGCGTAATAATGTCAGCTTTTGTTCCGTAACCGATGGTCGCAGCAATGGGTTGCCCTGCTAGCATGTGCGCTCCGTCTAAGCGACCATCAATGACACCATCGAGCAGTACCTTCCAGTTGGCTTGCGCTTCGATGGTGACGTACAACCCCTCATCTTCAAAGTAACCATTCTCATAGGCGATCGCAATTGGAGCCATATCGGTCAACTTAATAAACCCAAACGTTAACTCCTCTTTTTCTGGCCAACCCAATTCTTGCGACAAAACACTTGCAGACGAGAACAAACAAACGCCTGTGACGACTGCTTTAAAAATCCTTTTTACTTTCGTGTTCAACATAATCCTTTCTCCAATAAAAAACCCACATGCATCAACGACGTAAGGACGTCAAATGCATGTGGGCTACTTTGCCTCAATCAACCTACTTACTACGCCGTTGCAGTTTTTATTGACTCTGTTGTTCTTACTTTCTGACTTCCTCCGTTAGAAATCAGATGTATTCGCCAAAGCGATAACTTCTCTCTTTCATAACTGCAGACACCATGCCAACTTATTAAGTACTTTTGAAACAATAAGTTACATTTAGCTCAAGCGTTTGACCCGTACCTACACCCCCCAAGTTGGTGCAGCACCCCACCAAAATGTGTCATCCAAACGAGAGCCACAAAGAAAAATTAGAATTGAGAAACTGAACCTCTTGCAGGCTAAGACCGTTACGCACACGCAATCATCCCATCGCCGGAAATTTAAACGGATTGATGCTGATTCAATCACTTAAGATGATAATCCTTAATTCTCCCTTTACAGCGTTAGTTCGAGTCGCTATTATTCACGCCGTTCGGAGGGATGGCTGAGTGGTCGAAAGCACCGGTCTTGAAAACCGGCAAGGGTTAATAGCCCTTCTAGGGTTCAAATCCCTATCCCTCCGCCACTTTTGAAGATTAAACCGCTGTTTTTACAGCGGTTTTTTCGCATCTAGAGCCTCAAAAATCATCTTGCACATATAGGTGGCACAGATATACTTATTGAAACTTCCAAATAGCGTTTACTACACACGTCTCGCAACCCCCTCTTCCGCTGCGTGAAATAGCCTATCCTAAAGAATGTAAATTCGCCCGTTTGACCAGTGAGCGAAAAGTCGCTTACCTGAAAAACATCTTACAAGTTCAAATACTTAATTCTCTTTTCGACAAAGCCAAAGCGACGGCATTAAGTTTTACCAACTTCAAAGCCGAACTTTCTGAGACTATTAATAAGCGACGTCTAGATTACCGTACCCAACTAGAAACCACGACAAGTGCATCAATGCTTAATGGTACTCACGCAGTTAAAGCATCACCAAACCACCCTAGTGTCGGCAAAAATGCTTTTTCTCGATTCATCGAGTACAAGAAGCTTGAGAATGTTACCCAACTCACCATTCAACAGCTCCCGCAGCGCTGTAGTTATTTTCTTAACTGCCTATCCAGACAAGGTGGAGCGAAACCAAATATACCCAGTGAATGCTGGTGAGTTCGGATTGCCCTCGCCACTAATGGTGATGAATTGCATCTCTTCAACGTCTACTACTTCAGGTTTAGCTTTAGGTAGGTAGAGTTTTTTTCGCCTTTACGCCATTCGTATTTCTGCATTACGCTAACTCGTTATGATCGCTTTTCTTGTAGTTTGCCAGTGTCAGATACAAGGAGTCAATGAGGCTATGCTATAGCTCTTCACCGAGCTTCGTATGTAACGCAGATCTGCCCCATTCCAAGCCAGAACCCTTTGCTTACATCATTAGACTACTTAATGATTTGCGGATAGAATTCACGCTCGCGGCTGCACATGAATTTCAGTCAACTATAGAGAAAACACAATGATTGTAGAAAGTGTGCTTCCTGAAGATTACGCAGAAATGCTCAATGTTTGGGAAAACTCAGTCCGAGCAACTCATGACTTCATTACAGAAGAAGATATTGAGTTTTTTAAACCAATTATCATCGAACAGGCTTTTCCTACTGTTACGTTAAGATGCATTAGAAGTGATGCAAGCTCAATCTTAGGCTTCGTGGGTATCTATGATTCTAAGGTTGAAATGCTTTTCATCTTAAACAAGGCCAGAGGGCAAGGAATTGGCAAGGTGCTGCTGCAATACACAATAGAGCAGTTAGGTGCAACCAAAGTCGATGTAAACGAGCAAAACCCACAGGCAGTAGGTTTCTACGAGTATATGGGCTTCAAAGTCGTTTCACGCTCGCCACTTGATGATATGGAAAAACCTTTTCCAATTCTGCATATGAGCTTCTAAATCTCGGTTTGTCGTAACCAACTTTGCTAGAAGAAACGCCCAAAGCTAATAACTTTGGGCGTTTCCGTATACGCGAGCGTTGTTCTAACTTGACTAACTTTTGCCCCAAAATAAACTAGAACAAAAGTTCATTTATATTCTGTTAATCTATGTTTGCCTTACTAGAAGTTATCTTACGGGAGAGCATCAACCTATGGATGAAAGACCTACAGATGGAGAAGTTTAACTGCAGAACGGAGTTTCGCCGATGCGAAACACTATCATGGCCGCCGTCATGCTATCTTCCATGAACGGAAGAACGTTCAAATGTCATGTTGTCTAGCAGCCGCTCAAAATATTAAGAAGATAGCCCTATTGGGTGAGTTATCCTCAAAAACGGGGCTAAATACAGCTCAAATACATCAAACCTTAGTGTTTAAGTGTCGACTCAAGCGTTGCTTGGTTGCATGCAATGGCATAATGAAAATAACTGCGAATGTGGCTGCTAATACAAAACCCCACTTTAAAAAGTGGGGTTCGTCAACAAACACAGATTTGATAACAACACTTAAAATTTAAATTTTGCTATCTGAGTGGAAAGGACGGTGGTTTGCGACAAAATGTCATTGGATACATTTGCCAAATCATCATTTACGCTTACTAGTTCTTTCGCGCTACTATCGAGACACTGCATGTCATTTGCCACTTTTGAGCTAACGTTTGATTGTTCTTCACAAGCGGATGCCACAGAGTCAACCATGCCATTGATGGATGTTACGGAAGCGATAATGCTCGACAAAGCTTGCTGAATTTGGTCTGCGCTGGTTTTTGTTTGCTCTACTAAGGCTTTTGAGCTTTGTGTTGCTTCAAAAGACTCATTTGCTTCTTGTTGCAGACGTTCAATTATGGACTCAATCTCATTGGTCGAGTCATGGGTTTTAGATGCTAACGAACGTACTTCATCTGCAACAACCGCAAAACCACGACCAGACTCGCCAGCACGTGCCGCTTCAATGGCAGCATTCAATGCCAATAAATTAGTTTGTTCTGCAATCGCTTTGATGACATCAATCACTCGACCTATATCATCACTGCTCACTTTTAGTGAGTTTGCACATTTCGCTGCACTTTCCAGACTTACGACCAAGTCATTAATATGACGTTCATTAATATCAATAGTGTGTCCACTGTGCTGACAAAGCTCTAGGGCATCATTCGATTGATGCAGGGTATTTTCTGTATGAACAGCAATTTCTTTCGTCGCTAGATCAAACTGCTCAATGCTGTGCAAACTCTCTTGAGTTAATAATGATTGTCGTTGGCTTTGTTGGTTCATCTCATCACGTAACTGCGCAATGCCGTGACCGCTCTTATCCAACAATTTGGTCGTGTTTGATGTTTCTAGAACGATAGATTGAATGGTCGCAACGAATTGGTTGAATGCTTTTGCAAGTGACGTGACTTCATCATTGCCTACTTCCGCAACTCGAGATGTCAGGTCACCTCCCCCAGAGGCAATTTCATTCATTGAGTCAGCCATGTTTTTGATAGGTTGGACAACTTTTCTATCAAGGACGATAGAAATCAAAATTAAACTAGCGATAAATACGCAAAGTAAAATACCAATCGCGAGTTTCATAGAGTTAATTAAATTAGCATTTGTTGCATCATGGTTAAATCCAACAATGATTTTACCGATAGGCAATGAATCCCACGCAATAGTCAGTGATGAAGTTTCATGAACTTCACGCGGGCTTACACTGGCCAACGTGTTGCTATTTTGATCAAGGACTTGGATTTCAGCGATGACGTCATTTTTTGCGTATGCTTCAATAATATTTAGTATCAGTGTTTTATCGTATACATAAACGGGCTCTTGTAATATCACACTCAATTCAGAGGTAATACGCTTAATGTCCAATGCAGATTTATCCGAAACGTGTGATTGGTTAATCATAAATTGAATAGGCAAAGCGATAGCGGCAACAATAAGCATTACTATTGCAATCAATAAAACCATTTTTTTTGTTATTTGATTCATGGCGGTGTGCTCAGTTAGCAAGTGGATCAAAGAAATATTTTTCTGGGATAGAACGGCTATCTTCAGTCAGATAAGGGTTTTTAAGATCGATAATAGTGCGTTCTGAAAGATTGGCTTGTGATAGCGCCATACGCACCTCCGGATCGTTAAAAAACAGTTTTTCATAGGTGCCGTCAGCGAAAATATCTTCAACAATTTCTGTGATGTGTTGTTGAAGTTCAGTATTTTCCTTTTGCACAAAGAGCATGTAAGGCATTCGGTAACGAAGCATGATATGGCTATCAACTGCTAACGGTAGCTCTGGGTATGACTGCATTTCTGCAAAAGGCTCCATGACGCCACGAGCGAAGAGGTGGCAACGGTTACCTGATAGCATCATCTCAAAAATGTTGGGGTATTTAAGAGACTTAGCGGTGTTTATCCCATTCGCATCAAGAATGGACGTGTCTGGCCATGTTTTTCCGGAACAAACTTTAAAGCGAGCGAAATCTGCTTTAGATCTTACGTTTGCGAGTAATCGTTTATCTTTTTCATGAATCAGTCCGATTCGCATACCAAGCATTCCTCGATAAATAGGGAATAATATTGGAGCAAAGCGTTTCTCCATGTCGAGACTGGTCGCTGACCAATAGAGGTCAATCTCTCCCGATTCTAAATCTGCCATAACTCTAGACTGAGCAGGCTCCCCTGTTGCTTCATAGACAAACTTTATTTCATCGAAGCGGTCAGAGCGATTAACGATCTCTTTAGCCAGAGTAAGATGCAGTTTCTTGTCATTCGGTTTGCCCGGTAATCTTAAAGATTCAGCATAACTTATTTGGCAAGCACTAAAAGCAAGAGAAAAAAGAGAAAAAAGAGAAAAAATGGAACGGTACATTCTTAGTTCTTTGATTATATGATTAAGTGACTACAATAGCGGCCATTATGTGATTTTCTACACATGAACAATTATAAATTGTGATTCATCTCTCCTTTTGTGTAATATGTATTGATACGAAACGACAAAATCACATCACAATTTTGCTAAAAATAAACGTAAAACCAGTTCACCATTCATTTTCAGACTTAAACAGGTGTTTGACCCATTTGATACCGCTTAGTGGTGCCCGTGGAGACATAGGAAGCTGAATTTCTAGTACTAACGTACAGAAGATGCGAACATTACAATGCTGAGTATGATATGCGAGAGTATTACCGCTATTAAAGCAACTATTCAGTTTGAACGTTTTGGTAAACTAGGTCTAGCCAAAGCGTCACAATAATATAGTTTTAACATACTTTTTCTAATCTATTAGAATCAAAATAGAGTTATTATTCTAAGTAATTTCTGTCCAAATCCGTGCCAGATCAGTCGTTTGGTCAACAAAGTTATTACCCAAAGTGAGTTTCAAACTTTATATGAACTACATTAATACAGTATTCTGTAGTTTTGAAATAAGGATATTCCATGAGCTATTGTGAATCATTCCAAGCAAGTTATGCTAGATGTAACATCGATGAGGATTTCCTCACCTTTTTTTTAAAACACTTCTGTTCAACCAACCCAAGATTCTCCGAACGCTTTTTTGGCGTTGACAACGAGAAGCAAACAAGAATGCTCAAAGCATCGATTATTCTTGTGCAAAACGCATCTGATAATCCATTCATACGGAATAACGTAAAAAACTTAGCTACACGTCACAAGGACATGAACTTAAACATCAAGCCAGAAGAGCTTGTGGCGTGGCAAGAGAGTCTCTTAGCTACGGTCGCAAACTTTGACCCTCTTTTTGATGATGAGATCGACCAGGCCTGGCGCTCAATGTTGGAGCTGGGTTTAGAGATAATGAGTAAGCACGCTATTGCTAACCCAATGTCAGAAATGGTCAATAAAACAGTGTAACGAGTGTGCTAACGAGCATTTAAGAATCATTCGCAACGCTTGGAAGTTTCACTTCGCTCAAATATAGCGAAGCGCCGCTCACACCTTAATGCGACTGGTAAGTTCTGGCACGCGATGTGTGCGTTTTCGATACTAAAATTAATCCGCTTTTTACTAATTTAGGATAATCACTGGCAAGGTTTTGTCCAGAGGCGTGCTGACGGGGCATGAAACACGAAAATACCCCTTTCTTGTTTCTAAACCAAAAATAACCCCGTCATCCCCTTGAAAAAGAGATCTTATGCAGCGTGCTATAAACGTAATTTACGCGATGTAGTCATTATTTTTCAATTAGCTACGCGCTTTATTAGACCCTCACTTGCGTGAGGGTGACGGACGTTTTTATTGGAGGAAAAAGGAAACTAAATTATTTTTGTCCTAAAAAGAGCCAGCGAGAGCACCAGCAACTCATTTATGCCCGATAGCTTTCCTAATATCTCGGCCAAACACTTCGTCATTGTAAGTACACTAATATTACTTATGCGCCTTCAACTTTGCAGATCAGCTCATACAGCTCTATGTTTAAATCACCTACCAAAAGGTAACAAACAATAAAATAAACCATACAAAACAATAAATTAAATAATTGTCAGACACTTTAAGAAAATCCTCTAACCCGAACTAAGACCCTTTACAACCCTCAAACTGTCAAGTTTTATTTGTATTATTAAATTATTTGAACTTATCCACAATTTAGCAAAGCCGACGCGATTCAGACCACATTCCAGAGGCGAATCGGTTTTCTCACCCTCTTTTGTGTTGCTAACCTTCCCTCATACTCAAGTACCCTACGAAAGAGAAACTTATGAAAAAGTCACCAATTGCATTCATTTTAGGTTCATTACTGTTGGCAGGCGCGACAACTAGCCACGCTAGCACAGAACAAGTTACCCAACCGACAGCAGTTATGGTTGATCAAGGTGTTGCTGTTGCTTCTGCACAAGAGGTACTGGAGCTACGCGAGAGCATCAACAACGCGCAAGATGGCGATGTGATTAGCATCAAACCAGGTCGCTATGCCGATTTAGGTCGTGTGACTTTATCAGCGAATAACGTCAAAATTGTCGCTCAAGAGCCTGGAACTGCCGTTTTTAACGGCTCAACTCAGTTCTTGATTCAGGGTGACAACAACCTAATTGAAAGCTTGGTCTTCACTGATGGTGGTGCAACATTAAGCACTGAAAGTCATGATGCAAACATCATGGGCGTGTTTGGTATCTTTGGTAAAAATAACACCTTAAACAACTCTGTCATCTATAAGTTCAACGACTACGAATACGTAGCGGATGAGAAAGGAAAATACCCTAACATCCGTTGGATCACTGTTGGCGGTGAAAACAACAAGATTACCAACAATACCTTTGAAGGTAAGTACAAGCGCGGTGCGATGCTTGTTGTGGCAACATCAGACAAGTTAGAGAAAACTCTGATCGAAGGTAACATCTTTAAAGACCTGACAGCTTTAGATATGGAGCTTATCGAAAACTCGAACCCGAAAATGGTGAGAACAAACCGTAACGACAGACAAGCTATCCGCGTGGGTGACAGCCACAATTCTCTATTTGACTCACAAAGTGTTATCCGCAATAACTACTTCGACAATATCAGTGGTTATGTCGGTAAAAATGGGTCTGGCGAGATCGAGCTTATTTCTGTGAAAGCGAGCGGTATCACTTTTGATGCCAACACAATCAAAAACAGTACTTCGATGATTTCTCTACGACACGGTCATAATAATGTTGTGACAAACAACGTGATCTTACCGGGTAACACGGCTAACTCAGGCGGTATCCGCATCTATGATGAGAACCACGTTATTGAAAACAACTATATCGAAGGCACATTGGGTAAAGGTACTTACCGTGGCGCTCTTGTGATGAACACTGGCATCATCGATGTAGCGAATGGCGAAGTGCTAAGTAAAGATTCAACGGGCGGCAAAACACTGCAAAAGCAGTGGACAC
>NZ_JAMKMS010000024.1 GCF_023634655.1 Vibrio methylphosphonaticus | reverse complement strand
GTGAAAGGAGTAAATAATGAGTTCTGAAAACATCAAAAATGTAGTTTTCGACATCGGTAATGTTGTTGTGCGTTGGGCTCCTTTAGAGATAACTCGGCTTACTTTTGGCGATAGCCCATCCCTAGAAGAGAAAGCGAAATCGATATTTCAGTCTGATATTTGGTTAAACTTGAATAAAGGGCTGCTATCTGAAAACGGCGCTAAATCTCAGTATCGCAAGGAGCTAGGTTTAACTGAATTAGAATGTGAGCGCCTGTTTTACTACGTAAAGCAAACTCAGATTTTGATTCATGGCTCTGTCGAACTCATTAGACGCTGTAAATCTGCTGGGTATCACGTCTTTGCATTAACTGATAACGTCCATGAAATTGTGTCTCACATAAAAGCGTTTTATACATTTTGGGACCTATTTGAAGGCGCAATAGTTTCAGCTGAGGTTGGTCTATTGAAGCCACAACCTGAAATTTACGAATCGCTTCTTTCCCAGTACGGTTTAAATGCTTCAGAAACCGTCTTCATTGATGATATGCCATATAATGTGGAAGGCGCAGAATCAGTTGGTATAAAAGCTATTCAGTTCGAAAGTGCCTCTCAATGCGAGCAAGCTTTAAAGTCTTTGGGAGTTGAGTGCTGATGGCAAAAAATTCACATAACAAAGCATTCAAGAGTGATTCGCAACGCTTGCTGTTTTCGCTTCGCTCAAAGTATAGGCAAGCGCCGCTCACACCTTAATGCGGCGTTATGTTTAATTAAGCCAATTAACTTTTGGGAAATAGAAATTCATAATGGATTACGAAAGAAAACTGAAAGCTGCTCTTGCAGAGCTAAACAATAAGGGAGTGTGGAAATCTAACTATAATCCACCAAACGACAAATTGTTGAAGATGATTGGTTGCAAACAACCACCGCCTTACTATCGTTCTTTTGTGGTAAATGTTTCCCTATCCTTTATTTCCTTCACTCCAATATACGGGATATTGATGTGGCTATTTTCTTGGGGGGCTGAGGGCAAGTCTATTACCGAAGCCGTTCTTTGGTCATCAATTGCGGGAACTCTTTTCGGTGCTACAATCGCTTTGTATTTCTATGTCCAGCATAAACGGCTGAAACTTACTGACTGGAAAAACCTAGGCGGCGAGTAAAAACCTACCAAATTGCTCAACAAAGGCTCCTAACGCTTGGCGACTTCTGTCGCAATTTCAGCTCCGTGTTTATGGCACAATATTCAAGTTAAGTGTCAACGCGTTGTCGCTTGTTAGCAAAGCGTTATGTGTTAGATTTAGTTAAGCGATTAATTTATAGGAAGCATCAAAGAATGATCAGGTTAGAGTTAGCGAAAGTTGTCGATGCTGAAATGTTGAAAGCTATTAGTATATCCGCATTTGCGAAGGACTATAAGCAGTATGGTTCTTACCCGCCTGGAATAGAGTCTCTTTTGTGGCATCAAACAGAAATTGAAAAAGGTCATTATTATAAAATTCAATATAATGATGAGTTGGCCGGAGGTATTTGTGTTATCCCATCGGAAAACAACGAAGTTGAGGTAAAATATTTTTTATATCTGACGACTTTCAAAATAAAAGAATAGGCTCTACGACAATGGAGTTGATTGAAAATGAATATTCTCATGTTCCTGTTTGGAATTTAGTCACTCCGTATAAAGCGTACCGAAATCATCATTTTTATGAAAAGCTTGGCTATCGTAAAGTTGGAGAAGTTCAGCCAAATCCAGATAATGACTTCAAAGTTTTTGAATATCAAAAAGTTTTGCGAAAAAACACATAACAAAGTGTTCAAGAGCGACTCGTAACGCATGGTATTTTTGGCTTCGCCAAAGTATATGCCATGCTACTCGCGCCTTAAAACGGCGTTATACCGCAATCAATTATCTAACCTTTTTATAGCTTTACGGTAAACATCGCTACGTTCGCGTTTTCCGACTGCTAAGACGGTTACAATGATGACATCGTCTTCAACTTTGTAGACGAGACGGTAGCCCGACTGGCGCAGCTTAATCTTATACATGTTGTCAGCTCCAGAGAGTCTTGAAGCCGCAACATGCGGGTTATCTAAGCGCTCGATTAGCTTTTTCTTAAATTGTTGTTGAAGCGTTGAGCCAAGCTTTTTCCACTCTTTGAGTGCGCTCCTTTTAAAGTCGAGTTTATAGGTCATCAATATTTACCGAAATGCTCTCTTCAGACTCACGCTCTTTCGCAATAGTTAGTAGTTCAAGATCTTCGAGTCTGTCGATCATCATTTCGTACGCTTCGGCTGGTACGCAATAAAATGCTGGCTCATTTCGGTTCAGTACAGCAACAGGTTCACCGTAAGCACTAGTTGCAACTTTCATAGGGTTAGCTTTCAACTCAGTAATGCTTGCAGCAACATCGGCTAAAATTCTAGTGGTCATGTAATAGGTCTCTTAAGTGGTCTTTATTTTGGTCATTTTAGCCTCAACCAAGCGGTATAACAAGTTGCTTAAGAGTGATTCGCAACGCGTGGCATTTTTACTATGCGTTGGTTTATGTGTTTAAGGTATTATGCGGAGGCTAAGGTCTTGCTTTGCTCACACCTTATCAAGGCGTTAGCAGTCAGAAGTAATAAGGAATTATAGATGGAATTAAAGTATCGTTTAGCTGGTTTTAAAGATTTGGAGAGTCTTGTTGCTTTGCTTTCAAATGACCCGCTTGGTAGCAAAAGAGAAGACGCGTCTGTTCCGCTGAATAGTGCGTATATTGAAGCGTTCGAAGCCATTGCACGAGATCCAAATAACGAATTACTTGTTGTTGAACTGGAAAACTCTCTAGTAGGGATGCTTCAAATTACTATTATTCCCTACCTGACACATATTGGTAGTTGGCGTTGTCTTATCGAAGGTGTACGAATCCATAGTGACTATCGTGGACAAGGTTTCGGTGAGCAAATGTTCGAATATGCTATTGAACAGGCAAAAAACAAAGGCTGTACAATCGTTCAGTTAACAAGTGACAAACAGCGTCCTGATGCAATCAGGTTCTATGAAAAACTTGGGTTCAAAGCAACACATGAAGGGTTTAAACTCGCGTTGTAAGCTGTCTGCTAACAATAAATTTAAGCAGATTCGCAACGCTTGGCACTTTTGGTTCTACTTCCAATTTAGTGCCACGGTACAATGCTTTAGGTTGGGTGGTGGCGTTGTTCACCCCTTAATTTGGCGTTATACGCATGCAGCAGTTTATCGATGGAAGGGAAGCAATGAAGTTAGCACAGTTGAATATAGCGTTGGCCAGATATGCATTGGATGCGCCGGAAATTAAAGAATTCGTTGATAACTTAGAGTTGGTGAATGGTATTGCCGAGGAAAGTGAAGGTTTTGTTTGGCGCTTAAAAGATGAAGGTGGTGATGCTACCAATATCCAATTGTTCGATGATCCGAATATGATTGCAAACATGTCCGTTTGGGAATCAGTCGATGCGTTGAAAAACTTTATGTTTCGAACCCATCATAGAGATTATATGCGACGAAAAAGTGAATGGTTCCATCGTCTTGATGAAGACAACTATGTCCTTTGGTGGGTCAACGATGACCATATTCCTAGCACAGAAGATGCCCTTGAACGGTTAAATCACCTTCGGAAGCATGGTGATAGTCCTTATGCGTTTACTTTTAAAAGTAACTACACACCTGCTGACGTAAAATCATGGGAGTAAAATGCTTCTTACAAATTGTTCAAGCAGACAGCTAACAGTCAGCGATTTTGGTTTAGCTGGGCTTGTGATTACGGTAGCTTTGATTGATTGATTGATTGAGCGCGGCGGCGGTTAGCTGTCACTTCATAAGGTGTTGGTTTGCTACAAAGAATCGGGAAGTATCGTGACAAAAAAGCAAGTAAAGATTAGACCAGCAAAAGAGAGTGAACTGGAATTTATCCATTCTCTAGTCATTTCAAATGACGAATGGACGAAGTTTAATGGTCCTTACTTTTCATACACTCACCCGTCATTAGAGCAGTTTGAAAACTCTTCATTTCAGCGCCTACTAACAGGATTAGACTTGCAGTTAATCACAGTCGACGATATTCCAGTGGGAGCAGTTAATTGTTACTGGGAATGTGAAGAAACGCGTTGGCTTGAAGCGGGAATTGTAATTTACGATAAAGAATATTGGGGTAGAGGCATTGGTGCATTAGCTATTCCTTTGTGGGTGTCGTACTTATTCGAAAATAAGGAACTTGAAAGGGTTGGTTTAACCACTTGGTCGGGTAATCCTCGAATGATGTCATTAGCATTGAAATTAGGTTTTCAGCAAGAAGCTATACTTCGTAAAGTTCGCTATTACAATGGCGAGTATTATGATTCAGTCAAATATGGGGTGTTGCGCTCGGAGTGGTTAGAACGCAACTAACAAACAATTTAATAGTGACTCCCAACGCGTGGCGATTTAACTTTGGTTCGAGGTTCGAGGTTCGAGGTTCGAGGTTCGAGGTTCGAGGTTTGTGTTTACGGTGCAATGGTTTAGTTTGGGCGTGATAGCATGTTGCACATCTTAATTGGTCGCTATACAACGAGTGCCAAATATTAACTAACAAGGAAGTGTTATGTCAGTTTTACCAGATGAAAATCAGAAACGATTCATTGCTATTCTAAGTAAAAAGATGGAGTTAGGAAGAACACTGAACGTATTGGGACATTTGAGTGTTGGATTATCGAGCCAGCTTGAAAGCAGTGAAAGTCAATATGTTGATTATGCAGACATGGATGGCAATGTACACCCTAGTTTATCTCACTACCCCTTCATTGTTTTGAAAGCGGACAACTCCAATAAACTTAGGAAAGTCAGAGAAGAAGCGATAAGCCGAAATATCAAATTTACTGATTTTACAAGTTCAATGATTGAGGGAGGCTCTGTAGAGCAGCAACAGAGAACCAAGGAAACGAGAGAAGTGGACTTAGAGTATTTAGGTGTATGCATCTTTGGCGGCACAGATACACTTAGGGAGTTTACTAAGAAGTTTAGTTTGTATAAATAAGTCGCTGTATAACAAGTATTAATGCGGAATCCCAATGCTCGGCGCTTTTTTTTGAAGTGATGCGCGCTTGGTAGATTAGTAGACAGCGCTGCTTAGTAAGGCGTTATCCCACTATGCGAGAAACTGAGTTTCTGCATACAAAAATATAGTTTACGATTCGGTTTTTTTGAGGCGGTTCTATATATGTCGTATGCCGTAAAAGCTGAAGCTCTTGCTAAAGCTATTTTAGTTCTCGTTGATGGTGGAGTTGATGATTCGCATTGTTATCGCAATTTAGTTGATAATTTGTATGCGTATCGTGTAGGTGCAGTAAATGGAACCGGTAAGTGGGATACAAGGAAGATAAAAGAGCATTGCCAATGGACAACCTCAGCTCGAAACAATGACAAAGTAGAGAAAGAGCATGTTGTGCCTATGGCTGAGGTGGTGCGCATCTTATTATCATTAACCGATCCCCAAATCACAGATGTTTATGATGTGATCGACAAGTACTGTGTGTACTGTATTGTCACGCCGGAAGAGCATCGTCTTTTGAATGTAAAATACCAAAGAAAAATGCCATCAGAGTTCTGGGACAGTAACACTGACTACTATATGGATGCTTGGGCAAGATATAAGTTGTCTGGTTTAGAGGGTAAGGTGATATGCGGAGGCTAGGGCATTGCGTTGCTCACCTTTTAGCCCGGCGCTATAATTACATCGCAGTTTGATCTCTCTCGAGTTAATTTTCTTCAGTTTGGCGTAAACAAGAATCAATCGTTAATGTCGGGTTTCGTCAACGTTAGAGAACCCAAATGTTTAAATGTCTACATTGTGCTAGCGCTATATCCATCAAAGAAAAATTTAATTTGAGGCCTGACAAGCAGCTCGCGTGCGGACAATGTTCCAAAAAGTTAAAGCCGTTTAAATTCTATTACTACGGCATCTTTTTTGTCGCTCCCTTTGCCACATCCTTTTTGCGTCTCTACCTTGAATTCAATGCTTTAAGCTCCGCAGGAATTGCGTTCGTATTTTGCATGTTGTTGTTTGTTTGTCAGCCAATGCAAAAAGCGGAGTTATCATAAATAGTTCAAGCAGACTGGTAACCGCTTACATTATTGGTTTGAAGTGGGTTTTGTGATTACGACATTAGTTCAATGACCCTGACTACGATATGGGTACTTTCTTCTTGGTATTAGGATTAGCAATGAATGATCAAAACTTTGAATACTGGAGAAAGACACGAAAACAGGGTTTTCTCTACTGGGCATTTAAAAATACAGCGTTAATGGTCGTTGCCTCTATAGTGTTTAATATTTTAATTAACTACCCATCATCAGAAGCTAAAAGCGTATCAAATTACGTGCAAGCCAATCTTGTAGAGTACGCCATCCTTCCATGCGTAATGTTTTTTGTTAACTGGGGTTTTTGGTTATATATAGAGAGAGTAAATTTAAGGCAGAATTATTGCGAAGAAATGTCGAATAACAGGTGTTTAAGAAGGGGATATCAATACTTGGTATTTCTGGTTTGATTTAGTTTTAGTTTTTACGCCACGCATGACTTAATAGGCATTATAACTGCGTGGTATTTTGAACAGCGTCGAAGTATATTAAGACGGTTTTGCATAGAAAGCAGTCCAACATTAGTGTGTAATTTGTACATAATTAATTAGGAATGGACATGTTCAAGTGCCCAAGCTGCCTAGCGCCGTTGAGTGTGAGAGATAAGCTCAACCTCTTCCCTGGCAGAGCAGTAACGTGTAAAAAATGTTCTCAAAAGTTAGAACTGTTCAAGGTCTATTATTATGCTTCTTTTTTTGTTGCGGCTTCGGGGGCATCTGTATTAGTCAATCGATGTGGATTGAACGAGTTAGTTGCAGCAGGACTAACGTTTGCCTATTGCTTTTTGTTATTTATATGCCAGCCAATCAGGAAAGTGTCGTAATTCAAGTATTAAGACTTGTTTTCAACGGATGGTGCTTTAGGGTTACTTTGAATTAGATTATTTAACAATGGTTTAGGTATGGTGATTGGCGCTGCTTATCACTTAACGCGGCATTGGAACGCTAAGATAAAAATTACAATCATTAGGATACTAAAATGAGTGAAATTGCTCGCTTCATATCTGGAGACGCTCCAGATAAATTGGGCCGTAATATTGAGCAGTTGCTAGCATACAATCACTTCTGGCTAGAGCACGATCATAAGTACATTCAAGTTCTTTTCCCGATAGATGAGGGGACTAAGTTCAATAAACATGCACCGTTGGTTACTCAAGAAGACCGAGAGGTGTTTAGTCAGTCGGAAGATCTGCGTGCTGCTCACTTAAAAGTACTCGACCTTTTGCTTGAATTTTGGGGATTGCGGCGAGATGGGTGTGAAATATCCTCAATGTTGGCACTTAGTCCTGCTAACCATGTATGGCTTAAAAGTCATGACCATAACCAACTTCGCCTGACCCGAGCAATTCGTAGTTTGTATTTGCTGGGCAACGAACAGGTAGCGGTTAAGCTGTGCAACTTTCTAATTGCAGCAGCCAATGAAACAGGCATGGTGTCAGATAAAACGGTGGAGTATTGGCGTAACGCGGTAAAAGGTTAGGAGAACGTTGTAAAAAGCGCATGCACAAACCGTTGAAGAGGAAATCTTTTATGTGTTGGTTATGTATAGCTTCATTTATTCACTATGTGCGTTAACGTATATGCACTTTAACTTTTATGTGCTTTAACTTTTATGCGCTTTGGTGCATTCGTGTGATTGGTTTCTCATTCATGTGGAGCGCTATCTCGTTATTATTCCTTATAAGTTTATAACCAATAATCGAGGTCAGAATGAGTGCTAGATATTGTGAGAAGTGCGGTAAAGAAACAGAATACAAAGAGTTAATAAAGCAAAAGCCGTCCCAATATGGCAAGAGTAAAAAACAACAGTTTAACGCATTTCTCTCGGGCTTCTTTGGTGGAGTAGCGAGTCCGGCAGGCGCATCACTCGATCTCATTGATCGGTATGTCGTTTGCCTAGAGTGTGGCAGTAAGACCTTAGATAATCATGGTGATGAATTTCAGTAAATGGTCTCCGTTTTTTGTTGCAACCATAGAGCTAGTCGTCAATTTAAGCTGGCAGCAAGCACACGGCAGTTTTTGCTTGAGGATTAGATGAAGTTGAAGTTAGTGGGTGTAAAAATAGCTGTGTATTCGGTGATTACGTTGTTAATACTTGGATTTGGCGTTACGTGCAAGGAGGCACAATGAACATAGGTATCTATATTTACGACCAAGCAGAGGTTCTGGATTTTTCAGGTCCATTTGAAGTGTTCAGTACGGCAAAAAGGCTGGGTGCTGATTGTTTGAATGTATTCCTGGTTTCAGAAAGTAACGAGCCTGTTATTGCTCGTGGTGGGTTCAAAGTGTTGTCTGACTATACGATACAGAATCATCCTCAAATTGATCTATTGGTTGTCGTTGGTGGGGTTCACACCGATGAAATATGTAAGCCTAAAATACTGAGTTGGCTGGCATCTATTGCCCCGCAAGCAAGTGAAATTGCTTCTGTTTGTACGGGGGCATTCCTACTCGCTAAGGCGGAATTACTTGAAGGTCATACTGTTACTACTCACTGGGAAGATATCACGGACTTATCTTCTCAGTTTCCAAATCTGAAAGTCATAAATAATCGACGTTGGGTAACGTCTGGGAAGTACACCACATCGGGCGGGATATCCGCAGGCATTGATATGAGCTTGCATCTCGTATCTCAGCATTATGGTTTAGAGTTTGCCAAGAAAGTAGCCAGGCAGATGGAGTACACCTGGCAAAATTGCGAATAGCAAACACTTCAAGCATAGTCGTAACGTTTGGTCGTTTGGGCTTGCGAGATTACCATTATAAATTTTGGCTTCTGTGGTGCGTGACGCACTAGGTAGGGTGGCGTTACTCTAAGGAGGGACTAATGACTATTACAACAATGATGACACTATTTGTGGCCATGGCTTTATCGGCGGCAATACCAGGCCCCAGTGTACTGGCTGTGGCGTCTCGGTCAGTAGCATACGGTTGGAAGCAAGGGTTTCTGGTCGTTTTTGGTGTGCTCTTGGCGGATTATGTGTTTATTCTTCTTGCACTTACAGGATTATCTGTAGTGTCTAGTTTGCTAGGTGAATTTGCGATACTACTGAAATATATCGGTGCTGGGTATCTGTTTTGGCTCGCATACGTTACCTGGTTGGACAACAGCAACTCGGAGTTTGGAGCAACCAACAACAGTGGTTCAAGTATTTTAGCGGGATTGTTAATGACGCTCTCTAACCCCAAGGCAATCTTGTTCTATATGGGTTTTTTCCCTGCATTTATAGATTTGACGTCTATTGATTTACTTGACGCTGTTCTAATTATGGCTATATCGACGCTATCGGTCGGTGGTGTTCTATGTAGCTATGCCGTGATGGCGTCTAAGGCTGGTAGATTGCTTAAGGGAAAACAATCAAAACGGTGGCTAAACAGACTTTCCGGAGGTATTTTGGCCTCGTGTGGGACTGCGCTGATTGTTAAGACTTAATAATTCAAACGTTCCCATCACGCGTGGCATTCTGATTTACATTGAATTGGTGAGTACAAATTATTGAGAGAAATTGAGTTGAATAATTATTTTGAAAGTCCTTTTATCGGCAAGTCTCTTAAAGAACAAGTGACGAATCCAAATATTATCGTGGGCGAGCATAGTTACTATTCTGGCTATTATCATAATCATAGCTTCGACGACTGCGCTCGTTACTTGCTTCCAGATAGGTCTGATGTTGATAAGTTAATTATTGGCAGCTACTGCTCAATTGGTTCTGGTGCTGTGTTTATGATGGCTGGTAATCAAGGGCATCAAAATAACTGGGTGAGTACCTTTCCGTTTTTTTATCAAGACAATGAAATCTTCGCAGATGCCAAAGATGGATTTGAGCGTTCGGGTGATACGGTTATCGGCAATGATGTTTGGATAGGCACTGAAGCCATGATTATGAGTGGCGTTACTGTTGGAGATGGGGCAATTATAGCAAGTCGTTCGGTCGTGACGAAGGATGTTGCCCCATATTCAATTGTCGGCTCAAACCCCGCAAAGCACATACGTTACCGATTCACTGAAGCAGAAATATCTCAGTTATTAGAGATGAAGTGGTGGGAGTGGGATGACGAACAGATAAAGGGCGCAATGAGCTTAATGTGTTCTTCTAATATTGATGGTCTCTACGATTATTGGAAAGCGTTGGTACACGGGCAGTAGGCATTAATAAAAGTCATTTTGTACGTTGAGTTAACGTGATGCTAGGTGCTAAAAATCAAAAGCATGGCGCAATAAAATATAAGAAAACACGGGTATTTAATGAAGGCATTGAGTTATCACATGTCTTAAGAAAAGCAGCGGAGTACGACTCTGTTTGTCGAGTGTAAGGAAGGGAGAGCGAGTTATGCGTGACTCATTGAGATGTCGAGTGATCGAGGTTTGTAAAAAGAAAATAGCTCAAAAGGGCGACAATGTTGGCGTTTCTTTTTATGCATTTTTCGCAAACAAAAATGATCAGCCTGAATTACTAATGGAAGCGGCAACGTGGTGGATACAAGAGCATAAGTTAGACCACTTTGAGAAGGCGCACAAAATCATTGCTATGGTAGAGACGGGGCAATAGATATTCAGTTTTTGTATGTAATTTGAAAAAGAGCTCGAATTGCAGAGCTCTTTTGATTCACTATTATACGTGAACGACGAGTTGTTCATCTTCAGAAGTGACTAAGGTCGCTTTATTTTGCTCAATTAATTGCGCGGCATATGACGGTGTAACCGCTAAAATCTGTCCTTTCGTTCTCAGGGTTAACGCTTCCCAAGCTTGATCTCTATATTTGCCCGGTTGTGTATATTGAATAAGTACTTTCATCATTTTCCCACTTCGTCTCATTAACGTGCTACTAACAGTAGTGGGTTTGTTGTGGTTGCGCATCTGTTAAATATGAAACATAAGTTTAACCAAATAAAAGATGCGAATAGTCAGTGATATTTGGGCAACTCATGACATTCGCTTGTGTATGTACGGGTTATTTTGGTTGCGCTGTCAGCCGCGGTAGGTTTCAGAAAATTGGAACCAAAGAAAAACTATCTAGGAAGAAAGTATGTTTGTAATGGAAGTTGAAGACGACTTAGCGTTGGCGTTAGTGGAGCCAAAGTTTGCTCCGTTGTATCTGGAAATTGTGGTTCGTGAACGCGATTATTTATCTCAATGGTTAGCATGGCCAGAACTCGCTCACGATGAGGCTTTTTTCTTAGCGTTTATTCAGCGTTCATTGCAGGGTTACGCGGAAGGAAAATCTATGACTTGCGCGATGGTTTGGCAAGATAACGTGGTTGGTAATATTAGCTTTAATACCATTAACACCCGTTTAAAAAAGGTTGAGATAGGGTATTGGCTAAGTGCGAAGTATCAAGGAAACGGCATCGTCACAAAATCAGTCGCTAAATTGATAGAGATTGCTTTTTTAGAGCTTGCGATGGAAAAAGTGGAAATATCGGCAGCGGTAGAAAATGGTGCGAGCCGAGGCGTAGCAGAGCGTTTAGGTTTCGCCCATGAAGGAACCATTACTCGTAGTGAGAATTTGAACGGACGAATTATTGATCATGCCATTTATGGTCTAAGCCGTACGGCATGGAGAGTAAACAGGGATTGAGGCCATGTCGTATGTCGGTATGGCGTGATAATATGACCGCTTGCGGGGAGGACACATCATGCGCTCAAATGAGACACTAATTCGGGATATTAAACGATGCACAGTGTGCATTGACTCGCTGCCTTTTGGCGCTAATCCTACTATTCAAATGAGTGAGACGTCGCGAATCCTTATTGCAGGCCAAGCGCCAGGAAAGCGCGTACATGAATCTGGAATCCCATTTGATGACCCCAGTGGCGACCGATTAAGGGAGTGGTTGGGAGTTTCTAAAGAGATCTTTTACGATCCTGATTGCTTTGCCATTGTGCCTATGGGCTTTTGCTACCCAGGGACAGGAAAAACGGGGGATTTACCCCCTAAACCCGCTTGCGCGGCAACATGGCGAGAGTCAGTGTTGGCGTCATTATCTAATGTTGAATTGACGCTGGTGATTGGCCAATATGCGATGGCGTATCACCTCCCTCAACCGCGCAAGAATTTGACGGAAGTCGTTAGCCAGTGGGAAGATTATTGGCCCGAAGTGCTGCCATTGCCTCATCCAAGCCCAAGGAATAATCGATGGCTAAAGCGTAACCCGTGGTTTCAAGAAACGGTGATTCCTCGACTTCGACAGAGAGTGACTGACGTATTAGCCCATAATTAGTTGATGGGTGAAAGAAGACAAACTTTAATATAGGAATGAAAATGACAGCGTCTATTAAGCAGCGTATTGGTAATGTGGCATTGGTTGTTGAGAACTACGACGCAGCGATCGAGTTCTACACAAAAAAACTGCAATTTACGGTCGTCGAAGACACCGATTTAGGAGGAGGGAAACGTTGGGTCCAAATTTCGCCGCCTAATTCAGATGGGACAAACTTGTTACTTGCACAAGCAAGCGGTGACCATCAGCGTCAGGCTGTCGGTAATCAAAGTGGCGGTCGTGTGTTTCTGTTTTTACAAACGAACGATTTTTGGCGAGATTATGAGTTAATGAAGCGCAATGGCGTGGTGTTTCATGAAGAACCTCGTGAAGAGGAGTATGGTGTGGTTGTGGTATTTGAAGACTTATACGGGAATAAGTGGGATTTATTGCAGCTTACTCATTAACCATTAACCATTAACCATTAACTATTAACTATTAACTATTAACTATTAACTATTAATTATTAGCCATTAATTATTAACCGTTAGCTTTTAGCTACGAGCCATCAGGGTGGGTGGCCTGTTAGCTGTGTCGGGTTCGATGAGCTAGGTGTGACTCATCTGATACATGAAGGCGCTTTCGCTTAGATAGCCATCAATTTTAGGTATATTTAAGCGAAAGACAAATTCTGAATAGGATCTATGGTGTGAACAACCCGGTGTTACGCACAACACTTTTTATATTTTTTCCCGCTACCACACAAGCATGGATCGTTACGGTTTGGCGTTTTCTCAAACGTCGTCGTTTTTGGCTTATTGATTAGTGTTTCAAGCTCAACGATGTTTTCTTCAGCAGCTGCATCAAGGGTAATGTTGGCAACAATCTTTGCTTCTGCTAATTGCAGTTCAATTTCGGCTTGACGCTCTGCGGTATTCACCACTATCGAAATTGGCGCTTCTTCCGTGCCTGCTTTTACGTCACGATTCACGTTGTAGCCAGACATTACATGATTGTGTCTGGTATCTATTCGACCTTTAAAAAACAACTTTGACATTGGAGACTCGCTTACAAATGGGGGAGTGATATTACTAGGGCGGCGATTATACCGATATCTAGCCATTGATAAAGCAACAATGCGAGACAAGCGATGCTATTGAGCATGAAAGTGTAGGTCTTTTACGAAATGCGCGAGACTCGTTACCAATTGCATTATGATGGCAGCATCAGGAATTAGATAACGATAATAACAAGGATAGTTATGTCGAAAGTGATACTAAAAGGCTACATCGTAGTACCAACTGAAGAGCGAAAAGCGGTGCTCGAGGCATTGGTGACTCATAAGGCATTAACGCTTAAAGAAGATGGTTGTTTAGTGTTTGAAGTAGATCCGGATGCAAACGACCAAACGCGTTTTAATGTTTATGAAGAGTTCGTTGATCGATCAGCATTTGAACACCACCAAGATCGAGTTAAAGCCTCTGAGTGGGGGAAAGTGACCGTTAATGTCGCAAGGCATTATCAAATTATTGAGTAATACCTTCGCTTTAGTGCCACACTAAAAATAACTATATAAAGAAGGAATAAGGTAGGGAGAAGGAGGATTACGTTAGCGTGAAGTAATCGCAAATACCGAAAAGGCAAAGTTTGAGGTATTATGCGCCATCACTATTGATTGCAGAATGATTGATTAAAGAATTTATGACCATTCAAATACAGAACATCACAGAAGAGTCAGAAGTCACTTGTTCAAACTGTCACGCTTGCTGTTGCCGTTTGGAAGTGATGATAATCACTGATACTGGTGTGCCCGAAGAGCATATCGCTTATGACCAGTGGGGCGCGGAAACGATGTTACGCTTGGATGATGGTTGGTGTTCAGCGCTTGATCGTGAGACTTACATGTGCACGATCTATGAAAATCGACCTTGGATATGTCGTGAATTTGAAATGGGTTCATATGAATGCAAGGTCGAGCGTAAAGAGCAGATGCCCTAGCTTGCAAGGGAGAAGGCCTGCTTTGTCCGTTTAGATGCCCAGACCGATCTCAATGACAGACCCCATTACCCACCTACATAGACTGCTCCGTGTAAGTGGGTTGATAGCCCCATTACGATGTAGCCATTAACGTTGGTTATCCCAAGTATCAAGTGATCCTGCGTATAAAATGGTTCTAAATATAAAATGATTCTAAGCAATAAGTGCGCTTAGTGCTGAGCACTCGTCTATTCACTATCATGCTCTGCAGTATCTAAGCTTTTTCAATGTACACCTTTCTTTTTATATACCCTGTTTCTTTCTATATCTTGTTTCGTTATATACCTTGTTTCTCTCAATATCTGCTTCTTTCTATATCCAAACTGAATATCAATTGGGAACAATCGATGTCAGTTGACTAAATGTTATCGTTATAACGGCTGTACAGTTCTGACAACGTTTTGGGCTTTCGCGATGATTGACCGTGATGACCTTGATATTCTGAGAGGATGGCTTGTCTATGCGCTTCAGCGGACTGAACGAAACTAGGATCAGCCATAGCTTGTTTACGCAGTTCATTGATTCGGTCTAATCTTTCTTGCAACATAACAACACCTCATTAAATACTGTATGTACAATCAGTATAATGTGGGGCTGTATAAATATCCAGTAATTGGAGGTAAATTAGTGAGCAGACGTCTGAGCATGGTTGAGGTATCAGTATGATGCATGAGTTTGGCGGGAGTGATAGGCGGACTGTATGGAGTGGCAATGTGCAGTGAGCGCGGTAGATGAACATCAATGTTATGCATAGCGCCGGGACTATTCTTTGCCGGAGTAATGTCGTGTCGTTGCTGGAGTAATTCCGTGGGCGAATGTCAGAATCAGATAAATCACGACTCATGCAAGAACGTCTTCGTGACGTTCGTCAGTACAGGGTCAAAATCGAAAGAAATTGCTGGTGAACTGTTAGGTGAATTACGGTTTTTTCGGCTTTTCTGTCAATTCTTGTGCGTAAAGACTTATGTTTATGTGATGAGTGTCAAATTAATACCATCAAAAAAGTGATTAAGAAATAGTCATTCAGGGCTGTTTTCTACCAATGTTATGTACTACTAACATTCGCTTGAAGTGAATTTATAGGAATAATGACGCAAACCTAAATATGATTCTATCAGCTAACGTACTGATTCCCATTTAATTTATGTTTGGAATGTTGGTTATTAAAAGCTCGGCATATTGACGAGAAGCTATGTTCGCTCTTATTTGTTGGTGTTATATAGAGGCTGGCAAGTATTTTTTTCAAGCGAATTGTTACAATTTGTAGCACATTGGCCTTGCATGTATAGTCTCCCGCCAGTTGATAAACGATGTTCGAAAGAACATAACAGATGGAGATCTATAACAATGGTCACAAATGATGCAGTCATAATGGGTATGCTCGCCTTAATTCTAGGTGGGGTATTCATTACAGAAAGCAGCCAGAATCCGTTTTGGAAAAAATTCTATACTTTTGTCCCTGGTTTATTGCTTTGCTATTTCGTCCCATCATTGTTGAACACGACCGGTGTCATCGACGGTTCAAGTTCAAACTTATATTTTGTCGCAAGTCGCTACCTTCTGCCTGGCGCACTAGTATTGTTGATTGTCTCCGCGGACTTAAGAAAAATCTTTGGTTTGGGCTCAAAAGCAATCATTATGTTTTTAACCGGTACACTCGGAATCATCATTGGCGGCCCAATCGCGTTGCTGATCATTAATGCAGTGAACCCAGAGTTAGTCGGTGGGGATGTATGGCGCGGTCTAACAACGGTTGCGGGTTCTTGGATTGGCGGCGGTGCAAACCAAGCTGCGATGAAAGAGGTATTCGACGTTGATGACAAGCTGTTTTCTGCAATGATTACGGTTGATGTTATCTGTGCCAATATTTGGATGGCAATCTTGCTGATAATGGCAGGACGCCAAAAGAAAGTCGATGCTTGGTTGAAAGCGGACACCTCTTCAATTGATGAGCTCAAAGAAACCGTTGCGCACTACGAAAAAGAGAATGCGAGACCGATTACGACGACTGACATGATGAAAGTTGTCGCTATTGCTTTTGGTCTGACGGGTCTAGCGCACTTCTTTGCAGACTTAATTGCACCGTGGATTGAGACTAATGCACCGGAGTTGGCGAAATACAGCTTAACGTCAGGCTTCTTCTGGTTAATTGTATTAGTCACGACGTTTGCACTGATCGCGTCAACCTTCAAAAGCGCACGTACTTTAGAGCACGCAGGTGCGTCAAAAATTGGTTCAGCTTTCATTTATATTCTAGTCGCTACCATTGGTATGCAGATGGATGTTACTGCAATATTGGATAACCCAGGTTACTTCTTTATTGGTATTACTTGGTTAACTATTCATGCTGTACTGATGATTGTTGTGGCTAAATTAATCCGTGCTCCGTTGTTCTTTATGGCGGTAGGTAGCCAAGCTAACGTTGGTGGTGCGGCTTCTGCTCCAGTTGTTGCCGCCGCGTTCCACCCCGCGCTAGCGCCGGTCGGTATTTTGATGGCAGTACTCGGTTATGCACTTGGTACATACGGTGCGTATATATGCGGCATTATCATGCAAGCAGCGGTTAGCGTTGTTGGTTAGATTGACCGTTCTCTAATATCGATTGGAGTCCGCATAAGCTAAGATTGATTAAGGGTAATACCGTTTGGTGTTACCCTTTTTTTTGTCTGAGTCGTGGTTTCGAGGTTGATTAATTATTCAATTGAGAGAGAATGCTAGGCTAATTTATGCGTTCACAAGCAGGGAGGCTTATGAAACCTCAAGTGTTACCCAATAATCCTAATTTTTCTTCTGGACCATGCGCGAAACGCCCAGGTTATGATATTAACAACCTGAATATTTCTACATTAGGTCGTTCTCATCGCTCTTCAGTCGGTAAGGCTGCGCTTTCAGAGGCGATTCAACAAACCAAATCGATCCTTGGTATCCCAGATGACTATCGCGTTGGTATCGTTCCAGCATCGGATACCGGCGCGATGGAAATGGTGATGTGGTCGATGCTGGGTCAACGCGCCATTGATGTCTTTCATTGGGAATCATTTGGTGCCGGTTGGCTCAATGATATTGTAAAGCAGCTTAAACTGAGTGATGTAAATACGTATTCGGCGGAGTATGGCCAGTTGCCTGATTTGTCGCAAGCCAATCCAGAAAATGACGTATTGTTCACGTGGAATGGTACGACGTCGGGCGTAAAAGTCCCTAATGGGGATTGGATCAGTGAATCGAGAACAGGGTTGACGATTTGTGATGCAACGTCTGCCGTTTTTGCGATGGAGATGCCATGGGAAAAACTGGACGTCACCACATTTAGTTGGCAGAAGGTACTTGGTGGGGAAGGAGCCCATGGTGTGATTGTATTGAGTCCAAATGCGATTAAGCGGCTTGAGTCCTATCAGCCACCTTGGCCGTTACCGAAAATTTTTAGGATGACACAATCTGGTAAAGTCATAGAAGGGCTCTTTAGTGGCGCGACGATTAATACCCCATCTATGCTATGTGTCGCGGATTATCTTGATGCATTAGGCTGGGTGTCTGATATTGGTGGCGTTGGTGCTGCGATTGAAAAGTCGCAAGCAAACTTAGCGGTGTTAACCCGTTTTGTCGCCTCTCGATCTTGGGTCCACTTTTTGGCGCAAGAGGATTCTCAGCGTTCAAACACAAGTGTTTGCTTTACTTTAGATGCGAGTGAAGCCCAAACTAAAGCCTTGGTCGCATTGTTAGACAAAGAAGGGGCAGGATACGATATTGGTGCATACAAAGATGCCCCATCGGGATTGCGAATTTGGGCTGGGGCCACGGTGGAGAGTCAAGATTTAGAAGCGTTGCTGCCTTGGCTAGATTGGGCGTATCAGCAAGTGACTCAATAACGTGTTCAATAAATTACTGCGTCCAGTCAATTAACGAGTTCGAAAAATAAACGATGCACCAAGCTACAGACTCAAACGCTCAGTTTACAGGGTGTAGCAAGAATAAAGATGAAAAGGGCAGCCAAATCGGCTGCCCTTTTTTAAATCAATCAACGCCGCTGACAACGCTGGTGGTTGTTAGCAAAACCAACTACTTATGGTCCAGAACGGCGGACTTCTTTTGATCGTAGTTAGTCTTCATTTTTAGTGCAACGTTCACTAAGTAGATTAACACCGGCACTTCAATCAGTGGACCAATCACTCCCGCAAAGGCTTGATCAGAATGAATACCAAAGACGGCGATCGATACGGCAATCGCTAACTCAAAGTTATTACCTGTTGCCGTAAAGGCAATAGACGCGTTTTTGTCGTACGGGATGCCCAGTCTTTTACCAATGAAGAAACTTATGAAAAACATCGAGACGAAATAGATGGTGAGTGGAATGGCAATGCGCACGACATCCATTGGTAGCTCTACGATCATTTCGCCTTTAAGGCTGAACATCAATACAATCGTCGCCAATAACGCGATAAGTGTCAGAGGAGAGATTTTTGGAATAAACACCGTGTTGTACCAATGTTCACCTTTCATCGACACCAGAATTTTACGGCTCAAAAAGCCAGCAATAAAAGGAATGCCTAAGTAAATGAGTACGCTGTGGGCGATATCAATCATCGAGATGTCAACGACCATACCTTCGTAGCCAAAGATAGGAGGTAGGACACTGATGAATAACCACGCCATAAAGCTGTAGCTAACAATTTGGAAAGCGCTGTTAAGTGCCACTAATGCCGCGCCATATTCTTTATTACCGCCGCCAATATCGTTCCAAACCAGTACCATCGCCACGCAACGAGCGAGACCTATTAAAATAATGCCCACCATATAGCCAGGATGATCACCCAGAAAAACTAACGCGAGCACAAACATCAAAATAGGTCCGACTATCCAGTTCATGATAAGTGACAGTGTAATGGCACGTTTATCTTTGACAGTGGAGCCAAGTAAGCGGTAGTCGACCTTGGCAAGTGGGGGATACATCATCACAATGAGACCAATCGCCAAAGGGATATTGGTACTCCCTACGGAAACGGCTTCGTTCCATTGTTCAATTTGAGGAAATTGAATCCCCAGAAAAACACCAATTGCCATGGCAGAAAAAATCCACACGGTTAAGTATCTATCTAAAAAACTCATTTTTGGTTGCATTGTTTGCTCTGCTATCGTTTATCGTCGAATTGCGATTAAATTAATGAAATTGTGACGTGGGCGACATGTCGCCGTGTTTCGTAATAATGTAGCTTAGTAGCTTAGTCGAACTATAGTTTTGCAGCTTTGCAGCTTTGCAGCTTTGCAGCTTTGCAGCTTTGCAGTTATGTCGAACTATCACTTGGTGGCTTACCGCAAGCTTGTACTAACGTTAATTTAAGATGGCCTTACTCATTGCGTCATACGTTGCAAACGCTTCTCTATTTATGCGGTAACACATTTTAGGGGGTATCGATTCTGCGCTAATAAAACCTGCGAGTCGCAGAATGCGTAGATGCTCAGAAACCGTTGATTGGGCAAGACCGAGCTGCGACACCAAATCGCTGTTTAAGCAACCACCAGATTTATCCAGTATGGACAGAATGCTGATGATTCGAATTCTTGCTGGGTGTGAGAGTGCTTTGCACATGGCAGCAAACTGTTGTTCATCCTGCTCTCTTTCCGCCGTTGGAGTAAAGTCGCTTGGCAGTGTTGGTTGGCAAGTAGAAGTCATTCGCTATCTCTAATCGTTAAAAGACGATTAATGGTAGGAGGAATAATAACAGAGGTCAATGGTTTCTTTTCGTTATTTGAGCAAAACGTAGAGCATCGTGATAAATAACAATATTATTCAATGAATTAACCTTGTGTATTTCAGCGGGGTCTATCCATGGCGCTGCGAGGCGTTGCGACTAAATAGCCGTTGTTAGTGTTTGGATGTTTTATTCATTAGCGTAATAACAAAATATTATAATTATAAGAACTAATGATAATTATACATTTATTGAAGGGGCGTTAAGATAGTGCCAATGATTTAGTCACGTTTCACGGTTGGTCGTTCCACCGCTTGAACGCTTAGATAGAGAATGATGAAAATGAAAATTTTGCACACCATGTTACGCGTCGCCAACCTTGAAAAGTCTATTGAATTTTATACACAAGTGCTGGGGATGTCTGTATTAGATAGAACCGACAATAACGATTATCGCTATACGCTGGTGTTTGTAGGGTATCCAGGGCAACCAAGCAGTTCGACGATTGAACTGACATTTAACTGGGACACCGACCAGTACGAAATGGGCAACGCCTTCGGTCACATCGCGCTTGGAACCGATGATATCTATGCTATGTGCGACGCAATTAAACAGCAGGGTGGTCAAGTCACTCGTGAGCCAGGTCCAGTCAAAGGGGGCAGTACTCACATCGCTTTTGTTGTTGACCCAGACGGCTACCAAATTGAACTGATCCAAGTTAACTAAAGGAAATCATAATGAAAGACGCTTTATTTCAACCGTTGCAACTTGGTTCTCTTACATTAAAGAATCGTATCGTCATGCCTCCGATGACGCGTTCACGTGCTACGCAACCTGGTAATGTCGCCAATGATATGATGGCGACATACTATGCACAGCGTGCAAGTGCTGGATTGATTGTTGCAGAAGGCACTCAAATTCATCCTCAAGGACAAGGTTATGCTTGGACACCAGGTATTTACTCTGCGGAGCAAATTAGAGGCTGGAAAAAGGTAACGGACGCGGTACATGATAACGGTGGTGTTATTTTTGCACAGCTATGGCATGTCGGTCGTGTGACTCACCCAGATAATATTGGCGGCCAACAACCTATTTCATCTTCAGCGATTAAGGCTGAGAACGTGAAAGTGTTTATTGACAATTGCACGCAAGAGCCTGGCTTTGTGGACGTGGTGGAACCTCGTGCCATGACGAAGTCTGACATTTTGGACGTTGTTGGTCAGTATCGTCAAGCGGCGATCAATGCGTTAGAAGCCGGGTTTGATGGGATTGAACTTCACGCGGCGAATGGATATTTGATCAATCAATTTATTGATTCAGAGGCCAATAACCGTACTGACGAATATGGCGGCTCTGTCGAAAATCGATTGCGTTTCATGCGAGAAGTGGTAGAAGCGATGAGCGATGCGATTGGCGCTGACCGAGTCGGTGTGCGTTTGGCGCCGTTTACATCTCTAAATGGCACGGTGGATGCAAATCCAGTAGAAACGTATACCGCGGCGGCAGCCATGCTAAATGAACTTGGTATCGTGTACCTGCACATCGCAGAAGTCGATTGGGACGACGCACCAGGAACGCCAGTGGCCTTTAAGCAAGCGGTCCGCGATGCATTTAAAGGGGTGCTCATTTATGCAGGGCGTTATAACGCAGAAAAAGCTGAGCAGGCAGTCGTCGAAGGTATGACCGATCTGGTTGGTTTTGGTCGACCTTTTGTCGCTAATCCCGATTTACCTGCTCGAATTCAACATCAATACCCATTAGCCGAACATGATCCCAATACGTTGTTTGGTGGCAATGAAAAAGGTCTGAATGATTACCCAGCGTATGGTCAGTAATCTTAGATAACGAGTATTGTCGATACAGTGAATGAAAACCGCACAATTTCTGTGCGGTTTTTTGTTTGCAGCGCGATAAAGACAAATTTTTGAATCGGTATTGAAGTTTTTTTATCAAGGAGTGAATTAACATCGTATACTACGCTTGATATTACCAATGTACTGTAGGACTCCCATGTCATTAGAAGAACAACAAAACAACCCTCTCCATGGCCTTAAACTTGAAGAGATGGTGACTGAACTTGTTGATTATTATGGGTGGGACATTTTGGACGCAGCGATGCGTATGAACTGTTTTCACACCAACCCGTCTATCGCCAGCAGCGTGAAGTACTTGAAAAAAACAGAATGGGCACGAGAGAAGGTTGAGATCTTTTATCTTTCACGTTTTAAGCGTATGCCTAAACCAAGAGAGGAGGAATATGACATCCCACCTCGTAAGCGTACTTTTGCTAATGGTATTGTGCCTAAAGAGCCAATGAAGTTGACGGTTGAATCTATTCACGCGTCACAAGCTAAAGCGGCATCCACGTACAAAGCACGTACGTCTGGCGGTCGTCATAGAGGTCGTTAATCGACGGAAAGCTACATTTTTCAGGTGCAGGGAAAGATTGCTTCAGGTGCAGGGAACGTGCCTGATTCCAGAATCGTTACCAAGGTATTTCACTGCCATCAAAACTAAAGAATTTTCCGGTATCACTGGGAGTGACGGTGTTCATTAAAGCGACGAGCTTCTGGGCAACCAAGTGTGGGGGAAAAAGTTTGTGTGGCGGAACCTTACTTTGGAACGGTGTAGACAGCGCCGTATCCGTGGTCCCGGGATGAAAAGAGAACACACAGCAG
Organism: Vibrio methylphosphonaticus; assembly: GCF_023634655.1. Lineage (GTDB taxonomy): Bacteria > Pseudomonadota > Gammaproteobacteria > Enterobacterales > Vibrionaceae > Vibrio > Vibrio methylphosphonaticus. The sequence continues at coordinate 34,474 of NZ_JAMKMS010000024.1, read as the reverse complement.
GTTGGATTTTTGTATTGCCATTCAATACTAATGGTTTTAATCGCCATATTTAACGCAGCCTTTGAGCAACGGTAACTGATCCATCCCCCAAGTTGGTTATCCTCGATACTGCCTATGCGAGCTGACAGTGCGATAAAATACGTCGGCTTTTTAGAGCGTAGCGCTTGAGCAAAATGCTTGGCGAGTAGTAGTGTGGATGTGGTGTTGAGTTGTATGTTTTTATGGAAGAAATCTGGACTGAATTGGCTCACTGATTTTTCGGGCATGCATTGCCCTTGCGAAGGTCCTTGAGATTGACCTTGAGATTGGCTTTGATGCAAAAAACCCACAGCGTTGATCACGATATCTATGTTTGGAATCGCTGCCGCTAAAGTTTGAATATCTTGCTCCGATGTGACATCCAGTTGATGCCAGACCAGTTTTGGCGACACAAGAGCATGTGAATGCCGACAAAACGTGGCATGAATCATGGTCGTTTCACTCGCTAAAAGAAAGTGCTCTACCAAGGCAAAACCTATTCCTCCAGAGCCTCCAATAATAAGGATGTTCATCCGTGTCTCCTAACTTATCTGTATTCAAACCCGCCCAACACCGTTTCTACGCAGTAATCACAAACAAGAAGCAATGCAAATGGTAATAAAGTTGCTGGCGCTTTTGGTTCCGGCTTTATGCTATTATTGGCGTTACTCCCACACCAACTGACACGCAAGTGATAGACATTGTTTTCTATGGCGGGCGATAGTCGCAGACGATACTAATTCTAGATGAAGCCCATTAATTCTAACGTCAAACACCTTCTCTCGTTCACAACGGATATCAGTGACTGCACGCTGCCGAGCGCCTTTACTTTCCCTTATTATTACACGCCGCATCCTTTAGCGGCGATGGCAATGACTGAGTTACAAAACTACCTCGAGACACAAGCTGAGTGGTCATATGATTTTGCTCAGCGGGGCATGATGTTTGGTGTATTAGTAGTGAAAAATGCAGCGGGCGATATCGGGTATTTATCATCGTTTTGTGATGACGTTATCCAGGCAGATTGTAATCAAGCGTACCCAACATTTTTTGTTGATGCGGTTGTTGAAGCGGTTGTTGATGTGAATACGTCGAAAACCCAAGATCTAGATGGTCAGCTTACGTCACTTGAACTCGATATTAGTAAGCAGAGAAGCTCGGCGAATTACCTGCAACTAAAGCAACATCTACAGGAACAACGTCTAGAGTCAGAGCGGCAGATTGCAGCACAACAACAGCGAAATAGTGAGGCAAAAGCCGAGCGAAAACAGCAAAGACTCGATATGGAAAGCCAACTTGGGCAATCAATCGATGATGCGGGTTTACAGAGCTTTATTCAGGCGCTAGGTGTGCAAAGTAGCCACGAAAAAAGGGCGTTTAAAGCACTAAAACAGCAATGGCAGAGTCAATTAGCTGATATTGAAGAGCAATACCAGCACGAGCAATGCAAGATCGCAAGAATGGAAACTCAACATAAGGAATTGCAGGCTTTACTAAAGATTCAACAGCAGAAATCCGTCCAGTTTTTAAATCGAAAAGGCGTCAAGAAAAGCCTGTTCGATTTGTCTAGTCAATCTAGCCAAAGTGATGATCAACAGCCAATTACGCAGTCGTCAGGGCAAAATTTGCCTAAACTATTGCAAGCTGCGTTTTTACAAAACCTCACGCCGCTCGCATTAGGTGAATTTTGGTGGGGCGCTGCGCCTTATGATCAAATCCGCCAACATAAAAACTTATACCCTGTTTGTCAAAGTAAGTGCTTTGAGGTGTTACAGCATATGCTGGAAGGTATAGCGATTGATCCTAGCCCTCTTGAGCAAACGCCGTCATTCGATAAATCACTAGATATTGTTTATGAAGATGATGTATTGGTGGTCGTGAATAAACCTGCAGAATTTTTATCCGTTTCAGGCAAGTACATCAGTGATTCGGTACAGGCTCGAATGCAAGCAAGATACCCTCATGCGACTGGACCTATGATTGTTCATCGTCTTGATATGTCGACATCCGGACTGCTCGTGCTCACACTTTCTGGTGAAGCGAATAAACACGTGCAGAAGCAATTTATTGACCGCAGGGTAGAAAAACGTTACACCGCACTACTTGAAGGTAAGATCCTGCGAGAGACTGGCGTTATTACGTTACCACTTCGAGGCGACTTAGCGGACAGACCAAGGCAAATGGTCTGCCATGAAGAAGGCAGAGCAGCGGAAACCACGTATCGGGTGATCGATGTCACCGACAATCGAACTAAAATTCATTTATTTCCCAAGACAGGACGAACCCATCAATTACGTGTCCATTGTGCCCATCAAGCAGGTCTCAATATACCCATCGTCGGTGATGATTTGTATGGATTTAAGGATACCCGTTTACATCTTCACGCTGGGTATTTGAAATTTCAACACCCATCAACAGGGGAAGTAATGGAATTTGAAGTGTGTGAAGACTTTTAGATAACTTGTTTACCAAAAGAAGAGAACGGTGGTTTGGTGATACTTTTTCCGGCGGTCTAAACGTCCATGAGTCTCTCTTCTTTTGCGTTTAATCGTATGTATGCCTCGATTCGGTGAATATTCCTCGATATTCATTTACCCACATAAACTCGTTGTTCCAGTTACTTATTTTAAACAATTAAGCTAATGATTTTTGACTTTTCGGTTGATAAATGGCAATTTATTTTTAATTGAACGTTCAATTAAAAAACATTCAGGTAACATTTATGCCAAAAGTAGGAATGCCAGAGATACGTCGCCCACAACTTGTAGAGGCGACCATAGCCGTCATTGATGAAGTTGGGCTGTCTGGCGCAAGTGTTGCACTCATTAGCCGAAAAGCTGGGGTGTCAGCAGGCATTATTAATCATTATTTTGGTGGTAAACATGGCTTGCTACAAGAAACGATGCGCTCGGTATTACGTCAGTTATCTGCGACATCAATTCAACATTTAAGCGCCGTTGATAGCCAAGATGTTCCTGGTCGAGTGAAAGCGATAGTGGCAGCGAATTTCGATGGCTATCAAGTTGAAAGTAAGGTGACAAAGACTTGGCTTGCATTTTGGGCACAGTCCATGCACGACAAGGACCTCTACCGACTTCAACGTGTGAATGAAAAGCGTTTGTTGTCACACCTTCGCCGAGAGTTAAAACAAGTGTTGCCCGAACAGCAGGCTAAATTTGTTGCTCAAGGTATCGCGGCATTGATCGATGGTATTTGGCTACGTGGTGCGCTGAATCCACAAGGCATTTGTGCTCAAAACGCGCAGCTGATTATCTCTGATTATCTAGAAAAACAGTTACCTACGGCGTTAACGCCCCCACAGTAGCCCGACAGTGCAGCCGTTAATTCGAAGGCAAATGGGCCTTTAGCGAAAATTAGTCTGTATCGAAACTAGACTGTATCGAAATTATGCTGCGCGACAATTAGTCTGCGAAAAAGCTAGGTGTAGCACGCCAAATTAGATGAATCATCAAGGAACATGGATGCAAATGAAGTCTCTCTATATTCACGGTCAGGCCACGCCAGCCTCATCAAACGAAACCTTTTTAACGCGTAATCCTGCAACTGGTGAAACGCTAGCGGAGTTAGGCCAAGCAAGCACACAAGACGTTGACCGCGCGGTGGAGTCCGCTAAGCAGGGATTCAAAGTTTGGTCTGCTATGAGTGGCTCAGAGCGAGGGCGTATTTTGATGCGCGCCGTGGCAATCCTTCGTGAGCGCAATGATGAACTTGCTGCATTGGAAGTTCAAGACACTGGTAAGCCAATCCAAGAAGCGATAGAAGTGGATATTGTCACGGGTGCAGACGTTGTTGAATACTACGCTGGTTTAGCCGCAACGATTCAAGGGCAGCAACAAGATTTAGGTCATGGCCAGTTTTTTTATACGCGTCGCGAGCCGCTGGGTGTTTGCGCGGGTATCGGGGCGTGGAACTATCCTATTCAGATCGCGATGTGGAAATCAGCACCGGCTCTAGCAGCGGGTAATGCGATGGTCTTCAAACCATCAGAAGAAACGCCATTATCGGTACTAAAACTTGCTGAGATTTATACCGAGGCGGGTGTTCCTGACGGCGTGTTTAATGTTGTGCAAGGGGATTACCGCGTAGGGCAGTGCCTGTCGCGTCATCCTGATATCTCGAAAGTATCGTTTACGGGCGAATCAGGGACGGGGAAAAAAGTCATGGCAGATGCAGCAGGTACGCTGAAGGACGTGACGATGGAGTTAGGCGGTAAATCACCTCTTATCGTGTTTGAAGATGCAAAGCTGGAAAATGCCGTATCGGCGGCGATGCTTGCTAATTTTTACACTCAAGGTGAGGTCTGTACTAATGGCACTCGTGTGTTTGTTCATGAGAACGTTTATGACGCGTTTATTGAGCAGTTACAACAAAGAACCCGCAAGTTAGTTATCGGTAATCCAGCGCACATGTCCACGCAAATAGGGGCGTTAATTTCAGCTGAGCATCTAGAGAAGGTATTAGGTTTTATTGAAGCGGGCAAAGCGTCGGGAGCACGCTTACTTTGCGGTGGCGCTCGTGAAACCAACCAAGGTCTTGAGAAGGGGTATTTTGTTCAACCGACAATTTTTGTTGATTGCGCGGATGATATGCCACAAGTCAAAGAGGAGATTTTTGGCCCTGTCATGTCTGTACTGCGTTTTTCTGACGAAGAAGAGGTGATTCGACGAGCCAATGATACGCAATATGGCTTGGCGGCAGGACTATTTACTCAAAATCTGTCTCGTGCACATCGGGTGATTGCAAAAATAGAAGCTGGGATCTGCTGGGTGAATACGTGGGGAGGCTCTCCGGCAGAAATGCCAGTAGGGGGTTACAAACAATCGGGTATCGGACGTGAAAATGGGATTGAAACGCTTAATCACTATACCCAAAACAAGAGCGTGATGATTGAGCTTGGCGATCTGGACTGTCCTTACGAATAGAAAAACTAGACCTTTAGTATGAAGGTGAGTGGGCTCAGAACGTGCATTTTATTATTGGATTCAAAGGGAAAGGAAATGACGACCAAGTATGACTACATCATTGTTGGTGCAGGCTCAGCAGGCTGTGTGTTAGCCGATAGATTGAGTGCTTCGGGTGAGCACAGTGTTCTGGTGCTTGAAGCTGGAGGCACTGATCGGAGTATATTTATTCAAATGCCGACCGCCTTATCTTATCCAATGAACAGTGAAAAATACGCTTGGCAATTTGAAACGCAGCCAGAAACAGGTTTGGACGATCGACGTTTACATTGTCCACGAGGGAGAGTGCTGGGTGGAAGCTCGTCCATCAACGGTATGGTGTATGTGCGAGGTCATGCTTGTGACTTTGATGAGTGGCAAGAGCAAGGTGCTGCAGGTTGGAGCTATCAAGAATGCTTGCCATATTTTCGTCGTGCTGAGTCTTGGATGGGCGGTGAAGACGTTTATCGCGGTGGCGATGGTCCTGTTGCGACTTGTAATGGTAACAACATGACACTGAACCCGCTGTATGACGCCTTTATTGATGCTGGACAGCAAGCTGGTTATCCGAAAACCGACGATTATAACGGCTACCAGCAAGAAGGTTTTGGGCCAATGCATATGACCGTTGATAAAGGGGTAAGAGCATCCACCTCTAACGCGTACTTACGTCGAGCCATGAAGCGCCCCAATGTGACGCTCAAGACAGGTGTGGTTACTCGACGTGTGCTATTGCAAGACAAGCAAGCCGTTGGCGTAGAAATTGAAAAAGGCCATAACACTGAATCGCTATTCGCTAACCGAGAGGTGCTGCTTTGCGCCGGTTCTGTTGGTTCGGTGCAACTGCTGCAACTGTCAGGCGTTGGGCCTAAACAAGTGTTAGAGCAGGCAGGTATTGAGGTGGCAGTTGATCTACCCGGTGTGGGTGAAAATTTACAAGATCATTTAGAGATCTATTTTCAATACGCGTGCCTTCAACCGATTACATTAAACAGCAAACTTGGTTTAATCAGTAAAGGGTTAATTGGCGCTCGCTGGATACTGCGCCGAGATGGTCTAGGTGCGACAAATCACTTTGAATCGTGTGCGTTTATTCGTTCTCGTGCTGGACTCAAGTGGCCAAACTTGCAGTATCACTTTTTGCCTGCTGCAATGCGCTATGACGGCCAAGCAGCGTTCTCCGGACACGGTTTTCAGGTGCATGTGGGTCCAAATAAACCTCAAAGTCGTGGACGAATTTTCATTACGTCAAACGACCCACATCAAAAGCCACACATCGAATTTAACTATATCAGTACAGAACAAGACAAGCAGGACTGGCGAGATTGCATTCGTCTTACTCGAGAAATTTTGGCGCAACCTGCGATGGATGCGTACCGTGGCGAGGAAATTCAACCTGGTAGGGATGTCATCAGTGACGATGCGATTGATGCGTGGGTACGTCAAAATGTTGAAAGTGCGTATCATCCCTCCTGCACACTAAAAATGGGAGCGGATAATGATGCGATGGCCGTACTCAATTCAGATTGCCAAGTTAGACATATCAGTGCTTTGCGTGTCGTCGACTCGTCAGTATTTCCAACCATACCCAATGGCAATTTAAACGCGCCGACAATTATGGTGGCTGAGAAAATTGCTGATGCGATATTGAATCAATCGCCACTGACCAAGTCAGAAGCCCCCACCTGGATTGCTCCTAATTGGGAAACGACACAGCGACATGGTGTGGCCGAACGTCCAATGGTCCCCTGATAAAGCCGTGTGAACTTATTTTATCTATCTAAACCTCATGACTTCTATCGAACGAGCCAATGGCATTTTTGCAAGAATGGTTATGAAAGCGCTTCACAGCGTAGGTCGGGATGGTAGAATACGCGTCTACTCGATTTAATAGATCCAATGAGGCAGTAACATGAACCCGATTCTAGCTATCCTAAAAGAAAATAATATCAGTGATGAGCAGGTAAGTGAGTTGTTCCAAACCCTAACTCAAAACCCGCTAGCAGCAATGGCGACCATTGGTCAGCTAGGTCTCCCACAAGAGCAACTTCAGCAATTGATGACGCAAGTGATGCAAAACCCAACATTGATTAAAGAAGCGGTCGAAGAGCTAGGTTTAGACTTTTCGAAAGTTGAAGCAGCAAAAGCGCAATTAAATAAATAGCCGCATAGGGCTGATTTGGTCAGCGCTTGTGCTTGTGGAATCTAATCGTTTGTTTAGATTCCACATGATTTTAGGCTTCGTGATAAGTGGTACTTTATCCATGTTGCCATCGATGTCAGTCGCGACATCGCTCTCTATATCGTTAACGATACTACTTAGTTGCTAACGATACTGCTTAGTCGCTAACGATACTGCTTGGAGCGGCACTCTTCGTATCCTCGCCTATTTCTTCTTCTCGTGTCATTTTGCGTAATATTACCCGAACTCAACATAACATTGGCAATCGAACATAACATCAGCGATCGAACATAGGCTGCGCTCGTACAACTGTGTTAAGGCATTGGATGGAGGCAAAATGCAAACTCTCACGATATTTTATGACGGTACCTGTCCGTTGTGTAAGAAAGAAATGGCGGCGCTGACAAAACACGATGAAAACAACAAAATCGATACTGTGGACATCTACAGTGATGCTTTTGAGGCGTATCCACAAATAGACCGAGTAGAGGCAAATACCATTTTACATGCACTTGATGAAGATGGCCGACTCTGGCTGGGGCTAGACGTAACTTACCATGCTTGGAAATTGGTGGGGAAGGGGTGGTTGTATGCGCCGCTTCGCTGGCGTTTCATTAAACCTATTGCTGATCGGTGTTATCTCTATTTTGCCAAAAACCGCTACCAGATTTCGTTTTGGTTAACGGGAAAATCGCGATGTAACAATGGCACGTGTTCTCGCTGACCAGTACGCACAGTGATCAAAGGCTTATGCTCTGGACAGCAGAAGCATAAGAAGAAGTAGAGAATGCCAACATTGCGCTGTATATTGACAGCCATTAGCCGACGTTGCTTGGCTTGTCTTTGATTCTATAAATAAAAAGAGTGTAAATTGGAACTACTAAATATCGACTGCTTAGGTAAATCACTTCGCTTGGAAGGCTCTATGGCGGGTTGGCAGCAGCTTTTTTGGGGAGGGGAGGTTGTCTCGGTTATACCGGCTTCCACGGATTATGACGGCGTCAAAGAGCATCAATTTCAACTGTCGGTACAGACACCACAAGTTAGCGGTGCCCCTGACGCGACGATGGAAGTCGCGGCTTCACAGACCCTCACAGTAAGACTCGTTACCGATTTAACCTGGCAGCCCTTTACGATTCGCTATCAATTATTTGTCAACGACGAACAAGTGACGCAGGGCGATAGAAACACAAAAGATATTGAACAGCAGGTTCCTGTTACACCGATAGAAAAACAAAACAAGCTGAGTGTCATCGGCTTGGCGTCTTTAGGGTTTAAGTTACTTAAAAGTGCCAAAGTCATCAAAGTCGTATTGATGGGGGCAAGTGTCGCCGCGTACTCTTGGTTGTTTTCACTGCAGTTTGCATTGGCGCTGATCGCCTGTTTAGTGTTCCATGAATATGGACACATTCGAGCGATGAAATACTTTGGTATGAAAACCAAAGGTATCTACTTAATCCCATTTATGGGTGGGCTTGCGTTGAGTGATGAAAGGATTAACACTCGTTGGCAAGACGTCGTGATTTCTATCATGGGACCAACGTTTGGTTTGTTTATGTCGCTGCTGTCTTTGGTGGCTTACTGGGTTACGGGCGCCGACATTTTCGCAGGTCTCGCTGCCTTTAATGCGTTACTCAATCTGTTTAATCTGTTGCCGATCTTACCGCTGGATGGTGGACATATTTTAAAAAGCATCAGCTTTTCCATGAACTCTTTAGTTGGGCTGGTGATGTGTATTGCTGGTGCGGCGTTTGGTGTTTATCTAAGTTATACCTTAAACCTAACTCTTTTAGGCTTGATGCTACTGATTGGTAGTATTGAAATTGGGTTTGAGTGGCGAGCTCGCCATTATAGCCATTTATTGCCACTGGATCGTTCTGGTCAGATCGTCTCCGCCATTTGGTACGTTGTTACTGTCGCCAGCTTAGTTGGGATTATCTGGTACCTTGCAGGCTCCGGGGACGATATGCTGGGGTTACCACTACTGATTCTGCAAAGTTAATGACGCGGTTTGCTTCATCTTCCCCGGCTAATGACTATCGTTAATCGTTTAATGTGACCCTTTACTCGTGGCTCTTTTTATCGTCATCGATAAGTAGAGTCACTGGCGTCGAGTTATCAATGCTTGATGAAGATACTTGCTCGATCTATCAGACTTATCCATTTACCGGAACGTTTGATTTACTATACCGTTCGATTTTCACACGATTGTTGAGCGCGCTCACAGCCATGTACCTGATTAGTCCATGAGTGAATTAAGGGTATTAACATCATTTTAAATTAGTTGTTACATGATGCGGATCGTGTGTGGTAATAATAGTGTGATCTAGGTAGAATACGCCCTCAAAAAAATACAAGTCTAGCAAGTGAGCATTTTCTAATGAGCAGAAAAATTGAGTTATTGGCACCGGGCGGCGATGTAGAAGCCATCAAAGCAGCAATCGTTGCAGGCGCGAATGCCGTCTATTGTGGGTTGGACACCTTTAACGCTCGTAACCGAGCGTCGAACTTATCTCTTGATGAGTTAAATGGTGTCATTCGCCTTGCTCATGAATATGGCTGTGAGGTGTTCCTAACTCTGAATGTCGTGCTTCTTGAGTATGAGATTAAGAGCATTGTTAAGTTACTTAACCAATTAGTGAATACGAAAGTAGATGGCATTATCGTTCAAGATTTAGGTTTGTTCGATTTAGTGAAAAAGCATTTCCCAACGCTAGATGTTCATGCTTCTACACAGCTTACAACGCACAATGAAGGTCAGATTAAGTTCCTTTCTAAGATTGGCGCAACGCGTGTAAACCTGTCTCGCGAGTTAAACCTGCCTGAAATAAAAATGCTGACGCAAGTCGCTCACGACCACGATGTATTAACCGAAGTATTTGTGCACGGCGCATTGTGTATTGCTTTCTCAGGGCAGTGCTATTCAAGTTCAGTGAGTGTCGGTAATTCAGGAAACCGTGGTCGCTGTAGCCAAGCGTGCCGTGATGAGTATGAAATTACCAATGCGGGCAACAAGTTCCCACTCAACTTAAAAGACAACTCAGCATACTACGATTTACCGGAATTGGTGGATGCAAAAGTCGATTCATTAAAAGTTGAAGGTCGTATTAAAGGCGCGCACTACGTTTACACTGTGATTGATACATGGCGCAAACAGATTGATAGCTTTGTAGAAAAGGGCTTATTGATTGAAGACGACTCTAACTTGCACAAAGTATTCAACCGTGACTTCACGAACTCGTTCTTAAAAGGCAATTTAACAAAGGACATGTTTATCGATAACCCTCGTGATAACAGCGCTAACTATGCGGCTGAAAAGAAAGGGGCGATATCGGTCGTTCAGATCCAAGACGTGAACACTGAACTTCATGCGGATAAGAACGCACTTGGCCAAGAAATGCGAGAAAAAATCGAGTTTTTGGACATTCGTAAAACCCCCGTTACGTTAGTGTTCACTGCTAAAATGGGTCAACCATTAACCGTGACGGTGACGTCGGATGCAGACAGTTTTGATGTGATGTCGACATCAATTTTATCCGCTGCCGATGAAAAATCGATTACTCAAGAGTTCTTGCAAAAACGGTTTAAATCTCTAAAAAGCGCGGTTCATACTATTGAGTCGTATGACTTTTCTGCCGTTGATGCGGATCTCTCGATTCCATTTAGAGAAGTGTCGGTACTTAAAGACGAGATCGACTTTATTTTGAATGGCTCGGTAGCTGTTGTTAAACATGTTGATGTACCAGCGTTGGAGAAGTTCGCAAAAGTGAATGACAAGCCGACGTTGTCTATGTTGATTGCAGATGAAAAAGATCTGCATTTGTGTGATGTGACAGATGCTGATATTTACTTCAAATTGCCGGAAAGCTTCAAAAAGCGCAACAATAAATACATTGATATTCTTGCTGCTAACCCAAGATTGATTCCTTGGTTCCCTGCGGTATTGATCGGTAAAGATTACGATGAAGCAGTGCGCGTTTTAGAAGAGGTGAAACCAGCACGTATTGTGACCAACAATACGGGTATCGCTTATAAAGCTTACGAGATGGGCATTGAGTGGGTCGCAGGCCCATTTATGAACACCACAAACTCTCACGCATTAATTACGCTAAAAGAAGAGCTAAATTGTGCAGGTGCGTTTATTTCGAATGAGATCAATCATGGCCAGATTCGTCATATTTCTCGTCCGGAAAACTTTAAGCTTTTCTACAGTATCTATCATCCGATTTTGATGATGACGAGTCGTCAGTGTTTCTTCCAACGCACCGTTGGTTGTAACAAAGCTGCGATAGAAGATGGCTGTATGCTCAAGTGTGAAAAAGCGACGACGATTACCAATGTGAAAGGGATATCGTTCGCGGTTGATAAACAAAAAGGTGGCTACCCTAGTATCTATAACCACGAGCAATTCTTAAACTACGACATTGTTAACGATTTATCGGGATTGTTTGACGAGTTCTTTATTGATCTAACCAACATCGGTGCGGGTTCAAAAGAGCAACAAGATAAAGTTGAGTTGATCAAACACTTCGAAGGTTTACTGGCGGGTGTTGAGGGTTCTCAACAACAGTTAGATCGCTTAGTTGAAGTTCGTACTAATGCTCAGTATGTACAAGGGTTATAAGAAAAGACTCTGCAAGTAACAACGGACGGGTTCTTGTTTAGTTCCTAGTTCCTAGTTCCTAGTTCCTAGCGTGAGCGATGACTATCGTGAAGTCACTCTTTAAAGCCCCTGATCAGCGTTGTCTGTTCGGGGGCTTTTGCGTTTATTTAGGTCGTTCTTAACGCTCTAAATGTTTGAATTGCAGCTCAACAAGTCGTTGGTATAGCTCGCAACTGTTGAGCAGAGATTGGTGGTTACCCACATCAATTAATTGTCCTCGTTCGAGTACGGCAATGTTGTCTGCGTGCTGTATTGTCGACAATCGATGAGCGATGATAATGGTCGTTCTGCCGTGCATTAAGGCTTCTAGCGCTTGCTGCACATGGTGCTCACTTTCACTATCTAGTGCGCTGGTTGCTTCATCAAGTAACAGTATATTGGGATCTTTTAAAATCGCACGAGCGATGGCAATACGTTGTCGTTGCCCACCAGAGAGTCTGACTCCTCGCTCCCCAAGAAAGCTATGGTACCCCTCGGGTAGGTTCATAATGAACTCGTGTGCATGGGCTTTTTTCGCAGCCTCGATGACCTGTTCATCAGTGGCATCTGGGTTACCGTAACGTATATTGTGAAAAACGTTATGACTAAACAGAGCAGGCTGCTGAGGGACCAACGCCATTTGTTTACGAAGGTCGATGGGATCGAAGTCACGTACGTCGACTCCGCCTAATGTGACGGATCCTGATTGGGGGTCGTAAAAGCGTTGTAAAAGCTCAAATAAGGTTGTTTTCCCAGCGCCAGAAGGGCCGACTAATGCGAGCACTTTACCTGCTTCAGCATGCAACGTTAAATGGCGTGTTGCGGCTTCATCTGGTCTAGACGGGTAGTGAAACGTCACGTTGTTAAAGCTGACATCAGAAGAGACAACTTGACTGGTGTGAACCTGGTTCACTGGCGCAATGATATGGCTTTCCACTTGTAAGATCTCTATTAGCCTTTCGGTGGCACCTGCGGCGCGTTGTAGCTCTCCTAGCACTTCAGAGATGGTTGCTAATGAAGACGCGACCATGATGGCGTAAAAAACAAACGCGCCAAGATCGCCCGCCGACATGGTGCCATTAATCACATCACTTCCGCCGACCCAGAGCATGCCAGCAATCGCACTAAACACGATGACGATGACACCAGAGATTAAAATCGCCCGCTGTTTCACTCGTTGGCGACCAATTTCATAGGCCTTTTCAACTTCGTTAGAGAATGCCGCGCGCTCTTGCACTTCATGGCTATAGCTTTGCACCGTTTTTATATGTTCGATGGCTTCTCCAGCATAACTACCGACATCGGCCATGGAGTCTTGGCTCTGACGAGACAGTGCACGAACGCGTCGACCATACAGTAAAATTGGGATCAGGATAAAAGGAACAGAAGCTAAGACAATCAGCGTCAATTTGATGTTGGTAGCAAACAGCATCACAATCGCACCGATACACATGAGTGCGCTGCGCATGGCCATTGAGAACGATGAACCAATGATACTTTGCAATAAGGTCGTATCCGTTGTGATACGGGACATGATGTCACCACTGCTATTCGTTTCGAAGTAACTAGGATGCAGAGTGATAACATGGTTGAACACGGCTAAACGAATATCGGCGCTGACGCGTTCTCCAACCGAAGAGACCAAATAAAATCGGAAAAAAGTACCGATGGAAATAAGCAAGGTCACAATAAGAATGAATTGAATCGCGTACCCAAGGTCTTTTATTGATTGTTGAGAAAATCCTTCGTCAATCAAGATACGGACACCGTGACCGACCGAAAGCGTTAACGAGGCAGTAAAAATTAGCGCAATTAATGCCGCGATAACTTTCCATTTATAGGGACGAATAAACGCCATCAGTTCAAACAGTATCCCCAAATTTTTACTCTTTGGTGGGGTGGGATTCTTGGTAGCGTTAACGGTGTTGTTAGATGCATCAGAAGGTTGCATAGCGCGCCTTTAATTCTGTCTCTGTTAGATAAGTTATTGGGGTTAAAGCGTTAAATAGCAAGTTCTAATTAATCGCTGTCAGTGCAACCTGCATTTTGAATCCCAAAGATTATTGTGCAACACTGGCGTGAAGAAGAGGCGAGTCGCGGACTGCCTTCATTATTAATACCGTTGAGTTCCCCTAAGGGTGAGTGCTATTAACTCCTGCGGAACAACGGTTGGACTCAATATCAAACTGGATACAAGATATGCCCTTGCAGGATGTAAAAACCGGTGTAATACCCATACTGTATTCTTTGCAGCATTGCCCCTATGCGATGCGCGCTCGAATCGCGATATTTAGGTCTAAGCAACGGGTGTTGATTAGAGCGGTTAAGCTTAACAATAAACCTCAGGAAATGTTGTTAGCCTCCCCAAAGGGCAGTGTGCCAGTTCTGGTGCTCGATCACACCGTGCTTGAAGAAAGTTTGGAGATCATGTTGTGGGCGTTAGCCCAAAGCGATCCTGATGACTTGCTTCCCTCGACTAAAGGCCAATCACTACCAGAGATGATAGGCCTTATTAACCATTTTGAAGCGGAATTTGTCCCAGCGTTAGAGGCCTACAGCTGCGCAAAGCGGTACCATGATGACAACTTGGCCGCTTGTCGTCAGCGCTGTGAAGTGGTGTTATCAGCATTAGAAGAGCGACTGTCGAAGCACTCGTTCCTCTTTTCAGAGTCTGAAAGTATAGTCGACCTTGCCATTATGCCGTTCATTCGAAAATTTGCCCGTGTCGAGCGTCAGTGGTACTTGCAAAGCCCTTACCCAAATTTACGTCGCTGGCTAGACAGCTACTTGCAAAGTCGTATGTTTTCCAAAGTAATGGAAAAACATGAGTTGTGGTTGGAAAACAGGCTCGACTTGTATTTTGGTGATGCTATCAAGCCGTCACGATAGGCATGCTTATTGGCGTTTTAGCTTACGTCTATCACGAATGTTGAGTGTCATTAAAGTCAAATGCTTAGTGTTATTAACGTTAAATGCTTAGTGTGATAAAAGTTAAATGCTGAGTTCGATTAACGTTAACCGTGGCGAACGCTTCTCCCAACTCGATGGTAAGGGTGGAATGAAAGGTAACTTTAAATCGTCATTTTTAGCCGATAACGGGGATTCTTTTCTGATTTTATTAACGGATAAGGGCGGAAATAGACTAATATACCCGGCTATTATTTTAGCCTGAGCCCTTTACATCGATGAGCACTAACACAACCCCAGCAACTTTTAATGAACTTGGCCTTATTCCACCGCTATTAGCCCGACTAACTGAGCTGGAATATCAACAGCCAACGCCGATTCAGGCGCAAGCGATACCAAGTGTTTTAGCTGGACGTGATCTCATTGCAGGGGCAAATACCGGTTCAGGTAAAACCGCTACCTTTGCTTTGCCGCTATTACAGCAATTGCATGACGAAAAGCCGTCAATGAGCAAAAGTACGAAAGGCAATTATGTCACGGGTCTGATTCTCGTCCCAACGCGTGAACTGGCTAAACAAGTTGCAGACACGATTCGCTCTTATGCTGTGCACTTTAACGGCGCGATTAAAACGGTCGCCGTGTTTGGTGGGGTGTCGGCCAACACGCAAATGCTTTCGCTGCGTGGTGGCACAGATATTCTTGTCGCAACCCCAGGTCGACTACTGGATCTCATTTCAAGCAACGCGATTAAGTTAGATAAGGTGAAAACCTTAGTGCTTGATGAAGCAGACCGAATGCTAAGCCTTGGTTTTACCGAAGAACTGACCAAACTATTGGCGCTAGTACCACAGCGTAAGCAAACCTTATTGTTCTCAGCAACCTTCCCTGAACAAGTGCAAACCTTAACTCAAGGCTTGTTGAATAACCCTGTTGAAATCCAATTGCAAAGTGCTGATGCCAGCACCCTAGTACAGCGCGTGTTCTCTGTGAATAGAGGCGAGAAAACAGCGGTACTTGCGCACTTGATTCAACAACACCAATGGCGACAAGCCCTTATTTTTGTGAATGCTAAAAACGCTTGTAATCACCTTGCTGAAAAACTGTCAAAACGTGGCATTACCGCAGAAGTGTTCCATGGTGACAAAGGTCAAGGTGCGCGTAGCCGAGTACTAGAAGCGTTCAAAGCGGGTGAGATTGAAGTGTTGATCGCGACCGATATTGCAGCCCGTGGTCTAGACATTGAGAAACTACCTGTCGTTATTAACTTTGATTTGCCAAGAAGTCCGGCGGATTACATGCATCGCATTGGCCGAAGTGGTCGTGCGGGAGAAGTCGGTCTTGCATTATCATTGATTGATTATGAAGATTATCATCACTTCAAGATCATCGAGAAAAAGAACAAAATTCGCCTCGAACGTGAGGAAGTAGCGGGCTTTGAGGTTGAAGAAGAGTTTAAAGAAGAATACCTTCAGTTAAATAAGCCAATGGCAAAGCCTGCTGGCACCGGCAAGAAAAAGAATAAGCGTAGCTAGTTTTCTAAACCGGTGATTGGCGACGTAAACGCCATTTCCCTAAATCATGCTTATTGAACGAATAAACCCGGCTATATCGCCGGGTTTATTCGTTTCTAACTGTGTGAAGCTTAATCGCGTATGATCATTTGTTCACGCTCAGGTCCAACCGACACCATACGAACGGGAACGCCCATCAGCGCCTCAATGCGAGTGACATAGGCTTGCGCACCTTTAGGTAAGCTCTCAAACGTACGGCAACCAGTAATATCTTCATCCCAGCCCTGCATATCTTCATAAACAGGTTTTAGCGCAGCGGTTTGTGGCCAGATAGGGTTTTCGGTATGTTCGCCATCATAAGCGATACAGATACGAAGATCTTTCATGCCAGTGAGACAGTCGATTTTTGTAAGCGCAATCTCAGTTGCGGCTTGAAGCTCAACACCGTTTTTGGTCGCCACGGCGTCAAAGAATCCCATGTCACGTGGACGACCTGTCGTTGCACCATATTCATTGGCGCTTTCACGGAAGTTGTCTTGCTCTTCCATTGCGGTTACCAGCGTCCCCGTGCCGACTGATGAGCTAAAGGCTTTAGCCACAGCAATCACTCGCTCAGGTCGAAGTGCAGGTAATCCACTGCCAATACCAGCGTAAGCGGCAGTCACGTTTGATGAAGTCGTCCAAGGGTACTCACCGTAGACTAAGTCGCGGCCAGCGCCGAGTTGGGCTTCAAAGAGTAAGTTTGCGTTTTGTGCTTGGAGGGCCTTCAGTGGCTCGGTTACGTTGCAAATATAAGGGCGCCAAGACTGAGTGACCTCAAGAAGCCACTCTGTTAACTCTTTTGCTGTTTGGGTGTAATCGCAAGTAGGGTATAGCGCTTTGAGTTGCGGCATCTTCCAGTCCAGCATGAACTGAAGGCGTTGTTCTAGAACATCCGGTTGCTTTAGCCAACCGACTAGAATGCCTTTTTTCATCACTCTATCGCCGTAAGCGGGCGCTATCCCTTGGCGAGTCGAGCCATACGCAGCATCACCTAGGCGTTGCTCTTCAAGTGTATCTTCAAGTGCGTGCAGTGGAAGACACAGGGTGGCACGATCAGAGATACAAAGGTTAACATTTATACCCGCCGCTTCAACTTCGGCGATTTCTTCACTCAAGGCAGCAGGGCTAATGACCATGCCTGGGCCTAAAACCGCAGTACAATTAGGATTAAATATGCCGCTTGGTAGCTGGTGCAATTTAAAAGTACCAAAGTCGTTCACGACGGTATGGCCAGCATTATTTCCGCCTTGAAAACGGATACTTGCAGAGGCATCCGCTGCTAGAAAATCAACGATTCTACCTTTGCCTTCATCACCCCAATTGGCTCCCACAACAACAATAGACGACATAATATTTCTCCTAATTGATTAGGAAATCAGCTTAACCGTGTAGAGTGAATAAGAAAAATTAATTATAATTATTAGGTTGATAAGGATTTCATATCGATTGGCTCTGTTCTTCGAGTTCAGCCCACGACTAACGTCATCACCTATGGAGGAAATATGCTAGATATTCATTGGCTTAAGACCTTTGTTACGCTTGCAGAATATAAGCATTTTGGCAAAGCCGCTCATGCATTGCACATGACGCAACCCAACGTGAGTTTGCATTTGAAGCAGCTTGAACAGAGCACGGGTGTGAAACTACTGGATCGCAGCCCTTTTCATTTGACGCAAGCCGGGGAACGCCTGTTAGAAAGCAGTCTAAAGACCCTTCAGGAGTTACAAGTTTGCCAAGCGGATCTTAATGCGCTCAATGAATTAGATCGTGGCACTATCACTATTGCGGCGAGCGATATTATTTCAAGGATGTTGCTGATTGAAGCATTCAAATTGTTTAAAGAGGCGTACCCGGGGCTGGATATCGTTTTATTAAATACCACGTCTTCTCAAGCTTCTGAACGAGTAAAAAATGCAGAGGCTGATTTAGGTTTTGTGATCTCTCAAAAGCAAACCCAGCCGCTGCATTTCGTCGAACTGCAGCAAGTTAAATGGGTCGCGTTTGGCAATGATTTTGGAAAACATATCAAGGAGCAAAGCGAGCTCACGCTTATTCTTCTAGGGCATGATACACGCACCCGAGATCTGATTGATGAAGCGTTGCCAAAGTTAAATTTGTCAAACTATCGAGTGATGGAAGTGGGCAGTGTTGACGCACAAATTGATTGGGCTGAAGCAGGCTTTGGGGTTGCGATAGTGCCTGAATTTGCGTTGTCTACAAAGCGTCACGTGACGACAACCATTACTCCATTACCGGAGTTTCCAACAACGAATCTGGGATATATTGTACGGCAAAATCAAATTCTTTCGAAAGCGACCAAGCAGCTTTTACAATGGGTAGGCTATGATGGTTGAGGGCTGAATTTGAATCTAGAACTTGGCAATCTCTTTGTGCTCGATTAATAAAACCTTTCGATAGGGTTCGCTATTTCTATCAAAATTGATGATAATCTAGGTTATTCTTAAGCGATTGTTTTGCTATCGTGAATCTGTTCTCTATCTTGGCATTCAATCGTTCTCTGTGACACTTTCTCCCAAATAAAGCTCTCATGACTACAAGACAGTTTATCGCGCACTATGTGCATATGAATCGAAAATCGTACCTACTCGCGATTATTTTTATTTTTCTCGTCAATTGGCTTCAAGTCGAAATCCCACGTTATATTCAGTTGGCTATCGATCTGATTGATGATGCCTCCAATGTGGGTCATCAGCAGCTACAAAGCTATGTCGGCATTGTTGTCGGTATGTCTGTTGCCATGGTGGTGGTGCGTATTCTGTCGCGAATGTATGCGCTGAATCCCGGACGTATCACCGAAGCGGCGTTAAAAAATACCCTGTTAGAAAAATTGAATCGATTGCCGCACAGTTATCATGAAAAGTTCGCCTCTGGAAGGTTGATATCGATTATGAATAACGATGTCATGGGCATTCGACTGCTATTTGGTATTGGCTTTCTCCAGTTCTTCAATACCATGTTCGCGTTGTCACTGACCCCTTTGTATATGTGGCGAATTTCACCAGAATTAACCCTCTATTCGGTTATCCCCATCTCGATTGCATTTGTCATTTTTCGTGTTGGGTTTACTCGCATGAAAGCACTGCATACCGAGCATATGCATCGCCTACAAAATCTTTCGGCGCAACTCATGAGCTACCTTTCAGGCATTGATTTGATCAAAAGCCAGCGAATGTCTTCTTGGGTGACGGCAGAAACGGAAAAACTTAACCAACAACTGTTGCGCTGTCGCATGCGAATTACGCGTATTCAGGTTTTTCTCATGCCAGTTCTAGATTACGCCAATGACGTGATGAAAATTCTCATTCTGGGTCTTGGTGGTTATATGTTGATGAATCAGGAACTGACTCTGGGTGAGATTACGGCATTTTTGACCTATTCCGTATTATTGGCGATGCCTTTAATGCAGTTAGGGCGCATCGCGACGATTTATCAACGTGGTGTAGTGGGCATTCAAAGCGCTCAAACTATTCTGAATGCCGATATTCCTGACACCGATAAAACGGTGCTTTCGCTTGATGGCGTTGAGCAATTGAAGGGGCAGACGTTCTCTGTTCGTAACCTTAGCTTCCAATATCAAAAAGAGAGCCGTCTCATTCTCGATGACATCAGCTTTGATATTCCTGCCGGTAAAAAAGTCGGTGTGTTGGGGGGGATTGGTGCTGGCAAAACAACATTGGTTAATTGTCTTAATCATCATCTTGATATCCCCAGTAATAGTGTGTTTCTTGGTGATAAAGACATCGCCAGCTTTTCTCGACATGATCTGCGACGCTATATCAAAACGGTCACTCAGGACCCGTATTTATTTTCAGCGACAGTTGAGGAGAACATTCGATTTGGCAGTCCACATAGCGACGTAGCCAAAGAGCAGGTTGATGAAGTGCTTGCTTTAAGCCAACTGGCCTCAGATGTCGCGCGATTTGAAAACGGCGATCAAACCCTAGTCGGTGAGAAAGGCGTGATGTTGTCCGGTGGTCAGAAACAACGGTTGAGTATTGCTCGCGCGCTGTTAGAACCTGCTGATCTCATTATTATGGATAACGTCCTTTCCGCTGTCGATTACGATACCGAGCGCAAAATATTGGATGCACTTTTTCAGAGATTAAAACATCAGTCTGTTTTAGTGGTTTCTCATCGTGTAAACGCGTTGGAATATATGGATGAAATCATCGTTCTCAACGAGGGAAAAATTATTGCCAAAGGTGATCATCAAACCTTGTTAAAAACTTGCCCGTATTACTACGAGACATGGCAATTGCAACAGAATGAAACGGAGGTCACCGCATGCTAAAAGGCGTTGACGTAAAGTATCTTAAACACTTTTTTAAGTTTGCTAAAACCTATAAAAAATCCGCGTTCATTGGCATTGCTATGTTGCCACTTTCGGTCATGACGAGTCTGTTGTTTCCGTGGCTCATCATTCAAATTATTGATGTTCAATTTAGTAAGAATGACTTAAGTGGATTATTGCAGTACGTGGTTTACCTAGTGTTGGTGCTCATTGCCAGCTATGTCGTGGATACCACTTATTCTTATAATTTGCGTAAGACCGGGCAACATACTATTACAGACATGCGGTCGGTGTTGTTTGCACGGGTTCTAAAATTACCACGCAGTTATTTTGACACTGTGCCCGCAGGAGTCACGCTTTCTCGCCTTACTAGTGATTTAGAAACGATAGGCGAGACGTTTGTTCAGTCTGTTGTTGGATTGGTTAAGGACTCAATTAACACCATCGCTTTGCTCATAATGATGCTGTTCATTGATTGGAAATTGACCCTGATTGTATTAGTCGTGATGCCCCCTGTGATGTATTTGACGGTGCGAGTTAGGAACAAATTGCGGGCAATGCATAAAATTACCCGCTCAGCGTTAGCGAGGGGGATTGGTTTCTTGCAAGAAGTACTGTTTGGTATGGATACCGTTCAGATGTATCGAGCAGAAAAGTACGTTGAAAATAAATACCACGGGCACATCGATGAATTCTTAGTCGCTCAAAAGAAAATCAATAAATACGATGCAATTTTGTTTTCGTTTATTTCAGGTATCACCTCGGTCACCATTGCTTTGATGATTTGGTATGGTTCTGAACAAGTGTTACAAGGAGCGTTAACGCTGGGTGTGTTGATTGCGTTCATTAATACTCTAGAGAAGGTCTTTGTGCCTATTCGTGATTTCACGTCGCAAATCGCGTCCATCCAAAGCTCGTTTGCCGCGTTTGATCATATTGAAGAACTTTTCACTGAGCCAACCGAAGAAGAGGGGCGAGATCTTCTTGCTAGTCATCAGGTAGAAGAATCGCTGAGAAACTTTGAGAGTTTAGAATTTAACAATGTGAGTTTTCGGTATAAGCCTGATTCTCCATACGTACTGAAAAATGTATCGTTTGTTTTACAAAAAGGGCACCAGATCGCCTTAGTCGGTTCAACGGGGTCAGGTAAATCAACCATCATGCGTTTGATATCTAAAACGTACCAAGATTATGAAGGCAGTATCTTGTTAAATGGGATTGAGCTGTCGATGCTTTCTAGTGACGATACTGCGCATCTTTTTTCGATGATGATGCAAGATGTTCATCTGTTTGCCGAAAGCGTGCATTTCAATATTGCCTTAGGGAAAACGGGTATATCACGCGAGCAAGTAGAGCAGGCAGCGCAATATGTGTACGCGGACAAATTCATTGCACAGTTACCCAAGAGTTACGATTTTTTGCTTGATAAAAATGGCTCAAACCTGTCAGTGGGCCAAACGCAATTAATCTCGTTTGCCCGGGCGATTGCCCAAGGTGGGCAAGTGATGATGCTTGATGAAGCAACGAGTTCGGTTGATTCCATTACTGAAGATCTTATCCAAAAGGCAATGACACGTTTATTCAAAGAAAAAACGGTTATCGCTATTGCTCATCGCTTAAGTACGGTTAGGCATTCGGATAAGATTTTGGTGTTAGATCAGGGGCGGGTGGTTGAGCAAGGGAATCATCAACAACTCGTTGCCCTAAATGGTATCTATGCTGGGCTATTGAGCGAATCGATTGTCGAGCCGAATTCAACGAAAGAATAATGCATTGATGACTAGAGTCATACCGAGGCGGGACACTCACAGTGTTGTGGATTTTCAATTAATACAAATGTTAATTATTTGTAACTGACCTGTCATAAATGCAGGGCATGATAGCGACCAGAATATAAATAATGGCCATTTGAATGGCCTTTTCTTCAATAGAAAGGAAGTCACTGTGAAGCTATTTGACCAAAACCATGACCAGCGTCCGTTAGATTGTGAACCTGAATTCAATAAATTTGTTGATGCAGCAATGTCTCGTCGACGTTTTTTAAAGGCAACGGGTGCGGCTGGCACGGTTGGTTTTTTTGCAGCAAGTCCCGTTAGCCAAGCTATCGCGAGCACCAAACCAAGTCAGTCAGCGTTATTGGGTTTTGACGCGATCGCCATTTCTACTGCCGATACAATAGAGGTGCCTGAGGGCTATCAAGCCGATGTATTAATCTCATGGGGTGACGCGATTAAGAAGGGGGCGCCAGCCTTTAGTCAGTCGAATGACGCCAAAGCGCAAGAAATGCAGTTTGGTGACAACAACGACGGCATGACTTTCTTTCTGATTTCAGATGATCGCGCGGTTCTTGCGGTGAACAACGAGTACACCAATAATGAGTACTTGTATCAGCATCAAGGTAAGAACATTTCTGCAGACGACGTACGCAAGGGGCAAGCCGCTCACGGTGTTTCAGTGGTTGAACTGAAGAAGAATAATGGTCAGTGGCAAGTCAATATTGAAGGGCGTTTAAATCGACGAGTCACAGCGTTGACTGAAATGGAGATGACTGGAGTCGCTGCAGGACACGATCTATTAAAAACCAACGCAGATAAGTCTGGCAAGGTCATACTGGGTACTTTTAACAACTGTGCGAACGGGCAAACACCGTGGGGCACGTACCTAACGTGTGAAGAGAATTTTAACGGTTATTTTGCAGATACATCCGATAATCCGTTGTCAGAAAGTAATCAGCGTTATGGTCTAGGCAAGAAAGACCGAGGCTACGATTGGTACAAGTACGATACCCGCTTTGATATGGCACAAGAGCCCAATGAACCGCATCGCCACGGTTGGGTGGTTGAAATTGATCCTATGAATCCTAATTCAACCCCTAAGAAGCGCAGTGCGCTTGGGCGTTTTAAGCACGAAAATGCCGCGCTTACGATTAATGATGATGGACACGCTGTGGTTTATCTTGGTGACGATGAGCGTGGCGAACACCTTTATAAGTTTGTTTCAAAGAATAAGTATGTGCCGGGCTCAGATTCCAACCGAGACCTACTCGAAGACGGGACATTATACGTGGCTAAATTTGAAGGCACAGAAGGCGAACTCAATGGAAAAGGGCAGTGGTTAGAGCTCACTTGGGGCAAAAACGGACTTACGCCAGAGAATGGATTTCCTGATGCCGCATCAGTCATGATCTTTGCGCGCATGGCGGCGACGCAAGTAGGCGCAACAACGATGGATCGCCCAGAGTGGGTCGCGGTTCATCCAATTAATAAGTCGGTCTTCTGCACGTTGACCAACAACAAGAACCGTGGCGTTGATGCGTCGCAACCAATTAATGTGGTGAACCCACGAGAGAAAAACCCATATGGGCACATTGTGCGTTGGAACCCAATGAACGGCGACCATGCATCAGAAGGTTTTGAGTGGGATATTTATGTCTTGGCAGGCAATCCGGAAGTGCATCAATCGGGTCTAATGGCAGGTAGCGACAACATAAACAAAGACAATATGTTTAATAGCCCAGATGGTATTGGCTTCGATATGGCAGGACGTTTGTGGATTCAGACGGATGGCAAATACTCCAACAAAGGTGACTTTGCTGGTATGGGAAATAATCAGATGCTGTGTAGTGATCCGCAAACGGGTGAGATTCGCCGATTTTTGACCGGTCCAATCGCCTGTGAAATTACTGGTCTGACTTTTTCACCAGATCATAAAACCATGTTTGTGGGTGTTCAACATCCGGGCGAAGATTTAGCTCCTTCACATTTTCCTGATGGAGGTAACACCGTGCCACGCTCCTCAGTCATGATGATTACGCGTAAAGATGGTGGCGTGATAGGTGCTTAGTCGTTAGTAGCTGGCCAGTTAGTTAGCCAGTTAGTTAGCGAGCTAGAAGATTAAAAGGGACGCTATGAGCGTCTCTTTTTCGTTATGTGCACTCATACTGAACGAGGCGCTAGTCCGTATTCATTATCGTGATCACTTTGGAAAATGAAAAAAACTAACAACACCAAAGCTCCGATCAACGGAATGAGGTAAAGAAACAACCAGTATCCACTTCGTCCGGTATCATGGAGTCTTCTGCAACCAGCAGCTAGCGTTGGAAGCAGCACAGCTAATGAATAAAATGTCCCGAAAAGACCAAATTGATCACTTCCACTCCCTATTATTCGGTCAATGATGTTCAAAACCAAAGCGACAACGAAGCTAACTAAGATATAACTCCAATACTGTTTTCGGGTCGACCTTCCTTTGAAATTCATATAGTTATTTTTGAGTACATCAACGTAGTTATTGAACATGTAATGGTTTGGCATGCAAACTCCTTGGTGTGATTATGAGACTTAAAAGGCGGATCCGGTTTGTCAGCATGGATCCGATTTGAAACGTATTTCTGACGATATTTTGCTAGCCGCTAGCTTATTTGAGCCGTTTCGCTAATCCGTCCCTACCATTCATTAGTGGGCCGTGTGCATTCACAAAGTATAATATAAGTTCAAATATAGATGAGTCTCCCTGCCATGAGTCTGATTGGTGGATGAGATTTGTTTTGTGTGGGACAAAGGGCGTAGATGTCACATTTTATTTGCAACGTCCTGCGTTTGCTATGTTTTCCCCTATACGGCTGCGTGGGGGAATCGTGTTGCGTTAAAAATTGAAGAGGGTGCTCGCGACATAAAAATGGTAAGGTTTGCTTAATTCTTATAGGTTTACACTTAACGTAATTGAAGCCAGTCATCTCTAGGCGGTATCAATTAGTATTGAAGTGAGTTCAGACGCTCAACGAGCAAGGAGAGTTAATGCTTAATTCTGCAACAGCGAAAGCGGTGATCGATCATGCACTTTTTTTGGGGGCTGACTTCGCCGAGTTATTCGTTGAACACCATCAAACTAACACGGTCCAAATTTCGTCAAGCGAAGTGGACAAAGTCAATTCAGGTATCGATTTTGGTATTGGTATCCGTCTTTTTTTCGGTCACAAAGTGCTATATGGTTACACGAACAGTACGGATGAAGCGGAATTAAAACGCGTTACGTCGCTGCTGGCTGCAAAAGATAAACGCGATCAAATCGCCTCTGCGGGTACCTTGAACCTAAACCGCTATCCACTTCAACATCGTTGCCGTCTACCTTTAGGGAAAGACGCGAATCTAGACTCAAAAATTGAGTTCCTTCTTAACATAGACCAAGCAGCTCGCTCCGAAAGTGAATACATCAGCCAATTTATTGGCAGCGTGCTACAGCGTGAGCAACAGGTGTCTATCTTTAACTCTGACGGCCTGCATGTCGATGATACTCGTCATTACATTCGAATTGCAGGTAATACCGTTGCACAGAAGGGCAGCGAGCAATCTTCTGGTATGGAAGGCCCTGGCGCGTTAGCTGGTTGGGAGTATAGCGAGCAATTGGATGCGAATGAGTTAGGTAAAACGATCGCTCAGCAAGCGTTGGTTAAATTAGGGGCTGATGCGTGTCCATCTGGAGAAATGCCAGTGGTCATTGGCAATGGATTTGGCGGTGTTATTTTCCATGAGGCGTGTGGGCATTTGCTTGAAACCACGTCAGTTGCGAAAAAGGCCTCAGTATTCCATGACAAGATGGGTGAAATGATCGCTAACACCGCGGTTAATGCCGTTGATGATGGCACGATGACCAACGAATGGGGTTCCATTCACATTGACGATGAAGGCATGCCAACGCAGCGTACCCAACTCATTAAAGACGGTCAGCTCAGCAGTTTTATGGTCGATAGAATGGGTGGGATGAAGACGGGCTACGAGCCTACAGGCTCTGGACGCCGACAAAATTACAAGTTCGCACCCACATCACGGATGCGCAATACCTTCATTGAAGAAGGCAAACATTCATTAGACGATATGCTGGCCGGTATAGAGCGCGGTATTTATGCCAAAAAGATGGGTGGCGGCTCCGTTCAACCGGGCACAGGGGAATTTAACTTTGCTGTTCGCGAAGCGTATTTGATCGAAAATGGCAAAATTACCAAGCCACTAAAAACGGCAACACTGATTAGCACCGGACCCAAAGTACTGCAAGAAATTAGCATGGTCGGCACAGACATGGCCCTTGCGCCAGGTATGTGTGGTTCTGTGAGTGGTGCGGTACCGACGACGGTAGGTCAGCCTTCGCTGAAAGTCGATAATATCTTGGTAGGAGGTGGCAACTAATGAGTCAAGAACTAATGAGTCAAGAACGGATGAGCCAACAACAAAAAATCGTCAATTCAATTGATTACGTTCTATCTGAAGCGAAACGTCAAGGCGCAGAAGCCGATGTGATTGTTAATCGCAATAGTAGCTTTTCTCTTAAAGCAAACCAAGGTCAGTTAGATGAGTATAAAGTGAGCTCTAGCCAAGTGCTGGGGGTTCGAGTGGTAAAAGATGCTCGTGTAGCAACCAGTTATTCTGAGTCTCTAGAGCAGCCAAGCCTAGATCTAATGCTAACGAACGCCTTACAAAGTGCGCGTTTCTCTAAGCAAGATGAGCATCAAAGTATTCGCTGCGTTAATAGCACCATTACAACGGATATCGCAGAAATTGCTCAACTGGATACTGCGTCAGTGGATGAAAAAATCGCTTTGTCGTTAGCACTGGAGCAAGGGGTTGTCGCACTTCCTTATGCAACCAGCTCACCTTACAACGGCTACAGTGACGGAGAAGCCCAGCTAATCATTGCCAACACTCAAGGAACAATGTGTCAGCACTTCGAACGGTCATTTAGTTGCTATGCCTATACGCTCTTTGAAAAAGAGGGTAAACAGTCCATGGCAGGTAAGGTGTCGGTAGGTCGTCGTTTTGAAGACTTAGACGCTGCATTCTGCATTGACGAGGGCTATAACCTTGCTCGGGATTTACTTGAAGGCGCTCCTGTTGCTACGGGCAATTACTCTGCAATTTTCAACGTTAATGCGTTAAGCAGTCTATTTAGTGCTTTTGGCAGTGCGTTTTCCGGTGTCAGCGCGGTGAAAGGGATTACACCACTCGCCGATAAGCTTGGGCAGCATGTGGCGAGCGAGTTGATTACGTTCACCGATGCTGCGTATATGGCAAATGGTATGGCCATTGCCGCGTTTGATAGTGAAGGGTTTGCCACTCAAGATAACGTCCTTATCGCCGATGGTAGGCTCAATACGTTACTGCATAATAGCCAAACGGCGAGTTACCTAGGTGCGGCGTCAACCGCAAGTGCGTCGCGTGGGGCGAAGTCGAGCTTAGATGTGTCCGCCAATCATAAGCTTATTGCATCAGGCAGTAGCAGTGCATCAGAGGTGAAAGCAGGCGAATATTTGGAGCTTGTTGAGTTGCAAGGTGTACATTCAGGAGCCGATGCGGTCAGTGGTGATTTCTCATTTGGCGCAAGTGGTTTCTTATGCCGAGATGGGCAACGCATTCAGCCAGTACGTGGTATTACGGTTGCGGGTAACTTCTACAAGATGTTGCAAGAAGTCGAAGCGGTAGGGGAGATTCAGCTTATCAACGATAGCCGTACCTTCTTTGCGCCTGATATCCGTTTTGCTCGCTTGAGTATTGGCGGTAAATAGCGGCTTATCGCGTGATATTAGTGACTTATCACGTGATATTAAAGACTTATCGCATGATATTAAAGACGTTAAGGGACTCGATTGAGTCCCTTTTTTATTGTTGAGATTAATTCTGCCTGCTAATTCTCTTCGCTTTACCCCACCAGTTTTTGTTTTGAATGAGCATTCAACTTATCAAACTCACCCAGACACCTTCTAAAAATCACAATTGGCAAACCAACTGTTATGTTATAACATAACTATAATATTTAGTTAGCGTTGGTGCGCTTGGACGTTTGGCACCCGTTGGATTATGAGAGAAATATGAATCAGAAAAAAATCTCTGTCACCGTATTGTCTGGCTTTCTTGGAGCCGGTAAAACAACGGTTCTTAGTCATATCCTTAATAATCGTCAAGGCAAGCGAGTCGCTGTGATTGTTAATGATATGAGTGAAATCAATATCGACTCCGCAACGGTTAAGAATGAAGTTTCACTGGACTACCAACAAGAGAAATTGGTGGAGATGAGTAACGGATGCATCTGTTGTACTTTGCGCGAAGATTTGTTGCTCGAGGTGAGTCGCCTTGCGAAAGAGGGACGGTTCGATAATCTCGTTATTGAATCTACAGGGATTGCAGAGCCGCTTCCTGTGGCCGAAACATTTACCTTTACAGATGGCGACGGTGAGTCTCTTTCTGATATCGCGACATTAGACACTATGGTCACGGTGGTCGATGCGGTTAACTTCTTACATGACTATGAAGCTGCACAGGATCTACAAGAAACAGAGCAGCACCTTGGTGAAGACGATGAACGCAGTGTCACCGATCTACTTATTGAACAGGTCGAATTTGCTGATGTATTGCTAATTAGTAAAGCCGATCTTGTTTCTGAAGACGATGTCTCAAGACTCACTGCAATCCTAACCATGTTAAACACTAGAGCTCGTATCATTCCAATTTGCAATGGCAAGGTCGATATAGGCGAGGTGTTGAATACCGGTCGGTTTGATTTTGAGCAGGCACAATCTGCACCTGGTTGGCTAAAAGAGCTAAGAGGTGAACATATACCTGAAACGGAAGAGTACGGTATTGGTAGTTTTAGCTATCGAGCTCGCCGTCCATTTCATCCAGAAAAATTCCATGATTTTCTTCATGATACAGAACGATTTGGCAAGCTCATTCGATCTAAAGGTTACTTTTGGTTAGCTTCTCGTCCAGAGTTTGCGGGGCAATGGAGCCAAGCAGGAGGCATTGGTAACCACGGTTTTGCAGGGTTGTTTTGGAAAGCGACGCCTAAAAATCAATGGCCGATGGATCCTGAGATACTTGAAGACATTCAACAAAGTTGGGTAGAACCCTTTGGTGATATGCGACAGGAATTAGTGTTTATTGGTCAGGGTCTTGATCAAGCCGCAATGATTCAAGCGCTCGATGAGTGTTTGTTAAATGAACAAGAATTGTCGGCCGGAGAAGATTATTGGTTGACGCTATCGGATCCGTTTCCTAGCTGGGAGGCAGAAGTATGAGTATAAGCACCATGAGTCTAAACACCGTTAGTACTTTAGAGGCAGTGAATGTCGTTGCTGTAACGTCTTCACTAGCGAAAGCGCCGCAGCCAACTGTTCTTTCTGATATTTATAAACAAGACCATAACCTCGCGGTTTGGCAGCGTTCTCTACCCGCAACGTTAATTCAGTCGATTGATGAAATGCTCAAGCAAGGCGCCGCGTTATCTGTGGTACAAACGGTGACGCCAGACAATACTGCTACGTTGCTTCGAAACAAATTGGCGGATCATGCATGCGCGGAAGAACTGAGTCAGGATATTGCGTTAATTGTTGATATGTTTTGTTGTCTTTTCGACGTTAACGAAGCGGGGCTGCGACTAACCACACTCGATAGCCCAATGTGCCCTAAGTTTCACGTTGATCATTTGCCATGCCGCTTAGTCACAACTTATGCAGGCGCGGCAACCCAGTGGCTGCGCAACGAAGAGGTTGATCGTCGTAAATTAGGGGCGGGCGGTGCTGGTTTGCCAGATCACCAATCAGGTTTGTATCAAGGTTCAAATGTTATCAATCAGATAGAACGCGGCGATGTTGCCTTATTGAAAGGAAGCGGTTGGGAAGGCAATGAAGACTCTGGGCTGGTACATCGATCGCCAGAAGCAACACCAGAACAACGTCGATTGCTACTAACGTTAGACTTGAGGTAGCGAAAATGAGAGATATTGACGGCATCATTGAACATGTAGAGCGAACCTGTAAGGCGAGAGGAAAACAGTTAACGTCTAAACGAAAACTCGTGCTGCAAGCTTTGGTTCACGCTAATAAAGCCCTGTCTGCTTACGAATTGGTGGATTATTGTAAGGAGCATTTGGCTGAAAACATTCAAGCGATGTCGGTTTATCGAATTTTGGATTTTTTAGAGAGTGAACAATTAGCTCATAAACTAAAAGTGTCCAATAAATATATTGTTTGCTCCCACATCCTTTGCGATCACGAGCATGGTATTGCGCAGTTTTTAATTTGCTCAAAATGCGAGAAAATTAGCGAGCAAACAATTGATTCTGCGACAATAAATGGCCTTCAATCTCAAGCAAGGCAAGAAGGGTTTACCGTTGTCAGTCCGCAAATTGAGATTAACTGTTTGTGTGATGACTGTGCGAAACAATGAGCGCTCTAAATAATGAGTGTTAATAGGTCCTTTACTATCCAATGCTCGTCAGTTGGCAGTATGCTTTTCATTTATCCCCTAACAACGACAAAATTACTATGATAAGAAGAAACCCAACCGGACACTTACCCGAGGTGTCAGAATCCGCATTTATCGATCCGACCGCGATTATTTGCGGAAAAGTGATCATTGAAGCGAACGTTTTCATTGGACCTTATGCCGTTATTCGTGCAGATGAGGTTAACGAGCAGGGGGAGATGGACGCGATTGTAATAAAACGAGATACCAATATTCAAGATGGTGTGGTGATTCACTCAAAATCGGGGGCGGCGGTCACCATCGGCGAACGCTCATCCATTGCGCATCGTTCTATTATTCATGGCCCCTGTGAAGTTCGTGATGATGTGTTTATTGGTTTTAATTCTGTGGTGTTTAATGCGGTCATTGGTAGTGGTTGCGTGATCCGCCATAACTGTGTGGTGGATGGGCTAGACCTACCAGAGCATTTTCATGTCCCACCGATGACAAATATTGGCGCGGGCTTTGATTTAAACAGTATCTCTAAAGTCCCACCGGAGTACTCCGCCTTTTCTGAATCTGTCGTTTCCGCTAACCATACTCTCGTTAAAGGTTACAGGAGAATCGCCAATGAGCTCTGATAAAACGCCGATTTTAGCGGTGCCGACAAATATCATTACTGGCTTTCTTGGCGTTGGAAAAACATCGGCCATCGTTAAATTAATGGAACACAAGCCTGAGCACGAACGTTGGGCAATACTGGTTAATGAGTTCGGCGAAATAGGGGTTGATGGCAGTTTACTGCAGGGACAGAAAAACCCAGAGCAGCGCGTTTTCATTCGTGAAGTTCCCGGAGGGTGTATGTGCTGCGCGGCGGGCTTGCCGATGCAAATTGCGCTTAATCAATTATTGTCAGAAGCTCGACCAGACCGTTTATTGATAGAGCCAACGGGACTTGGCCACCCTAAAGAAGTGTTGCAAGTGCTATCAACAGACCACTATCGGCAGATCTTATCATTACAAAAGAACATTACTTTAGTGGATGCGCGTAAGTTATCCGATAGCCGCTATACCAGTAATGAAACGTTCAATCAGCAGATTGCAATTGCCGATACCGTCGTGGGTAACAAAACCGATCTCTATCAACAAGGCGATGCGGAAAAACTGCAAGCGTACGTTGCAGCCGTTGGTCGCCCGATGACTAAGGTGATGTTTGCACAACATGGTGCGATTCCATTCTCAGATTTTGAGGGTGATACTAGTATCCATGAGCATCCACCACATAATCACCACCATGGGCACAGTAAGCCACTCGCCTCTGAATTACCGATGCCTGAAAGTGGTATTATCAAAGCAACCAATCAAGGGGAGGGGTTTGAAAGTGTTGGCTGGCGATTTTCACCCAATAAACACTTTGACCGTCAGCGATTAATTAACCTTCTGGTCGGGCTTGATGTCGAAAGAATGAAAGCGGTATTCATTACAGAAGATGGCATATTTGGCTACAACATGACCGAAGACGGACTCACCGAAATGGAATTAAACGAGACTGTTGAGAGCCGGATTGAGGTGATTTCTAGCGAGGTGGATACAGCGTTAGAAAATCAGCTAATGCAATGTGTGGTGAGCCCATTGCATCAATGACGTCGATTACCAACGGTTTGTACTGCCAGCTTGACGCTGCGTGTACCTTCTCGTTGGTGTTCATATTTAGCCGTGTAGGCTTGAGCGTTATGTCAATCACAGCTCAACATTTCCTTCGAAAGAAAGTGTTAATAGACTCGCTCTTAGCAAACAATCCTTGGCATATATGGGTAATACTATCCTGCTTTTTCCTATCAAAGATGAAACCTTCGATTCTACCTATTGCGCAAGCAAACGTTTACGTGTATTTTCTCGCCACTTAAATTTTAACTAATATTTTGTTGGGTCTTTATTGAATGGCTGGGACCCAATAGAAACGAGGAATAGGCATGACCGAGAATACAGCAACTGCACCGGGTAGTTGGCTCAATAACTTCTTTTTGATTTCACAACGCGGAAGTAACGTTCGTCAAGAGGTTGTTGCAGGTCTAACGACATTTTTGGCAATGGTATATTCGGTTATCGTTGTCCCTAGCATGCTTGGTGTTGCGGGTTTTGACCAAGGCTCTGTGTTTATCGCCACGTGTTTAGTGGCTGCTTTTGGTTCAATGTTGATGGGGTTTTGGGCGAACTTACCAATGGCCATTGGTTGTGCTATCTCGTTAACGGCGTTTACCGCGTTTAGCTTGGTGTTGGGGCAGGGCGTTTCAATACCGGTTGCTTTAGGTGCCGTATTTTTAATGGGGGTTATTTTTACCGCCATTACCGTGACGGGCGTGCGCCAATGGATTCTAACTAACCTTCCTGAAGGCATTGCTCACGGTACGGGTATTGGTATTGGTTTATTTCTTTTATTGATCGCCGCGAGCGGTGTAGGTCTTGTCATCAAAAACCCGGTAGAAGGATTACCAGTCACGTTAGGTGAGTTCACATCGTTTCCTGTGATCATGTCTATGCTGGGTCTTGCCGCTATTTTTGGACTTGAAAAGCGTCAGGTTCCTGGTGGCATTCTCTTTGTTATAGTTGCGATTTCTGTGTTCGGTCTGATTTTTGATCCTGCTGTGCAATATCAGGGATTTTTCGCGTTACCTAGCATTGGTGGTGAGGGCTCTCTGATGGGGACGATGGACATCATGGGGGCGCTCAATCCAATCGTTTTACCGAGTGTATTGGCCTTGGTCATGACCGCTATTTTTGATGCCACTGGTACTATTCGAGCGGTGGCGGGTCAAGCCAATCTGCTTGATAAAGACGGCAATATTATTGATGGCGGTAAAGCGCTAACCTCAGATTCTGTGTCGAGTATTGTTTCTGGTGCGGTGGGTGGTGCGCCGGCGGCCGTTTATATTGAATCAGCAGCGGGTACTGCGGCTGGTGGTAAAACGGGTCTTACCGCTGTAGTGGTGGGTGTGCTGTTCCTGTTTCTATTATTTTTAGCGCCGATTAGTTATTTAGTGCCTGCATACGCAACAGCACCAGCGTTAATGTACGTGGGTTTACTGATGCTAGGTAACGTACGTAAACTGAATTTTGATGATTCAGTTGATGCATTATCGGGTTTGGTTTGTGCGGTATTCATTGTTCTAACCGGTAACATCGTAACAGGCATCATGCTAGGTTTCTTGTGCCTTGTTGTTGGCCGTCTTTTCTCTGGTGAATGGAAGAAACTGAATCTGGGTATTGTGCTTATTACCCTAGTGTTAGTTGTTTTCTATGCAGGTGGTTGGGCAATCTAACGTCTCCTATCAGCAAATTTAGTTTAAATACCCAGTCAATTGACTGGGTATTTTTTTGTGTATCACTGAATAAGATGTCTGTGTTTTGAAAGGATGGTTGATATGACGAAAACGCCATATTAAGGAGGTAATGGAAACTAACTCGTTTATGTCCCATTTCGTGTTGCAGGCCATCCCAAAAATTACCGTCATTCCCTTGGAAAAGGAAATCTCATTCAGCGCGCTGCAAAGCCGAGTTACGTGACTTAGTCGATGATTTTCAGTTATCTACACGCGGTCGGAGATCCTCACTTTCGTGAGGGTGACGGCTATGTGAGGTACGTGAGAAGCAAAGGAAAGTAGATTGT